>CAWATB010000027.1:0-21693 GCA_963784815.1 uncultured Gammaproteobacteria bacterium | reverse complement strand
AAGGGCCTGCTGGGGGAAGGTGACGGAATGCCGCTCGTTTTAATATTTAATTAATATATTTACAAGCAAGATGAATGCCCGGTGATGGGTAAGGTGGCGCAACGGATGGGTGCGGAGCTGCGGGTCCGTCAGCCAGTCGGCGCTTCGGAAGACTGCGCCGACAGCGGGGCACAACTGGCCAGCGTGCCGATGCGCGCTGGCGCGAGCAGATGGCGGGGGGCTGAGGGTTGCCAGCCAAACAGATGCTGGGTGGCTGCACCGCAGATGCGCCCCTGGCAGGCGCCCATGCCGCAGCGGGTGTGGAGCTTGGCATCGACCCAGCCTTGGCGGTCGGCCAAGGCGGCGTAGGCCACGTCTTCGCAGCGGCACACCAATGTGTCGGGCGCGGCCAGCGTTTTGAGTGTTTCGTTGAGCGGGAACGCAGCGTGCAGTGTTTGCGCAAAGCCCTCCCAGCGCGTCAGCTGCGGGCGCAGCGCTTCGGCCTGTTGTACCTGTCCGGCCGCTGCATGGCCGGCAATAGCGCCCTGAACCAGTGCGCGCTCGCTGCCGCCAAAGCCGGTGCATTCTCCGGCGGCATACACGCCCGGCACGCGGGTGCGCATCTGGGTATCTACGGCCAGGCCCTGGCCACCACTCAAGGGGCCACCCAGCGCGCAGCCCAGCATCTGCCCTAACTGGGTATTGGGGATTAAGCCGAACCCACAAGCCACGCGGTCGCAGTCCAAGGTTTCTTCTGCGTGTTGACCCTTGCGCAGCCGCACAGACTGCACCTGCCCGGTACCGTGGGCCTCCAGCACATGGGTGCTTGCCCGCAGCGATGGGCTCAGCAGTGTGAAGGCTTGCATTGCCTTGGCGGGCCAGCGTGGCAGTTGTGCGGCAAAGCCTGCGAGGGCGCTCCACGGTGCCTGCTCAGCCACGCGCACCACTATGGCGCCAGCTTTGGTTGCGGTGGCTGCGGCGGCCAGCAGCAGCGGCCCGGTGCCAGCGATGACGATGCGCTGGCCGCGCACATCCAAGCCTGCCTTGATGAGGGCCTGCAGAGCACCGGCACCCGTCACACCGGGCAGCGTCCAGCCCGGAAAGGGCAGCAGCAGCTCGCGCGCCCCGGTGCACAGCACGATGCGGTGGCTGCGCTGCGTCCAGCCTCGGTCGGCGTCTTCCAGCAGCAAGGCAGGCGCCTTGTCCTGCGGTTGCGGGTCTCCCACGCCCACCACCCGGGTGCCCAGTAGCAGGCGGATATTGGTGTGTTGTGCCAGTGCGTTGCGGTAGTGTTGTGCAAGAGCGGGCAATGCGACGGCCGGGCCGTCGCGCCAAATCTGGCCGCCTGCCTGCGGGTTGTCGTCAACGATGCTGATCGATGCACCGCTGGGTGCGGCTGCAAGCGCCGCGGCCATGCCGGCAGGGCCCGCGCCGATGATGAGGATGTCGCAGTGTTCGTGCGTTTGCGGGTCGCTGGGTCATTGCGTTGCACTCCCGTGAGCGGCGCCGACATCGGTGTGTATCTGCATGCCTTCGACGCAGACCGTCTGGCACGCCAGACGGGTGCGGCCATGGATGCGCACCCTGCATTCGTGGCACACGCCCATGCCACACAGCGGTGCCCGTGGCTCGCCAGTGACGGATGTGCGCGTGGTGCCCGGTGTTTGCTGCGCCAGCGCGGCGGCGACGCTGGTCCCTGCGGGCACCTGCAAGGGCTTGCCATTCACGACGATCTGCACAAGGGTGGAGGCGGATGGGGTCATGGGTTGCTCAGGCCTGCAAAACGAGCTGGTGCATAGGGCGCAGGATCGATCACTGGCGTGCCCCCTGTGATTTGCGCGGCCATTAATTGCGCGGTGGCCGGGGCAGTGGTCACCCCCAGCCCTTCATGGCCCACGGCCAGCCACAGGTGCGGGTGTTCGGGGTGCGCGCCAATCAAGGGCAGGCTGTCGGGCGTGGCGGCGCGAAAACCGGTCCAGGTGCGAATGGCGTTGAGGTCGGCCAGGCCCGGCAGATAGTCGAGTGCGCGTTGCAGCATGCGCGCCATCACGGCGTTGTTGACGGCAGGGTCGGTGGTGTCGAACTCGCGCGACGAGCCGATCAGCAACTGCCCTGTGGGCCGGGGCTGCACGTTGAAGGCCACCGAGGTGCCGTCGCTGTGGTGCGCGCTGGTGATGTAGCCCAGTTCCACGAGCTGGTGGTGCACTGTGCCGGGGTAGCGGTCAGTGATGACAAGGTGGCCCTTTTTGGGGCGCAGCGGCAGGCCGGGGCACAACCGGGGCGCATGCATGCCGCTGGCCAGCAGGATGGCGCCCGCGCTGCGCTGGCTCCCGTCGCGCAGGGTGACGGTGTGGCCGTCGATGCGTATTGCTTCAGCTTGCTCAAACACGAAGCGCCCGTGGGCTGCGGCCTGGTCCAGCAGCCATTGGGCCGCGCGCGGGGCGTAGACCACGCTGTCCCCCTCAACCTTGAGCGCACCCGCCAGACCAGGGCGCAGCGCGGGTTCTGCGCGGGCCAGGTCAGCGGCATTGAGCATCTCGCAGGCGATGCCATGCGCTTGCAGGGTGCTGCATTTGTCCTGTGCGGCCTGCAATTCGGCATCGTTGGCAGCCAGCCAGAGCGTGCCGCAGGCGGTGAAGGCGCAGCCCTCATCCATGTGGGGCGCCCAGGTGTGCCAGAGGTCGAGCGAAGATTTGCTCAGCGCGAGTTCGGCGGGGTTGTCATCCATCACTACCAAGTGCCCCATTCCTGCAGCAGTGGCGCCGCCCAGGCGCGCATCGATGATTCGCACCGACAAACCAGCCTGCACCAGCGCATGGGCACAGGCCGCGCCGACGATGCCAGCGCCGATCACAAGGACATCGGTGGTTTGCATGGGGCCTGTGCGGATGGAAGGAGGCGGTTTACAGCCGGATGCCCCAGCCGAACGGGTCCGCGTCGTCGATCAGCAAGGTCGCTTCCGCGCTCATGTAGGCGCGGCCCCGCAAGGTGGGGATGACCTTGCCATCGTCCTGCAGCGTGTAGCTGGCCTCGAACTGGCTGCCGATGATGCTGGCCTGGCGCCAGACAGCGCCCGGTGCCAGCTTGCCGTCGGCAGCCAGGCAGGCCACCTTGGCACTGGTGCCGGTGCCGCAGGGCGAGCGGTCATAGGCCTTGCCGGGGCACAGCACGTAGTTGCGGCTGTCCGCGGGGTCTTTGGCGTTGTCGTCGTCGGCAAAGAGTTCGATGTGGTCGATCTCGCCACCGTTGTCGCCGCGAATGCCCTGGTCTTTCAGGGCTTGCTGCACGGCGCAGCTGTAGGCCATCAACGCCTCCAGGTTGTCGCTGGCCACCCGCTGACCGTGGTCGGAGATCAGGAAGAACCAGTTGCCGCCCCAGGCCACATCGCCCACCACGCGGCCGTAGCCGGGCACATCGACGGCCAACTGCATGGTGCAGCCGGTAGGCGGGCACGTTGCGCACGCTGACCGAGCCATCGGTGTGCAGTGTGGTGGTCACGGTGCCCACCGGTGTTTCGATGCGGTGCTCGCCAGGGGTGATGCGGCCCAGGTAGGCGAGCGATGCGATCAGTCCGATGGTGCCGTGGCCACACATGCCCAGGTAGCCGCTGTTGTTGAAGAAGATCACGCCCGCCGCGTTGGCCGGGATCTTGCGGCGCGCAGAGCAGCGCCCCCACCACCACGTCGCTGCCACGCGGCTCCAGCACGGTGGCGGCCCGCCAGGCATCGTGGCGCTCGGCCAGCAGCGCACGCCGTTCGGCCATGGTGCCGGTGCCCAGGTCGGGGAAACCGTCGATGACAAGCCGGGTGGGCTCGCCGCCGGTGTGGGAGTCGATCACATGGATGCGTTGCATGGTGCTTTGGTCGTGGTTGGCAAGGATGTAAAGCGTACCTAGTGTGTCAGGGCACAGACTGGTACTGGGTAGGGCGCGTGGCCAGGGCCTTGCGCACCACGCTCTCTACAAACGCGCGCTCCTCGCCCACCAGTGGCAGGCGCGGGCGGCGCATGTGTTCGGTGCCCACGCCCACCAGCACGTCGATGAGCTTGAGGTTCTGCACCAGCTTGGTCGACACATCCAGGTGCAGCATCGGCGTCATCCACTGGTACAGCGGCAGCGCCTCGGCATATTTGCCGGCCTTCATCAGGTCGTACAACGCCACGGTCTCGCGCGGGAAGGCGCAGCCCACGCCGGCCAGCAGGCCGTCGCAGCCCAGGGCCAGGCCTTCGTAAGCCAGGTCGTCCACGCCCAGGAAGAGCTGGTAGCGGTCGCCCAGCGGTGTTGCGCAGGTCGGTGATGCGGCGGATGTCGCCGCTGCTTTCCTTGATCGCGGCGATCCACTCGCAGTCGGCCAGCTCCACCATGTGTTCGGGTTTGAGGTCGACGCGGTAGGCGACGGGTTGTTGTAGACCATGAGCGGGCTGCTGGGCCGCATCGGCCATGGCGCGCACATTGGCCATGGCCTCGCGCGCGTCGGCCACGTAGATCACCGACGGCATCACCATGTAGCCGGCCACGCCCAGCTTGTTGCCGCCCTCGATGTAGCGCAGGGCCTCGCGGGTGCTGGTTTCGGACACGTTGGCCAGCACCGGGCACGCGGCCGTCGGCGGCTTCGAGGGCGATCTTGGCGACCTCGAGCTTCTCTTCCAGCGTCAGCGTGCTGGCCTCGCCCAGCGAGCCGCAGGTGACCAGGCCGTGGATGCCGTTGCGGATCTGGAAGTCGATGTGGCGGGCCGTGCCTTCGGCGTCGATGCGCTCGTCGGCGTGGAACTTGGTGGTGATGGCGGGGAAGATGCCTTGCCAGCGGGGTTGGTGGTTCACGGGGGCTCCTTGGGGGCGGATGAAGCAGTTCGCTTCGGTTGAGTTGTTAATATATTAACAAGATATTTGAGAGGCGCAAGTGATTTTTTGAGCTACTCTTAAAGATCCACAGTTGTCCGGTGCCGGTTGGGTCTGCGCCACCTGTCGCCATCCGGCCACGGGCCCCAAGGCTGCAAACCTATAATGAAAGGTTGGTCCCCATAGGGGCAGCGACAGGCCACGCACCGGCGCGGGTCCTGCGCCCTGCCTGCTCCGTGCAACCACTCCACAACACCATGAGCACTCCCACTTTTTCTGTCGCTGACATCCGCAAGTCCTTCCTGGACTTCTTCGTCTCCAAGGGCCACACCGTGGTGCCATCGAGCCCCTTGGTGCCCGGCAACGACCCCACGCTGATGTTCACCAACTCGGGCATGGTGCAGTTCAAGGACGTGTTCCTGGGCACCGACAAGCGCTCGTACAACCGCGCGGTGTCCGTGCAGGCCTGCCTGCGTGCAGGCGGCAAGCACAACGACCTGGAGAACGTGGGCTACACCGCGCGCCACCACACGTTTTTTGAAATGCTGGGCAACTGGTCTTTTGGCGACTACTTCAAGCGCGAATCGCTGAAGTGGGCGTGGGAGCTGTTGACCGAGGTCTACAAGCTGCCGCCCGAGCGCCTGCTGGCCACGGTGTACCAAGAAGATGACGAGGCCTACGACATCTGGACCAAGGAAATCGGCCTGCCGCCCGAGCGCGTGATCCGCATCGGCGACAACAAGGGCGGCCGCTACAAGTCCGACAACTTTTGGATGATGGCCGACACCGGCCCCTGCGGCCCCTGCAGCGAAATCTTCTATGACCACGGCCCGCACATCGCTGGCGGCCCTCCCGGCAGCCCGGATGAAGACGGCGACCGTTTCATCGAGATCTGGAACAACGTGTTCATGCAGTTCAACATGGACGAGACGGGTGCCGTGACCCCGCTGCCCGCGCCCTGCGTGGACACTGGCATGGGCCTGGAGCGCCTGGCCGCCATCCTGCAGCACGTGCACAGCAACTACGAGATCGACCTGTTCGACCAGCTCATCAAGGCCGCAGGGCGTGAAACCGGTGTGGCTGACCTGAACCACAAGAGCCTGCGCGTGATCGCCGACCACATCCGCGCTACCGCGTTTTTGGTGAGCGACGGCGTGATCCCGAGCAACGAAGGACGCGGCTACGTGCAGCGCCGCATCGTGCGCCGCGCTATCCGCCATGGCTACAAGCTGGGCAAAAAGACCCCGTTCTTCCACAAGCTGGTGGCCGACCTGGTGCGCGCTGATGGGTGATGCCTACCCATCGCTGCGCGAGCAGGAGCAGCGCATCACCGAAGTGCTCAAGGTGGAAGAAGAGCGCTTCTTTGAAACGCTGGCCAACGGCATGGAAATCCTGGACGCCACCCTGGACGGCGGTGCCAAGGTGCTGCCCGGCGACGTGGCGTTCAAGCTGCACGACACCTATGGCTTCCCGCTCGACCTGACCAACGACGTCTGCCGCGAGCGCGACGTGGAAGTGGACGAGGCCGGCTTCAAGACCGCCATGGAAAAGCAGAAGGCCCAGGCCCGCGCTGCCGGCAAGTTCAAGATGGACAAGGCGCTGGATTACACCGGTGACGTCAACCGCTTCACCGGCTATGAAAATCTTGCAGAGACTGCAAAAATCGTAGCTATCTACGTAGACGGGACAAGCGCTGCGGCCCTAAAACATGGTCAAACTGGTGTGGTCGTGCTCGACACGACGCCCTTTTACGCCGAAAGCGGCGGCCAGGTGGGCGACGAGGGCGTCATCACCAGCGGCTCGGCCCGTTTTGCGGTGGGCGACACGCTCAAGATCAAGGCCGATGTGTTTGGCCACCACGGCACGCTGGAAGAGGGCACGCTAAATGTGGGCGACACGGTGCAAGCCGAAGTCAACACCGCAGTGCGCGCCGCCACGGTGCGCAACCACTCGGTCACGCACATCATGCACAAGGCCCTGCGCGAAGTGCTGGGCAGCCATGTGCAGCAAAAGGGCAGCCTGGTCAATGCCGACCGCACACGTTTTGACTTCACGCACAACGGCGCCGTCACGGCGGCTGAAATCCGCGAGATCGAACGCCGCGTCAACGAAGAAATCCTGGCCAACCAGCCCACACAGGCGCGCGTGATGGACATCGAATCGGCCCAAAAGACCGGCGCCATGATGCTGTTCGGCGAAAAGTACGGCGAAACCGTGCGCGTGCTCGACATTGGCACCAGCCGCGAACTGTGCGGTGGCACGCACGTGCAGCGCACGGGGGACATCGGACTGTTCAAGGTGGTGGGTGAGGGCGGCGTGGCTGCGGGCATCCGCCGCATCGAAGCCGTGACGGGCGCCAATGCGCTGGCTTACCTGCAAAGCCTGGAAGACACCGTGAACCAGGCCGCCAGCACCCTCAAGGCGCCAGTGGCCGAACTCAACGGCCGCATCACCCAGGCACTGGATAACGCCCGTGCGCTGGAGAAGGAAGTGGCTGCCCTGAAGGGCAAGCTTGCCTCCAACCAGGGCGACGAACTGGTGAACCAGGCTGTGGAGGTCAAGGGCATCAAGGTATTGGCTGCCGCGCTGCCTGGCGCCGACGCCAAGACCCTGCGCGACACCATGGACAAGCTCAAGGACAAGCTCAAGACCGCCGCCATCGTGCTGGCAGCCGTGGATGGCGACAAGGTGCAGATTGCTGCGGGCGTCACCGCCGACAGCGTGGGCAAGATCAAGGCCGGTGAGCTGGTCAATTTTGTGGCCCAGCAGGTGGGCGGCAAGGGTGGCGGCAAGCCGGACATGGCGATGGCGGGTGGCACCGACGCGTCCAAGTTGACGGCCGCCTTGGCGTCGGTCAACGGTTGGGTGACGCAGCAACTCGGTTGAGGAAGCGGGCAGCAGCTGCAGCGGCCTGGATGGCTGCCACTGCTGCTTGTCCAAAAAGAGGGTGACGGCCAACCGCCTTCGCCCCTACATTCAGGCGCATGGACACCCTGCGCCCTAACCATTCCGAGCCAGAGACAGAACCGCGGCCTCCTGCGCCGGTGCGGGCTGCGGCCGATCTTCCCTGGTGGCGGCGCATCACGGTGCCGTTCGAGGTGGTCATCGCCTCGGTGGTGGTGTCGGCCATGCTGTTGCTTACCGTGCTGCTGGTCTATCAGGTCAGCACCAGCGCCCAGCAGGCCATCATCGCCGCGTCCGACGAAAACGCGCAGCACATCAGCCAGTTGATCAGCGAGCGGGTGCACCGCATCGTGGACCCAGCGGATGCGACGATCCGCCTGCTGGCTTTTGACCCCATTGCCTCGGCCCAGAACCTGCCGGCGCGCCTGCGCCGTTTGCCTGTGCTGGCCCGTCTGCTGGAGCAGAACCTGTTGTTGTCGGCCGTTTTCATCGGCTACCCCGACGGGCAGTTTTTACTGGTGCGCCCACTGCGCGACGCGGCTTTGCGCACACGACTGGATGCCCCGCGCGATGCCGCGTATCTGGTGCAGTCCATGTCGCGAGAGCGCGGTGTCGCGGGTGTGTTGGGGCGCTGGAGCTATTACGACCCGCAGCTGCGCTTGATCGAATCCGCCGTGCGCTCTGAGTACCGTTACGATCCGCGCACCCGACCCTGGTATGCCGAGGCGGCCGAGAAGAATACGCAGGTTCTGACGACACCCTATGTGTTCTTCACCACCCAGGAAGTGGGAGTGACGCTCAGCCAGCCCAGCGAGGACGGTCGTGCCGTGATCGGCATGGATGTGGCCTTGACCGACTTGGGGCGCGAGATCGGCAGCCTGCGCCTGATGCCACGCACCGAGATCGCCGTGGTGGACCCGGACCACCGCGTACTGGCCTACCCGGACATGTCCCGTGTGTTGGTGCGCGAGGGCGAGCAAGGCAGCCTGACGCTGCGCACACTGGCCGACCTCGGCGTGCCCAGCCTGCAGGCCATGCAGCAGCAGGGTTTGAAGGAAGGCCGGGCACACCGGTTCACGGCAGGTGGCGAGGAATGGCTGGCCAAGGTGCTGCCCCTGGAGTCGATGCGGTGGCGGGGTCTGCACATCCTCATGGCAATACCTACACAGGAACTGCTGCGGGATGTGAACGAGAACCTGCGCCGCCAGGTGTGGCTGTCGGTGGCGTTGATCGGTCTGATGCTGCCCTTTGGGTGGCTGGCAGGGCGGCGTGTGGGGCGCAGCCTGTTTGGGCTGGCGAGCCAGGCGCAGGCGTTGGCCGGATTCGACTTTCGGCGGCCCGCCCGTCGCGTCTCTCCGATTCGCGAGGTGCGTGAACTGGGGCAGGTGATGGACCGCATGTCCGACACCATCCAGGAGTTCTTGCACATCACCCACCACATCAGCGCCGAATCGCGCCTGGATCTGATGCTGTCGAGCGTGTTGTACGAGCTGGTGCGTGCCACCAGCTGCACGAGCGGGGCAGTGTATTTGGTGGAGCCCCAACGCGCAGGCTTGCTGCGCTCGGCCCGCTACTGCGAAGACCCCGAGCACCAGTCGCGCTACCCCGAGCACCTGGGCATGATTCATTTCATCAACCATACGGAGCCTCAGGAAGGCGACAGCCATGACGACCCTGCAGACGCGCAGCCACAGCGCGTGCTGCGCGTGCAGCTGCGCACCCGCGACGGCCAGCCGCTGGGGTTGCTGGTGCTGCGCTATGTGGCAGACCACCTGCAGGATGACGTGCACTTTCGGGCGTTTGTCGAGAAACTCTCGGGCACCTTGTCCGTGGCCATCGAAACGCGCAGCCTGATTGAAGGGCAAAAGAAACTGTTCGATGCCGTCATCCGCCTGCTGGCCGACGCCATTGACGCCAAAAGCCCGTACACCGGCGGCCATTGCGAGCGTGTGCCGCAACTGGCCGAATCGCTGATGCAGCGCCTGTGTGAGGCCACCGAGGGGCCGTTTGCGCATGTGGCCATGTCCGATGCCGAACGCTACGAGTTTCGTCTGGGTGCCTGGCTGCATGACTGCGGCAAGGTCACCAGCCCCGAGCACATCATCGACAAGGCCACCAAGCTGGAGACGCTCTACAACCGCATCCACGAGGTACGCATGCGGTTTGAGGTGCTGTGGCGCGATGCCGAGCTGGACTACTGGAAACAGCAGGTGGCGGGGGTTGACCCGGTGCGCTTGCAGCGCGAACTGCTGCAGCGCCGCGAACGGCTGCTGGACGACTTTGCCTTTGTCGCCCGCAGCAATGTGGGCGGCGAGTTCATGGCCGATGCCGATGTGCAGAGGCTGGCAATCATCGGGCGGCAAATATGGCAGCGGCACTTTGATGACCGTTTGGGTCTGTCGCAAGCCGAGATGGCCCGACTGGCCAGGGTGCCGACACGCCCGACACCCGCCAATGAACCCTTGCTGGCAGACCGGCCTGAGCACATCGTTCCCTGGGGCTCACGCAAGCCGCCGGTAGAAGCGGGCAATCCGGGCAACCGATGGGGTTTTGACATGGTGCTGCCGCCCCAAGAGGCGCACCTGGGCGAGTTGCACAACCTTTCTATACGCCGCGGCACACTGACGGCAGAAGACCGGTTCAAGATCAACGACCACATCGTGCAGACCATCGTCATGCTCAGCGGTCTGCCTTTTCCGCCGCACTTGGCGCGTGTTCCGTCCATCGCAGGGTCGCACCACGAAAAGCTGGACGGCACGGGTTATCCCCGGCGTCTGAAAGCCGCAGATCTGACGCTGGCAGACCGTGTGATGACTTTGGCAGACATCTTCGAGGCGCTGACAGCCTCTGACCGACCTTACAAACCGCCCAAGACCCTGTCCGAGTCACTCAAGATCATGGCCCACATGGTGCGGGACCGGCACATCGATGCCGACGTGTTCCGCTTCTTCCTCGTGAGCGGGGTGTGGCGCGACTATGCAGAAAAGTTTTTGCCGACGTCACAGCAGGACGCGGTGGATGTGGAGGCAATTATGCAGACGCTGACCTGATGGCTCAGACCGACTCAACAGGTCGGATGCTGTGCCGGGCGGAGTCTGCCTAAAACAGCTCAGCGTCGTCGTTGGCCACTTTGGCGACCAGATGGCCGCCTGCCACCAGATCGTCGTAGAAGCAGACCTGGTTGCGGCCATGTTCCTTGGCGTAGTAAAGCGCCTGGTCGGCCTGGCCCAGGATTTCAACCGGCGCGCCCTTGGAGGTGCTCACGAAGCCCAGGCTGACCGTGACCTGCCCGACCTGCGGGAAGTTGTACTCCTGCACGGCCTGGCGGAACCGGTTGAACACCTTGTGCGCCGTGGTCAGCGTCGTGGAGCGAAGCAGCACCACAAATTCTTCACCGCCAAAACGGAAGATACGGTCGTGGCTGCGGAATGAAGTGCGCAGGATGTTGGCGATCAGGATCAGCACCTCGTCGCCATACAAATGCCCAAAGCGGTCGTTGACCTGTTTGAAATGGTCGATGTCGACCACGGCCAGCCACTGCAGCACGGGTTCGGACGACGCTGCACCCTCGTCGCTTGGAAACGAGTCGGTGATTGCGCTGGGGCGCCCGCCCACGGCGTGCATCGTGTGGCGAGAGAACTGCTCGTCAAAGGTCTTGCGGTTGAACAGGCCGGTGAGCGCGTCGCGTTCGCTGTAGTCCAGTAGGCTCTGGTAGTTCTGGTAGACCTGAAACACGCCCATCAGCACATCCAGCTTGTGCGCCGAAAAGGGGCGCGACTGCGTGATCTCCAGGCAGGTGCTGACCTTGTCATGCATCCACACGGGCAGCCACAACACATAGCGGCCCTTGCGGGGTGATGCCAGGGCGCTGTCGGTATGGTCTTCGACGCAGACGCGCAGGGCGGGGTACTGGTCGAGTGTTTCGCGGCGCGGGTCAGCGGCGGCTTCCGAGTCGGTGGACACCAGCTGTCCGTCTTCTATCCAGGTGCGGGGCCGCACATAGGGCACACCGGCATCGGTGAACAGCTCCAGCGCCCGCACCTCGATGATGCTGCTGAGCTTTTGCAACGTAGACAACACCGACACCTCCAGCCGCAGGTGATCGCGGTGACCCGTCATCTCCACCAAGTTTTGCAGGATGGGTTTCATGGGCGGTGTACGGAAGGCCTGTCGGGGCATAGGGACGGGTTAGTTGCGGCGTATGAACACGACATCCCACACCCCATGTCCGAGCCGCAAACCGCGGTTTTCGAACTTGGTCAGGGGGCGATAGTCGGGCTGGGGTGCAAAGCCGGAGGCGGTGTTCTGAAGCAGAGGCTCGGTGCTCAGCACCTGCAGAATCTGCTCTGCGTACGGTTGCCAGTCGGTGGCGCAGTGCAGGTAGCCGCCAGGTTTCAGCCGGGCGGCCAACTTGGCTACCAGCGGCGACTGGATCAGGCGGCGCTTGTTGTGTTTGGTCTTGTGCCAGGGGTCCGGGAAGAAGATGTGCACCCCATCCAGGCAGCCTTCGGGCAGCATGTGGTCGATCACCTCGACGGCATCGTGCTGCAGGATGCGGATATTGGTCAGCTCTTGCTCACCAATGCGCTTGAGCAGCGCTCCTACACCGGGTTCATGAACTTCGCAGCACAGAAAGTTGTCATCGGGCCGCACCCGGGCGATGTGGGCCGTGGCCTCGCCCATGCCAAATCCGATCTCCAACACCAGCGGTGCGCTACGGCCAAAGGCGGCATGTGTGTCCAGCGGAGCCTTGGCGTAGGGCAATACAAAGCGCGGGCCCAGGTCTTCAAACGCCTTGGCCTGGCCGGTGGTGGTGCGGCCTGCGCGGCGGACAAAGCTCTTGATGGTTTTGGGATGGGTAACGCCCGCCGGGGCTTCGCCGGGTGCGCGGGGGGCTGCAGCGGGTGCAGCGCTCAAGGGGTCGGGTGCAGTGGTCAGTTCGGTCACGATGGGCCATTGTAGTTTCGTCGCCACGCTGTGACCCATAGTGCCAATGCGTCGGGGATACAAATGTTGTTTGGATGTGCCAGTGCTGGCAAGCCCAGCACCTGGGCCGCCTGCGCCAGGGCAGACAGTGCATGCGCCGTGTCACGCAGGTCCAGGGCCTGAGCGCCATTCTGTTTGGACAGCTTCTCGCCGTTGTCGCTACAAACCAGGGGCGTGTGCAGATACCGCGGCGTGGGCACCCCCAGGGCCTGCTGCAGCAGGATCTGGCGCGGCGTGTTGTCGGCAAGGTCTGCACCGCGCACCACATCGGTGATGCCCTGGTCGGCATCGTCCACGACCACCGCCAGCTGGTACGCCCACAGCCCATCGGCGCGGCGCAGCACAAAGTCGCCTACGGCGCTGGCCACGTCCTGCTGCTGCAGGCCCAGGCGCCTGTCCTGCCATTGCAAAAGATTGGTTGCTTCTGAATTGATAGCTATTAGCGCTTTACCATCAAGCGCTAGAGCCTGTTTTGGCTTGAAATCCGTCACATTGAACCGCCAAGACCGCCCCGCGCGGCCACGTAGTCCGTGGCGGCAAGTGCCAGGGTAGGGCAGCGCAGCATGTCGCTCGCGGGCATGGCCCAAAGCGGCCTGGGCGTCTTCAATGTCCTTGCGCGAACAGGCGCAGGGGTAGGCATGTCCCTCGGTGACGAGCTGGTCCAGCGCCCTTTGGTACAGGGCGCCCCGTGCAGACTGGGATTGCGCAGGCGCATCCGGTACCAGACCGCAGGTCGCCAGCTGCTGCAGGATCAACTCCGCTGCGCCCGGCACGCAGCGCGGGGTGTCGACGTCTTCAATGCGCACCAGCCACTGGCCACCATGCGCCCGTGCATCCAGCCAGCTGGCAAGCGCCGCAACCAAAGAGCCCGCATGCAGCGGGCCCGTGGGGGAGGGGGCAAACCGCCCGATGTAGCGCGGCCTTGCGCCCCCGCCCGCTGTCATGCCACCTTGAGCGCCAGTTCCAGGCCCGACACGAACGCATCTTCCAGTCGGTGACCCAGGCACCAGTCGCCGCAGGCACCCAGGCCCGTGCTGGCGTCCCACAGGTGGCTCTTGCCCAGGGGGTGGGTGGTCTGCGCATACCGCCAGCGGCGGGTGTCGGCGTGCGACGGCTGGGCGCGGATGCCGGTGACCTCGGCAAACGCCTTAATCAGCTTGGCCTGTACGCGGGCCTCGTCGTCTTCCAGGTGCTCGGCGGACCAGGCGGGGCTGGCTTGTACGGTCCAGCGTTCGACCACGTTGCGGCCGGGCTTGGATGACTCGCGAGCCAGCCAAGCAATGCGGTGGTGGGTGCTGCGTGCCGCATTCCACTGCGGGCCCAATGTGGTGAGACCCGGGCGCACGGCGTGGGGGTAGGCCAGCATCAGCGTCCAGCAGGGGGCGATGGCGACTTTGGACAGCGCGTCGGTCAACGAACTGTCCAGCCCGGAGCTGGAGATCAATGCCTGCGCGGGCACAGATGGCTGGGCCAGCAGCACCGCGTCAAAACCGGCGTAGACATGCTGGGTGCCCGCGGGTCCTTCAGTGCGCAACTGCCAGCCGGGGGCATTGACCGGGTCCCGTTCGATGCGTGTGACCCGGGTGTTTGTGATGAGCTGACCAGCCTTGGCCAGCGGATCGGCCCAGGTGGTTACCAACGACTGCATGCCGGGGCTGGCGACCCAGTGCGCTTCGCGATGCGGCAGGCCGACTGCTGCGACACGGCCTGCCGCATCGAGCACCTGCACGGAGTTGGCGCTCCAGCGCTTGCAGATGCCGGGCACGGTGTCGATGGCGCGGGCAAACCGCGGGTCGCGCACGGTGAAATACTGGGCGCCTGCGTCAAAACTGCCAAAGGGACTGTCGATGGTGGCCGTTCGGCCACCGGCCTGGGAGGATTTTTCGAACACCGTGACGCGGTGCCCGGCCTGCACCAGCGTGCGTGCGCAGGCAATGCCCGCCATGCCTGCACCGATGATCGCGAAATGGCGTTGCGGCTTGCCTGAAAGGGCCTTGGGCGCTGCCGGGGCAGTCGCTGTTGCCGGGGCGTTGGTGCGTCGGAGCCGTTTGGCGGGGAGGGGATCGGGTTTGCTCATGGAAGGCCTTTCGGTGACGGTCGGCTAGCGATATGCAATACAAAACCAACAGGGACCACTCTACACGCGCGGCAGGGGGGCGGGCACCTGATCAAGATCAGAAATGATGGTGGTTTTCCAGCAGAGCGCGGCGTGTCGTGGGGCTTTGCAGCTGGTTCAGCCACCATTGCAGCGCCCGGCCTGGCGCAGTAAAGCCCGGGCCACCCCAGGCGTAGTGCACGCGCACGTTGCGCTCGGGGCGCGCCACACGGCGCTCCACCAGACGGCCAGCCTCTAGATACGGGCGCACCATGGGTTCGGGCAGAAAACCGCCGCCCAGCCCGCGCAGCTGCACGCGCACCTTGGCTTGCATGGTGTCGACCGTCAGCACGTCTTGCCCGCCCAGCAGTCCCATGGTGGCACCGCCGCGGGTGGCAGAATCGGCCACGGCCACGGCTCGGTGTTCGAGCAGCATGGCATCGGTAATGGGTTCGGGTACTGAGGCCAGAGCGTGGTGGGGCGCTACCACATAGATGAACAGCACATCACCCAGCGTGCCTTGCTGCAGTCCCGCCACATTGCTGCCCGCTACCGAGACACCAATGGCCAGATCGGCCCGGCCGGACGTGAGCGCCTCCAGCGTGCCGGTCATGATTCCGTCGCGCAGCTTCAGGCGCGTGGGGGGCTGCATGGCATAGAACGCATCCACCAGCTCCAGCATGGTGTGGGGAGAGATGATGCCGTCGATGGACAGCGTGAGCTGCGGCTCCCAGCCCGTGGCCACGCGGCGCACGCGGTTTGCCACGGCGTCGATGTCCTGCAGCAGGCGTGCGCCTTCGCGCAGCAGCTCCACACCGGCTTCGGTGGGGCGGGCCTGGCGGGCGCTGCGGTCGAACAGCAGCACATCGAGCGCATCTTCGATCTGTCGCACGCGGTAGGTGAGGGCGCTGGGTACCAGGCCCAGTCGGCGCGCGGCGGCGGCAAAGCTGCCCGCCTCGGCAATCACCTGCAGCATGGTCAGCGCATCAGGGGTCAGAACATCACGTGCGTTTTGCATGGTGGTGCCATGTTAATTCAGATTATTTGAATAATGCCATCAATTCATCTGCCCCTGCACGGCGACACAGAGGCCTAAAGTCGAGTCTTCAAAGGAGCCATCCCCATGCTGACTGTTCGCAAATCGCAAGACCGGGGCCACGCCGATCACGGCTGGCTCAACTCATTCCACAGCTTCTCTTTTGCCGGTTATTACGACCCGGCGCACATGGGCTTTGGCAACCTGCGGGTCATCAATGAAGACCGCATCGCGCCCGGAACCGGCTTTGGCACGCATGGCCACCGCGACATGGAAATCATCAGCTATGTGATGTCGGGCGAGCTGGCCCACAAGGACAGCATGGGCAACATCAAAGGCATTCCGCCCGGAGACGTGCAGCGCATGAGCGCCGGCACCGGCGTGCAGCACAGCGAGTTCAACCACGCTGAAGGCCAGACCACCCACTTCCTGCAGATCTGGATCGAGCCCAATGTGCGCGGCATTCCACCGAGCTACGAGCAGAAGACCTTTGCCGACGCTGAAAAGCGCGGCGCGCTGCGCCTGGTGGCTTCGCCAGACGGCGCACAGGGCTCGGTCAAGCTCCACGCAGATGCGGCGTTGTACGCGGGCTTGCTGGATGGGGAGGAGTCCGTCACGCTAGCTTTGGACCCCGCCCGCAAGACCTATGTGCACCTGGTGCGCGGAGCGCTGTCGGTCAACGGCAATGCGTTGTCCACCGGCGATGCCGTGCTGATCGAAAAAGAAACCACCTTGTCGTTGACCGATGGCCACGACGCCGAGGTGCTGGTGTTCGACCTGGCCGCCTGACATTTGACGTTTTAGCCCACCCGTTTAACCCATCTTCACCCCGGAGCAATTCACCATGTTCACATCCCTGCAAAACCCCTTGGCCCTGGCCTCACGCCTGCTGCTGGCAGCCCTGTTTCTGCCCGCGGGCATCAGCAAAATCACCGGTTTTGCGGGCACCGTGGGCTACATCAGCTCGGTGGGCCTGCCCATGCCGACCGTGGCTGCTGCCTTGGCGGCTGCCGTCGAGGTGCTGGGCGGCCTGGCGCTGATCTTTGGCTTTGGGACCCGTTTTGCGGCTCTGGCGCTGGCGTTCTTCACGCTCGTGGCCAGCTTCTTCTTTCATGCGTTCTGGGATCTGCCTGCAGACAAGCAAATGATGCAGCAGCTGATGTTCTTCAAGAACGTGGGCGTGACCGGTGGCCTGCTGGCCTTGGCGGCATTCGGCGCCGGTGGCTGGAGCTTGGACGGCCGCCAGTCGAGCCGCTGATCTACCCAGAGCGTTTTCAATAACCTGTTGGCAGCAAGATTGCTGCCGCAGGCGTTCAATCCGGTTCCCCGTCGTTCGTTCTTTGTCTCGTTTTCTCTTTTTTTCAGGAGTTTTCTCATGGCACACATCGCAGTTGTTTATCACTCGGGATATGGTCACACACAGCGCTTGGCCCAGGCAGTGGCAGAGGGCGCAGGCGCCCAGTTGGTCGCTATCGATGCAGACGGCAATCTGCCCGAGGGCGGCTGGGAAACCCTGGCAGGTGCCAGTGCCATCATTTTTGGCTCGCCTACCTACATGGCCGGCCCCAGCTGGCAGTTCAAGAAATTTGCGGATGCGTCGTCCAAGCCCTGGTTCAGCCAAGCCTGGAAGAACAAGTTGTTTGCGGGGTTTACGAACAGCGCCAGCATCAACGGCGACAAGCAGATCACGCTCGACTACCTGTTTCACCTGGCCATGCAGCACGGCGGCCTGTGGGTGGGCAACGGCATGATGCCTGCCAACGCCAAGGCGGCCACCCGCAACGACGTGAACTGGATGGGCTCGTTCAGCGGCGCCATGTCGCAGTCGCCTTCTGACGCCTCGGCTGCCGAGATGTTCCCGGGCGATCTGGAAACCGGCAAGCAGTTTGGCCAGCGCGTGGCCGATATTGCCGCCAAGCTGGGCAGCTGAAGCTGGTAGGCTGGCGCGATTGTTTCGTCAGCCTGTTCCGCCTGTCTGATGTCTGTTCACCCAGGAGTCGCCCCATGAATCACCGTTTCAGTCCTGTTGTTGCCTTTTCGACCCCCGTTGGAGCGCCGTCATGAGCGCGGCGTTGCGTCTGGCGGGCCATGCCAAAGACCTGGGCGGTGGGTTCAAGGTGCGGCGCCTATTGCCCGCTGTGCAGCGCCAGGCCGTAGGGCCGTTCCTGTTTTTTGACCACTTCGGTCCGGTGACGGTGGAGCCCGGCGCAGGCCACGATGTGCGGCCCCATCCGCACATTGGCCTGGCTACCGTGACCTACCTCTTCTCGGGCGCCATCATGCACCGAGACAGCCTGGGCTACGTGCAGCAGATCGAGCCCGGTGCCATCAACTGGATGACGGCCGGGCGCGGCATCGTGCACTCCGAGCGCCGCCCCGAGAGTCTGGCAAACCAGTCGTTTGTGAACCACGGCATTCAGCTGTGGGCGGCTTTGCCGCAGGCGCATGAAGAGGCCGAGCCGTCGTTTGTGCACACACCCACCGCGGCCATCCCCGAGGTGCAGGTGGGTGACTGCCACCGTGCGCGTGCTCATTGGCGAAGCGTTTGGCCAGACATCGCCCGTGGCCACGTATTCGCCCACGCTGTACCTCGACGTGCAGTTACCCGCTGGCGCCACGCTGGAGATCCCTGCGCTGGTGCAGGAGATAGCCGTCTATGCGGTGGACGCGCCCGTGCAACTCAATGGGGAGCTTCTGGACGCGCAATTGCTGGCGGTGATGGAGTCCGGGCAGCCCATGCGCCTGGTGGCGGGCGACAGCGCCGTCCGGCTGATGGTGATTGGGGGCGATGCGCTGGATGCACCGCGCCACATGTGGTGGAATTTTGTGTCCAGCCGCAAAGAGCGCATCGTGCAGGCCGCCAGTGACTGGGAAGCCCAAACCATGGGCCAAGTGCCTGGCGAAGTGGAGTGGATTCCGCTACCGGAACACCGCTTCAAGGGTTGACCGTGGGCCGGCCTGTCAGGCCCGGATTGCGGAAAATTTTAGCCAAATTGGCCTCTAGCGCTTGATGGATAAGCGCTAGCAGCTCACTTATTTGTAGCATTTTCATCAGTGACGGGCTGCGGCTCGGTCGACAGGTCTGCCGCCAGCACCCTGCGCTCATCGAACACAAAACAGCCGCCGTGGTAGTGCGCGCCATCGGTGAGTTCAAAGTATTTGAGGATGCCGCCCTCCAGCTGGTAGACGTTGGTCAAACCTTCCTCCCGCATCAGGATGGCCGCCTTTTCGCAGCGGATGCCACCGGTGCAGAAGCTCACCACCGTCTTGTCCTGCAGCGCGGCTTTGTGGGCGCGCAGGGCAGGGGGAAACTCTGTGAACTTGTCGATGCGCCAGTCAATGGCGTTGTCGAACGTGCCATGGTCCACCTCAAAGGCATTGCGCGTGTCCAGCGTGACCACCTCGCGCCCGTCATCGTCATGGCCCTGGGCCAGCCAGCGCTGCAGCGTGGCGGGGTCCACCGACGGCGCACGGCCGTGGGCGGGCGCAATGGTGGGGTGGTCCATGCGGATGATTTCGCGCTTGACCTTGACCAGCATCTTGCGAAACGGCACGCTGATTGACCAGCTTTCTTTGGGGCGCCAGATATGCTGCGATCTCGGCGCCCAAGTCGCCATGCCCCGCCGGATTCACCCCGCCCTTGTCGCCCAGCGGCAGGAAATAATTCTCGCGGCGGAACGTCCACGGATGCACTTTCAGCCCCGCGGCGTGGGCGTCGCGCACCAAGCTGGTCGGCTCGGCCAGCGATCCCCAGCGCGCCGCGCGGGATCACCATCGCCTTGTTCGGGCCGATGCCTTCGGCATAGGATGCGATGGTTTTCAGACCCGCGGGTGACGCCATGGCGGCATAGCTGGTTTCGAGCCTGTCGGGCGGACCGCCCTCGCCGTCCATCAACTGGATCAGCGGCAGGTCGCTTTTGGCACGCAGATCCATCAGGTTCTGCACCTCGAAGCTCTGGATATAAACCGGCGCCTTGCGGCCGCGATAACCGAAGCAATCGAGCAGCGCGAGCAGCGGCGCCTCGTGCGGCAGGCCGATCGACGTAAAATAGCTCGGGTGTTTGGTCTCGGGATAGACGCCGATGGGCTTGTCGCGGCCCGCGTTCACCTCGGCCAGCAGCGCCAGAATTTCCTCGAACGTCGGAACATCGAACTGGCCGTCAATTCGGTCGAACGAAGCTGCGGCAGCCGCTCACTTGCGCGCGTAGCGTCTTCAGTTCGGCGAGCGTGAAATCTTCGGTGAACCAGCCGGTCACCGTCGCTGCCGTCGATGGTCTTGGTCGTCTTGCGCGCCGCGAACTCGGCGCGATTGGCGACGTCGGTGGTGCCCGAAATCTCATTCTCGTGCCGCGCGACCAGCACGCCGTCCTTGGTCGCACCAGGTCGGGCTCGATGAAGATCGGCGCCCTGCTCGATCGCCAGCCGATACGCGGCGAGCGTATGCTCGGGCCGCTCGCCCGACGCGCCCAGCGGTGTGCGATGATGAGCGGCGGCGCGCCGTCGAGGGTCGATTGCGCGGTCACGGGGTCAGCCGAGCAGCCGGCGAGCAGCGTCAGGGCCAGCAAGGCCAGCGTCCACCGGATCATGCCGCAAAACGCGCCTGCCAGTCGGCGGCCGAAAAACCGACGCTGATCGCGCCCGCAGCTTCGACGACCGGACGGCGGATCATCGCGGGTTGGTCGAGCATCAGCGCCTTCGCCGATACCCTTCGAGACCGTCCTTCTGCGCATCGGGCAATTTGCGAAACGTCGTTCCGGCCTTGTTGAGCAGCTTCCCCAGCCCAACGCATCGATCCCGCTTTGCAACCGGGCCGCGTCGAGCCGCATCCTTCGAATAGCGTCGAAGCGGTAGGCGACGCCCTGCTCGTCAGCCAGCGCCGTGCCTTCTTCATCGTGTCGCAATTCGAAATGCCGTCAAGAATCATTGTCATCGCGCCGTGATTAGCAGGCGGCGATGACGAGTTCGAGGCGTCGTAGCCGCGGATTTTTCACACGATCGGCGCCCGATCGGCAAGTCGCGTGTGTTCGCGCTCGCCAGCTTGCCGCGCAGCGCGCGCGCAAAGCCTTCGTGCAGCGTGCTCGCAATCGCGGGATTGGCCGCCAGATCACGCCGCAGGGCCGCCGCCGGGACAAACCACAGCCGCGCATTACTGCCGAGCAGCACCGTGCCCGTCGCATGGGTGCCGTCGAGCACCGTCGCTTCACCGATCAGCGCGCCGTCGGACAATTTGCCGACCTCGGCGCCGTCGCGCTGGATCGTCGCCTGCCCTTCCGCCAGATAGAACAGGCTGGGCGCTGCCTGATTTTCGCGGATCAAAATCTCGCCGCGCTTCGCCGAAATCCAATGCCCCTGATCGATCAGCCCACGCGCCTGCCACTGGGTTGAGCGCGCTGAAATGCTCGCGCCGCAGCGCCTCCTCCTCCGCCGAAAAGCGAACCTGTCGCTCGCGCAGCCACAGCCGCGCAGGATGCCCAGGTTGACGACCAGGATCGCCAGCACCAGCATGCCGTAACCGACGTCGGGTTCGCGGAACAAAACCAGCGGCACCGCCACCAGCGCCGCCGCGGCGAGCCCGATCCGGACATAGTCGATGCGCACGACAAAGCTGGTCGCCAGCAGCAACAGCAATGCCCCATATACAAACCATGCGAACTCGAAATTCGCCATAGCCAGTCGCTTTGCGTGGAGACCCGTTATCGGGTCGATGCATGTATAACGTCGCCGATAGCCCGATGCCTTGGTATGCGCGAATTCCATTCCAAAGCAGTGAAACAAACTATGCAGTTTTTGGTCCCCAAGAAAAGCATAGGTGCGCAAAGGTCACGAAAATGCTAATTTTCGCGTTTGCAGGAAGGG
>CAWATB010000026.1:0-15286 GCA_963784815.1 uncultured Gammaproteobacteria bacterium | reverse complement strand
TCGACCTCATCGTGCGCCACCTGCTGGAGCGCGGGGACGAGGTGCTGGTGGACTCGCCCGGCTACTACCCGCTGTTCGGCAAGCTCAAGCTGGCCAAGGTGGCGATGCTGGGCGTGCCCCGCCTGGCCGATGGGCCGGACCTCGACGCCCTGCAGGCCTGCTGCGCACGCACCGGCCCAAGGTGTTCTTCACGCAGTCGCTGGCGCACAACCCCACCGGCAGCTCCATCAGCCTGCCCAAGGCCCACAGCTGCTGCAGATGGCGGCCGGTCCCGATTGCCTGGTGGTGGAAGACGACCCGTTTGCCGACCTGCTGCCCGCCGCAACGCCCCGCGCCTGGCCGCGCTGGACCAGCTGGAGCGCGTGGTCTACGTCAGCAGCTTCTCCAAGACCTTGTCGGCCGGCCTGCGGGTGGGCTACATCGCCGGCGCGACCGCACCGCATCGACGCGCTGTGTGACCTGAAGATGGTGACGGTGGTGTCCACCTCCGACTTTGTCGAGCGCGTGGTGCACCAGCTGATCTCCGCCGGCCAGTACCGACGGCACCTGAACCGGCTCAAGGCCCGGCTGGACGGTGCCCTGGGCCCCGCGCAGAAGGCGTTGGCGCGCTTGGGCCTCACCGTGCACCCCAGCCCGCCGGGCGGCTATTACCTGTGGGTGGAATTGCCTGCTGGCATCACCGAACTGGGCCTGGCCCGCAGTGCGGCAGAGCGGGGCATTTTTCTGGCGCCGGGCGCTGTATTCTTTCCGCAGCGGCAGGGTCAGCAGCAGCCTTTGCAGGCCATGCGGGTGAACGTGGCCTATGCCAACGACCCGCGGTTTTTGCGGTTTCTGCAATTGGCGCTGAAGGCCGCAAGCTGAACGCGCTGCGAAGCGGGCAGGCCACTCAGATCACAGGTCCGTGCGCAGCTTCCAGATCTCGGGGAACAGCACCACGTCCAGCATCTTGCGCAGGTAGCTCACGCCGCCGGTGCCGCCGGTGCCGCGCTTGAAGCCGATGACGCGCTCCACCGTGGTCACGTGGCGAAAGCGCCAGAGGCGGAAGGCGTCTTCCAGGTCGGTCAGTTCTTCGCCCAGCTGGTACAGGTCCCAGTGTTCTTTGGGGTTGCGGTACACCACCAGCCAGGCCTGCTCGACCGCATCGCTGGTCGCATAGGGCTGCGTCCAGTCGCGGTCGGTGTGGCTGGCGGGCACGGCGATGCCGCGGCGCGCCAGCAGGCGCAGCGCCTCGTCGTACAGCGAGGGCGCTTCGTACGCGGCCTGCACCTGCGCCAGCAGGTCGGCGCGGTGCTCGTGCGGCTTGAGCATGGCGCGGTTCTTGTTGCCCAGGGCGAACTCGATGCTGCGGTACTGGTAGCTCTGGAACCCGCTGGACTGCCCCAGGTACGGCCGCATGGCGGTGTACTCGGGCGGCGTCATGGTGGCCAGCACGTCCCAGGCGTGCACCAGCTGCTCCATGATCTTGCTGACGCGCGCCAGCATCTTGAAGGCCATCTGCAGCTCGTCATTGGCAATGTGGGCAATGGCGGCGCGCAGCTCGTGCAGCATCAGCTTCATCCACAGTTCGCTGGTCTGGTGCTGCACGATGAACAGCATCTCGTCGTGCGCGGGCGACAGCGGCTTTTGCGCGGTGAGGATGGCGTCGAGCTGCAGGTAGTCGCCATAGCTCATGCTTTTGCTGAAGTCGAGCTGGGCGCGTTCGTCGTGCACGATGGATTCGGGCAGGGCAGCGGCCGGCGTGTCGCTGGCGGGGACGGTGGTTTGGGAAAAGGGGCACATGTTTGTTCTCCTGCGTTCGCGCTGCCTCATGCGGATGCGCGTCGATCCATCCGAACCGTTCGGGCTGAGCCTGTCGAAGCCTTGCGCGGCACTTCGACAAGCTCAGTGTGAACGGGTTGAGGTGTTTTGGTATGCCGACAGGCCTCAGGTCACCGCGTGGGTCTGGTTGAACTCTGGCTTTTGCCACTCGCCGCTTTCCAGCACCTGGCGCAGATGCTCCACCGCGTTCCACACGTCTTCAAAGCCGATGTACAGCGGCGTGAAACCAAAGCGCAGGATGTCCTTGTGCGGGCCCTTGCCGCCGTCGCCCTTGCGGAAGTCGCCGATCACGCCGCGCGCAATCAGTGCCTGCACGATGGCGTAGGCGCCGCTGCCCTGGCCGTTGACGCCCGCGCCTTCGTCACGCGTCAGGCAGACTTGCGAGCCGCGCTGCGCATGGTCACGCGGTGTGGCCAAGCCCAGGCCGTAGCCTGCGCAGCGCTCTTCCACCAGCTGGATGAACAGGTCGGTCAGCGCCAGCGACTTGGTGCGCAGTGCTGCCATGCCGCCCAGTGCTTCGGCGGCCGTGAACACATCCAGCCCGCACTGCAATGCCGACAGGCTGATGATGGGCTGCGTGCCACACAGGTAGCGCGTGATGCCGGGGGCGGGTTTGTAATCCGGCGTGAACGCAAAGGGCGCGGCATGGCCCCACCAGCCCGACAGCGGTTGCCAGAAGCGGTCGGCGTGGCGCGGGTGCACCCACACAAAGGCCGGTGCGCCGGGGCCGCCGTTCAAATACTTGTAGCCGCAGCCGATCGAGAAGTCGGCGCCTGCGCCGTTCAAGTCCACCGGCACCGCGCCCGCGCTGTGCGCCAGGTCCCACACGCACAAAATGCCCTGGGCGTGTGCGGCGGCGGTGATGGCCGCCATGTCGTGCATGGCGCCGGTGCGGTAGTTCACGTGCGTCAGCATCAGCACCGCGACGTCGCTGGTCAGCGCGGCGGTGATCTCTTCAGGCTCCACCAGCACCAGCTCCAGGCCGCGCTCCTTGCACAGGCCTTCGGCGATGTAGAGATCGGTGGGGAAGTTGCTGCGCTCGCTCACCACGCGCTTGCGCGCGGGGCTGTCTTCACGCGCAATGTTCAGCGCCGCGCTGAGCACCTTGTAGAGGTTGATGGAGGTGCTGTCGGTGCACACCACTTCATCCTGGCCCGCGCCGATCAGCGGGGCCAACTGGTTGCCCAGGCGCTGGGGCAGGTCGAACCAGCTCGCGGTGTTCCAGGATTTGATGAGGTCTGTGCCCCACTCGCGCGCCACCACGTCGGCCACGCGCGCCGCAGCGGCCTTGGGCAGCACGCCCAGCGAATTGCCGTCGAGGTAGATCACGCCCGCAGGCAGGCTGAAGTGCTCGCGCAGCGGGGCGAGCGGGTCTTGCGCATCGAGGGCGCGGCAGTCTTGAAGGGTTGTCGTCATGGCGGTTCAGGTCGGTTACTTCTGTTTTGATAGCTGCTAGCGCTTATGGGATAAGCGCTAGAGGCCAAAAAGGCTTAAATTTTTGTTCTCAGAGCGCTCGCAGCACAGCGCGAACCGGCGATGCATCGGCGGTGGTCAGCTTCAGTGGCAGGGCGATCAGCTCGTAGTCGCCCTCGGGCACGTTGTCGAGCACCAGGTTCTCCAGCACGCGCAGGCCTCGGCGGCGGATGACCTGGTGACTGTCCAGGGTCTTGCTGTCGGCTGGGTCGATGCTGGCGGTGTCGATGCCCACCAGCAGCACGCCCTGGTCGGCCAGGCGCTCGATGGTGTCGGGCGCGTAGGCGGTGAGTTGGCCGTCCCATTGCTCGGGGGCTTTGGCGTACGTGCGGACCAGCACGCGCTGCGGCAGGGTGCCGTCGACGGCATGTTCAATGTGGTGCCATGCGATGAGCGGGCCGCAGCCGATGGCGTGGATCACACGGCAGGGGCCCAGAAAGGCGTCGAGCGATACATCGCCAATGGTGGCGCCCTGGGCGTCGTAGTGCAGCGGCGCATCGGCATGGGCGCCCACATGGGGCGACAGCGTAATGGCACTCACGTTGACCGGGCAACCCGGCCCGATGGTGGCGCACCACTGCTGGCTGTAGGCCGTGTCACCCGGGAAGACCGGGCTGCCCGCGTGCACGGGCGGCGAGATGTCCCAGAGCTGGCGGGCGTTGGAAGAATGGCTTGCTGGCATGGGACAAAGTTTGCATGTCCCGGAAAACCCGTGGTGTCGGTTATTTCCAACAGCTTGCGGGTTTTTTGTTGAGGCCTAAACGATCTGCCGTTGCGTTCGCCCCTCAGAAAATCACGGCTTCAGAAGGCGGCGGCAGATCGCTCCGCTAACACGCCCGGTGGCAAGCATCGTCCTGTGCCTCGAAACTGCTGCAGGGTGAGGGGCGCAACCCGGCATGCCGCAGGCGGCGCGCATGGGGGAAGGGGGGTATGAAAAAATACAAGCCAAATTGGCGTCGAGCGCTTGTTATAAAAGCGCTAGTAGCTATCAAAACAGTAGTTTTTCAGTGCCGCATCAGGTGCTGTGCGGGAGGGGGATGCTGACAAAAAATCCCACGCCCTGGCCGTTCAATCCATCGCCCACCTTGCACCTGCCCGCCCATGCGCCGCACCGCCTGCTGCACGATGGCCAGGCCCAGGCCCGATCCGTTGGCTGCGTGGCCCGCGCCCCGGTAAAAGCGCTCGAACACCCGGTTGCGCTCGGTGGCCGCGATGCCCGGCCCATCGTCCTGCCCCGTCAACTGCAGCAGAGCGTCATCGTGCCGCAGGCTCACCGGGGGAAGCAGAGGCAAACTGTATGTACGCCTCAGGTTGTTGCCACGTGCGATGCTGCCGTTCACGACGCAGACCTTCCGGGTGGTCGATCAGGCCCTGCTGGCCGACGTCTCCGAGGGGGCCTGGGTCAGGTTCACGGCCCGGGGCCTGGAGGGCAAGAACACACTGACCGCCATCCAGATCGCTGAGGAGTGCAAGCGGTTTCAGCCCTGCCAGTGACCTGGCTCACGCATAGGCCGTACCGGCCTTCAGTGCTTGCAGGGCGTTGCTGAGGTTGATGCGCGCCTGCGCCTCGAAGCGCTCCTGGAACCAGTCGGTGCCGTAAATGAGCGGGCGTTCGAGAAACCCCTGCAGCACCGCACTGCGCCCCGCCACATAGCGTGGCCAGCGCACAAAAAAGTATTCGCGCCGCACGTTGCGTTCGAACTGGCGGTATACCCCGTCGCTCTGGCCGAGGATCGCCAGGTCGATATCGACCACCCACTGCTCATCGCCTGTGAGTGGGCCGGGGGAGTGGCGGGTGTCGAGGATGTGCTGGTGCACGGTTTGCGCCAGCGTGGCGGGCAGGCCCTGGCCCAGGATGAAGCGGCTTGCCCAGTCGGCGCTGCGCTCTTCGTTGTGTTTGCTCCACGGCCAGTAAATGGCGTCGTGGTACCACAGGGCCAGCGCAACAGTGTGGGGGTTGTCGAGTGCGCCGGGGTTCTGGTCCTGCACCGCTTGCCAATGCCGCAGGCAGGCGCAGAGGTGGGTGGTGTCATGGTAGGCGCGGGGCCAGCGCGCCCAGCTGAGCACAAGCCGTCGTCCCTCTTGACGCCACGCCGGTGTATCCCGGCCGAGTGCTTGGCCCAGCGATGCCCAGCGTGCCAGCAGTTCAGCGCTGTGGGCGGGCTGGCGACGCCAGGGCATGGACAGCCAAAAAATCAGGCTATGCGGCCGAGCAGAAGGTACTCCATGAGTGCCTTCTGCACGTGCATACGGTTCTGGCTTCGGCACGCGGCCTTTGGCCGCTTCACGTCCGCTTCTCGGACATGAGCCTGCGCCGAAACAGTCTGCTGGCGCTTGCGCGCCACCGCGATGCATTTCATGCAACGCGGCCGAGCAGAAGGTACTCCATGAGTGCCTTCTGCACGTGCATCCTGTTTTCAGCCTCATCCCACACCACCGACTGCGGCCCGTCGATCACATCGGCCTCGACCTCTTCGCCCCGGTGCGCCGGCAGGCAGTGCATGAACAGTGCATCGGGCTTGGCAGCGGCCATCATTTCGGTGTCCACGCACCAGTCGGCAAAGGCTTTTTTGCGTTCTTCGTTCTCGGCCTCGTAACCCATGCTGGTCCACACGTCGGTGGTGACCAGATCTGCGCCTTGGCAGGCTTCCATGGGGTTGCTAAAAAATTGATAGCTATCAGCGCTTATTCCACCAGCGCCAGCGGCCAATTTCTCATCAATTTCATAGCCGCGGGGCGTGCTGACGTGCACCTTGAAGCCGAGCAGCGCTGCCGCCTGCAGCCAGGTGTTGGCCATGTTGTTGCCGTCGCCCACCCAAGCCACGGTCTTGCCCTTTATGGAGCCGCGGTGCTCGATGAAGGTGAAGATGTCCGCCAGGATCTGGCAGGGGTGGTACTCGTTGGTCAGGCCGTTGATGACGGGCACGCGCGAGTTGGCGGCAAAGTCTTCGATCTTGGTCTGCTCGTAGGTGCGGATCATCACCAGGTCCACCATGCGGCTGATGACCTTGGCGCTGTCCTCAATCGGCTCGGCGCGGCCCAGTTGGCTGTCGCCAGTGGTCAGGTGCACCACACTGCCGCCCAGCTGGTACATGCCGGCCTCAAAGCTCACGCGGGTGCGGGTGCTGGCCTTTTCGAAAATCATGGCCAGGGTGCGGTCCACCAGGGGGTGGTGCTTTTCGTAGGCCTTGAACTTCTTCTTGATGAGCGCGGCGCGCTCGAAAAGGTAGCTGTATTCGTCTGCGTCGAGGTCGCTGAACTGCAGGTAATGTTTCATGGGCTTGTATCTCTGTGCCGGCCGATCACTCGGCCAGGATGGCTTTGACCAGCGGGGCCAGCTTGGCGACGATTTCGTCGGCCTCTGCGGTGGTCAGGATCAGCGGGGGGACCAGGCGAATCACGCTGTCGGCCGTCACCGACAGCAGCAGGCCCGCTTCGGCCGCGCGGCCAATCAGCACGCCGCAGGGCTTGTTCAGCTCGATGCCCAGCATCAGGCCCTGGCCCCGGATTTCTTTCACGCCGGGCAGGCTGCCCAGCTCGCGCTGCAGCGCGGTCCGCAGGTGGTCACCCACCGTGGCAGCGTTTTGCAGCAGGCCTTCTTCTTCCATGATCCGTATGGTTTCGACCCCGGCGCGCATGGCCAGCGGATTGCCGCCAAACGTGGTGCCATGGTTGCCCGGTTGCAGCACGTTGGCAGCCTTGGGGCCCGCCACCACGGCGCCAATCGGCACGCCGGAACCCAGGCCCTTGGCCAGGGGCATCACGTCGGGCACGATGCCAGCCCACTGGTGGGCAAACCATTTGCCGGTGCGGCCCATGCCGCACTGCACTTCGTCGATCATCATGAGCCAGCCGCGCTCGTCGCACAGCTTGCGCAGCTGCTGCAGGTATTCGATGCGCATGCCGTTGATGCCGCCTTCGCCCTGGATGGTTTCGAAGAACACCGCCACCACGTTCGGGTTGCCTTCGGTGGCTTTCTTGATGGCCTCGATGTCGTTCATCGGCACGCGCACAAAACCTTCAACCAGCGGGCCGAATCCGTTGTGGATCTTGGGGTTGCCCGTGGCCGACATGGTGGCAATGGAGCGGCCGTGGAAGGCTTTTTCGTACACCACGATCTCGGGCTTGGCGATGCCCTTGTCCACACCGTATTTGCGTGCAATCTTGAGCGCGGCCTCATTGGCCTCCAGGCCCGAGTTGCAGAAGAACACGTTGGTCATGCCCGACATCTCCACCAGCTTGGCGGCCAGTTGCTCTTGCAGCGGCACGTGGTAGTAGTTGGAGGTGTGGATCAGCTTGGTGATCTGGTCCTGCAGCGCGGGTACCAGCTTGGCGTGGTTGTGGCCCAGTGTGTTCACCGCAATGCCGCCCAGACCATCCAGGTATTCTTTTCCGTTCACGTCCCAGACGCGGCTGCCTTGTCCACGCGCCAGTGCAATCGGTACACGGCCATAGGTGTTCATCACGTGGGGCGAAGCTGCCGGGGTGGTAGCGGTCATGCAGAAATCTCCTGACGGTGCGGTAATGGGTCGGCTCGTGGCCTGTATGAAACCCGAAAAAGCGAAGCACGATTCTAGGGGGCGCACGGTGATCGTCTGTTGACGATTGCGCATTACTGCAATGCGGTGCCTTACCTGGATTTGGCTTCAATGTGTAGCGCGGTACAAGGATTAGGGAGTCAGCTCTTATATAAGAGTTAGAATGTCGCGCTGCGGTGCAGCATGCAGTGATCCTGTGTCTGTCACCCTCATTACCACTCCAATCCCCGATGGTTTCCCCCTCCTCCAAAGAAGTCTTCATTCAGGGCATCACCCACGACGGGAAAACCTTTCGGCCCAGCGACTGGGCCGAGCGGCTGGCCGGGGTGATGAGCAGTTTCCGGCCGGGTGGGGCGCGCCCCGGCAGCCATCTGAGCTATTCGCCTTGGTGCATTCCGACCACGCTCAATGGCGTGAAATGTGTGGTGGTGAACCACGATCTGCGCGACCACGAGCCCATGGCCTGGGATTTCGTCATCAACTTCGCGCGCGACAACAACCTGCAGGTGGCCGAAGCCTGCTTGCTGCCGGACGTTCCGCCGCTTCCCAAACCCTGACGGCTGAGCCGGTCAAGGGTCCTGTCAATGGGGTGTGCGCGGACCCCACCGTGCCCGATCAATACCGAACGATGAGCGCCACAATGCCCAGAAACGCGGCAAAGGGTGGCGCTAACCCTGGTAGTTCAATCACCAACTCGCGTTTGAGGGTTATGGCCGCAGGCTCGCGGATACGGCCCATGGGGCGGCGTGTGGCGCTGTCCGTGATCGCGTAGCTCTTCTTGAGCCACCCCGAAGCGGTACCCATCTCCACCGAGATGGGCTGGGTCATCACGATGCGTGGCAGCCGTTGCCCGGCGCTTTTGCCCAGCACGTCCACGACCGCGTGGACGGTGTCCTGGTCAGTTTCCAGCGTGTAGCGGATATCGCTCAAGTGACCGCGACTCAGGTAAAGGTGGCGCACCCTCCAGCCCTGGCCGTTCAGTGTCATGTGAATGTCGCCCTTTGCCGCGTCCTTCTCGCTGTGGATGCGCAGCCGGGCATTTTTCGCTTGTGAAAACCATGCATAGCTGAACCCACCCAACACCGTGGCCTGGCGCTCATCCACGAACTCGTAGGTAAATCCGTCGAAGGCTGATTTCTGGCGCAGGATCATGAAGGCTCCCTGTGTAACCGCGCAATGTAACAAGTACTTGGAGGAGGCCGGAAACGAAAAAACCGCCCGAAGGCGGTTTAGTCGTTTTTCTTTGCTGGCAGCGCACCCGTTACAAACGGCGAACGGCACATGCCGGTCGGGCTGTTTGCCTGCCGAGGCAGGCGATGAGTGTTTAGGCGGCTGCCAGGGCCAGGGCTTTCACCTTGGCCGACAGGCGGCTCTTGTCGCGAGCTGCCTTGTTCTTGTGGAAGATGCCCTTGTCAGCCACGGTGTCCACCACGGCTTGCATCTTGGCGAACAGTTCGGTCGCCTTGGTCTTGTCGCCAGCCAGAACAGCCTTTTCGACGTTCTTGACAGCGGTACGGTACTTGGAACGCATGGAGGTGTTCGCTGCGTTCAGCTTGATGTCCTGACGGACGCGCTTGCGGCCAGAGGCCAGGCGGGGGTTCTTCTTCTTTGGTTTAGCGGATGCCATAATTTATTTCCTTGGGGTCTGTGGATGATGCCAGCAAAGCCCGCGATTATAGCCCAGGGCGCTTCCGCATCCATCCCACCCCCTGAAAACTGGCGCAGAGCCATCGCCAGCGCACCCGTGGAACTGGCTCTGCCAGGCCACCAGGTGCGTGCCCCCCGGGGGATGACGCGAAGCGGCTCAGGGGGCATCCATGGATACACTCCCTGCGGTGTCATTGTTCAAAGCCGCCTCTACCGTCTCCCTGCTGACCCTGGCCTCCCGCGTGACGGGCCTGGTGCGCGACCTGCTGATGGCCTCCATGTTCGGGGCCAACGCCCTGACGGACGCCTTCAACGTCGCCTTCCGCATTCCCAACTTGTTCCGCCGCCTGTTCGCCGAGGGCGCGTTCAGCCAGGCGTTTGTGCCGGTGCTGGCCACCACCAAAGCGCAGGAGGGCGAAGAGGTCACTCGCCGCCTGATTGCAGCGGTGGCCACCGTGTTGGCCTGGGTGCTGCTGCTGGTCTGCATTCTGGGCGTGCTGGGCGCGCCGGTGCTTGTCTGGGCCTTGGCCAGCGGCCTGCGCCAAAGTGGCGAGGCCTATGACGCAGCGGTGCTGATGACGCGCTGGATGTTCCCTTACATCGGCTTCATGTCCATGGTGGCGCTGTCCGCGGGCATTCTCAACACCTGGAAGCACTTTGCCGTGCCCGCCGTCTCGCCAGTGCTGCTCAACCTTTGCATGATCGCTGCCGCCTGGCTGGGCGCTCCGCACCTGGAGGCGCGGGGAATTGAACCCATCTTTGCGATGGCAGGCGGTGTGATGCTGGGCGGCGTGTTGCAACTGGCGGTGCAGGTCCCTGCCTTGATGCGACTGGGGCTTCTGCCACGCATCGGCGTGACCTGGGGCGCCATCCGCGCGGCCTGGGCCGAGCCCGGCGTGCGCCGCGTGTTGATGCTGATGGGGCCCATCCTGCTGGGCGTGGGGGTGGCGCAGATATCGCTGCTCATCAATACCCAGATTGCGTCCTACCTGGCACCCGGAAGCGTGACCTGGCTTTTCTACGCTGATCGGCTGATGGAGTTTCCGACGGCATTGCTCGGCGTGGCCCTGGGCGTGGTGCTCACCCCGCAACTAACGGCCGCCAAGGCCGCGGGCGACTCTGAAAGGTACTCGGCCATGCTGGACTGGGGCCTGCGCATTGTGGTGTTGCTGGCCGTGCCCTGCGCAGTGGCTTTGCTCACGTTTTCCACGCCCCTGGTGGCCACGTTGTTCCACCACGGCAAGCTGGCAGACGGTGACGTGGGGCAGATCGCCGTGGCGTTGTCGGGCTACGGCGCCGGGCTGCTGGGCATCGTGGCCATCAAGGTGTTGGCGCCCGGCTACTACGCCAGCCAGGACGTGCGTACGCCCGTCAAGATCGCGATTGTGGTGCTGGTTATCACCCAGTTGCTCAACATTGCGCTGGTGCCTTTGATTGCGCATGCGGGCCTGGCGCTCTCCATCGGTCTGGGCGCGCTCATCAATGCCATGTGGTTGCTGGTGGGTTTGCTGCGGCGCGGCAGCTACCAGCCGCTGCCGGGATGGGGCAAGTTTGCGCTGCAGGTGGTGGCCGCCAGTGCGTTGCTGGCGGTGCTGCTGGTGTGGGGCGCGCAGCACTTTGACTGGGTAGGGATGCGCGGCCAGTCGTTGCAGCGTGTGGGCTTGCTGGCTGCGCTGATCGCCGCCGCCGCGGTGCTGTACTTTGGCGCGCTGTGGGCGGCGGGCCTCAAGCTGCGCAAGATGCTGCGGCGCTGATGGTGCTGGCTTGCCCCCTGCAAAGCTGTCAAAAAATCCCCTGAAACCGCTCTTCCTGTCGCTTGACGCAGCCGGGCGAGGCCCTTACAACCCTGTCATGTCCCTGAGTTATTCCGTACCCACTTCGCTGGAGTACTTTGCATCGCTGGTGCAAAGCGACGAACACTTCCCGCTGCTGGAGGCAGCGGCCAGCCTGGCCCAGGACGAGTACCCCGAGCTGGACATGCAATTGCTGTTGGGCGATATGGACCAGCTGCTCGCCCGCATCAAACGCCGTCTGCCGGCCGATGCGCCAGCGCTGCAGCGCTTGCGCACCCTCAACCAGTTCTTTTTTGCCGACCTAGGTTTTGGCGGCAACATCAACAACTACTACGACCCCGAAAACAGCTATCTGAATGCCGTGCTGCGCACGCGCCGGGGCATCCCCATCAGCCTGGCGGTGTTGTGGATGGAACTGGCCCAAGGGCTGGGACTGCACGCGCGGGGCATTGCGTTCCCGGGGCATTTCATGGTCAAGGTGCTGCTGCCCAAGGGGCAGGTGGTGCTCGACCCGATCTCGGGCCAATCATTGAGCCGTGAAGAGCTGGCCGAGCGGCTGGAGCCCTACAAGCGCCGCAACGGCCTGGTGGACGACTATGACGTGCCGCTGGGCCTGTACCTGCAGGCCGCCACGCCGCGCGACATCATTGCGCGCATGTTGCGCAACCTGAAAGAAGTGCACCGCACGCAGCAGGACTGGCAGCGGCTGATTGCGGTGTTGGATCGACTTATCGTGCTGCTCCCCGAAGCCTGGGGCGAGTGGCGCGACCGCGGCCTGGCCCATGCCGAGCGTGGCAATACGGCCGAGGCTGTGGCCGATCTGGAGGCTTACCTGGCCCATGCTGATGATGGACTGGATATTGACCTGATTGCCGACCGGCTGAGCGCACTGCGCAGCGCCAACCGGTAAACCGGGCGGACCGCTCCCTGGCGGCGGTCAACACATCACGTCAGAACGGCTGATCGGCAGGGTTGAGCTGGGCTAGCTGCCTGCGCAATTCGGCGTTCTCTGCCGTCAGCTCCGCGACCTGCTGGCGCAGCTGCTGGATTTCATCGCTGCCGTCACTGTTTTCGGCCAAAGATTTCTCAGCGTCTGATGAAGCCACATTTGTTGGCGCTTCCTCCCGCGGTGGCTTGCGCTTGAGTTCGCGCACACGCTTGGCGGCCTGCTTCAGCTCATCCCTGCCTGCGGCCACCGCAGCCACCTGCTCTTCGGCGGGCAAGGTGGCCACGGCGGCGGCAGCGTTGATAGAAATGGTGCCGGACTTGACGGCCGCCACCAGCTCCGGCGCAGCCTGCTTCTGGATCTTTTCGATCATCACCACCTGGCTGCTGCTCAGGCGCGCAGCCTTGGCAATGGCTTCGCGGCTGCTCAAAGGGTCGGCGGCGGGCAGGCCTGCAGCGGTTTCTGCGGGGGAGGCGCTGGCGGCGCTTTCGCTCGAAGCGCCGGCTTCGTCAGGGGCGGCGGCCGCGCGGGCACGGCGGTCGGCCACGATTTCGCGCTTGCGCAGGGCCAGCACACCGCGCTGGAAGTCCGACACGCTGCGCCGGCCCAGGTGCTGGTCGATCATCCACAGGTGCACGTCTTCCATCGACTGAAACCGCGGGTTTTGCACGGTCTGAAACGGCAGGCCATGCTTTTGGCAGATGCCATAGCGGTTGTGGCCGTCCACCAGCACATCGCCCCACAGCACCAGCGCGTCGCGGCAGCCTTCGGTCAGGATGCTGCGCTCCAGCGCCTCGTGTTCGTCGGGGGTCAGGGGTTCGATATAGGCTTTGAGTTCTTCGTTGACGACGATGTTCATGGTGGGCGTGCTGTCTCGGGGGTCAGGGCAAGGGGCGCGATTGTAGACATGCTGGCATCACCTCCCGCAGGCGTTTACCTGTCGCGGGTGCCTCTGAGCGCCAGCCAACCAGCCACAGCCGTAAATGCCGCCACCACGGCCACGATGATCCAGAACCCGTGCCCGTTGTCCGCCAGCGGCACGCCGCCCACGTTCATGCCAAACAGCCCGGCCAGAATGTTGATGGGCAGGGCCAGCACCGTGACCACCGTCAGCACAAACAGGCTGCGGCTGTTGGCCTCTTGCACGCTGGCCGCAATTTCTTCTTGCAGCAGCTTGATGCGCTCCTGCAGCCCCAGCATGTCGCGCAGCACCACCGAGAACTCCTCGGTCGAGTCGCGCAACTCCTGTGCGTCGTCTGCGGCCATCCACGCAGGCGGATGTTGCAGCAGGCGAAACAAGGCGGCAGGCTCTGGCGCCATCAAACGCTGCAGGCGCACCAGCAGGCGCCGCAGCACACCCAGCCGCGCACGCTTGTGGTCCAGCCGCCCGGCCAGCAGCGCGTCTTCGACATCGTCGATGCGCTGCGTCACGCCGCGCACGATGTCCACCAGGCCCGAGGCCTGGGTGCGCATCAACTCGGCCAGCAGCGCCACGCTGGAACTGGGTGCATTGCCCGCGCGCAGGGCGGTGCGCAGCGCATCCACCGACCGCAGCGGCCGTGTGCGCCCCGTCACCATCAGGTGGGGCGCCACGCTGGTCCACAGGGTGGCGATGTCCGACGGCTCGAATGCGAAGTCGAAATGCGCGTCGTTCAGCACGGCGATCAGCGTGTCGTCGTCCCGCTCGATGCGGGTTGAGACCGAGCGGTCCTTCAGGGCGTCAAAAAACGCCTCGGGCAGATCGGCGTGCCGCTCCATCCAGCGCACGGCCTGTGCGTGGCTCAGGTTGAAGTGCAGCCATAAAAATGTGCGTGGCGCCTGGGGCAGCGTCGGGCTCCCGGTGCTTGCGTGCGCCGTGCGCTGTGCCAGCCACTGCGCCGCTTGCGCAGAATCCACTGCTTGGGGCGCCGCCCCTTCCGTCAGCAGATAGCCGCAGATCAGCCCCGCAGCGTCGCCGCCGTAGTTCAGGCTGGCGCTCACCGAGGCGAGGGTGGCGGGGGCGTGGGTAGGTGGGTCAGAAGCGGACACGGGTGGTCAGAATCTGACGAGGCTGTGACGCTGGTGTGACATTTCGCGCAAATGTCACAGTTGTCACAGATGTCACGCCGTTGTCACCCACGGGCGCGACCATGGCACATTCCATTTTTTGCCTGGTTTGACGCCCATGTTCCACAACAACGCCCTCGACACCCAGGACCTGATGCAGCGCATCGCCAACGACCTGATCGACAGCTACGACGAAGAGCTGGAGCTGGAGATCGAGGACCGCAATGTGGACGATTTCGGCGCACCGCAGCCCACCGACCGGCTGGCGCGCCAGCAGTATTTCAAAGACCTGTTTCACCTGCAGGGCGAACTCGTCAAGCTGCAGGACTGGGTGCAGCACAGCCGCCAGAAGGTGGTGATCTTGTTTGAGGGGCGCGATGCAGCAGGCAAGGGTGGCGTCATCAAGCGCATCACCCAGCGCCTGAACCCGCGCGTGGCCCGCGTGGCGGCGCTGCCGGCACCCAACGACCGCGAGCGCACCCAGTGGTACTTTCAACGCTACGTGGCGCACCTGCCTGCTGCGGGCGAGATGGTGCTGTTTGACCGCAGCTGGTACAACCGCGCGGGTGTCGAGCGCGTGATGGGTTTTTGCTCTGACGACGAGTACGAAGAGTTCTTTCGCACCGTGCCCGAGTTTGAAAAGATGCTCGTGCGCTCGGGCATCACGCTCGTCAAATACTGGTTCTCCATCACCGACGAAGAGCAGCATCTGCGGTTCCTCGGCCGCATTCACGACCCGCTCAAGCAGTGGAAGCTGAGCCCCATGGACCTGGAAAGCCGCGTGCGCTGGGAGGCCTACACCAAGGCCAAAGAGACCATGCTGGAACGCACCCACATCCCCGAAGCCCCGTGGTGGGTGGTGCAGGCGGTGGACAAGAAAAAGGCGCGCCTGAACTGCATAGCGCATCTGCTGTCACAGCTGCCCTACCAGGATGTGCCCCACCCCGCCGTGGTGCTGCCCGCCCGCGTGCGCAACCCCGAATACCTGCGCCAGCCTGTGCCTGCGAGCATGTACGTGCCTGAGG
>CAWATB010000025.1:0-8253 GCA_963784815.1 uncultured Gammaproteobacteria bacterium | reverse complement strand
TCGTTTACCTTCGAGTCTTGTTTACGTCTGCAGCTTCTCCAGCAGTTCGAGGATCTTGATTCACACATCAGGCCATAATCATGTCTTTGTCTGCTACAGCGGTTTCTGCCCAGGAAAAGTCCTCCTGGCAGGCGGATATCTCGTTTTGGATCGAGCGTATACCGGTCTAGTCTTTGGCCTCAGTGCGCGAATTCATGTCGTGGTTCATAACATTGAGACCAGCTCGGGTGTAGAGCTCTCGGAGATTGTAGTCCAAAGCCCGCAGTTCCGGGACGCAACGTGGAATTACGGATATCATCTAGCTGGGGAAGAGGGTGGGGTGGAAGTTACTCAATTGCAAGGGTTAGCCTAGGCTTTTTCTATGTCCCGAGTACTGCTCCCTGCTTGCTTCCTTACTTGCTTCCTTGCTTTGTTTGTTGTTTTGTTATCGCCGCTTCAGCCCCCTTTCCTCTCGGCTTTATCACGTGTGACATGTCACGGGATGTGAACGAAAGCTCATATACTGCCTCCCCTCTGGCAATCGATAGATTGTGCAATTGGTGCTGGTGAAAGAGGTGCTCTTCTTGTTGCTGATCTTCCACAGGAAATCTCCAACGCCGATACCTCGCTGACGGTAGCGCTGGCCGGAGATTTGGAGAGCATGGCCGTACGGTTCATTCCCTGGCTCCTTTGCTGGCTCGTTTCGGGACACGGTTCTTTTTTGTGGCGCCGCCAGAGCTGGCCATGCCGCAAATAACCAACCGACTGCGTGAGCAAGGGGTCGAGGTTTTCGAAACGAATGATTTGGGTGAGGCGGTACGGCAGAGTGAGGTGCTCTATGTGACGCGTATCCAGAAAGAACGGTTCGCCGAGCCGGCCCAGTACGAGGCGCTTAAGGGCAGCGGGCTTCCTGGTCATCCCATCACCGGGCGGCCGATTGGTTGGGCGAGCCTTTCATCGCCGCAGACCGAGAAGTTGCATGGCCCGTGGACGCAATGGTGGCGGAAAACGGCGCAGTCGCGTCGCGGAAAGCCGTAACTCGCTGCAGCAGTCCGTGAGCAAGCGCTACCAACAGGACGCCGCCACGCGCAGCGCGAACGGCCCGCATGCGCGACATCGCATCGCTGGTGGCAACCGAGGTCCCGGCGTCGCGTTGAGTTGTGACAGTGCAGGGCGCGAGACGGACATCGCATTCGACTACGCTGAATTCGCGCGAGCACTCGCCCGAAACGGTGCAGCGCGTGGTGGCCCGTCTGCAGCGCGATGGCATGCACACCACGGTCAGCAGCATCCACATCCACGGCTGCTTTGGAACTTCAACAAATGGCAGGGCGCCTACTGGATCGTGCGCGAACTGCTGGGCGCGATCTGGCGCAGGAGCTGGACCGCTGGGTGTTTGTGGGCGACTCGGGCAACGACCAGGCCATGTTCGAGCACTTCACCGCACAGCGTGGGCGTGGCCAACATCGCGCCGCTTCGTGCCGCGGCTCACGCACCTGCCGCGCTATGTGACGCAGGGCGAACGGGGTGCAGGGTTTGCCGAGGTGGCCAGGAAAATCTTGAGTCAGATAGCCCGCTAGCGCTTATTCAAAAAGCACCAAAAGCTATCTATTCAATAGCAAAAGCACCAACGGTGCTTCAGCACACGTATCACTGCGGTTTCGCCAGCCCCAGCTTCTCGACCAGCGCCTTCTCCCTGCGTAAAGGTGTCTTGCGCAAACTTCTGGTACGCAGCGGTGCTCATGTACATGGGCACCATGTCGTAGCGGCCCAGGGCCGTGCCGTAGCTCTCCTGCTCCATGGCCTGCTTGAAGGCGTCGTGCAGGCGTTTGACCACGGCTTCAGGCGTGCCCTTGGGCGCGCCGATGCCGAACGGCGAGTTCTGCACCAGGTCCAGACCCAGCTCCTTGAGCGTGGGTGCATCGGGGAACTTGGCCAGGCGCTCGGCGCCCCAGGTGTTCAGCACGCGCAGCTTGCCGGCCTCGACCTGCGGGGCAAAGCCGGTGGAGTCGGCGGCGGCCATGATCTGCCCGCCCAGGATGGACTGCATGAGGTCGGCGCTGCCCTTATAGGGCACGTGCAGCAGCTCCAGGCCCAGTTGCTGGGCGATCAGCTCCATGGTCAGGTGCGGGCTGGTCATGGTGCCGGTCGAGCCGTAGCTCAGCTTGCCGGGGTTGGCCTTGGCCCAGGCCACAAAGTCGGCCCAGGTCTTGAACGGTGAATCAGCGGGCACGACCAGACCGAACGCATAGCCGGTGACGTTCAGCACGTAGCTGATGTCCTTGACCGGGTCCCAGTTGATCTTGGTGGTGTAGGGCAGGCGGAACACACCCAGAGGGATCTGCGCCACGGTATAGCCATCTGCCTGGGCAGTCTGCAGGGTCTGGGCGGGCAAGGTGCCGCCAGCACCAGGTTTGTTCTCGACGATTACGGCCTGGCCCAGGATTTTGCTGGCGCTGTCGGCCAACGAGCGCATGGTGATGTCGGTGGGGCCGCCTGCGGGGAAGGCGATGATGAGCTTGATGGGTTTGCTTGGAAAGCTCTGGGCCTGCACCATGAACGCGGGGGCGGCAAGGCTGGCGGCTCCCCATTGGATGATGTGACGACGTTGCATAGCGAGCTCCTAGCGAGAAAAAACCCCTATTGAACTGCAGGCGCAGCCAGACAGAATCAAGGAAACCCCTAAGTGGTGTCGCCGATGCGGCAGCTGGGTATCTACAACGTCAGGGGAAACCCTCATGCCCCTCCAAAACACGCTCGATGTTCCAACCTGACTGTCCGCGCACCGAGCGCAACAAATCACTTGCCTCGCAAGAACATGCAGCCTGATTTCACTCCAAGTATCTCGCTTTGGCGTGGAGAGTTCTCAGACGGCCCGACGGAGCTCGCTTACCGCGCCGACGCGCAGCCCGCGATGGCACGGCAATTGCGCACGGCGCTGTGTATCTGGGCGGGGCTGATGTTGTTGTTCGCGCTGCCGGACTACCAGGCGCTGGGAGGAAGCTCCGTGTTCTGGACTCTGACCGCATACCGTGGCGCGATAGTTGTGCTGTTGCTCTTGGGTTTCCTTGCACTGCGCCAGCGCCCGCACCTCGCGCCCCAGGGCTATCTCACCATGTGGCTCGAAATGGTGGGATTTCCCTTCTTTTTTCTATTTCAGTTGCTGCGACCCGAGTTGCGGTCCATGACGATCGCAATGGTCATGATCATGAACTTCAGCCTGTTTATCTTCATCCCCGGACGTGCCATTTTCGGCGTTTGGGTCTCGCTGCTTGGTATCACCTGCACCGTAGCAGCCTTGGTGCTGACCGGGACGGCTGCCAAGTTGGTCCCGGGCCTGATCATGGTGCTCGCGCTGCCTGCCGTGGTGGGCTTCTTGTCGGCAAATCGCTTGCAGCGTGTGCAACGCCAAGAGTTCATTGTGCGCAGTCGACTGCAGCAAGCCAACGCGGCCTTGCAAGACGAAATCGCGCGGAGCAATGCGCTGCAGGCTGAACTGCAACGCCAAGCCACCACCGACCCGTTGACGGGACTGCTCAACCGTCGCGAATTCGGTAACCGCCATGCGCTGGATCTGTCGCGCGCTCTGCGAAACGCCGAGCCGCTGTCCATTGCCCTGATCGACCTGGACCATTTCAAGGAGATCAACGACCGGTTCGGCCACTCGGCGGGCGATGAAGTGCTGCGCACGGTCGCGCAGCTCTGCCACGACTGCTTTCGCAGCCATGACAGCGTGGGCCGAATCGGGGGCGAAGAGTTTGCGGTCCTGCTGCCATGCGCGACGCTGCAGCAGGCTGCAATGGTCGCCCAGCGTTTTATCCAACGGCTCGCAGCAACACCCGTCGTCTTTGGACAGCACACCATCCACCTGAGCGCCACTGTGGGCGTGGCAGAACGCTTACCTGATGAAAATATGCTGGACGAAATGCTGCAACGCGCAGACCAAGCGCTGTATGCCGGAAAGCACGCGGGCCGCAACTGCGTCATGCAGGCAACGCCGCATGGCCCATTGCATGATGCCCGCCCTGCGTTGGCGTCGACCAGCCTCCCAGAGGCATCCCAGAGCCCGGCCGGGTCAGCAAGCGAGCATCACGCTTTATAGGTCGACAGCAGGATGCTGGTTTCGGTATTGGCAATGCCCGGCGTGAGGCGGATGCGCCCCAGCGCGGCATCAAACGCCTCCAGGCTTTCGGCGCGCACCTCGGCCACGATGTCCCAGCGGCCGTTGGTGGTGTGCAGCGTGCCCACCATGGGTTCGCCGCGCAGGGTGCGGATCACCTCGGGCGCGGCGTTGCCCTCTACCGCAATGCTCATCCAGGCGCGGATGCGCTGGGGTTCTGAATCGGGCCTGAGGCGCACGGTGTAGCCGACGATGACGCCACTCTCCTCCATCTTGTGAAGTCGGTTCTGTACGGTGCCGCGTGATACGCGCAGCTTCTGCGCCAGCGCGGAAACGGGCGTGCGCGCGTCGGCGCGCAGGATGCTGATGATTTCGCGGTCGGTGTCATCCAGTTTGGTCATTGTGTCTCCTTGGGGTGGCATATCGCCAATTTTTCACTCATTTTGATCAGTCTGATGCCTATTGTTTGTGGGCGCATGTCGAGAAAATTCTTTCCAATTCACCCCTGGGGCCCAAAGCCGAGTGGTGACACGGTTCGAAAAGACTCCTTCTTAAAGCTCCCCAATGCAATCCTCTGCCCAAGCCCCCAGCGCCGTCGTGATGGTGCGCCCCCACCGTTTTCACCCCAACCCCGAAACCGCGGCCGACAACACCTTTCAGACCCTCGCGCCCACCCAACACGCAGCCGAGACGGCGCGCCGCGCGTATGTCCGAGGTCACCAATGCCGCTGCGCAGCTAGAAGCCGCAGGCGTGCGCGTACACCTGTTCGACGACCTGGGAGAGCGCAACACCCCCGACTCCGTGTTCCCCAACAACTGGTTCTCGACCCATGCGGGCGGGCATGTGGCGATCTACCCCATGGTGGCCAACAACCGCCGCCGCGAGCGGCGCAGCGATGTGATCGAGTTGCTCAAGGCCGAATACCGCGTGCAGGACGTGATCGACTACTCCGGCCTGGAGGCCGACGGCGTGTATTTGGAAGGCACGGGCGCGATGGTGCTGGACCACATCGCGCGCGTGGCCTACACCGCGCTGTCGAACCGCGCCGACCCAGTGGCCCTGGAACGCTTTTGCACCCACTTCAACTACGAGCCCATGGTGTTTGCGACGGCTGATACGCAGGGCCGGCCCTGCTACCACACCAACGTGATGCTGTGTGTGGGTACCGCGTTTGCGCTGGGTGGCTTCCACATGATCACCGACCCCGCACGGCGCGACGCGGTGCGCGAGCGCCTGCGCGAGACGGGCCGCGAAGTCATCGAACTGACCGCCCACCAGATCGGTGAATTTGCAGGCAACGCGCTGGAGCTATCAGGTGCCCAAGGCCGGGTGCTAGCGCTATCGCAGCGCGCTGCGGCCAGCCTGACACCCGCGCAGCACGACGCCATTGAACGCAGCGCGCGCCTGCTGCCGCTGGCCGTGCCCACGATTGAGCAAGCAGGGGGCTCCGTGCGCTGCATGCTGGCCGGAGTGCACCTGGCACGGCGCAGCGACGGTGCGGAGCTGGGCAAGACCCATGCCGCAGCTACCGTCAAAATTTAAGTCAAACAAGGCTCTAGCGCTTTATGGAAAAGCGCTGATAGCTATATTAATCATAGCAATCAGACACTAGGCGCTGCGCACTACATATCGGACGTGGGCGGCAGCGACGGAGGCAGCGGTTGTGTCTGCAGCCGTGCATCACAACCCACACCCGATGCGATCCAGCGCCGGGCCAGGGCAGCCATCGCTCGCACGGCCCACGCATACTTCAAACCTGTCACGCCCCCGGGGTCGGCCACCATGCCGCACAGGTAGCGCCGGTCGGCATCGCTCCAGCGCAACGCAACGCACGCGCCCTTGCGGCGCCGCGACACCACCACGCCCAGCGGGCAGGGCTCGGCCAGGCAACACAGCCCGCAGCCATTGCACGGCGTACCCCATTCAGGCTTGGCGGGCGCCTCGGGGTGCAGCCATACGACGGTGGATGCGGGATGTGATGGGGACGGCATGGTTGGCGAAGGACGAAGAGGAGATTGCGCTCTCGTGGCTGTTGAATCGGCACTGAATCAGCACCTGAATCGGCATCTTTGAACTGGAAATACCCGTTCGGGCTGAGCTTTCTACCGATCCCGCCGACAACGTACCCAACCACTGCCCGCATGCTACGGCAACCGGGTCGATCCAACCCCACGGGGCCATCTGCGTTGACGCAGCTCAATGCCGGTAACAACCCTGCCCCCGCGCAGCACCACCGCTGCAACAATGGCACTCCCTGTTGCCTGGTCCTGCCTGCCATGAACCCAGCTCCCCACACCCTTGCCACCGTTCAGGCGGCGCTGGTCAGCCACCGCGTGTGGAGCCAGCTGGACGCCGCCACGCTGGAGGCACTGGTCCCGCAGTGGCAACTGGAGGCCTCGGACGTAGGCACCACGCTGCTGCCCCAGGGCCGCCTGCACAGCCGCACCGGGCTGGTGGTGAGCGGCGCGGTCGACCTGCACGACCCCGACCTGGACATGGCCGTGCACCTGCAGCCCGGAGACATGTTCGGCTTTGGCGCCACGCCAGCGCAGCACCTCACCACCTGGCAGGCCACTGCCGCCGCCGACAGCCACATCGCCTGGCTGGACGCCGACACCGTGACCACGCTGTGCCGCAACCATGGCGCGCTGGCGTATTACTTTCCGTCGCTGCCCAGCGCGGGGCAGCCCGCGGCCACCACTGCCGCAGCGGCGGCGGCGCAGCCCCCCGGCTCCGGCGTGCACCTGAACCTGCTGGGCACGCCGGTGCGTGCGCTCATCAAGCGCGAGCCGATCACACTACCGCCCGACACCAGCATCCGCGCTGCCGCGCTGCAGATGCGCGACCTGCGCGTTTCGTCGGTGCTGCTGGTGGAACAAGGCCACCTGTTCGGGCTGGTGACCGACCGCGACCTGCGCAACCGCGTGGTAGCGCAGGGGCTGGACATTGACCGCCCCGTGTCCGACATCGCCACGCTCGCGCCCATCACGCTGCAGGCGCAAAGCCCCGCGTTCGAGGCCCTGCTGCTGATGGCGCGGCACAACATCCACCATATTCCGGTGATGGACGGCGCGCGCATTGCGGGCATGATCACCGCCACTGACCTGGCTGAACAGCACAGCACCTCGGCCGTCTACCTGGCGGGCGATGTCTACAAGCAGACCACGGTGGAGGGCCTGGCCCGCGTCAGTGCCAAGATCAAACCGCTGCAGCAACACCTGGCTGCCGCCGACGCCAGCGCCTACAGCACCGGCCACATCATCACCACCATCACCGACGCGCTGACCACGCGCCTCATCCACTTGGCCGAGGCGCAACTGGGCCCGCCGCCGGTGGACTACGTGTGGGTGGCCGCGGGCTCCCAGGCGCGCAGCGAGCAGACCGCCAAGTCCGACCAGGACAACTGCCTGGTGCTGGACGACCGCTACAACGAGGCGCAACACGGTGACTACTTTCGTGCGTTCTCACGCTTTGTGTGCGACGGTCTTGCCGAATGTGGCTACATCCACTGCCCCGGCGAAATGATGGCCATGACCGACAGGTGGCGTCAGCCACGCCAGCGCTGGCTGCAGTACTTTCGCCAGTGGGTGGACACACCCGACCCCATGGCCTTGATGCTGACCTGCGTGTTCTTTGACCTGCGCGCCATTCACGGCAAGGCTGAGCTGCTCGAAACCCTGCGCACTGAAGTGCTGCAACGCACCCGCGGCAACAGCCTCTTCCTCGCGCACATGGTGGGCAACGCCCTCAAGCACCGCCCACCCCTGGGCCTGTTCGGCACCATCGCCCGCATTCGCGGGGGCGACAACGCCGGCACCATCGACCTCAAACACAGCGGCATCGTGCCCATCGTGGACCTGGCGCGGGTGTATGCGCTGGCAGGCGGCACGGCCGCCGTCAACACCCACGACCGGCTGGAGGTGGCGTCAGTGGCCGGCGAAGTCAGCGCCCAAAGCGCGCGCGACCTGCGCGACGCACTGGAGTTCTTGTCCAAACTGCGCATCGCCCACCAGGCCCGCCAGATGACCCAAGGCCAGCCGCCCGACAACTTTCTGGCACTGGAAGAACTGTCCAACTTTGAACGCAGCCACCTCAAAGAAGCGTTTTCGGTGGTGCAAACACTGCAGGGCGTACTGGGCCAGCGGTACCAGAC
>CAWATB010000024.1:0-185975 GCA_963784815.1 uncultured Gammaproteobacteria bacterium | reverse complement strand
GGATTGCCCCCGTGCTTGTCAATATCACGGATTGTCTTTGCGAAGAACGCATTGCCATTTCACCTTGGCCCAAATACGGAAATCCGCACTCTGCGCCGGAACCACGCTGCACTCCAGTGTTCGCCGGATACCCTGACCCTCGCCGCGCGCCCGTTCACCCGGCAGGCCGTTGCCGCAACACTGAAGTCAGCTGCCCTGCACGATCAGGATTGCGCGTGCCTTTGCCGTTGCGCTGATCCGGTGGGGGCGGTCGGCGGCATAGCGGGCGGTATCACCGGGGCCAAGATGTTCCTCATCCTCACCGGATGTGACCGTCACCTCGCCCTCGATCACCGTCAGATGTTCGCGGCACCCGGCGCTGTGCGGGTCAGAGATCATGGCCGCACCAGCATCAAAGGCCAGATCATAGACCTCATGTTCCCCCACCGCCTCGGCGGGCGACAGGATGCGGATGCGGGTGCCGGGGCTGCGGGCGATGACCGGGGCGGCGGCGGCGCGTGACACCTCGATCCCCGGCGCGGGTCGGCCTTCCAGCAGCCCCGCAAAATCGACCTGCAGCGCCTGCGTCAGGTTCCACAGCGTGGCCACGGTGGGCTCGGACTTCCCCCGTTCGATCTGCCTGACCATCGACCGGCTGACGCCCGACAGCTTGGCCACCGCATCCAGCGACAGGCCACGCGCCTTGCGCGCCTCGCGCAGGCTGGCGGCCAGCCGGTCGTGAATTTCCGAGCGTGGGTTCATCGGCGGCAATGGAGCCCGCGACGGCCGGCCAGCGTCAATCGCGCCTTACGATGCGCAATAGGCAGCGACGTCGCGAGCCGAACCCCTGGCGGCGCGGGCAGCCTATACGGCTCCCGCTCCGCAACGGCTGGGACACGGCCGGCGCAAGTCGCCTCGAGCGGCGGCAATATTGCCCGATGTCGCTCGCAGCCCCGCCTCTTCGACCCGTTGGGGTCGCGCAGGGATCGCCGCCATCTGCGGCGCGGATGCGCGTTGCGGCATCCGGGGCCAGCCGTGGCCTGCCAGCGCGGCACCTCATGTCCGCCACGTGGTGGCGTCGGGATAACCGCAGAGGTCGCCGATGCCCGATCCGCGTCTGCCAGCCCCACCCACCCGGCCAGCCGCCGAAACGTCAGCGTCCAGTCGGCCCCCAGCCCGGGAAAGCCGAACGGACCCAAAGTTCAGCGTCCAGGATCCCCTCATCGCCGGCAAGCAGGTCATCGACCAGGCGCCATCATCCGCCTCGTCGCCCCGCAAGCCCCAGCTTGGCCCGCATCACCGCCACCCATTCCGCGACGATAAAGACCCGCGATTCCCTCCAGCCGCCCATTCGCCCGATCCACCGCCCGGTCCTGATCGGCAGTCGATCAGCGGCAGCAACGCCTCGGCCAGTCGCGCCAGGTTCCAGCGCAGATCAGCGGCTGGTTCGCATAGGCATAGCGACCCTGCATGGTCGATCGACGAAAACACCGTCCCCGGCGGATAGGCATCCATGAAGGCGCAGGGGCCATAGTCGATGGTCTCGCCCGACAGGGCCATGTTGTCGGTGTTCATCACGCCGTGGATGAACCCCACGCCCATCCACTGCGCGATCAGCCGGGCCTGCCGCGCGACACCGCGTCAAGAAGCGCCAGAGCGGTTGTCGCCCGCCACCTCCGGATAGATGCCGCGCAATGGTGTAATCGGCCAGCGCCTGCAGCCTGTCGACTGTCGCCGCGCGCGGCAAAGAACTGGAACGTGCCGACCCGGATATGGCTGGCGGCCACGCGGGTCAACACCGCGCCGGGCAACGTCGGCCTCGCGCAGACACGACCTCCCCGGTGGTGACGGCGGCCAGCGCGCGCGTGGTCGGTATGCCCAGCGCGTGCATCGCCTCGCCCATCAGATATTCGCGCATCACGGGCCCGACCGCCGCCGCCGTCGCCCCCCGCGAAAACGGCGTGCGGCCCGAGCCTTTCAGTTGGATGTCACCGCCGCCCCGCCGCATCCACCACCTCGCCCCAGCAGAATCGCACGCCCGTCGCCCAGTTGCGGCGACCAGCCGCCGAACTGGTGCCCGGCATAGGCCTGCGCCAAAGGGTCCGCCCCGCAGGCAGGCGGTTGCCTGACAGCATCTCGGCCGCCTCGGTCTGCAACCAATCGGGGTTTAGGCCCAGACTTTCCGCCAACCCCCGGTTCAACATCAACAATTCCGGCGCAGGCGCGGGCGCGGGCTGCGCGGCAAGATACGTCCCCGGCAGATCGCGCACCCAGGTGTTGTCAAGGCAAAGGTCATCGCGTCCTCTCGGGGCCGGATTGGCCCCATCGATATGGGCGATGACAGGCCGCCAGACAAGCTGTCAGGCAATAAGGAACCGCCGCTGCCCTAACGGAACTCCAGCCGTTTCACCTGCCAGATCGACCGCGCATAGATCACCTCGGATTGGTAGTCGCGGCTGGAGTTATAGGGATAAATCAGCCAGAGCGGCCCCTTGTCGCGCACCGAAAGCGCCTTGCCATTCTGTTCAAAGGCCAGGATCGGCCCACCCTCCACGGCATCTGCCAGTGGAATTTCCACCATGTAATCATTCAGGGCCGAAGCGGCGATCACCTCGCCCCCGGCCTCCAGCAATTCCACCAGATGCGCCAAAGGCACGCCGCGAAATGCCTGCTTGCCATCTGTCCAGATCGTGGTGGTCTGAAATTCGACCGTTTCCATCGCCTGCAACATGGCAATGTCGAATTGCGCGCCCTCAGGGCTGTTGGTCTGCGCGACATCGCCCGTCACCGTCAGGATCACCGCACCTTCCGGCGCGGGCAGCGTTTTGGCGACCGCAGGGCCGCAAAACGTGGCGACAAACACGCACAAAACCCGAATTGACCAACGCATCCGAACCTTCCCCCGAATTCGCCTGACAGTGTCATGTCACAAATCGCGCGGGCAAATTGACCTCTTTCCTTTGGGTCAGGCCAATCCGGTCGGGCCATCACACCTTTTGCCGGCTTCGCCACTTTGTAATGGCAGAAAAAACCGGCGGCCTTGCCAACTTTTCGGGCGGCGGACCATCCGCGCCCAATTCCTCTGCCACGGCTGACAACGCCTCGCCCCCCAACAAAGCGCGCACCGCCAGAAATTCATCAATCGCCTGCTGCGCATGCAAAATCTCGCGCGAGGTGCGGGCTTCCTTTTCCACGGACGCCACCTTCTGGCCCAGCTTGTCGATCTGACCGTTCAGCTTGTCACGGGCAGTCCGCATGTCCTTGTCAGTCGCGGTCAGCTTCTGGTTCAGCTTTGCCATCTCGTCCAAAGGTGCGGCAAAGAATGCCAAAAGGTATCGGTACTCTCCGGCAATGGAAAAAGTGAAAACGGCAGCCAACTGAAGTCCAAACACCAGACTGACGACGAACCCTGCGTGGTCGCGTCTTTGCCATGTCTTCGCAAGGCCCAGCACGATCAGCCACAGCCCTAACCAAGGGGCCCAAAAGACCGTACGGTGTTTTATCGTGAAATCAAACCAGCGCAGCAGGATTTGGTGGGTCTTGCCATTGCGAAAGAGAATTTTGGAGTTTGCTTCAGTCTGAGGCAGGATGTTTTCGGCGTTGGTGGGGCCGGCTATCCCTCCATTGGCGAAAGCCGCATAGAGAAAAATGTTGATTCGGCTTGCGGCAAAGGCAGGAAAGTTATGCCACAGGTTGTAGGTAAAGAATTCACGAATGATGGTCTCCTTGGCTTTTTTGGGGAGTGCCAACATATCCGGTCCCTGCGCAAAGAAAACCAGCGGATCCCAGTAGTAGGGGTCGTGAAAGCGCTGGATGTGATCGAGGTCTTTGCCTCCAGCAGTCAATGCCTCGGTGGTTTCTTTGCTGACCCGTGGCTCGTTTCGCTCCCACAGGCCCATGGGGCGGTGCTCCAGAAAGCCAACTGTTTCGTACAAGGCCAGAGGAAAAACGGAGCCAATGGGTGTTCGGTACTTGAATTGTGAGTGGGCAACCAGGGCGATGAGGCACCAGGGCAGCACCAACATCCCAAGCCTCCAGCGGCCTGCGTTGGGCAATGCCAAGGCAAGGGCAACCAGCGCTACCGCGTTGAGGGGGCCATTGGGGCGTGAAAATAGTGCAAAGGGAACAGTGAGCAGTAGCATCCAGCAGGCGGTGCCGTCTAGTCTGCGTTCGCGGTAGCTGCGCCACACTTCAAACAGCATCCCTGCTGTTGCAATAGCGTAAATACCATCCGAGTACAAACTGCTTGCGTAGTAAACCACGCTGGGTGCCAAGGTCACCCCTAGCAGGCTGTACCAAAAGCTTTTGCTCATCCCCTGGTCCAGCATCCAATTGAGTATGCGTGCGCACACCAGCGCGCAAATCAACAATTGGCAGATGATGGGCATTTCTACCAGCCGCCAGGGCCCATATAAACTCAGCACCCACAGGTACCAAAACGCTGGTTTTCCGGCTTGGAACTCCCGACCAGAGTCCACTTCTTTCATGACAGCCAAGCTGTCTTGGCCCAGAACGCCTGGCCAGCTGGCCACCATCCAGAGGGCATACAAAAAACAGAGCAGGGCCAATATAAGGCCAAATCGTTTGCGAGATGCCATCGGAAGTACTGCCATCATTGCCTGCGGGGCTTCAGTTTTAGAGCAATTTTTTCAATGCCGTGCCAAGATGCATAGGCCAGTGCGATGGTGATTGCCGTTGCAATTGCCAGGGTGCCAAAGAATCCCAGCTCTGGCCAGAAAAAATGGATCACGGTCTGCTGTGCGGGGTAGGCAATCAAGTAGATGCCGTAGGACGGATCTCCCCAGCGACCAAAGCGCCTGACCACGGCGGTGGAGCGGGTGCCGACATAGAGCACCAGCAGGGGTAACAGCAGGAGCAAAGCTGTGTGGTGCCAGCCACTGATCCAAAGCGCTGCAGCGCCTGTGCAGGCGACAAAGAGCCAAATCGCTGGGCGACGCTCCCATTGAGACTGCAGGAGGTAAAGCGCAGAGCCCGCGAGGAAGTACGCGCTGAGTTCGCGCCCATAGTTCACTTTGCCCGTGAAGTCCGCATTGCCTTTCGCCATGAACCAGACCAAGTAAGCTGCGATCAGAACCATCCAGACGCTTCTGAACCGCATCAAACCAAGCAGCCCCGCAAGTGCCATCACCACATAGCAACGCACTTCCAGCGGAATGGTCCATAGGGAGCCGTTGACACCCCTAGCGTAGGGGTTGCTTTCGAAGACGCCTGGTAATACGTAATGCACATTCAGCCTGAGGTTCAGAAGGTAGTCCAGAGTGGCCTGATGCTTCCAGTACTCTATCAGCGGCATGTTGGTGACCCATGCACCCAGGCCATAGGCCGTCACCACGACCACCACGGTGAGTGCAGGCCATATGCGAAGGATGCGCCGTTGGGCAAACCGCAAAGCGCTGGGGTCGTTGTACCAGCTTGACGTTACCAAGTAGCCGCTGATGACAAAAAAAACGATGACTGCAGTCCCTCCCCAGCTGTGGAGCCCCAGAAACGAGGGCTCGGTCTGTGCAGTGAGTGCGTAGTGATGACTGACTAGTACGGCCAAGGCCGCTGCGATACGGATCGAATCAAAGTTGTTTTCAGGGTGGGTAGCGGTAGCAGTTGCTGGTAGATTTGTAATGGTTTGCGTTGGGCTTGGCATGGTTCAACCACCTACCTGCAACGCCAACCCCGCATGCTCCCGCAGCGGATGAAAATGAATCTTCGGAAACCGCTCCTGCGCCAACCGCACGTCATACGGTGACGTGCACAGATAAGCCAGCGTATCCGCCGCGTCATGCGCCAGGCGCAACGGGTAGGCGTCGGTGAAGGCGCGCAGTTCGGCGGCGTTGTCGGCCGTGATCCACCGCGCCCCCGTGTACTGGCAGCCCTCCAGGCGCACGTCCGCGTCGTACTCAGCCTTCAAACGGTGCTGCACCACTTCAAATTGCAACTGGCCCACAGCGCCCAGCAGCATGTTGCCGCCCGCGTCGGGCTTGAAGACCTGGATGGCGCCTTCCTCACCCAGCTGGGCCAGGCCCTGCTGCAGTTGCTTTGTGCGCAGCGGGTTCTTGAGCACCACCGTCATGAACATTTCTGGCGCAAAGAACGGTAGGCCGGTGAACTGCAAATTGGCGCCGTCGGTGATGGTGTCGCCCAGCTGCACGCCGCCGTGCGTGGTGAAGCCGATGATGTCGCCCGCGTAGGCTTCTTCCACGGCCTCGCGGCGCTGGCTCATGAAGGTCACTACCGAGGTGGGGCGCAGTTCCTTTGCGGTGCGTTGCACCTTGAGCTTCATCCCAGGCATGTATTTGCCCGAAGCCACGCGCACGAAGGCGATCCGGTCGCGGTGGTTGGCGTCCATGTTGGCCTGCACCTTGAACACCACACCGGCGAAGCCTTCGTCTTCGGGCTGGATGGTCTTGACGACCGGCTGTTTGTTTACCTGCAGCGTGCTGATGCGTGGTCCGGGTGGGGGCGACATGTCCACCACAGCGTCTAGCACCTCCATCACACCGAAGTTGTTGACGCCCGAGCCGAAGAACACGGGTGTGAGCTTGCCTGCCAGAAAGTCTTCGTGGTTCCACGGTGCCGAAGCGCCAACGGCCAGTTCCATGCTCTCCAGCGCATCGTCAAAGCTTTGGCCGAAGCGCTTGCGCAGTCGGTCGGACTCGGTCAGCGGCACCACCTCAAAGTCTTTGGGGCCGCGGTCGCTGCCGGGGGTGAACACCGTCATGCTCTGCGTGCGCAGGTTGATGATGCCGCCGAAGCTTTTGCCCTGGCCCACGGGCCAGGTGATGGGGCAGCAGGGCATGCCCAGTTCGCGCTCCACTTCGTCCAGAATGTCCAGCGGGTCGCGAACCTCGCGGTCCATCTTGTTGACGAAGGTGATGATGGGCGTGTCGCGCTGGCGGCAGACCTCGATCAGGCGGCGGGTCTGCGCTTCCACACCGTTGGCGGCGTCGATGACCATCAGCGCAGAGTCAACAGCCGTCAGCACCCGGTAGGTGTCCTCGCTGAAGTCTTTGTGGCCAGGGGTGTCGAGCAGGTTGACCACGTGGTCGCGGTATTCCATCTGCATCACGCTGGAGGCCACCGAGATGCCGCGTTGCTTTTCAATCTCCATCCAGTCGGATGTGGCGTGGCGGCTGGCCTTGCGGCCTTTGACCGCACCCGCGATCTGGATCGCGCCCGAGAACAGCAGCAGCTTTTCTGTCAGCGTCGTCTTGCCCGCGTCGGGGTGGGAAATGATGGCAAAGGTGCGGCGGCGCCGGGTTTCTGGGGCGTAGGACACAAGGGTTCCTGAATGGAGTGGGCGCGGGGCGGGTCGCCTTGCGCGGGAGTCGGTCGGCCTGTGTCTGCGAAGGTGTCGCAGGTTGGCGGTCGCTGGATTTTACCGTTCCGTCAAACGCAGATTGCGGTTTCTCGGACTGTCGTGGTGCTTGCGGGCCACTTCCTTTTATAATGCGCCGATCCGAGGAGCGTTGCAGCGTCCCCAGCACAGGCGGGGCGTGAGGCTCGGAGTCATCTAGCAACGACGCTCATCCACTTATCGTGTGGTGAGCTTTTTCACTTTCGCGACCAGTGGTTTTTCAAACATGCTTTGGAGCAAGAAACCATCATGAACGCACGCGTCAACGCCCCAGTCAACACCGACTGCATCATTGCCGACATCGGCCTGGCCGCATGGGGCCGCAAAGAAATCCGCATCGCTGAAACCGAGATGCCCGGCCTGATGGCCATCCGCGAGGAATTCGCGGCCAAGCAGGCCCTCAAAGGTGCGCGCATCACCGGCAGCCTGCACATGACGATCCAGACCGCCGTGCTGATCGAGACGCTGCAAGCCCTGGGCGCCGAAGTGCGCTGGGCCTCGTGCAACATCTTTTCCACGCAAGACCACGCCGCTGCCGCGATCGCTGCCGCTGGTACGCCCGTGTTCGCCATCAAGGGCGAAACACTGGCCGAATACTGGGACTACACCCACCGTATTTTCGACTTTGGCGCCGCTGGCACCGAAGGCGAAGGCCCCAACATGATCCTGGATGATGGTGGCGACGCCACGCTGCTCATGCACCTGGGCAAGCGCGCCGAAAAGGACGCTTCGCTGATCGCCAACCCCACCAGCGAAGAAGAAACCTGCCTGTTCAACGCCATCAAGGCCAAGCTGGCCGTGGACCCGACCTGGTACAGCCGCAAGAGCGCCCACATCATTGGCGTGACCGAAGAAACCACCACGGGCGTGCTGCGCCTGAACGAAATGGCCGCCAAGGGCAGCCTGATGTTCCGCGCCATCAACGTGAACGACTCGGTGACCAAGAGCAAGTTCGACAATCTGTACGGCTGCCGCGAATCGCTGGTGGACTCCATCAAGCGCGCCACCGATGTGATGATCGCCGGCAAGGTCGCCTGCGTGGCTGGCTACGGCGATGTAGGCAAGGGCTCGGCCCAGGCCCTGCGCGCCCTGAGCGCCCAAGTGTGGGTCACCGAGATCGACCCCATCAACGCCCTGCAGGCCGCGATGGAAGGCTACAAGGTCGTGACGATGGAATACGCCGCCGACAAGTGCGACATCTTTGTGTCGGCCACCGGCAACAAGAACGTGATCCGCTACGAGCACATGGCCGCCATGAAGGACGAGGCCATCGTCTGCAACATTGGTCACTTTGACAACGAGATCGATGTCGCGTCGTTGGAGAAGCTGCAGTGGGACGAGATCAAGCCCCAGGTCGACCATGTCATCTTCCCTGATGGCAAGAAGATCACCCTGCTGGCCAAGGGCCGCCTGGTGAACCTGGGCTGCGCCACCGGTCACCCCAGCTTTGTAATGAGCTCCAGCTTTGCCAACCAGACCATCGCCCAGATCGAGCTGTTCACCAAGCAGGACGAGTACGAAGCAGGCAAGGTCTATGTGCTGCCCAAGCACCTCGATGAGAAAGTGGCGCGCCTGCACCTCAAGAAGGTGGGCGCCATGCTGACCGAACTCACGGACGAGCAGGCCACCTACATCGGTGTGTCCAAGCAAGGGCCCTACAAGGCCAACTCCTACCGCTACTGACGTCTGCTCCGGGCGCGTCCTGCAGAGACGAAATGCGTGCGCTCGCAGCCCGGCGGCAACTGCGCTGCGGTGGCATGGCCCGGTGGCGCGCGCTCTGGATGTGCAATGGGTGGGCTTCGGCGTTCGTGCTGTTTTGCTCATCTATTTATAGCTGCTAGCGCTTTATGGATAAGCGCTAGAGGCATTTTTTACTCATATTTTGGATGGATGCCAATGCGCGCAGATGTCTTTTTGGTGGAGCGTGGGCATGCGGCCACGCGCTCACAGGCGCAACGGCTGATCGCGGCGGGCGTCGAGTGGCGCCTGTCTCCGCTCGCGCCCTGGCAGAAGGTGGTCAAGAACGGTGACGACATTCCGTCGATTGCAGAGGCGCACCTGCTGGACGATGCCGAGGCCAAGTACATCTCGCGCGGCGGGCTCAAGCTGGAAGGCGCGTTGCAGGCAACAGGAGTGTCGGTCAAGGGTTTGCGCTGTCTGGATGTGGGGCAGAGCACCGGCGGCTTCACAGACTGCCTGCTGCAGCAGGGTGCCGCCCAGGTGATCGGCGTGGACGTGGGGCATGACCAGTTGCACGACCGCTTGCGCAGCGACGCTCGCGTGGTGTGCGTGGAGGGAGTCAATGCCCGTTCGCTCACGCCCCAGGCGCTGGAGCTGGCCTGCGACCTGGCCCTGTCTGAAGTCATCGAGGTCGAAGAAGACAACGACACCCAGCCCGAGGCTCCCTACAGCTGGATGCGCAACGGCGGTGAGGTGGATGAGGAATACGACGACAGCGACGACGCCAAGGACAAGGACATCGAGCACTTCAAGTCCGAGCGCGCGGCGCTGGCCAAAGCGCGCGCGCAGGGCACGTTGCCCGTCGAGCGCCGCCGCCGCCCCGACCGTGCGGACACCGACATCACGCCATTGTTTGATGTGGTCACGGGCGACCTGTCGTTCATCTCTCTCACGCTGGTGTTGCCCGCTCTGGTGCCGCTGCTGGCGGCAGACGGCGAACTGCTGATGCTCGTCAAGCCCCAGTTCGAACTGCAACCGGGCCAGGTGGGCAAGGGCGGCATCGTGCGCGACGAGTCGCTGTATCCGGTGGTTGAAAAGCGCATCCGGGATTGTTGTGCCGAACAGGGCCTGGTGGTCAAGGCGTGGCTCGACAGCGCGATTCAGGGTGGCGACGGCAACCGAGAATTTTTTGTTTATGCGAGGAGGGCAACATGACTGCTGCCAGCGCACAAGGCACCGGTTTTCCGGTGAGCTTCGAGTTTTTTCCACCCAAGACCCCGGAAGGGGCCGACAAGCTGCGTGCAGTGCGCCAGCAGCTTTACGTCTTGCATCCGGACTTTTGTTCTGTGACCTATGGAGCTGGGGGCTCGACCCAGGAGGGCACTTTTGGCACCGTGCGTGAAATTCTGGCGGAGGGAGTGACTGCGGCCTCGCATTTTTCGTGCATCGGCGCCACACGCCAGTCTGTGCGCGAGCAGCTCGCCACCCTCAAGGCCATGGGCGTAAAGCGCCTGGTGGCCTTGCGGGGTGACCTGCCCAGTGGGTATGGCGCAGGCGGCGAGTTCCATTACGCCAGTGACTTGGTGGCATTTATCCGCGCAGAGACTGGCAGTGACTTCCAGATCGAAGTGGCGGCCTATCCCGAGGTGCATCCCCAGGCCAAGTCGCCGGATGCGGATCTGCAGGCGTATGTGGCCAAGGTGCGGGCGGGCGCAGATGCCGCCATCACCCAGTATTTTTACAACAGCGATGCATATTTCCGCTTTGTGGAAGACGCTCAAAGACTTGGTGCGGATGTGCCCGTGGTGCCCGGGATCATGCCGATTTCCAGCTCAACGCAGCTGATGCGCTTTTCTGACGCCTGTGGCGCAGAAATCCCGCGCTGGATCCGGCTGCGGTTGCAATCGTTTGGTGACGACACCGCCAGCATCAAGGCATTCGGACTGGACGTGGTGACAGACCTGTGTGATCAGTTGCGCAGTGCAGGCGTGCCTGCGCTGCATTTTTATACGATGAACCAGAGTGTTGCGACCCTGGAGATTTGCCGTCGACTGGGAATTTGATCAGTGCCTTCATTGGCTACCATTGCTTCTTCAAAAAAATTTTTGCCGAGGGATGAGGTTGTCATGAAACTTGGAGGCGTTGCCATATTGTTGATCTTGTGGGGGGGAATGGCAGAGGTGCAGGCGCAGACGCGTTATCACTGCCGTGATGACCGTGGGAACACGTTCACCTTGTCCCGACCCTGCCCGGAAGGCTCCAGAACCACTGCAGCAGTGGCAGGACCTGCCCCGTCGCAGTATTCTCCGCCGAGGTACAGCAACACGCCAGTTCGCTCTGTCCCCGAAACGCCGGATCACCACCAGTACATGAGCGCGCGCTGCAGAGCGTTGGATGACAATATTCGTGCGGGCTACTCCCGCGGCATCAAGGCCGATGTGCTCGAAGGCATGCGGCGTGAGTACCGGAGAGACTGCCGCGAGGAGGAGCAGGATGCTCACTCACGGCTCTCTACCGAACGAAGGACCCGGGAGAGGGAGCGAAGGGACAATGAAAAAGCGTCCCAGCAGGCCGCCCAAGCTTCAAGGGAGCAGGAGGCGCGCGTCGCCCAGCAATGCGCGGAGTCGCGTCGCATCCTTGCGAACAAGCGAGGCAGGACGGATCTGACGGAGGGTGAGAAGAATGACCTTCGGCGATTTGAAGAGGCGTTTCTGACCAGATGCAAGCGCTGAAACCATGCGGCTGGCACTTTTGCTCTCGGCGTTACTTCTGTTGAGTTCGGTCTCGCACGGGGCGGAGCGTGCGGATGCTCCCGAGCAATTTTTGGGGCATGTTGATGCAGGCGTGGAGCTTGAGGCGCAGGATGCGGAGACGCTGACTTCCAAAGCCTGAAATTGTGGAAGACGATGAGTCGGCTCCTGCTGAGACAGGAATCGCCTCCTGGTATGGCCCCGGTTTTCACCGCCGCAAGACCGCGAGTGGGGAGCGTTTTGACATGTTTGCAATGACGGCGGCCCATCGCACGTTGGCTTTTGGAACGCTGATCTGTGTGCGCAGTCAGGTCACAGGGCGCGGGGTTGTGGTGCGTGTCAATGACCGCGGGCCCCGGGTACCCGGTCGCGTCGTGGATTTGAGCCGCGCAGCGGCCATTGAACTGGGGTTGCACGGCCTGGGGCTCAAGCCCGTCGAGGTCGTGCCCTTGCCCCCAGGGCGGACGACCTGCCAAGACGACTGAGCGACTCGCCGAAAGGCCGACCGCACGCAGCCCACTGATCGGTTTTCGAAAGCGATTTCCCAGCGAACGCGAATCAGCCGCCGGATTCCAGCGTGTGCGTCGCGTGCTTATCTTGCGCCAGCAACTCTGCCATTTGTGGCAAAGCGTCTTTCAGGGCGGCTTTCAGGGTGAACGGCGGGTTGATCAGAAACATGCCGCTGGCTGGAAGACCGGGGCGTTTGACGTCCCCGGCAGCGGTTTCGGTGAGTTTGCTGGACTTGACGGTGAGCGTGGCGTGCAGCCAGCTCTTGCCCGCCTTGGTGGCCATGGTCTTGAGGCGGCGGGGCAGGTCGTGGGCCTCGGGGCGCGGGATGATGGGGTACCAGAACGCATAGGTGCCGGTGGCAAAGCGTTTGAGCGAGTCAGCCGCCATGTCCAGAACCTTGGCGTAGTCGCTCTTGATTTCATAGCTGGGATCGCACAGCACCAAAGCGCGGCGGGCGGGTGGAGGTAGGAATTTCTTGATACCTTCAAAACCGTCTTCGTGCAGAACGGCGACTTGGCGACCCGCCTCCAGCTGAGCGACATTGCCTGCCAGCGCACGCAAGTCGGTAGGGTGCAGTTCAAACAGTTTGAGCTTGTCGTGGTCACGCAGCAGGCGGTGGATGATGAAGGGGGAGCCGGGATACACGCGCAACGCATTTCCCTGGTTGAAGGCCCGCACCATTTCCACATAGGCCTGTAGCGCAGGGGGCAGTGTTGGAGTGGCGGCGGCGAACAGGCGGACCACTCCATCGGCAGACTCTCCGCTGGTACTCGCGTAGTCGCCATCCAGCCGGTACAAACCGGCACCCGCATGGGTGTCCAGCACGGTCAATGCCGCGTCTTTCTCGGTAAGGTGTTGCAAGGCGGCGATCAATACCGTGTGTTTAAGCACGTCGGCATGGTTACCTGCGTGGAAGGCGTGGCGATAACTGAACATGGCGCTATGGTAACCAGTGCAGTGTTTACACTGGGCGAATTGGCGAAACCGATCCATCATCGGTTTTGCGGTACTTCATGAAGCAGTACGGTTTTGTCATGTTCGCGGATGGTGTACGCTCGCGCGCCGCGGCACAATCAGCGGATGGCGGGTCAGGCTGTGACGTATTTGGCAAACAGGAAGCCTTTTGTTTCTACTCTCCGAACTGCCATAAAGCATGATCGCGATGGGGACCACTTTGAGGTCGCTCGCTCAGTCTGCTCCAGCATTTTTAATCGGCCCAAGCCCGCCCGTCACGCTTTTCACCATGACCGATAGTTCTAGCCAAGCCCCTGTCAGCGGTGTCAGCCATGTGGATGCGCTGATGCCAGGAAGCCGGCTCGCAGAATTCGAGATTCTGTCTTTGCTGGGGGTTGGCGGTTTTGGCATGGTCTACAAGGCGTTTGACCACTCCTTGCACCGGGCGGTGGCCATCAAGGAGTACATGCCCTCCGCGCTGGCGGGTCGTGCGCAGGGACAATCGCTTTGGGTGCGGTCCTCGTCCGATCAGCAAACCTTCCAGACCGGATTGGCATCGTTTGTCGATGAAGCGCGTTTGCTGGCGCAGTTCGATCATCCCTCGCTCGTCAAGGTGTTCCGCTTCTGGGAGGCCAACAACACCGCTTATATGGTGATGCCGTTGTACAGCGGCATGACTTTCAAGCAGGCGCGCGCCCAGATGCGCACCCCTCCGCCTGAGATCTGGCTGCGAAAGCTGCTGTGGACGGTGTTGGGTGCGCTGCGGGTATTGCACGACGGAAATACGCTGCACCGCGATATTTCACCCGACAATATTTTTCTGCAGGACAACGGGCCGCCTGTGTTGCTGGACCTTGGGCGCGGCCCGGCATGCCATCAATGACCAGGATCGCAAACACACTGCGGTCCTCAAAGTGAACTACGCGCCCATTGAGCAGTATTCCGATGGCGATGAGGAACTACGCCAGGGGCCCTGGAGCGACCTGTACTCGCTGGCAGCGGTAGTGCACGGCTGTCTTTGCAACGACACGCCGTTGCCTGCCACCTTGCGCTCCATCCGCGACCGCATGGTGTCGTTTCCACGGGTCGCAAAAACCGTCAAGCGGCAGTTCGGCGTTGAGTATTCGGCGCCTTTTGTAGCGGCTATCGCACAGTCTTTGTCCCTGCGGCCCGAGGATCGTCCACAGAGCATCGACGCATTTTTGCGGACGATGGAGATGACTTCGCCACCGGAAGGGGTTCAGCACTTCGATTTCCGGGCCGATCTGGGCGACATCTGGGTCGAGCCCGCCGATCAACCCGGTCTGGATCTGGTCACGCCCACCGTCGATGTCACGTCAGCACCCAAAGTGGTGGCTGAAATGCATGCGCATGCCCAACGCGCCACTCCCAATGGTGCGGCTGAAGCAGGCAGTCATGCTGCAGCCCAAGATGAAGCCGACACGGTGATGCTCGATCCGGGAGATACCGTTTTCATTGATGCTGTGGATACGGTGGCTGCTGAAGATTCCCGGCACGATGCGGGGGCGCCTGTCGTAAAGGATTCGGGTGAGCGCCATCACGTGCCGTCTGATCGCCGTACGGCGAATGGTGATCGTGGCTCCGGGCGATCCGTAAAACAAAAAAAATCCCTTCACCGCCGCCCCCTGGTCTGGCTGATGGCGGGTGCAGTTGCCGTCGTGATCGCAGCAGCGGGAGTGCGTTGGGGACAGCAAGCGTCAGAGCCCAAAGACGACATCATCACCGAGATTGCAGAACCGCCGGCTCCTGTGGCCGCGGCGGAGGCTGCGTTGGTGGATGCCAGTGCAAGCGCTTCCGTGGCAGAACTGGCTGCTTCCGCGGCCAGTGAAGCGGTGATGGCTGCGGAGGTCGCGTCAACGGTGATGCCCGTAACCAAGCCAACGCCCCGCTCCACGCCCAAGCGGGTGGTGGCAGAGCCCGCACCTGCGCCAGTCGTGATACAGGAAGAGTCGCCGCCCGAACCCCCGCCGGTGGTGGCTGCGCCTCGACCCCGGCCGGCGCCGGTTCGTGTGTCACCGCCCCAAGAGGTGTGCGCGGATGCCAACTTTCTGGCGCGCCCCATGTGCATCCATCAGGAGTGCCAGAAGCCCTCTCAGGCAGGGCAGGCCATCTGCGTTGAAAACCGCCGTCGCTTCGAAGCCGACGAGCAGCGCCGCCGCCAAACACCTAATTGAGTCAGGCGTAGTGCCTCTAAAAGGGGCTCTTTGGGGCGGGTGTAGTGGCTGCTTGCGTTGAAGTACGACAAATTCGTATAATCGAGGGCTTCGCAGCGCTTTTGTGGTCCCGCGGCGAGGATTTTCTGCCACCTAAGAGGCTTCCTTCAGAGAAGCACCGACCGTGGAAAAGGACCCGCCAAACCCTCTTTCAAAGAGAAAACTCATGACTACTACTTTCAGCGCAAAGCCCGCTGAGGTTGTGCACGAGTGGTTTGTGATTGACGCGACCGACAAGGTCCTCGGACGAGTAGCCAGCGAAGTTGCTCTCCGTTTGCGCGGCAAACACAAGGCCATTTACACGCCTCACGTCGATACCGGTGACTTCATCGTCATCATCAACGCCGCCCAGATCAAGGTCACCGGCACCAAGTCCCTGGACAAGGTGTACTACCGTCACTCGGGTTACCCCGGCGGTATCACGGCCACGAACTTCCGCGACATGCAAGCCAAGCACCCCGGCCGTGCGCTGGAAAAGGCTGTCAAGGGCATGCTGCCCAAGGGCCCCCTTGGCTACGCGATGATCAAGAAACTCAAGGTGTACGGTGGTGCAGAGCATCCCCACACCGCCCAGCAGCCTAAAGTGCTGGAAATCTAAGGAGCCTTGAGATGATTGGTGAATGGAACAATGGCACCGGCCGTCGCAAGTCCAGCGTCGCCCGCGTGTTTCTGAAAAAAGGCTCCGGCAAGATCACGGTGAACGGCAAGGACATCCAGTCCTACTTTGGCCGCGAAACCTCGATCATGATTGCCAAGCAACCGCTGATGCTGACCAACCACGCCGAAACATTCGACGTGATGATCAACGTGCACGGCGGTGGTGAGTCCGGTCAAGCGGGCGCTGCCCGTCACGGTATCACCCGCGCGCTGATCGACTACGACGCGACGCTCAAGCCCGTACTGAGCCAAGCTGGCTTCGTGACGCGTGATGCCCGCGAAGTGGAACGTAAGAAGGTCGGTCTGCGTTCTGCACGCCGCGCCAAGCAGTTCTCCAAGCGTTAAGCCTTGGTGTTTTGCCTGGATGTCCGCCTTGTTGGGCGGTCTCCGCTGCGAAGCGCTCCTCGGGAGTGCTTTACAGAGAAAAAGCCGCCCTCGGGCGGTTTTTTCGTTTAAGGTGCGCTTTTTCTTGCCACCTGCCTTCCATGATTCGCTCGTTTCTGCCATGCGCCTTCGCCTTCTTCGCCGTCGGTTGACCATCAGCGCACCGCGGGTGGCCATCCGCAGTGCCTTGCCGTGGCCTTTTCGTTGGGTGGCCCTGGCCGTGGTTTTTGGTTTTTGCGCGGCAGTGGCTTTGTGGGCATTCGAGCTTGGCAAATCCATTGCAGGCTTGGACTCGGTCTCGCGCGACGAGCTGCTCCAACTCCGTGCGGAAGTCACCCGCTTGCGCGACGAGGGCAACGAACAACAAACGGTGTCGCACACGGCGGACAGTCTTCTGGTGGCCGAGCGTGCGGCCAAGGAGAGCCTCATAGCCCAGGTGCGGCAACTGGAGGCTGACAACCGGACCTTGCGTGAAGATCTTGGATTCTTCGAAAAACTAATTCCCGCCGCAGCGAATGAAGGACTGGCTATTCGCAGCCTGCAGGCCGAAGTGCTGGGGGGGATGCAGTTGCGCTGGCAGGTGTTGGTGATTCAGGCTTCTCGCAACCCCCCAGACTTCAATGGTCGGTTGGAGCTGGTGTTGGCCGGAACCCAGGACGGGAAGGCATGGACACAGACCCAGCCACCCCAAGGACAAGCGCTTCAGCTTAAGCAATATCGCCGTCTTGAAGGTGTGCTGAATCTGCCGCCAAATGCCGTGGTAAAAACGGTCACGGCCCGTGTGATGGACGGCGCGAAGGTCCGCGCAACCCAGACCATGGTGCTGGACTGAGCGGTGAATCACACATCCAAACCGTAACTCGCCCACGACGGGCTCAGTTTCAGGCTTCCTCTCGGCCCCGGTTATTTTTGATCAAAGCCTTCGACTTTTGGTCCCACGCCGCGGATGCACTAAAAAAGGTGCCTCCGGGAGTTTCTTCAACATGCGTGCATTGCCCTCTGGCGCGCGCTTTCAGGAGTACCCGCCATGTTTTCCCGTAAAAAGCAGCCTCCGATCAAAAGTCTGATCGCAGAGGGCACCAAGATTGAAGGCAACCTGCAATTTGCTGAGGGTATGCGCATCGATGGCGAGGTGGTGGGCGATATCCGGGCAGGCTCAGAGCAACAGAGCATCTTGGTGATCTCCGAGACGGCGCGCGTAGAAGGTGCAGTCCACGCCGATCACGTCATCGTCAATGGACAGGTGATCGGCCCGGTGCACGCCAAGGAGTTGCTGGAGCTGCAGCCCAAGGCCCGCATCACAGGCAATGTGCATTACAAGGCGCTGGAGATGCACCAGGGCGCCATGATTGCGGGGCAGATGTGTCCTGTGGCCCAGCTGGTAGAAGAAAAGCCCCCACTCAAGTTGGCGTCAAACGGCCAGTGATCTGAATTCCCGAGCGGTTTGCAGTAGTATTCACTGCAAACCCTGAACCCGGAGTACCCCATGAGCGCTGTTGCCGAAAACATCCAGACCGAAATGCCCGCCCCCATTCTGTTCACGGACAGTGCTGCGGCCAAGGTGGCGGACCTGATCGCCGAAGAGGGCAACCCCGACCTGAAGCTGCGCGTTTTTGTGCAGGGCGGCGGTTGCTCTGGTTTCCAGTACGGTTTCACATTTGATGAAATCACCAATGAAGACGACACGACCATGACCAAAAATGGCGTATCGCTGTTGATCGATGCGATGAGCTATCAGTACCTCGTTGGCGCCGAGATCGACTACAAGGAAGATCTGCAAGGAGCGCAGTTCGTCATCAAGAACCCCAATGCCACCACCACGTGTGGTTGCGGGTCGAGCTTCTCTGCATGATTTGCTGTGTGGGCTGAAAAGCCCATTCAAACAATTGAGCCGCCTTTGGGCGGCTTTTTGTTGGTCACGCCGGGTGAATCGCGCCCAGCACCCGCAAGCCCGCGGCACCGGTCACGCTGGGCAGATTGCCAGGTGCGTTGCACACCGCCTGGCGTGCCAACCAGGCAAAGGCTGCGGCTTCCACCTGCAGTGCGGGCAGGCCCAGCGTGTCGGTAGTGACCACCTGAAGGCTGGGGCAGGCGGCCTGAAGGCGCTGCATCAGGTGGTTGTTGAGTGCGCCGCCGCCGCAAATTGCTAGAATTTTGCTATTATTTTTATAGCTATTAACGCTTATTGCACAAGCGCTAGCGGTGAATTCTGTCAAAGTCGCTTGCACATCAGCCGGTGCTGCTGATTCGAACGGTCCGAGCTGGCGGTTCGAGCCAGGGTGGGTTGAACAGGTCCCGCCCCGTGCTTTTGGGCGGTGTTTTGTGCAGAAACGGCTCCTGCAGCAGGGATGCCAGCAGGTCGGGTAGCACCATGCCTCTGGCAGCCCACGCGCCACCGGCGTCGAACGGCTGACCGGTGTGTTGCTGGCACCAGTGGTCCATCAGTGCATTGCCGGGTCCGCAATCGAAGCCTATGACCGTGCCGTCAGCGCCCAGTACGCTCAGGTTGGAGATGCCACCAATGTTGAGCACCAGCACTGTCTCGTTGGGGCGCCCGAACACGCCCTGATGGAAAGCGGGCACCAGCAGGTGCGCCCTGGCCGCCAGCCGCTACGTCGCGACTGCGGAAGTCGGCCACCACGGCAATGCCGGTTCGCTCTGCCAGCAGAGCGGGGTTGCCCAACTGCAGCGTGTAGCCGGTGCCATCAAACTCCTGCGGGCGGTGGCGCACGGTTTGCCCGTGGGCACCCATCGCCCGGATCGCGGCCGCAGGCAGCCCGCTTCGCTGGAGCAAGGTGTGGACAACGTCTGCATAGGCCCGTGACAGGGCGTTGCCTGCTAACGCGGCCCGGTGCAACTCGTTGTCGCCGGAGGTGTTGAGCGCCAGGAGTTCTGCGCGAAGCTCGGGCGAAAAAGGGGCGCTGGCATGGTGTGTGACCACCATGCGGGGGCCTGAAAAATCAGCCAGCACGCCATCGATGCCATCGAGCGAGGTGCCCGACATCAGGCCGATGTACAGATCGGACATGGCCTGAGGCAGGGGGTGCGAGGGCGGCGTGGATGCGACCCGGAGGTCAGTCGGCGCTGGCTTGCTCGATCAACGCGGCGGCAGACAGTTGCACGCGCATGTTGTTCGCCAGGCGATCAAAGGCGGGGCGGCCTGCAGCGGACACCGGCGCTGCGGCATCACTTTGCGCGACGATGGTCATGGGGTCCTGGTGCTGGCCGTTGACCCGGAACTCGAAGTGCAGGTGGGGGCCGGTAGCCCAGCCTGTGGAGCCCACGGCGCCCAGGGTCTGGCCTTGTTCTATGGACTGGCCTTGGCGCACATCAATGCGGCTCAGGTGGGCGTACACCGTCACGTGCTGGTTGCGGTGCTTGACGAACACCACATTGCCGTAGCCGTTTTGCACGCCCGCAAACTCCACGGTGCCATCACCCACAGTGCGCACGGCCGTGCCGGTGGGGGCTGCAAAGTCGGTGCCCAGGTGGGCGCGCCACGTCTTCAGGATGGGATGCATGCGCATCGAGAAGCCACTGCTCACGCGAGAGAACTCAACGGGAGAGGCCAGGTACGCGCGGCGCATGCTTTCGCCCGCCAGCGTGTAGTAGGCGCCCTTGGTTGCGCCGGGCTCCTGGAACCATACCGCTTCATGGGCTTTGCCGTTGTTGACAAACTCTGCGCTCAGCACGCGGCCGGAGCTCAAAGGTTCGCCGTCGGCTTCCAGCGTTTCGTACACCACCGAGAATCGATCGCCCTTGCGCAGCGCACGCCGGAAGTCGATGTTGCCCGAGAAAAGTTCGGCCACTTGCACGGCCACTGCATCCGGAATGTTGGCCGCGTCCGTTGCCGCAAACAGCGAACTGTTGATGATGCCGCCCGACAGGCGGCTGCTGGTCGTCATCTTGGCCGTTTCGATGCGTGTGGCGAACTTGTCGCCCGTGCGCTCAACGATCAGGCGGCGAAAGTTGCCACTGTCGTCGGGCACCCAGCGTACGGTCATACGGACCAGGCGGTGGTCGTCCGTGGTCTCTGCCGAGACGACGCGGCCGGTGCGGCCGAGCACGTTTTGGCGTACAGGACTGTCACTGCGCAAAAATGCGGCGGCTGCCGGGTCGGCCACGCCCAGGCGCTGGAGCAGCGATTCGGGGGTGTCACTGGTGCGCACCTGCTCGGAGCGGTACAGCGAGAAACCAGGGGCTTCCAACTGGCCCAAGACCAGGTTTTCTGCCAGCGACTCCACCGGGTAGCTGACCATGCGCACAGGCAGCTCGGCAGCGTCAGGGGCCAGCGATGCTACGGCAAATGCGCCGCCTCCGCCGGTCAGCAAGATAGCTGCTACCGCGGTGGTGATGCGTTTAGGGTGTTGTTGGATCGTGCGGGACAGCCGGTCAAGCAATGCCGAGCTGGCGGTGGTCAAGCCGTGAATCAATGGTCTATCCCCAGGGTGAGTGTGAATCCATGACACTTCCCCGGTGCAAGTACGGGGCAAGGCAAGGAGCACAGACTGTCAGGCTGCAGCCATTCGACAGCGTGAAAAACAAGTCGAAACAGCGGGCCCACTAGAATCCGCTTCTGCAATGTGGGCTGAAGTATAGCGGCGCATGCTGTCTAGACATCCAAAAAAACCCTTATGAATCAATCTGCTGTTACAACAACCCCGGTCTCTGATGGTGTAGGACGGGCCCTTGAAATCTCGCTGCGCGGCGTGCAAGAGCTGCTGCCGCAGGACGAATGGATCAAAAAACTCGTACGTTCGGAGGCCACAGGCCAGCCGCTGCGCATCAAATTGGGGCTCGACCCTACGGCGCCCGACATCCACATCGGTCACACGGTGGTGTTGAACAAGATGCGGCAGTTGCAAGATCTGGGCCACCAGGTGATTTTCTTGATCGGCGACTTCACCAGCCTGATTGGTGACCCCTCCGGCCGCAACAGCACCCGGCCTCCGCTCACGCCCGAGCAGATCAAGGTGAACGCCGAGACGTATTACAAGCAGGCCAGCATGGTGCTGGACCCGGCCAAAACCGAGATTCGCTACAACAGCGAGTGGAGCGAGCCCTTGGGCGCCAGCGGCATGATCCAGTTGGCCTCCCGGTACACCGTGGCGCGGATGATGGAGCGCGATGACTTCCACAAGCGCTTCACCACCGGCCAGTCCATCGCAGTGCACGAGTTTTTGTACCCGCTGATGCAGGGCTATGACTCGGTGGCCCTCAAAAGCGATCTGGAGCTGGGTGGCACCGACCAGAAGTTCAATCTGCTGATGGGCCGCCATCTGCAGCAGGAATATGGCCAGGAGCCGCAGTGTGTGCTCACCATGCCGCTGCTGGTGGGCTTGGATGGCGTGGACAAGATGTCCAAATCCAAGAACAACTACATCGGCATCGCCGAAGAGCCCAACACCATGTTCGCCAAGGTGCTGTCGATCAGCGACACGCTGATGTGGGATTGGTACACGCTGCTGTCGTTCAAGAGCCTGGCGGAGATTGCCGCGCTCAAGGCCGAGATCGCAGGCGGCCGCAACCCCAAGGATGCGAAGGTGATGTTGGCCAAGGAAATCACCGCGCGTTTTCACAGCGCCTCAGCGGCCGATGCCGCCGAGCAGGATTTCATCAACCGCAGCAAGGGTGGCGTGCCCGACGAGATTCCTGAAGTCAGCTTGAGCGGCGCGCCGATGGGCATTGCTGCACTGCTCAAGGCCGCCAATCTGGCGCCCTCGGGCAGCGAGGCCGGTCGCCTGATTGACGGCGGCGGCGTGCGCGTGGATGGCGCTGTAGTCAGTGACAAAGGGCTGAAACTGGCCGCTGGCACCTACGTCGTGCAAGTGGGCAAGCGCAAGTTTGCCCGGGTGACTTTGGCCTAATTCTTGGATCAAATTGGCCGCTAGCGCTTGATGAATAAGCGCTGACAGCTATCAAAATAAAAGCGCTGAAGCCGCAAGGCCCGGCGCTTTTTCTTATGCTCCGTCCAGGTTGTCATTCAAATCCGGGTCCGGGACATCCCCAATCGCCTCGCGCGTAGCCTGGGCCTGTAGTTCCAGCCAGGCGCAAAACGCCTTGATCTCCGGCCGCTGCGCGCTGCGTGGCCCCACCACCAGCCAGTAGGTCAGGGGCGAATCAATGCGGTGGCCGGGCAGCACCTCCACCAGGTCTCCCGCCGCCAGCGCATCCGCGATCAGCGGCATGCGTGCCAGCGCCAGGCCTTGGCCCGCCAGCGCGGCCTGCACGATCTGGTGGGCGTAGTTGAAGTACAGCCAGCGCTCGGGCTGCAGTTTGGCCAGGTCCCGCGCGTCAAACCAGCGGCGCCAGCTCAGGTACTCCAGGTAGTGCGTGCGGTGTGCGTCGCCCGCCTCGATCAACGTGAACTGGGCGACGTCGGCCGGTGTGCGCAGCGGCTTGCCGCTTTTGAGCAGCCAGGGGCTCGCCACCACGGCCAGCTGTTCGCCAAACAGGCGCGTGCCGCCCTGGGTGGCGCCGCCGGGCATGGCGTAGCGCAGGGCCAGGTCCACGTCCGACGTTTCCAGATCAATCTGTACATCGCTCGCATCAATGCGGATGTCGATGCCGGGGTTGTCGCGCTGGAACTCCTCCATGCGCGGAATCAACCACATCGACGCAAAGCTGGCCCAGGTGGTGATGGCCACACTGCGGCGCCCGGCCGTCTGGCGCACCAGGCGCACGGCGGCGTCCATGCGCTCCAGCGCCGGGGCCACGGCGCGCTGCAGCTGTGCACCCGCGCTGGTCAGCTCGACCGCGCGCGTGTGGCGCAGGAACAGCGCCACACCCACTTCTTCTTCCAGTGCCTGAATCTGGCGGCTGACGGCCGACTGGGTCAGCGACAGCTCATCGGCCGCGGCGCGAAAGTTCAGGTGGCGTGCCACGGCCAGAAAGGCGCGCCAGTGGCCGGTGGCCACGGGGCGGGTGCGAAGGACGGCGGGGGAGTATTCGGCAGAGGCCATGGCAGCGTTCCTGCAAGTGGTGATTCATGCGTTGACGGAATGAATAGCGTACTGCGTTTTCATTGGACTGTGTGCACGCGCAAGCGCACTATCCAGCCATCGCAACACCTTTTCATTGAAACCAAGGAGCCCGTCATGTCCCCCCGCAACGTTCTGGAATCGCAACAATCCGCACCAGCCCTACAGGCTGGGCGTTCTGCGGCCGGTTGCTGGAAACTGGCCAATGGCCGTGCCCTGTCGCTGGTCCCGCACACCCATGGCGTGTTGGAGATTGCACAGGGCCGCGTCTGGGTCACTCTGGGTGGCGTCGGCGCCGACCTTCCCGGTGCCGCAGCCGATCACGTGCTGCACGCAGGTGAACAACTGCGCATTGCACCCGGCCAGCATGTGGTGATGGAGGCCTGGGGCCTGTCCGGCAGCGTGGAGGCTGTGGCCTTCCGCTGGGAGGGCGCGATGGCTTCAGCCACTTCGGGTGCTTCGCCCGGGGCCAGCTTGGCCGCGCGTGACTGGGAGTGTGGCGTGGTGCAGCCGCTGCGCGATCTGCTGCAGGCCCTGGGGCAGGGTGGGCGTGCCCTGGGCACAACCCTGGTGGATGTGACGGGCGCGGGCGGGCGGTTTGCCGCGGGTCTGGCCCGGTTTGCTATGTATCGGATAGCACCACAACGCCAGCGCAGGCCCGCCTGACGACCTCATGCCAGAAAAGCATCAATCGGTGCCGTGCTTTTCATTGGACGTGTTGACGCAAGCTGAGCACCATAGCGTCTTATTAGGGTAAACCCGGAGAAAATCATGACCACCTCTCAATCGCTTTCGTTCTTCCGCCCCTCCCGCGCTGTGTCTGTTTCGGCAGCGGGTGGCCCCGGCACCGTCTCCCCCGGCGTTGCGCTCAGCCTGGCCCCCAAGTCCGCCATGACACTGCGGGTGACCGAAGGCCAGGCCTGGGTCACGCTGGGCCATGGCGCAGATGACCGCAGCAGCGATGTGTTCCTGTGCGGTGGTCAGACGCTGCAAGTGGCCGCAGGCCAGCACGTGGTGGTGGAAGCGATTGGCGGGCGCGCGGTGCAGTTCCGTTGGGCGCCGTTCAGCGTGTCCGATACCCGTCCTGTGGCCTGGTGGCGCCGCGCCTCGCTGGGCAATGGCATGCCCGCCCACGGCGAATCCTGCTACGCCTGAGGGCGCTGATACCGGCCACGGCGGGATGACCCCGCTGCGGTAGGCCGGTGGGTACAAAATATGAGTGAAAAGAGCTACTAGCGCTTAACCATAAAGCGCTAGTAGCTCTTTTTTTAATAGTGAACATCGAGAGACACTTGCTGGGCGCGGCCGGCGCGGTGGACGCCAGCTTTACGGCTTTGGCGTTGCGCGACCAGGTGGTGCCCGGCACCTTGAACCCGCACGAACCCGATGCGCTCGCTCAAGGGTTGGACATGGTGGCGCTGCAGCCACAGCGCATGGCGCTGACCCATCCCATGCTCAATAGGTTTGGTTTTGGCGGTGTGAACGCCACGCTGATCTTGCGCCGCTGGCTCCACGCGGAATGACGCGGCAATGGTGAGGGGCTACCTCAGAGTTCGAGTTCGCTGCACACCGTGTTGAACGCGGCCAGTGCCGCGTCGCCGTCCAGCCGCTCCATGCGCGCCAGCGCATCGACGTCTTCCACGGTGCTGAAGGCCAGGCTGAAATTCTGAAACCGCCGCCCCGCCAGCGGGGCGTGGTGCAACACCTCGACGTTGACGTGGCGCGGGTCGTTGCGAATGCGCTCAATCAGCTTGAGCACCGTTTTTCTCGGTCCCTCCAGTTGCTGGCAAAACCGCTGGCCGTCAAAGATCAGCAACCCCGTGATGTCCAGCTCCCCGTTGACTTGCCGCGCACGTCCGGCGATTTCGGCCACCACGCTCAGCGGTTGTTCGGGGGCTAACGTGCTCACATAAAGAACTTCATACAGGGCTGCAACAATTTTCATAGGTGGGCTGAAATGTAGGGGGCGTGTGCGTTTGTTGCAATGTCAAAAGACATACGCGCAGCCGCCGCGCGGCTTCGAAAAAATGCTGCAGGCGCGAGTGCTCAACCGCACGCTGGCTCCCTAGAATTGCGCCACCATGAATGACACGTCCCTGCAGTCCCCGCTCCAAGCGTGCCCACCTGCGTGCCGCGACTGCCGGTTGCGACAGACCGGGGCCTTTACGCCCGTGGAGCCCGAGGTGCTGGACTTTATCGAAGGGTTTCGTACCAGCACGATAGGGGTCGAGGCCGGTGGCGCATTGGTGCGCGAGAACCAGCTGAACGCCCAGCTGTTCACGGTGTATTCCGGCTGGGCGTTTCGCTACAAGTCGCTGAGCGACGGGCGCCGCCAGATCTTGAATTTTTTGCTGCCTGGCGACCTGGTGGGCCTGCAGCAGGAGTTTGGCGAGGTGTCCACCCACGGCATCGAGGCGCTGACCGATTGCACGCTGTGCGTGTTCCAGAACGACAGCCTGTGGGATGTTTTCCGCGAGCACCCGCGGCTGGGCTACGACATCACCTGGCTGTCGGCCCACGAAGAAAGCCATGTGGACGACAACCTGCTGACCACCGGCCGCCGCAATGCCACCGAGCGGGTGGCCATGCTGCTGATGCACCTGTACCAGCGGCTGGAGCGCATCGGGCTGGTGGAGGATGGCTCGGTGGCGTTTCCGCTCAACCAGCAGCACATTGCCGATGCGCTGGGGCTGTCACTGGTGCACACCAACAAGACGCTTCGGCGCCTGTCGCTGCTGGGCCTGCACGAGCTGAAGAACGGGCGGCTGCGCTTGCTGAACACCCGGGCGCTGGCGCGCATCGCCGAGTACTACGACACACCACCGCGCTTGATGCCGCTGCTGTAGGCGCGGCCTGTGGTAGCTGAAAATATGGCCAAAATGGCCTCTAGCGCTTACGCAATAAGCGCTGGTAGCTATTGTTTGAGTAGCGTTTTGTACCGACTGGGCTGCAGCCGATAATCCACGCCATGCCCGCGCGCCGGGCTTTTGCTGCGCACCCAACCCCTCATTTTCATGACCTCACTCGACATCCTCATCATGGCGGCCGGCAAAGGCACGCGCATGAAAAGCCGCATCCCCAAAGTGCTGCAGCGCCTGGCCGGGCGCCCGCTGCTGCACCATGTGCTGGACCAGGCTGCGCACCTGCAGGCCCGCAGCGCCATCGTCATCACCGGTCACGGTGCTACAGAAGTAGAAGCAGCTACCGCAGGTGCAGCAAGCGCTAGCGCCTCTTTTGACTTGAAGTTTGTGCGCCAGGAACCCCAGCTGGGCACGGGCCACGCGGTGCAGCAGGCCGTGCCGCATTTGCGCGACGACGGCACGGTGGTGGTGCTGTCGGGCGATGTGCCGCTGACCCAGGCCGACACGCTGCGCGCCCTGGTGGCCGCCAGCGAAGGCGGCAAGCTGGCCCTGCTCACGGTGACACTGCCCGACCCCACGGGCTACGGCCGCATCGTGCGCAACGCCGACGGCGCGGTGCAAGGCATCGTCGAACACAAGGACGCCACCGACGCCCAGCGCGCCATCACCGAGGTCTACAGCGGCATCATGGCCGTGCCCGCGCGCCTGCTGCGCGGCTGGCTGGCGCGGCTGACCAATGACAACGCCCAGGGCGAGTACTACCTGACCGACATCGTCGCGATGGCCGTGGCCGACGGCGTGCCCGTGGCGGCCCACCGCATCACCGATGCGCTGCAGGTGGCGGGCGTGAACAGCCCCTTGCAACTGGCCGAGCTGGAACGCGCGCACCAGTTGCGCCAGGCGCGTGCGCTGATGGAGCAGGGCGTGCGCCTGGCCGACCCGGCGCGGTTCGATGTGCGCGACGACACCCGCACCGGCGTGCGCGGCGAGCTGGTGTGCGGGCAGGACGTGGAGATCGACGTGAACTGCGTCTTTACCGGCCGCGTGGAGCTGGGCGAGGGCGTGAGCATTGGCGCCAACTGCTGCATCGCCAACGCGCGCATCGCGGCGGGTGCCGTGATCCACCCCTTCACCCACATCGATGGCGAAAAGGCTGGGCGCCACGGTGGGCGAGGGCGCCTTGATTGGCCCGTTTGCCCGCCTGCGCCCCGGCGCGCAACTGGGGCGCGAGGTGCACATCGGCAACTTTGTCGAAGTGAAGAACTCCACGATGGCCGACGGTGCCAAGGCCAACCACCTGGCGTATCTGGGCGACGCCACCGTGGGCGAGCGGGTGAACTACGGCGCCGGCAGCATCACCGCCAACTACGACGGCGCCAACAAACACCGCACCGTGATCGAGGCCGACGTGCACATCGGCAGCAACTGCGTGCTGGTGGCGCCCGTCACCATCGGCGCAGGTGGCACGGTCGGTGGTGGCAGCACCATCACCAAAAGCACAGCACCCGGCGCGCTGAGCGTGGCGCGCGGCAAGCAAGTCAGCATTGCCAACTGGGCAAGACCTGCCAAACAACCCAAGCCATGACACCCTCCGGCGACACCGCCCCGCAAGAACTGCAGCAACTGCGCGCCGAGCTGGCTCGCAGCCAGCAGCAGGTGGCCGACATGGCCGCCGCGCAGGAGGAGTTCTTGCGCGCCGTGTCGCACGACCTGCGCGCGCCGCTGCGGCATGTGACGTCGTACGGCACGTTGGTGCGCGAGGTGCTGGGCGACTTGCCGCCCGAGGTGCTGCAGGGCGCGGACGTGCAGGAGGCGCTGGGTTTTTTGGCCACCATGGACCAGTCGGCCCGCCGCATGGGGCTGATGATTGACGGCCTGCAAGCCCTGGTGCAGGCCAGCCGCGCGCCGCTGCGCCTGCAGCCCGTGCCTCTGGCCCATGCGATGGCCCAGGCGCGTGCCACGCTGGCGGCTGCCGAGGCCGGGCGCACCGTGGAGTGGCACCTTGCGCCGGACCTGCCTGCGCTGCAGGCCGACCCGACAATGCTGCAGGAGCTGCTGCTGCAGCTGCTGGGCAATGCCCTGAAGTTCACCCGCCCCGTGGCGCAGCCCTGCATTGCCGTATCGGTCGATGCGGCGCCTGCGGGTTACGTGGCCTTCACGGTGCAAGACAACGGCGTGGGATTTGACCCGGCGCGCGCGGGCACTTTGTTCGGCGTGTTCCAGCGCCTGCACCGCGAGACCGAGTTTGAAGGTGTGGGCACTGGGCTGGCGCTGTGCAGAGCGGTGGTGCGGCGGCATGGCGGTGAGGTCACAGCGTCGGCGGTGACGGACGGCGGTTGCACGGTGCGGGTGGTTTGGCCCGTGACGGGTGCTGCAGCAACTGAAAGTACCTTGGCGTCCAGTCAGTGATGTTTTATTTTCAAAAAAGTACCAGCCATTCACGCTGAGATTTTTCACCCGCTGCGCAAGGCTTCGACAGGCTCTGCCCGAACGGGATGGAGTGGTTGTTTGAATCCGTATTGAGCAGCTGCGCCGCGGTGGGCCTCCAAGCACAGCCTTAGACCGCAGGCACCAACCCCGGCTCCATGCAACCCGCTACCCGATTGCGCCCGCCATGTTTGGCGGCATACAACGCCGCGTCGGCTGCATCGATCCAGGCGCGCAGGTTGTTGTGGCGGTGGTCGGCAGGCGCCACGCCGATGCTGCTGGTGAAGCGCACACTTGGAAGGCTGCGCAGGCGCACGCCCTCGGTCTGTTCGCGGATGCGGTGGGCTATGGCCAGGGCGTCCTTGGTCTGCATGCCCGGCAGGATGATTGCAAACTCATCGCCGCCATAGCGCCCAGCGCAGTCGCCCGCGCGCACGTTGCCGCGCACTACATGGGCTAGCGCGCGGAGCACTTCGTCGCCCACGGTGTGGCCGTGGGTGTCGTTGATTTCCTTGAAATGGTCGATGTCCAGCATCAACATGCAGGCTGGCTCGTCGCTGGTGTGGTGGCGGCGCAGTGCGGCTTCGGCCTGCTCTTGCCAGTGGCCGCGCCCGAACAGTCCGGTGAGTGCATCCACGCGACGCAGTTCGTCCAGCAGCTGGTTCTGGTGGGCGGTCTTGCGGATCAGCTGGTAGCTGACGACGCTGACTGAAATGGTGTGCAGCGCCATCACCGGCAGGCAGGCCATGATGACGCGCATGGACGTATCGGGTGCCCAGTGCAGGCCCGCCAGCGCCACGCCTGCCAGGGCGCCCCCCAACATGGCGGGAATGGAGCGCGCCCACAACCCGCGGATGCCGGTGCTGATCTTGTCCACCAAGGTCAGCGTGACCAGCAGCACGCTGGGCAGCAGGTTGAAGTGCATCAGCGGCACAAAACTGGCGGCCATGGCGGAGTCGATGAGCAAATTGCGTGTTTCCGCGCGGTACGGGTCGGCGCTGCGCCGGGTGATCAGGTAGGCCACATGGGGCCATACGAAGGCAGGCACCACCATGGCCAGCCAGGCGGCGACGCTGGCCTGGCGTTCCCACAACACCACACCCACCACCATGCCCCCAAGTCCCATGCCCAGAATGCGCAGGGGGTAAATACGGCGGGGCATTTGTCGGCGGGAAGTGGGCATAAAAAATGGTGGCTGAGGTAGTGTGGTGACCAAGTTTTGCTGTTGCCGCTCTAAAACCGGGTGCTTTAAATCTACAAAATTGATAGCTAAGAGCGCTTGATTGGAAAGCGCTAGAGGTGGTTTTAATCAATTTTTCATAGATGGCGGTGAGAGCGCAGCAATATGGGGCATTCGCCTCCTGTTAAGTGTTGCGCTCCGGTGGTCACGGTGCCTCCGCCCGACGGCGCCTGCGCATCAGCCGGTATACCACCGGCACCACAAACATCGACAGCAGCGGCGCGCTGATCATGCCGCCCACCATCGGCGCAGCAATGCGCTGCATCACTTCGCTGCCGGTGCCCGCCCCCCAGAACAAGGGCAGCAAGCCGCCCACAATCACCGCCACCGTCATGGCCTTGGGCCGCACGCGCATCACGGCGCCTTCGCGAATGGCGTCCAGCAAATCCGCGTCGGAGTCGTGCCCGTGATCGAGCCGGGCCTGCCACGCCTGCTTGAGGTACAGCAGCATGATCACGCCGAACTCAGCCGACACCCCCGCCAGCGCAATGAAGCCCACCGCGCTCGCTACCGACAGGTTGTGCCCCAGCAGCCACAGCAGCCAGATACCGCCCAGCAAGGCAAAGGGCAGGGTGGCCATGATGAGCAGGGCTTCGTCGAACCGCCGAAACGTGAGGTACAGCAGCACAAAGATGATCAGCAACGTGAACGGCACCACCAGCTTGAGCTTGGCGCTGGCGCGCTCCAAAAACTCAAACTGGCCGGACCATGACACGGAGTACCCCGCGGGCAAGACCACCTGCTGGCTGACGGCGCGCTGCATATCTAGCACCGCGCCGCGCAGGTCACGCCCTCGAATGTCGACATAGACAAAGCCTGCAAGGCGCGCGTTTTCGCTGCGCAGCATGGGTGGCCCGTCGGTAATGCGCAGCTCGGCCACATCGGACAACACCAGGCGCTGGCCGTTGGGCGCCACGATGGACAGGGCCCGCAGCTGGGTCACCGAGTCGCGCAGTTCGCGCGGGTAGCGCAGGTTGATGGGGTAGCGCTGCAGGCCCTCTACCGTCTCGCCGATGTTCATGCCCCCCACGGCCCCAGAGATCACTTCTTGTACGTCGGCGATGTTGAGGCCGAATCGCGCAGCGTCGGCTCGGCGGATGTTGACGTCGATATATCGCCCGCCCGTCAGCCGCTCGGCCAGTGCGCTGCTTACGCCGTCGATGGGTTTGACCGCCGCTTCGATCTCCGACGTGAGGCGGTCGATGGTGGCCAAGTCAGGCCCTGCCACCTTCACCCCCACTGGGCTCTTGATGCCTGTGGCCAGCATGTCGATGCGGTTGCGAATCGGCGGCACCCAGATGTTCGATAAGCCCGGTACCCGCACCGTACGGTCGAGTTCTTCCACCAGCTTTTCGGGCGTCATACCGGGCCGCCATTGTGCTTGCGGCTTGAACTGGATGGTGGTCTCGAACATTTCAAGCGGCGCGGGGTCGGTGGCGGTGTCGGCCCGGCCCGCTTTGCCGTACACGCTCAACACCTCGGGCACCGTTTTGATCAGTCGGTCGGTCTGCTGCAGCAGTTCCGCCGCCTTGCCGGCCGACAATCCTGGCAGTGCCGTGGGCATGTACAGCAAGTCGCCTTCGTCCAGCGGCGGCATGAACTCGCTGCCGACATGCATCAAGGGCCAAGCGCTGGCGCCCAGCAGCAGGGCAGCCGCCAGCAGCGTGACTCGCGGCGCCTTGAGCACGCCGTTGAGCAGGGGGCGATAGACCGCAATCAGTGCACGGTTGAGCGGGTTGGCTTCTTCTACCGGGATGCGCCCGCGGATCAGGTAGCCCATCAGCACGGGGATCAGCGTGATCGCAAGCCCGGCGGCGGCGGCCATGGCGTAGGTTTTGGTGTACGCCAGCGGCGCAAACAAGCGGCCCTCTTGGGCCTCCAGGGTGAACACCGGAATAAAGCTCAAGGTGATGATGAGCAGCGAGAAGAACAGCGCAGGCCCGACCTCCGCCGCCGCCTCCCCCACCACGCGCCAGCGGGGCTCGCCCGTCAGCGTTTGGCCGGGGTGCTCGTGGTCCCACCGCTCTAGGTGTTTGTGCGCGTTTTCGATCATCACTACGGCGGCATCTACCATGGCCCCAATGGCAATGGCGATTCCGCCCAGCGACATGATGTTGGCATTCACCCCCTGCTGCTGCATCACGATGAAGGCCATCAAAATGCCCAGTGGCAGCGAGACAATGGCGACCAGCGCGCTGCGCAGGTGAAACAGGAACGCTGCGCACACCAGTGCCACCACCAAAAACTCCTCCAGCAGCTTGAAGCCCAGGTTGTCGACCGAGCGCTCGATCAGCCCGGAGCGGTCATACACCGGCACGATCTCGACCCCCCTGGGCAGTCCCTTCTGCAATTCGGCCAGCTTGGCTTTGACAGCGCGAATCGTCTCCAGCGCGTTTTTGCCGGAGCGCATCACGACCACGCCCCCCGTGGCCTCGCCCTCGCCATTGAGCTCGCCAATGCCGCGCCGCATCTCGGGGCCGAGTTGCACCCGGGCAACGTCGCCCAGCGTGACTAACACCCCTGCGGCGGTGCTCATCAACGGCACAGCGCGAAAGTCGTCCAGCGAGGTGAGGTAGCCGTTGGCGCGCACCGCGTACTCGGCCTCGCCGAGTTCCACCACCGACCCGCCAGCCTCTTGGTTACCGCGTGCCAGCGCCTCACTCACCATGCGTTGCGTGACGCCGTAGGCGGCGAGTTTGTCGGGGTTGAGAACGATCTGGTACTGGCGCACCATCCCCCCCACGCTCGCGACCTCGGCGACATTGGGCACGGCTTTGAGTTCAAACCGCAGGAACCAGTCTTGCAGCGAGCGCAGCTGCGCCAGGTCTTGCTGACCGGTTCGGTCGACCAGCGCGTATTGGTAAATCCAGCCGACCCCCGTGGCATCGGGACCAATCGATGACAACGCACCGGCAGGCAAGCGCGACTGCACCTGGTTCAGGTATTCCAGCACCCGCGAGCGCGCCCAATACAGGTCTACGCCATCGTCAAACAGCACATACACAAAGCTGTCGCCAAACATCGAAAAGCCGCGCACCGCCTTGGTGCCCGGCACCGACAGCATGGTGGTGGTGAGCGGATAGGTCACCTGGTTTTCAACGATCTGCGGCGCCTGCCCGGCCCAACTCGTGCGGATGATGACCTGCGTGTCAGAGAGGTCGGGCAAGGCGTCCAGCGGCGTTCGCAACATCGACACCACGCCCCACACCGTGATCATGGCGCTGGCCAGCAGCACCAGAAAGCGGTTGGCAATGCTCCAGTGGATCAGCCGCGCAATCATTTGGCGGGCTCCGGAGCGACGACCTGTATGCGCGTGATCTGGGGCACATCGCCGTCTTGCATGCGGAACTCAATTTGTACCTGGTCGCCTTTGGCGAGCGAGCGCGGCTGCTGGTCACGCGCGGGCAGCTGAAAGTCCATCTGCATCTCTGGCCACTTGAGTTCGGGGATGGGCGGGTGCGTGAGCGTGACGGTGTCGCTCGTGAGCTCGTCGATCACTGCGCCAGTGCGGTACGTCGTGGCAGTGGGCGCTGTCGGTGCGGGGTTGAGCTTGCTCTCCAGTCCGCGCAAACTGGCCTCGGAATCGATCAGAAAATTGCCGGAGCGCACTACGGTCTGGCCGGCCTTCAACCCCGTCACGATCTCGGTCTGACCGCCAGACTCTTGCCCGGTTTTGACCTCTACCGGGCGGAACCGCCCCCCTTCTTCGGCCAGCATCACCACGCTGCGCCGCCCGGTGTGGATCACCGCATCGCTCGGCACAAGCAGGGTGTTTTTTGCGGCTGATTGAGGAAAGCGCATTTGCACCAGCATGCCCGGCACCAAGCGCCCGCCTGGGTTTTGGAGCTCCATCCGCGCCTTGATCGTGCGGGTGCTGGTGTTGATTTGGGGCAGCAGCATCTGAACCCGGCCTTCAATGGTGTCGCCCGGCGCCATTGCACTGGTGGCGATGACGGCGGCGCCGGGCTGTATCAACGCCGCCTGACTCTCGGGCACTTCACCCTCGGCCCACACCGTGGCCGTGCCTTGCACTCGCATGAGCGTAGCGCCAGACATCACGGTGGCTCCCTCGCGCAGCATCAGCTCGGTCACGGTACCGGCGATGGGTGAGCGCAGCGTGAAGCGCGGCTGCAGTTGGCCGCTTTTGACCACGGCATCCACCTGCGCGCTGTTCATGCCCGCCAATTGCATGCGCTGGCGCGCCGCATCGCGCAGCGGTGCCAAATCGTTGCCCTGCATGCGGTTGAGGGCCAGGTATTCTTCTTGCGCGGCGATCCAGTCCGGCACATAAATCTCTGCCACCGGTGCGCCTTTGGCGACGCGATCGAGCTGTGCCCGCACATAAAGTTTTTCTACGAATCCCGTGGCGCGTGCCTGCAGCAACACTTGGTCGCGCTCGTTCCACACCACAGCGCCGATCGCATTGACCTCGCTGGCCAACGCGCCCTCGGTGACGACGGCGGTGCGCAGGCCAAGGTTCTGCTGAATGCGCGGGCTCACGGTCACGCTGCTGTTGTCAGCGGCATCGCTGCCCGCATAGCGCGGCACCAGCATCATGTCCATGAAGGGCGATTTAGCGGGTGCGTCGAAGTTCTTGCCCGGCACCATCGGGTCATGGTAGTTGAGCACTGCGCGCCCGGTGACTGGGTCCATGTCGCCCGCCTTGATGCCATCGCGGATGTGGCGGCGGGTGGCCTCTTCTCCTTGCGGAATGCTCCACTGGCCGGGGTCTGACGAGGCCTGGGCCACCGCCGTGGGCGCTGCCATCATGGCCATACCCTGTGTCATGCCCAGCCACCATGCGCCTGCGCCGATAGCGCCCACCGTGATGATTGCCAGTGTGGCCACCACGGCCTTTTTCTGAAATGTCCAGGTCATGGGGAAACCTCGCGGGATGGGTTGAGTGCGTCCAGGCGCGTCCAGTCGGAGGCGGTGTCCAGTTCGATTTGCAGGCGTTCGAGTTGCAGCGACAGTTCGGCCTGGCGGGCTTCCAGCACCGATTGCAGCGAGCCGTTGCCGGCCCGGTAGGCGCCGAGTGCCGCCTGTGCCCGCGATTTCTGCAACGGCAAGGCCTGTGTGTCCAGCAAACGAAGGCGTTGCAGCCCCAGGCGCCAGCCCTGCTGCCAGCGCTCTACATCGGCCAGGCGAGAGCGCCGAATTTCCTCAGTCTCAGCCTTGGCTTGTTCAAGCTCCGCCAGGCGAGCCGACACTTCACGGTCTTGCCGGTTGGTTGCGTCCCAGCGCAGTGGTATCGAAAATCCGAGCATGATCTTGTCGTCGGAGCGGGAGCCCATCTGCGAATAGCGCAGGTCTACCGTCCAGTCGGCCGACCGTTCTTCTTTGGCCAACGCAGCCATGGCGAGTGCAGCCGACTCACGCGCGGCAGCCTTCAGAAGTTCTGGGTCTGACGCTTGCCACGCAGATGCTTGCTCGCTCAGCGGCGGCCGGTGGAGCGACGGCGGCTCGCCCAATGCAGCGTCGCCGTTGATTCCCGTCCAGCGTTTGAGCGTAGTGCGTGCTGTGGCTAGCCGGGTTTGTGTCACCAGTTGTCGGTCTTCTAAATTGACGATGGCGCTGCGCGCGGTGAACACATCGACTTGCGGCCCGCGACCTGCCCGATACGCGGCTTCGGCTGTGGCCTCCGTGAGCGTGGCCTCGTCTCTCTGCGCTTGCAAAACTTCCAGCCGCTGGATTTCTGCGCGAACCGCCCACCACGCCAGTGCAGCGTCGCGCCGTAGGTTGCTTCTGACGAGTTCACGTTCGCTCGCCGCGAGCAGCGCTTCTTGTTCGAACCGTTCTCGCCGGGCATTCAATTTTGCGGAGCCAGTCAAGGTCTGAGAGATACCAATGCTGCGTTCTGTGCTCGACTCCCGCATCATCCTTTGGCTCGCACCGCCTTGTACGGTTAGGTTATCCAACCCCAGCTTCAACTCCGGATCCGGTCGTTGCCCTGCCGCTACTGCGCGCTCGCGAGCGGCATCCGACATCAGGTCTTGTGCCCGCAAGCCTTGCGACCGCTGCTCGGCTACACGCATTGCGTCAGCCAATCCCAAAGTTGCCGCATGGAGGACCGAAGTGCTATCCAGCGAGTGTGCTGCCTGGGCGTGCGCCATCGATGCGCTCATCAGACCAACAACCAAAATGCCCACAGCGGGCGCGACCAAAGAAAACATGAAGCCACTCCAGAGACAGCGCACCGGCGCAGCGGCCGATACAGCATCCGATGCAGCGCATACGCTGCATCGGCCCGATTCACAGGGGTTCAGTTGGTGGTGGGCGGGCGCCAGACGGCGACCGCAACAGGGTGCGCCACGGCGGGGCCGAATAGAGCAGGGACAGATTGGGACAAGGACACTGCGCGTTGCTTGTCCATTGGCTGCAGCATGGCGGCGAACGTGGCCTGGCAATCTTGGCCTGTCTTGCAAGCCTGCCCGGTCAGTAAATACATGTCCATTTCGTTGCAGCAGTCTGATGCCGAAACGTCTGCTTGGTTGTCAGTCGCGGAGTCTGCGGTCTGAGCCATCGTCGAGTGCATCTGAGGCTCCATCGGACAGGGAGCGGCTTGCACCCACGTCGTTGCCCAACTCTGTAGGCAAAACGACAGAGCGATGATCAGGGCAATCCAGACACGCATTGCTCAAATGTACTCTCGGTGCGGTGTCAAAGCGTTCCTACAAAGGATTGGCCCCTCATCGTGGTCCGTGACACCGCGGTTCGCCGCCTGTCGGACGTCCTGATTCGCCAAATGGGCTAGTGCGCTATGCCGATGGCTTGGGGTCGCGGTGGTTACTGCGATTCAAGCTTGGCGGGCCTCTATAAGCACTTTGGTGTCAAATTTTGCCCGTCGGGTGGCAAAAAAAGCCTTCACATTGCGTACGTTGGCATCGCCCGTGAACAGGCGCTGCGACAGCGCCAGGTAGCCGGGCATGTCTCGGGTGTGCACCACCAGCACAAAGTCGGGCCCGGGCGACACGCGCCAGCATTGCTGCACGGCGTTGTCGGCCACGGCGCGGCCTTCAAACGCATCGAGATGCTCGGCGCCCTGGCGGTCGAGCGACACCTCCACGATGCAGGCCAGCCCGTGGCCCTGGAGGGCGGCCAGCCGGTCGGGCTGCAGGATGGCGACTTGGCGCTCGATCAACCCGGCGTCTTGCAGGCGTTTGACCCGCCGCAGGCAGGTGGGCGGCGAGACATGCACCTGCTCGGCCAATGACTGATTGCTCTGCGCGGCGTCGGTTTGCAAGAGGTTGAGCAGTTGCAGGTCGGTGTTGTCGAGGGTGATTGATTCCATTTTTATGATTAATTTGATCGAATATTTCACGTTCAGCTGGTGGTGAAATTTAAGTTCAAAAATATATAAATATCAATCAATAATTTTTCTCGCGGCTGCCTACCATCGCGCCATCGCTTTCAACCCCAAGGCAACCACCATGTGCGGCATCGTCGGCGCAGTTTCTGCGCGCAACATCGTTCCCATCCTCGTTCAGGGCCTGCAGCGGCTCGAATACCGGGGGTATGACTCCTGCGGCGTCGCCGTGCACGCCTCCAGCCTGGATGCCACGCGCCCCGCTGGCTTGCAGCGCGCCCGCAGCACCGCCCGCGTGGCCGAGCTGCTGGAGCAGGTGACCACCGAACACATCGACGGCGCCACCGGCATCGCCCACACCCGCTGGGCCACGCACGGCGCACCCGCCGTGCACAACGCCCATCCGCATTTCAGCCATGGCACGGGCGACGACGCCCACGCGCAGGCTGCGGGCCGCGTGGCCCTGGTGCACAACGGAATCATTGAAAACCACGAAGAGCTGCGCAAGGCACTGCAGGCGCGCGGCTATGTGTTTGTGAGCCAGACCGACACCGAGGTCATCGCCCACCTGGTGGACAGCCACTACAGCGGCGACCTGTTCGACGCGGTGCAGGCCACGGTGGCCGAACTGCATGGTGCCTATGCCATTGCCGTGATGCACAAGGACGAACCCCACCGCGTGGTGGGCGCACGGGCTGGGTCACCGCTGATTCTGGGTGTCGGCAAAGACGGCTCAGAACATTTTCTGGCCAGCGACGCCATGGCCCTGGCGGGCGTCACGGACCAGATCGTGTACCTGGAAGAAGGCGACCTCGTGGACCTGCAACTGGGCCGCTACTGGATCGTGGCCAAAGGCCAGAGCGCACGCCAGGCGCTCACGCCGGAACAGCGCCCCGTGCGCACCGTGCTGGCCCACAGCGGCGCAGCCGAACTGGGGCCGTACCGCCACTACATGCAAAAGGAAATCTTTGAGCAGCCCCGTGCCATTGCAGACACGCTGGAAGGCGTCGAAGGCATCGTTCCCGAGCTGTTTGACGGCGCAGGCCAGCATGGCGAACCCGGTGCTGCGGCGTGGCGCGTGTTCAAGGAAATCGACAACGTCCTCATCCTGGCCTGCGGCACCAGCTACTACAGCGGCTGCACCGCCAAATACTGGCTCGAAGACATCGCGGGCATTCCCACGCAAGTCGAAGTGGCCAGCGAATACCGCTACCGCACCAGCGTGCCCAACCCACGCACGCTGGTTGTCACCATCAGCCAGTCTGGCGAGACCGCTGACACCCTGGCCGCGTTGCGCCACGCGCAGTCCTTGGGCATGCAGCACACCCTCACCATCTGCAACGTGGCCACCAGCGCCATGGTGCGCGAATGCAAGCTGGCGTACATCACCCGCGCCGGGGTCGAGATTGGCGTGGCCAGCACCAAGGCGTTCACCACGCAGCTGGCAGGCCTGTTCTTGCTGACACTGGCCCTGGCTCAATCGAAAGGCCGACTGAGCGAAGAGCAGGAAGCCGCCCACCTCAAAACCATGCGCCACCTGCCCGTGGCCCTGCAGGCCGTGCTGGCGCTGGAGCCGCAAATCATCAGCTGGGCTGAAGACTTTGCGCGCATGGAAAACGCACTCTTTCTGGGCCGTGGCCTGCACTACCCGATTGCTCTGGAAGGCGCCCTCAAACTCAAGGAAATCAGCTACATCCACGCCGAGGCCTACCCGGCTGGAGAGCTGAAGCACGGCCCCCTGGCCTTGGTCACCAGCGCCATGCCGGTGGTCACCGTGGCGCCCAACGACACACTGCTGGAAAAGCTCAAAAGCAACATGCAGGAAGTGCGCGCGCGCGCGGGCGTGCTGTATGTGCTGGCCGACGCCGACACGCACATTGAAAGCAGCGAAGGCATCCACGTCATCCGCATGCCCGAACACTACGGCCCCTTAAGCCCACTGCTGCACGTGGTGCCGCTGCAGCTGCTGGCGTATCACACGGCGTGTGCGAGGGGAACAGATGTGGACAAGCCCAGGAATTTGGCGAAGAGCGTGACTGTGGAGTGAGTAGATTGAGGATCGATTCGAAAGTATTCTGGGTAATTAAAGTCGTAAACACGCAAATAAAGTCGTAAACAAGCCTCCCGCATTCATGCGGGTTTGCGGGGTGGTCATTTGTAACGGTAAAGTCGTAAACTCGAACTCGACGGGTAAAGACGACCTCGAAATACGAAGCAAACCGCAGCGCTGTTTGGGCTTGTTGCTATATAAAAAAGAGCGCTCAGTTTGAGCGCTCTTTTTCTTTGGCTTTTCTAGAAGTTCTTGCGGTCCGAGCAGCCCCTAAACGCTCCGATGACTGCAAGAGGCTGATAGTGCTCATTTGTTTGCGGGCCGCGTATGACTGCAACCAGCCTGAAACCGTCGTTCAACGGTAAGTATGCGCAGACGACTGGGAAATCCCCCCAGCAACACCCACTGAGTCGTTCGAAGTCAGATAGCCGTTCATGGAGTTGCCGGAACCACCCTCAGCACTCGCCCATTGGGACTGTCCGTCAGCAGGTAAATCGCACCGTCAGGCCCGGTGCGCACGTCGCGGATTCGTTCACCAATCTCCTGAAACAGCACCTCCTGTGGCCCCGGTACCCCCTTGACCATGGGCACTCGCCGCACACTCCGTTCAACCAGCGCCGCGACAAAGAAACTGCCACGCCATTCGGGAAACATCGACCCGTCATACCAGGCCAGCCCAGCCGGTGCGATGGATGGCGTCCATTCCACAAGCGGTGGCAGGATGCCTGGCAGGGTCCGATAGGGCGTGATGCGTGAGTAGGTGTAGTCGATGCCACCCGTGGTGATAGGCCAGCCGTAGTTGGCACCAGGCTCAATGCGGTTCAGTTCATCGCCTCCCCGTGCGCCATGCTCGTGGGCATACGGCACACCGTCGACCATTGCCACCCCTTGCGGGTGGCGATGTCCGAGGGAATAGATCTCCGGTAGGGCCCCTGTGCGCTTCACGAAGGGGTTGTCATCCGGCACACTGCCGTCCGATTTGATGCGCAGCAGCTTCCCAAGATGGGTGTGCACTCTTTGCGCGTCTGTGCGCTCCAGATTGCCGTCGCCCATGCCGAACAGCAGGGTTCCATCGGACATCCAGGCCATGCGACCACCGAAATGCTGAGTGTCTGTCTTGGCCGGTTGGGAGGTGAATATGGGGCGCACTTCGAGCAGCTGACGGCCATCGAACTTGGCGCTCACCAAGCGCAAATGGTTGGCCTCCGGTTTGCCATGAGCCAATGACAACAGCAACCTGCCGTTGTTCACGAAATCCGGATCCAACACCACATCGAACAAACCGGCCTGCCCTCGTGCCAGAACCGGAGGCACGCCGGCCACCGGCTCAGCGCGCAACTGGGGGCGGCCATCAGGCCCTGGCTCAATCAGGCGCAACCGGCCCGGGCGCTCGGTCACCAGCATGCGGCCGCCAGGCAGGAATGCCAGCGACCAGGGGTGCACGAGCCCGGTGGCCACCGTCTCCACCCGGTAGCCTGCAGCCTGAACCGACGTGGCCAAGGCCAGTACACCCACCAGGAATGCAAACACGTATTTCATAATGAGCATTATGAGTTTGCGCACCACGAACACTTCCACATCCCCCCGCTGGATACGGCATCTTGCGCCGCTGTTGCTGGCTTGGCTGTTGGCTGCGGCGTGGGGGTCTGTTGTCCAAACGCAATGGAATCTTCAGGCGCTGGTGGATCTGGGTGTAGACATTCCAGCCACCGAGCGAGCCAGCGCGACTTGGCAAGATTTGATCAGCTTCGCACCTGTTTATGCCGGCATCCTTGCCGCTGGCTGGCTTCTGGCGCTGCCCACGGCACTTCTACTGGCCCGGCGATGGCCTGTTTGGCGCAGCCCGCTGCTGGCGGCGGCGGCTGGCGTGGGTATGGTGGCCGCGGTGCGCACCGTCGATGCAGTGGCGCCCATGCCTGTGTTCATTGACGCGACACGGCATCTACCCGGACTATTGGCGATGGCCTCGGGCGCTGTCATTGCGGGCTTGCTGTATGCGCTGCTCACGGCACGGCGCGGCATTGATCTCGGGCACGCCTACGTAAGCTGACTTCAGCATCTATGTTGGCGCTGACGAAAGCTAGGCAAGCACAACTACGTTGAAGATGAGTGGCACAACAAACGTTCCAAGCGTCAGATCAAACCGCAAAATCTTCGCGATTCTTCCCTTCGATCCATTTAGGCGCTCTTCCCCTGCCGCTCCAACTCACACCCGTTTTCGGATCCCTGTACTTAGCCTCCACCTTCTTGACCACTGACTTCCACGGAAAGACCTGTTGCGCAGTGAATCCGAACTCCGCGATCATGCTGTGAACAGTATCGAGCGCTTGTTTGGCTTCTGTCTTGCGCGCCAGGGCAATCTGCTGATCCAGTGCGTCTTTTTGTTCGAGAAGTTCTTTGTAGGTACTCATGCTGGTGTGTGTGGAGGGGACTCGCCTGTTTAGGATAGCGCGGAACGATGTGTGACTTTCGCGATCAGTCCGAATTTTCAGGAACAACGGCTAGTTGTGACTCCCCCCGAGGGCTCCACTCCAGCCTGGGAACAGACAGATCCGGCTGACAACTACCCCTTTGGCTGGTCTTGATTGGCCGCCGCATGTACAGCCACGCGATATGCAAACGAGGACCATCATTCAATTCAAAGCCCAATTGCAGTACTTCCGAAGAGCAGCCTATGCGGTGAACCCTTCGCCCGTTGCAGCGCTGCTTGAACTCAGACCTTCGCCCCCTGGCGGATCTTCTTCCCGGCCTTTGCAGCCCCCATCCTCACCACCTCTTCAATCTTCGCCAGCTGCTTGGCACGAGGGTGGGCCTGCCCCTTCTCCCACCTTGAGTACGACAGTGGAGATACGGCCAGCAGCGATGCCATTTCGATCTGCGTCGCTCCGAGTGCATGACGCATCTGCGCCAACAACTCTGGTGAGAACACGAAATCGTCATTCCCGGACCGGTTCGAAACTTTGGTTTGATCGGAGGGAGAAACTGCTCTTGCCACCTTGGTCTGCCGTTGGGCTGTCTTCAGCTGCGAGGTGAGGCCCTTCACTTCCCGCTTTAAAGCGGCAATCTCCGAACGGTGGCTGGTGATCGCTTTGCGCATACCCTGAAGTTCAGGCTTGAGCTCCTTGCGCGCCATGCGAACAACTTCGGCGCGAAATGCATTGGAAAACGTATTCATATACCCAATGGTAACTTTCCCCGCTTATCGAGCGCTTAGGGATCAAGCGCTGAGCGACCGAACGGTGCCCTCTTGCCCCGCGAAAAAACCGCCAGAGGCCTAGACCCGTGGCGGTTTTTGTTCAGGCTTTGACCGACAGCGCTGTATTTACTTCGCAGCCTTGTCCGCCTTGCGCTTTGCAGCCTTGGGATCCACCACTGCCTTGAACTTCGCACCCGCCACAAACTTAGGTACCGTGCTCGCAGGGATCTTCAACGCTGCGCCTGTCGATGGGTTCTTGCCCGTACGCGCCGCACGCTTGGCGGACTTGAAGGTCCCAAAACCTACCAACTGAACGGCATCGCCTTTCTTCACAGCGGTCTGGATGGTGTCGATCAGGGTGTCCAGCACAGCATTGGCTGCGACCTTGGACAGATCATTCTTGGCGGCGAGGATGGCAACGAGGTCGGCACGGTTCATGGAGGCTCACAATGCAAAGAAGTTGAAAGTGCCGGTTTATACGCCCCCGCTGACACGTAGCTTGCGAAGGCTCAATGCTGCAGTGCACTTCTCGGCAAAAACTCCACCCCCGTCCTCTTCAACAGCTCCTGATAACTGATCGGCCGACTCGCCGTCTCCCCCTCGCGGTTCTCTTGCCAGTGCGCCCACGCCCGCTTGTCCGTGGCGTCATAGACCAGCTTGTACAGATAGGTGGGCACCTTCACCCCATTGCCTCCAATGCGCGGACCACTGTCCGTGAACACTGGCCCGGTGATCACAAACACATCCCCTTTGGCCCTTCGCGCATAGCGCCGGGTGTCCTGCTCGATCTTGTTCCAGGCACCCCCGTTGTGCTGGATGTCCTGCGGAACCATGTTGGCCAGGCTGAAGCTCTGGGCCATCGCCGTTGGGGTGGGCATGTCCCCCGCAGGCGCCATGTGCCCCCGGCTGTACCCAGAGTTCTTGTAGTCCTCCAGTTCTGCCCGCTCGCCACTCGGAAGACGCGCATCGGCAAAGAACCGCTTGGCCCGCTTCTCATCGGCATCTTCAACACTCTGGCGGTTCAGGCGCTGCGCCACAAACACCGGCGTCCGGGTCGTCCCGCTGTGCAGCACCGCAAAGGCCTCGTAGCAAAGCTCGCGAAGCTGAGGCCGGGGTCTGATGGCAGGCGGCGTCCCATTGGCAAAGAACTGAGGGCACTGCGCAAAGCTGGTCGGCTGCGGTGTGAGCAGCGCTGCACTGTCGAACTGCGGTGAGCGCGCCCAGGAGAGATTCGGACTGACACTGGCCAGAGACAGGACCAGTGCGGTGGCAATGCGCACACGGCGCGGCCAGGAAAACAATCGGTTCACAAGAATGGACTGAGCAAAAAATGGAGCCCGATTGGAGCATCCTTCCAACCCGGTATCGGAGCTGAATGCTCAGAACCCGCAGGGATTTACAGCTGCTTGCAACGCGCTCCTCCAATACAAAAAGGGCTCCCATTGGGAGCCCAGTTTGCTTGGGTCATTGCGGGTGTCTTCAACACACCTCCCATGGCAGCAGCACCCGCACCGCGCGAAGTGCCACCACCATGGGAAGTCCCGCAACTGCGTCAATTACATGGCGCTGAATTCGCCGTGGGGAATCTTGCCCAAACGCAGAGCTTCAGCAGCCTGGGCACGCACCGCAGCGCGGTCAGCCGTGGACGAATACGTCACCACACGGGAACCAGCAGGTTCTTGGCTGCGGGTCTGGGCCACGGTAGCGGCTTCGGCCTGCACTTCAGCGCGGGTGCGGTTGGTTTCAAACTTCAGAGCGAATTGCGAACCATCGGCTTCATCAGCCTGGGCACCAAAGGCGGTGAAAGCAGTAACAGCAGCGATGGAGAGGAAACGAGCGGTCTTGTTCATGATGCAAATCCTTGGATAAAAAAGCGTCTCAAAAGCCGGGACAAAAACCATTCTTGAACCGGGTTCGGTGAGTCGCCTTGCGGGTTCGGCTCATCGATGGGTTGAACTGTACGCCGATGGTGTTCAGAGAAAAACTACTCAGTCGCAAATTGACTATTCCAGTATTGAAAACAATCAACAAACTACAACCGCTCTCCACAAACCCTTCCCAAGGGTTCTTTCTGACATGTACTTTTCTGAAGAAAACTGTATATTCATACAGTACATCAACACCCCGGAGAAGCCTCATGGAAACCATCGAATCCACCTACACCGTCAGCCTGCGCGACTACCCTGAAGAACTGCCTGCCAAGGAGCGCATTGCGGCAGAGACCCGCTACGCCAAGGCATTGGAAAAGCAGTTGGGCGGCCCTGAACAAGTGGCAGCAGCCCTGGACACGCTGAACAACCTGGAGGAGTCGCCCCCGGAGGTGGTGTCCCCCGGAGACCTCACCTTGCTCAAGGCCTGGGGTAAGGCCAGCACTGCGGCCAAGCAGGCGGGGTTTCGGGATCTGGGGGAGGGGGATGGGGCTTACTTTGAAGTACGGCTGGGATGAAGGTGGAGATATGAAGGTCGAGATCCACTACCGCTGGCGGGTCCAGTCTTCTGCGGGCAAGTGGTTCAACACCCGGCACATGGCCACCGAAGAGTCCATTCGCAAGCAACATCCAGAGGCCACTACAGTGGAGGGTTCTCGCACTGAGCAGATCGTGCTGGATCAGCCCGCAGAAATGCTCGCAGCCATGCCCAATTCTCAAAGGCCCGATCTGTCTGTGTTGTGCTGATGAATCAACAACCGGACTTCTTGATCTACGAAGACTTGCGTAGCGGAGCATTGGTGGAGTTGATGCCGGAGTTCCAGGGTGTAGAACTTGGAATATTCGCCGTCTATCCCACGCGCAAACAGCTGCCTCTCAAGGTTCGCCGTCTCGTGGATTTCCTTGTAGCCGCACTGATGAAACCTCCTTTGGCCAACTGACACATTCCCAGTTGACAGCACGCCACCAGCAAAACATACTACTCAGTATCTTTTTCGGGGGATTGTCATGTCAGGCTCTTTACCACGTTGGTCTCAACGCCCACTAGGCTCTACCTGGGGCGACTTCGGCCCCGACGATCAGTTGGGACGATTGAACCTGCTCACCCCCGACAAGGTCCGGCAAGCAGTAGCAGAGGTGCAGGATGGCTCCTCCTTTTGCCTGAGTCTTCCCCTTGACTACCCAGGTGGGAATGTCTTGAACCCGAACAGGCATCCCCCCGTGTTGCGCCCGACCCTGAGGCAGGGGCGCGTCAACTTCAATTTCCGCTTTTCCGAACTGATCGAGGGCCGTACTGACGTCGTCAGCGATGATCTAGCGATTCTTCACTTGCAGTACTCGACCCAGTGGGACGGCCTGGCCCACGTGGGATCCATGTTCGATGCGGACGGAGACGGCCTGCCGGAGCCGGTCTACTACAACGGGTATCGAGCTAATCATGAGGTGATAGGCCCCTCCAAGTCATCAGACGCTGGAGCGCAAGGCGCAGGCGCTTCAAGTACATCTGCAGCGCATGCCCTTGGGATACAGAACATGGCAGAGAAGGCGGTGCAAGGCCGTGGCGTGCTCATCGACCTTCGCGCCCATTTTGGTCTCGGCCGCACATTGATCGGCTATGAGCAGCTCGCCCATGTGCTGACGGCAGACGGAGTGTGTGTGGAACCCGGAGATATGGTTTGCTTCCACACAGGGTTTGCCCAGGCGCTGCTGGAGATGGGCAAGAATCCGACCCACGATGCGGTTGAGCAGACGGGCTGTGTTCTGGACGGCAGAGACGAACGGCTGCTGCAGTGGATCACCGATGCAGGCATCGCTGCGATCGCCGCCGACAACTACGCTGTAGAGGCATATCCCGCACGTCAGACAGGCGGCTGCTGTGCCGCACTTCCACTACACGAGCACTGTCTTTTCAAGCTGGGGGTCCATCTTGGTGAGCTATGGTGGCTGACTCCGCTTGCAAACCACCTGCGCGCTCAAAACCGCTACCGCTTTCTGCTGACTGCACCACCTCTGCGCCTGCCAGGCGCAATTGCTTCACCAGTAACGCCAGTTGCGACGACCTGACATGCGAGTCCTGATTCTTGGCGCCGGCGGCTTTCTTGGCTCTCGCCTGGCCACGCGTGTTGTCTCCGACGGACAAATCGCAGGTCGACCGATCAGTGAACTGGTGCTGTTCGACATGCGATCGGTGCCATTGGTGAAGAACGCTACATGCAAAATCACCAAGGTGCACGGCGATCTTCGCGAAGCGCGAGTGCTCGACGCACTGTTCTCCGAGCAGGTGGATGTCATCTTTCATTTGGCGGCCACACTGACGCTTGATGCAGAAATGGATCACCGTCGCGGCTTGGAGACGAACGTCCTTTCCTTTATCGAGCTGTTGGAGCGCTGCAGGCGCCAGGACCTGGCCCCCATACTTGTCTTTGCGAGCTCGATATCAACGTTCGGCGGCAACCTTCCGAAGATCGTAGGCGACGACGTGTTCCAGGCCCCGGCCACTTCGTATGGAACGCACAAGGCGCTCGCAGAACTGCTACTTGCGGACTACAGCAGGCATGGCTTCGTGGATGGAAGAGCGTTGCGGCTACCGATCGTGGTCACCCATCCGGGGCCAACCAGCGGCAGCATTTCGGACCAGGTCTCTGCCCTGATTCGCGAACCGGTGAGAGGAGTGCCACTCACATGCAGAATCGCCCCCGCCAGCAAGATGGCTGTCGCATCAGTGGAGACAGTTGTGAACAGCTTCCAGTTGTTGGCCAGCCTCCCAGAAGCGGCAATCCAATCGGCTCGAATCATGAACTTGCCCGGACTGACAGTTACTGCGACAGAGCTTGCCGCGGCGGTTGGTCGTCGCATTGGATCGGCTACGCAAGGGATCATCACGTGGCAGCCCGACGAGCGGGTTCAGCACATCATCCAGGGCTGGCCGGAGGTCTTCACCTCCCAACGGGCACTCGGCTTAGGAATTTGCCCCGACATCTCTGCAGATGCTCTCGTTGAAGCGTTTATTCAAAGTGAGAATTCTCATGACAGCGAATGACGCACTGCCAGTCTGCATTATTGGTGCGGGCTCTTCGGGCATGACGGCGGCCAAGGCGCTGCACGAACGAGGGATTGCGATCGAGGGCTTCGAGATCGGATCCGACATCGGGGGAATGTGGCGATACGAGAACGACAACGGCATGTCTTCGGCCTACCGAAGCCTGCACATAGACACGAGCAGAGGAAATCTCGGATACGCGGACCATCCCATACCCGCATCCTATCCGGACTTCCTCTCGCACAGCGAAGTGCTGGAATGGCTTGAGAGCTACGCAACGCGCTTCAATCTGAAACGCCACTTCAAATTCCGCTGCAAGGTGGAGCGTATTGAACCGAATGGTGATGGAACCTGGCGAGTTATGCTTGGCACGGGTGAGTCGAGAAACTATCGCGCCGTGATCGTGGCCAACGGCCACCTGTGGGACCCGCGAAGGGCGAAGTTTCCAGGAGCGTTCTCTGGAGAACAGATTCACTCCCATCACTACCGAACGGCGGAGCAGTTCTCGGGAAAGAACGTCTTGGTTGTCGGCATTGGGAACTCAGCTGTTGACATCGCGGTTGACGTCTGCAAGAGCGCGAAGCGAACTTTCCTTTCGACGCGGCGAAGCGCATGGGTGATGCCCAAGTACATCATGGGAATTCCAGTAGATCGATGGACCAGCTTCTTCGCCCGAAAGCTGCGTTTGCCGACTCCAGTGAGCAGAACTCTCGTCCGTTGGTTTGCTTACCTTGTGGTCGGCAATCAGGAACGTTTTGGAGTCCCGCGCCCCAAGCATCCAGTCTGGCGTGAGCATGCCACCCTGAGTCAGGAGCTTTTGCCCTATTGCGGCCATGGATGGATCAAGATGAAGCCGAATGTGAAGGAGTTGCGCGACCGCCAGGTGGAATTCGAAGATGGCACGAAGGAGGCGATCGACACGATCATTCTTGCCACTGGCTACAAGACCAGCTTCCCATTCATCGATCCATCTCTGTTTGCGGTCACTGAAGACATTCCCCCCCTCTACCGTCGGCTGGCCTCGCCAATGCATCCAGGGCTGTTTTTCCTCGGCCTGGTCCAACCAGTCGGCCCGACGATACCTTTGGTCGAGGTACAGTCACGATGGCTGGCTGCCCTGTTGAGCGGCTCCATGCAGGCACCTGAACCCAACGCAATGAACCGCGAAATTGAGAACCACGCACTGCAAGTTCGCAGGCGCTATGTGGGATCCGCCCGCTATGCTCTGGAAGTTGACGCACGCCACTACGCGAGCCAGTTGAAGCGAGACATCAAACGCGGAGTGGCAGGCGCATGATGGAAATTTCCCCCGCCCGCCGAGAGATTTTGACTGCCGCAGCAGCGTGCTTCATGGAACAAGGTTTTCATGCCACGAGCATTGACGTTGTTGCCAGGCGAATGGGAGCCACAAAAGGCCGTGTGTACCACCACTACCAGTCAAAAGTAGATCTTTTCTTTGACGTGCACAGGCTGGGGATGTCACTTCTGTTCGAAGCTGTGGAAAGGGCGCGAAGCACTTCCGGCAATGCGCTTGAAGTATTGGCAGCCATGATGCGCTCCCACGCCATGGCCATGTTTGAGCACCATGCATTTGAGAGTGTTGTGGTTCAAGGGGTGCAGCTGCATCGGTACGGCGCTTTAACACCACGGCAGCGCGATGAACTGGACGAGCTGATTGCAAGCCGTGATCGTTTTGAGCAGCTTTTCAAAGAGCAGGCTCATGTGGCCAGTGAGCATGGCTTGCTGGCGAATCTGGATATATCGATCGCCGTCAAGACGCTGCTCGGCGGCTTGCAGTGGTCGTTGATCTGGTACCGACCAGACATCAACGACAGTTTGGCTACACGCGAGCGTTTGGCAGATGCGATGGTGAAAACGCTATTGCAAGGTCTCTCTGCCAGATAGTGAACCGATGCCTCGCCAGTGGTTATTCATTGCAGCTGGACACGTGCGCTGTTGGCGCCGACGCAGAAGTAAGCCACTTGGAACTACCTATAAAACTGGCTCAGTTTCCGGTCGGCGCGAACACTGCACCACGCCGCCCGCCCGCCGCAAGGTCCGGCTTTCTGTTTGGAACCCATCACCCAGCCCATTGATGCGTTCCATCTGCCGGGCCAGCGGGGCCCGACCTGCGCGCTGAGGGTGCCGTGGCGGATGAGTCCGCTGGGCTGATCCATCCACCGGGAGTGGCGGATCTATTGCTATCAAAAATATAGCTGCTAGCGCTTTGTGGATAAGCGCTAGAGGCCAATTTAGATTGCTTTTTACATATCTCAGATGGGAGCCGCAGCCCCCGCACTCGCAGCAGCGCAGGGTTTAGCCCCCCTCTCCCCGACCCTCTCCCACAAGGGGACAGGGACTGAGAGCCATCAGAGGCAGTAGAGATCAGGCCGTTGGGTGATCAACCTGCCTGACTCCTTGGATCGCCACGAGCACCAAGCAGCAACCCACCAGCTCAATAAGTCTCCAGGTGCAGCCGCCCTTCGCGCTTCAAGGTGCTGCCCAGGGTTTCCCAGTCGGCGCCCGACTCGTTGGCAATGTCGCGCAGCGCCATCACCACGCCTTCTTCCATGCTCTTCAAGCCGCACACATAAAAGTGGCTGTTGCCGTCGCGCAGCAGCGCAGCCAGGTCGGCAGCGCGCTCGCGCATCAGGTCTTGCACATAGCGCTTGGGCTGGCCTGCTGTGCGTGAGAACGCGAGGTTGATGTCGATGAAGTCCTTGGGCAGGTTTTGCAGCGGGCCAAAGTACGGCAGCTCCTGCTGGGTGCGGGCACCAAAGAACAGCATGAGCTTGCCGCCCTCGAACTTGCCGCTGCTGCGCAGGCGCCGCCGCCATTCGGTCATCGCGCGCATGGGGGCGCTGCCGGTGCCGGTGCAGATCATCACGATGTGCGAACGCGGGTGGTTGGGCATGAGGAACGAGCTGCCAAACGGCCCCACCACCTGCACCTCATCGCCCACCTTCAGGTCGCACACATAGTTGGATGCGATGCCGCGCACGGCGTTGCCGTCGTGGTCGGTGGTCACGCGTTTGACCGTCAACGCCAGGTTGTTGTAGCCGGGCCGCTCACCATTGCGCGGGCTGGCCACGGAGTATTGGCGTGCGTGGTGCACCTTGCCCAGCGCATCGGTGCCGGGCGGAACGATGCCGATGGATTGCCCCTCCAGCACCGGAAACGGCATGTTGCCGAAGTCGAGCACCACATGGTGCGTCTCGCTTTCAAAGCCCGCCTCTGTGCAGTTGAAGTTGCCGACCACGGTGGCCGTGGTGGGGCTCTTGGGCGGGAACAGGTTGGTGTAGGGGTGCGCAGCCGACCACGGCGGCACGGTGGCTCCGAATTTTGCCGAATGGAAGGCCTCCGTGCCGGGCTCTGCCATGCGGCTCGGGCACGCTGTTGGGCACCGCCGCTGCATCAGCAGCGGATGCTGACACCCCGTCGGCGGCCCATTGGTCCGGGCTGATTTCGGGCGGCAGTTCCTCCCACGTCAGCTGTTCCTCAATGGAATAGGCGCGGACCAGCGGCATCGTGCGCCAGTTGTCGATGGAGCCCGTGGGGCAGGGCGAGATGCAGGCCATGCAGCCATTGCACACATCGGCCCGCACGACGTAATTGTTGTCGTCGTGGGTGATGGCATTGACCGGGCAAATCGCTTCGCAGGTGTTGCAGCGAATGCAGATCTCGGGGTCGATCAGATGCTGCTTGAGGATGCCGTTGTCGATCAGCGTGGTGGTGGTCATATTTATCTTCCTGCAAGAATCGCTCTACCTCCGGGCGATTCTTTGGGGTGAGCGCGGCCTGCGCCAGTGTCACCGCGGAACCGGCTCCGCCGGGCCGCTGGTGGCGTCCCCCTCAGGGGGAAGACGCGCAGCGGCTCAGGGGGAATTAGTTAAACCGGACGTACTCGAAATCCACCGGCTGGCGGTTGATGCCCATGACGGGCGGCGAGATCCAGCCGGCAAACTTGCCCGGCTCGACCTCTCGCTTCATCAGCGAGGCGACGAACGCGAAGTCGTCCGAGGTCGGCAGCCATTCGCTCTTCTTGGCCTCCCATTCGACCTCGGTCACGACGCGGCCTTCCGGCGACATCTTGATGCCGGTGAGCGCGCCGATCTGGCGGTTGAAGGCCTTGTGGGGCACGACCAGCCGTGTCGCGATACCGGCCTTTTCCAGCACCTTGTTCCAGCGGGTCACGCCGGCCACCGAGTCCTTGATGAAGTCGTCGCGCAGCACTTCGTTCAGTGCGTTGAGCATCGGCACTTCCTTCTCGACCAGCTGGCCGTCCTTGACCTCCAGCACCTTGTAGCTCTGGCCCTTGAGCTGGTGGTCGTCGTCACGCTTGCCTTCTTCGTAGCGGCCCTTGAGGCCCGAGCTGTAGAAGATGGCGGCATTGCTGGACTGGTCGGCGCCGAACAGGTCGATGGTCACGCTGTAGTGGAAGTTCAGGTAGCGCTGGATCGTGGCGAGGTCGATGGCACCAGCGGCGCGCACCTTTTGCGCGTCATCGGTCTTGAGCTCGTTCATGACCTGGGCCGTGCGCGCCAGCACGCGCGACACACCGGACTCGCCCACGAACATGTGGTGGGCCTCTTCGGTCAGCATGAACTTGGTCGTGCGGGCCAGCGGGTCGAAGGCGCTCTCGGCCAATGCGGCCAGCTGGAACTTGCCGTCGCGGTCGGTGAAGTAGGTGAACATGAAGAACGCCAGCCAGTCGGGTGTCTTCTCGTTGAACGCGCCCAGGATGCGCGGGTTGTTCTCGTCGCCCGAGGTGCGTTGCAGCAAGGCGTCGGCTTCTTCCCGGCCGTCGCGGCCGAAGTGCTTTTGCAGCAGGTAGACCATCGCCCACAGGTGGCGGCCTTCTTCCACGTTGATCTGGAACAGGTTGCGCAGGTCGTACATGCTGGGCGCTGTCAGGCCCAGGTGGCGCTGCTGCTCTACGGATGCGGGCTCGGTGTCGCCCTGCGTCACGATGATGCGGCGCAGGTTGGCGCGGTGCTCCCCGGGCACGTCTTGCCAGGCCTTCTCGCCCTTGTGGTCGCCAAAATGGATCTTGCGGTCCGCATCACCCGGGTTCAGAAAGATGCCCCAGCGGTAGTCGCGCATCTTGACGTGGCCGAATTGGGCCCAGCCTTGGGGGTCTACGCTGACAGCGGTGCGCAGGTACACATCGTGGTTGGTCGAGCCCTCGGGGCCCACGTCGTCCCACCAGTTGATGAAGTTGGGCTGCCAGCCTTCGAGCGCACGCTGCAGCGTGCGGTCTTCGCCGAGGTTGACGTTGTTGGGGATCTTCTCGCTGTAGTTGATGCTGCTCATGGTGGTTGCTCCTCTGGGATGGAATCCAAGTTGCCGTTCGGCCTGAGCCTGGCGAAGGCTTGTGCAGGGCTTCGACAGGCTCAGCCTGAACGGTTTAGAGGTAGGGTCAGACGCGGTTCAGATCAAAGCCCGCTTTTTCACCGGTGCCATAGACCTTGAGCGCACCCTTGTCGCCTACGGCATTGGGGCGGTTGAAGATCCAGTTTTGCCATGCGGTCAGGCGGCCGAAGATGCGGGTGTTCATGTTCTCTTTGCTGGCAAAACGCAGGTTGGCTTCCAGGCCCGTCAATGCGTCGGGCGACATGGCGGCGCGTTCTTCGATGGCGATGCGGATCTCGTCGTCCCAGTCGATGTCATCGGGCGCTGCAGTCACCAGGCCCAGCGCCAAGGCCGCGTCTGCATCCAGCGGCTTGCCTGCGGCAGAGCGCGCGGCTTCCATGGGTGTGGCTTCTTCATAGAAGCGGCGTTGCAGGCGGCTCTGGTCGTTGACCAGCGGCAGCAGGCCGAAGTTGAATTCGTTGAGGATGAGCTTGGGTGCGCGCTCGGCGTCGTCGGGCAGCGCGAGCATGTAGGTGCGGTCTGCCGCAAAGGCCAGTTCGGCCAGCGAGCCCGCAAACGCAGAGCCCGGCTCCACCAGCGCAAACAGGCTGCGGGATGACACATCCAGCCGCGCGAACGTGCGGCGGAGCGCGCCGATGGTTTCGCGCACCAGCCAGTGGTCTTGGTGCGCCAGCAGCACAGCATCGCTGGCCAGCACGGCTTTTGCGTCGCCTTCGGTCTTGATCAGCCAGGTACCGATGTCGAGTTCGTTGGTGCGCAGGTTCAGGATGGCGTCGTCCAGCTGGCGCGCCATGGCCAGCGGCCACCAGTCTGCGCCTGCCGCCTCAATGGCTGCGATGTCCTTGGGTTGTGCGCCGGCAGGTGCCTTTACGGTCAGTGTGGCAGTGCGGCGCACGCGATCGATATCGACGGTGACGTGGGCGTAGCGCAGGCTGTCCGCGCTGTCTTCGCGCTGTAGGCGGGTGAGCGCAACGCCTTTGGCGCCCGCAGGACGGTGGCTGCTTTCACCCAGTTTGTCTGCACGCGCTTGCACCGTCGCGGCGAACTGCGCGGGCTTGGCAATGGCATCCACCAGGCGCCAGTCCACAGCGCGCTGGCCACGCACACCTTCCACGCTGGTGCAGAAGATATCGGCCAGGTCGTGGCGCACATGGCGCTTGTCGGTCACGCGGGTCAGGCCGCCCGTGCCAGGCAATACGCCCAGCAGGGGTACTTCCGGCAGGGAGACGGATGACGACCGGTCGTCCACCAGCACGATTTCGTCGCAGGCCAGCGCCAGCTCGTAGCCGCCACCGGCGCAGGCGCCGTTCACCGCCGCCACAAATTTCAGGCCGGAGTAACGCGACGAATCCTCGATGCCATTTCGAGTTTCGTTCGTGAACTTGCAGAAGTTCACCTTCCACGCGTGGCTGGAAACCCCCAGCATGAAGATGTTGGCGCCCGAGCAAAAGATGCGGTCCTTGGCGCTGGTGACGATGACCGAGCGCACTTCGGGGTGCTCGAAACGGACACGGTTGAGGGCGTCGGCCAGTTCAATGTCCACGCCCAGGTCGTAGCTGTTGAGCTTGAGTTTGTAGCCCGCGCGGATGCCACCGTCTTCGGCAATGTCGAGCGACAGGCGTGCCACGGTGCCGTCCACGGCCAGACTCCAGTGGCGGTACTGCGTGGGGTCGGTGCGGTAGTCAACGCGGGCAGGGGCTTGCGTGAGTTCGGTCATGGTGTCTCCGTAGGGCTGCTAACAAGAATAATAATGCATGTGTCAGGGTGTTGATGTGCATCATCATGCATATTTGCATGCAAGTCAATGCATGCCGCAGATTTTCTTTGGACTTGGGTGAGGAAGTGGGTGGGGCCACAGGCCACGTGCCATGGGGCGGCCCGAGTGGGCGGGCTGCCTGGCCTGGGTCGTCCGGCGGCGATTCCGGGCCTGATAGTGCTAAGGAGCAGGGGCAGCCGCTGCGGCTGCCCCTGTCAGCGCATCACGCGGGTTGTGCCATGACTTTGCGCACGCTCGACTGCAGCGCGTGCAGGCTTTGTTCGGGCGTCTGGCCCGAGGTGTCGATGGTGATGTCGGCCTTGGAATAGAACGCGGCGCGCCCGTCGAGAATGCGTTTGAGGTCGTCCATGGCCTCCCTGCTCGCGGCCATGGGGCGCATGTCGCCCTGTGCCAGCACACGGCCCATGTGTTCTTCCGGTGCCGCACGCAACCACACGGTGGTGCAGTGCGCCAGCAGCTCGTTGAAGGTGGCCGGGTCTGACACGATGCCGCCGGGCGTGGCGATGACGACTTCGCTGTGAATCTGCACGGCTTCTTCCAGAGCGCGGCGCTCGTAGCGCCGGTAGGCCGTTGTGCCGTACAGGTCGTGGATCTCTCGCACGCTGCAGCCCGCCAGGGTTTCGATCTCGCGACTCAGCTCTATGAACGGTACATCAAGGTGCCGGGCCAGCAGCGGCCCCAGGGTGGACTTGCCCGCGCCGCGCAGGCCCACCAAGGCAATGCGCCGGTGGCGCGCCGTGTCCTTGCCTGCGCCACTCAGCAGCTCGCTCAAGGCGGTACGTGCACGGCGCAGTTCGGGTTCACTGCGGTGCTCCAGCAACTCGCGGATCAGCAGCCACTCGGGCGAGCGGGTGGTGACGTCGCCCAACAGCTCGGCCAGCGAGCAGTGCAGGGCGGTGGCCACCTGCTGGAGCACCAGGATGGAGGCGTTGCCCGTGCCGTATTCGAGATTGGCCAGGTGCCGCTCCGACACATCGGCTGCCGTGGCCACCGCTTTGCGTGTGAGTCCGCGCTGCGCGCGCAAGTTGCGCACGCGGTCGCCCAGCGCCACCAGGAAGGGGTTCTTGGCGTCTTCTGCGGGGGCTGCTGCCTCCATTACGGTATCCGGCATCGAAAGTGCCCCAGCTTCTTCTTGTTCGTTCATACCCATCCTCGTTCACGGAATCTCATTGTCTAACGCGCTGAGTGTCTGGGGCGCGCGTTACCTGTATGACGCACACGGTTGTGGTTTCCATGTGGCTGGCAAGCTGCCACAGATCTCTGTTGTGTGCACTATAGTGCTTGACGTGCGCAGTTTTGAAGGCTATCGTTCGTTTGAATGCAAAATACTGCACATTCATGTTCGGCACAAGCGATCAGATCAAACCGGTCATCACGGATTTGAATCTGCGCCCCATATCTTCAAGAATTTCATGTCTACCAAAGCTGCATTTCACCAAGCGTTGTCCGACCTGACCGGCCAGATTGCAGGGCGGCCGTTGAACGCCGACCTCGCCGATTGGCTCAATGACGTTCACGGGGCAAAGAGTGTGTCGTACCAGACCCTCAAGGCCGCCTGTATTGAAGGGGTCGAAGAGGGCTGGCTGTGTGACCGCGAGGGTGCGGGCATCCGGTATGGTCGCGTCTTCAAGGCAGAAGACGCGTTGCACCGGTTTTCTGTAGACGTCGTGGACATGCAAGACATTGCAGGACCACACCACAGCCACCCGAACGGCGAAATTGACTTGATCATGCCGCTCGACGCAGACGCAACCTTTGACGGACACCCTGCGGGCTGGTGTGTCTATCCACCCGGCAGCGCCCACCACCCTACGGTGGCACAGGGGCGTTCCCTGGTTCTCTATCTCTTGCCCGAAGGGCAGATTCAGTTCACCCGATAGGTGCGGGCGCACGTCTGCAAGCCTGCAGTCCACATGCGCCATCTCCGTTGATCCAGACCTCCTAGAAAGATTTGCATGACCGAACTCCTCCCCAACTACGCTGCCGGACGCTGGCTATCCGGAACGGGACCAGGCTCGATTCTGTCCGACCCCGTGCTGGGGACTGCGCTGGTGCGTGTGGATTCCACGGGGCTGGATCTGGCTGAAGCCTTTGCTTTTGCCCGCGATAAGGCCGCACCGGCGCTGCGGGCGTTGACCTATCGCGAGCGAGCCGCCTTGTTGACCGCCATCGTCAAGGTGCTGCAAACCCACCGAGACACCTACTACGAGATTGCGACGGCCAACGCGGGCACCGTCAAGAACGACTCGGCCGTCGACATTGACGGGGGCATCTTCACCCTGGGCCAGTACGCACGGTGGGGCGATGCACTCGGGGATGCGCGCGCGCTTCGCGATGGCGATGCCACCAAACTGGGCAAGGAGCCGGTCTTTCTATCGCAGCACCTCTCGGTGCCTACGCAGGGCGTGGCGCTGTTCATCAATGCCTTCAACTTCCCGTCCTGGGGCCTGTGGGAAAAGGCCGCCCCGGCCCTGCTCTCGGGCGTGCCGGTCATCGTCAAGCCGGCCACGGCGACTGCCTGGCTCACCCAGCGCATGGTCAAGGATGTCATCGATGCGGGCGTGCTGCCCGCCGGCGCGCTGACGGTCATCGCGGGCAGCTCGGCCGGCCTCATGGACCAACTGCAGCCCTTCGACGTGGTGTCGTTCACCGGTTCGGCCGAGACCGCGGGCGTGATCCGCTCGCACCCGGCCGTGGCCCAGCGCTCGGTGCGCGCAAACATCGAGGCCGACAGCCTCAACAGCGCCCTGCTGCTGCCGGGCGAGGCGCCGGGCAGCGAGGCCTTCAACCTGCTGGTGCGCGAGGTGGTGCGCGAGATGACCGTGAAGTCTGGCCAGAAGTGCACGGCCATCCGCCGCATCCTGGTGCCTGCCGAGGTCTACGACGCTGCGGCCGAGGCCATTGGCGCCAAGCTCGCCGGCGTCACCGTGGGCAACCCGCGCAACGACGGCGTGCGCATGGGCTCGCTCGTGAGCCGTGCGCAACTGGCTGCGGTGCGCGAAGGCCTGGCCGCCCTGCAGGCACAGACCACCGTGCTGCACGACGGCCGCGACCAGCCCCTGGTGGATGCCGACCCGGCCGTGGCCGCCTGCATCGGCCCGGTGCTGCTGGGCGCGCGCGATGCCGACGCCGCGCAGCAGGTGCACGACACCGAGGTCTTCGGCCCGGTGGCCACGCTGCTGCCCTACCGCGACGCCGCCCACGCCATCGCGCTTGCGCACCGGGGCCAGGGCTCGCTCGTGACCTCGCTCTACGGCAGCGACGAAGCCGCACTGGCGCAGACGGCGCTGGCGGTGGCCGCAAGCCATGGGCGCGTGCACGTCATCACGCCCGACGTGGCGCAGGCCCACAGCGGGCACGGCAACGTGATGCCCATGTCGCAGCACGGCGGCCCGGGCCGCGCCGGCGGCGGCTCGGAGCTGGGCGGCCTGCGCGCGCTCGGCTTCTACCACCAGCGCACTGCCGTGCAGGCCAGCCCCGGCGTGCTGGCAGCCCTGGGGCTCTGAGCGCGACCAGAAGACGACAACGACGCATGCGGACACACGCATGCGCACCCTCACCGAGATGGCCCCAGGAGACAACACCATGAGCCTGCCCCCACGCTTCAATTTTGCCGAGCACCTGTTCGCCCTCAACCGCGGCCGCGCCCAGCGCACGGCCTACATCGACGACCGGGGCACGCCTGGCCTACGGCGCGCTCGAAGACCGCGCCCGCCGCCTGGCGACCGACCCTGGCCGCCGCCGGCCTGCGGCGCGAGGAGCGCGTGCTGCTGCTCATGCACGACAGCAGCGACTGGCCCGTGGCCTTCCTGGGCTGCCTGTACGCCGGCGTGGTGCCGGTGGCGGTCAACACCCTGCTCACGGCCGAGGACTATGCCTACATGCTGGACCACAGCCGGGCGCAGGCGGCCCTGGTCTCGGGCGCGCTGCTGGCCGTGCTGCAGGACGCCATGGGCCGCGCGCCGCACGAGCTGCACACCCTGCTCGTGTCGCAGCCCACCGGGCCGCTGCCCGAGGGGGCCCAGGACTTCAACACCGCGCTGGAGAGCGCCCAGCCCATGGCGGCACCGGCGAACACCGCGTCGGACGACCCGGGCTTCTGGCTCTACTCCTCGGGCTCCACCGGCAAGCCCAAGGGCACGGTGCACACCCATGCCAACCTGTGGTGGACGGCCGAGCTCTATGGCAAGCCGGTGCTGGGCCTGACCGAGGACGACGTGTGCTTCTCGGCCGCCAAGATGTACTTCGCCTACGGCCTGGGCAATGCGCTGACCTTCCCGCTGTCGGTGGGCGCCACCGTGGTGCTGATGGCCGAACGGCCCACGCCCGACGCCACCTTCCGCCGCTGGACGCAGCACCAGCCCACGGTGTTCTTCGGCGCGCCCACGGGCTTTGCCGGGCATGCTGGCCTCGCCCGCGCTGCCGGCGCGCGAGCGCGGTGGCGCTGCGCATGTGCTCGTCGGCCGGCGAGGCGCTGCCGGGCGAGATCGCGCCAGCGCTTCAAGGCGCATTTCGGCTGCGACATCATCGACGGCATCGGCTCCACCGAGATGCTGCACATCTTCATCTCCAACCGGCCGGGCGACGTGCGCTACGGCACCACCGGCAAGCCGGTGCGACGGCTACGAGGTGCGAGCTGCGCGGCGAGGACGGCCGGCCGGTGCCCGATGGCGAAGTCGGCGACCTGTACATCCGCGGCCCGAGCGCGGCGCTGATGTACTGGGCCAACCGCGAGAAATCGCGCGAGACCTTCCAGGGCGGCTGGACCAAGAGCGGCGACAAGTACACGCGCGATGCCGACGGCTACTACACCTACGCTGGCCGCAGCGACGACATGCTCAAGGTCAGCGGCATCTATGTCTCGCCCTTCGAGGTGGAGGCCACGCTGATGCAGCACCCCGCCGTGCTCGAATCGGCCGTGATCGGCGTGCAGGACGCCGAGGGCCTGACCAAGACCAAGGCCTACGTGGTGCTCAAGCAGGGCCAGCAGGCCGATGCGCAGGCGCCTGCAGGCTTTCGTCAAGGAGCGCCTGGCGGCCTACAAATACCCGCGCTTCATCGAGTTCATCGACGAGCTGCCCAAGACCGCCACCGGCAAGATCCAGCGCTTTCGCCTGCGCGAGAAGGAGGCCCGCGCGTGACGCAGGCGAGCACCAACCCATTCGCCAGCATCACCTGGCGTGGCCGCACCGTGCAGATCGAGCACCAGTGGATCGCGCCCGAGCGCAGCGCTGCACCGCTGCTGGTCTTTCTGCACGAAGGCCTGGGCTCCGTGGCGATGTGGAAGGATTTCCCCGAGCGCCTGTGCAACGCGGCGGGGGTGCGCGGCCTGGTGTTCTCGCGCCCGGCCTATGGCCGATCCACCCCGCGCGATGCCAGATGACATTTGGGACGTCGACTTCATGCACAGGCAGGCGCACGAGGTGCTGCCGGCCTTCTTCGACGCACTGGGCATCACCGAAGCGCCCTGGCTGCTGGGCCACAGCGACGGCGGATCGATCGCGCTGCTGTACGCGGCGCGCTTTCCCGACGCCGTGCGCGGCCTGGTGCTCATGGCGCCGCACATCTTTGTGGAGGACGTGACCATCGAGAACATCGAACTGGCGCGCGAGGCGTATCGGAACACCGACCTGCCCGCCAAGCTGGGCCGCTACCACGACGACGCAGACTCGGCCTTCTGGGGCTGGAACCGCATCTGGCTGCACCCGCCGTTTCGGCAGTGGAACATCGAGGCCGAGATCGGTAGCATCCGCGCGCCCGTGCTGGCCATCCAAGGGGTGGACGACGAGTACGGCACGCTGGAGCAGATCCGCGGCATCGCACGCAGGGTGCCGGACACGCAGGTGCTGGAACTGCCGGCGTGCGGGCATTCACCGCACCGCGACCAGCCGGAGGCCGTGATCGCGGCGGCCACGGCTTTCATCGCACAGACAGGCCCCTACTCCACGTAGCGCCTGAGCCCCGGCAGGTCGAGCACGGTGATGCCGCCGTACTCGATCTGCAGGATGCCCGACTCCTGCAGTCTCTATGTCCCACGCGTGCACTGGTGATGTCCACGCCTCCCGATCCTGATGCGGGCGAAATTACGGACAAGGGCTACATCAACCAAGGGGCGGTGCTGTCGCGGCGGGCGCAAGCAGTGGCTGCGATGTATGCGGCGTCCCCGCGTGAAGACGTCATCTTGGGATGAACGACATCTTCAACTGCAGGTGCAGTTCATGAAACAAAAAAGACCAATGCCGCGAAGGCATCTGGTCTTTTTCTGTTCTCTCTCTGCGGCGCAGTACCGACGTTCAACAGGCTCCAAGAACTGTGTGTTGACGCGGGCACGCAGAGTTGATGGGCAGGCTGATTAAGCCGTTGCGTCCTTGAGCTTCTTCAGCGCGCGGGTCTTGATCTTGACCGCTGCGGGCTTTGCGGGGAACCAGCGCTCTTCACCGGTGAACGGGTCCTTGCCAAAGCGCTTCTTCTTGGCGGGGATCTGTTGCAGGCCGATCTTCATCAGGCCGGGCAGCGTGAACTCGCCGGACCCCTTTTTGTGCACGGAGCCCAGGATGGCGGCTTCCAGCGCTGCCAGCACGGCCTTGGCGGCCTTGGGTTCCACGCCCGATTGCTCGGACAGGTGGGCCACCAGCGTAGTCTTGTTGAAGGCCGTCTTGATGGGCTTCAGTGCAGCAGCGGTTGCCACTGGCTTGACGGCAGGAGCTGCGGCTTTCTTTACTGGGGTAGCCTTTTTGGCCGGTGCAGCGGCCTTCTTGGCTGCAGGTGCTGCGGCCTTGACGACCTTCTTTGCGGGTGCAGGAGTTTTCTTTGCAGTTGCCATGATGTTGACGTTTCTTCGTTGTTCAGAGTTGCTAGGTGCCCGCTCGGATTTCCGAGAGGGGCGCCCGATTTTAGGGGCGATGCCGCGAACAGCCTATAGCCGGAGTCCTACGCGGTGAGGACTCTTTCACAAATGTGCGCCTGACAGTGTTGCAACGTGCACGCGCGATGTTGCCGATGAGCGATGTGAAGCGCACTGAGTCGGTGCATTCCACCTGTGCGTGGGGGCCAAGAAAGTCAATGCTGCACGTGTCACGCAGCGGTGTGCGTCATCACGCTCAGCACCGCAAACACATGACATGTGGTGCCTGCCGCCACACACGCATGCCACACGGCGTGCGCAAAACGGACCGTCGAGTCCAGCGCGTAGAAAACGACGCCTACTGTGTACGCAGCGCCGCCAATGACCAGCCACGCGGTACCTAGCGCAGGCATGGGTTTGATCAACGGCAGCGCCGCAATCAGCACCAACCAGCCCATCGCTACATAAAGACCGGTGGACCACAGGGTGGACGTGTTCCGCACCAGCGCCTTCATCACAAAACCTGCGACAGCAGCGCCCCACACCAGCGACAAGGTCAACATGTTTTGCGTTGACGCAGGCTGGCTGAGTGCAAAGGGCGTGAAGCTGCCTGCAATGAAGAGGTAGATCGCTGCGTGGTCCAGCTTCAACAGCCATTGCTTGGCTTTGCCGCGCGGCAGCGCGTGGTAGGCGGTGGACGCGCCATACAGCATCACCATGGTTGTGGCAAAGATCACTACCCCCGCGTAGGCCCGATCACCCGCGTGCAGTGCAGACTCCAGCAGCTTGGGTGTGGCCAGGCAGGCCGCCAGAAGTGCGATGCCGTGGCAGCCGCTGTTGGCGAATTCTTCGGCTGTATCTGGTGCGTGGTCATGCATGTCCAGCGTCCGCAAGAGCGGTTTTCAGGCTCAGTGGTGTGCCGGTGTCTGGTGCCGCTCGCGCCACAGCTGGTAGCGCGAGCGCTGCAGCGCCACCAGCTCCACCAGGCCCCAGGCAGCGGCGCATGCCAGCGTGCCCAGCCACATGGCCCGGCGGTAGGCCTCAGTCCTGCGCAGCGGCCGGCGCATCGTCGCAGGTCCAGTCGTGGTTGCGGGGCAGGTCAAAGCTCAACCATCCCCGTTCATCGAACAGCTCATCGAGCAGCCGCTGCAATCCGAGCAATTTCCAGAGCATGGTGCGCCTCTTTCAAAGGGTGTGACTGCTGGCAAGGTAGCGCCGTTGTGTGACGGTTTCGCGTCGTTTCGCTGAATCCACACACTGGCGTCATGGGGCTATCGGAGCACGCATCCGGGGGATATCCTTGCGTAGTCGGGCACTTTTTTGCCCAGTTTTTTGCTTTGACCACCCACACACCGAACATGCTTGCCGAGCTCCTGGCGCTGGAGAAAATCATCGAGCTGGGCGGTCCCCATCTGCAGGTGCAAGTGGTTCGTGAGGTGTCCACGGCGTCGGGTCAACGTTTCCCTGTTTATGCCATCGGGGTGGGCAACCCTGGGCTTGATGTGCCCGCAGTGGGGTTCTTCGGCGGGGTGCATGGCCTGGAGCGCATTGGCGCCGAAGTCGTCCTTGCCTACCTGCAGAACGTGGTCATGCGGCTGCAGTGGGACACCACGCTACACCAGCAGCTCGAACGCGTGCGGCTGGTCTTTATGCCCATCATCAATCCGGGCGGCATGTGGTCTGCTACCCGCGCCAACCCGCGCGGGGTGGACCTGATGCGCAACGCGCCGGTGGACGCGGTGGACCAGGTACCCTTTGGCATCGGCGGACAGCGGGTCAGCGACCGACTGCCCTGGTACCGCGGGCGGCTGGGTGATGCGATGGAGGTCGAAAGCCAGGCGCTGTGCGAGGTGGTCACCGCGCAGCTGCTGGCGCGGCCGTTCAGCATTGCACTCGACTGCCACTCGGGTTTTGGTGTGAAAGACCGCCTGTGGTTTCCATATGCGCACACCCGCAAGCCCATTCCGCACCTGGCCGAGCTGCATGCGCTGCATGAGATTTATCTGCAGGCCCACAGCAATCACCAGTACGTCTTTGAGCCTCAGAGCGCGCAGTACCTGGCGCACGGTGACCTGTGGGACCACCTCTATCTACAGGCCTGCCAGGCGGTACCGGCGCACACTTTTTTGCCGCTGACGCTGGAGATGGGCTCGTGGCTGTGGATCAAGAAAAACCCCCGCCAGCTGTTCTCGCGCAACGGCATCTTCAACCCGCTGATCAACCACCGCCAGCAGCGCGTGCTACGACGCCACCTGTCGCTGCTGGACTTCTTGGCGCGCGCAGCGTGCAGCCATGCCCGCTGGGCTCCGGCGCCAGAGCAGCGCGCCCAGCGGCGTGCAGATGCCATGGCGATCTGGTACTGAAGGTGCAGACAACAATGCAGCACCCGTTCGCCAATGGATCCTGCTGCGCGGCTTGACCCGCGAGTCTGCGCATTGGGGCGATTTTTCCGAGCGCTTTCGAGCAGGCGCTGCCCGGCGACGAGGTGCTGGCGCTGGACTTGCCGGGCAATGGCCAGTTCCACGCCCTGGCATCGCCGCCGTCGGTGCCAGACATGGTGCAAGCCTGTCGCAAGGCACTGGCGCTGCGTGCCATCGCACCGCCTTACCACCTGTTGGCAATGTCCCTGGGCGCCATGGTGGCGGCAGAGTGGGCGCGTGTGGCGCCGCAGGAGGTTGCAGGCTGTGTGCTCATCAACACCAGCATGCGGCCCTTCAGCCCGTTCTATCACCGCTTGCGGTGGCGCAACCTGGCGTCGCTGCTGCAACTGGCGCTGCGGTGGCGTTCTGCCGATGTGGCTGAGCGGATGGTTCTGCGCATGACCAGCAACTGTGCTCACCGGCACAGCGCCGTGATTGCCCAGTGGATTGCCGTGCGTGTGCGACGGCCCGTGTCAGCGCGCAATGCGCTGTGCCAATTGCTGGCGGCTGCGCGCTACCGGGCGCCTGCGACAGCACCCGGAGCGCCCACACTGCTGCTTGGAAGCCAGCGCGACCAGTTGGTGTCCAGCCAGTGTTCGCAGGCCATTGCCAAGGCTTGGGACCGACCGCTCCGCATGCATCCGTTTGCTGGGCACGACCTGCCTTTGGATGACCCGCAGTGGGTCATTGACGAAGTGCTGCGTTGGGTTGCGCACCCCCATTGACCAAAGCGGCCTATTCCCCCATGCCCTCAAGCCCGCCTTGGGCGACCAGTTCGCGGTACCACTCTTGGTACCCGGCGCTGCTGGGGTGCAGGCCATCGGCAGCGTTCAGCTCCTTGCTGCGGGCTACAAAGGGGTCCTGGTCCCGGGGTTTGAGCAGGCGCACGTAGCGCACCAGCGGCTGGGTGGTTGTGACCTCTTGCACCAGCGTGTGCAGTGTTTCTGACCGGCGCGCCATCGCCCACGAAAGGGGCGGCATGAAGAACGGTGCATGGCCCACATTGCCACACGGCATCACCACCACACGCGGGGCCTTTTGGCGCGCCAGCGCTACCGCTTTCTGTAACTGGGGGCGCAGCGTGTCCTCGGATGTAAATCGAATGACGTCGTTGCCGCCTGCCAGTACCAGTACCAGGTCATAGCCAGTGGATGCGCGTTCCAGTTGCCGCACCACGTCTCCAAACTTTGCACCGTTGGCAGCGAGGTTGTCGATCTGCCATCGGGGATGCTGCTGGCCAATCAGGCCGGGCAGGCTCTCTGCGGGCGTCGCAGCACCTGTGCCCACGGCCGTGCTGTCGCCCACTACCAGCACCCGCCTGGTGGGCTGGGCGGGTTGGGCCGTGTAGGCCTGGGCATCGCGTGCCAGGTCTGCAGCGGTCCACATGCGCCAGGGCGCGCAGGCCGTTAACAGAAGGGCCCCGGCAGCTACGGTCGTCAACATCACGATGCGGCGCGTGGGGGTGTGGGAAAGGGCGTGGGGCTTTTGAGGCATGGTTGGGGGCAGTCGCGCTGCAGGGGAGAGGCGGTTATAGGCAGCGTAGCGGCGTGCCATGGGCTACCGCGTCGGTAGCGTCTGCCGGCAGGCGTAGGACGTGGGCGACGGGTGGGGTTTGTCGCCCCGCCCTGCGGGTCATCGGCGTGCCTGCCGGAACACCACGGCTTCCAGCCCCATGGAGCGGATCGATGCAGCCGCTGCATCGGCCTCTGCGCGACCCGGGTAGGGGCCCACGCGTACGCGGATGCGCCGGCCGCTGCTGGCGTTCAACTCTTGGCGGAACGCGGGCAGCCCCTCGTTCAGCAGCCGCGCCTGCGCCTTGCGCGCATTGGCCTCATCTGCGAACAGCCCCACATTGATGTAGTAGCCCGCCGCAGTTCCCACGGTGGGCAACGGTGCAGAGGCCGTGGGCTGGGCAGTCGAGGCAGCGGCTTTGGCCGCCCTGGTTTTGGCTGGCGGGGCCGTGCGGCTGGCGGGTTCGGCAGCAGGCGCTGTTTTGGCGGCGGGTTTGGATGCTGCCGCAACAGTCGCTGCGGGGGGCTTTGGGGAGGCTGCGGGCGTTGCAGGCTTAGTCGGCGCTGCGGCAGGGCGGGTTGCAGCCGCTGTGGGCGGTGTCTCGCTTGCAGCTTGCAGCGGCGCGGGCGGGGCTTGGGTTGACGCTGGCGCGGAGGAGCGGGTGGGCGATGTTGCCGGTGCCGATGTGGCTGCGGCTGAAGCGGACTGCGGCTCTTGAGCAGCGGCGGGGGCAGGCTGTGATGTGATCTCAGCGACTGGCGCAGAGGCTGCCGAGGCCTGCGATGCCTGCGAGGCCTGCGATGGGGGCCGCGACGCGGCAGCCATGGTGGCTTGCGCCACCGTCACCGCAGGCTCCAAGGCCAGGGGTTTGGTGTCCGACGGCACCCACACCAAGTAAGCCAGCGCGGCCGCGGCCGCCAGCGCCAGGTTGCCCAGCACCACCGCCCGCAGCCGTTTGCGCGAGCTGGCCTGCTTTTCCAGCAGCGTACAGGCCTCGGGCAGGGTGCGGGAAGCAGCCAGCGCGCGGGCCACCCGCTTGCGGATGTCCGCATACAGGATGGCATTGCCATACAGACCCGGCACCACAAAAGCCAGCATCGCAAATGCGCCCAGTACCCCCAGTTCCACGCCTTGCGGCCATTGCAGAAAGGTACGGCCGATGCCGTACACGATCAGCGCCAGCCCCTCGGCCGCTGCCAGGTAGACCAGCGCGGGAGTCCACAGCTGCCGGAACAGCATCCAGTTGATGGTGGCCAGGCAGGCCGCCCAGTTCCAGGTGGTGGTGGTGCGGCCGGTGTTGTCAAAGCGCTCGAAGACGGCCAGGTAGTACGCCGTGTTCACCGGCCCCAGTGCCAGCCGGGACAGCGAGGTCATGGCGTTGTCGGACGGCGAATCGAGCGACATGGACGGGATGATGGAGGCGACAGGATCCGTGTGGTCGAGCATGGGCCGATTCTGTCATGGGCCAGTGTTTGCGGCACATGGTTTGCGCGCGGGCACTGCGCTGGCGCAACGCAGCGGTACGCCAGCGTTCAGCGCGGCGAACGAGGGCGGTCCTGCCAACGCAGGTCGCGCTACAGGATTTTTAGTCAAAATGGCTGCTAGCGCTTATCCAATAAGCGCTAGCAGCTATTAAAAAAGAAGCAAACTCGCCAAGCGAAGCCTATCAGGCCCCGCGCACCATCGCCATGATCTTGCCCGCGTCCAGTGTGGCGGCCTTCTGCTGGATCTGCGGCAGGTACTGCGACTGCATCTGCTTGGCGGGGCCCAGCAGGTTCTGGAAGGTGTCGCGCAGCATGGCCGTGCTCATTACCCGGCCACCCGCGTAGTAGCGCTTGGCGACCTGCCCCAGCGCGTAGGTGGTGGCAAACGAAAACGCCATGCCGGTGGCAGCGCCGCCCAGCCCACCGATGGTGCGGCCTGCCACCTTGCCGAGCAGGCCGCCCAGCAGCTTGCGGCCAAACTGCTCCAGGTATTGCGACGTCATGCCCACGCCCGCTGCAGCGATGAACTCCTTGATATGGCCCTGGTCCAGCTCCACGCCGTGCGCCTTGCCAATGCCGTACACCATCTTGACCTGCATGGGGATGATGGCCATCGACGCCCAGGACTGCGGAAGCAGCTCCAGCGCCCCGTTGAGCATGGCGTAGTTGAGGATGGATTTGTCCAGCTCGGCATCGGACGCTGTTTGACTGGTCTGTAGCCGCGCAGCTGCCGCCGTTGCCGTTGCGGCAGCCGCGGGTACGACCATGGGCACCGACTTTTCGGCCACATCCATCAGCGCATCCGCCTCGTGGTCAAACGCATCGGTCTGCGAGGCACCCAGTTGCAGGGCCGCTTTCAGGCTGGTCAAAAATTCGCGTTCAGTCGCAGTCTGGCGACCGTCCACGTCGCACACGCACACGGCCATCTCGTACGCCAGCTGGCGGTGCATGGGGTCCGTCAGGCCTTGCACTGCGGCCTGCACGGTGGTGCGCTTGAGCAGCACGTCCTGGTAGATGCGCGGCAGGTCTGCCATGCCCGCGTCGCTCGCCAGGGACTGGGCAATGCGACGGATCTCTTCGCGCTCGGCGTCGTCCTTGTTGCCGTCGGCAAACGCAGCCAACAGAGCGATGGTGAGGATGGATTTTTGCTGGTCCAGTGTCATGTGGTGTTGCCCGTGCGGGCTTTGTGTGAGAGGGATGGAGCGCAGGTGCGGGTGGTAAGAATCCAACCGACGCCTGCGCAGTGCCTACATAGATGCAGTCTAGGCAGACAGGTTTCAACGCCACGGGTTGTAGGGAATTGGGGCGGGGGCGTTTGCGCGGCGCTTCGTGGCGGTGACAAGGGTTTTCCCTTGGGTATTTGGGCGACTGTGCGCCAGTGCGCTGCATGCCTACAGTGCCCTCATCGTTTTAATTTGTTTCTGTGGAGCGTGAACATGGGTGTTTCGATCGTGGGATGGGCGCATCTGCCCTTTGGCCGGCTGAATGATTTGGGGCTGGAAGACCTCATCACCCGCGCGGGACGCGAGGCTTTGCTGCATGCGAAGGTGGATGGCACAGCGGTGGACGGCGTGTGGCTGGGCAATCTGAACGGCGGCTTCACGCCCGACGTGTTCGCCTCGTCGCTGGCGCTGCAGTGCGACGACGCCCTGCGCTGGAAGCCCGCCACGCGGCTGGAAAACGCCTGCGCCTCGGGCTCGGCCGCCATTTATGCGGCGTGCGATGCGATAGAGGCGGGCCGTGCCAAGGTGGCGCTTGTCATCGGCGCCGAGAAGATGACGGCGGTATCAGGCGCAGAGACCACGCGCATCCTGGGCGACTGCGGCTATTCGGGCGAGGCGGGCAACCCGCCGGGTGGTTTTCCGGGCATTTTTGCCTCCATTGCGCAGGACTACTTTGCAGCCCACGGCGACCATTCCGCCACGCTGGCGCGCATCGCTGCCAAGAACCACGCCAACGGAGCACTCAACCCCTGGGCGCACATGCGCAAGGACCTGGGATTTGAGTTCTGCAATACCGTGTCCGACCGCAACCCGATGATTGCCGCGCCGTTGCGCAAGACCGACTGCTCGCTGGTGTCCGACGGCGCCGCCGCGCTCATCCTGGCTGCCGACGACGCTGCGGGCGACTTTCCACGCGCCGTGCGGTTTCGCGCCCGTGCGCAGGTCAACGACTACCTGCCCATGGCCCGCCGCCGCGTGGTCGATTTCGAAGGCCCCCGGCGCGCCTGGCAGCAGGCCCTGCAACAGGCGGGTTGTGCGGTGCATGACCTGTCGCTGGCCGAGGTGCACGACTGCTTCACCATTGCCGAGTTGCTGACGTATGAAGCCATGGGCCTGGCACCCGTGGGCCAGGGCCACCGCCTGTTGGAAGACGGCACGGTGCTGCGCGGCGGGCGCCTGCCCATCAACGCCTCGGGCGGTCTCAAGGCCAAGGGGCATCCGATTGGGGCCACTGGCGTATCGATGCACGTGGTGTCTGCCATGCAGCTGGTGGGCGAGGCGGGCGACCTGCAAGTGCCAGGGGCCGAGCTGGCGGGTGTGTTCAACATGGGGGGCTCTGCAGTAGCCAACTATGTGAGCGTTCTGGAGCGTGCACGGTGAACATCGCCCACCTGCTGCGCCGCAGTGCCTTGCTGTCTGCCGACCAACCCGCCGTGCTGCACGGCGACACCATTCTGTGGACGTATGCCACCCTGGGCGCGCGCACTGCCGCCCTGGCGGCCCACCTTCGTACGCAATGCGGCGTGGCCCCCGGTGATCGGGTCGCCATCTACGCGGCCAACGCGCCCGAATATCTGGAGGCCCTGCACGCCATCCTGTGGGCCGGGGCCGTGTCGGTACCGGTCAACTACAAGCTGCATGCCAAAGAGTTGGCCTATGTGTTGGCCGACTCCGGCGCGCGCGTGGTGCTGGCATCGCAGGCGCTGGCTCCGGCCGCGCGCGAGGCGGGGGCGCCGGATGCCGGTCTGCTGGTGTTCGGCTCCGACGCGTACCGCGCCGCTGTCACACACGCGCCCATGGAGGTATGCGACCGCGCACCCGAGGATGTCGCCTCGCTCTTCTACACATCGGGCACCACCGGCCGCCCCAAGGGCGTGATGCAGACCCACCGCAACCTGCTGGCCATGACGGCGTGCTACTTCACCGACGTGGACGACGTGCTGCCCGGCGACGCCATGGTCTATGCCGCACCCATGTCGCACGGCGCGGGCCTGTACAACTACGCCCAGGTGCTGCGCGGCGGGCGGCATGTGGTTCCGTTGTCGGGTGGGTTCGAGCCTGCCGAGCTGGTGCAGCTGGCGACTTCCATCGGCCAGCTCACGTTGTTTGCCGCACCCACCATGGTGCACCGCCTGGTGGACCATGTGCAGGCCACGGGCGCCAACGTGTCTGGTTTCAAGACCATCATCTACGGCGGCGGCCCCATGTATGCCGACGACCTGCGCCACGCGCTGGCCACCATGGGCAACCGCTTTGCGCAGATCTACGGCCAGGGCGAAAGCCCCATGACCATCACCGCCCTGTCACGTGCCCAACTGGCCGACCGCAACCACCCGCGCTGGGCCGAGCGCATGGCATCGGTCGGCGTGGCGCAGTCGCTGGTGGAGGTGCGTGTGGTGGATGCCGCAGGCCACCCGATGCCCGCAGGCGAAACCGGCGAGGTGGTGGTGCGCGGCGACACCGTGATGCCTGGCTACTGGAACAACCCCGAGGCCACGGCGCAGACGCTGCGCGATGGCTGGCTCTGCACCGGCGACATGGGCGCACTGGATTCCGACGGCTTCCTCACGCTCAAAGACCGGTCCAAGGACGTCATCATCTCCGGCGGCTGCAACATCTACCCGCGCGAGGTGGAGGAGGTGCTGCTGCTGCACCCCCAGGTGCGCGAGGTGGCCGTGGTGGGTCAGCGCGATGCGGAATGGGGCGAGGTGGTCATCGCCTTTCTGGTCGCGGGCGAGGGCGGGGCGGTGGCGGATGCGGTGCTGGATGCGATGTGCCTGGAGCACATTGCGCGGTTCAAGCGGCCGAAGGAGTACCGGTGGGTGGAGGCGCTGCCGAAGAACAGTTATGGGAAGGTGTTGAAGACGGAGTTGCGGGGGATGGGGGCGTGATGTCTAAACTGGATGGCTTATTTCGGCCAGGAGCAGCTGACAGTGGTGTTCAGTCAGAACGACTTCTACAGACGGATATCGAACCACTTCGTAGGGAGCAAGAGTCGCTCGTGGAGTTCTGCGCCAACGCAGAAGTCTCGCGTGCGTAACACACCTGGCAGCGCAAACACGAGTCCGATCGTCGAGACAGGCATCGAACTGGCACGGAGTGTCTTACGCTGATCCGCGATAGCCACGTCAGGGTCTCAGCGGCAACCATCGACTGTCGGGTCGAACTCGCTGGATGGGACCATTAGCCTCCGGATGTGCTGCTCCAAGCTTCATTCGGTACACTATCGTCAGCGCGTCTATGAATGAGGCATGCAGTCGAATGACCGGCCAGACGACTGGGAAGACTTGCATCGTCGTCGACCGTGAGAGAGCACTTGCGGCGTCATACAAATAGACAATAAGCATGCGAAGCTGGCCACGTGCTAGGATCATGTACGAGCCCTCGCGATATCAGAGCAGAGCAAAACGTAGTGCAGTCGCCGGGATCAGCGATGCTGCTTTGCGAGTCTGAGCTGTCTCGACTGCTCAGGGCCCAAATCCCCCATTCGCTGCGCCAGTAAACCCGCCACCCTCGCGGTTAAACCACCCCGCATACCATCTGCATCTTTGCTTGCTGGAGTCCCTCCCATGCCCACTACCCTCAAAATCGATTTCGTCTCCGATGTCTCCTGCCCCTGGTGCGTCATTGGCCTCAAGGCGCTGGAACAGGCGGCCGATCGCCTGAAGGGCGAAGTGGCCCTGGACATGCACTTTCAGCCTTTCGAGCTGAACCCGCAGATGGGCCCCGAGGGGCAGGACATCACTGAGCATCTGCAAGAAAAGTACGGCTCCACGCCCGAGCAACTGGAGCGCAACCGCGAGGCCATTGCTGCGCGTGGCGCGGACTTGGGGTTCACCTTTGGCAAAGGCAAACGCAGCCGCGTCTACAACACCTTCGACGCGCACCGTCTGCTGCACTGGGCCGAGGAGAAGGGCCTGCAGCCGCAGCTCAAGCATGCGCTGTTCAAAACGTATTTCACCGATGGGCAAGACCCCAGCAACCACGAAGTGCTGGTGCGCGTGGCCGGTGAGGTGGGGCTGAATGCGGACGAAGCACGTGAACTATTGGCGTCGGACCGTTTTGCCGAAGAGGTGCGCGAGCGTGAGCAGTTGTATTTGCAAAGCGGCATCCACTCGGTGCCCGCCATCATCATCAACGAGCGCCACCTGATTCAAGGAGGGCAGCCTGTGGAGGTGTTTGAGCAGGCGCTGCGGCAGATTGCTGCGCAGGGCTGAGTGGCTATTGATCTGGCTTCAATCCACTCGAACACGGTCACTGAGCGCAGACGAAGCGCAGCGCAAGGCTTCGACAAGCTCAGCCCGAACGGTTGGTTCAAGTTCAGAGTTGCCAACTCGATACTATGAATTTCATAGCTACTAGCGCTTTATGGATAAGCGCTACAGGCTTATTTGACCAATAAAAAAGGGGCTGCATGCACCCCTTTTGTTTTCTATGCTTTGGTTGATGTCTCAGATCCCAGCTTCACTTGCGCAGCGGTATCGCCATCGCCCGGTCCACTGGCACGGCGGTCACGCTGTTCTGGGGTGATCCGTCGATGAGCTTTTCGGAATAGGTCAGGTACACCAGCGTGTTGCGCGCCGGGTCGACCATGCGCACGATGCGCAGGCGCTTGAACAGGATGGACATGCGTTCGCTGAACACTTCTTCCTGCTTCTTGAGCGGCTCGGGGAAGCTGATGGGGCCGACCTGGCGGCACGCAATCGAGGCCTCGGCGCGGTCTTCGGCCAGGCCCAGGGTGCCTTTGATGCCGCCGACGCGCGCCCGCGAGACGTAGCAGGTGACACCCGCCACGCCGGGGTCGTCATAGGCCTCCACAATGATGTCGTGGTCCCGGCCGATCCATTGGAACGCGGTGTCCACCGTGCCGATTTTTTCGCTGGCGGCGTCGGCCGTTCCCGCGAGAGTAAGGGCAGCTGCGGCGATGAGTATCGCGCGGGTCAAGTGGGTCACGTGGGTCACTTGGATCAGGCGCGCCAAATTGCTGAGCGTGTTCATGTGGTGGCTCCGGCTTCGGTGCAGCGCTGGGCCAGATGCGCCAGCGCTTCCTCCACCTGGTCCACCAGTACCAGGCACAGGTCGCCGGGTTGCAGGCGGGCGAGGGCCGTGTCGATGGCGATGAACTCGCCGCGAATCTCTTCGACATGCGTGGTCCGCGCGGCACCCGCCAGGCCGTCTCGCAGCAATGCCATCACTTCTCCATCGGCGCGGCCACGCTGGGCGGCGTCCTGGTACAGGATCACGTCGTCAAACGCGGCGCCCAGAATCACGGTCTGGTCGCGGATGTCTTCGTCGCGCCGGTCGCCCGCGCCGCTGATGACCACGCTGCGGCGTTTGCCGGGCAGGGCGTCCACTGCAGCCACCAGTGCCCGCATGGCGTCGGGGTTGTGGCCGTAGTCAGCAATCACAGTAGCGCCCCGGTAATCCATGATGTTGAAGCGACCGGGAGCGTTGTCGCTGTCGTTCACAAACCCCGAAAGGCCGCGGCGAATGGTCTGCCAGGGCAGGCCCGCGCCCCACGCGGCGGCGACGGACGCCATGACGTTTTCCACCTGAAAACCGATCTTGCCGTTGCGTGTGATGGGCACATCGCGCAGGTGAATCGTTTCGCGCCATGACCCTTCCGAAGCCACGATGGAGTCGCCATCCACATACACGGTGCGGTGGCCTTGCGCGCGGTGCGTGGCCATCACAGGGTGGTGGCGGTCGCTGGCAAAGTAGATGATCTTGCCGGGGCAGGCGGGCGCCATGGCGGCCACGATGGGGTCGGCGGCATTCAGCACGCCATAGCCCGTGGGGGCCACGTTCTGCACGATCACGCGCTTCAATACAGCCAGGTCTTCCACTGTGGTGATGTAGTTCAGGCCCAGGTGGTCGCCCGCGCCGATGTTGGTGACTACGGCTACCTGGCAGCGGTCAAAACCCAGGCCTTCGCGCAGAATGCCGCCGCGTGCGGTTTCAAACACCGCGGCGTCCACTTCGGGGTGCAGCAGCACATTGCGTGCGCTCTTGGGGCCGCTGCAGTCGCCGCTGTCGATCTGGCGGCCGTTCACGTACACGCCGTCGGTGTTGGTCATGCCCACGCGCAGGCCGTGGGCCGTGAACAAGTGCGAGATGATGCGGGCGGTGGTGGTCTTGCCGTTGGTACCGGTCACGGCCACGGTGGGGATACGGCCGTCGTCGCCTTGGGCATACAGCTTGTCGACCATGGCCTGGCCCACATTGCGGGGCTTGCCATAACTGGGCGCCAGATGCATGCGCAGGCCAGGGGCGGCGTTCACTTCGACAAAGCCGCCGCCTTGTTCTTCGAGCGGTCGCAGCACGGTTTCGGCCACCATGTCCACGCCGCAGATGTGCAGGCCCACCATTTGGGCGGCCGCAATGGCGCGCGCTGCGACCTCGGGGTGCACGTCGTCGGTCACGTCGGTGGCGGTGCCGCCGGTGGACAGGTTGGCGTTGTTGCGCAGGATAACGCGTTGCCCTTTGGACGGCACGGCGTCGGCGGTCAGGTCCTGCATGGCCAGACGTGCAATCGCAATGTCGTCCAGGCGAATCTTGGTGAGCGATGTGGCGTGGCCTTCGCCCCGGCGCGGGTCAAGGTTGACCAGGTCCACCAGTTCACGCACCGTGTGCTGGCCATCCCCCAGCACCTGGGGCGGCTCGCGGCGGGCGGCGGCGACCAGTTGGTCCCCCACTACCAGCAGGCGGAAATCGTGACCGGGCAAAAACCGCTCGACCATCACGGTGCCGTGCTCGGCGGCGTTTTTGTAGGCTTCTTCCAGCTGCGCGCGGTCGGTGATGTTGACCGTTACGCCCTTGCCCTGGTTGCCGTCCTGGGGCTTGACCACCACGGGCAGGCCGACTTTCTGGGCAACTTCCCAGGCTTCATCCATCGATTCAACGGGTTTGCCCAAGGGCACGGGCACACCGGCTGCGTGCAGCAGGCGTTTTGTCAGGTCCTTGTCCTGGCCGATGGATTCGGCCACGGCGCTGGTGGAGTCGATCTCGGCGGCCTGAATGCGGCGTTGTTTGGAGCCCCAGCCGAACTGCACCAAGCTGCCGCGGGTGAGGCGACGGTACGGAATGCCCCGTGCCACCGCTGCTTCGACGATGGAGCCCGTGCTGGGGCCCAGGCGTTCGTCTTCGTCCAGTTCGCGCAGCTTGGCAATCACTGTGTCGGCGTCGAAACTGCCCTCACCCTGGGCCGCGCGGATGAGCTGCTGGGCATCTTCAAAGGCTTGGCGGCCGACGGCCTCTTCACTGTATTCAACAACTACCTGGTACACACCAGCGTCTGTGGTGGCGGTGGTGCGCGCAAAGGTCACGGGGCAACCCGCTTGCGCCTGCAGGGCCAGCGCTGCGGTTTGCAGCACGTGCGCCAGCGAGATGTCGGTGTCGCCGCCTTCGGGGTGCAGCACGCCAATCGCAGGGAACAGGGCGCGCAGCCGGGCTTCGAAGCCGTCGATCTGCGCCATGGCGCGTTCCGATTCGGCACAGGCCACTACGGCTTCGATGGCCATGTGGCGGCTCCAGAGGTTGGGGCCACGCAGGGCCCGGGTGCGGGATACATCCATGGAAATGTCTCTTTCAGTGGTCGATCGGGGCTTGCGGCTCCCGTTCAAGTCAAATCGTTCGCTTTGGGGCGGAATCAATCACGAAGGCAGGCCCACAGGTGCGGGCAGGTCGGGCTCAAACGTCTTGATGCCCGCGCCAATCAGGTCTGGAGCAATGTCCAGCGCCCATGCGGCGCCAATCGCAGCCAGCAGCGCATCGGTGTCTGGCGCCACTGCGTTGCGGCCAAAGGTGAGGTCCGCAAGCGAGCCCAGCACATGTTCGGCACTGCCTGTTGCCAGCACCACGCGGCCGTTTTTCACGACCACGGCGCGGCCGTTGTCCGTAGCGCGGTGTTCCACGATGACGGGCAGGGTGGCGTCCTGTGCGTACAGCACCACGCCACCATCCGACAGCGGTGCGAGGTCGGCCACCTGCGGGATGGCGGCATTGAGCACTGCGGCGCCTTCAGACAAAACCACATCGACTTGGGTGCGCATCACCTTGGTCATCTGGTCTTGTTCGTGCACATCAAACTCGGCCAGCGTTTCCACGCCGTCCATGTCGGTCACTACCCCCACCTGGCAACGGTCGTAAGCCAGGCCGTCGCGCAGGATGGTGCGTGCGTCGCTTTCGATCACAGCGGCCTGCACCGTCTTGTTCATCAGCAGGCGGTGCGCGGCCTCCCAATGGGCGCAGTCGGAGGCCTCTACTTGACGGCGGTCCAGGAACAGTCCTTCGCGGCAGGCCAGGCCTGTGTGGTGTCCGCTCAGGTGCAGCAGCCAAGCCACCACACGCGCGATGGTGGCAGTGCCGCGCGTGCCTGCCACGCCCACCAGGGGGATGCGGCCGGCTTGGCCTTCGTCGTCTTCTGCCGGGAACAAGTGCTCTGCAATGGCCTGGCCCACGGGGCGGGGCGCGCCGACAGCGGGTTTCAGGTGCATCAGCAGTCCTGGTCCCGCATTGACCTCGACGATGGCGCCTCCCTGCGCGTGCAGGGGCTTGGAGATGTCCTTGGCCACCATGTCAATACCGGCAATGTCCAAGCCCACCACCTTGGCTGCGAGCTGGGCAATGTAGGCGACTTCAGGGTGGACATCATCTGTGCAATCCACAGCCACGTTGCCATTGCGCTGCACCACCACTTGGCGGCCTGCGGCGGGCACCGAGTCGGCGGCGAGGTCCTGGCGCTTGAGTTCGAGCTGCACCTTGGTGTCGGTGGCCAGGTCGATGATTTCGAGCGGGTATTCTTCTTCGTAGCCCCGGCGCGGGTCCGAGTTGAGCTGGGCGTCTATCAGTTCCTTGACGGTGGAGCGGCCGTTGCCGCTGATGCTGACCACCTCGCCCCGCGCTGCCGCCACCACCTTGCCATTGACCACCAGCAGGCGGTGTTCATCGCCGGGGATGAAGCTTTCCACCATCACGTCGCTGCCTTCTGGGTAGGCCACGTGGTAGGCCGCCTTGATGTCTTCTTCCTTGTGCAGGTCCAGCGTCACGCCGCGGCCGTGGTTGCCGTCCGATGGCTTGACCACCACCGGCAGGCCGATGTCCTGAGCGGCTTCCCACGCTTCCTCGGGGCTGTTCACCACCTGGCCTTCGGGAATCGGTACACCGCACGATTTGAGCAGGCTCTTGGTTAGGTCCTTGTCGCTGGCGATGCCCTCGGCGATGGCGCTGGTGAACTCGGTCTCGGCCGTCCAGATGCGGCGCTGGCTGGCGCCGTAGCCCAGTTGGACCAGGTTGCCATCGTTCAAGCGGATGTGGGGGATTCCGCGGTCGGTAGCGGCGGTGACGATGCAGGCGGTGCTGGGGCCCAGGTACTGATCGTCTACTTCGGTGCGCACGCGTGCCACGGCGGCGGCCACGTCAAAAGGCTCGTCATTGATGGCGGCCATGATGAGTGCATGGCCCTGGGCCAGCGCCACACGTGCCACGCTTTCATCGCGCGCCCGGAAGACCATGCGGTACACGCCGCGCTGGCTGGTGCTGCGTGTCTGGCCGAAGCCGGTGGGCATGCCCGCCAGGTTCAAAAGCTCAATCACGATGTGCTCCAGCACGTGCCCGCACCAGGTGCCTTCCTGCAGGCGCTGCAGAAACCCACCGCGCTCGCCCACGCCGCAGTGGTGCTCGATCAGCGCGGGCAGCCAGGCGGTCAGGCGGTCGTTGAATCCGGGCAGCAGGTGGGAGGGGTGGTCTTCCAGCGCTCCCAGGTCCAGCCAGACTTCCAGCACGGGCCGGTACGTCCAGATGTTGGGGCCCCGCAAGTAGTTGATACGAAGCAGTTGGATATCGTTGTGTTTCGCCATGGATTGCAGCGGGTAATTTCCGGCGTTGCGGGAAGGATGAATTTTGTGGACAGAGATTTTGCGCCTGTCGCGGCGTCGGCAGACAGTGTCAGCGAAATGGCTGCCTTGGACGTTACAGGAGGATGCCGTCGCACCGTTGCGTGCAGTATCGGGGAGAATTCCCGCTTTCGCGAGACCGGTCACAGCAGGCTGCCGGGGGCGAAAAAACCAACCAAAAATGCAACATCACCATTCTGTGGACGCCTCGGGTGTCTTTTCTGGCCCTGTGGGGGCTGATCTGCGGGCCATGCTCGCACCCAAAGAGAACGTGCTGGCGGCACTGCAGGTTGACCTTAGCACCGATTTGCGGTTTGCCGCTGGTTGGGTAGTGTTGACGTCCGAACGCCTGCTGGCCCGCGAGCCAGATGCCACCACGTGGCGGGGCTGGCCGCTGAGCGATGGCCTTGCGCTGCGCCAGCAAGACCATGGTGGTGTCGGGTCGCTGGAGCTGCACAGCCCCGCAGCACGCCTTGCCCTGTGGCGGTTTACCTTGGCCCACCATGCCCAGGCGCTGCGCCTGGTGCAACGGTTCGAGCAACAAAGCGCCCGAGGCGATACGGGCGCAGAAGACGAGGCTGACGATCCCGCCTGCCCGGTCTGCCACACGCCGCTGCCACCCGACACCGACGAATGCCCCGCATGTGCCCGCGCCCAACCACCCCAGACCTCCACCTGGGTGCTGCTGCGTCTGTGGCGTTTTGCGCGGCCATACAGAAAGCAACTGGCCGCGGGCTTTGCGTTAACGCTGGCATCCACCGCTGCCACGCTGGTGCCTCCCTACCTCACCATCCCGTTGATGGATGACATCCTGATCCCGTTTCAGAATGGCCAGCAAATCGAATCGGGGCTGGTGCTGCTGTACCTGAGTGGCCTGCTCGCCTCGGCGCTGGCCGCTTGGGGCCTCTCCTGGGCGCGTACCTACATCCTGGCGCTGGTCTCCGAGCGCATCGGCGCTGATCTGCGCACCACCACTTACGAGCACCTGTTGCGCCTGTCGCTGGACTATTTCGGCGGCAAACGCACCGGCGACCTGATGGCGCGCATCGGCTCGGAGACGGACCGCATCAACGTCTTTTTGTCCCTGCACGCGCTCGACTTCGTGACCGATGTCCTCATGATCATGATGACCGCGGCCATCCTGTTCTCCATCAACCCCTGGCTGGCGCTGGTCACGCTGGTGCCGCTGCCCTTCATTGGCTGGATGATCCACACCGTGCGCGACCGCCTGCGCACCGGCTTCGAAAAAATTGATCGCGTGTGGTCCGAGGTGACCAACGTGCTGGCTGACACCATCCCCGGCATCCGAGTGGTCAAGGCCTTCGCTCAAGAAAAGCGCGAAGCGCAGCGCTTTCGCGATGCCAACCAGCACAACCTGGAGGTGAACGACAAGCTCAACAAGACCTGGTCGCTGTTCACCCCCACGGTGTCGCTGCTCACCGAAATTGGCCTGCTCGTGGTATGGGGCTTCGGCATCTGGCTGGTGTCGCGCAACCAGATCACGGTGGGTGTGCTCACCGCCTTCATCGCCTACATCGGGCGCTTCTACAGCCGACTCGACTCCATGAGCCGCATCGTCTCGGTCACGCAAAAGGCGGCCGCGGGCGCCAAGCGCATCTTCGACATCCTGGACCACGTGAGCAACGTGCCTGACCCGGCCCAGCCGGTAAAGGTGGACAAGGTGCAGGGCGCGATCAGCATGCAGGGCGTGGGCTTTCGGTATGGCAGCCGTGCAGTCATCAAGGGGCTGGATCTGGACATCCGCCCCGGCGAGATGATTGGCCTGGTGGGCCACAGCGGCTCGGGCAAAAGCACGCTGGTCAATCTGATCAGCCGCTTTTACGACGTGAGCGATGGGTCCATTCAGGTGGATGGCATTGACATCCGCCGCTTTGCGGTGGCCGACTACCGTCGCCACATTGGCTTGGTGCTGCAGGAGCCCTTCTTGTTTTTTGGCACTATTGCCGAGAACATTGCCTACGGCAAACCCGATGCCACGCGCGAAGAAATCGTGGCAGCAGCGCGGGCAGCCCATGCCCACGAATTCATCTTGCGCCTGCCCCATGGCTACGACTCGCTGGTCGGCGAGCGCGGGCAGGGTTTGTCGGGCGGCGAGCGCCAGCGCATCTCCATTGCACGCGCGCTGCTGATCGACCCGCGCATCCTGATCCTCGACGAGGCCACTTCTGCCGTCGACACCGAGACGGAAAAAGAGATCCAGAAGGCGCTGGACAACTTGGTGCAAGGCCGCACCACCATCGCCATTGCCCACCGCCTGTCCACCTTGCGCAAGGCCGACCGACTGGTAGTGATGGACCGGGGCGAGGTCGTGGAAGTCGGCCCGCACGACGAACTCATGGAAAAGCAGGGAGCCTATTGGCGGTTGTACGAAGCCCAGGCACGCCGTGCCGAAGAAGACGCCCAAGCCGCAGGCGTCATCATCGACAGCAGCCTGCTGCACCCGGCCCACCCTGCCGGTCTTTCCTGAGACGCCGTGAACATCAAGCCTGCCATGAACGCATCCACACTTCCTGTTTCGTCGCCTCCCACCTTTGGTTTGGAGCGCAACCCGCATGGCCGTCTGGTGGCAACGCTGCCCGATGGCACGGTGCACGAAGGTGTCACGCCCGTGCGCGCTTTTCCGATTGCCGCGCCTGCCGACGGGTTGTCGCTGGTGGGCTCGGACGGGCATGAGTTGTTGTGGATCCCCCGGCTCGATCAGGTCGCAGGCCCCGTGCGGCAACTGATCGAAGAAGAGCTGGACGTGCGCGAGTTTGTGCCCACTATCCAGAAAATCGTTGCGGTTTCTAGCTTCTCTACCCCCAGCACCTGGGAGGTCGAGACCGACAGGGGCTCCGCCCGCCTTGTCCTCAAGGCCGAAGAAGACATTCGCCGCCTGGGTGGGCGCACCCACCTTCTGATCGCCGGAGGCGACGGCGTGCAGTTTCGGGTGCGCGACACCACAGCGCTTGACCGGCATTCGCGTCGGTTGCTGGAGCGCTTTCTCTGACCTGAGGCTTGGGCTGCGCGACAGCGCTTTGCCGCCGCTCGGTGTGGTGGCGCTGCTCTTTCACGCCTTTTGATTTCTTCTGGCCTCCAGTAGAAGCGTAAACCGTAGCTAAATACTGACACTGCTTGTGCGCTGCAGCGCAGGCGTGCCCGTTTGGTCGCTCTGGTACGCCCCATCTCGCGTGATTGGGCAGATTGCGGACCTCAAAAGGCTGATTTCTAACCAAATTGGTCGATTTTTTAGGGGTAAACCCTAAATTTTTAACCAATCCCCAAAAAAGACCTAAATTTCCCCTTCTTTTTGCCGTTATGGATTACGAAGAGGGTGAAAAAGCCTCAGCACATTCACAAACCATTGGGCCAATGTCATGCAAATGCCACCCGTCGATCGATCGCCGAGTTGGCGTCCTCAGGGCGCTGATTTGTATTCCACTGGCGCCTCTGGCGCTCCTCCGGTGCGTCCCATCAACGCGCCGAACCCCGTAGAGTCCATGGACCGCCTCGGTGAAGGGGCCATCGTGAAAGCGCCTGACAAACCGTCCGCGCCTGACGCACCCAACCGCGACTGGACCGAAGTCAAGAAGAAGGAAACCGTGGAGGAGCCGCCTGAGCCCCCCAAGGAGCCTATCTATAAGCAGTTGCTGGAGTTCATCCAGTCCATGTGGCGCGCCAGCGGCAGCGCTATCGAGATTGCACAGGACGTGAGCAAGATGACGCTGCAGGAGCGCATGGCACAGCAGGTCAAAAACGAGCCGCTGACCTATAGCGATCCCAAGGTCAAGCGCACGGGCGGTTTGTAAACCAGGCTTTCTGGCACGGCGGCTGACCGGATGGGCATCCGTCTTGAGGGTCGACTTTGTGCCGCCAATAGCAACAGCGCGTGAAGACTCCTGAAAATATAGCTGCTAGCGCTTGATGGATAAGCGCTAGAGACATATTTCATTCAAATTTTCTCGCCTATCCATTGGTCACTGTTTTTTGGCCCGCGGGATGGCTTCAGCGATTCCAAGTGCAGCGCTCAGCGCTGTGCGTCTGAGGCCGCAGGAGCCGCGGGTTCGGTGGCCGCCACTGCTGCTGCTGCTTGCTCAGCCCGCTTGCGGTCCCGTTCGGCGCGGTATTTGACGGCAAATACCTGGACCTCCGCATACGACACATAACCGTCGCGGTTGGTGTCTGCATCGTCAAACGCAGCGGCCAGTCGGGGGAACAGCTTGACTTCGGTGCGGCTCAGTTTGTTGTCGCCGTTGAAGTCCAGCATCTTGAACTCGCGCATCGCCTTGATCTCGCCTTTGCTCAGCGGCGCCTGAGGCGCTGGGGTGGCTGAAGCATTGGGCGCACTGGCGGCACGGGCGGGCTTGGCAGCAGGCCCAGGGGCTGTGGCAGGTGTCTGCGCCCCTGCGCTGCCGCAGGCCAATGCCCAGCTTGTCACCAAGCCTGCGAGTGAAATTCTTGTACGCAAAACGTGTGTTCCTTGGGTGCGGGGACCGCGATGGTTGCACAGTTGGGCGGTTGCTGGGGCATTGCAACCGGAGCTTTGCAGGCTTTGACGCAGCGTTGCAAGGCTTTGCAGAACTTTTCGCACGACTTCACGAATCGCACCGAACCGAAGGGAAAGAGTCAGGCGGCCGTGACCCGCGCAGGGTTGGAGATGCCGCTGTCCACATGCCCCGCTGGCACATGGCGTGCAGCCGATGTGACGTGGCCGGTCTGGTCGTCAAAGAAGAAATCGGGTTCGAATTCGCGCAGGAAGGGGCCTTTGTCCAGCCCGCCCAAAAACATGGCCTCGTCCACGCTGATGCCCCAGTCCAGCAGCGTGCGCACCGCACGTTCGTGCGCGGGCGCGCTGCGTGCGGTGACCAATGCCGTGCGGATGCGCATGGTGTGTGAAGCCTGCGCCTGCTGCTGCAACTGGTGCAGGGCTGCCAGCAGGGGCCTGAAGGGGCCGCTGGCAAGAGGCTGGTTGGCTTTGTCGACCTCGTTTTCCTGAAACGCGGGCAGCCCGCCTTCCTGGTACACCCGCTCGGCTTCGTCGGAGAACAGCACCGCATCTCCGTCAAATGCGATGCGCACTTCGTTCGGAAAACGGTCACCGGCCGGGGTGGAGTCCGTCATCACCCGTGCCGCCGGAAAGCCGATGGACAGCGCCTGCCGCACATCGGCCTCGTTCGCTGACAGGAACAGGTGAGCACCCAGTGGGCGCAGGTACGCAAAAGGGTCGCGCCCGCGGGTGAAAACGCCGCGCTCGATGCGCATGCCCGCCGCTTGGGCCGATGCAAACACCCGCATGCCGCTGGCCGGGTCGTTGCGCGACAGCATGACCACCTCTACGCGCTGTGACTCGGGCGTGTTGAACGCCAGCAGCTTGCGGACCAGCGAAAACGCCACACCCGCCTTGGCGGGCTGGTGTACCAGCGCCAACTGGTGGCGCATGTAGGCCTCTTCATTGCCGGACTCGAAGAGTTTGTTTTCCTCTTCAAAGTCGAACAGCGCACGCGCGAGGCGCCAGATCGCCACGACCAGCTCCTGTCGTCCAGTGTCACAGCCATAGAGGGTTACTTCACAAACTGGTTGAGTTGGATGATGGGCAGCAGCACTGCCAGCACGATCATCATCACGATCAAGCCCATCGCCACGATGAGCAGTGGCTCCAGGATGGTGGCCAGTTGCATCGCGCGACGCTGCACCTCGGCAGACAACTGCTTGGCCGCGCGCTGCAGCATCACAGGCAATTGCCCGGTCTGCTCGCCCAGACGTGCAAACATCGACAGCAGGCCCGGAAAGCGCTTTTTCTGCGCCAATGCCGAGGCCAGGGGCGCCCCTTCACGCACCAGCACCAGTGCATCAAGTGCGTCGGCCCGCAGGGCCCGGTTGTTCAGGGTTTCGGCCGCGGCCTGCAGAGCTTTCAAGATAGGGACACCCGCGCCCGCCAGCATGGCCAGCGTGCTTGCAAACCGGGCGGCGTTGTAGCCGCGCGCCAGTTTGCCCACCAGCGGCAGGTTGAGCCAGGCCGCATCAAAACGTTCGCGAAAGTGTTCAATGGTGAGTGCCCAGCGCCCACCCACCGCGATCAGGATCGTGGCGATCAGCATGACCCAGCCGTAATTGCGGACAAAGGCGCTGATGCCCAGCATGGCCACCGTCAAAAACGGCAGCGCCCGCTTGCTGCCTGCAAACACGCTGGCCACCTGGGGCACCACGTACCCCACCAGGAACAGCACGATGACGATGGCCACCATGGTGACGATGGCGGGGTACAACGCGGCGCCCACCAGCTTGGCTTTGAGGGCCTGGCGTTCTTCGAGGTCATCGGCCAGCCGCTCCAGCACCAGGCCCAGGTTGCCGCTGTGCTCGCCCGCACCGATCACGGCGCAGTAGATGTCCGAGAACTCGCGCGGGTGCTGCGACAGGGCGCGTGCAAACGTGGCACCCGCATTGACCTCGGCGCGCAAGGCGGCCACCAGGTGGCGCTGGCGTTCGTCGTCGGCTTCTTCTGACAACGCCGTGAGCGCGCGCTCCAGCGGTAAGCCAGATGACACCAGCCCGGCAATCTGCCGCGTCCAGATGGCCAAAGCTGTGGCGCCAAAGACGGGCCGGGTGAACAGCCGCTGGCTGAGTCCGGCTGAGCTGCCATCCAGCGACTGGCCGGTCTGCACCAGCTCCACCGCCAGCGGCACCAGGGCCTGCGCCCGCAGCAGGGTCCGTGCGGACTTGGCGGTGTCGGCCTCCATGAGGCCCTTGCGGGTCTGGCCCTGGGCGTCCAGGGCTTCAAAGGAAAAAGCGGGCATGCGGGCGTGGGAGTTGCAGAAACACGGGTCATGGTAGCGGCAGTCAACAACCCTTAGACCTGTTTAAGTTCTCGTTGCGCATGTCCAATGTGTTGAATCTCAGCGTTGCTTACGGATTTAATTCGATAGGTGTTTCTGCAACACTTTCGCATAAGATCACAAGTGGTGGGTTAACTTCGCTAAAGATATTGGCGTTTAAAGAGGAGTGAATATGAAAAAAATCAAGACTTTGGCAGGAATTTGCTGCGCTATAGCGCTGACCGCCTGCGGTGGCGGTGGCGGCGGCGGTGTGGACGCACCGATGCCACAATTACCGTTGGCGGGCGGTGCTGAAGGCCTCTGGAACGCTACTACATCGGACCAGGTCAATGTGTTGGCTGCCGTGCTGGAAAACGGTGAAACTTGGGGGCTGTATACCCTGACAGACGGGTCCATTGTGGGAACTCTACATGGCGCGGTGCAGACGATCGCGGCAGAGAACATCACAATCAGCGGCAGTTACTATGACGTGATCGGGCGCACGATTACTCCGCGCTCCTACGCGGGCAAATATTCGGCGCGGGACAATGTGCAGCTAACGGCATCGAACAACGTCAAATTGACCGGCACCTATAACGCCGTATACGAAAGCCCCGCCGCTTTGAGCCTGCCAGTGGGCACCTACACCGGAACTGCCGTGGTCAACCAAGCGCCGATGTTCCAGACCGGCGTGACGGTGTCTGTAGGGGGATTGATCTCTGTGGGTGCAGTGCCCGGCTGCACTATCCGTGGTGTGATGACTTCCCGCGCCAGTGGCCGAAATGTCTTCAACGTGCAGTTGGACTTCACGGGCAGCACCTGCCCTATGAAAGATGGAACAGTGACGAAGGGTATCGTGCTGTACAACAACCAAACTCAGGCGCTGGTGGTAATGACCTTGGATGGCACGAAGGCCGAAAGCTACACCTACGTCGGCAGCAAGGTCTGACCAGAGGCAACTTCTAGCGCCTGTGCCGCAATGTCCAGCGAGCGCAGGCGCAGCGCGGGGTCGTACACATCGCTCACCAGCATCAGCTCGTCCGCTCCCGTGGCTTCGCTGAGGTGCGCCAAGCCCGCGCGCACGGTGTCGGGCCCGCCGATCACTGCTGCTGCCAAAAAGTCGCCAATGGCGGCACGCTCCTGCGGTTGCAGGCGCGCGGTGTAGTTCTCGATGGGCGGCAATAGGCGGCGGCGGTCGCCCGTCAAGATGCCCAGCACACGTTGGTAGGTGCTGCTGGCCAAGAAGTCGGCTTCCTCATCCGTCGGCGCCGCAATCAGCGGCACGCCGATGGCCACATAAGGCTTGGGCCAGGCGGCCGAGGGTCGGTACAGGTTGCGGTACAGGTCGATGGCCTGGTGCAGCAGGCGCGGCGCAAAGTGCGAGGCAAAGGCATACGGCAGGCCCCTGTCCGCGGCCAACTGCGCTGAAAACAGGCTGGAACCCAGCAGCCAGATCGGCACGTTGGTGCCTGCGCCCGGCATGGCGACCAGGCGCTGGCCTGGCTGCAGCGGGCCCAGCAGGCGCTGCAACTCGGCCACATCGCGCGGGAAGTCATCGTCGTTCTCCACCCGGCTGCGGCGCAGGGCGCGCATGGTGGCCTGGTCGGTGCCGGGCGCGCGGCCCAGGCCCAGGTCGATGCGGCCGGGGTACAGCTCGGCCAGCGTGCCAAAGGCCTCGGCCACCACCAGCGGCGCATGGTTGGGCAGCATGACGCCGCCCGACCCCACGCGGATGCGCGAGGTGCCGCCTGCAATGTGGCCCACCAGCACGGCCGTGGCCGAGCTGGCAATGCCTGCCATGTTGTGGTGCTCGGCCAGCCAGTAGCGAGCAAAGCCGAGTTTTTCGGCGTGCTGCGCGGTGCGCAGGGCGATCTGCAGGGCATCAGCCACCGTTCCGCCTTCGCGGACGGCAACCAGGTCAAGCATCGAAAGAGCGGGGCGGGGGGCAGTGGTGGTCATGGGCGCATTGTCTGGCGGGGGCGGCTTCTGTGCAGGCTGGCGGCGCAGAGCTGGCAGTGACAGCAGGGTCGTCGTCCGCGGTTTTCACCAGTTGGTGATATTTTGGTAGCCAAAACTCGCAAGCCCCCACAAAATGTTTCAAGACTTTTCCGTGGGTGCCTGGCGTGGCGCCCTGCGCATGAGGCTGCACAAGGGATCACACATGGGTTTTTTCAGTCGTTTGTTCAAGATCAAGGAACAGGATCCAGAGAGCCAGGACACCACTTGGGCCATGGAAGACAACGGCAGCGAACTGGTGCTGGATGCCGACTACGCGGCCACGCTGATGACCGAGATCGACATTGACGCCGCCATTGCCAGCCACGAAGGCTGGCGCCTGCAGCTGCAGGACATGGTCAACCGCCGCTCCGAAGAGGTCATGCGCCCGGAGCGTGTCTGCCTGGACGACCGCTGTGACCTGGGCCGCTGGCTGTATGGGACGGGGCGCGTGCGCCTGGGGCACTATCCGGCGTTTGGCATGCTGGTGGCGCGGCACAAATACTTTCACCAGCAGGCGGCCGAAGTCGTGACCCTGTTCCAGGCCGGAGAGCAGCAACGGGCGGTGCAACTGCTCAATAGCAGCTGCCGCCATGCGTCCAATCAGGTGTTGTTGCTACTGAAAGAACTCAAGCGCGGCCTGGGGCGCTGACAGATCCGGGACAGCTGCAGTGGCGGGCCGCAGACTGGGCCGGCCTGGCCTGGCCAAGAGTCCGCCGGTCGCTCGCATCGGCAGCGCTTCAATCACTCATCAATTGATAGCTATCAGCGCTTGTCAGATAAGCGCTGGAGGCATTTTTTTCTTCAAATTTTCTTCCCATCGCTTTGGTAGCGCCTGCGCGTCGCGTTGCCGCCGGGTTCAGGCCGCTATCTCCCGTCCCCCGTCCAGCATCGGCACACAGGTCTTACATCTGCAGACAGGTGACGCCCCCGGAAACAGCGGTTTGCGTGGCTATATTTCGGCGCACTTGACGACCAATGCTTGCAGACAGTTGCTCAATAAAACAAAGCACGCAAAAAACCAACCACTGATAGAGAGAGGGAACCCCTGATGGACCGCCGTAAATTGTTGACGCTCGTGACCCTGGCTTCTGGCGTGAGCGCCGTATCCCCCGTGTGGGCCCAGTTCGACCTGGGCAAGATGCTGGACGCGGGCAAAGACCTGGCCAAATCCGAGTCGCTGACCGACGAGGAGGTGAAATCCGCCTTCGACCAGATGGCCGCAGAGAGCGACCGCCAGAACCGCATCGCCCCCGCAGGCAGCCCCTACGCCTCGCGCCTGACCAAGCTCACCTCCGGCCTCGGCACCTACGACGGCCTGAAGATGAACTTTAAGGTCTACCTCACCCCCGACATCAACGCCTTTGCCATGGCCAACGGCACCATCCGCGTGTACTCCGGCCTCATGGACCAGTTCACCGACGACGAAGTGCGCTACGTCATCGGCCACGAAATCGGCCACGTCAAAAAAGGCCACAGCAAGGCCCGCATCCAGGCCGCCCTGCGCACCAGCGCCTTGCGCAACGCCGTGTCGGCCAGCAACAGCCGCGCCGGCGCCATTGCCGACTCGCAATTGGGTGAGCTGTTTGAGAAAGTGGTGCGCGCCCAGCACTCGCAAAGCAACGAACGCGAGGCTGATGACTACGCGATGGGCTTCATGAAGGCCAAGCGCTATCAACAGGGCGCCTGCGTGACCGCGCTGGAGAAGCTGGCGGCCATGTCGGGCAGCGAATCGACCAGCTTTTTGTCGACCCATCCTTCGCCCAAGGAGCGAGCGGAGCGGATGAAGACGCAGGTGGCTTAAACAAAAGAGTTTGGATCACCCCATGGCAACGCAAGAAGAACAGCAATATCTCTACAGCCCAGTCGTTGAGTCGCGGTAGAGGGCAGCTATGCAGTCGGGGCGACCCAAAGCTGGGATGCATTCATGCGCAAAAGCTATGACCAAGCAAACCAAGCCATATCGCGCCAAGCCAATGCCTTGCTCTTGCGTGGGAACGTTACTGCGCAGGAAGCCCGCGCACTTGTTGAGGGGCAGCGGAATGCACTGGTCATGCAAATGCGCCAGCGGCTCAGTCCATGGGGGCGCATCTACTCGGAACTGTTGAAACCATCCAGCAACTTGCCGACCCTGGATCAGCTTGTTGCACGCAAAGGCAGCATTGAAGCGGTGTTGACCAGCGTGGGTAAAAGCCGTAGTTCGGTTAACCGCTTCGCAGCCACCGTGCGCGGCGCTGGCCCGGCCGCCATCGTCATTCAAATCTCTCTGTCGGGGGTCATCATCTCCCAAGCTGCCCCGCAAGATCGCTCGCGCGTTGCATCTGGACAGGCGGGGGCTATCGTGGGCGGTGCTGCTGGAGGTGCGGGAGGCGCTTGGGCTGGCTGTCTTGCAGGTGCCGCGTTGTTGTCTCCGAGCCTGATTTTGCCCGTCATAGGCGAGCTTGGTACCGGCGGCGGTTGTCTTATCGGAGGAATTGTGGGCGCATTTGGTTTTGGGGCAGCGGGTGCCGCTGTGGGTGAAAAGGCTGGCACCAAAACATATGATTTTGTTACCCGCATGGAATGGAAGCCTGGCTGATGAACTGGGTTGACCGGATCAATCGCTATTTTTTGGACGCCATCGCGAAGCGGCGTGCGCGTGGAAATCCTTCTTCGAGCCCAACGCTGGTGCCCCTGTCTCCAGCGCTCATCGATCAGTTGGCGCGTCTCGACTTGGTTTCTCACCCTGGTTTTGTTGGCGAAACCTGGGTCTTGTGGGGAACGCTGTCCGACGGCTCGCCTACTGCAATCAGCGAAACCGATCCTGGCTGGCAAGCGATATGCACTGCGCTTGAGCAAAGTGGGCGGCTGCAGGTAGCCCTGCATGAAAGTGAACTGCGCTTGATGGCTGACCCGCGCCGACGGCCTCTTTGCCTTATTGGTGATGCGAAGCCACAAGAAGGTGACGGCGTCCGAGAAATCATGCCCGTCACCGCAAATCTACGGAGTCAGCGGGAGGATCGATGACAAAGCCTATGAGCCCGTTGATGGATAGCGGTCGTGCCAAGTGGGCAGTGAGCCTCGGTGGTCATGCACTACCGTCCTTTGGACAGTCCGCTAGTGTTGGCTGCTTACGCCGGCTTGTGCGTTGCGGCGTTGCGCTGACCTTGACTGTGGTGGTGAACATCACAGGCTTGGCTGGGGAATCGTTCTCCAGAATGGCGCAGGCAAAGGTCATTCCCGAGCCTATGACCGCAGAAGAACGAGACGGCTTGGCCCACGCTTTGGCGATGACGCCCTATGCGCTTGTGGTGGTCCACACCCGCATCACCGTTGAACCCATCCCTAGCGGGCGCCCGCTGCCCAAGCTCCGTCGGCGCGGCGAAATCCCAGTAGCGACGCAGGAGCGCCACATTTATGAGGCGCGGGTGATGGAGACGTTGCGCGGTCCCACCATGAAGCGAGTCCGGTATGAAGTGGTGGTTGACAGTGGCGACAGCTTTGACGTGTCTACAAGTCCTGCGATTGTGATGCTCTGCCAAGGCCCGCGCGGTCTTTATTGGGGCGGAGTGGGGGCGTACTTTGAGGCGTCCCACGAATCGGTGACGCTTGCGCGGAAGCTGGCGAAAGACATTGCTTCAAAACCAGTCGCCAAATTTGAGTACTGCCATTGAGCGTTCGAATGCGATGGACGGATGGAATGTGAAACCAACCGTGCAGCCATCGCGCCGGATGAGGCGGCGTCTCCTCACCCTGTTATCAATAACTCCGCCCCCCCTTGTACATCGCATGCTGCCGCCGGTTCAACGTGGCAGCCTCGCCCAACCGCGCCATGGCGGCTCCCGCATGCGCGTGCGTGATCGCCATACCCAGGCCATCCGCCGCGTCGGTGCCCGGCAGGCCGGGCAGGCTGAGCAGCCGCCGCACCATTTCCTGCACCTGGCTTTTGGCCGCGCGGCCGTGGCCGACCACGGCTTTTTTCATCTGCAGCGCGGTGTATTCGGCCACCGGCAGGTTGCTGGCCACCAGGGCCGTGATGCAGGCGCCGCGCGCCTGGCCCAGCAGCAGGGTGGACTGCGGGTTGACGTTGACGAACACGATCTCGACCGAGGCCACGTCGGGCTCGTAGCGGGCTGCCACCTCGGTGATTCCGTCGAACAAAATCTTCAGGCGCCCCGGCAGGTCGCCCAGCGATAGCGTGGTGGTGCGGATGGTGCCGCTGGCCACGTAGCGGAGCTTGTGGCCGTCCATGTCCACCACGCCAAAGCCGGTGGTCTGCAGGCCGGGGTCGATGCCTAAGATGCGCATTTGCTCATTATTTGATAGCTATTAGCGCTTTACCATCAAGCGCTGCAGGCCAATTTGACTTAAAAATTGTCGACAGACCGCTCACAGGCCAAAGTACCAGCGTACCGAATGGAAGAACACGGGCGCCGCAAAACACAGTGCGTCCACCCGGTCGAGCAAGCCGCCCGCGCCGGTGACCGACATACCCTGCATGCCCCAGCTCTTGATACCGCGGTCGCGCTTCAATGCTTTCATCACCAGGTGCCCCAGGCTACCCGCCACGCAGGCCAGCAGTGCCATGCCCAGTGCCTGGCCGGGCTTGAACGGGGTGATGAACGACAGCAGTCCGCCCGCCAAGCCGCCGGCCGCCACCCCGGCCAGCCAGCTTGTCCACTGAAAGCTCTGGCTCACCTGCGGCGCCACGGGCTTGTGCGAAAAACGCCGCCCCAGCAGGTGCTGCACCAGCATGCAGGTCTGCACCACAAACACCAGGAAGAAAACGAGAAACGCGCCCTTGTCGCGGTAGCCCGGAAAGTCCAGCAGCAGCAGCGCGGGCACATGGCTCATGCCGTAGACGCAGACCATGATGCCCCACTGCAGCTTGGCGTTGCGCTCCAGAAAACGTTCGGGGTCGTTGGCCAGCGCGCTCACCACGGGCAGGGCCAGAAACACGTAGACCGGGATGAACACTGTGAACAGGTCGAAGTGCTTGCTGCCCACGATCCAGAACTGCAGCGGCAGCACCACAAAAAACGCCAGCACCAGGCTGCGGTGATCGCCTCGCCGCGTGGGCGACAGCGTGATGAACTCGCGCAGCGCAAAAAAACCCACGATGGCAAACAGCACGGTGGCCACCGTGTCGCCCAGCACCCACCCAATCCAGAAGACGGACGCCATCATCCAGGATGTCTTGAGCAGCCCCCAGAAACGCTTGGCTTCCAGAACGCGGGCTTCGGACTCCGGGTCGTCGCTGGCGTGTTCGCGCAGATTGCGCATGAAGGCCCAGATGGTGACGACGGACAGGATGCCAAACACCACCAGGAACAAGGCGCCCACCTGCTGGGTGGCGGTGAGATTGCGTAGGAAATTGTTCATGTCGTTGCCGCCCGGCCGCCCGTAGGCAACGACGTGCCCCTTTGGGGGGCAGCGATACGCGAAGCGATGAGCGTGGGGGCATAGTTTTCCGTTGCCGCCCGGCCGCCCGTAGGCAATGACGCGCTCCCTTGGGGGGCAGCGCTACGCGAAGCGATGAGCGTGGGGGTCATATTCAAACTTCCCGCAGGGCGATCACTGCACGGCGTGCCCGGTCCAGAAACGGGCGACGCTCTTCGCCCGCTTCCAGCTGCACGGGCGCGCCAAAAGTCACCGAGCACAGGATGGGCACGGGCACCACTTCGCCCTTGGGCATCACGCGCTGCACGTTGTTGATCCAGGCGGGCACCAGCACCACTTGCGGGAACATTTGCGCCAGCTTGTAAAGGCCTGACTTGAACGGCTGCGGCTCATCGCCATGGCCGCGTGTGCCCTCCGGGAAGATCACGATGGAGTCGCCGCTCTCCAGCGCGCGCACCAGCGGCGCCAGCGGGTCGGACTCGGGCAGGGCGGCACGCAAAGCTTCGGGTGTGGGCGCCAGTGGCGGTGCCTCGGGCGACGGATCGGGGCCGCCCGCCATGGCTGTGTCCGCGTCTGCGGCGGCTGTCGCCAGCGCTTGCAGCACGCCCACTGGCTCAGCGGTCACGTGCATGGGGGTTTCGGCGGCTGGGCGCGCGGGCGTGGCCTGGCGGTCCACATAGACGGCGTTGAACACTGCGGTCGTGATCCACTGCCGCAAGGGTGTCTTGGTCCAGTAGTCCTTGGCCGCTATGGGCCGTGTGATGCTGCGCAGTTCCTCGGGCAGCGCCGCCCAGATCAGCACCATGTCGGCGTGGCTCTGGTGGTTGGCGAAATAGATGCGCTGCTCGGCCTTGGGCGGGCAGCCATACCAGCGGGCCTGGGAGCCGGTCAGAAACCGCACGATCCCCAACAAAAAGAAACTCATCAACTTGGCAAGCATGGCGGCGATGATACGGGCCAGAGCGTTGGCTACCGCGCAGCCGCATGCCCCCCGGGCTGCGGCGTGCGAAGCCAGCCCCTCAATGTCCCGGCGCAGCGCAGTCCATTGGGCCTGTCTAAAATTTCAGCACACTATGGGAGACTTTATGTTTGAAACCGCAATCGCAGGCAGCTTGCCCAAACCCGCCTGGCTGGCCGAAACCGAAAAACTTTGGCCGCAGTGGACGATGCAAGGCCCCGAGCTGCAGCAGGCCAAGGCGGATGCCACGTTACTGTGGATCAAGGCGCAAGAAGACGCAGGCCTGGATGTCATCGGTGACGGAGAGCAGGCACGCCAGCATTTCGTGCACGGTTTTGTGGAGCAGGTGGAAGGCATTGACTTCGTCAACAAGGTGACGATGGGCATTCGCAACAACCGTTATGACGCACAAGTGCCCCAGGTGGTGGCGCCCCTGCGTCTCAAGGGCCGCGTACACGCGTTTGAGGCCCAGCTCGCGCGCAAACACACCAAGAAGAAACTCAAGTTCACTTTGCCTGGCCCCATGACCATCGTGGACACCGTGGCCGACCGTTATTACGGCGACAAGGTGAAGATGGCGATGGCCTTTGCCGAGCTGCTCAACCAAGAAGCGCTGGCGCTGCAGGCGGATGGCGTCGACATCATCCAGTTTGATGAGCCCGCTTTCAACGTCTATATGCAAGATGCTGCCGATTGGGGCGTGGCAGCCCTGGAGGTCGCCGCACGGGGCCTGACCTGCACCACCGCAGTCCACATTTGCTACGGCTATGGCATCAAGGCCAATGTGGACTGGAAACAGACGCTGGGCGACCAATGGCGCCAGTATGAGCAGGTGTTTCCCGCGCTGGCCAAAAGCAGCATCCAGCAGGTGAGCCTGGAATGCTTTCAGTCGCATGTGCCGCCCGAGCTGATGCAGTTGCTGGAAGGCAAGGACGTGATGGTTGGCGTGATTGACGTGGCCAGCGACGTGATCGAAACGCCCGAACAAGTGGCCGACACCATTGGTCTCGCCCTGAAATACGTCCCCATGAAGCACCTGATCGCCTGCACCAACTGCGGCCTGGCCCCGATGAGCCGCGAGGTGGCCATGGCCAAACTGGAGGCCTTGGCCCAAGGCGCGGCGTTGGCCCGGCAGCGTTACGGGTCTTGAAATAGCTGTGCTGCTCGGCCTTGGGTGCGCTGTCATACCAGCGAGCCTGGGAGCCGATGCGCCACCTAACGTTCGCCAGCAGAGGCAAACTCATCAGCCAGGCAAGCATGGCGGCGATCATTCGGGGCGGTGTGCCCTGCGGCGGCGGGGCTACACCCAGATCCGATACGCCCAGAACGCTTCGTCCCCGTAGATGCCTTCGTACAGCGCCTGCGGGGCGTAGCCGGTGATACGCCGCGTGACGCGGCACAGGTGCGACTGGTCCGAGAATCCCGCGCCCGCCGCCACATCCGCCCACTTCACCGTGCCGTGCTCGGCGTCGGCCGCGATGGTGTCGAAGAACGCCTGCTCTGCCTTGCCAAAGCCGCGCAGTTCGCGCAGCGGCAGCCCGGCCCAGCGCTTGATCCGTCGCTCCAGCTGGCGCAGGCTGCGGCCCGGGGCCGACACTGCGGCGCGCTGCGCCAGGTGCACTGCCCAGTCGCCGTAGCGCTGCACCTGGAGCGCTTGTGCAGGGCGGCAGGCTTGCCAGCGGGGCTCCAGAAACGTCTCCAGACACTCCATGCGGGCGGCGTTGTCGGGCTGGTGCTGCACAGCCTCGCACATCGCGATCCAGTCGGCCGGCAGTACGGTTTGTGCGTCCACCAAACGGTCGGTCAGCGCCTCGGGCGCAAGGCCGGTGAGCTGGTGCAGCGCGTCGGGCATGAACATCACCATCATGGCGTGGGTGGGCACTGCGCAATAGCTGGCGCTGGGCCGGGTGTGCGGGCCGGTCAGCACCCAGCGGCCCGGGTAGGCCTCGCGTGGGCTGTGCAGGCCGGGCAGAGTGTCGGCGCTCTCGGGCACCAGGGCTTCGCTGCGGCCCTCAAACCACCAGCTCAGGCTGCACAGGGGCGTGGCTGGAAAACGGTTGATGCGCTGCGCATCCGTGAGCGTGTAGCCCACGGTGCTGCGCACCATGGCACCGCGCACGCAGGCCGAGAGGCTGGCACGCGGCAGCCACAGCTGGCCTGAGGGGATCAGGCCCGGTGGATGTCGAGCGGCTGGTGGTACCAAGGTTGCCATGGGCGGCGAGTGTAGGCCAGGGGCGATGTCGAATTCGTTCAATACCCAGCCGCTGTTGCGCCGCACCATGCACGCCATGAACCACGCCACCACCACCGTTACCCCATCCTTGCCAGCGACGACTTCGCCCACTGCGCTGCCATCGCCAACCCGGGGTGTCGCCCCTGGCGGCCCCGCCAGCCGCTGGTGGGGCCTGCCCTTGCTGCTGGAGATGCGTGCCGACTACCTGGGCTTCGTCACCCGTCTGCAGCGCGACCATGGCGACCTCACCCGCATGCGTCTGGGTGATGAAGATGCCTGGGACCTCCTGTCGCCAGACCTCGTGCGCGAGGCGCTGGTCACCCACGCGGACCACCTGATCCGCTGGGAGCGCGGCATCGCCGTGTTCGAGCAGGTGTTCGGCCAGAGCGTGCTGGTGACCGAGGGCGACACCTGGCAGCGCCAGCGCCGCATGTTGATGCCTGCTTTTACCCCCAAACGCGTGGCGGGCTACGCGCAGCTCATGACCGACGCCGCCCGCAGCGCGCTCGATGCCGCCGTACCCGCAGGCCAAGCCGAAGCGCTGGTGGCCATGGACACGCTCTGGACCGATGTGGCCATGGACGTGATCCTGCGCACGCTGTTCAGCGAATCGGCCCAGGCCGACGCGCGCGATGCCGCCTGGGCCACGCAGACGCTGTCGGAGACAGCCTTCCGAGAAATGTTCATGCCCTTCACGCTGCCCGACTGGCTGCCCCTGCCCGGCAAGGCCGCCAAGCGGCGCGCGCTCAAGGCACTCAGGGGGCTGGTGCAGCGCCACATCGGTGCGCGCAGCCGGGAGGCGGCAGATTCAGCAGGCGCCCCGCCACGCACTGACCTGCTGCACATGCTGCTGGCGCTGCGCGACGAATCCACCGGCGCAGCCGCTGTCGCCGCAGGAAGTGTTCGACCAGTGCATGGTCAGCTTCCAGGCCGGGCACGAGACCAGCGCCACCACGCTGCTGTGGTGGAGCCGCCTGATGGCCGAACACCCCGAGGCCGCGCAACGCGCACAGGCCGAGGTGGACAGCGTGCTGCCCTCCGGCCAGACGCCAGGCCCCGAGCACCTGGCCCGGTTGCCCTTTCTGTCCGCCACGCTCAAGGAGGCGCTGCGCCTGTACCCGCCCATTGCCGCCCTGATGACCCGGCGCACCACCGCACCCATCACGCTGGGCGGCGTGGAGGTGCCCAAGGGCGCCATGCTGCGCATCACGCCCTGGGTGCTGCACCGGGATGAACGCTGGTTTGCCCAGGCCGACCGCTTTGTGCCGGAGCGTTTTCTGGACGATGCCCCGGCCATCCCCAAAGGCGCGTGGATACCGTTTGGAGTGGGGCCGCGCGTGTGCATTGGCCAGCACTTTGCGATGCTGGAGATGACGCTGCTGGCGGCGATGTTGCTGCAGCGGTACCGGCTGCGGTTGCCGGAAGGGGCGGCGGCGTGCGTGCCGAAGCTGCAGGTGACTTTACGGCCGGAGGAACCGGTAACGCTGCTGCTAGCGCGAAGGGGGTAGACGCTTTTAGCTTGGCAATTTGCTCCCCAGACTGATGCCGAGGTACTGCTACGGAGAGGAGCGTCGCCGATTTCTCAAAAACCGATAGATGGAAATGTAGGCCCACCATTGCGGCCCGCAGAGGGTAATCCACACCAGTTGCTTGAAGGCAATGAATGCGGTGAAGTCCTGACCATAGAGCGCTTTCGCAGCAAGTGCGGCGGGCAACCACGAAGGGAGGTTCAATGTTGCCAGCACGGCCTCGACATAGCTCGGGACGCTACAGCATGCTGAAAGTGGAATCTCACCATAGGCGACCCCGAGGCTCCAGGCGCTAAAAGACAACCACCAATGCGATGTTTGCAGCCGCCACCCAACGCTCGGCGCGCGTGAATTTCATTGGCAAATCCGTCCGTTGAGCACCGAGTTCTTCACGGCAGCTCCGCACTCCCCATGCGCCCCAAAATCGTCCGCGTCCGTCCCGCCAGATACGCCGACCCCGGTGTCTTCTCAAACCGTTTGGGCGCGGGCAGCATCACCGCCAGCCGCGCCGCTTCAGTGGCGCTGAGTTTGCTGGCGCTCTTGCGGAAGTAGTGCTGCGCGGCGGCTTCGGCGCCAAACACGCCTTCGCCCCATTCCACGCTGTTCAGATAAATCTCCAGGATGCGCTGTTTGCTCAGCAGTTGCTCCAGCAGCAGCGTCAGTACAAACTCCTGCCCCTTGCGCAGCAGGGTGCGCTCGCCCGACAGCAGCAGGTTCTTGGCCAGTTGCTGGGTGATGGTGGAGCCGCCGCGGATCTTGGGGGCACGCACGGGTCGGTCTGGCGCGCGGGCCTGGGCTTTGCTGGCTTGGGCTTCGGCCTTGGCATTGCGCTCCCAGGCTTTTTCAATCGCGTTCCAGTCCACGCCGTCGTGGGTCACAAAGCTGTCGTCTTCTGACGCAATGACGGCGCGTTTGAGCTGGTCGGAGATGCTGGCGTAGGGCATCCACTGCTGGCGCCAGCGCACCTGGCCGGTGGTGTGCAGTTGGGTCCAGGCTTCGGATCGCTGGAAGCTGGTGGATTCGGGGTCGACCACGGTCATGGCCGCAATGCGCAGCACAAAAAACAGCTGCAGGGCCACAAAAGCCAGGACCACCCAACCCAACCAGCGCAACACGGCTTTCATGGCGGAGTGTTCCTGGGGTCAGGCAGAGGCGTACTGCTGCATTTCGCGCAGTACCTGGGCCGAAGGCGGGCGCACGCCGCGCCACAGCAAAAAGGCTTCGGCCGCCTGCTCCACCAGCATGCCCAGGCCGTCGCGTGGCACGGCGCCATGGGTGCGGGCCCAGTCCAGAAAACCCTGGGCAGCGGGGCCGTACATCATGTCGTAGGCTAGGCAGCCCGGGCGCAGCACGCTGGCGGGCACCGGCACATCCGCACCGGCCAGGCTGCTGGCTGTGGCGTTGATGATCACATCGAAATTGGCCTCTAGCGCTTGTGGAGTAAGCGCTAGTAGCTCTGATTTTTGTAGCGATGCAAGTGTGCTGTGCGATTGCACCAGGGCTTGCGCCTTGGCCAGCGTGCGGTTGGCTACGGTGACGTGTCGCGCGCCCGCCAGCAGCAGGGGGCCCAGCACCCCGGCAGCGGCGCCGCCTGCACCCACCAGCAGCACATCGCGCCCGGCCAGCGGCACACCCGCGTTGCGCGTGATGTCTGCCACCAGGCCCAGGCCGTCGGTGTTGTCGGCGTAGATGCTGCCATCCGCGCGAAAGGTGAGCGTGTTGGCCGCGCCCGCCAGCTGCACACGTTCGCTGCATTCGGTGGCAAGGCCGGGCGCATCGGTCTTGAACGGGACGGTGACGTTGCAGCCGCGCCCGCCCTGGGCCACAAAATCGCGCACGCCTTGGGCAAACCCGTCCATGGGCACCAGGCGGCGCTCGTAGGCAATGGACTCGCCCGTCAGTTCGGCAAAACGCGCGTGGATGGTGGGCGAGCGGCTGTGCGCCACGGGGTTGCCCATCACGCAGTACAGGTCGGCGGCAGTAGTGGTCATTCGAAGAGGCTCTAGAGCGGCTGATGGGGCTTGTAACGCGCAGGATGGGCGCCTCTGTCGGGCGAGGCCGAGACGGCAGGGGAGCCCTGGGATTGGATCGCTCTCCGTTGCGTGTTATCTGACCGTGGTTTCCAGCGTCTGGTCGCGCGTGAACTTGAAGCGCGCCACCATGGCGATCTGGTCGGCCTTTTGGCGCATGTCGGCGTTGAACACGCCAAACGGACCGGCAGCACGGGCAATGGCTTCGGCGCGGCGGTCCAGCGTGGGGTTGCCTGAGCCCTGCACCACCTCGGTCTCCAGCACCCGGCCGTCGTGGTTGACGGTGACGATCATGGTCAGCTCGCCATACAGCTTGCGTCCGCCTTGTTCCGGGAAGTTCTCGGTGCCCTTGTCTTCCACCTTGCGGCGCAGCGCATCGTAGTAAATGGCGTAGGCCTCTTCGCGTGTGGCGGGGCTGATGTAGCGCTTCTTGGGGCGCGAGTTTTCTTCGTTGATGCGCTTTTCAATCTCGGCCAGCAGCTTGACGAGCTGGCGGCGCTTTTCCTGCTCTGAGACTTGCTCGGCGCTCTGGCTGGGCTTGCGCGGGTCGGGCGCGGGCATGGTGGCCAGTTGCTTGCGCAGCTGGGCCAGCAGTTGCGCCTGCTGCTCCTGCATCGCATCCATCTTGCGCTGCTGCTCTTCAAAGTCGTCGCCAATGGCCGTCAGCGCCGAGTACGGCAGCGGGCTGGTGGCCCGGCCTTTTTCGGCTTCGCCGCCACCCGCCAGGTTGGCCTGCGCAATCGCCTGCGCCTTGTCGGGCCGTTCGTTGGACTTGGCGTTGACCAGGATGACTTCGAGCGGCGTGTCCTGGAACACGCGGTTGAAGCCCTCTGGGTCGATAAAGCGCACAGAAATCAGTGCGGCATGCACGGCCACCGAGATGAACAGCGCCAGCTGCAGCGTGCTGAAGGTGCGGAGAAAGGAAGGGAGTTTCATCGCCGGGCCGTGGGGACAGTGGTCACGGGAACGGATTATCAGGTGGCAGCCGCAGGGGATTCGGCGGGCGCCTCGTTCACATCCACCGCGATGGCGATGGGGCCGGCCACGGAGTCGTCGTCTTCCGCCTCGGAATCTTCCACCGGGCCGTCATCGCTGGTATCGGCCGGGTCGTCCAGGCGCTCGATCACGGTACCGTGGATGTCCAGGGTGATCTCGTCCACCTCGCCCAGCTTGACCTTGAGGCGCGCGCCGCGCGGCAGGTTTTGTGCGCCCAGCACCGGGAAGACGAGCGGAATGTCGTCCGCACGCACCAAGAAACTGCCGCCTGGACCTTCTTTGAAGACCGTGGCGTTCAGCTCGGTGATGCCGTTTTGCTCGACATATTTGAGCGTCCAGAACCGTTCCATGCCGCCCTGGTAGCCGTTGTAGGCGCTGTAGGCGGCATCAAAGCTGCTGATGATGGAAAACAGGTCGGCGTCCTTGGGCTTGAAGGGCGCTGCCAGCGCCGCAGTTTTGCCGTGGCGCGCGCAGGCAATGATCTGCCACTGGTTCACCAAATCGGTGTAGCGGCGCAGCGGCGAAGTGGCCCATGAATAGGCTTTGACGCCAATGCCCGCGTGCGGCAGCGCCTTGGTGCCCATGCGCACCTTGACGCCCGGCGCCATGCTGGCCTGGCTGCGGTAGATGCCGGGCACGCCGTGGTCGGCCAGCATGAGGCCCCAGGTGCTGTTGGCCACGATGGCCGCCTCGGCCACGATGAGGTCGAGCGGGGCGCCGCGCTGGCGGGTGGTGATCTGAACCTGCTCGGTGCCGTTGGGCTCGCCGCGGTCGTTGCCGACGAGCCGGAAGTTGTAGTCCGGGCGGTTGAAGTTTTCGGGCTTGCCGCGCACCACTTCGCGCTGCGCCTTGAGGCTTTTGGCCAGGCGGTGCAAAAATGATAGCTGCTCGCGCAGATCCAACAAGCGCTGGGGGGTGTTTTCGACCTCAACTGTGGAGTCTGTCAGCCACGCTTCCGTGACGATGTGGTCGAGCTGGTCGTGGCGCAGGTTGGCCACCACGGGCACCCGCTCCAGTTTGGTCTCGGTGCCGGTGATTTCCAGCGTGGCTTCGTTCACCGTCACATACAACGACACGGCCGGGTTGGCGCGGCCTTCGTCCAGCGTGTAGATCTGCACCACCTCGTCGGGCAGCATGGTGATCTTGTAGCCCGGCATGTAAACGGTGGACAGGCGGTTGCGGCCCAACTGGTCCAGCGGCGAGCCCGGCACGATGGCCAGGCCCGGCGCGGCAATGTGGATGCCGAGCACCACGGTGCCCGTGCCCAGGCCCTGAACCGACAGCGCATCGTCGATTTCGGTGGTCTGCGAATCGTCGATGGAGATAGGCCTGGACGGTGGCCAGCGGCAGGTCGTCGTGGATGGCTGGGGCGCGGTGAGCGCCGGGAAGCCCGTGCCCTTGGGGAAGTTGTCGAACAAAAAGCGCTTCCAGTGGAACTGGTAGCTTGAATCGATGGCGCCGGCCTTTTGCAGCAGATCGAGCGGCGCGGTGTGTGTGGCGCGGCTGGCCTCGACCACGGCCTTGTACTCGGGCGCGTTCTTGTCGGGCTTGAACAGGATCTTGTAGAGCTGGTCGCGGATGGGTTGCGGGCATTCGCCCCGTCCCAGCGCCGCGGCCCATTCGTCGATCTGTGCCAGCACGGCTTTTTTCTTCTCGATGGCGGCCAACGCCTGCTGCAGGATCTCGGCCGACGCCTTCTTGAACCGCCCCTTGCCCGCACGGCGGAAGTAGTGGGGTGCGTCGTACAGGCGGAACAGCGCGCCGGCCTGCTGGGCCAGCGTGGCGTTGTCCGAGAAATAGTCGCGCGCCAGGTCGGCAAAACCGAACTCGTCCTCGGGCGCGAATTCCCAGGCCAGGTCCAGCTCGATGGTCTCGGCCACGGCCTGGGCCTGGGCGATCAGCTCGGCGGGGGCTGGTTTCTCGAATTTCAGGAGGATGTTGGCGGACTTGACCTTGACCCGTTTGCCCGAATCGAGCTCGACCTGGGCCGATGTATCAGCTTCCGACAGGATACGACCGGCCATGAACTTGCCGGCTTCTTCAAACAATGCATGCATGGCGGGGATTGTCCCATGGGTGGCGATAGCTTCCGGGCGCGGGGAGCCGCTGGTCCTAGACCCTATGATTCCGGGCTTCCCATGACTGACTTTTCCCGTTGAGATGCCGTTGATTTCCGTCCCGTTGTGTCTCATGGCGGTGGCGCTGCCCTTTCTTTTTGCCTACACCGATTCCCCCATCTCCAACTTCTGGCCGCTGGTGACGTCGTGGGTGTGTGGCGGGGTGCTGCTGGCGGTGGCGGCGTGGTCGGCGGGTGGTGCGTACCCAGGGCGTGCACGCGCGGTGGGGGCCGAAAACTGGGGGCGGTTATTGGCCGGGGGCCTGGTGCTGGCGGCGGTGGTGTCCAGTGGTATCGGGCTGGTGCAGTACGTGGCGGGCGATGTCGGCGTTGGGGCCGTGGATTCATCCCTCGCAGCCGGGTCAAGCCCCGGGCAACCTGCGCCAGCGCAACCAGCAGGCCACGCTGCTGGCCTTGGGGGCATGGGCGCTGCTGTGGTTTGCGCTGCATGGTCGGGCGCGGTTGCGGGAGGGGTTCCACGCGGGGGTCGCTGGCCCTGCCGCCGCGCGCGGCCAGTCTTGGGTTTCAGCCCACTGGCTGGCGATTTTGGTCCTGGCAATCCTTGCCGCGGCGAGTGCCGCCACGGCTTCCCGTACGGGAGCTGTGCAGTGGCTGTTGGTGGTGGGCTTGCTCGTGCTTTGGCAGCGCACCGGCGCCGGGCCTGCACTCCGGCTGGCGTTGGTGGGCGCGGGCCTGTATTTGGTGGCGGCCTGGGCGCTGCCAGAGCTGCTGTGGCGGTTTCAGGGCGTCCGCGCCGATGCGCTTTTTCAGCGGTTTGCCGACGACTCAAATGCCTGCACCAGTCGGCGCGCGCTGTGGTCCAACATGTTCACGCTGATTGCGCAGAAGCCTTGGGTGGGCTGGGGTTGGGGCGAACTGGACTATGCGCATTACGTCACGCTGTTTCCGGGCGAGCGCTTTTGTGTGCTGCTGGACAACGCGCACAACCTACCGTTGCAGCTGGCGGTAGAACTGGGGCTGCCTGTCGCTGTGTTGTTGTGCGGCGCTTTTGGTGTGTGGTGCCTGGGGTCGCGCCCTTGGTATGAGGACCGGCCGGAGCGCCAGTTGGCCTGGGGCGTGCTAGCCATCATCGGGTTGCACAGCCTGCTCGAATATCCGCTTTGGTATGGGCCGTTTCAGATCGTCGCTCTTTTCGCCATGGCCTTGCTGTTGTGGTCGCAGTCACCCGTGCGTGCGCGTGGGGCTGGACCCGCGTTGATTCTGGGCGCGGGTGCCATCTTGATATGGGGCGTCTGTGGCCTGGCGGCGTGGGATTATTTTCGGGTGAGCCAGCTCTACAAAGCGAATACCGATCGAGCTGCTGCTTACCGTGACAACGTGCAGTCGAAGGTGACGCACTCCTTGTTGTTCGCCGACCAGTTGGAGTTTGCGCAATTGACCACAACGGGGTTGACCCGGGAGAACGCGCAGCGCGTAAACCGGCAAGCCAAACACTTGCTGCACTATTCCCCGGAGCCCCGCGTCATCCAGGCTGTGATCGAAAGCGCCGTGATGTTGGGCAAAGACGATGAAGCGGCCTTTCATATGAAGCGCTACCGCATCGCTTATCCGAAAGACTATGACCGTTGGATGGGCGCCGCTGGCGGCAAGGCGTCTGCCGAGGTCCGATGACACGGTGAGCGTTTGGATTGCTATGATTTTGGTAGCTATCAGCGCTTTATGGATAAGCGCTAGAGGCCAAAAACAATAAAAATTTTGGCGGCTGCAGCGGTCGGGGTTGCCGTTGGCCCCGTTGCTCAGGCGAGTGTCCAGAAACGCCGCCACGGTGGGCAGGTAGTCGCTGAAGTTGCTGAGTGCGTGGTCGCCGCCCTCTTGCACCAGTTGCCCAGCCTCTGGGTATCGCCCGGCCATTTCCCGCCAGTCCAGCACTTCATCGCCCTTCGCAAGGATGACCAGCTCAGGCGCAGCAGGGGGCTGGCTGTGCGTGCCCAGCGCCTGCAGTTCGCCGATGTATTCCGGCAGAAAGAAAAACCTCTCGGTCGGGTTTTGCCAGGTGGTCTGCTCGCCGATGTACCGCGCGAGGTCACGCGCAGGGTGCACGGCCGGGTTCAGCATCACGCTGGGGCAGCGGGTTTGGTGGGCCACCCAACTGGCGTAGAAGCCCCCCAGTGACGATCCCACCACCGCCATGGAGGCCTGTGGCCAGCGGGCAACACCTTGCAGCACCAAGGCCATGGCTTCTTGGGGGGAAGGCGGCAATTGCGGGCACCAGAAAGTCACGTCCGGATGGTGCTGTGCGACGTACGCGGCCATCTGCCGGGCCTTGGCCGACTGCGGCGATGAGCGAAAACCGTGCAGGTACAGAAGGTGCGTGGTGGTCATGCGGACATCAAGGGGGTCGACAAAGTGAAGGGGGCAGGGGAATCACTGCTCTGGGGGGTGTGGCACAGGCATAAGATGTGTGACACAAGGGCTCCACGCCGTGCGGCGCCCTGTTTTGCCACCGCAGCCATGACTGATTTTGCCCCGCTTTCTACCGCCAAACGCTGGGCGTTGGGAGCCAGCGAGAAGCCCCCCACCTCCCTTGGTCGGTTTGAGCTGAAAAAACTTCTGGGGCGTGGCGCCCAGTCCACCGTCTGGCTGGCGCTGGACCCGCGGTTGCAGCGCGAGGTGGCCATCAAACTGATGCGCCCTATGCAAGACCAGGACCCCTCGGTGCTGGAGCAGTGGCTGCGCGAGGCCCGCCATGTGGGGCGCCTGGCCCACCCGTACATCGTGCCGGTGTTTGAAGCCGACGTGCAAGGGCGCCAGCCCTACATCGTCTTTGAGTACGTGCCGGGCAAGACACTGGCGGAGCACCTGGCCCAGCAAGGGCGTTGTACGCCGCACGATGCGGTGGCGTTGATGGTGGATGTGCTCGATGGCCTGCAGGCGGCGCACCAGGCGGGCATCGTGCACCGCGACCTCAAACCCTCCAACATCATGATTGACGGCCAGCGCCATGCGCGGGTGATGGACTTTGGCATGGCTGCGCCCGTGCAGGCGACGCCTGATGCCCATCTGGCCAGCGGCACGCCCGCTTACCTGGCACCAGAGGCCGCGGCGGGAGCGGCTCCGGCACCCTCGATGGACGTTTATTCCGCAGCGCTGGTGCTGATCGAGCTGCTGACCGGCCAACCACTCATCCACCAGAAAGACACCTGGCAGGCCCTGTATCGCATTGCCAATGAAGACTTGGCGCTGCCCGAGGACCTGGGGCAGGGGGTAGATGATGGCCTGCGGGCCATCTTGCAGCGCGCCATGGCGCGTGATCCGGGCCAGCGGTATGCCTCGGCGGGAGATTTTCGGGATGCGCTGCGCGCATGGGCAGCGCCCGCCAGTGCGCCGTCGGCGTCGAGCAATGCGACGCTGGATTTTCTGCTGCGGCGCATGCGGCACAAGAGCGACTTTCCGGCGCTGTCGGACTCGGTGGCGCGCATCCAGCGGGTGGCCAATTCCGAAGACGACAGCATCAGCGACCTGACCCACGAAATCCTCAAGGACGTGGCGCTGACCAACAAGCTGCTGCGCCTGGTCAACAGCGTGCACTACGCCCATGCCAGCCGCGGCACCATCAGCACGGTGTCGCGCGCGGTGAGCCTGGTGGGTTTCAACGCGGTGCGCAACATGGCGCTCAGTCTGGTGCTGCTGGACCACATGCAGGACAAGGCCCACGCCAGCCAGATGCGCGAGGAGTTTTTGCGCGCCATGATGGCCGGATCGGTTGCATCCGAGTTGTGCGGCGCTGGCCAGGCGGCTGAAGAGGCTTTTATTGGCGCCATGTTCCAGAACCTGGGGCGCATGCTGTGCGAGTTCTATTTTCCAGAAGAGGCCCGACAGGTGCGCAGCCTCGTCGCCGCGGGGCGCATGGAGGGGGGCGAGGAATCCGCGTCTGTGCAGGTGCTGGGCTTAGGGTTTGAGGACCTTGGTGTGGGGGTCGCGCGTGTCTGGGGTTTGCCGGAGAGCCTGCAGCGCTGCATGCGCAAACCGATGGGGTCGCCCATGCAGCGGGCGCCGGAGCAGGGCGTGGAACGCTTGCGCTGGGCGGCCATGGCGGCCAACGAAGTGGCCAGCACGCTGTTGTTCAGTGAGCCCGCCCAGCTCGAATCGCATCTGGCGCAGATAGGCACCCGCTATGCGCGCACGCTGGCGTTGTCGGCCGAGTCCATTGCCGAGGCCACTTTGCGGGCCCGCCACAAGCTGGTGGCACTGGCCGAGGCGCTGGATCTGCGGGTGGAGCCGGGCACGCCCGCCGCCCGATTGCTGAAACTGCCCGCCCCAGAAGGTGCTTCGGCTGCGCCGGAGGATGCACTGAAATCGCACGAACTGCGGACCAGCGAGACACAGCCCCTGCCCGCGGTGCTTGCCTCGCAGGCCGGTGGCGCGGTGTCCGTGGCCCAGGTCAATGAGGTGCTGGCAGCTGGTATTCAAGACATCACCAATGCCATGGTCGAGAACTTTCAGCTCAACGACGTGTTGCGCATGATTCTGGAGACCATGTTCCGGGCGCTCGGATTCAGGCGCATGGTGTTTTGCCTGCGCGACGCTAAAACCGAGGTGTTGACGGGCCGTTTTGGGCTCGGTGAGGGCAGCGAGGCGGCGGTGCGCGCGATGAAGGTGCCACTCAAGGCGCAGGGCGATCTGTTTGCCGCCGTGTGCCTGCGCGGTGCCGATACGCTGATCAATGACGCCACCGAGTCACGCATGCAGGCGCGTTTGCCCGAGTGGTACCGCTCGGGGCTCAATGCCCCGTCGTTTTTGCTGTTGCCCTTGCAAATCAAGGGGCAGCCCTTCGCGCTGATTTATGCCGACCAGTCCGCCGCGGGAGGGATTGTGGTGGACGACAAGGCCCTGGGTCTGCTGCGCACCTTGCGCAATCAGGCGGTGATGGCCTTCCGGCAGGCGGGTTGACGGCAGGGCTGGGCTGCGGGGCCGATAATTGCGGGATGTCCGTCGTTTTTGAAAAGCCCACCCTTTCGCAGCGCTTTGCCCCCTTGTTTCGGGGTTTCGACCTGCCGCTCCTCGTGGTGGTGTTGCTTCTTGCGAGCGCGGGGCTGGTCGCCATGTATTCGTCGGGCTATGACCACGGAACCCGCTTTTCAGACCATGGACGCAACATGCTCATTGCGGGCGCCATTCTGTTCATGGTGGCCCAGGTGCCCCCGCAGAAGATCATGGTGTTTGCCGTGCCTTTGTACATAGCGGGGGTGGCGCTGCTGGTGGCGGTCGCGATATTCGGCATCACCAAGAAGGGTGCCCAGCGCTGGATCAACGTGGGCATCGTCATCCAGCCCAGCGAGATTCTGAAGATTGCCATGCCCTTGATGCTGGCCTGGTGGTTTCAGAAGCGTGAGGGCACTCTGCGGCCCCTGGACTTTGCTGCTGCGGGGCTGTTGCTGGCGATACCCGTGGGACTGATCATGAAACAGCCCGATCTGGGCACCTCGTTGCTGGTGCTGGCGGCGGGTTTGTCGGTGATTTTTTTTGCGGGTCTCTCGTGGAAACTGGTGCTGCCGCCGGTGGTGATTGGCGGGATAGGCATTGCTACCTTGGTGCTTTTGGGCGACCCGCTGTGCGCCGATGGCGTCCGTTGGGCGGTGTTGCACGACTACCAGCAGCAGCGTATCTGCACCCTGCTGGACCCCACCCGGGACCCCTTGGGCAAGGGGTTTCACATCATCCAGGGCATGATCGCCATCGGGTCGGGGGGAATGTGGGGCAAGGGCTTCATGGCGGGTACGCAGACGCACCTGGAGTTCATCCCCGAGCGCACCACCGACTTCATCTTTGCCGCGTTCTCTGAAGAGTTTGGGCTGATTGGCAACCTTTTCCTGGTGGTGTGTTTCCTGATGCTGGTCTGGCGCGGGCTGGCGATTGCCGCGGGGGCCAACAGCCTCTTTGGGCGCCTGATGGCGGGGGCAGTGTCCATGATCTTCTTCACCTATGCCTTTGTGAACATGGGCATGGTCAGCGGCATCCTGCCGGTGGTGGGGGTGCCTTTGCCCTTTATCAGCTACGGAGGCACGGCGATGGTGACGCTGGGGCTGGCGCTGGGCATCTTGATGTCGGTGGCACGCGCACAGAAGCAGGACTCCAAAGACGCCCGACCTGCGCTTTAGGGTTTCTGCGGGGGCGTTGCTTCAGGCGCCACAACGGGGTACAAAACGAGAGGCCAACTGTGCCTTGGCCTCAACCGGAGGGCTCTCCTATGGCGGCGAAGTTCGAGCTGAAGAAGTCGAAGAACGACAAGTTTGTTTTCAATTTGCTGGCCACCAACGGCCAGATTGTTCTGACAAGCGAAATGTACGAATCCAAGGCCAGTGCGCTGAACGGCATTGAGTCCGTGCGCAAAAACGCTCCCGATGATGGCCGGTTCGGCCGCCTCAGCGCCAAGGACGGTTCGCCTTACTTCACGCTCAAGGCGGGGAATGGCCAGGTGATCGGCCAGAGCCAGATGTATTCCGGGGCCAAGGCGCGCGATGCCGGTATTGAGTCGGTGCAAGCCCATGCGCCTCAGGCCGTCCTGGATGATCAGACGGCAGCCTGACGCTTTGCGCGGGCGCGTTACGGCATAGGGGCATGTGCCCCCTTGTCCGGCAGGGTGGGGTTGCGCGCCTAAAATGCCGCGATGACTTTCCGCTCCACCACTGCCGCGCCCCAGCGTGCGGCCACCAGCCAGCGCATCGATGTTGCTCGCGAATTGTTGCTGACCCCTTTCGGGCTTGACGAAAGCCATCTGGCACGGGCATTGGCCGAGATCCGCACCCACCAGGTGGACGACGCCGACCTGTACTTCCAGTACACCCGCAGCGAGGGTTGGAGCCTGGAAGAGGGCATCGTCAAGACCGGCTCCTTCAGCATCGACCAAGGTGTGGGCGTGCGTGCCGTGAGCGGAGAGAAAACGGCCTTTGCCTACTCTGACGACATCTCCGAGGCGTCTTTGCTGGATGCAGCGCGCACTGTACGGTCTATTTCGTCGGTAGCGCAGGCAGGTAAAGTGCGAGTAGCTCCTAAAAAGGTAGCTGCAGGGCGCAGTCTTTATCCCGGCGTGGACCCCATTGCATCGCTGGACAGCACGGCCAAAGTGGCGCTCTTGGAAAAACTGGAGCAACGCGCCCGTGCCAAGGACCCACGCGTGGCCCAAGTGATGGCGGGGCTGGCCAGCGAGTACGACGTGGTACTGGTCGCCCGGGCTGACGGGACGCTGGCCGCCGACGTGCGCCCCTTGGTGCGCCTGTCGATCACCGTCATCGCCGAGCAGAACGGCCGCCGCGAGGTGGGTTCGGCCGGGGGCGGCGGGCGTTTTGGCTTGGCCTACTTCGACGACGAGCAAATGGGCAAGTATGTGGACGAGGCGGTGAATGCGGCCTTGGTCAACCTCGAATCCCGCCCCGCCCCGGCAGGCGAGATGACGGTGGTGCTGGGTTCGGGCTGGCCCGGTATCTTGCTGCACGAGGCCATTGGCCACGGGCTGGAAGGCGACTTCAACCGCAAGGGCTCCAGCGCCTTCAGCGGTCGCATCGGCCAGCGCGTAGCCGCCAAGGGCGTGACAGTGCTGGACGACGGCACCATTGCCGACCGCCGGGGCTCGCTCAACGTGGATGACGAAGGCCAAGCCAGCCAGCGCAACGTGCTGATCGAGGACGGTATCCTCAAAGGCTACATCCAGGATTCGCTCAATGCCCGCCTCATGGGCGTGCCGCCCACAGGCAATGGTCGGCGCGAGAGCTACGCCCACATCCCTATGCCGCGCATGACCAACACCTACATGCTGGGGGGCGACAAAGATCCGGCCGAAATTATCGGCAGCATCAAGAAGGGCCTGTACGCCAGCAATTTCGGCGGTGGGCAGGTGGACATCACCTCGGGCAAGTTTGTGTTCTCTGCCAGCGAAGCCTACTGGGTCGAAAACGGCAAGATCCAGTACCCCGTGAAGGGCGCCACCATTATTGGCAGCGGTCCTGAATCGCTCAAGAAAGTCACCATGATCGGCAACGATATGCGGCTGGACAGTGGCGTAGGAACTTGCGGCAAAGAGGGGCAAAGTGTGCCTGTGGGCGTGGGCCAGCCCACCCTGCGCATCGAAGGCTTGACGGTGGGCGGCACGGCCTGACCCTGTGAAGCGTCGGCCAGCGAATGGTGGGGTGCTATCACCATTCGCGTTTTCACCCCCTTTTCAAGGCTTGCACCGCAGCGGGAGGCGGCGCACAATCGGCAGTACCATGCCCGCCACGCGCCCCAGTCAACTGCTGACCCTTCAGTCGTTTGGCGACATCAGCCGTTTTTTGCGCGAAGGCGTGGCCGATGAAGACTCGCGCCAGCTGCGTGACAGCCTGGGCGCTTTGTCGACGCAGATCGACGAGGCTGTTCGCGTACGCCGCACCAGCACCGACACCACCGCCATTGCCCGCCGCGTGACCACCTTGTCGCATTGCGCCCGTGAACACCAGCTGTTTCTGACGGGTCTGGGCTCTGCCTGGCATGCGTTGTACGAATTTGGCGCTTACCAACGTGCGCTGCGGGAACTGCGCAACGCCATTGCGGACTGGCAGCAAATGCTGGAACGCCGTAGCCCCAAGGAAAGCGCAAGCTTTGACCAGTTTGAACTGTTGGCCTGGCGTACGCTGGGCGAGGCCTTGCTGCTCATCGACATGTACGAGCACCAGAGCAATCCCCCAAGCGATCTGCAGGATTCAGCGCCTCCCCGCAGGCTGCCGGTGCTGCAAAGAATGCGCGCCTGGTTTCGCAATTGGGCGCGCTGAGAGGGTGTCTGCGGCTTACCCCGCGCTCTGTTTGTCGCGCAATTGCAACAGCAGGCCCTTGCTGCACCGCCGCACTCCTGTGCTACATTGACCGCCATGCAAGTTCGCAGCGCGTTTTATTTTTGGTTTTTTATCTCGGTCCCCGGCGGATGAGAGGAAAACGCGCAAGCACACACAACCTCCCCATACCAACCGCCGACGCTGCAAAGCCCGGCGGTTTTTGTTTTTCTGTCCCCCGTTTTTTCATCCCTTTCAACCCACCACAACTCCAAGAGGAAGCAACCATGACGGCCCTTACCAACCCCACCAGCGATGCCTGGTACCGCAGCGTCGAGAAAACCAGCCAGACCGACGACGAACGTATCAAGGACATCACCGTGTTGCCTCCTCCCGAGCATCTGATCCGCTTCTTCCCGATTGGCGGCACGCCGGTCGAGACGCTGATCACCCAGACCCGCAAAAACATCCACAACATCATGGCCGGCGAGGACGACCGCCTGCTGGTCGTGATTGGCCCCTGTTCCATCCACGACCCCGCCGCAGCGCTCGAATACGCCCGCCGTCTGAAGGTGGCGCGCGAGCAGTACAAGGACACGCTGGAAATCGTGATGCGCGTGTACTTCGAAAAGCCCCGCACCACGGTGGGCTGGAAGGGCCTTATCAACGACCCCTACCTGGATGAGACCTACCGCATCGACGAAGGCCTGCGCATTGCACGTCAGTTGCTGATCGACATCAACCGCCTGGGCATGCCAGCCGGCAGCGAGTTTCTGGACGTGATCTCGCCCCAGTACATTGGCGACCTCATCAGCTGGGGCGCCATTGGTGCCCGCACCACCGAAAGCCAGGTGCACCGTGAGCTGGCCTCGGGCCTGTCGGCCCCCATCGGCTTCAAGAACGGCACCGACGGCAACATCCGCATCGCCACCGACGCCATCCAGTCGGCCAGCCGCGGCCACCACTTCCTGTCGGTGCACAAGAACGGGCAGGTCGCCATCGTCAACACCAACGGCAACAAGGACTGCCACGTCATCCTGCGCGGCGGCAAGGCCCCCAATTACGACGCTGAGAGCGTTGCCGCGGCCTGCAAAGACCTCGAAGCCGCCAAGCTGCCTGCCACGCTGATGGTCGACTGCAGCCATGCCAACAGCAGCAAACAGCATCAAAAGCAGATGGACGTGGCGCGCGACGTGGCTGGGCAGATTGCTGGCGGCTCGCGCAGCGTCTTCGGCCTGATGATCGAAAGCCACCTGACGGCCGGCGCGCAGAAGTTCACGCCTGGCAAGGACGACGCCGCAGCCCTGACCTACGGCCTGAGCATCACCGATGCCTGCCTGGGCTGGGACGACTCGCTGCAGTCGCTCGCCGAGCTGTCTGCCGCAGTGCAGGCGCGGCGCAGCCGCTGAGGGCCTAAACTTGTCGGCGTGACTGGCGCTGCGGCACTCTTCCAGGCGAGCTGCGGCACCGCACCAGAACCCACGCAAAAATCAAGAAAGGCGATCCCATCATGCACAGCGAAGTGTCGGTCCGGCTGGCCGGGCATCAGGAGTTCCGTTTTGACCTCTCGGGCGCCGAGCCCATGGGGCATGAAGAGGGGCGGCGCTGGCTGGACGATCAGTTCACCAGCCTCGACTGCGAGCCCTTGCGCGCCAGTGGCAAGGTGCTGCTGGCCGACAAGGTGCTGACCGTGGCACGTGCCGCCGGCGCCTCGCTGATGGCCGACCCGGCTTGGTCCCGCGACTTTGCACGTGCCGCCAGTGCGGCCCTGGCCAAGCCGGTGGTGCGTGTGGACGTGCCCGGTATGGCCGTGACTTATTGAAAATTTAAGTCAAAATGGGCTCTAGCGCTTGTGGGTAAAGCGCTGATAGCTATTATTTTTGCAGCGCGTGCAGCAGTTTGGTGTGGATGCCCCCAAACCCGCCATTGCTCATGCACACGATGTGGTCCCCAGGGCGCGCTGCCTGGGTGACCTGGGCCACCAGGGTGTCGATGTCCGCCGCGGTTTGCGCGCGCTGGCCGGGGCCCACGCCCATCGGGGCCAGGGCCTGCGCAGCGTCCCAATCCAATCCGGCTGTGTGGCAGAAGGCGAGGTCGGCGGGCTCCAGTGCCCAGGGCAACTGGCTTTTCATGGCGCCCAGCTTCATGGTGTTGCTGCGCGGCTCGAACACGGCGAGGATGCGCGCGGTGGTGCCCAGGCTGCGGCGCAGGCCATCGAGCGTGGTGCGCAGTGCTGTGGGGTGGTGGGCAAAGTCGTCGTACACCGCAATGCCGCCGACCGTGCCACGCAGCTCCATGCGCCGCTTTACGTTCTGAAATTGGGCCAGAGCCGTAGCCGCTTGCTGCGGGCTCACGCCCACATGGTGTGCAGCGGCAATGGCGGCCAGAGCGTTGAGCTGGTTGTGGACGCCGGTCAGCGCCCATTCCACCCGCGCCACGGCTTGGCCCTGGTGCAGCACATCAAATGCCTGGGGCTCGCCCTGTGCGCCAAAGTCGCTCACCGTGGTGCCAAAGCTTGTCACCTCGCTCCAGCAGCCGGTGTGCAGAACCCTCGCCAGACTTTCTTCCAGCCCATTGGTGACCACGCGACCGGACGGTGGCACGGTGCGCACGAGGTGGTGAAACTGTCGCTCGATCGCCGCTAGGTCGTCAAAGATGTCGGCGTGGTCAAACTCCAGGTTGTTGAGCACGGCCGTGCGGGGCCGGTAGTGCACAAACTTGCTGCGTTTGTCGAAGAAGGCGGTGTCGTATTCGTCTGCCTCGATCACAAACAAGGGCGCTGCCCCGAGCGGGGCGGTGGATGGCGCGGGCCGCTGCGGCGCACCCAGCCGGGCCGAAACGCCAAAGTTCAGCGGCACACCGCCGATCAAGAAACCGGGCTGCTGACCGGCGCTTTCCAGAATCCACGCCAGCATCGACGTGGTGGTGGTCTTGCCGTGCGTGCCCGCCACCGCCAGCACGTGGCGGCCTTGCAGCACATGCTCGGCCAGCCACTGCGGGCCGCTGGTGTACGGGGCGCCAGCGTCCAGAATCGCTTCCATCAGCGGAAACTTGGGGGAGCCGTCCGGCAATCGTGCACGGCTGACCACGTTGCCCACCACGAACATGTCCGGCTTGAGCGCCAGCTGGTCCGCACCAAAACCCTCGATCAGGTCGATGCCCAGAGCCCTGAGTTGGTCGCTCATGGGGGGGTAGACGCCTGCGTCGCATCCGGTGACCTTGTGGCCTGCCTCGCGCGCGAGTGCCGCCAGGCCTCCCATGAACGTGCCGCAGATGCCCAGTATGTGTATATGCATGGGCGCAGATTCTAAGCCTGCCGAGAGGTTGTTGAATCTGATGCAAAATTGGCCTCTAGCGCTTATTGGATAAGCGCTAGCAGCTATAAAAAGCGTAGTGTTGGGGCTGCACTTCCTTTAGCACCCTCAGGGTGCATGGGGTGAAGCCATGGTCCTCCGTCGCGCTACCAAGCCACAATGCAGCCTCCTGTCTTCGCTTCTACTGCCATGCACACACCTTTGAGCGACGAAATCGCCCACACCACGGCCCGGCTGGTGGTGGAAGAAGGGCTTGAATGGGGTCCGGCCAAACGCCGTGCGTTGCGCGAGATGGGCCTGCCGCCGCGCACTCCGCTGCCCGACAACGACCGTGTCGAAGCCGCAGTCCGTGAATACATCCAGATCTTCTGCGCCGACACGCAGCCCCGAGAATTGCGTGCCCTGCGGCAACTGGCCCTGGTGTGGATGGTGCGCATGGCGGCATTTCGCCCCCACTTGGCGGGGGCGGTGTGGCACGGCACGGCCACCCGTTTGTCCGATGTTTACCTGCAGTTGTTTTGTGATGACTCCAAATCAGCAGAAATAGCGCTGATCGATCACCATGTCGACTACGAACCCCGCACGGTGCCTGGGTTTCATGGCAAGTCGGTCGAGGCGCTGAGCCTGAGCAGCAAGTCGCCCGAACTCAATGAGATGATCGGCGTGCACCTGATGATTTATGACCTGGATGATCTGCGGGGCGCGCTGCGACCCGATTCCAAAGGCCGCACCCCACGCGGTGACCTGACCGCCGTGCGCCGCCTGCTTCAAGAAACCCCCGACGATGACGAACCCCGCTGAACGCCCTGAATCTCCCGACGCTGTCGCCCCTTCGGCCCCATCGCCCGCGCGCCGCCGCCTGCTGTATGCGGGGGTTGCCGGGGCTGCGGCCCTGGGCGGAGCTGGGCTGGCATGGTGGAAATTTCAGCCCCACGCCATGGAGCCCGGGGCCGAGCAGGCGCTGTGGGGCATGGAGTTTGACCAACCCGACGGTGGCGTATTGGCACTGAAGTCGTTTGCAGGCAAACCGCTGCTGTTGAATTTCTGGGCCACCTGGTGCCCGCCTTGCGTCGAAGAATTGCCCATGCTCAATGCGTTCTACCGCGAACATGCCGCCAAAGGCTGGCAAGTGCTGGGATTGGCGATTGACCAGCCCTCTGCGGTCCGCAAGTTTCTGGCGCGCATCCCGCTGGAGTTTCCGGTGGGCCTAGCGGGTTTGGGGGGCACAGACCTGGGGCGCTCGTTGGGCAATCTGACCGGTGGTCTGCCGTTTACGGTGGTGTTGGGTGCCGAGGGACGCGTGCTGCACCGTAAAATGGGGCAGGTGACGCCGCAAGATCTGGCGATGTGGTCAGCGTTGCGATGAGCCCGGGGGCGTTGTTTAGCGAGCGTTTGCGGTGGCTATAGCGCAGTCTCCCCGCTTTGACCCTGCTGGAGTTCACGAAAAATATCCGGGGATGGCTGCGTTAGGGTGAAATTAGAGTAAATTCGCGCCCTATTCAGTTTTATAGCCGTTGGAGCTTCCATGGATCTGCGAAAACTCAAAACCCTGATCGATCTCGTCTCCGAATCGAACGTTTCCGAACTCGAAATCACGGAGGCCGAGGGCAAGGTCCGCATCGTCAAGAGCGGCGGCAATGTGGTTCAGCAATATGTGCCCGCGCCCATGCAGGCGCCAGCCCCGGCTCCCGCGGGTGCTCCCGTGGCCGAACTGCCCGCCCCTCCAGCCGCTGCACCTGCAGGCCACATCGTCAAGTCGCCGATGGTGGGCACTTTCTATCGCTCGTCCAGCCCTGGCGCCAAGGCGTTTGTCGAGGTGGGCAGCCAGGTCAAGGAAGGCGAGACCATCTGCATCATCGAAGCGATGAAGATCCTCAACGAGATCGAAGCGGACAAGTCCGGCACGGTCACTCGCATCCTGGGCGAAAACGGCCAGGCCGTGGAATACGGACAACCCCTGTTCGTCATCGAATAAGGCGCTCATGTTCAAGAAGATTCTTGTTGCGAATCGGGGTGGTCTTGCCGTAAGCAAGGCGAAGCAAATTGCACTGGCACGCGCCAGCGTGCGGGCGATGAGCCGCGAGATAGCCTATGTTTAAAAAGATTCTGGTCGCCAACCGCGGCGAAATCGCTCTGCGCATCCAGCGCGCATGCCACGAGCTGGGCGTCAAAGCCGTGATGGTCTACTCCGAAGCCGACCGCGACGCCAAGTACGTCAAGCTGGCAGAAGAGGCTGTGTGTATTGGGCCCGCGCCGTCGCCCCTCTCTTACCTCAACATGCCCGCCATCATTTCGGCAGCTGAGGTGACGGATGCCGAGGCCATCCACCCCGGCTATGGCTTTCTGTCGGAGAACGCCGATTTCGCGGAGCGCGTGGAAAAAAGCGGCTTCCAGTTCATCGGCCCCACGCCCGACAACATCCGCACCATGGGCGACAAGGTGTCGGCCAAGCAGGCCATGATCAAGGCGGGTGTGCCTTGTGTGCCAGGCTCTGAGGGCGAATTGCCGGACGACCCGGTCCAGATCCGCCGCATTGCCAAGGCCGTGGGCTACCCTGTGATCATCAAAGCCGCTGGCGGCGGCGGTGGGCGAGGCATGCGTGTGGTGCACACCGAAGCTGCGCTGGTCAATGCCGTGCAGATGACCAAGGCCGAGGCGGGCGCTGCGTTTGGCAATCCTGCGGTCTACATGGAAAAGTTCCTGCAGAACCCGCGCCACATTGAAATCCAGGTGCTGGCCGACAAGCACCGCAACGCCGTGTATCTGGGCGAGCGCGACTGCTCCATGCAGCGCCGCCACCAGAAGGTGATTGAAGAGGCGCCAGCACCGGGCATTCCCCGCAAGCTGATCGAGAAGATTGGCGAGCGCTGCGTGGCTGCATGCAAGAAGATCGGCTACCGCGGCGCGGGCACGTTCGAGTTTCTGTACGAAAACGGCGAGTTCTATTTCATCGAAATGAACACCCGCGTGCAGGTGGAGCACCCGGTGACCGAATGGATCACGGGCGTGGACATTGTGCGCACGCAGATCATGGTGGCGGCGGGCGAGAAGTTGCCCTTCACCCAGCGCCAGATCGAGATTCGCGGCCACGCCATCGAATGCCGCATCAACGCCGAAGACGCCTACAAGTTCACCCCTTCGCCAGGGCGAATCACCACCTGGCATCCACCGGGTGGGCCCGGCGTGCGTGTGGATTCGCATGCGTATACCAACTACTTTGTGCCGCCGAACTACGACTCGATGATCGGCAAGATCATCGTGCACGGCGACACGCGCGAACAGGCTTTGGCCCGCATGCGCACGGCGCTGTCCGAGACGGTGATCGAAGGTATCAACACCAACGTTCCGCTGCACCGCGAGCTGATGGTGGATGCCAAGTTCATGGCGGGTGGCACCAATATCCATTACCTGGAAGAGTGGCTGTCGCAGCACAAGCGCTGAATTTGCATTGCGTTGGTCATTCATATGCTGGCTCCTGGCGACGGGTGCCAGCATTTCATTTTTTCTGAGAGGCGCCTATGTTTGAGTTGAGTCTGATGTGTCCGGAAGACCGTATCGAAGCGGTCAGCGATGCGCTGGATGCGCTGGATGCGCTCAGTGTGTCGGTCGAAGATGCCGATGCCCAGACCGACGCCGAGCAAGCCCTTTTTGGTGAACCCGGAATGCCGCCGCCCAAGGAGGGCTGGCAGCGCAGCCGCGTGGTGGCGTTGTTCCCGTCCGAGGTGGCCGCGCGCGAGGCGCAGCAGTTGCTGGCTGTCCAGGATTTTTTTGCGGGTTGCCAAGTGCTGGGCGTGGCGGCTGTGCCGGACCAGGATTGGGTGCGGCTCACGCAGTCGCAGTTCGCGCCTGTGGACATCACGCCCGACTTCTGGATCGTGCCCACCTGGCACGAACTGCCTGCACAGGCGGTGCGCAGCATCCGCCTCGACCCTGGCCTGGCGTTCGGCACCGGCACCCACCCGACCACCCGAATGTGCCTGCGCTGGATCGCGGGCCACGGCGCCACCGACGTTGCCCAAGGCAATCCCCTGGGGCGTGTGCTGGACTACGGCTGCGGCTCGGGCATTTTGGCCATTGGTGCCGCCAAGTTCGGCGCCACAGAGATCGATGCAGTGGACATTGACCCTGCAGCCGTGGAGTCTACCGTGCAGAACGCGCAGGCCAACGAAGTGCAATTGAACGCTGGCCTGCCCGACAGGGCGAGCGGCGAGTACCAGACCGTGCTGGCCAACATCCTGGCCACGCCACTCAGGGTATTGGCACCGCTGCTGTGCGCTTATGTGGCTGCAGGTGGACATCTGGTTCTGGCGGGCATTTTGGAGCGCCAGGCCGATGAGCTGAAGGAAGCCTACGCACCTTGGCTTCAACTGCAGGTGTCAGATGCCGAGGACGGCTGGATTCTGATGACGGCCACCCGCTGACGCTACAGGCTTTGGCCGCCACGGGCGGCAGCGCCCACGCCCCTACAATCCACCGCTGATGAGCCAGATTACTCGCTGCCCGTCCTGTGCCACTTCTTTCAAGGTGGTGGCAGACCAATTGCGCATATCGGAAGGATGGGTGCGCTGCGGCCAATGCAAAGAGGTGTTTGATGCGTCGGCGCATTTGTTGCCGTCGGCGCCACCGTCGATGCTGCCCGATGTGTCGCTGACCGACGTCAAACCGCCGCCTGCGCCTGTGACCCGGGTCTCCGATGCAGGGCGCGCTTGGGGCGTAACCCCCCCGGTACAACCGCCATTGGGCGCGCCTGCCGTGCCGCCAAAGACTGCCACCGGGCTCGGTGCAGCGACTCGCACTGCTTTGCAGCAGGCGGCATCTCGCGTGCCTGAGTCTGCGGCTCCTGCGCTGCCTGCCCCAGCACCTTCCCCCGCTCTTGCTCCGCTTGCCTCGTCCTTCCCATTGCCCTCGCCTGCGGCGCCACCTCCCCAGGTGATGGATGTCCCCACCCCTGCGGTCCCTGCCTTTCTTACGGCGGGCGCGTCCGGGTCTGCGCACGGAGAGCTGAGCCTCGAACCGGCAACCCCATTTGCGTGGCGCCCCCCGTTGCCGACGCCTGCAGCAGCAGCGCTGCACGCCGCCGTGCGAGAGACCGGGGTGACCAAGCAGCCCTTTCCCGCTGCGCCGATACCTTCCATGCGGTCGCCATCGACGCAGGAAGAGCTACCGCCCGCGTTTGCAGACACCGAACCTGCGTCGCTGGATTCGCTGGACCTGCCACCCGCAGGTCGTTCTGCGCCTGATGCGTCTGCGCAGGACGCGGAGCGGGTTCCCGGTGGCTACGAACTTCCATTTGCAGATATCCGCGACTCGGTTTGGCCCGACGAGTTGGTGCCTGCTGACGGGCCGTTGGCGGGGTCTTCGCCTGCATCTGAATCGTTGCCTACAGCAGCTGCGGCAGCAGTAGAAGCCGAGTTGGCTTTCCCTTCCATCGACGTGTCTGCTGCCTCTCCGTCTGTCGCGTCTGGTCTTGGCCAGCGACGGTCGTATGCGACGCCGCCAGACTCTCCGACAGATATCGACTCCATCCCGTCGTCTGAGCCCGCAGGTCCCACAGGGCGCTCGGAAGCAGGCTTACCCTCGGTGGACTTTGCGCCTCCAGTGCCGAGCCAAAGCGCCGAATCTCTGGCCTTGGTCGCGGACGATTCGATCGCTGCCGTGCTGCGCGCCGACGACCGAAAAACCACCGTGGAGCAAGATGGCACCGATGAGGATGCGGACCCGGAACACGAAGTGAGTTTCGTGCGCGCCGCGCGCCGCCAAGCGGTCTGGCGTCGACCTGCCGTGCGCTTGTTGCTCACCTTGTTGGCATTGACGGCGCTGGTTGCGCTGGCGCTTCAGGTGGCGGTGCAGGAGCGCGATCGCATTGCTGCCATGGACGCGCGCGCGCGACCGTGGCTCGTTCAACTTTGCGCGCCCTTGCGCTGCGAGATCGCACCACAGCGCCAGATTGCCGACGTGGTGATAGACAGCTCGTCCTTCAACAAGGCACGGGGCGACAGCTACCAACTGGCGCTCACCATGAAAAGCCTGGCCAATATTCCCCTGGCGACACCTGCAATCGAACTCACCCTGACGGACGCGCAGGACCAGCCCGTGCTGCGGCGCGTGCTGTTACCCACCGACATGGCGGCCCCTGCGGAGTTGCCTGCGCGTGGTGAATGGAGCGCGTCGGTCGCCGTGATCGTGACCACCGGCGGTGCCCGCGTGGCGGGTTACCGGCTGCTCGCGTTCTACCCCTGAAATTTGTAACCCAACCACCTCTTCACCATGGCTGCCATCATTTGCGGTTCTCTCGCGTTCGACACCATCATGACCTTTGAGGGGCGGTTTTCCGAGCAGATCCTGCCCGACCAGCTGCACATCCTGAACGTGTCTTTTCTGGTGCCTTCGTTGCGCCGCGATTTTGGCGGTTGCGCTGGCAACATTGCCTACAGCCTGAAGCTTCTGGGGGGCGAGGCGCTGCCCATGGCCATGCTGGGCAGTGACGGGGCGGACTACCTGCAGCGGCTGGACGATCTGGGTATCAGTCGTCGCCATGTGGGGCAGGTGCAGGACATCTACACCGCGCAGGCCATGATCATGACCGACCGCGACAACAACCAGATCACCGCTTTCCACCCCGGCGCAATGATGCAGGCCCACGCCAATCGCATCGAACCCGACAGTGCTGTGTCCGTGGGCATCATTGCGCCCGATGGGCGCGATGCAATGCTGCAGCACGCAGCCCAGTTCGTGGCCGCTGGCATCCCGTTCGTATTCGACCCAGGTCAAGGCTTGCCCATGTTCAATGGGCCGGAACTCTCGGCCTTTGTCGACCAGGCCTCGTGGGTCACCGTCAACGACTATGAAGGCAAGATGTTGTGCGACCGCACGGGCTGGACGCTGGCGGAAATCTCGCACAAGGTGCGTGGTCTGATCGTCACATTGGGCGCTGAAGGCTGCGACGTGTGGGTAGAAGGCGAGAAAACCCACGTGCCCGCCGTGATGCCGACGGAAGTGGTCGACCCCACCGGGTGTGGTGACGCATGGCGTGGTGCGCTGCTGTTTGGCCTGGAAAAAGGCTGGTCGTTGGTGCGCTGTGCCGAACTGGGCAACCGCGTCGGAGCCCTCAAGATCGCGCAGCGTGGGCCGCAAAACTACACGCTCGATTTCACGCCTGGCTAAGGATTGATCCTATACAAATAGGAGCTTGTAGCGCTCGATTTCATTGGTCTTCAGGTACTTTTATGCCTGAAGATAAATCTGATCAAGCGCCAATCGCTCCCGTATTGATAGCAAGTCAGCAGCGTTTCTCCATAAAAAAAGCCCGGCATCGGAATGCCGGGCTGGGCGCTGAGAGCGCTTGAATTACGGCTTGCTGCCCGTAGGGAAGGGCCATGCTGCCTGAGGGTTCAGCGTGGTCTGCGCTGCAGGGGCCGCAGGGGCAGGCGCCTTGGGGGCCTTCTTGGCCGGTGCAGCTTTCTTGGCGGGTGCCGACTTTGCAGGCGCAGCCTTCTTGGCGGTCGAAACCTTCTTGGCGGGAGCGGCCTTCTTTGCCGGTGCTGCTGCCTTCTTGGCAGGTGCGGCCTTCTTCGCTGCTACTGCCTTCTTGGCGGGAGCGGCTTTCTTTGCCGGTGCTGCTGCCTTCTTGGCAGGTGCGGCCTTCTTCGCTGCTACTGCCTTCTTGGCGGGAGCGGCTTTCTTTGCCGGTGCTGCTGCCTTCTTGGCAGGTGCGGCCTTCTTCGCTGCTACTGCCTTCTTGGCGGGAGCGGCTTTCTTTGCCGGTGCTGCTGCCTTCTTGGCAGGTGCGGCCTTCTTCGCTGCTACTGCCTTCTTGGCGGGAGCGGCTTTCTTTGCCGGTGCTGCTGCCTTCTTGGCAGGTGCAGCCTTCTTCGCTACCACTGCCTTTTTGGCGGGAGCAGCTTTTTTCGCAGGGGCAGCCTTCTTAGCGGCTGGTTTTTTCGCAGTTGCCATCATGTTCTCCTTGGGTCAATTTGCAAAGAGCACTTCCTGTCTACAGTGGACAGAAAGCGATCCATGGAGATGGAGAAGAACTCCATCTCCATGAACACGGGAACGCCCCCCACGGCTGCGCTCTGTGGCGCTTTCTGTGGTGGGCGTGGTGTAGATATCCATGGTGGTGTGATGCTTGCAAAAAAGGGCGCTAGTCCCAGGACAGCGCACCACCGGACTGGTATTCAATAACGCGGGTCTCGAAGAAGTTGCGTTCCTTCTTCAAGTCAATCATCTCGCTCATCCACGGGAACGGGTTCTCTTCGTTGGGGAAGAGCGTCTCGAGCCCGATCTGCGTGGCGCGGCGGTTGGCGATGTAGCGCAGGTAGCCCTTGAACATCGACGCATTCATGCCCAGCACGCCACGCGGCATGGTGTCTTCGGCATAGCGATATTCCAACTCCACGGCTTTCATGAACAGCGCGTTGATCTCGGCCTTGAACTCGGCCGTCCACAGGTGCGGGTTCTCCAGCTTGAGCTGGTTGATCAGGTCGATGCCGAAGTTGCAGTGCATGGACTCGTCGCGCAGGATGTACTGGTACTGCTCGGCGGCGCCGGTCATCTTGTTCTGGCGGCCCAGCGCCAGGATCTGCGTGAAGCCCACGTAGAAGAACAGGCCTTCCATCAGGCAGGCGAAAACGATCAGCGACTTCAGCAGCGTCTGGTCGGTCTCGAAGGTGCCGGTGTGGAAGTTGGGGTCCATGATCGCCTCGATGAAGGGGATCAGGAACTGGTCCTTGTCGCGGATCGACGGCACTTCCAGGTAGGCGTTGAAGATCTCGCCTTCGTCCAGGCCGAGCGACTCCACGATGTACTGGTAGGCATGTGTGTGGATCGCTTCCTCGAAGGCCTGGCGCAGCAGGAACTGGCGGCACTCGGGTGCAGTGATGTGGCGGTAGGTGCCCAGCACGATGTTGTTGGCGGCCAGCGAGTCAGCAGTCACGAAGAAGCCGAGGTTGCGCTTGATGATGCGGCGCTCATCTTCGGTCAGGCCGTTGGGGTCTTTCCACAACGCAATGTCGCGCGTCATGTTCACCTCTTGCGGCATCCAGTGGTTGGCGCAAGTGGCGAGGTATTTTTCCCACGCCCACTTGTACTTAAACGGCACCAGCTGGTTGACGTCGGTTTGGCCGTTGATGATGCGCTTGTCGGCGGCGTTTACGCGGCGGTACGCGGTTGCGGCGGCAGGGGCTGCTTGCGCCACTGCAGAGGCAGTCATCGACGCGTGCACTTCCTGCAGGGAAGGGGTTTGGAAAGGCAAAGGCGGCTGTCCCGCCGGGTGGCTCTTGTTCAGTCCACCGTCCAGTTGATTTTGCGATGAGGGCTTGACTTCTTCGTCCCAGGTCAACATAGATTTTCCAGTGTTCGGATTATGAAAGCAGTGCTGCAAAAAGAAAAGCACTGAAGCGTTGTGCAGCAACGTTTTGTTGCTTCACAGCACATGCGCGACGCCTCGAATGCATGCGAGACATCGCGCGCGAAGTTTTTATTGGCAGGCTTCGCAGCCTGGATCGTCGATGGGAGAAAACTGAACGTCTGTGGCGGGCACTGCTGCGGCTGCTTCCATCGTGTGCTGTTTGCTTTGCGTGGGCGCAGATGCACCGGTTTGTGCGTCATCATTTCCCGAGGAAACCGAGTTGAGCTGGCGTGTGTTCACCGTGCTCATCTCGACGTGCGTGGCACTTTGCGTGCGCAGGTAGTACGTAGTCTTGAGGCCGCGGATCCAGGCCAGTTTGTAGGTGTCGTCCAGCTTCTTGCCCGACGCGCCCGCCATGTAGATGTTTAGGCTTTGCGCTTGGTCGATCCACTTCTGGCGACGCGATGCGGCTTCGACCAGCCACTGCGCCTCGACTTCAAACGCGGTGGAATACAGGTCCTTGATATCTTGCGGAACGCGGTCGATGGGGTGCAACGAACCCTTGAAGTGCTTGAGGTCCATGATCATCACGTCGTCCCACAGGCCCAGGCGCTTGAGGTCGCGCACCAAACCGCCGTTGATGACCGTGAACTCTCCCGACAAGTTGGACTTGACCGAGAGATTGCCGAACGAAGGCTCAATCGATGCGTCCACACCAATGATGTTGGAGATGGTGGCTGTGGGGGCGATGGCGACGCAGTTGGAGTTGCGCATGCCGTCCTGGGCAATCTTTTTGCGCAGGGCATCCCAGTCCAGCGTGACCGAGCGGTCCACTTCGACGTAACCGCCGCGTGCCTTGGCGAGCATGTCCAACGTATCGAGGGGCAGGATGCCTTGGTCCCACAGCGATCCCTTGTAGCTTGCGTACTGGCCGCGTTCTTTGGCCAGCTCGGTAGAGGCCCAGTAGGCGTAGTAACAGATGGCTTCCATCGACTGGTCGGCAAATTCCACGGCCTGTTGCGAAGCGTAAGGAATGCGCAGCTCATACAGGCAGTCCTGGAAGCCCATCAGACCCAGACCCACGGGGCGGTGACGCAGATTGGAGTCGCGGGCCTTCTTGACGGCGTAGTAGTTGATGTCGATCACGTTGTCGAGCATGCGCATCGCGACCTTGATGGTCTTCTTGAGCTTGTCGTGGTCGAGTTGGCCGTCTTTGATGTGCTGCAGCAGGTTGACCGATCCCAGGTTGCACACGGCGGTTTCGGTGTCGCTGGTGTTCAGCGTGATCTCGGTGCACAGGTTGGACGAATGCACCACGCCGGCATGCTGCTGAGGCGAACGTACGTTGCAGGCATCCTTGAACGTGATCCAGGGATGGCCGGTCTCGAACAGCATGGTCAGCATCTTGCGCCACATGTCCGTGGCTTGCACCGTTTTGGCCGGCTTGATCTCGCCGCGCGCTGCCTTTTCTTCATAGGCGACGTACGCCTTCTCGAAGTCTGCACCAAACAGGTCGTGCAGGTCGGGTACGTTGGAGGGCGAGAACAGCGTCCAGGTGCCCTTTTCCATCACGCGGCGCATGAAGAGATCAGGAATCCAGTTGGCGGTGTTCATGTCGTGCGTGCGGCGGCGGTCGTCGCCAGTGTTCTTGCGCAGCTCCAGGAACTCTTCGATGTCCAAATGCCAGGTTTCCAGGTAGGTGCAGACGGCGCCCTTGCGTTTGCCGCCCTGGTTCACGGCCACGGCCGTGTCATTGACCACCTTCAGGAACGGCACCACGCCTTGCGATTCGCCATTGGTGCCCTTGATGTGGCTGCCCAGTGCGCGCACGCGGGTCCAGTCGTTACCCAGACCGCCCGCAAACTTGGACAGCAGGGCGTTTTCCTTGATGGATTCGTAGATGCCATCGAGGTCGTCGGGCACCGTGGTGAGGTAGCAGCTAGAGAGTTGCGAACGCAGCGTGCCGCTGTTGAACAGCGTGGGTGTGGACGACATGAAATCGAACGAGGACAGCACCTCATAGAACTCAATGGCGCGGGCTTCGCGGTCGATCTCGTTGAGTGCCAGGCCCATGGCCACACGCATGAAAAACGCCTGGGGCAGTTCGATGCGGGTTTTCTTGACGTGCAGGAAGTAGCGGTCGTACAGGGTCTGCAGGCCGAGGTAGTCAAATTGCAAGTCGCGGTTCGCATCGATCGCTGCGCCCAGGCGCCGCAGGTCGTACTGCTGCAGAAGACGTTCGTCCAGCAACTCGTTTTCCACACCCTTCTTGATGAATTGTGGGAAGTAGTCGATGTAGGCTTGGCCCATGTCGCTCTGGGTCACTTCGCGTCCCAGCACCTCGCGAACGATGGTGTGCAGCAGCAGGCGCGCAGTGGCGTAGGTGTAGTCAGGATCTTTTTCGATCAGCGTGCGGGCTGCCAGAATGGACGCCTTGTAGACCTCGTCCATGGGAACACCGTCGTACAGGTTGCGCATGGTCTCGGCAACGATGGGATCGGCCTTCACGTCCGCACCCAGATTTACACACGCCGACTCGATGAGTGACTGCAGGCGGTTCAGGTCCAGCGCGATGCGCTCACCACCGTCCAGCACATGGAGTAGCAGGTGTTGTAGCCGCCGGAGATTGTTGTTCGGTCTGACGGGCGCGCTCTTGCGTGCGGCGCTCGCGGTACAGAACGTATGCACGGGCGACTTCGTGGTGGCCACCGCGCATCAGGCCCAGTTCCACCTGGTCTTGCACGTCTTCAATATGAAAGGTGCCGCCACCGGGGCGCGAACGCATCAGAGCGCGGGCGACGTTCTGCGTAAGGGTGTCTACAACTTCCCGAACGCTGGCCGATGCAGCGCCCTGTGTGCCGTGCACTGCCAGGAAAGCCTTCATCATCGCCACCGCGATTTTTTGCGGTTCAAACGGCACCACGGCGCCGTTGCGGCGAATGATCTGGTAGTGCGTCAATCCATTGGCAGCGGCTGTTTGCGCAGACTGGTGCGCCGTGTCAGTCGCCGGGGTGGCGCGGGTGGTGGAAGGCGTGTTCAAAGCAGCTTGCATGGGAGTCCTCTTCTGTGGGCTGTCTGGGGGTGGGAGCGCGGCTGGAAATGCGGCCGCAGTGTGCGAGTGAGGCGGCGACTTTCAGTCTGCCGCACACTATATATGGTGTGTCGAATGCATTCAAGACACTACCGGTAGTGTATCTCGGTGAATTGCTGGAAAAATGAAACAGGCCGTTGTTGAGCGCTAGCGACACAAGCCGGACCCCGCCGCGATCCCTTGTGGTCGCTGAAAATGGCATCGCAAATCACGCGTGGGCGGGCGATGCGGGCGGATTTTCCTTTGCAGGCCGCACCATCTCTAGCGATCCAATTTTGTGCGTTTGCACAAAGAAATTTTGGGCTCTGAGGCAGTGTTGCGACAGTGCGGCCACTTGCAACACTAGGGAACGCGTCGAATTACTTCTGGGAAGTGGTCTGGAGACCAGTTCAATGACTGTTGGAGGCGATTCCAGTCAAACCCCGGACCGGGGTCCTGCTTGCGACCGGGTGCGATGTGTTCATGCCCCGCGATATGTTGTATGGGGTAGCGCAGCGTGATGTCGCGGCAAAGGGTCGACAGCGTGGAATATTGCGCAGGTTCAAATTGAAGCCCTTCCAGGCCCTCAAGTTCTATGCCGATGGAGTCGTCGTTGCACTGACTGCGCCCGCGGTAGCTGGATTGCCCGGCATGCCAGGCGCGCTGGTTGCAATCCACAAACTGCCAGAGAGCGCCTGTGCGGTCGATGAAGAAGTGGGACGAAACCTGTAGTCCGCGAATGCTCTGGAAGTACGGGTGTGCGTCCCAATCCAGTTGGTTGGTGAACAACTGCTGTACCGCACCGTTGCCGAACTCGCCCGGCGGAAGGCTGATGGAGTGCACCACGATCAGGTCGATGGCGGTGGTCTCGTGGGGGCGCATCCCCTGGTTGGGCGACACCAGCCACGTGGCCAAGCGGTGCCAGCCCCCGTCCCAAATGCTGGAGGTGCCAACCACGGCGTCAGCCGATGTCGTCATGCGGATCCAGGTCGTTGGGCGCCGCAATGTTCAGGCGCGCAATACGGTAGCGAATTTGCCGCAGGCTGATGCCCAGCCGTGCCGCGGTTGCCGTGCGGTTGAAACCTGCCTCGCGCAGCGCCCGGATCAGGATGTCGCGCTCCTGCTGGTCCAGCCAGGCCTGCAGGTCGCTGGGCAGGGGCACGCCACTGCCCAGGGTGGACTGAGGTGGGATGTGCGCGCGTACCAGCGTTGTGGTGCGGGTGCACCCGAGGGGAGGTGGGCCATGGCAGTGCGTGGCGCCACGGCCTCAGCGCCGTTGGGAGGGTCTACATGCAGTTCGTCACCATCGCTCAAGGCCACCGCTCTGTGCAGCAGGTTTTCCAGCTCCCGGACATTGCCTGTGAGCGGATGGGCTGCGATAGCGCTCAGCGTTCGCTCGGTGATCGCTGGCACAGGCATTCCGGACTCCTGTGCAATGCGCGCCAGAAGGGCGGCACACAGCGCAGGCAAGTCCTCCCGCCGCTCGCGCAGCGGGGGGATCAAGATTTCTATGACATTGAGCCGGTAGTACAAGTCCTGGCGGAAACGACCCGATTGCACATCTGCCGCCAAGTCCCGGTGGGTGGCGCTGACGATACGCACATCCACCGTCTCTTCCTGCGTCGAGCCCAGCGGCCGAACGCTGCGTTCCTGGATGGAACGCAGAAGTTTGGACTGCATGGCCAGCGGCAGGTCACCAATTTCGTCCAGAAACAGAGTGCCGCCACGGGCGGCCTGAAAGTACCCGTCGCGGTCTTGCGATGCCCCGGTATACGAGCCTTTGCGCGCGCCAAAGAACTCGGCCTCCAGCAGGTTCTCTGGAATCGCACCGCAGTTCACAGCCACCAAAGGGCCGTCTGCGCGCTGGCTGCACGCATGCAACGCTTGCGCCACCAACTCTTTGCCGGTGCCAGATTCGCCGTGGATGAGCACAGGCGCCATGCCTCGCGCCACCTTGGCCAACCGTTGTTTGACGTTTTTAATCGCCGCAGATTCGCCTACCAGCCGGTCGAGAGCGGTGCCCGAGCCCAGCGCTTCATTGGTTCCCGCGGATGCGTTTTTCTGCCCACCACTGCGGCTCGTTCGAGGGGCGGGAACCCCGCCAGTGCCTTGCACTGCCGAAGCCACCACCGAACGGAACTGCTTGAGGTCTACCGGTTTGGTCAGGTAGTCGAAGGCGCCTGCGCGCAGCGCCTCCACGGCGTTTTCGGCGGAGCCGTACGCCGTCATGACGACGCAGCGCTCCCGGCGCTGTTGGTCCCGCAGATCCTGCAGCAACTCCATGCCGAACCCATCGGGCAGGCGCATGTCGGTGATGACAGCGTCGAACCGGTGGGCTTTCAGTTGCTCGCGGGCCTCCTGTACGGTGGAGGCTGTGTCGACGCGGTAGCCCTCGCGCAGCAAGGTCAGCTCGTACAAGGTGCGCAGATCGGGCTCGTCATCGACGACAAGGATGGAGGCTGTGGGGGCGTTCATGCAAATAGGGGTCAGACCACGATGGTGTCAAACAGCGTCGCCGCATCGGCTGGACGCGTGATGCGGCGGAACCCGACGGTGAAGGCGTTTCCTCCTGTCTCGCCGCGTGTGGTGGTGCGATTGATTCGTTGGTAGCTGATGGACGCCCCATGGCGCTGACACAGCTCGCGGCAAATATATAGCCCCAGGCCGCTGGATCGGCTCTCTGAGGAGAAAAAGGGTTCAAAGAGGTGGCGCTCCACCGATTTGTCCATCGGGGCCCCGTCGCTCCACACCTGCAGGCTGACCTGGCCGTTGGGCGCGGAGCGTGTGGCGACGAAGAGGGAGTCCGGCTCGGAGCCCCTATAGCGCAGGGCATTGTCCAGCAGGTTGACCAAGACACGGCGCAGGTGTTCGGGGTCAAACTCCACCTGGGTGGCACTGGCTTCAAGCGTCACCAGGGCGCGGCGCTGTACAGGGTCTTGCGCTTGCCAGTCATTCCATATTTGCGCCACGGTCTCGTCCAGCGCAACCGTGGAGGCCGGGGCATGGCTGATCTGGTGTTGCACCCGGGCGATATCCAGCACTTCTTCCGCAATGCGCGCCAGCCGGTCGGCATTTTGCTGAACCATGCGGGCCAGCCGCTTTTGCGCCGGATCGTGCAAGTCCTCTTCCAGCAACGCATTGGCTTGCACGATGGCTGCCAAGGGATTTCGGATTTCATGGGCCACAGCGGCGGACATGCGTCCCATGGCTGCGAGTTTTTCGGTGCGCAGGCGGGCTTCCATCTCCCGCAGGTCATGCAGGAACATCACACAAAGCCGTTCGGCCTGGGTGTGATGGGCCGCCTCTCGCGTGGACGTGAGCCAAGTGCGCACGTGCAGGCCCGTGGGGCTCTGTCCAGGGTGCAGCAGATCCACGTCCGCCATTTGCGGTTGTTCCTGCCGGAAGGTGCGTCGTGCCAGCAAGACCAGCGGATGCCAGGGGGCTTCCGTTGCCAGTGAGAAAGGCGGCGCTGGCAGCGGTGCTCCGCCCAGCAGCAAGAGTCCCGCGGGGTTGGCAATGCGCACGGCATCGTTCTCGTCCACCACCAATACGCCGTCGGTCAGATTCTGTATGACCAGTGCGCTGACCTGGGTCTGAACCCGTGCTGCAACCTGGCTTTGCTGCGCCAGTTCCTGCTCGCGGGCCAGCCGGGTCGCCAGTTGGTGGACCAAGTAGCTCACGATGAAATATCCCGTGCCCGTGAGCGCACTTTGCAGATAGCGTTGTGCATCTTCACCGGCGGTGGTGCGCAAGCCCAGCCACCATGCCCAGCCCAGCAGCAGCAGGGTGACCGCAGCGGTTGTGCCCAGCGCCAGCGTAAGCGTTCCCAGCACGGCGGCCATCAGCACCGGCAGCCCAAACAAGGGGGTGTAGTTCATGGTGCCTGCGTGCAGCAGCTGTAGCGCGGTGATGGCTGCCAGGTCTACGCCAATAGAGGGCAACCACTGTGGGCCCGCACCCGGCGGCGGCGGACCATGCCTTGCAAGTACACGCAGCACTGTGGTGGCTACAAGGTAAGCCAGGCACACGATCAGCACGCTGGGCTCGCCGGTCTGATTGATGGCCTGCCCAGCACCCTGCAGCACCAACAGTGCCACTGCGACCATTACACGGCCCGTCAGAAACCCCCGCCACAGACGCACAAAAGGGGCGTCCACTGTGGGAAGAAAGGCACCGGCAGGCACTGCTTGCATGGTGTCAGGCCGGGCCCAGTCGCCGGTGTTCGGCGCTGCAATAGGCGTAATTTCCCAGCATCAAGGCTTCAGCTTGCGGTATGTGGATGCCGCAATGTGCACAGGCAAGCATGTCCTGGGGAAGTGCCAGAGGGGTGGGCGCTGATTTGTCGCGCGAGGCGTCTGGCGCACGGCGGCTGCGCCAAATTCCAATGGCCACGACCAGGACGATCAACAAAACCAGGTATTTCATGTGCTGCGGCCCAGAACAACTTCCATAACAAAGCGCGAACCAACATACGCCAGCAAAAGCAAGGCGGAGCCCGCATACAACACACGCACTGCATTGCGGCCTCGCCAGCCAAATCGCGCGCGGCCCACCAGCAGGGCTGCAAATGTCAGCCACGACAGGACCGAAAAGATGGCCTTGTGATCCCAGCGCCAGGCTCGTCCATACAGCGTGTCCCCAAATAGCCAACCGGCAAGCAATGTGGCGGTCAGCAGGACGAAGCCCGCGGTCACAAACCGGAAGGTCAGGCGCTCCAGGGTGAGCAACGGGATGCCGCTGTGGGGGTCTTCGGCCTGCCGAATGTGGCGCTCAGCGCGCGTCATGAGCCACGCGTGCACTACCGCCGCGGCAAACAGCCCATAACAAGCAATGCCCAGCGCCAGGTGCAAAGGTAGCCATGCCGATGCGGTCACATGCAAAGGCTGGCCCGGGAAGACAACGGCCAGCAGGATGGCCACCGCGCCCAAGGCTGCCAACACCCAGCGCGCTTGCATCTGCGGAAACAACTGCCGCTCCACGGCGTACACCGTGAGGACCAGCCAGGCGGTCATCGACAACGCGGGTGCAAAACCAAACCGCGGAGCATCGCCCCACAGGCCCCAGACCAGCGCAGCGCCGTGCAGTATCCAGGCCACCAGCAGCGCGTTGCGCGAGGTGACCGGGCCCAGGCGCGACGCTGCTGCAGCGGGCGCGGCGTATGCCATGGCGGCGGCCAGGGCCAGCAGCCAGCTGACAGGGGAGCTACTCGCTAAAATCATGGGTCACAGTTTAGCCTTTTGCCCCACCGCCAGCGCCCTGGCGGGCCTGCACCCACAACGTTCCGGTTGATGGTGCGCAGGCAACACCGGAACTTCACCTATGGCCTCCGCCCTTACTGACAAACTCACGCGCCTCGTCAAGGAGATGCGTGGACAGGCCCGCATCACCGAATCCAACGTGCAGGACATGCTGCGCGAGGTGCGCATGGCGCTGCTGGAAGCGGACGTGGCCTTGCCTGTGGTGCGTGATTTCATTGCCCGTGTCAAGGAAAAGGCGCTGGGCCAGGAAGTGCTCGGCTCGCTCAAGCCCGGCCAGACGCTGGTCAGCATCGTGAACCGCGAGCTGGCCGCCACCATGGGCGACGGGGTGGCCGACATCAACCTGGCTGCCCAGCCGCCCGCTGTCATTTTGATGGCCGGCCTGCAGGGCGCGGGCAAGACCACCACCACGGCCAAGCTGGCCAAACATCTGATCGAAAAGCGCAAGAAGAAGGTGCTGACCGTGTCGGGCGACGTGTATCGCCCCGCGGCCATTGAGCAGCTCAAGACGGTCACCAAGCAAGCGGGGGCCGAATGGTTTCCGAGTACACCCGATCAGAAGCCGCTGGAGATCGGCCTGGCGGCGCTCGACTACGCCAAGAAGCACTTCTTCGACGTGCTCTTGGTCGATACGGCCGGCCGTCTGGCCATCGACGAAGTCCTGATGAAGGAAATCAAGGACCTGCATGCGGCTCTGAAGCCGGTAGAGACACTTTTTGTGGTCGATGCCATGCAGGGCCAGGACGCGATCAACACCGCCAAGGCCTTCAAGGAGGCGTTGCCGCTGACCGGCATCGTGCTGACCAAGCTTGACGGTGATTCGCGCGGCGGCGCTGCGCTGTCCGTGCGCCAGATCACTGGCGCGCCCATCAAATTTGCCGGGGTGTCCGAGAAGCTCGACGGCCTGGAGGTGTTTGATGCCGAACGCCATGCGGGTCGCATTCTCGGCATGGGGGACATCGTCGCTCTGGTCGAGCAGGTCACGGCGGGCGTGGACATGGAGGCAGCGCAGAAGCTTGCAGCCAAGGTCAAGAGTGGCGATGGGTTTGACCTGAACGACTTTCTTTCGCAGATCCAGCAGATGAAGCAGATGGGCGGGCTTTCCAGCCTGATGGACAAACTGCCGTCTCAGCTCACCGCCAAGGCGGGCGCCATGGACATGGACAAGGCCGAAAAGGACATCAAGCGCAAGGAAGGGATCATCCAGAGCATGACGCCGCTGGAGCGCCGCAAGCCCGAACTCATCAAAGCCACCCGCAAAAAGCGCATTGCCAATGGTTCGGGCGTGCACGTTCAGGAGGTCAACCGCCTGCTCAAGGAGTTTGAGCAGATGCAGGGCATGATGAAAAAGATGAAGGGTGGCGGCCTGATGAAGATGATGAAGAAGATGGGCGGAATGAAGGGCATGGGCGGCGGTGGCATGCCCAAAATGCCTTTCTGAGCCCCCTGGCGCTCGCAACCAAAAACTCCCTGAAGAGGCGCCGCCTCTTCAGGGAGTTTTTATTTAGGACCGTGCTGGACGCTTTAGGGTGCTTGCAGCCAGTTCTTGAGGGGCTGGTCGGCCCACGCCTTGGCCTCCTCACCCACAAAGATCCTGGGCCGCGAGGCGGGCAGCTTGCGCCGCTTTTCAAGGGCTGCAATGGATTTTTGTGCTTCGCCCATCCAATCTGAGACTGACCGGTTTTCTGCTCCGGGCTGGTCAAACAGGGCCTCTGCAAAAGGTGTGTGGTTCCCGTTGTACTTGCAACTGAATGTCGTCCGGCGCACATCCGTTGCCGTCAATACCACCCGGTTGGGCGCCTTCAACGGATCGACGAATGCGCCGCTGTAGCAGGCCGAAAGCACCACCAGCGTGGGCACTCCGTTCAGTGGCGCAAGCGCATCGCTGAGAATTTTTGGGGTGATGGGCGGCAGGTGTTTGCCGCCCGCATGGATGTTCAGCAGGCCGGGGTTGCTGTGGGTGGAGATCAGCAGCAGCACCCGGTCTTGGGGGCGCGCCACCTCGGCCGTTTTGGACATCACCAGCGCAAAATTTTCTGCCGTGGCCTGCGGCCAATCGGTGCTCTGATCGCGCGCGGGGTTGGCCAGCTTGAGCATCAGTGCATTGGGATCGATCTCCTTGACCAGCTTTTCTGCCAGCACCACGTCGTTGCGGAAGGCTTTGGACTGCGAGTGCATCGCAAACCCTGCAAAGATGATGCGCCCGGGCGGCTCTGGTGGCGGCGGCGGTGGCTCGGGTGCGGCAACCGGCGTGGGGGTTGCCACGGGGGTTTGCCCGGGAAACAGGGCGCAGCCCGTGAGCAACAGGAGCAGTGCGAGGGCGCTGGCAGGGAGCAGCCGCCGATGGAAAGGCGGGGTGAAAACGAGGCAAAGGCATCAATGTCAGGACCATGCATTGCCCAGAAGCGCGATGTGGGCGCCTCTCGGCAGCGGAGCGGTTTGGAAAGGATGGGTATCGTAAGGGCTTACCAAAAGAGGGCGGCGCTGGCGGGCAGGTGAATTTATAGGGTCAAATTGGCCTCTAGCGCTTGATTGATAAGGGGTTATAGCTATCAATAGTGAAGCGTTCGTAAAAAAGCCGGTGCATGCACCGGCTTGTAGTTTGTGTGACATCTTTCACATTGTCACAACACTGGAAGGGGCGCTGGCTGCGCCAGCCGACTGGCATGCAGCCAGGCCCGGCGCAGAACCGGCGGCGACCACGACTCCTCGGGAATCAGCAGCAGGCGCTGTGCCCGCATGGCCTTGCCCAATGCAATCTGGCTGGTGAACACGGCCAGCGGAATCGCCAGTGCCAGGGGCAAGCCCACGGGCAGAAGCCACAGCAGGGCGCTGCTGTCGATCAGTGCCACACCCACCGCCAGCAGGCCAATCACCAGACTCATCGGTGCCAGTTGGCGCACCGCATGGCGCCATGGCACTGCATGGGCTTCACGGGGAGGAGACTTCCATTCCAGCTTCAGACCGGTGAGCGCGATCAGCACAAACAGCGAATGTGCCAACATACGGATAGGGGCCTGCAGGACGGCCAACACGCTTTCAAGCGCAGCGCTCTTGAGCAAACTGAAGCCGCCGCCGTATTCCTTCTGTTCGCGGCGCATGAACACCGCTGCCACACCCAGAATGCGTGGCAAAAAGAGCATGCACAGCGTCCAGGCCCACAGGGCGAGCAATTCGGCAGGCAGGATGTGCCAGTCGGCCACCAGCTTGGCACCGGATAACCACAACGCCGTACCCAGAGTCATAAACGCCAGCCACAAAGGCGCTGACAAATAAGCCATTGCACCGGTGACAAACATGGAGCGGTGCACGGCGTGGATGCCAGGTTCGGCCATCAGGCGCGCGTTTTGCAGGTTGCCCTGGCACCAGCGGCGGTCGCGCTGCAACTCGGCCAGCAGGTCTGGCGGCTGCTGTTCATAGCTGCCAATCAGGTCGGACACCAGCCACACGTGGTAACCCGCGCGGCGCATGAGCGCTGCTTCCACAAAGTCGTGCGACATGATTCCGCCTGCCAAGCCGCCCTTGCCTTTGATGGGCGCCAGCGCGCAGTGCTGCATGAAAGGCGCAACCCGAATGATGGCGTTGTGGCCCCAATAGTGCGACTCGCCCAGCTGCCAGTACTGCATGCCCAAAGTGAACAGGCGACCGGTGACGCGCGAGGCAAACTGCTGCGCCCGGGCGTGCAGCGTGACGTGACCGATGGCCTGGGTGGCCGTTTGAATAATGCCGGCGCTGGGGTTGGCTTCCATCAGCTTGGCCATGGAGACGATGCAGTCGCCGCTCATCACACTGTCGGCGTCCAGCACCACCATGTAACGGTAGTCCTTGCCCCAGCGGCGGCAGAAGTCGGCCACGTTGCCCGCCTTGCGGTGGGTGCGGCGGGTGCGCAGGCGGTAATACACCTGCACCTGGGGCTGCTGGCTGTGCTGCACCAAAGCGCTGCGCAGTTCTTCCCACGCTGCGCGCTCGGCGCGCGCAATGTCGGGGTCGTAGCTGTCGGACAGCACAAACACGTCGAACGTGGTGCCATGTCCCGTGGCCGCCACCGATTCGCAAGTCGCACGCAGCCCGGCAAACACCGTGGCCACGTCTTCGTTGCAGATCGGCATGATGATGGCGGTGCGGGCGTCGGCCGCCAGGGTGTGCTCGGTCACGCTGCGCACTGACAGCGCATGCTTGTCCCCGCGCAGCATCACCCAAAAGCCCATCAGGCCTGTCAGAAAGCCGGTAACCACCCAGGCCGACAGCAACGCAAACAGCGCGATCTGTCCATAGCCCAGCCAGGGGTTTTCGTACTCTGGCTGAACCCCTGCAAACAGCGTACTGGCCAGTGCCGTGGTGAGCACGGTCAACAGCGCGAAGGTCCAGCGGCGGCGTTGCGCTGCGCTCTGCCAACTTTGGTCCTGCGGACTTGTATCGGAAGGGACGCTGGCCGTGGCCCCGCGTCCGGTCAGGCGCAGAAGCACCGCGGTACCGACGCTGTTCCAGAACCCGCGCCATGGCACGGGCGGCATGGAGCCCCGATTCACGGGCGGAGCCGTCACCGCGCTGGGATGCCTCTCCTCGCGCAAAGGGCTGCGCTGGCTAGTGACCGGCCGGTGGTAGGTGGCACCACGGCGTGCTACGACAGCAGGGGCTGCAATGGCGTCTGCACGGTGGTCCTTGGGGCTTACTCGGGAAGAATGATGTGCGTCCATGTTTCACTCACAGCGTGGTTGTCGTGTTGAAGAAAAGCGCGCAGCTCGACGGGTTGGTCGGCTTTCAAACGCTGTACGCGCACGGTCATGCGCCATTGGTCGGTTGCGGGATTGCGATAGACAAGGTTTTCGAGAACCTTGCCGTTGGCATCACTGGTGACCACCGCTTTCACAGTGGCGTCAGGCGAAAGTGCCTTGAGTGCGGGGCCATCAAAGTCGACCACGTACTGGGTCTGTTGGCGCAAGGCTTCAGCGCTCAGCTTGGTGTAGCCCACGCCGAGGCGCGACTGGGTAGCCCAGGCGCCGGGCGGGCGTTGTTGGGCGTCGCCTTGCCAGCTCAGTTCATAAGCGAACTCCAGCGGTTCGCCAGCGGGCGGCATCTGGGCAGGAACCCAATACGCAACGATGTTGTCGTGCGTTTCGTCGGGTGTGCTCAGCTGCACCAGTTCCACACGACCCGCACCCCAGTCGTGTAACGGGCGAACCCAGGCGCTGGGTCGGCGTTCATAGCGGGCTTCGACGTCTTCGTAGCTCGACCACTGACGATCCCGCTGCATCAGTCCAAACCCTTTGGGGTTCTTGGTGGCGAAGGAGGTCACGAGCGGCTGCTTGGGGTTTTGCAGCGGGCGCCACAGCCATTCGCCCTCACCGGTGGCCACCATCAGACCGTCCGAGTCGTGCACCTCGGGCCGAAAGTCTTCCTTGCGGGGCTGGTTCTCACCAAAGAAAAACATGCTGGTCAGCGGTGCAATCCCCAAGGTGGCAATCGGTTTGCCCGCAGTCGCGCGCACAAACACTCTGCTGCGCACTGTGGTGGTGGTCTGCGGGCCGGGGGTGATGTCGAACTGGTAGGCGCCGGTAGCCCGGGGGGAATCCATCAGCGCATACACCGTCACCTTCGTGGACTGCGCCTGGGGCTTGACCAGCCAGAACTCGGTAAAACGCGGAAACTCCTCACCCGAGCCTCCGACCGTATCGATAGCCAGACCGCGGGCAGACAGACCGTATTGCTGTCCCTTGCCCAGCGCGCGGAAGTAGCTGGCTCCCTGAAACACCACCAGCTCGTCTTTGTATTCGGGCGAATTCAGGTGGTTGTGCAGGCGAAAACCTGCAAATCCGAGATCTCCCCAGTTTTGTGGCTTGACCTGGTTTTTGCCGTAGTCGAAATCTGCGCGGCTGTAGCTGATGTGGCGAGTGCCCTGGGGGGTCACTTCGTTGATCAAGACGGGCTCAGTCTGGTACAGCCCGAGGTGGAAGAACATTGCCTCGAATGGCAATTTGTCTGCGCGCCACACGGCCCGGTCGGGGCGCCAGCGGATGTCGCGCACTTGGTCGTAGTTCAGCTTTGCAAGGTCATCAGGGAGCTTGTCGCTAACCGCCCGGTAGGGTTGGTTCGCGCGTTCGCGGGCGAGACGCGTGAGGTTCTCGAAATCAAACCCCTGCGCGGGGGCTGCGCCTGCCAGCAGCGAGGCAGCCAGTGCAATCGCCGGTCCCGCTGTGCTGCGGGCAGCTTGAGAAAAAGAAGGAAAAACAGCGTACATGCCGACATATAGGGCAAACCCTGTGCCAGCTTGGAAAAACTGTTTTAAATCAACAACTTATGGCGGTTTTGGCATGTAAGCGTTTGTACAAGGCGACTATCCACCCCTGAAACACCATTTTTTGTCGCTGATTGGCGACTGCATAGAGGTGTGCTAGATAAAAGTCTATATAAATCAATGACTTATTCGTGTCGCTCATCTGCGACGTCATCTCCGCCAGTCCCCTCGCTTTTAAAATTTCCCGGGGTAAGGGCGTGTTTCTGGAGCAGCCGATAAAACTCGGTGCGATTTCGTTGGGCCAGACGCGCGGCGTCGGCCACATTGCCGTCGGTCATCTTGAGAAGACCGACCAAATACTCGCGCTCAAAGCGCTGGCGCGCCTCGGTGAAGCTCAGCACCTGGGTAGAGGGCGTGCGCAACGCGCGTTGCACCAGGGTCAGCGGCACCAAAGGAGTCGTAGACAGGGCGCACACCTGCTCCACCACGTTAAAAAGCTGGCGCACGTTGCCCGGCCATGCGGCCGTGGTCAGTGCCTTGAGTGCCTCGGGGGCAAAGCCTGACAGGCGTTTGTCGTACTTGCGGGCCAGCTTGTCGAGAAAGTGGTTGGCCAGCAGCGAGATGTCTTCGCGCCGTTCTCCCAGGGTTGGCAGCATCAGGGTGACCACATTCAGGCGGTAATACAGGTCCTCCCGAAACTGCGCAGTGGCCATCGCGGTTTCCAGATCGCGGTGTGTGGCGGAGATGATGCGCACATCGATGGGAATGGACTGGCTGGCGCCTACAGGACGCACCGCACGTTCCTGCAAGACACGCAGGAGCTTGACCTGGAGGGCAGGCGGCATGTCCCCAATTTCGTCGAGCAACAGGGTGCCACCTTCGGCGGCCTGGAACAAGCCTTTGTGATTGCTCACTGCGTCGGTGAAGGCGCCCTTGACATGGCCGAACAGCTCGGATTCGAGAAGCGCCTCGGGAATGGCGCCGCAGTTGACGGCTACGAAAGGCTTGGCAGCACGCGGGCTGGCGCGGTGGATAGCTTGTGCCAGCAGCTCTTTGCCCGCCCCGCTGTCACCCAGCAAAAGCACGCTGGCATCCGATTGGGCCACCATGTAGGCCTCGGCCAGCAGGTCGGTCATCAGATTGGAGCGGCTGACGATGTCGGCTCGCCAGGCCTCATTGGCGTGGGCGTGGGTGACGGCGGGCGCGCTCAGCGCCAGTGCCTGGGCGATCTTCTCCAGCAGCTCTTTGCCGTCGTAGGGTTTGGTGAGGTACGTGAAAACTCCACGCGAAGTGGCCTCCACGGCATCAGGAATCGTGCCGTGCGCCGTGAGCAAGATCACCGGCAGTGAAGGATGGCGGGCGCGCACTTCGTCAAACAGCGCCAAGCCATCCCGGCCTGGCAACCGAACGTCGCTGAGAACCAGTTGAGGCCGCGCCATGTCCAGCTGTGCCAAGGCAGCCTCGGCAGACGTCACCGCCACCACGTCATGTCCCGCCCCATTGAGGCGCAAGGACAACAACCGAAGCATGTCGGCGTCATCGTCCACGACCAGGATGCGGGCGCCTTGGGATGCGCGTGAAGGTGTCTGGGCCGCCATGGTGTCTTGTCCGGTGTTAGGGCCCTGGCCGCGGCGTGTTGCCGCTATTGGCCGGGGCTGGGGTGGCGGACGCTGGGGCTGGACGTGTGGTCAAGCTGCGCTCAATGGCGCGTACGGCCTCCAGTCGCTCATTGAGCTGCTCGTTGCGCCGCTGCGCATCTCGAAGCTGCTGGTTTTGTCGGTCCAGTTGATCTTCCAGTCGCCGTTGTTGGAGCAAGCGGGACTCCATCAGGCGCGCCAGCGGGTGCAGCGCCTGTGCAGCCGGGGTGTTGTTGCCCAATACCCGTTGCACCAAGCCCAATGCACGTGCGGTATCCACTGGCTGTCGTGTTTGTGCCAGAGCGACTGCCAGCAGCAGCGGGTTTTCGATCGCGGATTCCTCCCGTTCGGTCAGGCGTGCGATTTCCTTGGTCAAATCCGCCGATGTCAGGCGCAGCGTGCGGTCTGTCTGTGCGAGGATGAGCACGACGGGATCGACAGCCACGTGTTTTTTTGGCTTTTTGGCGGGCTCAGCCACCTCGGGTTCGGGGGGCGCTGGCGTCTCTACCACCTCGACGGCAGGAGGCGCAGGCGGCGCAGCGTGTGCTGGCGCCTTGGTGCTGCAGCCCACCAACATCAATGCGGCAGCCAGCGACGACACCCATATCGAGGCCTGTCTTAGCTCTGGCGGGGCAAAGCGAGTCAATAGATAACTAGTCAACATGCGGTAGTTCTATGCGAAAAAATGCGTGGACGCCGTCGTCCACCAACTGAACTCGCCCACCGTGGGCGACGACGTACTCGTGGACGATGGACAGTCCAATGCCGGTACCACGCACTGCGTCAGCGGGCTGGCGGACGCCGCGGTAGAAGGGTTCGAATATGCGGTCTCTGTCAGTTCCTGCAACACCGGGGCCCTGGTCCGTGACGTCGATATGCACTTGGCCAGGCTGGCGTGACAGTATCAGCCGCACTGTGCCGCCTTTGGGCGAAAAACGGATGGCGTTGGACAGCAGGTTGCTGATGGCGGAGCCGATTTTCTCTGCGTCGATGGGCAGCGTGAGGTCCGGCCCCTCAACAAGCACGCGCAGACCTCTCGCCTGCCATTGCAGGCGCTGCGACTCCACCTGCGACTCCAGCAGGATCCAGCAAGGCGGTGTCTTGGCGCTGCAGCTGGCGTGCCTCAAAGGCTGCGGCGTTGAAGCGCAACAGCGCTTCGATCTCGCCCTGCAGAACGAGTGTGTTGTGGTGCAGGATCTGAGCCACCTCACGCTGACCCGCAGTGAGTTCACCCGTCACCCCGTCTTGCAGCAGGGCTACGCCTTCGCGCAGCGCGGCCAGTGGCGTTTTGAGTTCATGGGACACATGGCGCAGAAACCGTGCTTTGTCGGAATCCAGTTCCAGCAACCGCAGTCGCAGCCATTCCAGCTGCTGTCCTACGCGGCGCATGTCGTCAGGGCCAGAAACGAGAATGGGCTGATCGAGCTGGTTTTCCCCCAGCTTGCGTATGGCACCTTCCAGTCGTTTGAACGGGCGCGCCAGCCAGATGCCGAGCGCCAGCGCGAGTGCCAGCGCCAGAACAATCACCCCCACCACCTGGTGCGTCACGTTGCGGCGGCTGTCTTCAACGCGATCCTGCAAGAGCTGGTTGCGTTGGGTGTTGATGTCCTGCACGGACTGAGCGATGACGGTGTGCAGAACGGCCAGTGCCACAAACTCTTCGGCGACCTGGCGCTCGTTTTCCAGCGCGCGTTCGGGCGGTGCATCCAGCAGCGCTTTGACGGTGTCCAGCCGGTTGCGCCATTGCGCAGCCTGTTCCTGCGGCAGGCCCCCGTTCTGCAGTTTGTCGAGAAGGGTTTGGGCCTCCCCGGTCATCTCGTTGAAGCTGCGCCGCAAGGGTGCATCACGCAGTACCAGCGATTGACGGGCTGCTCGCTCCAGCGCCTGTCCGCGCAGGTTGAGGGCCTGCGCAGCCGCATTGAGTGCGGTGGCCTCGGTGGCACCAAGGCGGCTTTGCAGCATGAGTTGTTCCAGCGTGTGCAGCGCCCGCAAAGAACTCACCCCCAGCAAGCCCGCAATCAGCAAAAAAGCCAGCAGCAGCATTTGCTGGAAAGAGAGCCCGTGCAAGCGGCCTTCAGCCATGGAGCGCGCAGGCGGCGTGCTGTCTGCAGACATCCCGGGCGTGGCCAGAAGGGGCTATGCCGCGAGGGCCGGCTCGCGGGTGAGGACCTCGCCCCGCAAGGTATAGGCCTTTGCCTCGGTGATGGCAACTTGAACCATCTGCCCTACCAGACGGGGTTGGCCGACAAAGTTGACCACGCGGTTGCATTCGGTGCGCCCCATCAGCTCGGTAGTGTCGCGCTTGGAGGCACCTTCCACCAAGATGCGTTGCACCGTGCCCACGCGGCTTTCGCTGATGGATTTGATGTTGGCATTGATGACCCCTTGCAGGTGCTGCAGGCGGCGCAACTTCACGTCGTGCGGCGTGTCGTCGTGCAGGCCAGCGGCGGGCGTGCCAGGACGGGGGCTGAAGATGAAGCTGAAGCTGTTGTCAAAGTGGATGTCGTCAATCAACTTCATCATCTTGTTGAAGTCGTCTTCGGTCTCGCCGGGGAAGCCCACGATGAAGTCGCTGCTCATCGCCAGATCGGGGCGGATGGCGCGCAGCTTGCGCACCGTGCTCTTGTATTCCATGGCGGTGTAGCCACGCTTCATGGCCATCAGGATGCGGTCGCTGCCGTGCTGCACGGGCAGGTGCAGGTGGCTGGCCAGCTTGGGCAGCTTGGCGTACGCCTCGATCAACCGGGGTGTGAACTCGTTGGGGTGGCTGGTGGTGTAGCGGATGCGCTCAATGCCGGGAATGTCCGACACGTATTCCAGCAGCAGGGCAAAGTCGGCAATCTCGGCGGTGCCACCCATCTTGCCCAGGTAGGCGTTCACGTTCTGGCCCAGCAGGGTGATTTCTTTCACGCCCTGGTCGGCCAGACCTGCCACTTCCACCAGCACGTCGTCAAACGGGCGGCTCACCTCTTCGCCACGGGTGTAGGGTACGACGCAGTAGCTGCAGTATTTGCTGCAACCTTCCATGATCGACACGAACGCCGATGCGCCTTCGACGCGCGCGGGCGGAAGGTGGTCGAACTTTTCAATCTCAGGGAAGCTGATATCTACCTGGGGCTTGTCCGTGCGGTCCCGCTGATTAAGCATTTCGGGCAGGCGGTGCAGGGTTTGCGGGCCAAACACCACATCCACATAAGGCGCCCGCTTGATGATGTCAGCGCCTTCCTGGCTGGCCACACAACCGCCCACCCCAATCTTCACGCCCTTGGCCTTGAGGTGCTTGATGCGTCCCAGGTCGCTGAAAACTTTTTCTTGCGCCTTCTCGCGCACCGAGCAGGTGTTGAACAGAATCAGGTCTGCCTCATCCACGTTTTGTGTGGGTTCGTAACCCTGGGCGGCGTTCAGAACGTCTGCCATCTTGTCCGAGTCGTACTCGTTCATCTGGCAGCCGAAGGTTTTGATGAAGACTTTTTTGGCCATGGCTGTATCGCAATTGAAAAGGGGCGCAGCGGCGCGCACGGGCGGCGCCGCAAGGAGTCCAAGGACCGCGCCACACGGCGCGACTCCCGGGGCGTCAGTTTTTGACGGGGTCGGATTCTGCGCGGTAGTTGCGCTCTACGGAATCACTGCCCTTGCGGGGCTGGTCCGCCTCGCCTTGGCTCAATATCCAGGCGGACTGCAGCATGCCTGTGCTGGGCTCAATGAGGTAGTTGACCTTGAAGGACTGCCCCAAGACCATGTGCGCCATGATCAGGCTGTTCTGCGGGCTGAAAAGGCGCATGCCGGGGGCCATGCGAATGGGACGGCCGTTGAGGGTGGCGTCCGAAGCGGCGGTGATGGTCAGCGTGCCACGCAGTGCGGCATCGGGAAACGTGCGCGTAACTCCCAGGGCAGATTGCACCTGTGCCGATGCGGGCAGTGCGCCCCAGAGCACGGCACAACCCAGGCCAACGGCCAGGGCGCGCTTCAGGAGCTTGGTGGGGGAGGGGTATTTGGTTGGTTTCATGGGGCAGCAGTGCTTGGTTTATATCCAGGGGCTGGAGGGGCGATTCTAAGGTTGTCCCTAAGATGCGCAGCAAACAACCACTCAAGGCACGGTGCATGAACGAATCGTTGGAGCAGGCGCGGCAGGCTTTTTTGCGGGGCATCGCCCTGTTCGAGGGAGGGCAGTACGAAACTGCCGACGAGGCATTCACTCAGGCCCTGGCGCTGGCCCCGGGGCGTGCGTCCGTGCTGCTGAACCTGGGGGTGACCAAGGTGCATCGACAGCTTTTCGAGGAAGCGGAGCCCTTGCTGCAGGCCGCCCTGGCCGCCGACGACACCCCGGGCGATGGTTGGGCGGCACTCGGGCTGGCACAGATGGAGCTGGGGCAGTGGTCGGCGGCCCTCGAATCCCACGAAAACGCCGTGGCGCGCGGCGCGGGTGCCGCCGCGGTCCGCATGCGCATGGGGCAGTGCCTGGCGCGGACGGGGCGCACCCAGGAGGCGCTGGCCGCGCTGGAGGCGGCGGTGCAGCAGGACGCAAACCTGGCCGAGGCGTGGAGCCAGCTGGGCCACTTGCGCCGCGAAACGCAGCAACCCACCGAGGCCGCGCGCTGCTACCAGCAGGCGCTGGATCTTGGGGCAGATGCTGATGTACACCGTTACTACCTCGCTGCCTTGCAGCACGGGGCACCCGTAGCGAATGCGCCGCGCCAGTATGTGCAGACCCTGTTCGACCAGTATGCAGACGAGTTCGAGGACCATCTGGTCGGCCAACTGCGCTACCAGGGGCATCGGGTTCTGGTGGAGCAGTTGCCTGCCATCTGTCCTGCAAGGTTTGCACAGGTACTGGACCTGGGCTGCGGCACCGGCCTGTGCGGCGTGCACATCCGGTCCCGCGCGGAGGCGCTCTGGGGCTTGGACCTGTCGGCAGCCATGTTGGACAAGGCTCGCGCCCGGGGTGTGTACGACCGGCTGATCGAAGAAGACTTGGTGGAAGCCCTGCGCAGCGAAACCGCCCTGTTCGACCTGGTGCTGGCGGCGGACGTATTCATTTACGTGGGCCATCTTGAAGAGGTCTTTGCGCTGCTGGCCCAGCGCATCCGGCCCGGCGGTTGGCTGGCCTTCACGATGGAAGAAACCGTGGGCCCGTGGGATCAACCCCAACTGCTGCCCAGCCTGCGCTACGCCCACCCGTTGAATTACATCCAGGCACTGGCCGAGCAGTATGGCTTTCAGTGCGTCCACACCCATAGCGCCCCGCTGCGGTGGGACCAGGAGATCGGGGTGCCCGGCAAGTACCTCTATCTGCAGCGGCCTCTATAAAAAGAATAGCTGCTTGCGCTCGTGTTTATTGATTTTGGATTGTTTTTTATATTGAAATCCAATAGAAACGAGCGCTCATAGCTATGAATTTTGATGGATAGTGCAAAGAAAAACCCCCAGCACTTGCGCACTGGGGGTTTTCAATTTGGTGGTCGTAGGTGGACTTGAACCACCGACATCAGCATTATGAATGCTGCGCTCTAACCAACTGAGCTATACGACCGAAGCCCCAAATTATAGAACAAATTTTATTGGTGGGTGAAGTTCGCAGCGCGCTTGTTCATAAAAGCATCCATCCCTTCCTTCTGGTCCTGTGTGGCGAACAGAGCGTGGAACAGGCGGCGCTCGAACATGACCCCGTCGCTCAATGTGCCCTCGAAGGCGCGGTTGACCGACTCCTTGGCCGCCATCACGGCGATCTGCGAGAACCCAGCCACGATGATGGCCGCGCCCAGCGCCTCGTCCATGAGCTTTTCGAAAGGCACCACGCGGCTGACGAGTCCGGCGCGTTCCGCCTCCACGGCGTCCATCATGCGGCCGGTCAACGCCATGTCCATGGCTTTTGACTTGCCCACGGCGCGCGGCAAGCGCTGTGTGCCGCCCGCACCGGGGATCACGCCCAGCTTGATTTCGGGTTGGCCGAACTTGGCCGTGTCCGACGCAATGATGAAATCGCACATCATCGCCAGCTCGCACCCACCACCCAGTGCAAAACCGCTTACGGCGGCAATCACGGGTTTGCGGATGGTGCGGATGGATTCCCAGTTGCGGGTGATGTAGTCACCCTTGTAGGTGTCCGCAAAGCTGTACTTGGCCATGGCGCCAATGTCGGCACCTGCGGCAAACGCTTTTTCGCTGCCCGTGATGATGATGCAGCCAATCTTTTCGTCCGCGTCGAAGTCTTTGAGCGCCGTGCCCAACTCATTCATGAGTTGGTCGTTGAGTGCATTGAGTTGTTTGGGGCGGTTGAGCGTGATGACGCCAACCTTGTCCGCTTCGACGCGAACCTCGATAGTTTCGTAGGCCATGAAATCTCCTGGGTTGTGGTTTGTTATGGGGGCATGAAGAAATATACCCAAGCGCGTTCGGGCTTGGGTGTGGCTTATTTCAACCAGCCAGCCAATGCGGTAGCGTCTGTTGCTGACAGGCTGATGGTGTCGGGTTGCGGCAAGGTCAATCGTGTGGCTGTCTTGGATGCCGTCTTGTGCGCCTGCGTATTTTTGGGGGCAACGGATAGCTCCAACGGCAAATGAAGAATTCGGCCATCGCGCGCCACGACAGCAGTGAGTGAAGTTTCGATGCCCGCATAAAAAGCGACGTCGTCCAGCTTGCACACACGCCATTCCTGGCCCTTGACCTCCAACCCCAACCACTCATCCCCCGACGCCAGGCCCGCCTTTTCCGCGGCGCCACCCCGCAACACGCTTTTGATCTGGACGCTGTGGTTTTCCGTCACGCGCAGGCCCAGCCGCTGTGCAAGTTGAGGTGTTTCGGCGCGGAGGGTCACGCCGTGCGAAGCCAGCAGTTCAATCAGCGGCAACTCCTCGGTGCTGTGGACCCATTGGTCAAGCTCTGAATCAAAGGGTCGGCCTGCCAAGTCCAAGAGCACGGCGCGCAAGTCCGCTTCTTGCATCGGGCCAGCGGCGCAGCGCATCCAAAGCGTGCGCATCACGTCGTCCAACGTGGTCTTGCCTTCGCGACGCAATGTCAGGTCCAGACACAGCGCAACCAGTGAGCCCTTGGTGTAGTAGCTCACCGTGGCGTTCGGAGTGTTCTCGTCTTGGCGGTAGTACTTGACCCAGGCATCAAAACTGGCCTGGGCGACCGTTTGTACGGCTCTGCCCGGCGTTTGAAGCACTTGGTTGATGGTCTTGGTGATGAGCTTTAGGTAGGTGGTTGGGTCAATCAAGCCTGCGCGGCACAGCAGCAGATCGTCGTAGTAGCTGGTGAAGCCTTCAAAAAACCACAGCAGCTCGGTGTAGTTTTCGCGGGTGTAGTCATACGACGCAAACTCTGCAGGACGCAACCGTTTCACATTCCACGTGTGAAAGTACTCGTGGCTGATCAACCCCAGCAGCGTGGTGTAGCCTTCGGGCGCTTTGGCCTCGCCCACGCGGGGCAAGTCTCGGCGGCCGCAGATCAGCGCAGTGGAATTGCGGTGCTCCAGGCCCCCGTAACCATCGCCCACGGCATTGAGCATGAACAGGTAACTTTTAAAAGGAGCTTTGCCCTCGCCATGCCAGAAGCGGATCGCCGTCTCGCAAATTTTCTGCGTGTCGGCGAGCAAGCGCTTGCCATCAAAGGAAGGCGCTGCGCCCGCCACCACAAACCGGTGGGATACGCCGCATGCGGTAAAGCGACCCATCCAGAACGGCCCCATTTCCACCGGGCAGTCCACGAGTTCGTCATACCCAGAGGCTCCGTACACGCCGAACCCATTCTTGTCGGTCTTGACCGCCGTCAGCCCTGTGGCTGCAGACCAGCCCGCCGTGGGGGGTGTGCTGACGATCTCCAACGTGTGCCGCAACGTCTCCTGCGCCATGTACGCGCAGGCAAAGGCTGGTGCCATTGAAGAAACCGCGCGAGGCATCCAGCCAGGCTGTGCGCACGGAGTTGTCATAGGCGCAGACCACGTAGGTCAGGACCAGAGGTTTGCCCGTTGCGCATTTGGCTTGCCACCGGTGCTTGTCCAGTTGGGTCAGGTGCGCGTCGTGTTTGCCCTGCTGGGCCTTCAGTTGCTGGAGGTTCTTGGAAAACTCGCGCACCAAATAGCTACCCGGAATCCAGACCGGCAACGACACCTCCTGCAGCGCCTTCGGTTCTGCGACGGTCAGAGTGACCGTGAACAGATGGGCATTCAGGTCCGTCGGTTCGACCCGGTAGTGAACGGCGGAGGGGGCGGTCTTGGCGGCAGGGCGTACAGAGGGCATGGGCGCTTGTGGAATGCTGGCGTTGCGACGGGTTCGACACACGCCCGGGACGAAAGCGCCCATCAAGGGCGCAGGGGCGTTAGTTGGTCGTTGGCGAATCGCCGCTGGCCTCCGCCAAACGCTTTTCCACATCCTGTGCGCCGATGGCTCCGGGGACCCGGGTGCCATTGGCAAAGATCAAGGTAGGGGTGCCAGTGATCTTGTGTTTTTTGCCAAAGGCAAGGTTGCGCTGCAACGCGCTGGTGTCGCAGCTGGCGGCTGCAGGCGCCTTGTCCCGGACCATATAGTCCTGCCACGCCGCTCGTCTTGTCCTTGGCGCACCAGATATTGCGCGACTTTTCAGCCGAGTCGGGGCTCAAGATAGGGTAGAGAAAAAGATAGACGGTAACGTTGTCCACGTTCTGCAAATCACGCTCAAAACGTTTGCAGTAGCCGCAATTGGGGTCTTCAAAAACAGCCACTTTGCGCTTGCCGTCTCCTCGTACGATGGTGAAAGCGTCCTTGAGCGGCAGGGCCGAGAAGTCAACGGCGGTGAGCTTGGCGATGCGATCTTCCGTCAGGTTGCGCCGCGCCTTGGTGTCGATCAGCTCCCCCTGAATCACATAGTTGCCTTTTGCGTCGGTATAAAAAAGGTCGGTGCCGATCCGCACCTCATACAGACCTTTCATGGGCGTAGGACGAACCTCATCAATTTTGTCCATTTGCGGGATGCGCTCGGCCAAGGCCTTGCGGATATCCGATTCTTGAGCGCTTGCTGCTCCGACCAGGGAGGCTAAGGCTGAGTGCGGTCAGCAGCGTAGGGATCAGTTTCATGGTGGTCTCGTTCAGTCGATCTGGTGGGCCGCAACAATGTGCAGTGGCTCCGTGTTTTTCAGTTCATGCCCATGGCTTGGCGCGCTACAAAAGTCTTTAGCCATCCACTGCGCTCAAATCCCTTCATTCCGAAGTTGCGCAGCGACTGCCACGGCCCTTCCTGGCGCGAGAACAGTTGCTGCAGGCCGTCGGTCGCCAGGCCCATTGCCAGCGCAGCCGCCTTCCGCTCTCGCTCGTAGCGTCGCAGCAACCGCAGGTCCCCAACGCTGCGCCAGTAGTCCCGTCTTTGCAGCACATCCGCCAGTGCCTGCGCGTCAGCCAACCCCAGGTTCAGCCCCTGGCCTGCAAGGGGGTGTACGTTGTGGGCTGCATCCCCCGCCAGTGCCCAGTTGCGCGGGGTTTTACCCGCCGCCGGGCCCATGCCGCACCAGCGGTTCGCTGTGGCCAGTTGCAGCGGCCAGGCGGCGCGCTCGGCACACAACGTCAATGTACCCAGATCGCCCTGACTGGCAGCCTGCAATTTCTCGGCAAACGCGTCTGGCGAAAGTGTCATCAGCGAATCTACGTGGTCCTGCATGACGGACCACACAACCGCCACAGAGTTCCCCTCGGCTCCTTCGAGCGGCAGAAAAGCCAGAATTCCGTCGGCTGAAAACCACTGCCGGGCCTTTTGCCCATGGGGGCGTTCGCAGCGCAGCCGCGTGGCGATGGCGTGTTGTGCATAGGGCGTTACGTCAAAGTCCACGCCAAACTCCGCCCGCGTGCTGCTGGCGCGGCCCTCGCACACCACCGTAAGGGCGGCTGAGACCGGGGCATCAACTATTTCAACCTGGGGTTGATAGCGCACGGCTTCGACCAGCCGGGCCTCCAGCGCTGGCACATCCACAATCCAGGCCAGCGCGTCCACGCCTTGGTCTGCAGCGTCAAAATGCACTGCCCCGTCCCGGTCACCCAGCACCTGCATGTATTTGACGGCAGTGGCATGTTCTGCATCGGGCCAGCTGCGCAGCGATTCCAGCAATTGGCGGGATGCCATGTTCAGTGCATAGGCGCGAACATCCGACATGGCGGGGCTCTGAGTGACTGGGGCCTGTACCAAGGCCACTTTCAGTCGGTCCCGCGCCAGCAGGAGCGCCAGGGTTTTGCCCACAACGCCTGCGCCGCGGATACAAATATCAAAGTTTTGGGCCATGCGGGGCATTGTAGGAGGGGTCTTACGCACCCTGCGCTGCAGTGCAAAATTGCGGTTCCCACCTGTATGGCCATTTTGAGGAGCACCCCGGCGTGAGTTTCAACCCCGACTGCGATCTGTCCGGCACCATCGCGCGTTTATTTGTATATCCCGTCAAGTCCTGCGCGGGCATTGAGGTGCAGCAGGCGCTGTTGACCGACACCGGCCTGGATCTTGACCGTGCGTGGATGGTGGTCGACGCCCGCGGCATGTTCTTGACCCAGCGCACGTTGCCACGGATGGCCTTGATACAGCCCCAACTCAAAACCGATGAAATGGTTTTGCGTGCTCCCGGCATGCTCGCTTTACACGTGACCATTGATGCAGTGGAAACACCGGCTACCGTGACGGTGTGGCGCGACACCGTGCCCGCGTGGGACATGGGGGCCGTGGCTGCGCAGTGGTTTACGGACTTTCTGGGTCAGCCTTGTCGCTTGGTTCGTTTTGACCCTGAGCACCGGCGGTTGTCCAGCATGGAGTGGACTGGGGGCATTGAGGCGCCGAACCAGTTTGCAGACGGCTTCCCGATTCTGGTCGCCAGCGAGGCATCCATGGATGAGCTCAACGGGCGCTTGGTGGCAGCAGGGCACGCAGCAGTGGGCATTGGCCGGTTTCGTCCCAATGTGGTGCTTGCCGGGGTGGGCGCACACGACGAGGACCGCGTGGACCTGATCCGCGTCGACGGCGGGGCCGAGGGTGAAGTCCATTTGCAGCCCGTAAAGCCCTGTTCGCGCTGTCCTATTCCCGACATCGACCCGGCAACCGCAGAGACCCACCCTGCAGTCGGCGATATGTTGCGCACCTACCGCCAGGACAAGCGGCTGCGTGGCGCCATCACGTTTGGCATGAATGCGATTGTTCGGCAAGGGGCAGGCCAGATGCTGCGTGTGGGTCAGCGTATCGGGGCCGATTTGCGCTTTGACTGACAGTCCAAACGGAGCGTTCCTGAGCGGTGGGCTGTTGGGCCCGTAAAATCGGCGGTTTGTCTCCGAATTCCAGAAAGCCCTGCCATGAGCCTCCAATGCGGCATCGTGGGCCTGCCCAACGTCGGCAAGTCCACCCTCTTCAACGCGCTGACCAAGGCCGGCATCGCCGCCGAAAACTACCCCTTTTGCACCATTGAGCCCAATACGGGCGTGGTCGAGGTACCTGATCCGCGCCTGCAGCAGCTCGCTGAAATCGTCAACCCTGAACGCATTGTTCCCGCCATTGTCGAGTTCGTCGACATCGCCGGCCTGGTCGCTGGCGCCAGCACCGGTGAAGGTTTGGGCAATAAGTTCTTGGCCCACATCCGTGAGACCGATGCCACGGTGAATGTGGTGCGCTGCTTTGAAGACGACAACGTGATCCACGTGGCCGGCAAGGTCGACCCAATTTCCGACATCGAAGTCATCCAGACCGAGCTGTGCCTGGCCGATATGGCTACGGTCGAAAAGGCGTTGCATCGACACACCAAGACGGCGCGCTCGGGCGACAAGGATTCCATCAAGCTGGTGGCGCTGCTGGAAAAATGCCAAGCCTCGCTGAATGAAAACATTCCGGTCCGAGCGCTTGAATTCAGCAAGGAAGACCTGCCGTTGGTCAAGCAGTTCTCACTTATCACCGCCAAGCCAGCGATGTTTGTTGCCAACGTGTCGGAAGACGGTTTTGAGAACAACCCCTTCCTCGACCGCCTGCGCGAATATGCCGACAAGCAAGGGGCGCCCGTGGTGGCCATTTGCGCCAAGATCGAAGCCGAGCTGAGCGAGATGGACGACGAGGACAAAAAAATGTTCCTTGCCGAAATCGGCCAAAGCGAGCCAGGTCTGGACCGTCTGATCCGCGCCGCCTACAAGCTTCTCGGTCTGCAAACCTACTTCACTGCAGGTGTGAAGGAGGTGCGCGCCTGGACCATCCACATCGGCGACACCGGCCCTCAAGCCGCAGGCGTCATTCACGGCGATTTTGAGCGCGGTTTCATTCGCGCACAGACGATCGCTTTCGACGACTTCATCCAGTTCAAGGGCGAACAAGGCGCCAAGGATGCGGGCAAGATGCGCGCCGAAGGCAAGGAGTATGTAGTTAAGGATGGCGACGTACTGAACTTCCTGTTCAACGTCTGAGCCTTGGGCTGGGCAGCGCGGTTGCGCCGGCCGATGCGTCAAATCCCTGCCCAGCCTCTGGTTGCGCAGGGATTTTTTTGATCTGTAGCAGTTTCTGTGTGGGCAGCCGGCCCGGGAGGGCCGTGAACCGCTAACCTCCGGGGTCCATGTGGTTCCCGCCCGTTGCGGCGCTACTGGAAAACACGGAGAGCGAACGTGTCAGTTCTCCGTAAGATGCGCGGGTTTGCCTGTACGGGGTCGCCGTGTTCGACGCCCCCACACTTTCGGTAAACCACCACCCGCACAACCCAGGCGCCGCCTGCCCCTCTATGCTCTTTGGACGCAAAAATCCATTTTTGGCCACGGACGCCTTTCCCCTGTCCGACGCCGTCATGGAGTTTGACGACTCGTCGGCGGCCGCGGTGCGTCCAGCGCGCCGTGCCCTGGACGGCTTTGGCGCGCGGCCCCAGCCCACCTCGGGCCGGGAATGGTTGGCGACCGTGGGGTTGATTGGTCTCTACACCGGGGCGTTGATCGTTTTCTGGGTCCTGGGCATGGTGGATGCCAAGGTGGTGGGGATGCTTGCCGCCATGATCGCTGTGGGCTGTGCGGGCTTCTGGATTGTCTTGAATGCGGGCCTGGTTCAGAAAATACGGCTGCGGCACCTCAAACTGGCCATCGTCACCGCAGCCCTGGCGGGCATGCTGGCTGTGTTTTATCAGGCACCCGTCACGCAGATTCTTCTCACACCCTTCACCTTTGTGGCCGTGGCTTACGGCATTTTTACGGTGCCACGGCGCACGTTGCTGGCCTTCGCTGTCAGCATCTTGCTAGCCTACGCCCTGGTCGTGTGGCTGCATTATGCGGAACAGAACAACATGGCGTTGCTGCGGCTGGAGGTGCTGCACCTGCTGGCGCTTGCGGTGTCGCTGCCAGCGTTCATTGTGCTCATGAGCAAGGTGCAGCGCTTGTACCGCAGCCTGTACCAGGCCAGCCGAAAAATCAAGAACATCCAGGAAGACGCACAACGCGACACGCTGGTGGGTTGTTTCAATCGACGGTACGTGCTGGCGGCGCTGGAAGAGCAAAAGCAGCTGGCGGACGAAAGCGGTATTCCACTGTGTCTGGCTGTGCTCGACCTGGATCATTTCAAACGCATCAACGACGAACTGGGCCATCTGGGGGGCGACGAGGTACTGCGCACTTTTGCGCGCATCGCGCAACAGGGCGTGCGGGGTGGGGATGTATTTGGGCGCTATGGTGGCGAGGAGTTTTTGCTTATTTTTCCGGGCACCTCGCTGTTGCCCGCGCTCAATACCTGCGAACGCATTCGCGCCCAAGTCGAAACCTATGCCTGGACCGGGCTGTTGAAAGGCCGCGTCACCGTCTCGATCGGTGTGACGCAGTATGTGCTGGGCGAGTCCGTGCTGGAGTTCTTCTCACGCGCGGACACTGCGATGTACATGGCCAAGGAGGGCGGGCGCAATCAGGTGGTGGTGGAAGAGCCCGTAACCAAAGAGGATTCGCAGCTCTCGGAGCCAAGTGCACACGCTTTTCTATAGCTTGGCCGTAGGCAGATGGCTCTGCCCCATCCCGCGCAGCCGCCTTGCACGCTATACCGCCATTTGTCCCGGCATGAAATAAAGCAACACACTGGTCATGAACAGGTAGCGGAAGAACTTGCCCACGGCCATGTAGGCAAGGCAGGGCCAGAACGGGAGCTTGAGCCAGCCGGCCACCGCACACAGTGGGTCGCCCACCACCGGCAGCCAGCTGAGCAGGCAGGCCTTGGCGCCAAAACGTTTGAGCCAGTTGAGCGCCCGCACATCGGTCTGATAGCCGCGGGCCTTGTCTACCACCTTGTGCGCGCCCAGGCCCATCCACCAGCTCACGCCTCCGCCCAGCGTGTTGGCCACCGTGGCCACCAGAATGGCGGGCCAAAAGAGGTCGGGATTGATTTTGATCAGCCCGAACACGGCGGGTTCTGAACCCAGCGGCAGCAGCGTGGCCGAGACGAATGACACGACAAAAACCGTGCTCAGGCCAAACTGCGGCAGCGCCAGCCACTCAAGCAGCTGGTGCATCCATATTTCCCAAATTTCCATAAGCGGCGAGTTTAGGCCCGGGCAGCAGGTTATTGGGGTGCAGAGGGAGCTGTCCTACACCGGTCCGCGGCATGCGCGCATGGCCCGACCTGTGGCGTATTTGTATCGTGAAGCAACAAAACCCTTCACACCACCAACGGGAGGTCCCCATGTTCTTCGCCCCTCACCACACCGCTCCTCAAAACACCGCCATGCACAGCGCAGGTTCTCCAGCGCGGGTATCGCAGACGGCACGCGGTGGCGCTGTGGTGGTTGCGTTGTTACTGGCGGCCTGCGCGCACAGTCCCCAAGCGGCCGTGGCAACTTCTGGAGTGGGTGAGGCACAGGCAGTCCACATCAGCGGCGCTTCCGGGTGCCGCGACACCCCCGCGGCGCGTGCTGCGTTGCTGAACATCACCCAGGAGCTGCGGGCGCAAGGCATGGCTCTTAAGGCCCATTGCCAGGCGGCGGGCGGTGGTTGGGTGGTTCAAGTGCAAGTGACTGACGGCGTAAAAGCGAGCACGGTAGTGCGAGGGCCCTTGGCTGACGGGCATGACGTTGACATGGGCACCCCCGCCGGGGTGCGGCTGGCAGGCGCACCCACTGCGGCCGATGGTTTTTCGCCCGATGTGCAGCACAACCGCCAGTGGTTGCACAAGCTGATGGCGCAGCACCAATTTGACAACTTGCCGGACGCCTGGTGGCATTTTGCGCAGCGGGGCACAGCCCCAGCGCAGGTCAACGAAACAGATCTGGCTGCCCGCTAAATCACTCCGACAGAGGGCAGCGGTGCTCTCGAACATCAGGAGTGCGGGAAGTGAGAGGTGCGGGACAACAGGCGTGAATTTCAGCCTGCAAAACATTTCAACTGCTGAAATTTTGAGCAGGTACAATCCCGCCTCCTTTTTCAGCATTCGCTGCTGCCCCCATCCCGCCCCCATTTCATGCACATCGGCCACATTCCTTTGGCGAACCGGTTGTTCGTCGCCCCGATGGCGGGCGTCACCGACCGGCCATTTCGCCAGCTGTGTAAAGAACTGGGGGCAGGGTATGCGGTCAGCGAGATGGTGACCTCGCGCAAGGACCTGTGGAACAGCCTCAAGACCTCGCGCCGGGCCAACCATGAAGGGGAGCCGGGGCCCATTGCCGTGCAGATTGCCGGTACCGATGCACCGATGATGGCCGAGGCTGCGGTCTACAACGTGGAACGCGGCGCGCAGATCATCGACATCAACATGGGCTGCCCGGCCAAGAAGGTGTGCAACAAATGGGCGGGCTCTGCGCTGATGCAGAACGAAGCCCTGGCGGTGGAAATTGCCGCTGCGGTGGTCGAGGCCTGCGCGCCCTTCAACGTGCCTGTCACGCTGAAGATGCGCACCGGCTGGTGCCAGGAGCACAAGAACGCCGTGGCAACTCGCGCGCCAGTTCGAGGCCGTGGGCATTCAGATGCTCACCGTGCACGGCCGCACGCGCGAGCAGGGCTACAAAGGCTTTGCAGAGTACGACACCATCGCCGCCGTGAAGGCATCGGTGAAGGTACCCGTGGTGGCCAACGGCGACATCACCTCGCCCGAAAAGGCGCGCGATGTGCTCGCCGCCACCGGGGCCGACGCGATCATGATCGGCCGCGCTGCCCAGGGCCGGCCATGGATCTTCCGCGAGATCGGCCACTTTCTGGCCACGGGCGAACACCTGGCGCCACCGCTGGTGGCAGAGGTGCGGCGCCTGCTGCTCGACCACCTGCACGACCACTACAGCCTGTATGGCGAGTTGACCGGCGTGCGCAGCGCGCGCAAGCACATTGCGTGGTACCTGCGTGCGCTGCCGGGCGGCGAGGCCTTGCGGGCACACATCAACACGATTGAAAACAGCGCTACGCAGTGGCAGGCCGTGGCCGACTACCTCGATGCCTTGGGGCAGCAGATGGACCGGCTGCCCGTCGCTACCGACGTTGGCGCAAACACAGAAGAACAAGAGGGATTGGCTGCATGAGCAAGAAACACATAGAGGAATGCGTGCGCGAGAGCCTGCAAGGCTACTTTCGCGACCTGGGCGGCGAGACGCCCGACGGCATGTACGACATGCTGGTGCGCGTGGTCGAAAAGCCGCTGCTCGAAGTGGTGATGACCCAGGCGGACAACAACCAGTCGCGCGCGGCCGAATGGCTGGGCCTGAACCGCAACACCCTGCGCAAGAAGCTGGTCGAGCACAAGCTGCTCTAAGAGGCTGAGAGTCTTTTGTCCGAACCCGCCATGCACGCCAAAACACTCCGGCTCGTCGTTGCAAATGCTCGCCATAGCGCGAGCTATGGCTGTGCTTTGCGCCTAGACCCGAAGCGTTTTCGCGCGCCTTTCGGGCTCGGCCAAAAAACTCTCAGCCTCTGACTGAACTGAAACCCATATAACTACAAAATTTATAGCTGCTAGCGCTTGATGGATAAGCGCTAGAGCCTGTTTTTATTCAAACTCTCCCCTCCGACACCATGAACGCACTTCTCTCCGTCTCCGACAAGACCGGCATCGTCGAATTCGCGCAGGCGCTGCACGCGCTGGGCGTCAAGCTCCTGTCCACCGGCGGCACTGCCAAGCTGCTGGCCGACAAGGGCCTGCCCGTGACGGAAGTCGCCGAAGTCACACAGTTCCCCGAGATGCTGGATGGCCGCGTGAAGACGCTGCACCCCAAGGTGCACGGCGGCCTGCTGGCCCGCCGCGAGCTGCCCGAACACATGGCGGCCTTGAAGGAACACAACATCGACACCATCGACCTGCTCGTGGTCAACCTCTACCCCTTTGAAGCCACCGTGGCCAAGGCCGGCTGCACGCTGGCCGACGCTATTGAAAACATCGACATCGGCGGCCCCGCCATGGTGCGCAGCGCCGCCAAGAACTGGAAGGACGTGGGTGTGATCACCTCGGCCGACCAGTACGAGGCTGTGCTGGCCGAACTGAAGGCGGGCGGAAAGCTGTCCGACAAGCTGCGTTTTGCGCTGTCGGTGGCCGCATTCAACCGCATTGCCCAGTACGACGGCGCCATCAGCGACTACCTCTCATCCGTCACGTTTGAAGAAGAGAAGCTGTCGGAAACCTACGTGCCCAGCCGCGCGCAGTTTGCGGGCCAGAGCAACGGCATCTTCACCAAGGTGCAGGACCTGCGCTACGGCGAAAACAGCCACCAGCAGGCCGCGTTGTACCGCGACCTGCACCCCGCGCCCGGCTCGCTGGTCACGGGCGTACAGCTGCAGGGCAAGGAGCTGAGCTACAACAACATTGCCGACGCCGACGCTGCCTGGGAATGCGTGAAGAGCTTTGAGGCCCCGGCCTGCGTGATCGTCAAGCACGCCAACCCCTGCGGCGTGGCCGTGGGCCTGGATGCGCTGGACAGCTACAGCAAGGCCTTCCAGACCGATCCCACCAGCGCCTTCGGCGGCATCATCGCCTTCAACCGCACGGTGGACGGCAATGCCGCGCAGCAGATCTCCAAGCAGTTTGTCGAAGTGCTGATGGCCCCCGACTTCACGGCCGAAGCGCTGGAAGTGTTCAAGGCCAAGGCCAATGTGCGCCTGCTCAAGATTGCGCTGCCCGCGCATGGTGGTCAGACTGACTGGGCGCGTGGCCGCAATGCCATGGACGCCAAGCGCATCGGCTCGGGCCTGCTGCTGCAGACCGCCGACAACCACGAGCTGTCGCTCATCGACCTCAAGGTCGTGACGAAGAAGCAGCCCACGCTGGAAGAAATGGAAGACCTGCTGTTCGCCTGGAAGGTCGCCAAGTACGTCAAGAGCAACGCCATCGTTTTCTGCAAGGGCGGCATGACCATGGGCGTGGGCGCTGGCCAGATGAGCCGCCTGGACTCGGCCCGCATCGCCAGCATCAAGGCCGGCCACGCAGGCCTGACGCTTGCAAGGCACCGTGGTCGCCAGTGACGCGTTCTTCCCCTTCCGCGACGGCCTCGATGTGGTGGTCGATGCAGGCGCCACCTGCGTGATCCAGCCCGGAGGCTCCATGCGCGACAACGAAGTGATTGACGCAGCGAATGAGCGTGGCGTGGCCATGGTGTTCAGTGGCGTGCGCCACTTCCGCCATTGATCATCAAAATGCGATGGGCTTGGCCATGCTGCGCCTGCTGACATGCAGCCCGTTAAGCCGATGCGATGACCCAACCCCCTTTTGACGACGAGCGTGACACGCGACGCCCGCGCTGGGTGGCGTGGGCCATTGGCGTGGTGGCGGTTTGCATCGCGTTGGGCATGTTGAATCTGGCCTGGCTCATGCTTGCCGGGGCGCTCGGGCCCACGGTCGAAAAGGACACGGCTGCACCCGCTGATACGGCGAGTGCACCTGCGACTGCCCCGAAGGCGGCGTTGCCGTTACCTGCAACCGCTAGCAGCTGCTTGCGTTGCCATGGTGTCGAACGTTCCTATGTCGGGCCCGCTTTCATCAGCATTGCCGAACGCTACCGTGACCGGGCAGACGCGCGCCCCTATCTGGCAGGCAAGATCGTGAATGGGAGTGTGGGCGAGTGGGGCCGCGTCATCATGCCGCGCCAGGTAGGCATTACCGACGCGACGGCGCGTGATCTGGCCGCCTGGATCATGCAGCTTGCGCCGCCTGCTGCGTCTGGCGCGCAAGACGCTTCGCAAAGCAATCCGGCCAGCGGCGCCGCAGCGCGGTAGTTCGCGCAACCATTCCGTGACTGCGCGAGCAAGGTTGTTTCAGATGGGCTTCGCTGGGAAGATTTGAAGCGTTTTCAGGCGCTAGCGCTTGTGTATAAAGCGCTAGCAGCTATGGTTTTTGATGTGTCTGTGGCGGCTGTCCTGCCCGTCTCAGCGCGCTGCAGCCTCCGCAAAGTCCAGTGGCAGCCCCACGTAGTTTTCCGCCAGCGAGGTCGATGCCGCGCGGGAGTTCACGAGGTAGTCCAGTTCCGCCTCCTGCATCTTCTGGCCGAACTCGCCCGTATCGGGGAAGCGGTGCATCAGCGACGTGAACCACCACGAGAAGCGCTCGGCGCGCCACACGCGGCGCAGGCAGCGGTCGGAGTAGGTGTCGATGCCAGCGCTGGACTTGTCTCGGTAGTAGTCGGCAAACGCGTTCCACAGATAACCCACGTCGCTGGCGGCCAGGTTCAGCCCCTTGGCGCCCGTGGGCGGCACGATGTGCGCAGCGTCGCCCGCCAGGAACAAGCGGCCAAAGCGCATGGGCTCGGCCACAAAGCTGCGCAGCGGGGCGATGCTCATCTCCAGCGCGGGGCCGGTCACCAGGTTCGCGCGCGCTTCGGGGTCCAGGCGTTCGCCCAGCTCGGTCCAGAAGCGGTCCAGGCTCCATTGATCCACCGTGTCGGTGGACGGCACCTGCAGGTAGTAGCGGCTGCGCGTGTGGCTGCGCATGCTGCACAGCGCAAAGCCGCGCTCGGTGTTGGCGTAGATCAACTCATGTGACACCGGCGGTACATCGGCCAGCACGCCCACCCAGCCAAACGGGTAGACGCGTTCATAGGTCTGCAGCGCATTGGCAGGCACGCTGGCGCGGCACACGCCGTGGTAGCCATCGCAGCCTGCGATGAAGTCGCAAGTCAGGGTGTGCGTCTGTCCATCTTTCTCGTACGTCACGCGCGGCTGCTTACCGTCAAAGTCGTGCACGCTCACGTTCTGCGCGTCGTATACCGTGGTCAGGCCTGCGGCGGCGCGGGCGTCCATCAGGTCGCGGGTCACTTCGGTCTGGCCGTACACCGTCACCCGGCTGCCGCCGGTGAGCGCGTGCAGGTCGATGCGGTGTCGCGCGCCTTTGAACAGCAGTTCGATGCCGTCGTGCGGCAGTCCTTCAGCTCGCGCGCGGGCGCTCACACCCGCCTGGTCCAGCAGGTCCATGCTGACCTGCTCCAGCACGCCCGCTCGGATGCGGCCGAGCACGTAATCGGGGCTTCGCTGTTCGATGATGACGGCATCAATGCCGGACTTGTAAAGCAACTGGCCGAGCAGCAGCCCGGCGGGGCCTGCGCCAATGATGGCAACCTGTGTACGCATGTCTCTGTACCTCGTGATGGATCTGGAAGACCGGGAAAACAACCAGGTTGAGCGTAGGTGCCGGGGCGTCCCTTCACCAGGGGTTAGAGGGGATAGCGTGCGTTTGTCAAAGTGCTTGTGCGATGATCGCGCAGTTATTGACGTGCGTCATGTGCGTGCGCCGGTGATCCGCTTTGGCCGCCCCGTGCGCTCGTTCCACGCTGCACGGTTTGCGGCCTCTCTGAAGGAGCAACAACACCCATGGCCACTGTCCCCATTGCAAAGGTCGATCTCATCGAAGGCATGGCCAAGGGCATGGCCGTGCTGGAGAGTTTTGACACCGAACGCCAGCGGCTAAACGCCTCGTTGGCTGCTCAGCGCACGGGCCTCACGCGCGCCGCCGCCCGCAGGCACCTGCTGACCCTGGCGCACCTGGGGTATCTGGAGACCGATGGCAGCTACTTCTGGCTGGCGCCCAAGGTGCTGCGTTTTTCCGGCAGCTACCTCGCGTCGGCCCGGCTGCCGCGCGTGTTGCAGCCCACGCTCAACCGGCTGGCGGCACAAACCCAACAGTCCTTCTCGGCCGTGGTGCTGGATGGGGATGAGGTGGTGATCGTGGCGCGCAGCGGGGTGTACGGAGCGCCATCACGCACGATGGCCTATGGGCTGCACCTGGGCGCGCGGCTGCCAGCGCACCCCACATCCACGGGCCGGGTACTGCTGGCGGCGCTGCCTGCGGCGCAGTTCTCAGAGTGGCTCAAAGCCTGCACGCTGCAGCGGCTGACCCCTCACACCATCACGCAACGGGGCGCGCTGCGCAAGGTGGTGGCCCAGTCCCGGCGTGACGATTGCTGTCTGGCGGTGGAAGAGCATGAGCTGGGCGTGCACGCTTTGGCCGTGCCGTTGCGCAATCTGCAGGGGCAGACGGTGGCAGCGCTCAACGTCGTGGCATCGCCCCAGCAGGTGCAGGCACAAACCCTGCAGCGCGACATGCTGCCGCTGCTGCAAGAGGCCGCCCGCGAGTTGCGGGGGCTCTTGTGAACAAATCAGCAAATTTGGCGCGCGAAAACATCCATCCAATTGCTTGATCGGGTACTTGCCTCAGATAGGCCGTTCGCCCTGAGCCTGTCGAAGAGCTGTTTGCAAAAAAGCTCCCTGTCTTCGACAGGCTCAGCCCGAACGGACAGAGGCAAGTCTGAGAGAGGTGAAAAACTCAGGCTAAATCGGCCTCTAGCGCTTGATGGTAAAGCGCTAGCAGCTATCATTTCGATAGTTCTTTAAACACTTCGCGCGCAGCCGCCACGGTGGTTGCAATGTCGTCGGTGGTGTGGGCTGAGCTGACAAAACCCGCCTCGTACAGCGCGGGCGCTATATAGATACCGCGGTCCAGCAGGCCGTGGAACAACTGGTTAAAACGTGCGCTATCGGTCTTGAGCACCTGGGCGTAGTTCTGGGGCAGCTCGGGCAGCAGGAAGAAACCGAACATGCCGCCTTCGCAGTCGGCGCTGAAGGGCACGCCTTCGGCTCGCGGCGCAGCCTGGGTCAGCCCATCGACCAGCGAGCGGGTGGTGGCCGACAGCGCATCGAAGAAGCCGGGCTTCTCTGATTTCGCGCAGCGTGGTCAGCCCGCAGGCGGTGGCCACCGGGTTGCCCGACAACGTACCCGCCTGGTACACCGCACCGAGCGGTGCCAGGTGTTCCATGATGGCGCGCGGGCCCGCCGAAGGCCGCCAGCGGCATGCCGCCGCCGATCACCTTGCCCAGCACCGTGACGTCGGGCTTGAAGCCGGGAATGCTCTTGGCATACACGCTCTGCGCGCTGCCCAGTGCCACGCGGAAACCCGGTCATCACCTCGTCGAACACCAGCAGCGCGCCGTACTCGGTGCACAGCTCGCGGCAGCGCTTCATGAACGGCACGCTGGCGCGCACGAAGTTCATGTTGCCTGCGATGGGCTCGATCATCACGCAGGCCAGTTCCTTGCCGTGCAGGGCAAAGGCTTCTTCCAGCTGGGCGACGTTGTTGTATTCGAGCACCAGCGTGTGCTGCACCACTTCGGGCGGCACCCCTGCACTGGTGGCGTTGCCAAACGTGGCCAGGCCCGAGCCGGCCTTGACCAGCAGCGAATCCGCATGGCCGTGGTAGCAGCCTTCGAACTTGATGAACTTGCTGCGGCCGGTGGCACCACGCGCCAGGCGTATGGCGCTCATGCCGGCTTCGGTGCCCGAGCTGACCAGGCGGATCATCTCCATCGATGGCACGAGGCTCAGGATCTCTTCAGCCAGCTCGACCTCGCGTTCGGTGGGGGCGCCAAAGCTGAAGCCTTCGAGCGCCGCCTTTTGCACTGCTTCGACCACGGCAGGGTGGCCGTGGCCCAGGATCATCGGGCCCCAGGAGCCGATGTAGTCAATGAAGCGCTGGTCGTTGGCGTCCCAGAAGTGCGCACCTTGGGCACGCTTGACGAAACGGGGCGTGCCGCCGACGGCCTTGAAAGCCCGCACGGGCGAGTTCACGCCGCCAGGGATGAGCGCCTTGGCGCGTTCGAACAGGGGGATGTTGAGATCAGTGCTTGGTGTCATGGGGTGGCATCACAAAGCCTTCCAGGGCCTGTGCTTCATCAATCAGGGGTTCGTCGTCGTCGCTTGCTTCGTCTTCGTCAGGCAGGGCCCAGAACATGCGGTCGGGCACGATGTGCCCCATGCCGGGGCGAAAGCCTGCGTCTAGGCAGCGGTCGAGATAGCCCAGCGCTTCGCTGGTCGCTTCGCCCAGGTCGTTGCCGCTGGCCACCAAGGCGGTGAGGGCGGCAGACAGGGTGTCGCCCGCGCCCGAGAACGTGGCGTCGAACAGCTCGAACTTGCCGCTGCCGATGACAGTTTGGGGTGACGCCAGGACGTTCTCGACAAACTGCTCGGGCAGGGGGATGCCCGTCACCAGTGTGTAGGGCACGCCCATTTCGGATGCGGCGCGGGCGATGTCGCGCGCGGTGGGGCTGCGGTCGCCGGTCCAGTCGGGCAGCAGCCAGCGCCACAGCGTACTGTGGTTTCCAACCAACACCGAGGTCTGCGGTAACAACAATTCCCGGAACGCGTCCAGGTACTCGTCGATAAGCTCTTCACGCCACCAGGACAGGTTGGGCATGTACGCTATCACTGGGACTTCGTCATAGTCTGTCGTTATTTCAGCAATGGTGCTGATGTTCTCAGGGCTGCCCACAAAACCGATCTTGATGGCTTGGACTGGCAGGTCCTCCAGCACGGCCCGGGCCTGCTCGGCCACTGCTTCGTCATCAAAGCTGAAGTGGTCAAAAATCTCAGCCGTGTCGCGGGCGTACGCGCCGGTGACAACCGCAATGGGATGCCCGCCAACGGACGCAATGGTGGTGATGTCGGCGGTCAGTCCACCTGCGCCGCTGGGATCGCTTGCATTGAAAACCAGGACGCAGGCCGGGCTTGCATCCTCCAGGTTTTCATCGGCAATGTCGGTGATTTCGGGGGGGGGGAGGGGGGATTTGAGGGTCATGGACCAGTTCCTGCTGAAGGGGTGGCACAGAAGCTGCAGGCCGCTGAGATGACTAGATACAATCGTTGCATTCTATGTGAAGGCCCTTTAAGCTGTGATCGACTCTAAAACTTGGATGTGCTTGATTTGCGGTTGGATTTATGACGAGGCGGAGGGTTCACCTGAGCACGGCATTGCACCCAACACTCCATGGGACCAAGTTCCCATGAATTGGACGTGCCCAGAATGTGGCGCCCGCAAGGAAGATTTCGAGATGGTTCAGATTTGAGACGCAGCGCCCGCTGCGTTGTTTATTTTTCCATCGGGAGCAGTAACAATTGACTACAACAGGCGCATCTTTCAAAGTGCTCGTGGTGGATGACAGTAATACCATCCGTCGAAGCGCCGAGATTTTTCTCAAGCAGGGGGGGCACGAAGTCTTGTTGGCCGACGACGGCTTTGACGCTTTGGCCAAAGTCAATGATTACCAGCCTCAGCTGATTTTCTGCGACATCCTTATGCCCAAGCTCGACGGGTACCAGACTTGCGCCATCATCAAGCGCAACGCCCGTTTTGCGGATACTCCGGTGGTGATGCTGTCATCCAAGGATGGCGTTTTCGATAAAGCGCGTGGACGCATGGTCGGCTGCCAGGAATATCTCACCAAACCGTTTACCAAAGACCAGCTGTTGCAAGCCGTGCAGCAGTTTGGCAATGCCCAACAAGGAGCGATGTAATGCCCATCCAGAAAGTGCTGGTCGTCGACGACTCGAAGACCGAGCTGATGTTTTTGACAGACCTGCTTCAGAAAAAAGGCATGCAAGTGCGCACGGCAGAAAATGCCGACGAAGCGTTTCGCCGTCTGGCCGAAGAAAAGCCCGATTTGATTTTGATGGACGTGGTGATGCCGGGCCAAAACGGTTTTCAGCTGACCCGCGCCATTACCCGCGACCCGCTGTACGCCGATGTGCCCATCATTATGTGCACCAGCAAGAACCAAGAGACGGATCGCGTCTGGGGTATGCGGCAGGGTGCTCGCGGCTACATTACCAAGCCGGTCGACCCCGCTGAGTTGCAAGCCAAAATCGACGCTCTGAACTGAGGCTGCTGCGCGTTCATGGCCAACCGCGAAGCCCTTCGAGAGCTCCAGACCCGACTTGCCAGCCGCTTGCAGGCTGCAAGAACCGAAGGAACGTCTGTGTCGTCCTGGCTGGCTGTAGAGTCTGCCGGGGCTTTCTATTTGCTGCCATTGGGCCAATCCGGGGAAATTTTCCCTTGGGTGCCCGTTCAGGCGGTGCCCTACACCCAGAGCTGGTTTTTAGGCGTTGCCAACCTGCGGGGTGGGTTGGTGGGTGTGGTGGATCTGGCGGGCCTGATGGGCGCTGCGGCTCCACGCACTGATCAAGCCATGGCGGAAACCAGCTTGCTGTCGTTCAATGCCGCGCTTGAAGTCAATGCCGCATTGCTGGTGGATCGCTTGGCGGGCCTGCGCGGTACCGATGCATTTGTCACGTCCGAGCCGCCCGCTGAGGATTCCCCGGGGTTCTTTGGCACCACGTATATCGATTCCAGCGGCACTCGCTGGCAGGAGCTGAACTTGCAGATCCTGTCCCAACATCCCGCTTTTCTGAGCATCAGTGCTTGAGTTTTTCTGTAAGGCTGCACCATGTCCGTCGTCAATCAATTTGGAAAACTGTTCAACCGGAAACCCGGCTCGGATGCCGGCTCGGCCGATGACGGGCGGGACCTCCTGGCTACTGGCTCGCTCGATGGAGCGCAGCTCGGTGATGCCTATCAGGCGGAAGCCATGAACAGCGTGCAAGGCGATCCAGATGGTTATTCCCCAGAACTCTCCTCGCCAGACTCTGACGAAGATCTGATTTCTCTGCCGCTCCTCGGTCGCTCGACAGCGGCGGGTCATCAACGCCGTTTGCTGGCGCTGCTGCTTGTGGGTGTGTTGGTGCTGGGGGCGATTGCATATTGGGTGCTGGTGCAGGCAGATCGCTCTGCGCAGCAACTCGCGGCTACCGGTCAATCGCTGATGCAGTCGCAGCGGCTTGCCAAGTCGGTGTCTCAGGCGCTGGTGGGTAGCCCGCAGGCGTTCCCCGACGTGGTGGAGAGCTCTGGCGTGCTTGCGCGTAACGTGCGCGCGCTCAATGCAGGTGACGACGAACTCGGCGTCCAGTCCTTGGGCGAGCCGTACAAGCCGGACTTGGAGTCCGTGAACCCGTTGATGGAGCGCGCCGAGCGCAACGCGACCGTGGTGATGGGGCAGCAGAAGATTCTGACGCAGGTGGGTGACGCGCTGCGTACCATCAACCGCCAGTCGTCTGACCTGTTGGAAATCGCTGAGACGGTGTCGTCGCTCAAGCTTCAACAAAACGCCCCTGCTGCAGAAATTTCTGCGGCTGGTCAGCTTGTGATGTTGACCCAGCGGATCGGCAAGTCGGCCAACGAATTCCAGACCATGGAAGGCGTGAGCCCTGAGGCTGTGTTCTTGCTGGGCAAGGACTTGAACTCATTCAAAGAAATCGCTCAAGGCCTGCTTGACGGCAGTCCTGAACTGCGTTTGGCCGCCACCAAGGATGCGCAGACACGTGAACAGCTGGAAGCCTTGGTGAAGCTTTACGAGCAGACCCGCACACAGGCCAGCGCGATTCTGGGCAACCTGCAGGGCCTGGTGTCTGCCCGCGAAGCACAGTCCGCCATCATTGCCGACAGTGAGCCGCTGCGTCGCCAACTGGAGGGCTTGCAGTCCAAACTGTCTGCACAGACAGGTCTGGGCGGCGGACAAGTGGCAGCACTCGCACTGGCCGGCTTGTTCGTGGTTCTTTGCGGTATCGGGATCTCCCGTGTTCAGCTGCTCGACAGCCGGGGCCGTCAGGCCAACGCTGAAATGCAGCAAAAAGACGCCAAGCGCCAGGAGCAGGAAGCCAAGCGTGTGAACGACGCCAACCAGGCCGCCATTTTGCGCTTGATGAATGAACTGCAGTCAGTGGCTGAAGGTGACTTGACCCAAGAAGCAACTGTGACGGAAGACATTACCGGCGCAATTGCCGACTCGGTGAACTACACGGTGGAAGAGTTGCGCCAACTGGTAGGCAGCGTGCAGAACACGGCGACCCGGGTGGCGCAGACGACGGCCCAGGTGGACAGCACGTCGACCGAACTGCTCGCTGCATCGACCGAGCAGCTGCGCGAAATTCGCGAAACCGGCCGCTCCGTTCTGGACATGGCGACCCGAATCAACGAAGTGTCCACGCAGGCGCAAGAGTCCGCCACGGTGGCCCGTCAATCGCTGCAAGCCGCCGACTCCGGTCTGCAGGCCGTGCAGAACGCCATCGGCGGTATGAACTCCATCCGCGACCAAATTCAGGATACGTCCAAGCGCATCAAACGTCTGGGTGAATCGTCGCAAGAGATTGGTGAAATCACGGAGCTGATTTCCGACATTACGGAACAGACGAACGTGCTGGCTCTGAACGCTGCTATCCAGGCCGCATCCGCTGGTGAAGCCGGGCGAGGCTTCTCGGTGGTGGCGGAAGAAGTGCAACGATTGGCTGAGCGTTCCGCCGATGCGACGCGCCAGATTTCTGCGCTGGTGAAAGCCATTCAGACCGACACCCAGGATGCCGTGGCCGCTATGGAACGCTCCACGCAGGGTGTGGTGGAAGGGGCTCGACTGTCCGACAGCGCGGGTACTGCACTGTCTGAAATTGACCGCGTGTCGCGCCGACTCGCTGAACTGATTGAGCAAATTTCTTCTTCGACGTCCCGGGAAGCTGTTCTGGCCAATGAAGTGGCCGACAACATCCAGCACATTTTTGCGGTGACCGAGCAAACGGGTGAAGGTACCCGTACCACAGCGCAGCAGGTGCGCGAGCTCTCGCACATGGCAGAAGAACTGCGCCAATCTGTGGCCCGGTTCAAGATCGCCTGACGTAGTCATCAACTAGCTGGCTCATTGCAGCCGGGGACGAATCCATGCCATCTATTGATGTCAACAATGCACCGGCCGCGGATGGGACACAGGGAGATCATGACCTGGGTCCATTGGCCTGGGTGCTTGACGAACTGCGCAAGTCTTTAGACGGTGCGGTCAAGGCCATGCGGCGCTTCGTGCGCGATGCCGAGGCTGCGCGTGAATCCGATTTGGCCGCGCTGGACGCTGGCCCATTGCGTATTGCGCGCCAGCAGCTTCACCAAGCCTGCGGGGCACTGGAAATGGTGGGCATGGGTCCTCCGGCACTGGTTCTGCGGTCCATGGAGTCTGCAGTTCAAAAGTTTGTGCAGCGCCCCGAGACCTGCAGCGATGAGGCGGCTGCCGTCATCGAGCGCGCAAGCTTTGCGTTGGTCGAATATCTGGAAACGGTGCTGGCGGGCAAGGCCACGTCGCCGGTGGCGCTTTTTCCGCAGTACCGCGACGCGCAGGCGCTGGCAGGGGCTGAGCGCGTACACCCCGCCGATCTGTGGCCGGTGGAGCGTCGCTTCCGAGAACCTGAAGGCACAATTTCAGCGACCCCGCTGCCCTATGGTCCAGAAGCCCGTGCGCGCCTGGATTCCGCCGTTCTACGGATCGTCAAGTCCGGTGATCTGAAAGCGGCTCGCAGCCTTCACGAGACCTGTCTCTGCTTTGTGGCAGCGCAACCAGACCGACAGTCGCGCGCGTTCTGGAAGATTTGCGCAGGTTTCTTTGAAGCCTTCGGCGCGGGGCTGTTACCCCCCGATGTGTACGTCAAACGCGTGGCATCGCGGGTGTTGATGCAGTACGCGACGTTGGCCAAAGGTGATACGACCATCGCTGACCGTTTGGTTCAGGATTTACTGTTCTTTTGTTCGCAGGCGAAACCTGCAGAAAATGCCGCAGACACACTGCCTTCGCTTAGCGCTGTACGCCAGGCGTTTGCTTTGGACCGCTTCAAGCCGGTGGACTACGAAACAACGCGTTTCGGTCGTTTTGACCCTGCCTTGCTGACACAGGCCCGCAAGCGGATCGCGTCGGCGACGGAGACATGGTCCGCATTGGCCGGTGGGGACCGCAACAAGCTCAAACCCGCGGCAGATCAATTCAGTTTGGTGTGTGACTCCTTGCGCAAGTTGCACCCCGACAGCGAAAGCCTGGCGCAGGCCTTGACCCGTGCGGTTGAAGCGACCACCCGCTCAGGCGAGCCGCCATCTGCCGCATTGGCCATGGAGGTGGCCACTTCGGTGTTGTACCTGCAAGCCGCGTTTGAAGAACTGGATGCTGCCGATGACCAGATGGAGGCCCGTGCAGCCCGTCTGGCGGAGCGTCTGGACGCCGTCGGTGCGGGTGCTGAACCCGAACCGCTCGAACAGTGGATGGAGGAGCTGTACCGCCGCGTCAGCGACAACCAGACCATGGGCAGTGTGGTCGACGAACTCCGTGCCACATTGGGCGAAGCAGAGAAATCACTGGATCAGTTTTTCCGCAACCCCCAGGACACAGCCGTTCTTGCGACAGTACCGGGTCACCTTGCGCAAATGCGCGGCGTGTTGTCGGTGTTGGGTCTGGACCAGGCTTCGCTCGCTGTGGTTCGCATGCGCGATACGGTGGAGCGTTTGCTCATCAACGAAATCGCTGAGGAAGATCGCCAAACCGCTTTCGAGAAGCTGGGTAACAGCCTCGGCGCTCTGGGTTTCCTGATCGACATGCTCAGCTATCAGCGCACCATGGCGCGCAAGCTGTTTGTGTACGACGAAGAGTTGGGTGAGTTGCGCATCTTGATGGGCAAGACGCGCGGTCGCGCTTCAGATGCCGTCGAGGAAACTCCTGTCAAGCTGGATGAGCGCTCGTCGATTCCACTTCCGGATGTCGTGCCCCGATTCCCTGTGCCGGAGCCTGTCAGCGAACCCACCGATTTCGCTCCTCTCCCTGATTTTTCGGAGCCTCCTGCGCCATCTGCCGAGGCTGAACCCGCTGCATTGGCGCCTGAGATCTCTTTCGACGCACCTCCTTCAACGGAAAGTTCTTCAGCGCCTGCAGCAGCGTTGCCAGTGCCCGTCAGTCGGCCCCTGGAAATCGAGGACGAACTCCTGGAAGTGTTCCTCGAAGAGGCACGCGAAGTCGTGGTGACGGGCCTTGCTGCCATTGATGTGCTCAAGGATGACGCTGGTAACCTCAGCGAGCAAACCACACTGCGCCGCGCTTTCCATACCCTCAAGGGCAGTTCGCGGATGGTCGGGCTGAACGATTTTGGCGAAGCCGCTTGGTCGATGGAGCAATTGCTGAATGCCTGGTTGGCTGAGCAAAAGCCCATGCATCCTGATTTGTTGCAGCTATCGTCAGACGCAATGCGTGCATTCAGCCGATGGGCCGATGACATTGCTGCGGGCACAACCTCGGGCTGGAGCACTGATGCGTTTCGTAAGTCTGCCGACGCGATGCGTTTGGATGGCGCATTGTTGCCATTGGCGGCGCCTGCAGAGGCAGGCACTTCTTACGAGGTGATCGACGAACCCGCGATGGGCGCGGACGCGCTGAATGATGTGCCAGTGCCCGTTTCGGAGCCCATGGCCGATGAACAGCTGTTGGCGGCCGCAGAGTTGGCGCAGTCTGATGAAGAAGTGCCGGAGATGCCGGACTTCGAGTCTACCCAGATATCCGACCATGTTCCTGAGCATCCTGCAGAGGTTGTGGGTACAGCGTCTGACGTGGCCGAGGACATCGACTTCTCTGTGTTTGCTGCCGCTTTGAATGAGGCGCCAGGTGAGCGTGCGACAGTCGATCCATCGAGTTCAGATTTTGTGCTGGATCTCGAACTGCCCGATCTGGAGCCAGCGACTGCCCCCACGCTGGTGGCAGATGCCCCCACCGACGAATTCACGTTGCCCAAAGAAGCCACCGCAGAGGCCGCATCATCACTGCCGACAGAGGCCTTCGACGTGGCCGACCTGGATGCTGCGGCGCTGGCAGAGCTGGAAAGCATGCTGGACGCATCCCCTGTCGTGGAGACGCCTGTGCAGATATCAGCCGGCGAGCCGGATGCTGCAGAGTCGCTCCCAGCCGTTCTGGATGTTCATGAAGCGCTGCCGCAAGAGGATGTTGCCAGCGACGATGCGGTCAAAGTGATTGAGACTTTGCGCATTGGTCTCCCGCTGTACAACGTCTACCTCAATGAGGCAGACGAATGGTCACGCCGTCTGGTGACCTGTCTGCAGGAATGGGCGCTGGAGTTGCATCAACCGTTACCCGATATCGCGGTAGCGCTGGCGCACTCGCTGGCTGGCAGCTCCGCGACAGTGGGTTTCAACGCCTTGTCAGAGTTGTCGCGGGTTCTGGAGCATGCCCTTCAGCACGTGCAACTGCAGTCGGGGGGCACCGAAGAGCAGGCTCAGGCCTTTATGGCTGCGGCAGACGACATTCGTCGCTTGTTGCACCAGTTTGCCGCGGGTTTCCTCAAAGAACCGAGCGAGGACGTGCTGGCCCAGTTGCGGGAGATTCTGGAAACCGAGGTGGACAACACCTTGTCGCCTCCGGAAGAGGACGACGATGTGCCGCTGGAGCGCGAAGGCGCGGTGGAGGAACTCGCGGTCGCGGCCCTTGCCGAGCCTGAACCCGAGCCGGCTGCAGAAGTCGCTCAGCAACCAGCCCCGCACTTGATACCGACAGGTCATGTCGCTCCCGCACTGTCGGCGGTCGTGCACGACTACGATCAGCAGGTTGACAACGCCATTGCACATGCCATCGCAATGGGCACGGATGTTGACGACGATATCGATGCCATTGATGTCATTGATCCCGATCTGTTTCCGATCTTCGAGGAAGAGGCCGCAGAGTTGTTACCTCAGCTTGGCGGCGCTTTGCGCCAATGGGCTTCACGCCCTGACAACCTCGGTGCCCGCAGTGAAGTGCTGCGTGCGTTGCACACACTCAAAGGGAGTTCGCGTTTGGCGGGTGCCATGCGATTGGGTGAAATGGCCCACCGCTTGGAGTCGGCCATCGAGCAACTCGATGTGGATACTGTCACATCAGACCAGATTGAGCCGCTGCAAGGTAGCTTTGACGGGCTGCAGGCGAACTTCGAAGCACTCCGTGCAATTGGCCAAAGTCCCGCGGATACCGTGATGTCACTGCCGGCGGAACCCACCGGTTCCAGTGCTCCGGCGACTGACATCCCTGAAGCATCTCCTGCAATCGCCCAGGGCGTGACAAAACCTTCTGCGCCTTCAGTGCGCCTGCCTGGCCCATCACAAATTGCGCCTTTGCGGGCGGCTGCCAGTCAGTCGGTGCGCGTGCGCGCCCAATTGCTGGACCGCCTGGTCAATCAGGCGGGCGAGGTGATGATCAGCCGTTCTCGCCTGGATGTCCGCCTCGGTCAGTTCCGCAGTTCGTTGACTGACCTTTCGGGCAATCTGGATCGATTGCGTCAGCAACTGCGCGACATTGAAGTGCAGGCCGAGTCACAGATGCAGTCGCGTCTGGCGCTATCCAAAGATTCTGCCGCTGGGTTCGATCCCCTGGAGTTCGACCGATTCACGCGCGTGCAGGAACTCACCCGCATGATGGCCGAGTCGGTGAACGACGTGGCCACAGTGCAGCGAAACCTCCAACGTGCCATGGAAGGCGCTGAAGATGATCTGATCGCTCAGGGACGCCAGGCGCGAGAGCTGCAGCGCGATCTGCTGCGCACCCGCATGGTGGAGTTCGAGGGTATCTCCGAGCGGCTCTACGCCGTGGTACGACAGGCGTCCAAAGAAACTGGCAAACAGATCAAGCTGGACATCACCGGCGGGTCCATTGAAATGGACCGTGGCGTGTTGGACCGCATGACACCTGCATTCGAACACTTGCTTCGGAACTGTGTCGCTCATGGCATCGAAGATCCAGAAGTCCGGACAGCCGCAGGCAAACCTGCATCGGGCACGATCACGATTGATCTGCACCACGAAGGCAATGACGTGTCGGTGGAGTTCCGCGACGACGGCGCGGGTCTGAACCTGCCCCGCATCCGCGAGAAGGCCCTGGCACAGGGCATCGTGAACGATGATGTGGAACTGAGCGATGCGGACGCCGCAAATCTGATTTTCATGCCGGGGTTCTCCACGGCTTCAGAGGTCACGGGCTTGTCAGGGCGCGGTATTGGTATGGACGTCGTGCGTGCCGAGATCAACGCTTTGGGTGGTCGCATTGAAACTTCGACCGAAATGGGCAAAGGAGCCGCCTTCCGCATGGTGCTGCCACTGACCACCGCGGTGACGCAGGTGGTGATGCTGCGCGCGGGCGACTTGGCCGTGGGGGTTCCTGCCAGCGTGGTGGAAATCGTGCGCCGCACTTCGGCCGCCGACCTGGAAGAGGCCTACCGCACGGGTACCTTTGATGACGGGACAGAAAAGTTGCCGTTCTTCTGGTCCGGCGCATTGCTCCAGGCTTCCGCTCGCAGCTATGAACCGGGCGGAAAGTCTCGCCCTGTGGTGATCTTCCGCAGCGCCGCACAGCGCATTGCGATGCATGTGGACGAAGTTCTGGGCAACCAGGAAGTGGTGGTGAAGAACCTGGGTCCTCAGCTGTCGCGTCTGCCGGGGCTGGCCGGAATGTCGGTGTTGGCTTCGGGCGCTGTGGTGTTGATTTACAACCCTGTGGCTTTGTCGACCGTATACGGTGATCAGGTCCGTGCCTCCAGCGTGGGCCTGCCGCCCGTGCTTGAGGCCGGTGGCGCGGGTGCTGGCAAGTCGGTGGTCTCGTCGCAACTGGCGGGCCCCAGCCAGGTGCCTCTGGTATTGGTGGTGGACGATTCGATCACGGTGCGCCGTGTGACGCAGCGTCTGCTGCAGCGCGAAGGTTACCGGGTGGCGCTGGCCGCTGACGGCCTCCAGGCGTTGGAGCGTTTGCAGGAAGAGCGTCCTACCGTGGTGCTGTCAGACATCGAAATGCCCCGTATGGACGGGTTCGACTTGGCGCGGAACATTCGTGCAGATGGCGCCTTGCGTGATCTTCCCATCATCATGATCACCTCGCGCATCGCTGAAAAGCATCGTGAGCATGCGATGGAGCTGGGCGTCAACCACTACTTGGGCAAGCCTTATTCGGACGAAGAACTGCTGAGTCTGATTCAGCACTACGCCCGCCTTGCTGCCGCCGCAGAGGTCTGACCCCTCCTCACGCCCCTTCCTGCAAAGGATGGGGCGTGCAGTCTTCTTCTGAAGTCTTATTCGCCAACCATTTGTGCCCTCTCCTATGGATTCTGTGAATCAATCAGGGGTCTCTTTGGACGCCAAGGTCCCGGCTCCTTATGGGGACAGCCGCTTGCTGGCGTGTTTGGCGCTGGTGGCTCGCGAGCGAGCGTCCGATCTCTTTCTGCTGGCCGGGGCCCCGCCTACTGTCAAGCGGCAGGGAGCGTTTTTGCCCATCAGCCAGCAGGTGCTGAAGGCACAGGACATTCGCACCATGGCGTATTCGATCATGGGCAAGGCGCAGCACCATGAGTTCGAATCCACCATGGAATGCGACTTTTCGTATGCGACTGCGGAAGGTGATCGTTTTCGCGTGAATGTGCACCTGCAGCGCGGCCAGGTGGGCATGGTGATTCGCCATGTGGCTGGCAGCATTGCCAGCCTGGATGAGTTGGGCTTGCCCCAAGTGTTGAAGGATCTGGCTTTTCTCAAAGGCGGGCTCATTCTCACGGTGGGTTCAGCGGGGTCCGGCAAGACCACCACATTGGCTGCGTTGATAGACCATCGCAACACCAACGAGAGTGGTCACATTCTCACCATCGAAGATCCCATCGAGTATCTGCATCCGCATAAAAAATCGCTGATCACGCAGCGTGAAGTGGGTATCGACACGCGCTCGTATGACGAAGCGCTGCGCCGCGCCATGCGCGAGGCACCCAACGTGATCATGATCGGAGAGATTCGAGACCGCGCCACCATGCAGCACGCGCTGCACTACGCAGAGTCTGGTCACCTTTGTGTGTCCACACTGCATGCCCACAACGCCAATCAGGCGGTGCAACGCATTCTCAATTTTTTCCCGGAGCATGCGCACAAGCAATTGCAGATGGATCTGTCGCTCAATCTGCGGGCGGTGGTGGCGCAACGCCTGATCAAGGGCATGCAGGGCCGACTGGTGCCCGCCACCGAAATCATGTTGCTCACCCCCTATGTAGCGGATTTGATCCAGAAGGGGCAGGTCGACGAACTCAAAACCGCCATCAGCCGCGGTACAGAGCAGGGCATGTGCAGTTTTGACCAGTCCCTGTTCAAACTGGTCGAATCTGGCGCCATCTCTGTCGAGGAGGCGATTGCCCATGCAGACAATCGCACCGACCTTTCTCTCAAGCTGCGCTTGGCCGCCGGCGGCACGTTGAGCGTGGACGGCATGAGCATGAGCGCTCAACAGGCAGCCTCAGCACCCAACGGTCGGTGACTTACGCTCCGCGGGGATGCGGGGCTGAAGAGATCTATGGATGCACTGCTCACCGTGGCACTAGTCAGCGGCTGCAGCCTTTACCACCGCATAACGTTCCAGCGTGCGCTTCCTGGCCACGTCATGGTCGACCACGGGCAACGGATAGTTACCACCCAGCCGAACGTCTGCGTCCTGTAGTTCCAGCGGGCGCGCCAGCCATGGTGCGTGCAGCGCCTTGGCTGGCAGCCCCGCCAGCTGTGGCAGGTAGCGGCGGATGAATTTGCCCTCCGGGTCAAACTTCTCGCTCTGGCTGACGGGATTGAAGATGCGGAAATAGGGTTGGGCGTCGCATCCGCTGGAACTGGCCCACTGCCAACCGCCGTTGTTGGCCGACAGATCAAAGTCATTGAGGTGCGTGGCAAAGTAGGCCTCGCCCCAGCGCCAGTCGATGCCCAAATCCTTGACCAAAAAGCTTGCCACCACCATGCGCAGGCGGTTGTGCATGTAGCCCGTCTGGTTGATTTGCGCCATGGCCGCATCCACCAGCGGGTAGCCGGTGCGGCCCTCACACCACGCTGCAAAAAGCGCCTTGGCCTCGGGGCCTGACTCCCACTGGATCGCGTCATAGGCGGGCTTGAAGCTGTGACCCACCACATGCGGATGGTGGTGCAGGATCTGAAAATAAAAGTCGCGCCAGATCAGTTCATTGAGCCAGGTCGTCGCGCCTGGGTTGCCCTGCAGCATCAGGCCGTGCGCGGTGCGGGCCAGCAACCGCGGCGAGATGGTGCCAAAACGCAGGTGCACGCTGAGGTAACTGGGCCCTTTGACGGCCGGAAAGTTGCGCGTGTCGTCGTAGTGCTCGATGCGGTTCAGGAAATCGTCAAACAGTTGCTGTGCGCCGCTGGCTCCGGTGGGCAGCCGCAGTTGAGAAAGTGCGGTGGCCTCGAAACCCAGTGATGCCAGCGTTGGCACCGCTTGGCAGTGCTCTCGGCGGGCGCGGAGCGAGGTGGTGTGCATGGCGCTCTACCGGGTAGCTCTTGAGCTGAAAGGCATCGACCTTTTTGAGCCACGCGTTCTTGTAGGGTGTGAAAACGCTGTATGGGTTGCCGGTCTGCGTCAGCACCTCGCTGCGTTCCAAGAGCGTGTGGTCTTTGAACGTGTGAAAGGCTTTGCCAGCGGCGGCCAGTCGTGTGCGCACCAGGCTGTCGCGCCCGAGCGCCTGGGGCTCGTCGTCGTGGTTGGCAAAGACGGCCTGCACACCCAGGGAGTGGGCCAGCGCGGGAATGGCATCACTGGCCACCGCGTGCAACACGATCAGACCACCCTGTGGATGCCCAGAAAGCGCGCGCAGCGATTCATCGAGTTCAACAAGTGACTCGCGAATGAACTCTACCCGCCGGTCAGCCCGGGGCAGGGCATCGAGAATTTCGCGGTCAAACACAAAGGCGCAGTGCACCTGCTGGCACTGGGTCAGTGCGCGATACAGGGCCGCTTGATCGTGTGCGCGCAGATCGCGGCGGAACCAGACTAGACCGCTGGCGTACGAAGGCTCGGGGGAGGGGGGCATGTTCACCGTTAAAATTGCCAGATGTCTTTCGATTCTGCGCCCATCAACCTGACGCATCACTTCCTGATTGCGATGCCCGGTCTGGAAGATGAGTCTTTCTCCCGCAGCGTCGTTTACCTGTGCGAGCACAGCGAGCGCGGTGCGCTCGGGCTCATCATCAACAAGCCCTCTGACATCACCCTTAAAGGTCTTTTCGACAAGGTAGACCTGTCCTTGCGCCGCGAAGACCTCACCCGGGAGCCCGTGTTCCAGGGTGGCCCGGTGCAGACCGAGCGTGGCTTTGTGCTGCACGAGCCCATGCTCATGGACAAGGCCGAGACCGACGAGTCGGCCTACGCCTCCACCATGACCATCCCCGGCGGGCTGGAGATGACCACCTCCAAGGACGTGCTTGAAGCGCTGTCCACGGGCGCAGGCCCCCGCCGCGTGCTCATCACGCTGGGGTATTCGTCCTGGGGCGAGGGCCAGCTCGAATCCGAACTGGCCGAGAACGCGTGGCTGACGGTGGCTGCGGATCTGTCGGTGATCTTCGACACCCCCGTGCCAGAGCGCTACGACAGCGCCTTGGCGCTACTGGGCCTGAAGGCCTGGATGCTGTCGCCCGAAGCGGGGCACGCATGACCGGCTTGCCCGCTCAGCCTGCTGTTCCTGCGCATTTCCAGACCTTTCTTGCTTTTGATTTTGGCCTCAAGCGCACGGGCGTGGCCTCGGGCAACCGCATGCTGCGCGGCGCCACGCCGCAAGCCACCATCAAGGCCGAGGGCGATGCCCGTTTTGTGCAGGTGGCGCAGCGCATCAAGGAATGGCAGCCCGACGCCCTGGTGATCGGCGTGCCCTACCACCCTGACGGCGCGAGCCACGAGAACACCGAGCGCGCGCTCAAGTTCGGTCGCCAGCTGCGCGGCCGCTTTGGCCTGCAGGTCTTCGAGGTGGACGAACGCTACAGCACCACCGAAGCCCTCTCCGGCGGCGCCAAGGATGCCGACGCCGCGTCGGCCTGCATCATCCTGGAACAGTTTTTGAGGAATCTTCCATGAGCCACCCCTCTCCCGCAGCCTCTGGCAGCCTCGTGCTCGACGCAGAGGCGCTGTACCGCGAACTGCTGCGCGGCGTGCGCAGCATGCTGACACCCACCACGCGCCTGGTAGGCATTGCCTCGGGCGGTGCCTGGCTGGCCGAGCGTCTGCAAAAGGACCTGGGTCTCGAAGGGCCTGCCGGCGTGCTCTCGTCGGTCATGCACCGCGACGACTTTGCCCAGCGTGGCCTGTCGGCTGGGGCGCAGACCGCGTTGCCGTTCGACGTGAACGGCGCCGATGTGCTGGTGCTTGACGACGTGCTCTACACCGGCCGCACCATCCGCGCTGTACTCAACGAGTTGTTCGACTACGGCCGTCCCGCCAGCGTGCGCCTGGCCGTGCTGGTGGACCGGGGCGGGCGCGAGCTGCCGGTGCAGGCCGACTTTGCCGCCGCGCGTGTGGCCCTGCCTGCCGCCCAGTCGCTGGCCCTGGCGCGTGACGACAGCGGCACCTTCCAATTCCAAGTCAAAGAGGCCTGACCGTGCTGCACAAGCGCAACCCCCAACTCAACGGCAACGGCGAACTCATCCACCTGCTGTCCATCGAGGGCCTGCCGCGCGACATCGTCACGCACATCCTCGACACGGCCGCCAACTTCGTCAGCGTGAACGACCGCGAGGTCAAGAAGGTGCCCCTGCTGCGCGGCAAGAGCGTGTTCAACCTGTTCTTCGAGAACAGCACCCGCACGCGCACCACGTTCGAGATCGCGGCCAAGCGGCTGTCGGCCGACGTGATCAACCTGGACATCGCGCGCAGCTCGGCCAGCAAGGGCGAGTCGCTGCTCGACACCATCGCCAACCTGAGCGGCCATGGCGGCCGACCTGTTCGTGGTGCGGCACAGCGAGTCGGGCGCGCCGTACCTGATCGCGCAGCACGTGGCGCCGCATGTGCACGTGATCAATGCGGGCGATGGCCGCCATGCCCACCCCACGCAGGGGTTGCTGGACATGTACACCATCCGCCACTACAAGAAGGATTTCTCCAACCTCACCGTGGCCATCGTGGGTGACGTGCTGCACTCGCGCGTGGCGCGCTCCGACATCCACGGCCTGACCACCTTGGGCTGCGCTGAAGTGCGCGTGGTGGGCCCGCGCACCCTGGTGCCGTCGGACATGGCTCAGATGGGCGTGCGCGTCTGCCACACGCTGGAAGAAGGCATCAAGGATGCGGACGTGATCATCACGCTGCGCCTGCAGAACGAGCGCATGAGCGGCGCACTGCTGCCGTCGAGCCAAGAGTATTTCAAGAGCTTCGGCCTCACGCAGGACAAGCTGCAACTGGCCAAGCCCGATGCCATCGTGATGCACCCCGGCCCGATCAACCGCGGCGTCGAGATTGACTCCGCCGTGGTCGATGGCAAGCAAAGCGTGATCCTGCCGCAGGTGACCTTCGGCATTGCGGTGCGCATGGCTGTGATGTCCATCGTTGCCGGGAATGAGGCATGACGCTTGGAATGAATACTCCTGTTTTCGTAGCTGCTAGCGCTTATCCAATAAGCGCTAGCGGCCAATTTGGCTTGAAATCATGAAGATACTGATCCAGAACGGCCGTGTGATCGACCCCGCTTCGGGCCTCGACCAGATCTGTGACATCGCGATTGCCGCGGGCCGCATCGTCGGCGTCAACCGCGTGCCGCCCGACTTTGCGCCCAAGCGCGTGGTAGATGCCACGGGCTGCATCGTGCTGCCGGGCCTGGTCGACCTGGCCGCGCGCCTGCGCGAGCCTGGCCACGAACACGAAGGCATGCTCGAATCCGAGATGGCTGCCGCCGTGGCCGGTGGCGTGACCAGCCTGGTCTGCCCGCCCGACACCGACCCCGTGCTCGACGAGCCGGGCCTGGTGGAGATGCTCAAGTTCCGCGCCGAGAAGCTGCACCAGTCGCGCCTGTTCCCGCTGGGCGCGCTCACGCGCAACCTCGCAGGCGAGGTGCTGACCGAGATGGCCGAGCTGACCGAGTCCGGCTGCGTGGGCTTTGGCCAGGCCGAGGTGCCGCTGGCCAGCACCCAGGTGCTGCAGCGCGCGCTGCAGTACGCCGCCACCTTTGGCTACACCGTGTGGCTGCGCCCGCAAGAGATGCACTTGGGCAAAGGCGTGGCCGCCAGCGGCGCGCTGGCCACGCGCCTGGGCCTGTCGGGCGTGCCCGTGGCGGCCGAGACCATTGCGCTGCACACCATTTTCGAGCTGCTCAAAACCACCGGCGCCCGCGTGCACCTGTGCCGCCTCAGCAGCGCGGCCGGTGTCGAACTGGTGCGCCGGGCCAAGGCCGAAGGCCTGAACGTGACCTGCGATATCAGCATCAACACGCTGCACCTGACCGAAAACGACATCGGCTTCTTTGACAGCCGCGCGCGCCTGACGCCACCGCTGCGCCAGCAGCGCGACCGCGATGCCCTGAGCGCGGCGCTGCTCGATGGCACCATCGATGCGCTCGGTGTCTGACCACACGCCGGTCGACGAAGACGCCAAGACCCTGCCGTTTGCCGAGGCCGAGCCTGGCGCCACCGGCCTGGAACTGCTGCTGCTCGCTCGCGCTCAAGTGGTCGCAGGACAGCGGCGTGCCACTGCAGCGCGCGCTGGCCACCGTCACGTCCGAGCCCGCACGCGTGCTGGGCAACGCCCTGGGCACTTTGCAGGCCAGCGTGGGCCAGATCGTGGAAGGGGGCGTGGGTGACATCTGCATCCTCGATCCACAGGCTTCCTGGGTCGTGCGGGACGACGCGCTGTGCAGCCAGGGCAAACACACACCGTTCTCGGGCTATGAACTGCCCGGCCGCGTACGCATGACGCTGGTGGGTGGCCAGGTGGCGTTTGGATGACCCCTCTGAGCCGCCTCGCGTCATCCCCCAAAGGGGACGGCACCTGTGGCCCGGTGGGGCTGGTTCCACGGTGGTACTCGCCTTCGCCGCGCCAGTTGCGTGGGCTCTGGGTATGGCGAGCCACCACGGTTGTTGAGATGAGGCACTTGCGCGCCTGCTGGCGCCTGCTGCGGCTGTTGGGCCATATCGCCAAGGGGTTGTTCATCGTGGCGCTGCGTTTCCCGACGCTCTCGCCGGAACAGCAGCATGCGCGTGTGCAGGTGTGGTCGCTGCAGTTGCTCGCGCGCGCAGGCGTCAGCTTGCGCATCCAGGGGCAGCCGCCGCTCACCGGGCCAGTGATGCTGGTAGCCAACCACATTTCGTGGCTCGATATCCCGGTGATGCACGCCGCGCGGCATTGTCGTTTTGTCTCCAAGTCGGACGTACAGGGCTGGCCGCTGATCGGCACGCTGGCCACCGCTGCGGGCACGCTGTACATCGAGCGCAGCTCGCGCCGCGACGCGCTGCGCATGGTGCGGTCCATGCAGGAGGCGCTGGAGCGTGGCGAAGTGTTGGCGGTGTTCCCCGAGGGCACCGACCGGTGACGGCCGCGAGATGCTGCCGTTTCACGCCAACCTGATACAGGCCGCCGTCGCAGCGAATGCCCCGGTGCAACCCGTGGGCCTGCGTTTTATGGACCGCACCACAGGCTCCACCAGCTTCGCACCGAGCTACATTGGTGACGAAACCCTGGTGGGCTCTATCTGGCGCACGCTCAGTGCACCGGCCATCGAGGCCGTGGTGGCGCGCTATGGCGACCCAGAGTTGCCTGCGGGGCGCGACCGGCGCGTTTTCACGCAGCACCTCCAGACCGTGGTAGACCAACTGCGCCGCAGCTGATTGAACCGAGTTCACCTACCGGCAATAGCCCTCCCGCTCCCGGTCGCCCGCGAGCCGCTGTCCGCAATTGCCGGGTTTTCCTCTGCCGAACCGTAGAGGCGTTGTCCGACGCTTTTGACACGGTGTGCGCGCCACACTGGCCGTTCCACTGATGGAGACAGATATGCGATTCATTCAGCAAATGGGTGTGTGGGGCGTGTTGGTGTTGAGCGCCATGGCTGCCACCGCACAGGGTGTGAATACGCCTGCGGTCGTGCCTGGTCTTCGGCCTGCCATTCCGCCGTCTTCGGCACCGGCTGCAAACACCGTTCCCACGCCAGCCCAGACGCCCAGTCCCTCACCCAGCCAGACGCCCGCCCAAACGCCTGAGCCCCCACCCGCCCAGTCCCCGTCGGAAACGCCTCCCGCACCTGCACCCCTCCCGCCCACGCGGGGTTGAGTGTCACTACGGCGTCTGCGACACGCCACAACCTGATGCGGTGGTGATGCGGTCGTCAAGAAGAAGCAAACGCGATCTACCCTGAGGCTCAGGCCCTTTTACAGGATTCGCCCAGGAATGGCCCGGCGGCAGTCACCTGCAGCCGTGCCTGCATAACGCAGTGCAGGACTCGCTTGAGAAAAACCACTCCGGGGTTTTGTCGTTTCCGGCCTGGCTTCCTATGACAGCCGGTGTGGCTTGCGGGGCCAAAACCGTGCATATTCCACGTTTGCAGCCCTGTGGGGCTGTAGAGCGGTGCTCCAGTACGCACCGTTTCCCTTATCGTCCGCATCTTTCGGCCTGCATGCCGCTGCGCACAGGCCATCACATTGCCGGGAGGGCACCATGAACCTGATAGAGCGCGTCAAGAACATTCTTTTGCAGCCCAAAGAGACTTGGGTCGTCATCGAGTCGGAAACCACCGATGCCGCCACGCTGTACACCCAATACGCCATGATCCTGGCGGCCATTCCGGCCGTGTGCGGCTTTATCGGCTTGTCACTCATCGGGTTCAGCGCGTTCGGTGTGTCCGTGCGCATCCCCTTTGTATCGGGGCTGGTGAACATGGTGGTGTCGTATGCGCTGAGCCTGGTGGGGGTGTTTGTGCTGGGGCTGATCATCAACGCGCTGGCGCCCACCTTTGGTGGTCAAAAGAGTGCAATCCAGGCGTTAAAAGTGGCGGTGTATGCAAGCACCGCGGCCATGGTGGGCGGTGTGTTCAGTCTGCTGCCTGCGCTGTCCATGCTGGGTTTGCTTGCCGCGTTGTATTCCATCTACTTGCTGTACACCGGGCTGCCGGTGCTGATGAGAAGTGCGCCTGAAAAGTCCGTTGTCTACACCGTGGTAGTCATCATTGCTGCCATCGTCATGGGTGTGATCATCGGTGCCATCAGCTCCGTTTTCATGCCGCGCGGCGCAGGCATGCTGGGCGGCGCGGATGCTCCCGCCATCACCATGAACACGCCCGGTGGCAATGTGTCCATCAACACGGCCGGGCTGGAGGCCGCAGGCAAGAAAATGGAAGAAGCCGCGCGCCAGATGGAGCAGGCCCAAAAGAGCCAAGACCCCGCGGCCATTGCGGCGGCCGCTGGCGCTGCAGCCACGGCCGCGGCAGGTGCAATGGGTGGTGGTCAGGCCATTGCTGCGCAGTCGCTCAAGGCTGCGCTGCCAGAGACGCTCTCGGGCCTGCCCCGCACGGCGTTTGAGGTAGCAGGACGGCGCCGCCCTGGGCTTGCCCACCAGCCAGGCCAGTGCCCAGTACGGCAGTGACGACAAGCAGGTGCGCGTAGAAATCCTGGACGTGGGTGGCTTGGGCCAGATGGCCGTGATGGCCATGGGTTTGGGCCAGGGCGAGAAGGAAGACCAGACCAGCGCCGAAAAGACCTGGCAAGAGGGCGGCCGCACGCTGCACCAGCGCTACGCCAAGGACGGCAGCCATGCAGAGTTCAAGACCGTGCTGAAAAACGGGCTGGTGGTGAGCATCGAGGGCGACAACATGGACATCAAGGCACTGCGGGGTTTCATCTCGCAGATAGACCTCAACGGCCTGGAAGGCCTGGCACGCAAGGGCAAGTCCTGACCCTTTGTTGTTGCTGAGTTCGCTCCCTGGAAGGCCGGCAGATGTCGGCCTTTTTCGTTCAAGGGCGAGGCCCGATACCCGGTGCTGCAGGCGATAGACTGCTTTGCATCGGTACGCGTTTCGTTGCTCGCCATTCTTTCCGTCTTCATGCACTCTTTGCCTTTGTACCAACGTGCCATGGGCCCCGCTTTTCAGCGCCTGGCGCCTGCGTTGGCGCGTTTTCACAGCCTCTCCGGCACACACCGTCTGCAGGGGCGTGTACAGGTGGATGCTCCAGCAACTTGGTCGGGCCGTTTGCTGGCGCTCGCGCTGGGCGCGCCTCAACGCGCGGCGGAGGGAACAATCACCTTCGAGCTGGATGCCCGCCCCGCTGCCGAGCGGTGGACTCGTCGGTTCCCCGTGCAGACCATGCAATCCACCTTGCGAGAGGTGACAGGCCAAGTGGCCGGACAGGTGGTGGAGCACCTGGGCGCCGCGCGCCTGACGTTCGCACTGCATGAAGCCGAAGGGCGCTTGGTAATGCAATTGCAGCGGCTGCATTTCTGCGGCATTGCATGCCCCCAGTGGCTGCGCCCCCGGGTGGTGGCAGAGGAGACCGGGATCGGCGAGGCCCTGCATTTCAAGTTGCAAGCCACCGTGCCCTGGGTCGGCCGCGTGGTCAGCTACCAGGGGCACCTGCGGGTTCCCCTGAAGACCCAAGATGCAGCGGCAGCCGCAGAGGGTGCGCAGTCATGATTGTGGTGTTTGATGCCCAGTGCCTGCTGTGCAATGGCTGGGTGCAATTTTTGCTGCGGCATGACACCAAAAAACGCATCCGCTTTGCATCTATCCAAGGCGCAGCTGGGCAACGGCTGCTGGCGCAGGCGGGTCTCGAAGTCGATGGTTTACAAACCCTGCTCGTCATGGATGGCGACCGCAGCTGGCAGCACACCGCCGCCATTTTGCGCGTGCTGCATGCGCTGGGTTGGCCCTGGCGGCTGGCGTGGGTGGGCTGGCTGGTGCCCGCGCCGTTGCGCAATGCGCTGTACCGCTGGGGTGCACGCAACCGGTACCGCATCTGGGGGCGGTCAGACACCTGCATGGTGCCGTCGCCAGAGACTGCTGCGCGTTTTCTGGATTGAAACAGGGTGCCGCAGCGCGTGCACCCAGCCCGCGCAAATCCCACCCGCTGCCGCTTCGTCACATCATGCGTTGTTGAACGGCTGGTGTTCCAGCAGCACGTTGTGAAAGTCTTCCACCAGATCCGTGCCCAGTTCTTCGATGGCATCGTCCTCGGCGTCGTAGCCCACACCACGCGCACGTCGGTGCCGCGCTGGCCTGCTTCGTTTAGCAGTGCAAACAGCGAGCGCAACCCCATGGTGGATGCGCTGTTGATGTACTGCAGCCGCATCTCGGCCTCGAATTGGCGGGGTTTCTGGGTTTCGAAATACGCCTTCAGTGCAGCCAGGATGGGGCTGAAGAAAGGCAAAGGGTTCTCCGGGTAGCACTCGCCTTGCACTACCAGGCGATGTTCGGCGGGCAGAAAGATGATTTCTGGGGTGACGGAGGTGCGTTCGGTTTTGATGGTTTGCATGAGTGGTCCAGAAAGTGGATGAACAGAGCGAAGTCAGATGCGCGCCTTGACGTGAAAGAGCGCCGTGCGCACGCCGGGGTGGGCCGGGTCAGCGGTGGCGGATGTGGGGGTGGATGCAAAGCTGTATTCCAGCGGCGCGCTGGAGTCGCGTGCAATGGTCAACAGGCCCAGACCCGCGCCCTTGCTGATCGGGTCGTCTGCGCTGTGTGTGGGGTTGCGCAGTTGCTGGTCGCGGTAGCTTTGTTTGATTTCTTCCAGGCTCATGGCCCGCACGGCGTTGAGCTTCTCGGTCAGGCGGGGCACGCAGTCCACGTCCACCGGGTTGCTGCAGACGATCCAGTAGTGGCCGTGCACTGCCTCGGGCGTGTCTGCCATGTCTACACGACCTACGCCAATGGCGCCGCGGGGCGTGGCCAGTGTGCCGTCGGTGGCTGGTGTGGCGGCCGCATAGTGGAGGATGTTCTGCGCCATCTCCACAAAGGTGGAAAACAGCTTGCGCTTTGCGGGGCCCGAGGCGTCCTCGGTGGCCAGGCGGGCCTTGAGCGAATCGGCCGCTGCGGCAATCACTGCGGGGGTGCATTCGCCCGCGTAATAAAAGAGCACGCCACAGTCTTGCGCGCTGGCCTGAAAGCGTTCGAAGTCCGGCTGTTCATGTGGCGGCCTGCGTGCTGAAGGCCAGCAGCGACACATCATCACGGCGGCGCTGCGTGCCTTGCCATTCGCCAAAGCTGGCCGTGAACGCAGCACACAGGCTGTGCGCCTTGGCGCCGCGGTGGTCCGCCATGAACTGCATGAGCCGGCGTCGCCCGTGGGCGATCTGCTTGGGCCCACCGATCTGGTCGATCACGCCATCGGTGGGCACTACCACCACGCTGCGCTCGCCCAGCGGCACGTCCTGCGTAGCCGCACCTGGTCGTCGGCGGTCTCTGCGTAGCCAATGCCAGCTTTGTCGCCGTC
>CAWATB010000023.1:0-8165 GCA_963784815.1 uncultured Gammaproteobacteria bacterium | reverse complement strand
AACGCAGCGCAGAAGACCGACTTCACCAGCCGCGTGACCAACCACACCATGGTCAACGAGCAGATGCAGTTCTTCCTGCGTGGCTTCCGCCGTGATGCACACCCCATGGCGGTGTTGACCGGTCTGGTCGGTGCCCTGTCGGCCTTCTATCACGACAGCACCGACATCAACAACCCGCAGCACCGCGAGATCTCGGCCATCCGTCTGATCGCCAAGATGCCTACCCTGGTGGCGATGTCGTACAAGTACGGCATGGGCCAGCCCTACATGTACCCGCAGAACAACCTGAGCTACTCGGGCAACTTCCTGCGCATGATGTTCGGCACGCCCTGCGAAGAGTACAAGGTCAACCCCGTGCTGGAACGCGCGCTCGACCGCATCTTCATCCTGCACGCAGACCACGAGCAAAACGCTTCGACCTCCACCGTGCGTCTGTGCGGCTCGTCTGGCACCAACCCGTTTGCAGCGATTGCAGCCGGTGTGGCGTGCCTCTGGGGCCCCGCACACGGTGGCGCCAACGAAGCAGCCCTGAACATGCTGTACGACATCCAGGCCCAGGGCGGCGTGGAAAAGATCGGCGACTTCATCAAGCAGGTCAAGGACAAGAACTCCGGCGTCAAGCTCATGGGCTTTGGCCACCGCGTGTACAAGAACTACGACCCCCGCGCCAAGCTCATGCAAGAGACCTGCAATGAAGTGCTGGCCGAGCTGGGCCTGGAAAACGACCCGCTGTTCAAGCTGGCCAAGGAACTGGAAAAGATCGCCCTGGAAGACGAATACTTCGTCTCGCGCAAGCTGTACCCCAACGTGGACTTCTACTCGGGCATCGTGCAGCGCGCCATCGGCATCCCGGTGAACCTGTTCACCGGCATCTTCAGCCTGGCCCGCACCGTGGGCTGGATTGCCCAGCTCAACGAAATGATCGGCGACCCCGAGTACAAGATCGGCCGCCCACGCCAGCTGTTCACCGGCTCCGTGCGCCGCGACGTGCCGCCCATCAGCAACCGTTGATCGACTGGCTGATGTGTTGATGGATGGGTAAGGACGGTGCAGCGCACTGGCCGCTTCGTCCACTCCACCCCCTAGAAGCCCGCAGGCATTGCCCGCGGGCTTTTTTCATGGCGAATCCAATGCGCGACGGATGGACACCATCCCGGCGCGGGGCGCGGGCGCGGAATGCCGGAGAGGGATGGCGGTAGTCGGCAATTTCATGCCCTGCAGCTCTATACTCCCCCTGAGTAAATACCTTTTTATAGGCCCTAGCGCTTTACCCATAAGCGCTACCTATTTATACTGCACCCCAGTACAATCCCAGACACCTGCAAAAAGCCCTGCAGAACTACCCAGCCTTCCCATGCCCCACTCCGCCGAAGACAAGCAACGCGCCGTCACCCGCCTGCGCCGCATCAAAGGCCAGGCCGAGGCGCTGGAGCGCGCGGTGGAGGCGGGTAGCGAATGCGCGCCCATCCTGCAGCAGCTCGCCGCCATGCGCGGCGCAGTGCACGGCCTGATGGCCGACCTGCTGGACGGACATGTGCGCGAGATCCTCGCGGAGAAGCCCGCGCCGTCGCAAAAGTCTGTAGACGAAACACTGGCGCTGCTGCGCTCGTACTTGAAATGACCCCCCTGAATCGCCTTCGGCGCTTTCCCCTCAAGGGGACGACGCCCTCACTGCGGGGCGGCCCTTGTTCGGCGTCCCCGGCTTGGGGCACAGCAGATTCACACGCGCTGCCTCGTTTCGCCAGACTGCTGGCCACTGAACTTTCCCTCTCTATTCACCACCCTTTGCAAAGGACCACCCCATGAAATCCCGCGCCGCCGTCGCCTTCAAAGCCGGAGAACCCCTGCAGATCGTCGAAATCGACGTGGCACCGCCCAAGAAGGGCGAAGTGCTGATCAAGATCACCGACACCGGTGTCTGCCACACCGATGCCTTCACCCTGAGCGGTGACGACCCCGAAGGCCTGTTCCCCGTGGTGCTGGGCCACGAAGGCGCGGGCATCGTGGTCGAAGTGGGCGAAGGCGTGACCAGCGTGAAGCCGGGCGACCACGTGATCCCGCTGTACACCGCCGAATGCGGCGAGTGCCTGTTCTGCAAGAGCGGCAAGACCAACCTGTGCGTGTCGGTGCGCGCCACGCAGGGCAAGGGCGTGATGCCCGACGGCACCACGCGCTTCTCGCTACAACGGCCAGCCGATCTACCACTACATGGGCTGCAGCACCTTCAGCGAATACACCGTGGTGGCCGAGGTGTCGCTCGCCAAGGTCAACCCCGATGCCAACCCCGAGCAGGTCTGCCTGCTGGGCTGCGGCGTGACCACCGGCCTCGGCGCCGTCAAGAACACCGCCAAGGTGCAGGACGGCGACACGGTGGCCGTGTTCGGCCTGGGCGGCATCGGCCTGGCCGTGATCCAGGGCGCCAAGCTGGCCAAGGCGGGCCGCATCATTGCCGTCGACACCAACCCCTCCAAGTTCGACCTGGCCCGCACCTTTGGCGCCACCGACTGCGTCAACCCCAAGGACTTCGACAAGCCGATCCAGCAGGTCATCGTCGAGATGACGACCTGGGGCGTGGACCACAGCTTTGAGTGCATCGGCAACGTCAACGTGATGCGCGCCGCGCTGGAATGCGCGCACCGCGGCTGGGGCCAGTCGGTCATCATCGGCGTGGCAGGCGCGGGGCAAGAGATCAGCACCCGCCCCTTCCAGCTCGTCACCGGCCGCAAGTGGATGGGCACGGCGTTTGGTGGCGTCAAGGGCCGCAGCGAGCTGCCGGGCATGGTCGAAGACGCGATGGCGGGCAAGATCCAGCTGGCGCCGTTCGTCACCCACACCATGGGGCTCAAGGACATCAACGAAGCGTTTGACCTGATGCACGAAGGCAAGTCGATCCGCTCCGTCGTCAAATACGCAGTGGCCTGACCCCTGCAGAGCAGCCAACGTTTGAGACGCCCGAACGCCCCTTGACCCGTTCGGGCTGAGCCTGTCGAAGCCATGGCACGCCTGCCGACCGGGTAGACATGCAGCGCGGCGCTTCGACAAGCTCAGCGCGAGCGGATGTTCATCTTTCAACGTAGATCGCATCCGATGCTCGAAGCCACACCATCCGTTCGGGCTGAGCCAGTCGACGCCAGGGCTTGTCCAGTGACCCGCACTTCGACAATCCCAGGATGAACGGTTTCGTTCCAACGGCACCGAAACTTCAATCCAAATCAGCCTCCAGCGCTTATCCATCAAGCGCTAGAAGCTATTATTTTAAGAGCACCCACCATGACCACCTCCCTGGAACTCGTCAGCAGCCACGCCTGCTTTGGCGGCGAGCAGCGCTTCTATCAGCACGCCTCCACCGAAATCGGGTTGCCGATGAAGTTCTCGGTGTTCCTGCCCCCGCAGGCGCAGCAAGGGCCCGTGCCCGCCCTGCTCTTTCTAGCGGGGCTGACCTGCACTGAAGAGACCTTTATGGTCAAGGCAGGCGCCCAGCGCCTGGCCGCCGAACTGGGCCTGGCGCTCATCGCGCCCGACACCAGCCCGCGCGGCGCCAACCTGCCCGGCGAGGGGGACAGCTGGGACTTTGGTGTGGGTGCCGGCTTTTACCTCGATGCCACGGCCGAGCCCTGGGCGCGCCACTGGCGCATGGAAAGCTACCTGATGAACGAGCTGCTGCCGCAAGTGACCACCCAGTTGCCGATTGACGCAGGGCGCATCGGCATCTCCGGCCACTCGATGGGCGGGCATGGCGCGCTCACGCTGGCGCTGCGCCATCCAGGCCGGTTCCAGAGCCTGTCGGCCTTTGCCCCCATCTGCGCGCCCACCCAGTGCCCATGGGGTGAGAAAGCCTTCACGGGCTACCTGGGCGCAGACCGCACGGGCTGGATCGAACACGACGCCACGGTGCTCATGCAGCACCAGCCGGTCGCGCCTTACCCTGCGGGCATCCTCATCGACCAAGGCCTGTCCGACAAGTTTCTGGCCGACCAACTGCACCCACACCTGTTCGAAGCTGCCTGCCAGGCCATCGGCCAGCCGCTCAGCCTGCGCCGCCACGCGGGCTACGACCACGGCTACTACTTCGTTCAGACCTTCATGGCCGACCACTTGGCGCACCACGCCAGCAACCTGCTGCCGCAGTCCGCACGTTAATGCGGCCTTAAGCCTCGGGCGCCACAGTGCGCCCCATGCCTTTGATCCTGCAGCGCCTGCTGCACCCCCACCTCGCCGCGGGCGCCGCGCCCCGAGCCCCCGCTCCATCCCCCAACTCCGCTGCCGCTGCCACATCTCGCCCGCTGCACCATACCTGGGTGGTGGTGGTCATCAGCGTATGGCTGGCCACGGTCTGCAACGTGCCGCTGTGGCGCGAAGTAGCGCACCTGCCCGGCCAGGGCAGCCTGCGCGGCTGGGGCTTTGCCATCGCGTTTGCGCTCATCGTGGCGGCAGGTAATGCTGCGCTGCTCAGCCTGCTGGCCTGGCGCTGGACGCTCAAGCCCGCCGCCGCGCTGCTGGTGGTGATGGCGGCGTTTGGCGCGTACTTCATGCTGGCCTACGGCGTAGCCATTGACGCCAGCATGCTCACCAACGTGCTGCAAACCGACGTGCACGAAGCGGGCGACTTGCTCAACGGGCGCATGCTGGGTACCGTGCTGGCGCTGGCCGCGCCACCGCTGTGGTGGCTGCTGCGCCGGCCCGTGCAGCGGCTGCATCTGCTGCGCCACGGGGCGCACAACGGGCTGATGCTGGCGGGCTCCATTGCCGTCATCGTGGTGTGCCTGCTGCTGGTGTTTCAGGACTTTGCGTCCACCATGCGCAACCACACCAAGCTGCGCTACCTCATCAACCCGCTCAACAGCGTGTACGCGCTGGGCAACATTGCCACCAAGCCCCTGCGCATGGACACCCGCAAGCTGATCCCCGTGGGGCGCGACGCCCAACTGGGCGCCAGCTACGCGGGCCAGGCCAAGCCGCCGCTCTTGGTGCTGGTGCTGGGCGAAACCGGCCGCAGTGGCAACTTCGGCATCAACGGCTATGAGCGCAACACCACGCCGCTGCTCGCGGCCCGCACCGACCTCGTCAGCGCCCGCAATGCGTGGTCGTGCGGCACCAGCACCGCTGCATCGGTGCCCTGCATGTTCTCGCACCTGGGCCGCACGGGCTATGAAGCGCGCGCTGCCAACTTTGAAAGCCTCATCGACGTGCTGCACCACGCAGGCCTGGCCGTGCTGTGGGTGGACAACCAGTCCGGCTGCAAAGGCGTGTGCGACCGCATTGGCGAGACCCTCACCAGCGCGCCAAAAAGCCCTGACGACCGACCCCGCCCTGTGCACCGGCGGCGAGTGCCTGGACCGCGTGATGCTGCAAGACCTGGACACCCGCATCGCCGCCCTGCCCGCCGAACAACGCCAGCGCGGCACCGTGGTCGTGCTGCACCAGATGGGCAGCCACGGCCCCGCGTACTACAAGCGCTCGGCGCCCGACAACAAGAAGTTTGGCCCCGAATGCACCTCCACATCGCTGCAGGAATGCGACCGCCAGCAGGTCGTCAACGCGTATGACAACAGCGTGGTCGAGACTGACTTCTTCCTCGATTCAGTGCTGAAATGGCTCGCAGCGCAGGACCAAAAAGCGCAGACAGCTATGGTTTATGTAGCAGACCATGGCGAGTCACTGGGCGAAAACAACCTCTACCTGCACGGCTTGCCCTACTCCATTGCGCCAGACGTGCAAAAGCATGTGCCGTGGATCACCTGGCTCTCGCCCGCCATGCAGGCGCGCACCCAGGTCGCCACCGACTGCCTGAAGCATGAGCTGGCCGAGCGGCGCATCACCCACGACAACTACTTTCACTCGGTGCTGGGCTTGATGGATGTGAAGACCGGGGCATACAGCGCGGGGCTGGACATGTTTGCAGGTTGCCGGCAGGCGGCGGGGGCGGCCAGAGCGGCGGGCTGACGCGGAGTCGGACCTGCCCGGGCGCATCGCCCAACCGCAACAATGAACTTCTGCGCGCCTCAGACCACCCCTGGCAGCAGCAGAATCTTGCCCACGTTGACGCCAGATTCCATGCGACGGTGGGCCTGCGCGGCATCTGCCAACGGGTAGGTGCTGTCAATCACCGGCCGGATCGCACCGGCGGCCAGCGCAGGCAGCCACCGCTCGGCAAAGCGCTGCACCATGGCCTGCTTGACCTCGGGCGGGCGCGACTTCATCACCGTGCCAAAGATCTGCAGATGGCGGTACAGCACGGCGTCCATCGGCAACGTGGCGCCTTGCGCGCCACCCAGCAAGCCCACGGCCACCATGCGCCCGCCCACGGCCAACGACCGCACGTTGCGCTCCAGGTAGGGCGCACCGATGAAGTCGATCACCACGTCCACACCTTTGCCGTCCGTTGCCTGCGCCACCACGGCCGCAAAGTCCTCGCTGCGGTAATCGATGAACACATCTGCGCCAAAGCCCAGCACTGCATCGCGCTTGTCACCGCTTGCTGTGGCATACACCCGGGCACCCGCCGCTTTCGCCAGTTGCACCGCCGCCGAGCCCACGCCGCCCCCTGCCGCATGGATCAGCACCGACTCGCCCGCCTGCAGGTTGGCCAGGTGGAACAGCGCCTCGTGTGCGGTCACAAACACCTCCGCCACCGCCCCCGCTGCCACAAGATCCAGGCCCTCCGGCACATGCATGGCCATGCGGTGATCGATGCGCGACAGCTCGGCGTAGGCCCCGCCACCCACAATGCCCATCACACGGTCGCCCACGGCAAAGCCGCGCACCAGCGGGCCCACCGCGACCACCGTGCCCGCGATCTCCAGCCCCATGGTGTCCGCATCGCCAAAGTGCGCGCGGCCGTAAGCCCCTTTGCGGTGCAATAGATCAGCGCGGTTCACGCCGATAGCGGCGTTGCGCACCAACAGGTCGTGTGGGCGTACCTCGGGGGTTGCCACCTGGCGGGCCACCAGCACTTCCGGCCCGCCGAAGTCGTCGAACACGATGGCCTGCATGGTGGGTGGTACGGCGGTTTGCACGGTCGCGGGATGGTGTTCACTCAAAGCGGTGGGCATGGGTTGCAGTCCTCAAAAAACATCATTCAGGCCTGCAAGGTTACAGCGCCAACACACAGTTCAATCGCAGCAATTTCGCTCTGTAGTGATGCAAAATTGCATCACTCCCACCCGATGAAAACCACCATGAACTGGGACGACACCCGCATCTTTCTTGCGCTGACAAGAGCCCCCTCCTTGCGCGCCGCAGCGCGCAGCCTGGGCATCGACCAGGCCACCGTGGGGCGGCGGTTGAATGCACTGGAGGCCGAGCTGGGCGCCAAGCTGTTCCTGCGTGCCAAAGATGGATTCCTGCTCACCGCCGCAGGCGAAACGGCGCTCGCAGCCGCCCGTCGCATGGAAAGCGCAGCGCTCGACCTGCGCACCAAAATCGAAGGCCAGGACGAAAACCCCGGCGGCATCGTGCGTGTGACCAGCACCGACTCGATTGCCATCGACCTGCTGCTGCCCGCCGTCGAGCGCCTGCAGCAGCACTGGCCCCACATCCGTGTGGACCTGGAGGTCTCCACCCAGTTGCTCAGCCTCAGCCGCAGACAGGTGGACATTGCGTTTCGCAACGTCCGGCCGGACACGCCCGACCTGGTCGTGCGCCGCGTAGTGTCATGGCCGGTGGGCCTGTTTGCCAGCGCGGGCTACATAGAGCGCTTTGGCGAACCCGTGCCCGACGACGAGCTGCGCGGCCACCACCTGGTGGCCTACGGCCCCTTCCTGGAGCAAAGCCCGTTTCTGACCATGGCCGGTGTCCCCGCCCGCCAAGCCCGCATCGCGATGGCCGTGCGTTCCAGCCTGCTGGTGCGCAAGGCGGTGGCGGCGGGCATCGGGCTTGGCGAAATGCCGGTGTGGATGGGCGAGCGCGAAGGCCTGGTCCGCATCTGGCCCCAACGCCACCGCGCCACCGAGTACGAGGTCTGGCAAGTCATGCACCCCGACCTGCAGCGCACTGCCCGCGTCCGTGCCACGGCAGAGTTTCTGTCTGAGGCCTTTGGGGCCCGGTAGATGAAAAACGTCAGGCAGCTGAGCGTAGCCTTCAGCACCAATGCGCATCAGCTAGCAAACAATCCAACAATCCAACAACCCGACAAGCAGCGTTGAGACAAGCCGCTCCGCCATACT
>CAWATB010000022.1:0-85877 GCA_963784815.1 uncultured Gammaproteobacteria bacterium | reverse complement strand
GTGGCGCACCCGCCGCTCGGCGCCCGCGTGGGCGAAGAGCTACTGGCTCGTCGGCATCGCCGCCGCCGCGCTGGGGCTCGGCGCCGCCGCGATGGCCTGGGCGCCGGCCGCCCACCTCGCCCATCATTGAGCGACGTCCTACGGGCCGCGACGGAGCCGGTCTGCTGGGACGATGTCGACCGCGGGGGGCGCCTCGGGCTGGACGGGGACGTGCTCGAGGGACAGCTCCTTCGAGAGCCGCGCGGCCACGTCGCGGGCGACCTCCACGCCGTGCGCCGACCCGTCGAGCACCACGTGGACGGTCACCGCGGGGAAGCCCTCGGCCACCGTCCACACATGGAGGTCGTGGAGCGCGGCGACGCCCGGCGTCCCCCGCACGACGGCCTCGACGCGCGCGACGTCCACGCCGACCGGCGCCCCCTCCATCAGCACGTCGACCGCGTCGCGCACGAGCCGCCACGCGCTCCCGAGGATGAGCAGCGCGATGACGACGGAGAGCACCGGGTCGGCGCGGCGCCACCCCCAAGATCTGCAGCGCGCCCGCGAGCATCGCCGCCACCGACCCCGCGGCGTCCGCGACGACGTGGGCGAGCGCGGCGCGCGTGTTGGCGCCGCGGTGCTCGCCGCGGAGAGGACCCACGCGGAGAGGAGGTTGACGCCCAGCCCGACGGTCGCGACGGCGAGCATCCACCCGCCGCGCACCTCCGGCGGGTGCTGCCAGCGCCGGGCCGCCTCGACGACGATCCACACGGTGGTGACGCCGAGCGCGACGCCGTTGGCGCAGGCGGCCAGCGTCTCCGCGCGGCGGAAGCCGTAGGTGCGCCGCGACGTTCGGGGCCCGACGCGCGACGCTCGGCCTGCCATCGGCATCCTCATGGAAACCGAGGTGTGGCCCAACCTGGTGGCGGGCTGCCAGCAGCGGGGAATTCCCCTGGTGCTGGCCAACGCGCGGTTCAACGAAAACTCTTTGCGCAAGGCCCAACGTGTTGCCGCGCTGGCCCGCCCTGCGTATGCCGGGCTGACGGCCGTGTGGGCGCAGACGGAAGAAGATGCTACCCGCCTGCGCGCCATTGGAGCTCCCGTGCGCGGTGTGTTTGGCAACCTCAAATTTGACGTGGTGCCCGATGCCGCCCAACTCGCGCGGGGCAAGGGGTGGCGCAGGTTGTCACTCAAGCCGGTGGTGATGCTGGCGAGCAGCCGCGAAGGCGAGGAGTCGCTGTGGCTGGAGAATTTAAGCAAAATACGGCTCTAGCGCTTACTGGTAAAGCGCTAGAAGCTATCAATAATGAAGCATCTGGCGTGCAGTGGCTGATCGTGCCGCGCCACCCCCAGCGGTTTGACGAGGTGCACCAACTGTTGCAGCACGCGGGTCTGACCGTCTCGCGCCGCAGCACCTGGGCGGCGGGCCCCGATGCGGCGGATGTGTGGCTGGGCGATTCACTGGGTGAAATGGCGCTGTACTACGGCCTGGCCGACGTGGCGCTGCTGGGCGGCAGCTTCGCGCCACTGGGTGGCCAGAACCTGATCGAGGCCGCCGCCTGCGGCTGCCCCGTGGTGCTGGGCCCGCACACCTTTAACTTTGCCGACGCGGCGGAGCTGGCATGTGCGGCGGGTGCAGCGCAACGGGTGCAAGACATTGGCGCTGGAATGGCGAGGGCGGTGCAGCTGGCACAGGATGCCGACGCGCAGCATGCAGCCAGCGAACGTGCAGCACGGTTTGCCCGTGCACATCGGGGTGCGGCGAAAGCCACGGTGGCGACGATTCTGGACATGGTCCATCCGGCGGTGCCCGCCGCCCGGTAGCGAACGCAGCGGCTGAACGGGTGCCGAAGGCAGCCTGGCCGCTGCACACCCCGCTCGACCGGTTCACTCCATCAGGGTTTGGCCAGCAGCGCGTTGATCGCCTCGATGTCCTGCTGGGTCAGTGTGCCGGCCGCCTGACGCAGCTTCAGCGTGCCGAGCAGCACGTTGTAGCGGGCCTGGGCCAGGTCGCGCTTGGTCTGGAACAGCTGGCTTTGTGCGTTGAGCACATCGATGTTGATGCGAACCCCCACCTGATAGCCCAGCTTGTTGGCATCGAGCGCGCTTTGGCTGGACGCCTCGGCGGCTTCCAGTGCCCGCACCTGGCCCTGGCCGGACTGCACGCCGAAGAACGCTGCGCGCGTGGCCTGGGCTACGTTGCGGCGGGCGGTTTCGAGGTCAGCAGTGGCTTTTTCTTCGAGCGCCAGGGTTTCCTTGATGCGGTTTTGCACCGCGAAACCGGCAAACAAGGGCAGGTTCAGTGCAACGCCCACGCTGGCGCTGTTGGTGCGGCTGTTCACGCCGGGCGATGTGATCGTGCCGTTGGGGTTGCGCGTGATGTTGTAGCCCGCCTGCAGGTCCACAGTCGGCAGGTGGCCGGTTTCGGCCTTTTTGGTTTCCAGCCGGGCAATTTCGAGTGCGATGGCCGCCTGTCGAACACCGGGCTGCTGGTCGCGGGCGGTGTCCACCCAGGTGCTGACGTTGTCTGGCAACACGCCGGGCAGTTGTACCGGCAGCGCCAGCGGCTGGGGTTTGCTGCCGGTGATGCCCACCAGTTGGTCCAGCGCCAGGCGTTTCACGCGCAGGTCGTTCTCGGCCGCAATTTCCTGGGCGATGACCAGGTCGTAACGGGCTTGTGCTTCGCGCGAGTCGGTCACCGTTGTGGTGCCCACTTCAAAGTTGCGTTTGGCAGAGGCCAGTTGTTCGGACACAGCGGCTTTTTGGGCTTGCACGAAGGCCAGGGTGTCCTGGGCGGCCAGCACGTCAAAGTACGCCTGGCTCACACGCACCAGCAGGTCTTGGGCGGCGGCGTCCAGCTGAGCCTGCGCCACATCCACACCGCGCTGGCCCTGTTGCAGGTTGATGCGGTTGGCAGGGCGGTACAGCGGTTGCGAGGCATTGACGCCCAGCGTTTGTGTGGTGCCCGTGTTTTCGATGGCGGGGCGGCTCACGTCCACGTTAGAACGATTGATGCCGGACGACAGCGCGGCGCTGGGCAACAGGCCAGCGCGGGCCTGGTCGGCACGGCGCGCGGCCGCATCGAGCTGGGCGCGGGCCGCTTGCCAGCTGGTGTCATAAGTGCGGGCCGATTCCACAAGCTCTGTCAGGCTCTGGGCTTGCGCGGGCGCACACAGCGCTGTGGCCAGCGCCAGGGCTAGAAGGGACGGGATAAGCGGCCGGTGCGATGTCATGAAGGTCCTTCGAAAGAGTCTGCGGTTCGATGCGGGAGCGGTGCGGTCAGGGAATGCCATCAGTACCGGGGTACAGCGGGGTCGTTTTCATGCGACCAGGCGTCGATGCCACCGGTGATGTTGGCCAGCTGCTCAAACCCGTTGTGTTGCAAGAACGCTGCCACGCGCAGGCTGCGTGCGCCGTGGTGGCACAGGCAGGCAATGGGGTTGGCAGGGTTCAATTCGTCCAGACGGGTGGGCAACTCGCCCATGGGGATAGCGACCAGTTCAAAGCCATCCGCACGCACGCTGGCAGTTTGCAGCTCCCAAGGCTCACGCACGTCCAGCACCACGGGCTGGCTGCCTTCGGGGGCAGCGGCAAACCAGGCCAACAGCTGGGCGGGGCGAACGTGATCGATCATGCAAAAACTCCGAAAGAAGGACTCAGAAGGCCAGGGTCAGAACGTGAAACCGGACGGCTCGGGGAAGCCCACCAGGCGCGGCGCGATGGTGTCCCAGGGCGAGGTCGTGTCAAACCGCTCGCCCGTGCGTCGGGTCAGCGTGAATCGCATGACGGGGTCGCTGCCCACGATGGCGCCCAGGCGGCCGCCCTCGCGCAGCAAAGAGAGCAGGGCGCTGGGCACTTCGGCCACGGAGCCGCTGAGCACGATCACGTCAAAAGGGCCGTCGGGGATGGCGTCGCGGGCGCCATCGCCCAGGCGCACTTCAGCGTTTTGCACACCTGCGTCGCGCAGGTTTTCACGCGCCATTTCGGCCAGTTCGGGGTTGATTTCAAGGGACACCACGCGCTCGGCGCGGGCGGCCAGCAAGGCCGCCATGTAGCCCGAACCCGCACCAATTTCGAGCACGCGGTCGGTCGATTTGACTTGCAGGTCTTGCAGAATGCGCGCTTCCACGCGGGGCTGCAGCATGCTCAGACCCAGGCGGACGGCCTCTTCGGCGTCATCGCCAAGCAGCGGCACTTCAATGTCCATGAACGCCAGACTGCGGTAGGCGGGAGGCACGAAGTTCTCGCGCTGCACCACGGCGAGCAGTTCCAGCACGTCAAAGTCGAGCACGTTCCAGGGGCGGATCTGCTGCTCGATCATGTTGTAGCGGGCCTGGGCAATAGGATCGCTGATGTTGGCGGACGTGTTCAGGGGCATGTTCATGGAATTTCTCCGTGGGAGCAGGTGTCGGGACGATTCAGGACAAACCCTTGATTTTAGAGGCCTCTGGGGTTGACCCAGCGCGGCCCATCTTGCGCAATGCCCAATTGGCCAAGTCGTCCATGTAGCAATACACCACCGGCACCACCACCAGCGTGAGCAGCGACGAGGTGATGACCCCGCCAATCACGGCCTGGCCCATGGGCGCTCGCTGCTCTGACCCTTCGGACAGCGCAAAAGCGAGCGGCACCATGCCGAAAATCATGGCCAGCGTGGTCATCAGGATGGGGCGCAGCCGCACGCGGGCGGCCAGCAGCAGGGCGTCTGCACGGGGCAATCCAGGCACAGTCTGGCCCTCGTCGTTCACGTGCTCATCGCGAGCCCGGATGGCAAAGTCCACCAGCAAGATGGCATTTTTGGTGACCAAGCCCATCAACATCACCACGCCGATGATCGAGAACATCGACAGCGTGGAGCGGAACATCAGCAGCGCCAGCACTACGCCGATCAATGTGAGTGGCAATGACGTCATCAGCGCCAGCGGCTGCAAAAAGCTCTTGAACTGGCTCGCCAGAATCATGTAGATGAAGATGATCGCCATGACCAGGGCAGAGATCGCATACCCAAAGGACTCGGCCATGTTTTTGGTGGACCCGCCAAACTGGTAACGGTAGCCGGGCGGAAAGGTGACGCTGTCCAGCGCCTTCTTGATGTCGGTCGACACCTCACCCGCGGAGCGCCGGGCCACGTTGGCGTTCACGGCCACTTCGCGCGTCAGGTCGCGGCGGTTGATCTGGTTGGCACCGGTGGATTCGGTCACGGTGGCCACCTGGTTCAGGCGAACGATGCGGGTGGTTCCGTCGGCGGCCGTCAGGGCAAATGGCAGGCGCTCCAGGTCTTGCGGGGCGGTGCGCGCCTCGGGGGCCAGACGCACGTTCACGTCGTAGGTCTGGTCGTCGGGCGCACGCCAGTTGCCCACCGTGGTGCCTGCCACCAGGGTGCGCAGCGAGGCCGCCATCGGCGCCACAGACAGCCCCAGGTCCGACGCGGCATCGCGTTTGATCTCCAGCGCGATCACGGGCTTGTCGGGCTTGGCGCTGGTGTCCAGGTCCACCAGGCCGGGGATGTCGCGGATCTTTTCGGTGACGATCTTCGTCAGGCGTTCCAGCTCTTGCAGGTCAGGCCCTTGCAGTGAAAACTCCACTTGTTTTTGTCCGCCGACTGCGTCCAGCAGGCCCACGTGGGTGATGGTGATGCCCGGCACGGTCTTGAGGCGCTCGCGCAGCACGTCGGACATCTGGTCCACGCTGCGGCTGCGGTCCTTGCGGTCCACCAGGCGCACGTAGATGTTGGCGTAAATCTTGCCCTGCGCGCTGCCGGTGTTGATGGTGGACAGCGTGTAGCGCACCTCGGGCATCTCGCGCAGGATGCCTTCGACCTGTTTGGCCTTGGCCTCGGTGGCTTCGAGCGACGAACCCACGGGCGTGTAGAAATTGAGGGACGTCTCGGAGAAGTCGGCCTTGGGCACAAACTCGGTGCCCAGCAGCGGCACCATGAAGATGCTCAACACAAAAATGGCCAGCGCAATGCCCATGGTGGCCAGCTTGTGCACCAACGACCATCGCAGGATGCGCTGGTAGCCCTCTGCCAGTGCATCGGTGCCCCGGTCGAACCAGCCGGTGACGCGGCCTATGGTCTTGTCGTAGAACGTGACGGGTGCGACGTTCTTGCCGTGGCTGTGGATGCTCGGGTCGTGCCAGATGCTCGACAGCATGGGGTCGAGCGTGAAGCTCACGAACATCGAGATCATCACCGCCGCGACGATGGTGATGCCGAACTCATGGAAAAACTTGCCGATGATGCCGCCCATGAAGCCGATGGGCATGAACACCGCCACGATGGACAACGTGGTGGCCAGCACCGCAAGGCCAATCTCCTGCGTGCCGTCCATGGCCGCGTTGTAGGCGGATTTACCCATCTGCACGTGGCGCACGATGTTCTCGCGCACCACGATGGCGTCGTCGATCAACAGGCCCACGCACAGCGACAGCGCCATCAGCGTGATCATGTTGATGGTGAAACCGAACATGTTCATGAACAAAAACGTGCCGATCAACGCAATTGGCAGCGTCAGCCCGGTGATCACGGTAGAGCGCCAGGAGTTCAGGAACAGGAACACGATCAACACCGTGAGGATGGCGCCCTCGATCAGCGTCTGGCGCACGTTGTTCACCGCCACGCGGATAGGGCGCGCGCTGTCGCCAATGGTCTCCAGCCGCACACCGGGCGGGAGCTGGTTCTTCAGCTCCACCACCGCGGCGTTCAGGCCATCCACCACCTCGATGGTGTTTTCGCCCTGGGACTTCTGCACAGACAGCAACAGCGTGCGCTGGCCGTTGTACAGGGCCAGGCTTTCCACCTCTTGGGCGCCGTCGTTGACGCGGGCGACCTGGTCCAGCCGGACCGGCGCGCCATTCTTGCGGGCAACGATGATCTTGCCGAAGTCCTCGGGCCGTTGCATGCGCGCGTCGATCTGGACCACGCGTTCCTGTGCCAGCGACCGAATGGAGCCTACGGGCAGATCCTGGTTCTCGTTGCGCACCGCTTGTGCCACCTGGTCGGGAGTCACGCCAAAAGCTTCCAGCGCCTGGGGGTTCAGATAGATGTTGATCTCGCGCTTGGTTGCGCCCACCAGGTTCACGGCGCCCACCCCGCGCACGTTTTCGAGGCGCTTTTTCAGGATCTGCTCGGCCCAGGTAGTCAGCTCTACGGCACTGCGCGGGGTGACACCGGCTTGCTCTTCGGGCAATACTGCCAGCGACCACACGGCGCGGCTGGCCGGGTCAAAGCGCAGCACACGCGGCTCCTTGACTTCGGTGCGCAGCAGGGGGCGCACGATGGCCACCTTTTCGCGCACGTCCTCGGCTGCCTTGCGGCCATCAATATGCAGCTGGAACTCGATGATGACCACCGCCGTACCCTCGTAGCTGCGCGAGGTGAGGGCGTTGATACCGGCAATCGAGTTGACGCCTTCTTCGATCTTCTTGGTGACTTCGCTCTCAACGATTTCAGGCGATGCACCGGGGTAGTCCACCGTGACCACCACCACCGGGAAGTCGATGTTGGGGAACTGGTCAACCTTGAGGCGCTGGTACGAGAACAAACCCAGCACGACGATGGCGAGCATCACCATCGTGGCGAACACGGGGTTTTTGAGGCTGACTTGGGTGAACCACATGGCGCGTCAGCGGATCAGGGTGCTGCGCGGGATGCAGCAGGCGCGACCGGAGCGGAAGGCGCAACCGCTGTGCCAGCCAAACCGCCTGCTGACACAGCCGTGCCTTCGCGCAGCTGGCCTATCCGGCCCGCAATCACGGGCGTGCCTGCTGGCACTCCTTCTACCGCGACCAGCGTCTGCCCGTTGATGGCGGCACGGATCCCGGTTTTGACCTGCGCATACGCGATTCGGCCGTCTTTGATCGTCTGCAGGTACGGCGCAGGCTTGTCGGTGCGCACAGCGTCGAGCGGGACGGTCAGTACATCGGCATGCCCCGTGTCGAGCGTGCCCTGCACAAAAAGACCTTGGCGCAGGGGCGCTTCTGCCTTGGTTTGATCCACCCGCAGGTAGACCGGCACCGTGCGGCTGGCCGCCTGCGCGCTGGGGTTGATGCGTACCACCGTGGCAGACACTGGCACCGACGCGCCTTCGATGGTCAGCAATGCTTTCTGCCCCACGCGCACAGCCACCGAGTCCGCAGGGCTCAGCAACGCTTCCAGTTCCAGGCGGGACAGGTCCACCACCTCGATGATGCGGGTGTCGATGGCCACGCGCTCGCCGGGTTGTGCCAGTCGCTGCGCCACCAGCCCGCTGATAGGGCTCTTGAGCACCGTGTCCTCCAGCGCCTTGCGTGCTAGGTCCGCAGCAGCAACTGCTGCTTGGTAGTTGGATTGCGCGGCATCCAGGCTGGCTTGCGATGTCACCAGCGCCGTCGCTGAAATGAACCCCTGGTCCACCAAGGCGCGGTTATTGGCGAACTGGCGCTGGTTGATGTCGACCTGTGACTTGGCTGCATCAGCTTGTTGCTGGGCCTGGCGCAGGCGTGCGCGTGCCTCCGTGGGGTCGATGCGAGCAACCTCTTGCCCCGCCTTGATGCTGTCACCCTCGCGCACGGTCAAGCCTTGCAACTCGCCGCCCACACGGGCTTTGACCATGGCAGAGTCCACGGCACGCAAAGATCCTGAGACGGGCACCCCCAGCGACAGGCTCTGCTTTTGCACCGCCAGCACTTCGTCAGCGGCCAATTGCAAAGGGGCGTCTGCCCGCTGCATGGCTGCTTCACTCAGCGCCTTTTGTTGGGCCTGGCGCGCCGTCATAGCACGCCAGCCGCCTGCACCCACCAGCACGACGACGATGGCCGCAGCCATCCAGAGAATCCAGCGTTTCATGGTCAGACCGAGGGAGGAGGGGAGTGAGGGAGGGGCGCATCAGGCCGCACACACAGCCCATGCAGGATGTTGTCGATCTGGGTGTCGATGTAGCTTTCGGGCGTCAGGCGCAGCGCATCAGGCACGCAGGCACCCATCGAGTGCTTCCACATCATGAGGAAAATCATGGGCGCCAGCACCAGGTACACCGCATAGTCCAGATTGATGGCGCGAAACTCGCCACGCGCAATGCCACGCTCCAGAATGCGCCGCACCAGAGATTGCCCCGGCATGATGACTTCTTGCTGGTAGAACTGGGCGATTTCTGGGAAGTTCTGGGCCTCGCTGAGCATCAGCTTGGTGATCCCGGACGCCTTGGTGCTACCAATGCGCTCCCACCAGACTTGGTAGCAGTAGCGAAGCACATCGCTGGTGGTGCCCACAAAGGTTTCCAGCTCAGCGTTCCATTCCTCAAAACGACCGGCGATGTTCTCGCGCACCACGGCCTTGAAAAGCTCTTCCTTGCTGGGGAAGTACAAAAACAAGGTGCCCTTGGACACCCCCGCCCGCGCTGCTACTTCATCTACCCGGGTCGCCGCAAACCCTTTTTCTACAAAAAGATCGAGCGCCGCTTCCAGCAACTCGCCAGGGCGCGCCTCTTTGCGGCGTTCGCGTTTGGTCGCTGGATGGGACTGGGACAGGATCGAGGTGGGGGACAACGGCGGCTTCGTTAATGACTGACTGGTTAGTAATGTAGTCAATGCCCGGGGGAGCGTCAATCGAACCCCGTCGGATCAATAGAAAAAGTCTGCTGCTTTACAAACCCCGCTGGGCGCTGGGCCTGTGAGTTGGCACGGCGATTGCGTGGTTTTTTCGACACCGACTCTCTGCGCAAATGTCTTCTCAAACCGCAAATTCGCCTCTAAATGTCTTATTGACAGGACATTAGAACTATTTCTAATATGACACCCATGCCATCCAATAACCTGCCGCTGCCCAAATACCACCAGATCTATCTGGTGTTGCGCGAGCAACTGCAGGAAGGTCGTTTTGCCGACGGTTTGCCGGGTGAATTTGCGCTGATGCAGCAGTTTTCAGTGGCACGCGTGACGGTGCGCCGTGCCCTGGAGCTTCTGGAGGGCGAGGGCATGATTTCGCGTGAGCCCGGCCGGGGTACCCGTCCGGTGTTATCCGCTCCCACACTGGCAGCTGGTGCAGGGGGTGATGGAGATAGCAGCCGCGCGCACCTGACCGGTTTGTTGGAGAACCTGGTCAGCATGGGTTTGCGCACGTCCGTCAAGGTGCTGGACGTGGACACCGTCACGGCGTCCCGCGCTGTGGCTGGGGCCCTGCAGATTACCGTGGGCGATTCGGTGCAAAAGGCGGTGCGGGTGCGCAGCACCAAAGAAGGCCCGCTTTCCCACATCACCACCTATGTGCCTGCGGACATTGCGCGCCAATTTGGACGCCGCGAACTGGCACGAAAGCCCATTCTGGTGCTACTAGAAGAATCCGGGGTCAAGGTTGGCCGGGCGCACCAGACCATCTCGGCCAAGCTGGCTGATGCCGTGGTGGCACGCCACCTCGACATATCGGTGGGTTCAGCGCTACTGGCAGTGCGCCGCCTCATCTATGACGACCAAGAGCGCCCCGTGCAGTGGCTGCACGGGCTGTACCGCCCCGACCGGTACGAATACGAAATGCAGTTGTCCCGTGTGGGCAGCATCGACGCCAAGGTCTGGGTCAGCAAAGAGCTGTCGGCCCAATTCCATTGATTCCCTTTTTCGCCCCACCTCAAACCAACCCTACTTTGCCAGGAGAATGCCCATGAGTACTCGCCGCCATTTCATGTCCCAGTCGGCCGCCGCAGCGTCTGCAATGGCCTTCCCGTTGGTGGGCGGGGCACAAGCAAAGACCGTCAAGGTCGGTGTGCTGCACCCTGTGACCGGGGCACTGGCGTATTCGGGCCAGCAGTGCCGCGAGGGCGCGATGATGGCCATCGAGGACATCAACAAGGCCGGTGGTATCAAGTCACTGGGCGGCGCCAAGATCGAGGCGTTGCTGGGCGATGCCCAGTCGCAACCCCAGGCGGGTGCCGCAGAAATTGAGAAGATGAATGAGGCAGGCGTATCTGCCGTGGTCGGCGCCTTCGCATCGGCCATCTGTCTGGCGACCACGCAGGCCGCCGCCAAATACAACCTCCCGCACATCGTGGATGTGGGCGTGGCAGACCAGATCGTGGAGCGGGGCCTGAAAAACACCTTCCGTTTTGGCCCCGGCTACAAAAAATGTGCAGAAACGGCCGTAGCCAACCTGCACGTACTGAACACCTCGGCCGGAAAGCCCGCCAAGACCGTGATGATCATCCACGAGGAGTCGCTGTTTGGCTCGGGCACGGCGGCGTTGCTGGCGCGCGAGTTGCCGGGCTACGGTTATGAGGTCAAGGAGGTCGTCAAACACGCCAACCCCACGCGTGACTTCAACAACATCGTGTTGCGCATGAAGGCGATCAATCCGGACATCGTGATCCCGGCCAACTACTACAACGAATACGCACTGCTGGTGCGCACCATGCAGCAGCAAAAAGTCACCCCCAAGGCCATCTACTCGGTGCTGGGCGGCGCGGCATCGAGCTACAAGTTCGTCAAGGAGTTCCCGGACGCTGCCAACGGCATCATCGACTGCAACCACTGGTTCAACCCCAAGGACAAGCGCGCGCAGGACCTCAAGAAGCGTGTGGAGGCCAAGGGCCTGTTCTTCAGCTACGAGCTGTTCATGACCTACACGTCGATGTGGCTGCTGGCCGATGCGCTGGAGCGCGCCAAGTCGATGGACCGCGCCGCCATCATCGATGCGCTGGAGAAAAGCACGTTTGCCGACCACATCATGCCGTACGGTGCCACCAAGTTCGTCAATGGACAGAACCAGGGCGCCCAGCCGCTCATGACCCAGGTGCTCAACAAAGACATCAAGGTCATCATCCCGCGCGACTACCGCGAAGCGGACCCGCTTTTCCCACTGAAGGGCTGAAACCACTCACTCACCCGGCCATGCAAGCACTGGCCAGCAAGGCACCGGACACCCTGGTGCCAGGCCGCGCCTTTGTCTGAAACCCGGGCAACACACCCATGTTTGAGCTCAGCATCCTCTTTCCCTCCATCCTGAACGGCCTGACGACGGGCGCGGTCTACGCACTGATCGCGCTCGGCCTCACGCTGATCTATGGCGTGCTGCACATCATCAACTTTGCGCATGGCGCATCGCTGATGCTGGCGTTGTATGCGGTGTACCTGCTCAAGCAGCACTTCGGGCTGGACCCTTATCTGGCCTTGCCTATCCTGGTGCCCGGCATGTTCGCGCTGGGGTACGCGCTGCAACGCCTGGTCATCAACCGCGCCAGCCACGGCAAGGACGAGAACATTCTTCTTGTCACGCTGGGCATCTCCATCGTGATGGAGAACCTGGCGTTGCTGTTTTTCAAGTCAGACACCCGCACCATCGAGACCGCTTACACGCTGACCACTGTGGCGGTAGGCCCCGCAATGATTGCCCTGCCGAAGCTGGTGGCCTTCGCAGGCGCGCTGGTGGTGTCGGGCGTGTTGCTGTGGATCGTCGGCAAAACAGACCTGGGTCGCGCCATCCGCGCTGTGGCGCGTGAAAAACACGGCGCCAAGCTCATGGGCATCAACGTGGACCATGTGTATGCCATGAGTTTTGGCATTGGCCTGGCCTGCCTGGGTGCTGCCGCGTGCTTTCTGCTACCAGCGTATTACGTGAACCCGCAGGTGGGCAGCGGCTTTGTTCTGGTGGCTTTCACCATCGTGGTGTTGGGCGGCATGGGCAGCTTTACGGGGGCACTGGTGGGCGGCCTGTTGATTGGGGTCGTAGAGTCGCTGGGCGGCCTGTATCTGGGCGAATCTCTGGGGCAGATTGGCATTTTTGCCATCTTCATCGCCGTGCTGCTGTTTCGCCCGCAGGGCTTGTTTGGAGCCAAGGCATGAAGCAACTCTGGACCATTGGATTGTTCGCTGCCGTGGTGGCAGCCGTGACGGGCGTGTCGGAATCCGGCGTGCTGCTCAACTTCGTGATGATGGCGCTCTACGCCGCCTTGCTGGCCCAAGCCTGGAACATTCTGGGCGGCTTTGGCGGGCAGTTTTCATTCGGCCATGCACTGTTCTTTGGAACCGGTGCCTATATCCAGGCCATCGCGCAGATGCAGGGCGGTATCAACCCGTGGGTGGCCTTGCCGATGGCCGTGGTGGGCAGTGCGCTCGTGGGCCTGTTCGTGGGCGGGCTGTCGTTCCGCTACGGGCTCAAGGGCTCGTACTTTGCGCTGGTTACGCTGGCATTTGCCGAAGTGTTCCGCATCCTCGCGTTGTCGGTGCCTTTTACCGGAGCTGGCGTGGGCCTGATGCTTCCTCTCAGCGAGTCGCTCTCCAACATGCAGTTCGGTTCGCGCAAGGGGTATGTGTTTCTGATCCTGGCGCTGGTCACTCTGGCGCTGCTGGTGAGCTGGTGGCTCAAGAACTCGCGCTTTGGCGCCTGGCTGCAGGCCGTGCGCGACAACGAGGACGCTGCGCGCGCCATTGGCGTGAACCCTTTCAACGTGAAGATGGGCGCCATTGCGCTGTCGGGCGGTTTCATGGGTGCCGCGGGTGCGTTTTATGTGCAGGTATTTCAGTACATTGACCCGGGCATTGCGTACGGCTCGGTCACCTCGGTAGAGGCCCTGGTGGCTGCCATCGTGGGCGGCATCGGCACCGTGTGGGGACCCGTGCTGGGTGCGCTGGTGCTCCATGTGCTGGCCGACGTCACGCGCAACCTGTTTGGCCAGTTGCCGGGCATCAACATGGTGATCTACGGTGTGGTGCTGGTGCTGATCGTGATGTTTTTGCCGCGCGGCATTGCGGGCATCGGGCAGTCGGTGATTGCGGTTTGGAAGCGCTCGGGAGGCCGCAATGGCGAATGACCTGTTGCAACTCAGTGGCCTGAGCAAATCGTTTGGCGGCCTCAAAGCGGTACAAAACGTGAGCCTGACCGTGCCCGAAGGCTCGCTCACGGCGCTGATTGGACCCAACGGCGCAGGCAAGACCACGCTGTTTGCGCTGATGTCGGGCTTTGTGCGGCCTGACACCGGCACCGTGACCCTTGCAGGCCACGACATCACCGGCCAGGCACCCCACGTGAATGCGCGGTCTGGGGATGACCCGCACATTCCAGATCGTGCAGCCCTTTGCTGCCCAGACCGTTCGCGAAAACATCGCCGTGGGCGCGCATCTGAAAGAACCCAACCGCCGCGCCGCGCTGGCGCTGGCCACCGACGTGGCCGCCCGCGTCGGCCTGTCGGCGCAGCTCGACAAGCCTGCGGCCGACCTTACCGTGGCGGGCCGCAAGCGGCTGGAGCTGGCCCGTGCGCTGGCAACCCAGCCGCGCTTGCTGCTGCTCGACGAAGTATTGGCCGGCCTCAACCCCCAGGAGATTGCCGAGATGATTCCCGTGGTGCGCGGTATTGCCGATGGCGGTGTAACGGTGCTGATGATCGAACATGTCATGCAGGCCGTGATGAACCTGGCCGAGCATGTGTGGGTGCTGGCGCAGGGCCAGTTGATTGCCGAGGGCAGTCCGGCGCACGTCACGGCCGACGAGCGTGTGATAGAGGCCTACCTGGGCCATGGCACCGCCGCACGGCTGCGCGCCGCAGCGCAGGGGGTGGCAGCATGAACGCTACCGACTCCCCCAAGACCACGCCACTCCTCAACATTCAGGGCCTGCGCGGCGGCTACGGCCGTGTGGAGGTACTTCGCGGTGTGGATCTGCACGTCAACCCCGGCGAAACCGTTGCGCTGCTCGGCAGCAACGGCGCGGGCAAGTCCACGCTGAACAACGTGGTGTGCGGCATCTACAAAGCCTGGCAGGGCAAGGTGGCGTTTGATGGTGCCGATCTCAGCGGTGCGCACTACACGCAGGTGGTCAAGGCAGGGCTGATCCAGGTGCCTGAGGGGCGCAAGATTTTTCCCAACCTCAGCGTGCTGGAGAACCTGGCGCTGGGCAGCTTCAGCCGCGCGCGCGAGCGCCGGGCGGACAACATCGACAAGGTGTTTGCCACCTTCCCGCGCCTGAAAGAACGCACCGCGCAGCTGGCCGGCACCATGAGCGGCGGCGAGCAGCAGATGTTGGCCATTGGCCGGGGTCTCATGGCCGAGCCGCGCCTGCTGATCCTGGACGAGCCCTCGCTAGGCCTGTCTCCGCTGCTGGTGGAGGAGATGTTTGGCCTGATCCGCAAGTTGCGCTCCACCGGGCTGGCTGTGCTGCTGGTTGAGCAAAACGTGGGCCAGTCGCTGGAGATTGCCGACCGCGCGTACGTCATGGAAAACGGAAGCATTCGTTTTTCCGGGGCGCCCGACGAGTTGCTGCGCAGTGACGACCTCCGCCGCGCCTACCTGGGGCTTTAGCCATTCACCCAGCGGACAAGTAAGCACACCAGAAGAGAAAAAGGGCACCTCGATGCCTGCACTCGTCCAAAAACTTGCAGGAGACAACCCACCATGATCCAACGCCGTCACGTCCTTATTGCACTGAGCCCTGTGTCCGCCGTGCTGCACAGCTCGAACGCGCTCGCCCAAACAGCGCCCGTCCGCATCCTGGTGGGCGCCCCGGCAGGTGGTTCCACCGACACGTTGGCGCGCACCCTGGCCACCGAAATGGGGAGTCTGCTGGGTCGCACCGTGATCGTTGAGAACCGCCCTGGCGCGGGTGGCAATATCGCCGCCGATGCCGTGGCCAAGGCGGTCCCGGACGGCAACACCCTGCTGATGAGCTTCACCAGCCACGCCATCAACGCCAGCCTGTATAAAACACTGCCGTTTGACCCCGTCAAAGACTTCACGCCGCTGACTTGCGTGGCGACCTCGCCCTCAGTGCTGGTCGCGCACCCGTCGCTGCCCGCCAAGGATGTGCGCGAGTTGATTGCGCTCGCAAAGGCCCAGCCCGGAAAACTCAACTTCGCGATTGGCGCGGTGGGCTCGTCCCTGCACTTGGCGGGCGATGCCTTCAAGATGCAGTCGGGCGCTTACATCGTCAACATTCCCTACCGCGGTACCGCCCCGGCGTTGCAGGACGTGCTGGCAGGGCAGGTGGACCTGATGTTTGCCGCCGTCGGCAACGCCCAGGCGCAGATTCGTGCGGGCAAGCTCAAGGCCCTGGGCGTGACGAGTGCCAAGCGCTTGCCTGCGTTTCCTGATGTGCCCGCCATAGCCGAGGTGTTGCCTGGCTATGAGTCCAGCGCCTGGTTCGGACTGTTTGGCCCCGGGCAGATGGACCCCGCACTGGCAAAACGCGTCAGCGACGCCGCACGCCAGGCCATTGCCTCGCCCGACGTGAAAAAGCGCCTGGAGCATGAGGGCGCCGTGCCCGTGGGTAACAGCCCCGAGGAGTTCGCCCGTTTTGTGCAGTCTGAAATCCCGCGCTGGGCCAAGGTCGTGCAGTTTTCCGGAGCCAAGCCTGAATGATGACCCCCGCGCCCAGCACCCTGGCACAGAAGCTGGTGGCCCGCGCAAGTGGCCGCAGCCAGCGTGACGCCCGGTGACATCGTCAACTGCCGGGTGGACCTGGCCATGTTCCACGACTCGTCGGGCCCCCGGCGACTGAAACCCATGCTCGACGAGCTGGGCGCGCAGATCTGGGACAAATCCCGTGTCGTCCTCGTCATGGACCACTACCTGCCCGAGCGTGACGACGAATCGCGCCGCATCGTGCGCATCGCGCGTGACTGGGCACGGGAACAAGATTTGCCCCATGTCTACGACGGCCAGGGCATCTGCCATGTGGTGGTGCCCCAGCACGGTCACATCCGCCCCGGCATGTTCTGCGTGGGCGGCGACTCGCATTCGCCCACGGGCGGTGCGTTTGGTGCCTACATGTTCGGCATTGGCAGCACCGAGATGCTGGGCGTGGTGGTGACCGGCGAAATCTGGCTGCGCGTGCCCCACACCCTGCAGATGCACTGGAGCGGGCGCCTGGGCACCGGCCTGACTGCCAAGGACATGATGCTGCACATGATCGGCCGCTTTGGCATGAACGGCGGTCAGTACCAGGCGGTGGAGTTTGCCGGCCCGGCCGTGCAGGCGCTCAGCATGCAAGAGCGCATGACGCTCTCGAACATGAGCGCCGAACTGGGCGCCCAGGCCGGGCTGATTGCGCCTGACGCCACCACGCGCGACTGGCTCCACGCTGCGGGTGTACCCGACGACGCACTGCAAGGCCTGGATGCCTGGCACACGGACGAGGGCGCACCCCTCACGCGCCATGCGTTCGACGCGACCACGCTCACGCCCCAGGTCGCCGCGCCCCACAGCCCCGCCAATGCCGCACCGGTGGCCCAGCACGCGGGTCAGCGCATCGACGTGGCCTACATCGGTGCCTGCACCGGCGCCAAGCTGGACGACCTGCGCGCTGCCGCCACCGTGCTGCGTGGCCAGCGCGTGGCACCCGGCGTGCGCCTGATGGTGGCCCCCGCCAGCCAGCAGGACCAGGCCGCTGCCCAGCGAGAAGGTGTGCTGCAGGTGCTGCAGGACGCTGGGGCCGAGCTGTTTCCCACCACCTGCGGTGCCTGCGCGGGCTATGGCGACACGGTGGGCGACAACACCACCGTCATCTCCAGCACCGCCCGCAACTTCAAGGGCCGCATGGGCTCGGCCACCGCACAGGTGTACCTGGCATCGCCCTACACCGTGGCAGCGTCGGCCTTGCGCGGTTGCATCACCGACCCCCGCGAGGTACTGGCATGACGAACTCCCACAGGGTCTGGAAACTGGGCGCCGACATCGACACCGATGTGCTGGCCCCAGGCCACGCCATGAAGCACGGTCTGGACGTGCTGGCCCGCCACTGCCTCGAATCCGTGCGCCCCGACTTCGTGAGCGGCGTGCGCAAAGGCGACGTGATCGTGGCCGGGCCCAACTTCGGCATTGGCTCCTCGCGCGAGCAGGCGGCCGCCGTGCTGGTGCGGCTGGGCATTGTGGCGGTCATCGCGCCGTCGTTCAGCGGCCTGTACTTTCGCAACGCCTTCAACCTGGGCCTGCTGCTGCTGACTTGCCCGCAAGCCGATGCGACTGGGCGAGGGCGATGCCGTCACGCTCGACTGGCAGGCGCCCGCCGTCATCACCCCCCAGGGCCGCGCGCTGGCCTGCGACCCGATTCCCCCGTTTCTCATGGACATGGTGCGCGCTGGCGGTCTGCTGAACCAGCTGCGTACCCGCTTTGGCAAGGAGGCCATCAATGGCTGAACACAACACCACCACCGCACCGCCCGCTATGGACCCCGTCACCCTGGCCGTCTTGCGCGGCCGGCTGGAACAGATCGCCGACGAGATGGACGCCACGCTGTACCGCAGCGCGTTCAACCCCATCATTGCCGAGGCGCACGATGCCTGCCACGGCCTGTACGACGCTATCAGTGGCGACACGCTGGTGCAGGGCAAGTCGGGCCTGCCCGTGTTTGTGGGTGCCATGGCGTTTGCGGTGCGTGCAGCCATGCGCGTGGCGGCTGAGCGTGGCGGCATCACGGCAGGCGACACCTGGCTGTTCAACGACCCCTACGAAGGCGGCACCCACGCCAACGACTTCAAGCTGGTGCGGCCTTTTTTCCGCCACGGCAAGCTCTATTGCTTTCTGGCATCGGCCGCGCACTGGCATGACGTGGGTGGCAACGTGCCCGGCAACTACAACCCGGCCGCCACCGAGTGCTGGCAAGAGGCGGTGCAGATTCCGCCCGTGCGCATCGTGCGCAGCGGCGTGTTCGACGACGACGTGCTCGCCATCCTCAAGGCCAACACCCGCCTGCCCGACAGCCTGTGGGGCGACCTGAACGGCCAGCTGGCCGCGCTGGACCTGGGCGAGCGCCGCCTGCATGACCTGCTGGACCAGTACGGCGACGCCGTGGTGCACCAGGCCATGGGCGAGCTGCGCACCCGCGCCGTCAAGCTCATGCAGTCGCACATCGCGGCGCTGCCCGACGGACGCTACAGCTTCAGCGACATTCTGGACAACGACGGCGTCAAAGACGAGCCGCTGACCATCGCCCTCGACATGACGGTGGCGGGCGAGCGCCTTACGCTCGATTTTTCGCGCACCTCGCCGCAGTGCGCGGGGCCGGTCAACATCTCGCGCGCCACGGCGATTGCGGCGTGCTACGTGGCGCTCAAGCACCTGTTCCCCGATGTACCCGCCAACGCGGGCGTGCTGGACGCGGTGGACTTTGTGTTGCCCGAGGGGCTGGTCATCAGTGCCGCCCGCCCGCGCCCCGTGGGTGGCTACACCGAGACCATCCTGCGCATGATCGACGTGATCTTCAGCGCCACCGCGCAGGCCGACCCCAAGCGTGCCATGGCGCAGGCCTACGGCACCATCAACGCGCTGTCTATCGCCGGGCATGCGCACCGATGCCGCGCGCAAGGGCCAGCGCTGGGTGATGTTCAGCTTCTTCGGTGGCGGCCACGGCGGGCACAGCGATGGCGATGGCCTGAGCCACGGCAACGCGCCCATCTCCACCGCCACCATCCCGCCGCTCGAAATTCTGGAAGCTGCCTACCCCGTGCGCTTCACCCAATGGGCGCTGCGGCCCGATTCGGGCGGTGACGGCCAGCACCGGGGCGGGCTGGGCGCCATCTACGAGATCGAACTGCTGGAGCAAGACGCCGAGGTGTTCATCTTTGGCGAGCGCGGCAAGGCTGCACCCCAAGGCATTTCGGGCGGTAGCGCTAGTGCAATAAACGTCTTCAGCTATGAAAACGATAGTGAATGGAAGCAGCCACCGATGCGCTCCAAGATGATCGGCATCCGTCTGAAACAAGGCGAGCGCGTGCGGCTAGAAACCCCCGGCGGCGGTGGCTATGGCGCCCCGGCGGCACGGGCAGCGTCAGCGCGTGACAAGGATTTGGCGATGGGCTATGTGACGGCGCCAACCGCACTGAATGCACTGAAAGGCAAGGAATGAACGGCAAGGTTTCGGATCAGGCTTCGAGCGAGGCGTCGTACGTTGTCGGCGTGGACGTAGGCGGTACGTTCACCGACCTGTTCGTACTGGATGAGCGCGACGGCAGCGCCCGCATCGTCAAGGTGCCCAGCACCCGGGGCGAGGAGGCGCGAGGCTTCATGAACGGCGTGGCGCGCGTGGCCGATTCAGCCGCGCAGATCGCCACCATCGTGCACGGCACCACCGTGGGCACCAATGCGCTGCTGGAGCGCAAGGTGGCGCGCACTGGCATCATCACCACACGGGGTTTCCGCGATGTGCTGGAGATGCGCCGCCGCGACCGGCCGCAGACCTGGGGCCTGCGCGGCAGCTTTGAGCCCATCGTGCCGCGCAACCTGCGGCTGGAGGTGGACGAGCGTGTGTTGGCCGATGGCACGGTACACACCCCTGTGGACATCGAGCAGGTCAAGGCCCAGGCCCAGGCCTTGATCGACGCGGGCTGCGAGGCCATCTGCGTGTTCTTCATCAACACCTACGCCAATCCGGCCAATGAACAGGCCGCAGTGGCCGCAGTGCGCAGCCTGTGGCCCAACCCGCATGTCACCGCTGCCAGCGAGGTGCTGCCCGAAATCCGCGAGTTCGAGCGCTGCTCCACCGCCACGCTCAATGCCGCCCTGCAGCCCGTGGTGGGCAGCTACCTGGAGCGGCTGGAGGGCGATCTGCGCACGCAGGGCTTTGGCGGCGAACTGCTCATCGTGCAAAGCAATGGCGGCGTCATGTCGCGCCAGACGGCCTGTGATGTGCCCGTGCGCACCGCGCTCTCGGGCCCGGCTGCGGGCGTGATTGCCTGCGCGGCCATTGCACGTGCGGCGGGCTTCCCCGATGTGATCACGGGCGACATGGGCGGCACCTCGTTCGACGTGTCTCTCGTGGCCAAGGGCGAAGCGGCGCTGGCCGCACAGACGGCCATTGAGTTCGGCATGGTGGTGCGCTCGCCCATGATCCAGATCGAAACCATTGGCGCGGGCGGCGGCTCGATTGCCTCGGTGGATGCCAGCGGCATGCTGCAGGTAGGACCCGAGTCGGCGGGCAGCATCCCCGGCCCGGCCTGCTATGGCCGGGGCAACACGCGCCCCACGGTGACAGACGCCAACGTGCTGCTGGGCCGCATCGCCGCCGACCGCCCCCTGGGTGGCGGCCTGCTGGCCGCCATGGACGCGCAAAAGTCGCGCGACGCCATCGAGACCCATGTCGCCAAGCCCCTGGGCCTGGACGTGATGGCGGCTGCCGAAGCCATCCTGACAGTGGCCAACGCCAAGATGGCGGGCGCCGTTCGCGTGGTGTCCATCGAGCGTGGGCACGACCCGCGCCAGTTCGCCTACATGCCGTTTGGCGGAGGCGGCGCGCTGCATGTCTGCGCCATGATGCGCGAGGTGGGCGTGGGCACGGGCATCGTGCCGCGCTACCCAGGCGTCACATCCGCCCTGGGCTGCGTGATGGCTGACATGCGCCACGATGCCGTGCAAACCCTGAACAAGCCCCTGGCCGAACTGGACGTGGCCGACCTGCGCCAGCGTGTGGCCACCCTGGCTGCGGCTTGCCAGCAGCGCCTGGATTCGGCGGGCGTCAAGTTTGTGAAAGTGCAGGAAATCATTGCGCTGGACATGCTCTACGCCGGGCAGACCCACACCGTGCAGGTGCCCGTGGCGTCAGATGCGCTGAGCCATGAAGGCATCCGCGCCGCGTTCGAGACCGCCTACCGCGCAGCCTTTGGCCGCGTGCTCGACGGCATTGCCGTGCGGGTGATGAACCTGCGCTACGCCCGCGTGGGCGTGCGCCCCAAGTTCGACCTGACGGTGCTGGCACCCCAGACGACCACGGTGAACCCGTCCCTCGGCGTGCAACGCGTGTTCCACGCAGGCCGCTGGTGGGACGCTGCGCGCCACGCCCGGCTGGACTTGCCTGTGGGCACCCGCATCGACGGCCCCGCCATCCTGGAGCAGCCCGACACCACCGTGTGGCTGGAGCCCGGTTTCAGCGCCACGGTCGATCCGCTGGGCAACCTGCTGGTGCGGGCCGACGCGGAGGGCGCGGCATGAGCCACGGCACCATCGACCCGCGCCACACGGCGCTGGTCATCATCGACCTGCAAAACGACTTTCTGGCGCCTGACGGTGCCTACGCGCGTGGCGGGGCCGTGAGCGCTGCCGCCCAGGCCTTGCCCCCACGGGTGGCAGCGGTCGCAAAGGCGCTCAAGGCCGCAGGCGGCATGGTGGTGGGCAGCCAGTTCACCCTGTGGCCCGACGCGCAGGGCGAACCCATGGTGTCACCGCACCTCAAGGCCTTGCGCCCGTTTCTGCGGCGCGGCGACTTTGCGCCCGGCAGCACGGGTCAGGCCCATGTGCCCGAGATCGCACCGTGGGTGGACGTGTCGGTGTGCAAGGTGGCGTACTCGGCCTTCTTCAACACCCAGCTCGACTGGGTGCTGCGCCGCGCGGGCATCACCACCGTGGCGGTGTGCGGCATCGTCACCAACGGCGGCGTGGCCAGCACGGTGCGCGATGCGCACATGCGCGACTACCAGACGCTGGTGCTGTCCGACGGCTGCGCGGCCTTCAAGCAGGACAGTGCACGACACCTCGGTGGCCGACATGGCCAACGTGGCCCAGGTGCTGACCTGCGCCGACTTTACCGCCGCTGTGGCGGCCTCAGCCAAATGAGCACACCCCGCATCTGCCATGCCGAGCACATGCCCGGCACCGTCGCGCAGGACGCGCATGTGCCCGTGCTCATCGTGGGCGGCGGCGCCTGCGGGCTCACGGCGGCGCTGATGCTGCACGACGCCGGTGTGGACTGCGCGGTGCTGGAGCGCGACGCCACGCCGCTGGGCTCATCGGCCCTCTCATCCGGCTTCATCCCCGCGCCCGGCACACAGGTGCAACGCGCGGCGGGCATCGACGACAGCCCGGAACGCTTCGCCGCCGACATCAGCGCCAAGGCCAAGGGCAGGGCGGCGCCGCATCTGGTCGATGCCTACGCCCAGGCCATCGGCCCTGCGCTCGATGCACTGCAACAGCGCCATGGCCTGCAGTGGCAGGTGCTCGATGGATTCTTGTACCCCGGCCACAGCGTGCGCCGCATGCACGCCACGCCCGAGAAAACCGGCGTGGGCCTGATGGGCCGCCTGGCCAACGCGGTCGACAGCAGCCGACATTCCCCTCATCACTGAAGCCACCGTGCGCGAGCTGTGGGTCAACACCCAGCAGCGCGTGATCGGCGTGGGCTACGAGCGGCCTGACGGCACGCTGGAGCATCTGTCGTGTGACGCACTCATCCTGGCCTGCAACGGCTTTGGCGGCAACCCGGCCATGGTGCGCGAGCTGCTGCCCGAGATGGGCGATGCCCTGTTCGCAGGCCACACCGGCAACGACGGCAGCGCCATCGCCTGGGGCCAGGCGTTGGGCGCGCGGCTGGCCGACCTGGGCGGCTACCAGGGCCACGGCTCCTGGGCCATTCCGCAGGGCGCGCTGATCTCGTGGGCGCTGATGATGGAAGGCGGCATCCAGGTCAATGCGCGGGGCGAGCGCTTTCACGACGAAACGCAGGGCTACTCCGAGGCTTCGGTGCATGTGCTGGCGCAGCCAGGCGGCGTCGCGTGGAACGTGTTCGACGCGCCCATCCTTGCGCTGGCCCGCAGCTTCCCTGACTTTGCCGACGCAGAAGCCGCCGGGGCCGTAAAGCACTGCGAGAGCGTGCCGGCACTGGCAGCCACCATCGGTTGCGATGAATCAAATTTGATAGCTACTCTCGCAAGCGTGACAAGCGCTAGCGGCCAAAAAGACCAAAAATCCGCCCATGGACGCGTGTTTCAACGCGCCTTGCAGGCGCCGTTCTACGCCGTCAAGGTCACCGGCGCGCTGTTCCACACCCAGGGTGGTCTCGACATCGATGCCCAATGCCGCGTGCTGGACGCCGATGGTCAGCCGTTTCCTAACTTGTTGGCCGCCGGTGGCGCAGCGCGCGGCGTGTCCGGCAACGCGGTGTGGGGGTATCTGTCGGGCAACGGTCTGCTCAGCGCCGTGGCCGGTGGCTACATCGCCGCGCACACGGTGGCACTTGAACTGAATGGTGTCTGATGCACCATCACCGCGCTCTCAGCGCCTGCCCTAACCCCCAACCGTTCGGGTTGAGCCTGTCGAAGCCAGAGCACCGCGTGCGCGAGCCCCTCCACGGGATCAGGGCGAACGGCGAGCTGGTTCACAGAAAACCGTCTTCCCCATGCAGATTGCTGCCATGACCACAACCCCTTTTCACCAACGCCTTCAGGAACCCCGCACCATCCTGGCCCCCGGCGTGTACGACGCCCTGAGTGCGCTGGTCGCCGAGCAGGCCGGTTTTGAAGCGCTGTACCTCTCGGGCGCGTCTATTGCCTACACGCGCCTGGGCCGCTCCGACGTGGGCCTGACGACCTACACCGAGGTCGAAGACACCCTGGCCCGCATCACCGAACGCGTTCGTACGCCGGTCATCGTTGATGCCGACACCGGTTTTGGCAACGCACTGAACACCCAGCGCACCGTGCGCGGCTTTGAGCGCGCGGGCGCGGCCATGGTGCAGATCGAAGACCAGGGCTTTCCCAAACGCTGCGGCCACCTGGACGGCAAAACCGTGGTGCCCGTGGCCGAGATGTGCGGCAAGCTCAAAGCCGCGCTGGACGCGCGCCACAGCGCCCACACCCTGATCCTGGCCCGCACCGACGCGCTGGCAGTCGAAGGCATCGACGCCGCCTTCGACCGCGCCGAGGCCTACCTGGACTGCGGGGTGGACGCGCTGTTCATCGAAGCCCTGCGCACTCCCGAGCAAATGGACGCCGCCTGCCAGCGCTTTGCCCACCGCATCCCGCTGCTGGCCAACATGGTCGAAGGCGGCAAGACGCCCGTGCAGAGCGCAGAGGAGCTGGGGCAACGCGGATTCCGCATCGCCATCTTCCCTGGCGGCACTGCGCGGGCGGTGGCGCACACCCTGCAGGCTTACTACGCCAGCCTGCACACGCACCAGACCACGGCGCCATTCAAAGACCAGATGCTCGACTTCGACGGTCTAAACGCCCTCATCGGCACGCCCGAGCTGATGGCGCAGGGCCGCCAATACGAGTAATCACGACAACACGAGTCGGGCCACCAGCCAGACCCCAATGCCCCCGCCCGCCCGGCGCCGGGCGAGGCCGCGTACCATGCCGTGAGCATTCTTCCCCTCACTTCCCCGCATGGAGACCCTCATGGCCCACAACCTGCAAACCATCACCCTGGGCGGCGGCTGCTTCTGGTGCACCGAAGCCGTTTTTGACCGCGTGCGCGGCATCACCGACGTGGAGAGCGGCTACACCAACGGCCAGACCATCAACCCCAGCTACGAGCAGATCTGCCAAGGCGACACCGGCCACGCCGAAGTCGTACGCCTGACTTACGACGCCGACGAGATCAGCCTTGAAGAAGTCCTGGAAATCTTCTTCCACACCCACGATCCGACCACGCTCAACCGCCAGGGCAACGATGTGGGCACGCAGTACCGCAGCGGCATCTACTTTGACAAGCCCGAAGACGGTGAGACGGCCAACAACATGATCCGCCAGATGTCGCAAGACAAGCTGTTCGGCGCGCCCATCACCACCGAGGTAAAGCCGCTCGATAACTACAGCACGGCAGAGGCGTACCACCAGGATTACTTTGCGAACCACCCGAACGCGGGGTACTGCGCGTTTGTGGTGGGGCCGAAGGTGGAGAAGTTTCGCAAGACGTTTGCGCGGTATTTGAAGTCGTAGTCAGGCCACCTGCGGTGTGACGGGCAGGCGATGGCACAGCGCACTTCTGGCTGCGCCTCCCAACCCGGAAAGCGGATTGCACGAGCCCTCACCTTTTGAGGTGACGCAAGCCGCTGCTACCGAAGGCAGTCGGCGGGAGAAAGCGTTCTGCGCCCTGAACGCAGCCCAACCGATACCTGCGTGGGGGACACGTTCTGCATTCCGGCCGTTATCGGGGTGGGCAGAGTGCAACGCCCCACCTCCACCAAGCGGCTGTTTTCCAGACCCACCACACGAAGCTCGGTGCGGGTGGTATCGGGTACCAGCAGGCGCACCTTCCCTCCCATGTAAAAAGCTTGCGACAGAGCAAGGTCCGTGCTGCCGAACGCATGATTGGAGAAACCACTTAGTGCTGAGACTTCGGCCAGCAAAGTAGCCTGTTTTTGATAAATTTTGAGGGTGCCGCCAATGTGCGGCGTAATGACTGCAGCGATCTCTGCTCGCCCATCACCGTCCATATCAGCAACTGCCACTGGATTGAGCCAGCGCATGGGCGTCCCGACCGGAGCAGACTCCGCGCTGATCTCCATGCGCCCATCGTTTACCCGCAGCAGCACAAGGCGAGCGCCTTGGTTACGGTGGCTAACGATCGTCAAAATTTCGTCAGGTGAGCTGGCAGCAAGCCGCACGATGCGCGGAGTCAAATCCTCAAAGACTTCATTTTCAGGGAGTTCAAACACCAACCTCTGCCCTGACGCTGTGTTTACCGCGACACGCGCGTACTCGTGGGGCCGACCCAGTGCAAAGTGCCCATATCGATCGACAGGGACCTCGAAAGTAGCGTGAACGATCGCTTCAGCCTTGGCAACAGAAGCTGTAAGGACAGCCGAAAAAGCGAGAAATGCGCATACCAATATTCTCATGGCGGTTGTCGGCTGGTTGGTTAGTGACTTTGGCCTGGCAATGGCCGGAGTGGACGGGCAGATGAGCGCTGTGTTGATAACAAATCGTGCATCCGCTTAGCGACACTCTACCTAAGCTCTTTTCAGTGCGGTCGTGCGCGTTCGTAGCTGAGGAACCACGAACCAGAAACGCCAACCCCTTTGGTTCCCGGATAGGGCGATCAGGCTCCATACGGTAAAAGGGCTATTCGACCAATCAGACATTTTTGTCTGTGCATAATGCAACTCGATTGCGTTTGCGACCTCCTATTTCATGCATACCGACCTCGCTTGGAGACTTCCCCACGGCATGCGCGCCACCCGCGCCACACGGGCGCTCGCGCAGTTGTATGAGGCTCGTCCTGACGCAGCACTCACCGAACCCGAAGTAGAGACAGCCCTCGCCACCGCCGGCGCCCCCGTCAACAAAGTCACCGTCTACCGCCTGCTCGACCGCTTTGCCGCTGCTGGCCTGCTGCACAAGCAGGTGGACGCAGCCCGCGTCACACGTTACGCACTCGCACCTCAGGGCGAAGAGGGCGCCGCTCCCAGATTTGAATGCGACGACTGCCACCGCCAGTTCCGCCTCTCCCAAGGCTCGGCCAAGGTGCAGACCGCGCTCAAACAGGTGCTCCAGGCGCTGGCCACCGCGGGCCATGAGAGCCTGGCGGTAGATATTGCGGTGCATGGGCGCTGTGCAGACTGTGCGCACCCGGCGGAGGGGGCCGCCGCATGATCCGCACCCGGGGCCTTTCGTATACCTATGCCACGGACGGCGCCGCGCCGCTGCGCTTCCCCGATGTGGACCTGCGCCAAGGCGGCACCTTGTTGCTGCGCGGGCGCTCGGGCTCGGGCAAGTCCACGTGGCTGTCGCTGATGGCCGGGCTGCGCGGGGCGAGCGGGGGTGATCTGTTTGTGGCGGGCACCCAACTGGGCACGCAGCGAGGGGCTGAAATTGATGCCTGGCGCGCGCGCAGCATCGGGTTTTTGCCGCAGAAGCTGTACCTCAGCAGCGCGCTCACGGTGGCGGACAACCTTGCGCTGGTGTACTTTGCCGCCGGGCTGCCGCGCGACGATGCGGCCATGACGCGTGCGCTGGCACAAGTGGGTGTGGCCGAGCTGGCCGCCCGCAAGCCGCACCAGCTCTCGGGCGGGCAGGCGCAGCGCGTGGCGCTGGCGCGGGCGGTGCTGCTGGCGCCGCAGGTGCTGCTGGCCGACGAGCCCACGGCCAGTCTGGACGATGACGCCGCCGCCGACGCGCTGGCGCTGCTGCAGCAAAGCGCCGTGGCCTGCGATGCCAGCCTGGTGATTGCCACACACGACCAGCGTGTGGTCCAGGCCCTGTCCGGTGTGCAAACGCTAAATTTGAATGAAATTGGCGCCCAGCGCTTATTGGATAAGCGCGAGCAGCTATGAATTCAGGAGTCTTCAAACTCGCCCGCCTGTCCTGGCGCTACCTGTGGTCCCGGCCCCTGGCGGCTGTGCTGAACCTGCTGGTGCTCACGCTGGGCCTGGCCGCCATTACCCTGGTGCTGCTGGTGGCTACACAGCTCGACAAGGCGTTCGAGCGCGACCTTGCGGGCATTGATCTGGTAGTGGGCGCCAAGGGCAGTCCGCTGCAGCTGATTCTGGCGGGGGTGTTCCACATCGACGCGCCCACCGGCAACATACCGCTGCAAGAGGTACAGGCACTGCAGAAGAACCCGTTGGTGGCGCAGGTCATTCCGCTCAGCCTGGGCGACAGCTACCAGGGTTATCGCATCGTCGGCACCACGCCAGACTACGTGAAGCATTACGACGCCACGCTGGCCGAAGGTGCGCTGTGGCAGCAACCCATGGATGCGGTGCTGGGCGCCAGCGTGGCGCGCGGTATTGTCAAAGCCAGCCACGCAGACGCGCCACTGGTGGGCGCCACCTTTGTCGGCAGCCACGGTCTGGGCGGGGGAGGGCATGCGCACGGCGACCACCCGTATCGCGTGAGCGGCGTGCTCAAACCCTGCGGCTGCGTGCTCGACCGGCTCATCCTGACCAGCACCGAATCCGTCTGGATGGTGCACGAGACCGCCACGGCCAGCGACCCCGAAGACCTGGAAATCTTGAAAGAAGAGCGTGAAGTGACCGTGGCCCTGGTGCGCTACCGCACGCCCATGGCCGCCATCACGCTGCCGCGCCAGATCAACGCCGACACCGCCCTGCAGGCGGCCGCGCCCGCCATCGAGGTCACGCGCCTGTTGCGCCTGCTGGGCGTTGGGGCCGATGTGCTGCGCGCCTTTGGCGGCGTGCTGCTGGCCGTGGCCGCGCTGAGTGTTTTCATTGCCCTGTGGAACGCCGTGCGCGAACGCCGCGCTGACCTGGCCATGCTGCGCATGCTGGGCGCCCCCCCAGGTCGCGTGGCCGGGTTGGTGCTGTGGGAGGCCCTGTGGCTGGCTGCCATGGCGTCTGTTTTGGGCCTGCTGCTGGGCCACGCGCTGGCCCATGGCCTGGGGTGGGCATTGCAGGCGCAGGGGCTGCTGCCCGTTACCGGGTGGATTTGGCTGCCGGCCGAGGCGGGCGTGCCGCTGTTGGCTGCGGGTGTGGCGGCGCTGGCGGCATTGTTGCCTGCCATGCAGGCCTACCGCACCGAAGTGGCCGATTTGCTGAGCGCAGCATGAAAGCCCCACTGAGTTGCTTCGCGTCTTCACCCAAGGGGGACGCCTCCAGGGAGCTGGCAAAGCCAGTTCCCCGGTGGCGCTGACCCAGTCACGTCCGTATCAATCACCGTTTTCTTTCCACCACCACCGTCAAGGACACCTCATGAAAAAGCTTCTCTCCGCACTCGCCCTGGCCCCTATGCTGCTGGTTGGCGCTCTGGCACACGCCCAGACTCACAATGACAAAGAAACCAAGGCCGACGTCGAACGCCACCGCGCCATGGCCGCTGCGCACGAAGCGGCGGCCAAGTGCCTCGAATCCGGCAAGGGCCACGACGTGTGCCAGAAGGAACTCCAGACCGCCTGCAAGGGTCTGGCTATCGGAAAATACTGCGGCATGAAGCACGCTCACTGATCGCTGATCGCGCTTTGCCACGCTGTTCATTCTTTGTAGAGGTTGCCCGCCATGTCCCACGCCTTGACCCCCACACCCGCCAACGGCCCGATGCTCCGTTTGGCCTGGTTGGCTGCCGCACTGGCGCTGGCTGGCGGCGCACAGGCGCAGCAGGGCAGCGCCACCAAGCCCGCGCCCGGCGCTTTTGAGCGGGCCAAGGAGGCGACCACGCCCACATCGACGGCCGCGCCCGTGCTCTCGTCGCCGCTGCCTGCGGGCGCAGGCACTGCCGTGCCATCGGGTTCGGGCGCCGGTTACCACAGCCCCAACAGTCCCATCGCGCCGCTGCCCCAGCGCAACGACGTGGTGCCGTGGTCGGTGCTGACCGACCTGACCAAAAAGACCACCAAGGACGGCATCCTGCCCGTGTTCAACGATGCGCAAAAGGGCATGGACAAGACCGTGCAGCGCTTTCAGGGTTTCATGATGCCGTTGGACGCCAAGGCCACGCAGACGCACTTTCTGCTCACCTCGGTGCCGCTCACCTGCTCGTTTTGCATTCCCGGCGGGCCGGAAAGCATGATTGAGGTGAAAGCCAAAACCCCCGTGCGCTACTCCATGGAGCCCGTGGTGGTCGAGGGCAAGTTCACCGTGCTCACCAACGACCAGTACGGCCTGTACTACCGCGTGGTCGAAGCCGTGCCGGTGAAGTGAAGCAACCCACGCCATCCTTCGCGCCCCGCTTCTGACTGATTAGTAGAGTGAACCCCGCCCCGTGACCCGCAACCGCGCCCATACACACGCCCCCACAGCACGGTTTGCCCCCCCGCAAACCGTGGTCCGCAGGGCAGGGCTGCGCGCGCTTTTGCACGGCCAGACCAGCCGCCAGCTGTGGGCGCAAGCGGCTTTGTTGTGGCTGCTTGTGGCGCTGGTGGTGGTGCCCACGCTCGGGCGCCTGCACCAGGTCCTGCATGCCCCGGCGTTGCATGTGCATGCGCTTTCGCCGTCGGCGGCGTTTGCCGACGCAGCTTCCAGCCAGAACCAAAACCTTGCCGGTTCTGCGGCAACAGGCACCCCAACCGCCCAAGCCGATGACCCGGCAGCAGGTCACAACCACCCAGCCCACGCGCACAACCTGCTCGATGCGCTGCTGGCGCACCACGCGCCAGTCGACTGCCTCTTGCTCGACCAGCTCGCGCTGGGCGACGCCTTGCACAGCGCGCCAGCAGCGCTTGCCACGCCGGTGCCCACGCAGGCCCCGCTGGTGCACCCGGCCGCCACGGCTACGGCTCGGCATGTTGCGCTTTTTCAGGCCCGCGGCCCGCCTCCACTGGGGTGACGGGTTCAGCCGGTCAGGCTGTCTGCTGCGTTCTGCGTTATGCGTTCTGCCCTTGCTGCTCGATCTGCGGCAGGGCATGCAGGCAGGATGTTGACCAAACGGAACCTGCACAGCACCCCCCACGCACCGCGCGTGGCTCCAGACATGCATCCCAACTGATCAGGCACCGCTGATTCGCAGCACCCCGTTCGGGCTGAGCCTGTCGACGCCCTTCGACAACGCTCGGCGCCCGCAGACGGATTCGCTGGACCAGGGCGTGTCCGACCCCCGGCGTCGATCTGAAGTCTTTGCGCACGCCGTGGCGTGTGCCCGTCACTACCAAAACTCCTGATTTGATAGCTGCTAGCGCTTGATGAATAAGCGCTAGAGGCACTTTTTATTCATATTTTCGCTGGTTGATGGCCCTGATGCCTTCAGCCGCATGCCGCTCGGCACGCCCCCTAATTTGTATTGCAGCCATGACACACATCCGCCCCCACCACAGCGCCAATCGCCTCCCCGCACTTCGTCGCACCGCACGCCGCCACCCAGCCCTGCATCCGGTGGCGCTGGCCGCCATCCTCACGCTGTCTGGCACCGGCTTGGCACAGGCTCAGGCCAATGCCCAGCCCACCGCCGCCAGCCTGCCCCCCGTCACCGTCTCGGCCAGCGGCCTGCAGCTGGGCGCCAACGACATGACCACCCCCGTCACCGTACTGGAGGGCGACGAACTGGTGCGCCGCCGCGAGGCCACGCTGGGTGAAACGCTGAACAGCGAACCCGGCATCACCAGCAGCCACTTTGGCGCAGGTGCCAGCCGCCCCATCATTCGCGGCATGGACGGCCCCCGCGTCAAAGTGCTCAGCGATGGCGCCGAGCTGCACGACGCCTCCACCATCAGCCCTGACCACGCCGTGGTGTCCGAGCCCATGCTGGCCACGCAGATCGAAGTGCTGCGCGGCCCGTCGGCCCTGCTTTACGGTAACGGCGCCGTGGGCGGCGTGGTCAACGTGCTGGACGGAAAAATCCCCACCGCCATCCCGCAAAAGGGCTATGAAGGCAGCGCCGAGCTGCGCGCCAACACCGGTGCCCGCGAAGGGGCAGGGGCCTTCTCGCTGACCGGTGGCACCGGCAACCTGGCAGTGCACGTCGAAGGCGTGGCGCGCGACGCAGGCGACTACCGCGTGGGCAAAGGCTGGGCGCCCGAAGGCGAGCCCACCCGCAAGGTGCTGGGCAGCTTTAACCGCACCGACACCGGCAGCGTGGGCTTGTCGTGGGTGGGCGACCGTGGCTACCTGGGCGCCGCCTACACCCGCCAGACCGCCAAATACGGTCTGCCCGGCCACAACCACAGCTTTGAAGGCTGCCACACCCACGGCAACAGCCTGCACTGCGGAGCTCATGAAGGCGAAGAGGGTGAAGACGGCCACGACCATGACCACGACGCCGAACACGGCGACGTGCCCGTGGTCGACCTGCGCAGCGAGCGCTTTGACATCCGCGGCGAGCTGCGCAACCCGTTTGCCGGTTTCTCGGCCCTGCGCCTGCGCGCCGGTGTGACCGACTACGTGCACGACGAAGTCGAAGACGGAGCCATCAGCACCACCTTCAAAAACAAGGCCTACGACACCCGCATCGAGCTGCAACACGAACCCATCGCGGGTTTCAAAGGCGTCATCGGCCTGCAAACCTCACAACGCAAGTTCACCGCCGACGGTGAAGAGGCCTACGTCGAGCCCACCATCACCCGCAAGCTCGGCTTTTTTGCGCTGGAGGAATACCGCCTGGGCGACTGGCGCTTTGAAGCCGCCCTGCGCCATGACCGCCAGACGGCCGAGGCCCAGACCAGCGGCATCGAGCGCAGCCACAACGGCACGTCGGCATCACTGGGCGCGGTGTGGAAGTTCACGCCCGGCTACCAGGTGGGCACCTCGTTCACCCGCGCCAGCCGCGCCCCCACGGCCGAAGAGCTGTACGCCCAGGGCCTGCACATGGCCACCAGCACGTATGAACGCGGCAACGCCAACCTGAAGTCCGAGATCTCGCAGAACATCGACGTCAGCCTGCGCAAAACCAGCGGCGACACCACCTTTGGCGTCAGCCTTTTCCGTAACCGCATCAACAACTACATCTACGGCCGCACGCTCGATGAGGTAGATGGCCTGCAACTGCTGCAGTACAGCCAGGCCGACGCCACCTTCACCGGCATCGAAGGCCAGGTGCGCCAGCGCATCAACCGCAACCTGGCCGTTACCTTGTTTGGCGACACCGTACGCGCCCGGCTGGCCGACGGCGGTGGTTTGCTGCCTCGCATCCCCGCCACCCGCGCCGGAGTGCGTCTGGACGCCAACTGGCAGCAATGGGAAGGCCAGGTCGAATGGGTCCAAGTGGCCCGCCAAAACCGCGTGGCAACGTTTGAAACCGCCACCCCCGGCTACGGCATGCTGAACCTGGGCGTCAGCTACAACGGCCAGTTCAGCAACGGATCGCCCTGGCAGGTGTACCTGAAGGCGAACAACCTGACCGACCGCCTAGCGTATGCGCACACCTCGTTCATCAAGAACGCCGCGCCATTGATGGGCCGCAATGTGACGGTGGGTGTGAAGGTAGCGTTCTGACGGGTGATGCCGTCGTGATGTGAGCGAGCCAGCGGCGGAGTAGGGCGCTGCTGGCTTGCACACCCGGCCCCAAAACCACCCAAAGCACCCAAAGCACCGAGTCCAAATGCGGCTTGGATGCATGCCATACTCGGTTTTACGCGGTTGATTTTCCGATCCGTCAAGGCCACGCTGCCTGAGTCCCGATGATGACGCGCCCCCGATTTTTGGAATGGGATTTGCCCTGTAGCGGGCCGCCCAAAACCGGGTTGTGCGACGCGCGAGGGACTTGTTCAGCGTTAGTCCGTATGTATCTGACCCTATCTTGCAATAGCCCTGCATGCCCACCACGCCCACGCCGTCCGCAAACCTGCTGCAACTGCTACCCGAGGCGGTGGTGCAAACCGATGCGCTGTGGGAGATCACTTACCTGAATCCGGCGTGGTGCACGCTCACTGGCCATACGGTGGAGTCGGCGCTCGGCAGATCGCTGCTTGAATTTGTGCATGCCGACGACATCGGCACCATGCGCTCGGGCATGCCGGTGTTCCGCTTGCGTTTTGCCAACGCGGACTATCGCTGGGTGCGTCTGCAGCTCCACCCGGAGACGGATGCGGCAGATCGGGTGATCAGCCGCCAGGGTGTTCTGATCGAGATCACTGAGGTCACCGAGCAGGTGCTGGTGGAAGTTCGCCAGCGCTTTCTGCGCTTGCTGGAAACCATTGACGGCGTGGTGTGGGAGGCTGAAATCGGCGTGGGCAACACCTTTCTGAGCCCGCAGGTCGAGCGCTTGTTCGGCTATTCCGTCGAGGAGTGGCGGGCTGACCCTAACTTCTGGCGGGCGCATGTGCATCCCGATGACCTGGCGCAGGCCCTGGTGATCGACGATGCTGCCTACAACGCCACGCACAGCCATGCCTACGAGATGAGCTACAGGCTGATTGCCAAGTCGGGCAAGGTCGTGTGGGTGCGTGATCTGTGCCGCGCGGTGGTCGAGCCGGGGCGGCCGAACCGCATGATCGGCCTGATGATCGACGTGACCCAGCAGAAGAACACCGAACTCGATTTGGTGCGCTCCGAAAACCGCTATTCGCTGGCAACCCGCGGATCCAATGATGGCATCTGGGACTGGGACTTGCGAACGGACGCCCTGCATGTGTCCGGGCGATTTCTCCAGATCGTCGGGCTGGGTAGCGCCGATTTTGTGCATGACGGAGGCTGGCGCTTTTTGGAGCAACTCATCGATCCCGAGGATCGCTCTCGCGTGCAGGAGGCCTACTGCAGGCACCTGTCGGGAAACAGTCCGAACTTTTCGGTGGACTTCCGCGCGTTCCACGGGGCGGGACGGCTGGTGTGGGTCAATTGGCGTGGGCTCGCCGAGTTTGAAGACGGCGTTGCGGTGCGCATGGCGGGGTCGCTCAGCGATCTGGCCGAGCGTGGCAGCTCCTACGATGCGCTGACCAACTTGCCCGGCCGGCCGTTGTTCCGCGATCGCCTGGCGCAACTCATTACGTTGCACCAGAACGACGTGGTGAACGGTAGTGACGTGCCCACCCGCGATGGAGCCACGATGTTCGCCGTGCTGCTGCTGGATCTCAATGGGTTCAAGGCCGTCAACGACTGCTACGGGCACCATGTGGGTGATCAGCTATTGCAACAGGTGGCGCGGCGACTCGAATCCTGCGTGCGGGCGGTGGATCTGGTCGCCCGCATGGGTGGCGACGAGTTCAACGTGCTGTTGGAGTCCATTGATCCCGCTGAAGCCAGCCAACGCGCCCAGGAGATTGCCGCCGCCCTGGAAGTACCTTACGTGATTGGCGGGCACACTGTGTTCAGTGGTGCGAGTATCGGATTGGCCAGCAGCGCATCCAGGCTGGCGACGGTCGACGACTACCTGCGCGCTGCAGACACCGCCATGTACCGGGCCAAAAGTCAGTCATTGGGTGTGTGCGTGTTTCAATAAAGCGTGTCGGGACAGTTGCCTGCGAGGCCGTCGCACGCAACGCAGCCCGTCGCTCCTAGCCGGAACACGCCCCACTTGCAACATTCATCCGTACGGGTTCAGCAACGTCTCAAATCCCCGCATCCGCACTGTCCTACAATCCGCGCCTTATCGAAAGAACCGTCGTGGCTGCGCTCAGCCCGCCAAGAAGGGCTTTCATTCTTACAGCCAACAGTGGTGAAGATATGACCAAGCCTTTCATTTCTCTGTGTCCCGAGATCACTCGGGCCGACGCGCTCAAGCTCATGGACTGGTTGGAGGACGAGGACGTCACCCGCTACCTGAGCGATTCGCGCCATGTGTCCCGCTTCATTGAACAGGTCGTCGGCCGGGTGCAAATGCCGACGCTGACCCATTTTTTCAACCAGGGTGGCCGTTTCTTCATGGCCTACGACCGGCACGACGTGCCCGTAGGCTTCGTGCGGCTGGTCAAGTCGGGCACGGACTGCGAGATGGTGCTGGTGATCGGCAACCGCGACAACTGGGGGCGCAAGCTGGGGGTCAGCACCCTTCGCGAAGGCATGAAGCTGGCTTTTTTCGACATGCGGGCCGAGAAGCTCATCGCCAAGATCCACGCAGACAACACACGCTCGTTGAGGGCCTTTGAGCACTGTGGGTTTTTGCTGGAGAGCCAGTCCCATTCCACCCACTCGTTCTCGATCACGTCGAACCGTTATCTCCAGCTTCTGCGCGAGAGCCCTGCGGATTACGCCACCGATATCCACATCACCGAAATCGACAAAGCCAGGCTCACAAGCTTGCTCGCGGTCGAGCAAACACCCGATATTTTCGAGCTGGAGCATGAGATCGAGCGGGCCATCGTGGTCGACTCGCGGCAGGTGGCGCCTGACGTCGTCACGATGAACTCCAGGGCCTTGGTGCGGCTGGATGATGAGGATGTGGAAGTGGCGCTGGTCTACCCCGAGGACGCGGACGACACGTGCCGGGAAGCTGTCGATTTGCTCCGGCATTGGCATGGCGATCCTGGGCTACAAGGAGGGCGATGCGTTTGACTGGCGCCTGAACGACCGGACCCGCCATATCCGGATTGAGAAAGTGCTTTATCAGCCAGAAGCTGCGGGCGATTTCCACCTGTAGGCTGGTAGAACGCAAATGCTGAGCGGCCGACTGCAGGGACCGTTCAGCAACCTGGCTTCAGCGCTTCAGTGCAGCTTGGGCTCTTCGGAGTCTTGAAAACCCAGCGTTGTGGCGGCGTTCTTCAGCTCTGCAAATTGGTAGTCCTGCACGGTCTGCCGGGACGAGATGACGCGGTTGTCGGGCCCCGGGATGAGCAGCCAGGCCGTTGCGCTTTCGTCCTGCGGGTGGGGCATGGCAAACATCAAAAACTCGCAGTCGATACCCCACACGTCATCGACCAACATGTCTTGGCACTGTGATGGAACGTGCAAGAACGTGACCCGATCGCTGACGGCGCGCAGGAAGTCTTCATCTTGCGGGTCTTGTGCGTCAGGCGCGCCCTGCATGGGGTCAATAAAGCGAATGAGGGGTGTGCTGCTGAATGCGCCGTGGGCCCATTCTTCGTGTTCACGCTGGAACATCAGCGTTGCCTTGCCTGTAAAAGCAAAGCCCGATTGGTCATCGCCATATTTGAAGGCCTTGGCGGTGGCAACCGCTTGCGCGTAGCCCTCGTCGTCTATGCCCACAAAGCACAGGTCTTCGGTGATGCTTGTCATGTTTTGTTTTCCCAAAATGTTGGCCTGTCCACAGATTTGGAGTGTGGGCGTCTCTCACGTGCCGACAGCAGCAGCGGGGCAGGCTGGTCATTTTAATCGCCAGAGTTTGAATGTTTTTGGCCTCTAGCGCTTATGTATCAAGCGCTTGTAGCTATCTTAAATATAGTGAACTAGGCCCAACCTCCGCCTGGCACTCGGGCGAAAAAAAACCGGCTCCACAGAGCCGGTTTTCTCACACGGTGGTTACCGGGTCGAATCAGTAACGACCGCCGCCGTAGCCGCCCGTGCCATAGCCGACGTCCGAGCGGCTCGGCTAGCGCTGTAGCCGCTCGCGCCGCCATCGCCCGAGCGCCTGCCAGTTGCTTCGCGGGGACGGGCCAGGTTCACGACGATCGAGCGGCCGTCGACGGACATGCCGTGCAGGGCGGTGATGGCGGCCTGGGCGACTTCGGCAGAGGCCATTTCCACAAAGCCGAAGCCCTTGGAGCGGCCGGTTTCGCGGTCCATCATGACCTTGGCGGACGACACGCCGCCAAACTCGGCGAAGTTGCTTTTCAGGCTGGAATCGGTCACGGAGTAGGGCAGGTTGCCCACGTAAATTTTGCTGCTCATGGAAGTAGAGCCTTTCTGGATTTTGGTGTGCAACGAATGGCGCACCGTCGGGGTGCGGGTGTGCGGATTGGGAGTCCGCAGCGGTCGGGAAGGGGTGGATGGATGTTGTTGGATCTGCGTGGGCAGGTCAACATCACCAGTGAACAAATCAATTCAGGGACCTGCCGGTCAGCACGTGGGCGGGTGCGGCATGCACGTTTGCAGCCAGCCCTGGGTGACGGCAAAGAGCCGGGCGGCTTCGCGCGAGGCAAAGGCTCTTGTCAAAGCGGAACACACGGCAGTAGCTGCCGTTGCCCTGTGAGCGATGGACCGAGAAGGAGGCGCGAAAGCGGCCACAGTCGGTCGGGTGTGTCGCGGGCGAAACGACGTACTGGCCCATGGAAATGGCGGTCTTTGAAATCTTGTTCAATCAGGATGCGCAGGCTTGGAAAGCGACCTGCGTGAGCATCAAGTGGACTCGGTTGGCTGCAGCTCTACAGACCACAGGGCGACAAAACAAAGGTCGCAAAAGGCGGCCTGCGTGGGGAGACTTGCGCCTCTGGGCAGGTGTTGCGGTGACTGCACGCGTCAAGAGAGCCGTGACTGCAACGCCGCCGAGTATAACCCAACCTGCATTTGGCTGAGCGTTTAATATTCTTCTGGGTTTTAAACGGCGGTATCGCTAACGCGGAGTGTGGCACGACAAAAACGCCGGTTAACTACCCTTTCCCGCTTTTCACATCCACGGATCAAAATCGAAGGCCGCTCCAGAGATGCTCAAGCTCTACGGCGGTCTGCGGCTTGCCGTAAAGGTATCCCTGCAGTTCGTTCACGCCGAGGCTTTGCAGCAAATCTGCTTGCACCAAAGTCTCAACGCCTTCCGCTACCACCCGCTTGTCCAGCGCTTTGGCTAGGGCGACGATGGCGGTGGCGATTGCCAGCGCGGGGCGTTCAACTCCGAAGGCGAATACGAAACTCTTGTCAATCTTGAGCGTGTCGAACGGTAAACGACTGAGGTACCGCATGGCGGAATACCCGACGCCGAAGTCGTCCAATGCAATGGAAACGCCGTGCGCTCGAAGAGCGGCCAGCCGTTCAACTGCAACCTCGACGTCCTGAATGAGGGCGCCTTCGGTGATTTCCAACTCAAGCTCTCCAACCTGTATCTCAAACTCCTGCAGCAATTCCAGCAGCGCGCGTGGGAAAGCAGGGTCAGCGAGTTGGACTGGCGATAGATTGACCGAGATTTGCCGAATTGGAACCTGCGGGTCTGCGCGCCAGCGAACAAACTGCTTCAGGGTTTCGCGCAGCACCCACAGGCCCAGATCGAGAATGAACCCTGACTCCTCGGCCAGTGGAATGAAGACATCGGGCGAGACCAGACCCTTGTCGGGGTGGCGCCAGCGCAGGAGCGCTTCGACTGATGCAATCTGCCGATCGCCAGAACGTACGCGGGGCTGGAACACTACAAACATTTGCTGCTGGATCAGCGATTCACGCAAGTCGTGCCGAAGCGCCTGCTGTTCGACGAGCTGCGTCGCCAGCGCGTGCTGGAACTCCACCAAGGCATTTCGGCCAGCGCCTTTAGCGCTGAACATAGCCAAATCAGCATGTTTGAGCAGGTCGTCGCGCGAAGCACCATGTTCTGGAAACAAGGCAACACCCATGCTGGCTGCTAGCGGCAGGATGCGCGGGGGCACGCTGTATGGCGCTTGCACCGCTTTGCGGACTGTCTCTATGTCGGATCGAAACACCCCTTGGGCATCTGCGGCGAGGACAAAAACAAATTCATCTCCTCCCGGACGAGCCATGGCAAGCGCTCGGGTACCCAAGCAGAGGCGCAAACGGGCGGCCACCTCTTTGAGCACGCAGTCGCCCACATCGTGCCCATACGCGTCGTTGACTTCCTTGAACCCGTCGAGGTCCATATACACCACCGCGAATGGCATGAGTGGAGGTTGTGTGGCAGGGGCGAACTCATCGCTCAGCTGCGTTAGCTCGTCAATGGCTTCAAGCAGACCAAACCGGTTGAGAAGGCCCGTCAGACTGTCTTGCGTAGCGCGTTCGCGCAGTTGTTGCTCATGCTGTTCTGCGTGCAAGGCAACGGCAAGCCGCTGGCGAAACGCATCCAGTTCTCTTTTGGTTCTCTCAGGCAATTCACGCGAGCGCGTTAAGCGCAGCCACGCGCTCTGCGTATTGGTCTCTGCGATGAGAACATGATGCCAAGGCGTGTCACCGTTTCCGATGGAGTCATCGATCATGGTCTCTGTGGGCAACCGGTAATCACGAGGAGCCGTGGTCTCGTTCTGCTCCAAGGCGCCATCTGGCCCAAGAGAAAGCAAAAACGGCTGGGAAGCACCAACTGGCCACTGAATAACACTGACCGGAGGTGGCATCTGGTGTGCACCAAGATGCGCCAGCATCAGTCGCACTAGTTCACCGAACGGTTGTTGCTCGATGATGGCTTGGTCCATCTGAGCGAGTAGACGGAAAATCTGCAGATCCCGTCCCACCTCCTCGGCCATGGCATTGAAGGAGTCTGCCAAATCTGTAAATTCGCTTCGGTGCCCGGCGATTTTGACCTGGGGCGTGAAGTCGCCGCGCAGCACAGCACGTGTGCCCAAAGTAAGGGCGTCCAGCGGACGTGTCACTCTGCGCAACACCACCGAACTGCTCACGGCTGCCAAAAGAAATGCTATGGCGGCGACGCTACCCACCAGCGCCGCCACGCCGATGGGAAGGTAGCGACGAACATCTGGTTCGACGGTGGTAGCGAGTGTCCAAGAGGGTGAGTCGAAATAAGGCTGAAAGAAGATGTCGCGCTGTGTTCGCAGTGCTTGGGAATCTGTGACGGAGACACCCAAGCAATAGGGCATGGGCAGATCTGCACTTGAAAAACAGAGTCGGTGCGTGCCTGACTGCGCGTTTTCCCAAAGGTAGTCCGCATTGAAGCGGCCACGTACGGCAGAGGCCTTCAAGGGAACGATAAGTTCCACTGTGGGGGGCATGCCCGGCTCCATAGCAGGGGCCACACGCAAACTGCTAAGCCCGCCCGGAGCGCTTGGATATTCCAAATTAGACAAGGTGTCCACGCTCGAAAAAATCAGGGCTAATCTTTTAGCCAGCTCCCCTCGCCCTTGTTTTGCAGCAATTGGCGTGTGAGCATCAACAAGCAGCAAACTTTCAGCTGCACGCAATCTGTCAACAATGTTTATGCCAACCGCCTTTGCTACCTCGCTGCTCAGCTGGGACGCGGACTGCCGCACCACAAATTCGGTGAGCTGATATGCCAGCAATGAAACGAATCCTACCGGCACTGCCACCAGCACGAAAATATGTAGCCAGGAGTTGCCGCCCCACGCGGCTTTGCAAAATGGCTTGTGCCGCAGTCAAGCGCATTCAATAGTCCTCAGCCACCCCGATGAAACCTCCATTATTCGCACGAATGATGTCATCGCGGCTAGCGCGTGCAGTCAATGGAGTTTGGCTTTGGCCATCTGGACCCATGCTGTAAAGGTCATAGTCGCTGTTGAGTGGGTGCAGCGACCTGTCTTTGCGCTTCTGCCCCACATTGGCTCCGTCCATCGAGAGATAGCGATAGGGTGCGCCCCAGGGGTCCAACGGCGTGGCGCCGAGTTCGGAAAGGGTGGCCGGATACGCATTTTTGAACATCATGTAGCGTTCAAGCCTGTAGCTAATTTCTAGGATGTCGGCTTTGGCTGCGGCGATTTTCACGCGCTGCAGGTACGCTTGGTAGCTGGGTATGGCAATGGCTGATAGAACCCCGATCAACCCGACCGTAATCAGAAGTTCAAGCAGGGTCACTCCAAGTGCGCGAAAGAGCCGCCGTTGCCCATGATCCATGTCTTATTTCCAGTCAACGTATGACTCGCATAGCAATCTACAAATACAGCGACGCAGGGAGCGTGACATATCACCTAGACGATATCAGCCCCGATTCTGTAACAATCCGTTTGGCGCTCAATGATATGCCACCATGTGATTGGTCGCTCATCACGAGGTGATGGCATGCCCCGATGAAGGTAGCCAGTCGCTGCCACCGTGCACCCCCCGTCAGTCGTGAATGACTATTGAGTCAGGCTGCGCACAAAAATCTTGAGAGAAAATGACCTCTAGCGCTTGATGTGAAAGCGCTAGTAGCTATCAAAATCATAGTTAACAGGCCTTGCGCTTTGCGGCGTGCGGGCCTGCCCACCGAGCCACCGCACCTTGAACTCGCCCGTCTTCACCTCGCTGATCCCCGTCATCCTGTTCATTGCCATCGGCTTTTATGTGGGGCGGCGCCAGTGGATCCGGGCCACCGCGGTGAAGGACCTGGCCAACCTGGTGTTCATGGTGCTCACGCCCGCGCTGCTGTTTCGCACCATGAGCACGGTGCACATCGAAGACCTCAACTTTGGCCCGGTGGGCATTTACTTTGTGGCGTTTGGCATCGTGTACGCGGCCACGCTGGCGCTGCAGGGCTTCAACACGCTGGCGGCGGCGCGTGCGCTGGCCAACACGTTCAGCAACACGCTGATGATTGGCGTGCCGCTGGTGGGCTTGGTGTTTGGCGATGCGGGGCTGGTCACGCTTTTCACGCTGATCTCGGTGCATTCGCTCATCCTTCTGACCGCCGCCACCGTGGTGTTTGAACTGGCCGCTGCCCGTGAAAACGCCGGGCGGGACGGCGCGGCACAGCAACCCATGTGGCGCACGGTGCTGCAGGCCATCCGCAACGGCATCGTGCACCCGGTGCCGCTGCCCATCATTGCGGGCCTGCTGTTTGCGCAGACCGGGCTGGTGGTGCCCCAGGTGGTCGACAAACCCTTGCTGCTGCTGGGCCAGGCGCTGGGGCCGATTGCGCTGCTGTTGGTGGGAGTGACGCTGGCGTTTACCAAGGTCGGCCACCACTTCAAGGCCGCCATGCGCATTGCGCTGGTCAAGTGTGTGGTGCACCCCATCGTGCTGGCCGGTTTGGGCCTGGCGCTGGGCCTGTCGGGCATGCCGCTGGCGGTGATGATCGTGGCGGCGTCGCTGCCGGTGGGGGCCAATGTGTTCTTGTTTGCGCAGCGTTATGCGGTGGCAGAAGACGAGGTGACGGCGAGCGTGGCGGTGTCTACCGCATTGGGGTTGCTGACGATGCCGGTGGTGATTTTGGCGGTGACGCGGTGGGTGGCGGGGTAGCCGCCACCGAAACCCGCTGGTTCAAATGACCAAGGCGCTGGCAAAGAAGATGGCGACCGACACCGCAACAAGCAGCAGCCAGGCGATCAGGCAGACAACAACGCCGCCTTTGAACCGCAAAGCGTCGCCCGCAGCGGTCTTGGCGCGCGGCGCCAGGTACCAACCGCCCAGCGCGAGCAACGCCAGCAAGCTGATGGCTGCCAACACGGGCAGGGGGATTGAAGGTGGCGCTGGCATGCGGGCCGTCAGCATCCCCGCCATGTTCACCACGCTGGCGATGACTCCGTAGCCAAACGCATGGCCCCATCCCAGTTGCGTGCGTTTGAACACCCAGGCGGCGGCTTTGACAGACACGGTCAGCACCACGGGCAACAGGACAAGGGGGGCAAAGGCGAGGGCGGACGACATTTTTACGGCCAGGTTGGTTAGTCAGACGCTGAAACGTCGGGCGCCGCATGGCAAGCCACACACAGCTTGTTTCCATCCGGGTCTTTGAAATACGCGCCGTAGTAGTGGGCGTGGTACTGCGGCCGCAGCCCGGGCGGCCCGTCGCAACGGCCGCCGTGGGCGATGGCCGTCGCGTGTACGGCGTCCACCTGCGCACGGGTGCTGGCGGCAAAGGCCGTCATCTGGCCGTTGCCCGGCGCGTGCAGACCTTCAAAGGGGCGGCCGATGAGAAAAAGAGGGCGCGGGTTGGGGTGGCTTTGCCATCCGGCCCAGGGTTGGGTGGCGTCAACAAAACGCGGCGCAATGCCCAGTGCCGCCATCACGGGTTGGTAGAAGGCGAGGGCGCGGTCGAAGTCGGTGACGCCGATGTGGATGTGGGAGAACAGGGCTGAACCTCTCTGGTGATTGTTCTAGCGACAGGCGCGGGTTGCCTTCAGGGCGCCAGCCGCTCCCGTACCCACTCGCCACCATCCAGCCGGTACCGCAACCGGTCATGCAGACGGCTCTTGCGCCCTTGCCAGAACTCCCACTGGTCGGGCTTCAAGCGATAGCCGCCCCAGTGCGGCGGACGGGGTGGTTTGAGCATGAATTGCGCGCCGTACTTGGCGGCGTTTGCCACCAGCACGCCCCGGCCGGAGATAACCTGGCTTTGCGGACTGGCCCAGGCGCCGATACGGGAATCCAGCGGGCGGCTGGCAAAGTATTCGTCGCTTTCTTCGTCGCTGACCTTCTCCACAACGCCTTCGATGCGCACCACGCGTTCCAACTCCACCCAATGAAATTGCAGCGCCGCGTAGGGGTTGCCCGCAATCTGGCGGCCCTTGCGGCTGTCGTAGTTGGTGAACCAGACGATGCCGCGCTCGTCATAGCCCTTGATGAGCACGATGCGGGTGCTGGGGCGCATGTCGCTGCCCACGGTGGCCAGGGTCATGGCGTTGGGCTCGGGCACTTCGGCGCTGATGGCTTCTTTCAGCCACTGGTCAAACTGCTGCAGGGGTGCGGCGTGCGAGGCGTCTTCGTTGAGTTCGGCGCGCTCGTAGCTCTTGCGAAGGTCGGCGATGGAGGTGGTCATGCATGCGATTGTGCACGCCGACTTTGCGGGAAAACAGCCGCCTTTCGGGGTGATGCCCGCGCCCCGTTGTTGTCGAATGGATATTCGCTTATATTGCCCCACCGATGAAACCCAAAGACGACGAGAAGCAGCGCGCCATTGCCCAGGCCACCTTCGATCTGGTGGCCCAGACCGGCTTGAGCGGCCTGACCCTGGCCGACATTGCCCGCGCGGCAGGCATTGCCACCAGCACGCTGTATGTGTACTACCCGTCCAAGGATGAACTCATCAGCCAGCTTTACCAGGATGCCAAGACGGTGACAGCCGCGCGCATCATGGACGGCATCGTGCCCGGCATGCCCTACCGCGCACGCGTACGCCGCGCCTGGGGTAACCTGTTGCGGCACCGGCTGGACCAGTATGCCGAGGTGGTGTTTCAGGAGCAGTACTACAACTCGCCTTGGTTCACCGACGGCAACCGCGAATTTTCGACCCGCCTGATGGCCGGCTTTTTTGCGTTGATGGAAGAGGGGCAGCAGCAAGAGATCCTGAAGGCGGTGCCCATACCGCTGCTCACGGCCAGCCTGGTGGGCTCAGTGCGCGAGACGGGCAACCTGATCCGCACCAAGGTGTTGCCCGACGACGAGGCCGTGCACCAGATGGCTTTTGGGCTGTGCTGGGACGCCTTGAAGGCCTAAGAAGCTGAGCGAGATATAGCGATGCACTTTGCCCCAACAAGAGTTGATCTTTTAGTCGAATTTATATTCTCTTAAAAATGCCACTCACCACGCTCCACCCGTTTCATGGCCGATGGCGTCGCTGACACCATCCCTTTCTGTTCAACCGCCTCCCACCACACAACAGCAACTTCCCCACGGAGAACCTCACGATGCCTACCCTCAATATCAACGGCAAAGACACGGCTGTGGATGCCGATGAATCCACCCCCATCCTCTGGGCCCTGCGCGACACGCTGGGCATGACCGGCACCAAGTTTGGCTGCGGCCAGGCTTTGTGCGGGGCCTGCACCGTGCACCTGAACGGCGCGCCCATCCGCTCGTGCATCACGCCCATTTCGGCGGCAGCGGGCCAGAAGATCACCACCATCGAGGCGGTAACCACCAACGACAAGGTGGGCAAGGCCGTGCACGCAGCCTGGGTCAAGCACGACGTGGCGCAGTGCGGCTACTGCCAAAGCGGCCAGATCATGAGCGCCACCGCGCTGCTGCAAGGCAAGAAGAAACCCACCGACGCCGACATCGACGCCGCCATGGCGGGCAATGTGTGCCGCTGCGGCACCTATGTGCGCATCCGCGCCGCCATCCATGACGCTGCCAAGACCCTGGCTTGATTGAAGGAGAACACCATGCACTTCGACACCAATACGCTGCAGGGCCAAGCCCATCTTTTTATGCCAAAACACCTGCTAGCGCTTATGGATAAAGCGCAAGCAGCTACCAATTCAGGAGTAACCGCTGCAGTGGACGGCCTGGATGGCTTGGCGCGGCGCACCTTTCTCAAGGTGTCCGCCGCATCGGGTTTTGCGCTGGGCGCGTTTCCGCTGGTCGCCGGTGCACAAGCCACCGGCGCCGCGGCCGCGCCTGCTGGCCTCAAACCGTTCGAGCAACCCTCCGCCTTTGTGCGCATCGACGCCGATGGCACGGTCACCGTCACCATCAACCGGCTGGACTTTGGCCAGGGCGTGCAGACCGGCCTGCCCATGATCCTGGCCGAAGAGCTGGATGCCGACTGGAGCAAGGTGCGCAGCGTGCACGGCGATGCCAACCAGGCCTATGTCGACCCCGCGTTTGGCATGCACCTGACGGGCGGCTCCAACTCCATCAAGAACTCGTACACCCAGTACCGCGAACTGGGCGCCCGCACCCGGGCCATGCTGGTGTCGGCCGCTGCGGCGCAGTGGGGTGTGGATGCGTCGGCGCTGCGCACCAGCAACGGCTTTGTCGTCGGCCCCGGCGGCAAGAAGCTGGGCTACGGCGCAGTTGGCCGAAGCGGCCATGAAGCAGCCCGTGCCCGAAAAGGTCGCGCTGAAAGACCCCAAGCAGTTCCGCCTCATCGGCAAGCCCACAGGGCGGCTGGATGCCAAGGCCAAGTCGAGCGGCCAGCAGGACTACGGCATTGACGTGCGCCTGCCCGGCATGCTGACCGCCGTGGTGGCGCGCCCGCCCGTGTTTGGCGCCAAGCTCAAATCGCTGGACGACAGCGCCGCCAAGGCCATCAAGGGCGTGAAGGCCGTGCTGCGCGTGCCCACCGACCGGGGCGGCGAGGGCGTGGCCATCGTGGCCGATGGCTACTGGGCTGCCAAGCAGGGCGCGCGACGCGCTGAAGGTGGAGTGGGACACCAGCGCGGTCGGCAAGCCCGACACCACGGCGCTGCTGGCCCAGTACCGCGAGCTGGCCACCAAGCCTGGCAACGTGGCCATGCAGGCCGACATGGCGCCGCTGGCAGGGGCACCCCAGAAGATCAGCGCCGAGTTCGTCTTCCCCTACCTGGCACACGCGCCCATGGAGCCGCTGAACTGCACCGTCAAACTCGACGGTGACAAGGCCGAACTCTGGATGGGCACCCAAATGCCCGGCCTGGACGCCATGGCCGCCGCCAAAACGCTGGGCCTGCAGCCGCAGAACATCAAGGTGCACACGCAGATGGCCGGTGGTGGCTTTGGCCGCCGTGCCATTCCCACCAGCGACTACGTGGTGGAGGCCTGCGGCGTGGCCAAGGCAGCGCGCACGGCGGGCATCACCGCCCCGGTGCGCACCCTGTGGAGCCGCGAGGACGACATCAAGGGCGGCTACTACCGCCCCATGCATGTGCACCGCGCCGAAATCGGGTTTGATGCAAAGGGCAAGATCCTGGCGTGGGACCACACCATCGTCGGCCAGTCCATCACCAAGGGCTCGCCGTTCGAGGCCTTCATGGTCAAGAACGGCATCGACGCCACGGCGGTGGAGGGCATGAGGGAGCCCTACGACGTGCCCATGAAGCTGTCGGTGCACCACCCGGATGTGAACGTGCCGGTGTTGTGGTGGCGCAGCGTGGGCTCCACCCACACGGCCTACGCGATGGAGACGCTGATCGACGAGGTGGCCCGCGCCACCCAGCAAGACCCCGTGGCCTATCGCATGGCCTTGATGGGTGACAAGCACCCGCGCCACAAGGCGGCGCTGCAGCTGGCCGTGGCCCAGTCGGGCTATGGCAAGAAGAAGCTGGCGGCAGGCCGCGCCTGGGGCGTGGCGGTGCACGAGTCGTTTGAGTCAGTGGTGGCCTATGTGGTCGAAGCCTCCGTAAAGGACGGCACACCCAAGCTGCACAGCATCACCGCCGGTGTGCACTGCAACCTGGTGGTCAACCCCAAAAGCGTGGAAGCCCAGGTGCAGGGCGCGGCGCTGATGGGCCTGTCGATGTGCCTGCCCGGCGGCGCCATCACGCTGAAGGATGGCGTGGTGGAGCAAAGCAACTTTGGCGACTTTGCGGTGCCGCGCATCACCGACATGCCGCAGGTGACGGTGCACATCGTGCCGAGTGCCGACCCACCGAAGGGCATGGGCGAGCCTGGGTTGCCACCGCTGGCGCCTGCGTTTGCCAATGCCATTGCAAAGCTCACGGGCAAGACCCCGCGCGAGCTGCCGTTCAAGCTGGCGTGATGGCAACAGCGCCCGGAGCTCCATCGCTCGCCCAGCCGGTGGTGCTCGTCCTGGCCTCGGGCCGGGGCGAGCGGTTTGCGGCATCGGGCGGCGTGGTGCACAAGCTGCGCGCTTCGTTGGCGGGACAGACGGTGCTGGAGCACACCCTGGCCGCCGTGCGCGCCAGTGGTTTGCCTTGGCATGTCGAGGACGTGGGGCATCCAGGCATGGGGGATTCGATTGCAGCAGGCGTGCGCGCTACATCGGACGCACCGGGCTGGCTGGTCTTGCCAGGGGACTTGCCGCTGGTGCTGCCCGAAACGCTGCGCACCGTCGCCGCTGCCCTGGCGGACTGCGCAGTGGCGGTGCCGGTGCACCAGGGCGAGCGCGGCCACCCCGTGGGTTTTGCAGCGGAGTGCCTGCCCGGGCTGCTGGCCCTGGAAGGAGAGCAGGGCGCTGCCAGCGTGGTGCGCCAGCAGGCGCAGCAGGGCAGGGTGCGTTTGGTCGATGTGGACGATGTGGGCACGGTGACCGATGTGGACACCGTGCAGGACCTGGACCGCGCCGAGCGGTTGCTGGTGGCGCGGAGGTAACTGGCTACCCGCCTCATAGACAGAGACAGGCTTGTCGAAGCCTTGCGCGGCGCTTCGACAAGCTCAGCGTGGACGGTTTCAAGTCGATGGAAGCCGACTCAGCAATGAAGTCATGTGAAACCGGCCTCGCAGGTGGCTACTTCACCGCCGTGATCACGGCACAAGCCAGGCGTGGGCCGGCGTTGCCTGTGGGCTGGGTCTTGTAGTCGTCGGGGTCGCGGTGAACGATCAAGCCCTTGCCGATGACCTCGGTCGTCGCGCGCGTCAGGCTGATGCTTTTCGATGTAAAACTGAATGCTGCTACGCCGTACTTGTCGGCTTTCAGGCTGGGCAAGTCACCCGCGTGGTGCTCGCCTGCGCCGTGGTTGCCGTGGGGCTTGGCCGTGGGGTTGAAGTGCCCGCCGGTGCTCATGCCGTCGCCGCTGGAACAGTCACCTTTTTCGTGAACGTGAAAGCCGTGTTCGGCGTCGGGCTTGAGGCCGCGAATTTCTCCGGACACGCGCACGCCATCGTGGGTCTGGGCAAAAGTGACCGTACCGCTGGTGGTATTGCCGCGTGTGGGCTCCAGTTTGGCGGTGGCACGGGCATCGACATGGTGAGATGCGCAGCCAGCCAGGGCCAGTGCAGCAACGGACGCAAGAATCGACAGGGTGAAACGAACTTTCATGGCCCAATCTCCTTAAAACATGGACGACAGAGGAACACCGTAGAACTTGGCGGGTGGCCGCAAGCGGTGGCACGCCATCCTATCTGCGCAGGGCTTGAACTACACCTCTTTTTTTGCCAGCGCGATCAAACGGGCCAGCGCCTGGTCATGGATGCCGTGTTTGCGCAACTCGTCGTAGGTGGCCTGGGCGTAGTCGATGGTGGTGCCATAACGCCCTCTGGCCTGCTCAAAAATTCGGCAGTATTCGTGGTCGGGCAGCTCACCCGTGTGGTTGGGGCTTTTGCGCGACAGGGTGAAGGCCAGCGCTTGCACCGGGCCGTGTGGGGTCTGGCAGGTGAGCCAGCGCGGGTCGTACACGGCGGTGATCATTTCGCGCTGCCACAGGTTAATCAGGACCTGCCGGGCATGCGCCTTGTCCACCCGGAACACCATGCCCCTGCAGCTGCCGCCCGAAAGCATGCCAAACACCAGGCCCGGGCATTCGGGGGTGCCGCGGTTGATGCGGCTCCACATCTTGAGCGCCCGGTGCCAGCCATGTACTTTGGCGGCCCGGCGTTCGGCGTAGTCAAAGTCGGGCCGCCAGATCAACGAGCCATAGCCAAACACCCACAGGTCCTGGTGGCCGCCCCATTCGTTGAGGGCGCGCTCCAGCATTGGGGCCGGGTCTCGCAGCGGCGCGGGGAGATTCGTCATACGGTCACTCTACAATCGAAAGCTTTGCTTCGACGCTCTGGGGCTTCTGCACTGCAGGTTTCAATGCGGCGGCGGTTCTTTGTTTCTTTCTCACCATCACCACCACAAAAGGGGTCTTTCATATGTCCAGTTCTGACGACGACAGCCAACAACGTTTTGCCTTGGGGTTTCTGTTCGCGCTGCTGGCGCTGGTGATCTCTGTGGTGGTGGGCACAGTGGTGGTCAAGCAAATGGGCAGCAAGGGCGCGGCCCCTGCAACCACCGCTGTTGCAAGCAACGCGCCAGCTGCCGTGGTGGCTGACCCGGCTGCTGCTACCGACGCCGACGCCGCCAGCGTGCGGGTTGAAAACGGTGTCGTGAAGTTCTACTTTGCCACCGCCAAAGCCGACGTGGCTGCTGGCGCTAACGAAGCCCTGGCCGATGTGGTCAAGGGTGTGGCCGAAGGCAAGAAGGCTGTGGTGTCGGGTTTCCATGACGCCACGGGCGATGCCGCCATGAACGAAGAACTGGCCAAACAACGCGCGTTTGCCGTGCGCGATGCGCTCAAGGCCCTGGGCGTGGCCGAAGACAAGATCGAGCTGAAGAAGCCCGAAGTCACCACGGCCACCGGCAGCAACGCCGAAGCGCGCCGCGTGGAAGTGGCGCTGGCCGCGTGATGCACGCCTTGTAACGCGCAGCGACCTTCAGCAGGTCGCTCAATAAAAAACCCGGCAGCGCCGGGTTTTTTATTGGTCAAATTGGCGTCTAGCGCTTATCCATAAAGCGCTATTAGCTATAAATTTAATAGTAAATGGCTGGGTGTCGGTCAACGCAGACCTGCGCCGCCAGTACCTTCAGCGCGTTGGATCAGCTCAATCTTGTAGCCGTCCGGGTCGGTCACAAACGCGATCACCGTGGTGCCGCCCTTGACGGGGCCTGCTTCGCGCGTCACATTGCCGCCCGAGGCCTTGATCTTTTCGCAAGCCGCATACGCATCTGGCACACCCAGCGCAATGTGGCCATAGGCCGTGCCCATGTCGTAGCTTTCGGTGCCCCAGTTGTAGGTCAGCTCGATCTCGGCCTGGCCGGGGTTGCCGCCCTCAAAGCCCAGAAACGCCAGCGAGTATTTGTACTCGGGGTTCTCGGACTGGCGCAGCAGTTGCATGCCCAGCACTTGGGTATAGAAATCAATCGAGCGTTGAAGGTTGCCAACGCGCAGCATCGTGTGGAGGAATTTCATCCTTTCGATTGTGCAGGCAAGTCAAAAACCAAGCAGGTGGTGGTGGCGTGGGCGTACAGCGTGCCGTCCGGCCCAACGAGGCGGGCTTCGGCCGTGGCCAGTTGGCGGCCAGAGTGGATCACGCGACCCTCGGCCCGCACGCGCTGCACTTTGGGAGTGATGGCCTTGACGAGGTTGATGCCCAGCTCGGCCGTGGTGTAGCCGCGCCCGGGTTCCATGCGCGTGTGCACGGCGCAGCCCAGGGCCGAGTCGAGCAAGGTGGCAAACCAGCCGCCGTGGACGGTGCCCATGGGGTTGAGGTGCTCCGCGCGCGGCGTGCCCTGGAAGATGGCGGTGCCTTCGCCCGCTTCAACGATCAAAAAATCCAGCGTCTTGGCGATGGCGGCGTAGGGCAGCTCACCGCGCAGCATGGCCTGCATCTGCTGCAGCCCGTTCAAGTGCGCGATCTGCTCTCGGCTGGCCACGCCTGGGCCGGGGCCAGCATCCAGCCGGGCCAATATCTCCCGTTCTTGGGCGAGCCAGTCTTCCAGGTGGTTGTGTTGGGTCATGGGGTTTCCTCGTTGTCGTGGGGATTGATATCAAAGTATTGCATATGCAATTATTGCAGATACAATCAAATTCATGCAAGCCGAACACACCACCCTTGAACCTGCAGAACCGCCAGTCACCATGGCGCTGCCGCAGGGCTGCACCAACTTCAAATTGCGCCAGCTCATGCGCCGGGTGGCCAATCACTACGACGCCGAGATGGCCAAGTGCGGGCTCAAGACCACGCAGTATTCGCTGCTGTCGCATGTGCTCACGCTCGGGCCCATTCGACCGGGTGACCTGGCGGTGGCCATGAAGCTGGACGCCTCCACGTTGACCCGCAACCTGCGCCCACTGGTCGATGCGGGCTGGGTGACGCTGGAGGCGGGTGCCGACGCCCGCAGCCGCCTGGTCCACATCACCGACGCGGGCCGCGACAAGCGCGCCGAGGCCAAGCGCCACTGGAAGGCGGCCCAACTGACGCTGAATGAAACCTTGGGGTTGGAGCGCGTGATGGCGCTGCACGCGCTGGTGGACGACTCTCTAGACTTGCTGGCGGCGCTGCCCGCGCAGGAGGCAGGCCATGACGAATAGCAGCACCCCAAAAGCCGCAGCCAAGGCCGCTGCACCGCTGGCCCTGTGGCTGGTGCTGCTGGCCGCCGCAGGCGCCTTTGCGCTCACCATGGGCACGCGCCAGACCATGGGCTTGTTCCTTTCGTCTCTCAACACCTCCACGGCGTTGGGTATTGGAAGTATCAGTTTGGCGTTTGCTTTTGGACAGCTTTGGTGGGGCCTGACTCAGCCTTTTGCCGGTGCCGTGGCCGACCGCATTGGCACTGGCCGCGTCATCTTGCTGGGCGTTGCGCTGGTGGCGTTGGGCACCTTCATCACGCCGTACATGACCACCACGGCCGGGCTGATTTTTGCGATTGGCGTGCTGGCCGCAGGCGGCGCGGGCATGGCGGGGCCGTCAGTGCTGATGGCGGCCACCGCGCGGTTGGTGCCCGCCAACAAGCGCGGGCTGGCCAGCGGCATCGTCAACGCGGGTGGCTCGTTTGGGCAGTTCATCATGGCGCCCATTGCCATCGGCCTGACGGCTGCTGTGGGTTGGGCCAGCGCGATGCAGTGGCTGGGCGTGCTGGTGCTGCTGGCGCTGCCTGCGGTGTGGGTGCTCAGGGGCAACTCCAATGCCATGGCCGCGCAGGCCGCTGCCGCATCGGGCCAGAAGGCGCTGACGGCACGCGAGGCGATTGCCCAGGCACTGGCTACGCCCAGCTACCGATATCTGGCGGCAGGCTTCCTGGTGTGCGGCTTTCATGTGGCGTTTTTGGCCACGCACTTGCCGGGTGTTATCGCCGCATGTGGTCTGCCGCCCGAGATTGGTGGATGGTCGTTGGCCATGATCGGTTTGTTCAACATCGTCGGCAGCCTGGCCATGGGTTGGGCCGTGGGGCGCTGGCGCATGAAGTCACTGCTGTCACTGCTGTACGCCACACGCGGCCTGGCGGTGCTGATCTTTTTGTTTGCGCCCAAAACGCCCGCTGTGGTGCTGATTTTTGCGGCGGTGATGGGCGTGACGTTCCTCTCTACCGTGCCGCCCACCGTCGGCCTGGTTGCCAAGATGTTCGGCACGGCCAACATGGCCATGCTGTTTGGCATCGTGATGCTGGCCCACCAGATCGGCGGCTTCTTTGGCGCCTATCTGGGCGGCACCGTGTTCCAGGCCACCGGCAGCTATGACTGGGTCTGGTACATCGACATCGTGCTGGCCGTGGGCGCTGCGCTGGTCAACCTGCCGATTCGCGAAGCCCGGCTGGTGCGCCCGGCTGCGGCTTGAGCGTCCCGTTCACTCATCTCCATCTCCTAACGAAAGCGCCACGCCATGACGGACACCCACGCTTCCCACACCTCTGAGCACGCTGTAGCGGCTGCGTTGCAGCCCCGGTACCTCGACGACCTTGCTGTTGGCGACCAGTTCACAAGTGGCGAACATGCCATGGACGAGGCCCAGATCAAAGCCTTTGCTGCGCAGTTTGACCCCCAGCCTTTTCACCTGGACGACACCGCCGCCCGCGCCACGCTCTTTGGCGGCTTGGCCGCCAGCGGCTGGCACACAGCGGCCATCACCATGCGCCTGCTGGTGACCAGCGGGCTGCCCATTGCGGGCGGCATCGTCGGGGCAGGGGGAGAACTGAGCTGGCCCCGCCCCACACGTCCGACCGATGTGGTGCATGTGGTGAGCGAGGTGGTGCAGATTGCCCCTTCCAAATCCAAGCCCGACCGGGGCATGGTCACCGTGCGCAGCGAAACCCGCAATCAGCACGGCGATGTACTGCAAATTTCCACCGTGCGCATCGTGGTGCCACGCCAACCTGGCGCTGGCGCCGTGGTGGCCGCATGACCACCGAAGCCCTGAACCCGCGCACCCGAATGCTGCTGGAGGCGCCCATTGCGCCCACGCTGCTGCGCCTGGCCGCGCCCAATGTGCTGGTCATGCTGGCGCAGGCGGGTGTCGGCCTGATCGAGACGTACTTTGTTGGCAAGCTGGGCACCGATGCGTTGGCGGGCATGGCGCTGGTGTTCCCGGTCGTCATGCTGATGCAGATGACTTCCGCCGGTGCCATGGGCGGCGGCATTGCGTCGGCCATCGCCCGCGCTCTGGGCGCGCGGCGGCGTGACGATGCCGATGCGCTGGTGCTGCACTCGCTGGCCATTGCAGCGGTGTTCTCGCTGATCTTTACCGTGGGCGTGGTGGGAGGAGGGCGCTGGCTTTACACCCGCATGGGCGGCACGGGCGGGGCGCTGGATGCAGCGCTGGTCTACTCCAACTGGGTGTTCGCCGGGGCGTTCCTGGTGTGGCTTTTCAATACGCTATCGGCGGTCATCCGGGGCACGGGCAACATGGCGGTACCTGCCTATGTCACGGTGCTCGGGGCGGTGGTGCTGGTGCCACTATCGCCGCTGCTCATTTTTGGCTGGGGGCCGGTGCCTGGCCTGGGCATTGCGGGCGGGGCGATTGCGCTGATGGCGTATTACCTGGTCGGTAGCCTGGTGCTGGCGGCGTATCTGTGGTCACCGCGCAGCCTGCTGCAGCCATCGTTTGCCCACATCCAGTTTCGCTGGGTGTTGTTCAAAGATATTTTGCGGGTCGGACTGGTGGGCACCGTGTCGACCGTGGCCACCAACGTGGCGATTGGCGTGACCACCGCGCTGGTGGGTGGCTTTGGCACGGCGGCCATTGCCGGGTACGGCACCGCGTCACGGCTGGAATATCTGCTGGTGCCCTTGGTGTTTGGCCTGGGCGCGCCCCTGGTGGCCATGGTGGGCACCTGCATTGGCGCAGGCCAGCGTGAACGCGCCCTGCGCGCCACCTGGATCGGTGCGGCCATCGCGTTTGTGATGGCCGAAGCCATCGGCCTGTGGGCGGCGGCCTTCCCGGGCGCGTGGCTGTCGTTGTTCAACAGCGACCCCGCCATGGTGGAGGCGGGCGCGCAATACCTGCGCATCGTCGGCCCGTTGTACGGGTTTTTCGGCCTGGGTCTGGTGTTGTACTTTGCCTCGCAAGGGGCAGGGCGCTTGCTCTGGCCCGTCATCGGCAACATCGTCCGTCTGGTGGTTGCCGTGACGGGCGGCTGGTTGGCTCTGCGCTGGGGCGGCGGCCTGGCGGCGGTGTTTGCTGCGCAAGCCGTGGCGCTGGTCCTGTACGGCGTGGTCAACGCATGGGCGGTGGCTGGCGGCGCGTGGTTTGGCGCGGTGGGCTGGCCCCGCAGCATGGCCGGGCTGCTGCAGCGGATGCCACAGTCTTGAAAAAAATATGAGCCAAATTGGCCGCTAGCGCTTATCTATCAAGCGCTAGAAGCTATCAATTTAATAGTATTTCAATCGATCAGACCGGGACGGTGTAGTTCAGCGTCATACGGCCGCCGTCCACCGTTACGATCTCGCCCGTCACATAGCTGGCCGCATCGCTGGCCAGCCAAGCCACCACGTCGGCAATCTCGGACGGTTCGCCCAGCCGCTTCATGGGTGTGCGGCTCATGATCTTGTTCTTGGCCTCATCGCTGGTCAGCACGGCCTTTGCGGCCAGCTCGGTCGCAATCGTTCCGGGCGCCACGGCGTTTACGCGGATGTTCTTGTCGGCCAATGCCAGAGCCATCACCCGGGTGAGCTGGTTCACGCCGCCTTTGCTGACGTTGTAGCTGGAGATATTGGGAATGGTCAGCACGCCGTTGACCGAGCTCATATTGACGATGGAGCCGCCGCCACTACCGCCATTGTTTGCCACCATGGCCCGCGCCACGGCCTGGCCGACCAGGAACGAGCCTTTGAGGTTGACCCGAAGCACCGCGTCAAAGTCCGCCTCGGTCACATCCAGAAAGTCAGCGGCCCGAAAGATGCCCGCGTTGTTCACCAGCACATCAACACGACCATGCGCCGCCAGGGTCTGCGCCACCAGCGCGTCCACCTGCGCCTTGTCGCCCACATCGCAGCGCACATACAGCGCGCCCAGTTCCTGCGCCAACGCCTGGCCGCGCGCATCGTCCACATCGACGATCACCGGCTTGGCGCCGTCGGCAGCGAACCGTCGGACACAGGCCTCGCCGATGCCTTGTGCACCGCCAGTGACGATGCAGACACGGCCCTGGTGGCCGAAGTGGATGGACGATGTCGAAGGTGCTGTGGTGGAAATAGTCATGGTCGGGGATGGTAGCGGGTACGGTCGAGGCCAGTCTTTGGGAACTGGTGTGAACGGAAGGCAGAGCCGAAGGTCTAGAGGCTACGGAGCGCTGCAGACAGTTGTTGCATAACCTCCTCATGACTATATACGATGTATATTATGTCAAATATCAAATGCGTAAACCAACCTACCCAGGTCGTTTGTTCGTTGACGAGCTCTTTCACCTTCACACTCAAGTGGCTGTATGCGCGCAATCAATCCACGGCAGTACATCGCAACCGCAATGGGCAATCTCCCCCGCAGGCCCTGTGACGACGCTGGCCTTATCTTTGTGCACGGCCTTGGCGGCGGCTGCACCAGTCGTACCTTTGCCAACGACAGCTGCGTCTTCCGTCGCAGCAACCAAATCCGGAATCCAGCGCATAAATGGCGTGAGGTCTTGCGGATCCACCACGTACCAGATCTTGCGCGCTGAGTCCCATCGGGCGCCCAGTGCTTTGGCGGCGTCTTTTTCTGCAAATGGTGTGGTCAGGTTGATGCGCATGAGAGGCTTGCCGGATGGTCTGGTGGAAAGAACGCCAAGAATACCGCCGCAACCCTGCATTGAGCCGTCAGAGTGCGGAAGTGGACAGCCCATCAACCGGCGGTAGACGGATCGTGGCCTCCTGGTGTGAGAACACAAAAGCATCGTGAGTGCTCAAAAACACCCTTCCCTGCATGCGTTGGCCAAAAACGGTGCTTTGCAGGCGGTCGAGCACTGGGCCTTTGACTTCTGCCAGCAACAGCGCAAGACCACGCTGCGAGAGGCTGCGCTCCAGATTTGTCAGCACTCCCAATGCGGTGGCGTCGATCTGGTTGACCGCCGAACACACCAACAACACCGACCGGGCTTCAGGCTGCGCGGCCACCAGCGATTCGACGGTGTCTTGCAAGACATCCGCATTGGCAAAATACAGGCTCTCGTCCACTCGCACTGCAATCAACCCAGGTTCAACGGCTACAGGGTGGCGCGCCACGTTGCGAAAGTGCTCTGTGCCCGGAATGCGGCCCACCACCGCAATGTGCGGATGGCTGCTGCGCCATACCAGGGTGCCCAGCGACAGGGCAACCCCCGTCAAAATGCCCACTTCCACGCCGAACACGATGACGCCGACCGCCGTCGCAAGCAAAGACATCGCATCGGCCTTGTCGTAGCGCCATGCCTCGCGCAAGGTTTGTACGTCGATCAGAGACACCACGGCCACCACTATGGTGGCGGCCAGCACTGCGTGAGGCAGGTAGTGAAACAGGCCTGTCATCGCCGCAATGACGGCGCCCATCAGCACGGCAGAGATCACACCCGCCAAGGGCGTATTGGCACCCGCTGCAAAGTTGACCACCGAACGTGCAAACCCGCCGGTCACCGGAAACCCGCCCGACAGTGCGCTGGCCACGTTGGCCGCGCCCAGGCCCAGCAGTTCTCTATTGGGGTTTATGCGCTGCTGGCGCTTGAGCGCGAGCGACTGCGCCACCGACACACTCTCGACAAACCCCACCAAAGAAATCAGCAAGGCAGGCAGCCACAGCTGCCCGATGGCTGATGCAGACAGATGGGGCAAACCCAGCGTGGGAAGTCCCTGGGGCACCACACCCACAATGCTGACGCCTGCAGTTTCATCCCACCGCCACAACGCGACCAATGCGGTCGAGACGATGACCGCCAGCATGGGAGCGAGCTTGGAAGCAATGTCGGCCAACTGAGTGCTGACCCCGGCACGAACCAGCAGTGGCGCAAGGTATCGGCGCGCCATCACCAAGAAAAGTACGCTCCCGGCCCCGAGGCCCAGCGTGACACCATTGGTGTGGGGGATGCCCTGCACCAACTGAATCAGCGTATTGAACACGCTCGCACCGCCTGCCTGTACGCCGAGCAGGTGTTTTAGCTGCCCGACCGCAATGAGGATGGCCGAACCCGAGATGAACCCGCTGATGACCGGATGGCTCAAGAAGTGGGCCAAAAACCCGAGCCTGAGCGCTCCAAACACCAACAACATAGCGCCTGACAACAGCGATAGCAGCATCGCCATCGCCACATAGTCGGCAGAACCCGTTGCTGCCAGCGGTTGCAGCGCGCTCGCCGTCATGAGCGAGGCTACAGCGACCGGCCCAACGGCCAGAGTCATGCTCGAACCGAGGAAGGCATAGGCAATGATGGGGAGGATGCTGGCGTACAGCCCTACTTCAGGCGGCAAGCCTGCGAGCAGCGCATAAGCGAGGCTTTGGGGAATCAGCATCACGGTGACGATCACCCCGGCGACGACATCGCCGGAAAGCCAGGACTTCTGGTAGTGGCGCATCCAGGTGGGCACGACATTCATGGTGAGTGCTGCTTCTGTGAGATTGCTCTTCAGTCTTGAGATTGCGTCAACCCGAACATTTGCGCCGACCGTGCACCTGATCTGCAAAATGCCAGTGTGGGCCCTGGCAAAGACGCCAGCGCATCGCGCATCGCTTGCACCTGCGCCGCCGTGATGGCGCCGCTCACAACCGGCAGGTACACATAGTGCAGACCCGCAGCTTTGGCAGCGTGCTCCAGCTCAGAGCTGGTAGGTTGCTCGCCCCCGCCCTCCCCGTCTGGACGGTTGTTGATGACCGTCTTGAACCCTTGAGCGGCAACCCAGGCGAGGTCACCCGACGACAGCTGCGGCGACACGGCAAAGTCAGGGTCAAGTGCGATGGCTTGCCAAGTCATTTCAGTGGGCTCCTGCGTTGCTGGAGGAGCTGATGCGGGTACGGCGTTCAGCCACTTCAAACAGCCACATGCCCACCAACATCGCCACCACAAACACGATGGCTTTGGGCTGGCCTGCGCCCGCGGACACAATCGCTGGGCCCGGGCAAAAGCCTGCCAGGCCCCAGCCTGCACCAAAGACCAGGCTGCCGATGACCAGACGGCGATCAATATCGCGGGAGGTGGGCAAATGCATGCCGCCGCCCAGAAAACTCGTGGTGCGCTTTCGCGCAACGGCAAACGCAAAAACACCGACCGCGATGGCGCCACCCATCACAAACGCCAAGGATGGGTCCCACAAACCGGCCAGGTCCAGAAAACCCAACACTTTGCTGGGGTCGGTCATGCCAGACACGATGAGGCCCAGGCCAAACACAGGCCCGACCAAAAATTCCGAAATTCGATGTTTCAAAGCAATGCTCCGATGAAGTTAGGCGCCAGTCAGGCGAGCGCATGGCGCATGAGAAACACCGTGACAAATCCGGCCCCCATGAAGGCCAACGTCGCAACCAAGGAACGGGGCGACAGACGCGACAGCCCGCACACCCCGTGGCCGCTGGTGCAGCCCGAGCCGTAGCGCGTGCCCACTCCCACCAGCAGGCCCGCTAGCACCACCATGCCCCAGCCTGCATCGATGCGTGGCTGGCACTGGCCCCGCAACCAGCCAGTACAGCACGGGGGCCGCCAGCATGCCCAGCACAAACGCCATGCGCCAGCCGACGTCGCCTGCGCTGAGGGCGCAGCAGGCCGCCCACGATGCCGCTGATGCCCAGAATGCGGCCATTGACGAGAACAAACGCTGCGGACGCCAGGCCCAGCAAAATGCCGCCGGCCAGAGCCGTCCAAGGGGTGAAATGGTTCCAGTCGATCGTCATGAGGGGGTCTCCTTGGCAGGGCCGCAAAACTGCTCATACAACACACCCATCACCGCCATCGCCTGCGGGCTGTCGATGCAGTAATAGATGTTTTTGCCCTCGCGGCGCGTGCTGACCAACCCTTCGTCGCGCAGCACACCCAGTTGCTGCGACAGCGTGGGCTGAGCAATGCCGACCAGCGCCTCCAGCTCTCCCACGTTCTTCTCGCCCTGGCTGAGCTGGCACAGCAGCAGCAGGCGGTCGGGGTTGGACAGCACCTTCATCAGGCGGCAGGCGCTGTCGGCCGACTGGCGCAGGCATTTCCAGGTCCAGCGGCGAGTGTTCGGTGAGTCGGGTGGCAGCATGGTCGCGGCTCCAATTCGATTGCGATGTTCATATTCTATTGACTAACAATATATCTGTCAATAAACTATCTAGAAATTGAAACAACCTTACAAGAGTTTTCCATGGCAGCCACTGCCATGACCAGCCCCGCCCCAGGTGCAAGCCTTCTTTGACCCCGCCACCTGGACCGTGAGCTACGTGGTGTACGACCACGCCGGCGGCCACTGCGCCATCGTCGACTCGGTGCTGGACTACGACCCCAAGTCCGGCCGCACCAGCACCACGTCGGCCGACGCGCCTGATGGCCTTTGTTCAAAGCCAGAAGCTTGACCGTGCAGTGGATTCTGGAAACCCACGCCCACGCCGACCACCTGTCGGCCGCGCACTACCTGCGCAAACAGCTGGGCGGCAAGATCGCCATTGGCGCGGCCATCACCGATGTGCAAAACGTGTTCAAGGGCATCTTCAACCTGGAGCCCGAGTTCCACCCCGACGGCAGCCAGTTCGACCACCTGTTCCAGACCGACGAAGAGCTTTGCCATTGGTGAGCTGACCGCCCAGGCGCTTGCCGGTGCCCGGCCACACCCCGGCCTGCATGGCCTACCAGATTGAGCGATGCCGTGTTTGTGGGCGACACCCTGTTCATGCCCGACGTGGGCACCGCGCGCTGCGACTTCCCCGGTGGCAACGCCCACACGCTGTACCAGTCCGTGCGCAAGCTGCTGAGCCTGCCCGGCGAACACGCGCCTGTTCATGTGCCACGACTACCCGCCCCGAGGCGCGACGCCGCGTGGGAAAGCACCGTGGCGGACCAACGCGCCAGCAACATCCACGTGCACGACGGCGTGACCGAAGACGCCTTTGTGGAGCATGCGCACCCGGCGCGACGCCACGCCTGGACATGCCCGTTCTGATCCTGCCCTCGGTGCAGATCAACATCCGCGCGGGCGAGATGCCCCCCGCAGAAGCAAATGGCGTGACCTATCTCAAGATCCCCGTCAACGCACTGTGACACCCTTCATTCAGCTCACGGGGCATGCCCCCGGCTTCATCACACCCAGGAAACCCATGAAAACCGCTCACGACCTTGTCGCCACTGCCAAAGCCCATGTCCGCGAGATTGCGGTCGACCAAGCCGAAGAGGCGATCCGCGCCGCCGATCTACTCATTGATGTGCGAGAGGCCGACGAGTACCAGGCGGGTCACATTCCCGGCGCAATCCACGCGTCTCGGGGCGTATTGGAGTTCAAGCTCAGCAGCACACCCGAACTCAGCGCGCGCGATCTGAAAGTGGTCCTGTACTGCAAGACCAGCGGTCGCGCCGCGCTGGCGGCCATCGCTATGCGAGACATGGGCTACCTCCATGTGGAGTCCATAGCGGGCGGCATGGATGCCTGGATGGCCGCTGGCCGCCCGGTGGTATCGCCTTCGCCCCCGTCGTTCGATTGACTATTTCGCGCGCCGCAAGGCTCTCGGTCATCTGTGCAAGAACAGGCCCTCGTCCCGGGGCCGTTGTCACTCAAAGGAAAACCATGAAGATCAACGTAGGAACTCTGGACCGGGTAACCCGCATCGCCGCGGGCTTGGTGCTCATTGCGCTGGCTGCGACCAATACCGTGGGTTGGTGGGGCTGGCTGGGCGTAGTGCCCTTGGCCACTGGCCTCTTCCGCTTTTGTCCAGCCTATACGCTGCTTGGCATTAACACCTGCCCCATGAAAAAGTAGATGCAACGGCAGACGCAGCCATAGAAGGATGGCCGTGTCTGCCACATTTCGGTGCGGCGATTTTGCGATGGGCACATTTGCCATGGCCAACGCCTCACAAGAGAGTTTTCGCTGTCGACCACATGCGGCCTTCAACGCCGACACGCGACACCAGCCCTGCGAGGCAGGACTTCCCAAACTGAAATAGCCACCGGTTGGTAAAAATCAGTTTACATTTTGATCAATCGTCCATCAGACTGTTGCTTTGAAGGGGAGGTCGACATGATCGCAATCGCCAGATTTTCGATAGCGCATTGGTTTGCGCGGTGGATGGGACAAACCATGGTGTGTGTGCTCTCCCTGGCAACGCCAGCTGCGTTCGCCCTCGAAAAGCCTGCGGGGCGGGTGATCCTGACCATCGAAGGCACGATCAGCCAGACCAACAACGGCCCGCAGGCGCAGTTCGACATGAAGATGCTGGAGAAGCTGCCGCAACACAGCTTCTCTACCAAGACACCGTGGTACCCCGACGCAGTGACTTTCACAGGTCCTCTTCTGCGCGATGTGCTGGCTGCAGTAGGCGCCAAGGGCACCAAGATCACGGCGGTGGCGTTGAACGACTACAAGACCGAAATTCCGTTCGATGATGCCGCCCAGCACGACGTGATCGTGGCCCGATTGATGAACAACCGTCCCATGCCTGTGCGCGAGAAAGGGCCGCTTTTTATCGTTTTTCCCTTTGACACCAAGGCGGAGTTGCGCACCGAGCTGTACTACAACCGCGCAGCTTGGCAACTCAACGTGCTGCGAATCAAATAATGCAGTCAAGCCACCCAGACCTTTGACTTCTTGACGCATGCTGCGCAGCAAACACGTTCTGCGACTGATCATTGCGGGCCTGGTGGTGGCCTACGTTGCCATTGCAGCGGTTCAATACCACCAATACCGCAGCGTCGAAGCGGTCATGCGCCGGGGCGATGTCAACGCGCTGTGGTCGTTTCTGCAGCTCAATGTCGAGTACGAAAAGCTGGACCACGCGTTGCATCAATTCACGCTGGACCCCACCAGCCTGCCGCTGGACAGACTGGAACTGCGTTACGACCTTTTTTTGAGCCGCTTCAGTGCGCTGGAAAGCGGCACAGCGCGCACGCTCATGCAAGACGAAGCCATTTACGGAAAAGCACTGGCTGCGTTACACAAATTTGTGGCGACGGGAGACATGTACTTTGGGCAAAGCGTCGACGCCGCCTCCAGCCAGAAGAACATGGGGCTCTTGCGTGCTGAACTCGATACCTTGCGCGACACCGTTCAAGAGCTTTCACTGAATGCCTCTCGCGTTTCGGCCCTTTTGGGCGACACACGCAACGCCGAGGTCAAGTACCAGACCCTGCTCACCACTGGCCTCACCGCCTTTCAGGCCGTGCTCACGTTTTTGCTGGCTTTTGCCATGGCCCGGCAGTTTCTCAAACGAGAAAAGGCCAAATCACTGGCCTTGGCAGCCCAGGCCGAACTGGTCGAAGCCCTCAAACGCAACGAAGAGGCGCTGGAGGCCCGCGTAGCGCAGCGCACCGCAGAACTACAGACCCTCAACGTTGCATTGCGCGAACACGAGGAAGAGCTGGAGATTGCGCGGGCCAAGGCCGAAGACGCCTCTCAGATGAAGTCGGACTTTTTGGCCAACATGAGCCATGAGATACGCACCCCCATGAATGCGGTGATTGGCATGAGCCATCTCGCCTTGGGCACGGAGCTCACGCCCCGTCAGCGCGACTACGTCGAAAAAATACAGCGGTCAGGCCAGCACCTGCTGGGGCTGATCAATGACATTCTCGATTTCAGCAAGATCGAGGCGGGCAAGCTCGAAGTCGAGGTGGTCGATTTCGAGTTGCGCAGCGTGCTGGACAACGTAGCCAACCTCATCGGTCAGAAATGCTCCAGCAAGGGGCTGGAACTGATGTTCGATGTGGACCCCGCACTGCCCGACGATCTGCGTGGAGACCCCTTGCGCCTGGGGCAGATTCTGGTCAATTACGGCAACAATGCAGTCAAGTTCACCGAAGAGGGTGAGATTGTCATCCGCGTGATGGAGGCGGCGCGTGATGCTGGCGGCGTTCTCATGCGCTTTGAAGTCCACGACACAGGAATAGGCCTGACCCCAGAGCAACAATCCCGATTGTTCCGATCATTTGAGCAGGCCGACACCTCGACCACCCGCAAATATGGTGGCACGGGGCTGGGCCTGGCCATCTCCAAGAAACTGGCGGGACTGATGGGAGGCGATGTGGGTGTTGAAAGCACCCCTGGACAAGGAAGCACGTTCTGGTTTACAGCGCGGCTGGGGCTGGGTCTGGCCAAGCCGCGCGCACTGTTGCCCGAGCCCGACCTGCGAGGCCGCCGCATGCTGGTGGTGGACGACAGTGAACAGGCTCGCCAGATTCTTTCCGGTCTGCTGAGCAGCATGAGTTTCGACGTGGTCGTGGCCAGCTCTGGCGAAGCCGCTGTCGCGTGCGCAAAGGAGGACGATGCAGCAGGGCGCCCCTTTGACATCGCGTTTCTTGACTGGAAGATGCCAGGCATGGATGGGTTTGAGACCTACCGCCAGCTCGCGCTGCTGCCACACCCGCCCTGCCCCGTTCTGGTAACAGCGCACGGACGCGAAGATGTCTTCAAAGAGCTCAGCCGCGCGGGCATCGAACTGATGCTGACCAAGCCCGTGAGTCCTTCGCAGTTGTTCGACACCGCCATGCGTGCGCTCGGTGGAGCTGCGCCCTTGGCCGATGCACAACACATGCCACGCAAAGGCTCGGCGCCGGACATGTCGGCGGTTCGCGGTGCACGGGTGCTTCTGGTGGACGACAACGACCTCAACCAACAAGTGGGCGCCGAACTGTTGACCGGCGCGGGACTGGTGGTGGAGGTGGCCGACAATGGTCAGGTCGCGCTGGACATGCTGGCCCGTGCGAACTACGACCTTGTATTGATGGACATGCAGATGCCTGTGATGGATGGGCTGACCGCTACACGACGGCTGCGAGAAAACCCCGCATGGTCCGCCCTACCCGTGCTGGCCATGACCGCCAACGCCATGAGCACCGACCGAGACAGGTGCCTCGAAGCGGGCATGAACGGCCATCTGGCCAAGCCCATCGATCCGGAGGAACTGTTTGCCAGCCTCCTCCAGTGGATCACACCGCACTACACAGCACCAGGGCAAGGGACGGCGGCAGATCTACAAACCGAAGCCGTGGATGCGCCGTTAGACGAGGCGCTGCGCAGCATCGAAGGTCTGAACGCAGCCGCTGGTCTCAAGCGCGTGCTGGGCAAACCCGCCGCCTACAAGAGCATGCTGCGCAAATTCGTTGGTGGGCAGGCACATGCGGTGCAAACCACGCGCACGGCGCTCCTCGCCGGCCAGCGGGACGATGCCTTGCGGGCCATGCACACGCTGAAAGGCACCGCAGGCACCATTGGCGCAAGTCCGTTGGCCGATTTGGCCCAGGCGGTTGAGCATGCCATCGGGCACAACGCTACGCCCCAAGCGCTGGAACAACTGCTGCAACCGGTGGACGATGCCTGCCAGGCATTGGTAACCGCGCTGCAAAAAGCGTTGCCACCCGAAGAAGAAGGCACCACAGCCCGCGAAGGCGAGCTGATGGATGCGGAGGCCGCGCAAAAGCTGGTGGCGCAGTTAGAGGCACTGTTGGCAGACGACGACTCCGACGCCATCGAACTCTTCAGGGATGCATCGACGTCGTTGAAAACCGTGCTGGGCGTGGCTCACCCCGAAATCAAGAGAGCATTGGACAACTACGACTTTGTGCAAGCGCTGGCCGTACTGCGCAAGGCCACCATCAACCACACACAACAAGGAGGAACCGGTTCATGAACAATCCATTGGAATCGAGCGGCAAGTGCACAGTGCTGGTCGTCGACGACACCCCCGACAACCTGTCGCTGATGAGCAATCTGCTGCGGACGGACTACAAGGTCAAACTGGCTACCAGCGGCGAGCGTGCGCTGCAGATCGTTGCAGGAGAAAGCAAGCCCGACCTCATCCTTCTGGACATCATGATGCCGGAAATGGACGGCTACGAGGTGCTTCGCCGCCTGCAGTTCAACACCGACACAGAAGACATTCCCGTGATCTTTTTGACGGCCATGAGTGCGGCCGAGGACGAAAGTGTGGGACTGGAGTTGGGTGCCGTCGACTACATCACCAAGCCCATCAACCCGGCCATCGTGATGGCCCGGGTGCGCAATCACCTGCAGCTCAAACGTGCGCGCGATTTTCTGGCGCACCACAATAATTTCCTTGAACAAGAGGTTGCCAACCGCACGCGAGCCCTGGCCGAACTGCAAGATGCCACCATCCGTGCCATGGCGTCATTGGCTGAAACACGGGACAACGAGACCGGCAACCACATCCGCCGCACGCAGCACTATGTGGAAGCCCTTGCGCGCAAGCTACAAGACCACCCGCGATTCAAAGACGAGCTGACCGACACCGCCATCGAGACGATTTTCAAATCCGCGCCCCTGCACGACATCGGCAAGGTCGGCATTCCCGACCGCATTCTGCTCAAGCCAGGCAAGCTGACGCCAGAAGAGTTCGAGATCATGAAAACCCACACCACCCTCGGGCGTGACGCCATCGTGGCCGCGGAGACGGATGCGATGCTGGACAACCCGTTTTTTCGCTACGCCAAGGAGATCACCTACAGCCACCAAGAAAAGTGGGATGGCTCTGGCTACCCTGAAGGACTGATGGGCAACACCATTCCGCTGTCAGCGCGGCTGATGGCGGTGGCGGATGTGTATGACGCCCTCATCTCCGAACGTGTGTACAAGTCCGCTTTCACCCACGAAACGGCTGTCGAGATCATTCGGGACGGCCGGGGTAGCCACTTTGACCCGGACATGGTGGATGCCTTTTTGGTGCTGTCTGAAGAATTTCGGGCCATCGCGCAGCGGTTTTCCGACAGCGCCCCCGTGCTCCAGGCCCAGATAGAACGCCTTGCCGCCGATGTGCCAGCGGAACGCATCGAATTGACCGTGCGCGAGGAATAAGGTTCGCACTGCACTTCCAACCCGCAAACTCGGAAGCGTCGGTTTTGGACAGGTTCTCAAACCTGCCCGCAGTTGGTGCACTTCGCTGCGCAGTAGCGCGTTTTCACGCAGTAGGTCGAAGTCCTTTTGCCGTCATCTCGGGTTTGTAGACGGCTCCTCATCCGTGGTCGTGGTCGTGGAGCGGTGACCATTCAGCCCCAGTTTGGCCAGCAAACGCACATCGGCATCGGCATCGGGGTTCCCGGTCACCAACAGCTTGTCTCCATAAAAAATCGAATTGGCCCCCGCCATAAAACACAGGGCCTGCACCGCATCGCCCAACTGCTGGCGGCCCGCAGACAGCCGCACACGTGCCTTGGGCATGGTGATGCGGGCCACGGCGATCATGCGCACAAAGTCAAAGGGGTCGATGGGTTCGCTGTCGGCCAGGGGCGTACCGGGCACGCGCACCAGGCTGTTGATGGGCACAGATTCTGGGTAAGGCTGCAAATTGGCCAGTTGCGCAATCAGCCCGGCGCGGTGTACGGGCGTCTCGCCCATGCCCACAATGCCGCCACAGCACACGCTGATGCCCGCGCTGCGCACATGCTGCAAGGTGTCCAGCCGGTCCTGGTAGGCACGGGTGCTGACCACATCGGTGTAGTACTCGGGTGCGGTATCGAGGTTGTGGTTGTAGTAGTCAAGCCCTGCGTCTTTCAAGGCCTGCGCCTGGTGCGATTCGAGCATGCCCAGGGTGGCGCAGGTTTGCAGGCCCAGGCCCTTCACCGCGCCAATCAGGGCGCTGACTTTTTCGATGTCACGGTCTTTGGGTGCACGCCATGCGGCCCCCATACAAAACCGCGTGGCGCCCGCGTCTTTGGCGGCCTGGGCGGCGCGCACCACCTCGTCCACTTCCATCAGCTTGTCTGCTTTCACGCCGGTGTCAAACTCGGCGGCCTGCGGGCAGTAGCCGCAATTTTCGGGGCAGCCGCCTGTTTTGACGGACAGCAAGGTGGCCAGCTCGATGTCTCCCGCAGGCCAGTGCTCGCGGTGCACCGTCTGGGCCTCGAACAACAAGTCCATCAGCGGTTTGTCTAGCAGCGCCTGAATCGCCTCTACCGTCCACGCCTGTGCGGCAGGCTGCGGCGTTGGTGAGGGGCGGCGGTGCAACTGCACTGTTTGTGGTGCAGCAGGAACGGTCATGGTGGGCAGGGACATGGATTGTTCTCTTTCAAAGCGTCCGCCTGTACATCGCTGCGCACAGCACGCAGCAGTCAGTCACCAGGCAGAAGTTACACAGCGCGCAACGTTCAGAACCCTTCAGGTTTGGCCATTGCGCAGTGAAGGTGTGCGGATTTTGAAGCGGAAGAAGGTGCAAAAGTGCACTGTGGGGTCACAAAAAGTGCCAACAAAAATGCCGCGACAACACACGGCAAATGCACCGCAGACTCTCCGCAAAATATCCACTTTTGAGGGCCATTTGCCGTCTTTTAATGGCAGCCTGAAAACTGGCATTTCTACCAAGCGACATCCGTACGCAACAGCGGCTAATTCCGACTCATCGTCAATACTCTGGGCTCGGAGATGCGTGCAGTTGGTGCCTTGAATCGGGTCCGTTTGCATGCCAATGAAGGTATTTGCGCAAGGGCTCTCAAGCATTGCCCCTGCCATGGGCCCCGTGCAACTGGATAGTCAGTTTTTTGGAATCGATTTGGCCCAGGCGCACAGCGCGTGCGTGTCCAACGTGAAAAACTGCTGGATGAACAGACGGACCTGGTCCGCGCTCGCCCCATGAATATCCAGGTCAGCGGCCTCACGCCCGAAGATGCCCAGCACGCCCGGTTTTGCCACCACGTGCAGCATCAACAGAAACCGGTCGCCCTCTTCGCCCGATATGTTGAGGTAGGTGGTCGGCTGAGCGGTGCGTGCAAACCCAAGGCAAGGAAATTGGCCGGTCACGCTCTCGGCCTGCGCCACTTCATCACGCCAGTTCTGCGCCTCCCAGGCAGCCTGGGCTTCAGACACATCGTTGACCGTAAGTTCAGTGCGGTGGCCGTCGGCGGAAACGAAGCAGCAGGTGATATCGAATTTCATGGTTGCCCCGCACGCAAGGGCTCAGCACTCAAAACCATAGTCCCGCCGATAGCGGTTGGCCTCGGCTGCGGGCATGTGATTGAACATCACGCACACGGTGTAGCTGCCCTTTTGTTTTTCATTGAGGGTGTAGCCCCAATCCGAGACATCGGCGCGGGTGAACGTGACGTCTTGCCCGTTGACCAAGTGCTTCACGTAACGCGGCTCGCCCGCCAGCGTGCCCTTGAAACCTGTTTTGGTGACCTGAAACGGTGTCACCCAGATGTGCTCTGAATGGCCACCACCAGTGAACAGGACCTTGATCTTGAACTCTTCTGCCCCCTTGGGCGGATTGGCCTGCACCTTCAGAAACGCGTCCAGTGTGGACCGGGCCTTGGCAATGGCCGCTTCCATCTCGGCGTCTTGCGAGGAGATGTTATAGACCTTGTTCTGTATTTTTCCGTCTTGGGTTTGGCCTGGGACCTGGCTTTGAATTTGGGCCTGGGTCTGCAGCGAGAACGCCAGCAGAACGGAGACGGCACTGAAGGGCAGCAAAGAGGTTTTCATGGGCAATCACGTGCAGGGTGAAACTCCGAACCCGCGAATGTAAAGCCCAAAGGAGGCGTCTATTGAGCAACTGCTGCCTCTGCTCCTCCCCTTAAAGTAACAAGACGCAAGCCCGAGTCGCTAGCTCAGTGCAGCAATCACATCCGGCGGCGCCTGCACCAGTTCAATCAACACGCCCTCCCCCGCAATCGGAAATTCGTCATTGCTCTTGGGGTGCAAAAAGGTGATGTCATACCCCGCAGCGCCCTTGCGGATGCCACCCGGCGCAAAGCGCACGCCCTGCGCCGTCAGCCAATCCACCGCCTTCGGCAGGTCGTCAATCCACAGGCCAATGTGGTTGAGTGGCGTGGTGTGCACCGCAGGTTTTTTGTCGATATCGAGCGGCTGCATGATGTCCACCTCCACCTTGAAGGCGCCCTTGCCCATGGACAGGATGTCTTCATCCACGTTTTCACGCTCGCTCTGAAACGTGCCGGTCTGTGTAAGGCCCAGCATGTCCACCCACAGGGTTTTCATGCGCTGCTTGTCGGTGCCGCCAATGGCGACCTGCTGGATGCCCAGGACTTTGAACGGGCGGGTGCTGGCAGTCATTTCTTGATTACTCCTCTTTTGATAGCTATTAGCGCTTGATAGATAAGCGCTAGAGGCCAATTTGGCTCATACTTTTGTCACAAACCCGCTCACACCTCTCGCAGCAACCAGCTGCTGGCCATGGCGAAATATTCGCGCAGCCAGGCGTTGTAGCGGATGTAGAGCGGTGTCGGTGCAGGCACGGGGATCGCCTGCGTGTACCCGATCTTGCGGGCGATGCGCTGGGCACGCACCGTGTGGAAGTCGCTGGTCACCACGGCCACCGCAGCGTTCAAACCCAGCCCCTGCTGTTGCAACAAAGGCAGGCTGTATTGCAGGTTCAACTCGGTGCTGGTGCTGCGTTCCTCTTGCAGGATGCGCGCCGGGTCCATGCCTTGCCCGCGCAGGTAATTGCCCATCACCTGCCCTTCGCTCAGCGTTTCGCCAAAGTCCACACCGCCCGAGACCACGAGCCAGGCCTGCGCGTGGGTGGCGGCCAGTTCGCGCGCCTTGTCCAGTCGCGCGCGCAGCGCGGGTGATGGCTGCCCGTTGGGCGTGCCGCTGCCCAACACCACAATGGCTTGCACGGGTACAGCGGTGGCAGCGCCTTCAAAGCCGCGCAGCTGCTGCGCCAGCCAGGCACAGAAAACCGCCACGCTCACGACCCACGCGGCCAGCAGCAGCCAGCCTCCCCGCCACACCACGGCGCCCCAGCGTTTGCCCTGCAGCCAGGTTCGCACGCTGTGCCAACGGATTCCCAGCACACACAGCGCCAAACCCAACACGCCCGGCACGGTCACGCCGACCATGAAGAAGCCCTGCACCATCAAAAACAAGGCATCTGCCAGCAGCAGGCCGCCTATCAGCGCGCTGGCAACGCGCGCCCATGGCCAACCGGGCTTGGCAACCGCTGGCGGTTTAGTCAGGCGCGCGCCCGCCCTGACCGCCGACGACGTTGCCTGGATCAAACGAACTCCAGAATCACTTGGTCCACGCTGAGCGATTCACCTTTGCCCGCAGCGATCTTGCCCACCACGCCGTCTTGCGCGGCGAACAGGATGTTCTCCATCTTCATGGCTTCGATCACCGCCAGCTTTTCGCCCGCCTGCACCTTCTGGCCAGGCTGCACCGCCACATCGACCAACAGGCCGGGCATGGGCGACAGCAAGAACTTGCTCAAATCTGGCGGCGCCTTGAAAGGCATCAGCTTGTGCAGCCGTGCGCCCAGCGGCGACAGCACCAGCGCGTCGATCTGCGTGCCGTTGTGCGCAATGCGCAGCGCCAGGGGGTTCTTGCCCACGCCGCGCTCCACCTGGGCGGTAAAGCCCTGACCGTTGCACGCGCCCTGCACGCGGATTTGGCCCAGCGTTGCAGTGCTACTGATCTGATAGCTGGTGCCGCCCACCAATACAGCGCTGGAGCCCGATTTGTCTTCAAAATCGGACACCGTCACCTCATGGTGCTGGTTCTGGCCCTCGGCACCCAGCGTAACCACCACAAACTCTTCACCCACTTTGACCTCGTGCCCAGCCAGCTGGCCGCTGATGCCCGAGGCGCGGGCGCGGTAGCGGCGGTGCATGAAGGCAGCCAGCGCCACCAGGAACATCGGGTCGCGTGCGGCACGTCTTCGGCGTGGAACCCCTTGCCGTAGTTCTCGGCGATGAAGCCGGTGTTGAAGTCGCCCGTCACAAACTTGGGGTGTGCCAGCAGCGCGGCCTGGAACGGGATGTTGCTGCTGATGCCGCGGATCACAAAGCCGTTGAGCGCCGCGCGCATCTTGGCAATCGCATCGTTGCGGTCCGTGCCGTGCACGATGAGCTTGGCGATCATCGAGTCGTAGTACATGGGGATCTCGCCGCCTTCGTACACGCCCGTGTCCACGCGCACGCCCAGCTTCTTGCTGGTGTCGGACTGGAACATGCTCTCTTCCGGCGGCTGAAAGCGCACCAGGCGGCCCGTGGATGGCAGAAAGTTGCGGAACGGGTCTTCGGCGTTGATGCGGCACTCGATGGCCCAGCCGTCGCGCTTCACATCGGCTTGCGTCAACGGCAGCTTCTCGCCCGCGGCCACGCGGATCATCAGCTCCACCAGGTCCAGGCCGGTGATGCATTCCGTCACCGGGTGCTCCACCTGCAGGCGGGTGTTCATCTCCAGGAAGTAAAAGTCCTGGTCCTTGCCGACCACAAACTCCACCGTGCCGGCGCTCTGGTACTTCACGGCCTTGGCCAGTTGCACCGCCTGCTCGCCCATGGCCTTGCGCGTGGCGTCGCTGATGAAGGGCGATGGCGCCTCTTCAATCACCTTCTGGTGGCGGCGCTGGATGGAGCACTCGCGCTCGTTCAGGTAGATCACGTTGCCATGCTGAATCGCCCAGCACCTGGATCTCGATGTGGCGCGGCTCCTGCACAAACTTCTCGATGAAGATGCGGTCGTCGCCAAAGCTGTTGCGGGCTTCGTTCTGGCAGCTGGCAAAGCCCTCAAACGCTTCCTTGTCGTTGAACGCCACGCGCAAGCCCTTGCCGCCGCCGCCGGCCGAGGCCTTGATCATCACGGGGTAGCCAATGCCCTTGGCGATCTCCACCGCCTGCTCGGGGCCGGCAATCGCGTCGTTGTAGCCAGGAATCGTGTTGACCTTGGCCTCGTTGGCCAGCTTCTTCGACGCAATCTTGTCGCCCATGGCGGCAATCGAATGCGCCTTGGGGCCGATAAAGGCAATGCCCTCGTCCTCGCAGCGCTTGGCGAAGGCTTCGTTTTCCGAGAGGAAGCCGTAGCCGGGGTGCACAGCCTGTGCGCCGCGTTTGCTTGCAGGCCGCGATGATCTTGTCGGCCAGCAGGTACGACTCGCGCGAAGGCGCCGCGCCAATGTGCACGGCCTCGTCGGCCAGCTTGACGTGGCGGGCTTCCTTGTCGGCGTCGGAGTAGACGGCGACGGTGGCGATGCCCATTTTTTTGGCGGTGGCGATGACTCGGCAAGCAATCTCGCCGCGGTTCGCAATCAGGATTTTCGTAAACATGTTTTTATGCTCCTCGTCCGCTCACAGTGGAATGTTGCCGTGCTTGCGCCATGGGTTTTCGAGCTTCTTGTCGCGCAGCATGACCAGGCTGCGGCAGATGCGCTTGCGCGTCTCATGCGGCAGGATGACGTCGTCGATAAAGCCACGCGCACCCTGCCACAAACGGGTTGGCAAACCGCTCTTTGTATTCCGCCTCGCGCGCAGCCAGCTTCACCGGGTCGTTCTTGTCTTCGCGGAAGATGATCTCCACCGCGCCCTTGGCGCCCATCACCGCGATTTCGGCGTTGGGCCAGGCCAGGTTGACGTCGCCGCGCAGGTGCTTGCTGCTCATCACGTCGTACGCGCCGCCGTAGGCCTTGCGGGTGATGACGGTGATCTTGGGCACGGTGCACTCAGCATAGGCGTAGAGCAGCTTGGCGCCGTGTTTGATGATGCCGCCGTACTCTTGCGATGTGCCGGGCATGAAGCCGGGCACGTCCACAAACGTGACCACGGGGATGTTGAACGCATCGCAAAAGCGCACAAAGCGCGCGGCCTTGATGCGACTCTTGATGTCCAGGCAGCCCGCCAGCACCAGCGGCTGGTTGGCCACGATGCCCACGGTCTGGCCTTCCATGCGGGCAAAGCCGATGACGATGTTCTTGGCGTATTCGGGCTGCAGCTCAAAGAAGTCGCCGTCGTCCACGGTTTTGACGATCAGCTCCTTCATGTCGTAGGGCTGGTTGGCGTTGGCGGGCACCAGGGTGTCCAGGCTCAGGTCCATGCGGTCGGCCGGGTCGTTGCTCTTGCGCACCGGGGCTTTTTCGCGGTTGTTGAGCGGCAGGTAGTTGTACAGGCGGCGCAGCATCATCAGCGCCTCCACATCGTTCTCAAACGCCATGTCGGCCACACCGCTCTTGGTGGTGTGCGTGACGGCGCCGCCCAGTTCTTCGGCCGTGACTTCTTCGTGCGTCACGGTCTTCACCACTTCGGGGCCGGTCACGAACATGTAGCTCGAATCCTTGACCATGAAGATGAAGTCCGTCATGGCGGGCGAGTACACCGCGCCACCGGCGCTGGGGCCCATGATCATGCTGATCTGCGGAATCACGCCGCTGGCCAGCACATTCTTCTGGAACACGTCGGCATAGCCGCCGAGGGACGCCACGCCTTCCTGAATGCGCGCGCCGCCCGAGTCGTTGAGGCCGATCACCGGTGCGCCGACCTTCATGGCCTGGTCCATCACCTTGCAGATTTTCTCGGCGTGCGTTTCGCTCAAGGCGCCGCCGAACACCGTGAAGTCCTGGCTGAAGACGAACACCAGGCGGCCGTTGATCATGCCGTAGCCGGTCACCACGCCGTCGCCGGGGATCTTGTTGTCTTCCATGCCAAAGTCGGTGCAGCGGTGCTCGACAAACATGTCCCATTCTTCGAACGTGCCGTCGTCCAGCAGCAGCTCGATGCGCTCGCGTGCCGTGAGCTTGCCCTTGGCGTGCTGCGCATCAATGCGCTTTTGCCCGCCGCCCAGGCGTGCCTGCGCACGCTTTTTCTCCAGTTGTTCCAGGATGTCTTGCATGGTCGTCCTTTGGTGAATTTGGTTCGCTTTGTAATTACTATCTATTTGATAGCTGCTTGCGCTTGACTGGATTGCGCTAGTAGCAGATTTCGTGCTGCAGTGGATGCGGCGATGCGGCCTGCGGCCACGTCGGCCTGCAACTGCGGCAGCAGCTCGCGCACCTGCGGATGCTGGCGAAACGCGAGCTTGAGGCCCGCGTCGATGCGCTCCCACATCCAGGCGAGCGACTGTTTTTCTCGGCGCGACGCCAAGCGGCCATTAGTGGCCTGCATCTCGCGGAACAGCGTCACGGTCGTCCAGAACGCATCCACGCCCTGCCCCAGCAGCGCACTGATCTGCAGCACACGCGGCTGCCAGAGCGCGCCGTGCGTGGCGTGGTCAGGGTTGCCATGCATGCCCAGCAGGCGCAGGCTGGAAGTGATCTGCGCCTCGGCCCGCGTGGCGGCGTTCTTGTCGATATCGGCCTTGTTGATGACCACCAGGTCGGCGATCTCCATCACGCCCTTCTTGATGGCCTGCAGGTCGTCGCCCGCATTGGGCAACTGCATCAGCACAAACATGTCCGTCATGCCCGCCACGGCAATCTCGCTTTGGCCCACGCCCACGGTTTCGACGATGACGACGTCGTAGCCTGCGGCCTCGCAGACCAGCATGGCCTCGCGGGTTTTCTCCGCCACGCCGCCCAGCGTGCCGCTACTAGGGCTGGGGCGGATGTAGGCTTTTTCGTGGACGGAGAGGTGCTCCATGCGCGTCTTGTCGCCCAGGATGGAACCGCCCGAGACTGTGCTGGAGGGGTCGATGGTGAGCACCGCCACGCGGTGGCCTTGCTGGATCAGGTAGAGGCCCAGTGCCTCGATGAAGGTGGACTTGCCCACGCCGGGGACGCCGCTGATGCCGAGGCGGAAGGACTTGCCGGTGTGGGGCAGTAACTGGGTGAGCAGCTCGTCGGCCTGCGCACGGTGGTCTGCGCGGGTGGATTCGAGCAGGGTGATGGCTTTGGATATGGCGCGGCGCTGCAGGGGGCCGGGGTTGCCAATGACCCCTTGAAGCAGGCTGTGCGTGGACTTCGCCCAGCCTTCGACAGGCTCAGGCTGAACGGCTGGGGCTGCGCAGGCCTCGTCCTGAAGAGGGAGGCCTATTTCTCCGCTCCCCTGCGCCCCGTGGCCCCCCACCCGTTCGGGCTGAGCCTGTCGAAGCCTTGGCGCGCAAGCAACCTTGCCATGCGACCGGGCCAACTCTTGAACTCGCTCCCAATCACCCGCCATCAACGCTTCCTTCTTGGCCCGGGACCAGCCTTTGATCTGCAATTCAAAAGCCAGTGCCCCTTCGCGGGTATCAAACTCACCTTGCCACATCAATTCCAATGGCTTTCGCAATGCCGTGTAGCCCACTTCGCCGTTTTCATGCTGCTGCATGCGCAGCACCATGTCGTCGGTGTGGCCGACGTAGTAAGAGCCGTCGGCGCAGCGCAGGATGTAGACGTAAAAGGGGCGCATGTTTCAGTCGTTGATTTGCGCAGACACCCGCACCACTGCGCACCGCTCAGCCTGAGCCACCCCAGACCGTTCAGCCTGAGCCTGTCGAAGGCCGTTACAGGCATGTGCCCCGGCTTCGACAAGCTCAGCCCGAACGGATTGGGTGGAGACAAGGCGTGCCATCAAGCAGCCACCGCCTTGCGAATCTGCTCCAGCACATCCTTCGCGCTGGCCGGGATCGGTGTACCGGGCCCGTAGATGCCCTTCACACCGGCTTCGTACAGAAACTCATAGTCCTGCGCCGGAATCACCCCGCCCACAAACACGATGATGTCGTCCGCCCCCTGGTCCTTCAGCGACTGGATGATCGCGGGCACCAGCGTCTTGTGGCCTGCTGCCAGCGTACTCACGCCGACCGCGTGCACGTCGTTCTCGATCGCCTGGCGGGCGCATTCCTCAGGCGTCTGGAACAGCGGGCCCATGTCCACGTCGAAGCCCAGGTCGGCAAACGCCGTGGCCACCACTTTGGCACCCCGGTCGTGCCCGTCCTGGCCCAGTTTGGCGATCATGACCCGCGGGCGGCGGCCCTGGTCTTCGGCGAAGGCGTTGATTTCAGTCTTTAGTTTGTCCCAGCCTTCGGCCGAGTCATAGGCAGCTGCGTACACACCGGTCACCTTTTGCGTATCGGCGCGGTGGCGCCCGTAAACCTTTTCGAGCGCATCACACACTTCGCCCACCGTGGCGCGCAGGCGCATGGCTTTGATGGACAGGTCGAGCAGGTTGCCCTCGCCGCTTTCTGCTGCAGAAGTGAGAGCATCCAGCGCTTGCTGGACAAGCGCTGAGTCGCGTTTTGACCTGATGTTTTTTAGGCGCTCAATCTGGCCGTCGCGCACCTTGACGTTGTCGATCTGCAAAATGTCGACCGGGTCCTCCTTGGCCAGCTTGTACTTGTTCACGCCAACAATCACGTCCTTGCCGCTGTCGATGCGCGCCTGCTTTTCAGCCGCGGCGGCCTCGATCTTGAGCTTGGCCCAGCCGCTGTCGACGGCTTGCGTCATGCCGCCCATGGCCTCGACCTCTTCGATGATCGTCCAGGCGGCATCCATCATGTCCTGGGTGAGCTTTTCCATCATGTAGCTGCCCGCCCAGGGGTCGACCACGTTGGTGATGTGCGTCTCTTCCTGAATGATGAGCTGCGTGTTGCGCGCAATGCGCGAGCTGAACTCGGTGGGCAGCGCAATGGCTTCATCGAGCGCGTTGGTGTGCAGGCTTTGCGTGCCGCCAAACACGGCCGCCATGGCCTCGATGGTGGTGCGCACGATGTTGTTGTAGGGGTCCTGTTCGGTCAGCGACCAGCCCGAGGTCTGGCAGTGGGTGCGCAACATCAGGCTCTTGGGGTTCTTGGCGCCAGTCTCTTTCATGATTCGGCACCACAGCAGGCGCGCCGCGCGCATCTTGGCGACTTCGAGGTAGAAGTTCATGCCGATGGCCCAGAAGAACGCTCAGGCGCCCGGCGAACTCGTCCACGTCCAGGCCCGAGGCGATGGCGGTCTTCACATACTCCTTGCCATCGGCCAGGGTGAAGGCCAGTTCCAGCGCCTGGTTGGCCCCGGCTTCCTGCATGTGGTAACCCGAGATGCGAGATCGAGTTGAACTTGGGCATGTTCTTGGCCGTGTAGCCAATGATGTCGCCAATGATCCGCATGCTGGGCTTGGGCGGGTAGATGTAGGTGTTGCGCACCATGAACTCTTTCAGAATGTCGTTCTGAATGGTTCCGCTGAGCTGGTCTTGCGAGACGCCCTGCTCTTCCGCCGCCACCACGTAGCCTGCCAGCACCGGCAGCACGGCGCCGTTCATGGTCATGGAGACGCTCACCTTGTCGAGCGGGATCTGGTCGAACAGGATCTTCATGTCCTCGACCGAATCAATCGCCACGCCCGCCTTGCCCACGTCGCCCGTCACGCGCGGGTGGTCGCTGTCGTAGCCCCGGTGCGTGGCCAGGTCAAACGCCACCGACACGCCCTGCCCGCCCGCCGCCAAGGCCTTGCGGTAGAAGGCGTTGGATTCTTCGGCGGTCGAAAAGCCTGCGTACTGGCGAATCGTCCAGGGCCGCACCGCGTACATGGTGGCCTGGGGGCCGCGCAGGTAGGGCTCGAAACCCGGCAAGCGTGTTGGCGTACGGCAGGTTGGCCGTGTCTTCGGCGGTGTACAGCGGCTTGACGGTGATGCCGTCGGGCGTGACCCAGTTCAAGGCGCTCGACATCGCCCCCGGGTGCCGACTTGGCTGCTGCCTTGTTCCAGGCTTCCAGCGAAGCGGCAGCGAACTCAGGGGCGGTGTTGTGGGGTTGGTCACTCATGGCGAAGGCTTCTCCGAGGATGGCTTTGGACGGTCTCAGGGCATGCCCCGATGTGGCGGCGAGTTTACATCATTCATAATTATTGATTCAAAATATTCTGCCCAGCTTACAATCCGCCCCATGTCCGCTGTCACCCTCACTCCCCGCGCGCTCTATGAAGAAGTGGCCGAGCAATTGCGCCAGCGCATCTTCCGCCGCGAGCTGGAGCCCGGCAGCTGGATCGACGAGCTGAAGATTGCCGAAGAATTCGGCATCAGCCGCACGCCTTTGCGTGAGGCGCTGAAGGTGCTGGCGGCCGAGGGCCTGGTCACGATGAAGGTGCGCCGTGGCGCCTATGTGACCGAAATGAGCGAAAAAGACCTGCGCGACGTGTACCACCTGCTCAGCCTGCTGGAGAGCGACGCCGCAGGCGTAGTGGCCACCACCGCCACCCCGGCCCAGCTGCAAGATTTGCAGGATCTTCACGCCGAGCTGGAAGCCGCCGCCACCGAGCGCGAGCGGTTTTTTGCAGTGAACGAGCGTTTTCACATGCTGCTGCTGGAACTGGCCGACAACCGCTGGCGCAGCCAGATGGTGGCCGACCTGCGCAAGGTGATGAAGCTCAACCGCCATAACTCGCTGCTCAAACAGGGGCGGATCGAAGATTCACTGAACGAACACCGCGCCATCCTGGCCGCCATGGTGGCGCGTGATGCCAAGGCCACGGTGAAGGCGATGAAGGCGCACTTTGCGCAGGGGCTGGAAGCAGCGACCTGAGCCCGATTCGGAGGGGGGCTGTCCTCCATGGGCTTTCTCGGCCTCGTCCCAGCCCACGATCATTCCGAAAATTGGAATGCACCATTTGCAACACAACAGCATGTTGCAGCGGACGATCGCGCCGGTTCGATCGCTATCATTCCCCGGGTTTACACCGAGGCCGCGGCGCATCCTGCTCCTGATGGCTTCCCTGCTGAGCCTGCATGACCCCCTCCTCCCTCGATATCGCCAGCGTTCACACGCTGCCCCAGCTCCTCGCCTACCGCGCAGCCCGTACCCCCGCTGCAGAGGCCTACCGAGCCTTCGACCCCACCTCCCAGGTGTGGGCGAGCCTGACCTGGGCCGAAACGGCACAGCGTGTCGGCACATGGGCGCAGGCACTGGCTGCCATGCAACTGCCCTTTGCGGCCCGCGTGGCCATCCTGTTGCCCAACGGCCTGAACGCCATGTGCGCTGACCAATCCACGCTGGCCACCGGCTGCGTGCCCGTGCCGCTGCATGCCATCGACAACCCCGGCAGCATTGCGTACATCCTGGCCGACTGCGAAGCGTCCATGCTCTTTGTGAGCCACGTGGAGCAGTGGGAAAAGATCCAGGCAGTGGGCACACCGTTTCCGTCACTGCGAGCGGTGGTCATCACGGATGACGCGGCATCTCTGGCCGCAACACCGGCTTCTGGCGACGGCCCGGCGGTCGGATCGCTGGTGCAGTGGCTGGCCGGATCGGCGCACGCGGGCGGCGCCCCTGTGCCAAAAGCGCCAGTGGCCGACGACCTGGCTGCCATCGTCTACACATCCGGCACCACCGGCAAACCCAAGGGCGTGATGCTGACGCATCACAACGTGATCAGCGACGTGAAAGCCGTGCTGGAGCGCATTGCGCCCACGGTGGACGACGTGTTTCTGTCGTTCCTGCCGCTGTCGCACACGTTCGAACGCACCGGCGGTTACTACCTGCCGATTGCGGCGGGCAGTTGCGTGGCGTACGCCCGCTCAGTGCACCAGTTGGCTGAAGACCTGAAGACCGTGCGCCCCACGGTGCTGGTGTCGGTGCCACGCATCTACGAGCGCATCCACGCCAAGTTGCTCGAAAAACTATCGCCCACGCCCTGGAAGATGCAGTTGTACGAAGCTGCACAGCACAAGGGCTGGGCGCGTTTTTGCTCAGCACAAGGGCTGACCGCCCCGGCAGCCGAGGATGGCCGCGCCGCAGGCTGGATGGCAGCCCTGCCCTGGCCAGTGCTGCAGGCCCTGGTGGCCACGCCACTGCTGGCCCAGTTTGGCGGTCGCGTGCGCGTGGCCGTGAGCGGCGGCGCCCCGCTGTCGCCCACCATCGCCAAGTGTTTTCTGGGCCTGGGCCTGCCGCTCGATCCAGGGCTACGGCATGACCGAAACCGCGCCCGTCGTGTCGGTGAATTCGCTCGATGACAACGACCCAGCCTGCGTGGGCAAGGCCCTGCCCGGCGTGGAGGTGCGCATTGGCGACAACCGCGAGCTGCAGGTGCGTGGCCCCATCGTGATGAAGGGCTACTGGAAGCGGCCCGAAGACACGGCCAAGATACTGAGCGCCGAGGGCTGGCTGGGCACGGGCGACCAGGCCGAGATCGTGAACGGCCGCATCTACATCAAGGGCCGCATCAAGGAAATCATCGTCACCTCCACCGGCGAAAAGGTGCCCCCGGGCGACCTGGAACTGGCTTTGTTGGCCGACCCGCTGCTAGAGCAGGCCTTTGTGGTGGGCGAAAACCGCCCTTTCATCGCCTGCGTGGCCGTGCTCAAGCGCGACGAGTGGCAGAGGCTAGCGGCCGACCTGGGTCTGAGCCCGCAAGACGCCGACAGCCTGAACCACCCCAGCGTGCACCGCGCCGTGCTGGCCCGCATCGAGAAGAACACCGCCAGTTTTGCGCGCTACGCCGTTCCGCGTGCGGTGCACCTGACGCTGGAGGCGTGGACCATTGAAAACACCTTCATGACGCCCACGCTCAAGCTCAAACGCAACAACCTGATGGCGTTTTTTGCCCAGGCGATTGAGGACATGTACCAAAAGCCTGGGGGCCGATAAGTTACAAGGTCAGCGCGCGTTCTTCGGCGTAGGCCACGCCGAAGCGGTTCGCCAGAAAGTCCCCCAGCCCCACCGCCTCCTGCCCCACAAAACCCCGTTGCGGCAGCCGGCCCTGCGCCACCAAGTCCAGCGCCGTGCAGATACCCGCTGCCGTGGTTAGCTGGATGGCGCTCAGCGTGTGCCCGGCCAGTTGGGTGCCCACGATGCGGGCGGAGTACGAGTCCTGCACCAACCGGCCGCCCTTGAGGCCCGATGCGGTGGCAAACACCACGATCACATCCTGATCGGTCGTGGGAATGGCGGTTTCCAGAATGTCCTTGAGCAGATCGCGCCGGTCGCGCAGGCGCAGGTCGTTGAGCAGCAACTTCAGGATGGCGTTGTGGCCCGGGTAGCGGATGGACTGGTAGTCCACCTGCCGCGCCTTGCCCGCCAGCGTTTCGGTCAGCGTGCCCAGCCCGCCCGAAGTGTTGAAGGCCTCGTATTCCACGCCGTCGAGGGCAAACGTTTCCAGCCCCTCCAGCGCGGGCACCGTGGTGCGCACACCGTCCACAATCGCCTCGCAGGGGTTGCAGTATTCATTGATGAGGCCCTCGGTGCTCCACGTCAGGTTGTAGCGCAACGCGCCTTGTGGGTAGCGCGGCAGTGCGCCCACACGCATGCGCAGCGTGTGCAGGGTGTCGAATTGACGAGCCAAGTCGTTCCCCACAATCCCGATGAACCCCGGCGCCAGGCCGCATTGCGGCATGAGCACGCTGCGGGCGTTGGCGGCCAGTGCGCGGATGGCCTGGGTGCTGGCCACGTCTTCTGTCAAGTCAAAGTAATGCACGCCTGCCGCAACGCACAACGTAGCCACCGGTACGGCGCGGTGAAACGGCAGCGCGTTGAGCACGGCAAAACGGCCGTCGATGGCAGCTCGCAGGCTGGCGTCGCCCGTAGTCAACTGGGTGGATACGCCTAGCGCAGCCACCTCGGCCAGGCGTGCCGGGTCGCGGTCCACCACCAGAACTTCATAGTCACCGGCCCGCTGTAGCAGCAATGCCATTGCAAAGCCGATGTGGCCCGCGCCCAGAATGGTGATGGCGTGTTGGACAGAGGTGGCGGAGGGGGTGAAATGGTGGGTCATGGCGGCGCTCCCGGCTGTGCTCACTGCATGCTGCAATGAGCGATGTTGTAGATGCCTTGATGCTAGGCAACAATGCTGTCAATGTGTAGCACTCAATACGTCGAAAGCTGACGTTTGTTTAGCCATAGTGGCGAATATGATCGGCGTTATGACTTTTTTGAGAAATTACGCGTGACACAGGCCATGGACGACACCGACCGCCAACTGCTCAGCCTGCTGCAGGCCAACGCCCGCGAAGGCACCGCCACGCTGGCGCGCAAGCTGGGGCTGGCGCGGACCACCGTGGTGGCTCGCATTGCGCGGCTGGAGCGCTCCGGCGTGGTGGCGGGTTACGGGGTGCGGCTGGGCACCCGGCTTGATGCCACCACCGTGCGGGCCTGGTGCAGCATCAGCGTTTTGCCTAAAACAGCGCCCGCCGTGCTGCGCGCGCTGGAGGCCATGGCCGAGGTCGAAGAGGTATCGGCCGTGAGCGGGCCGTTTGATTACCTGGTGTTCTTGCGCTGCGCGAGCCACGAGCAGCTAGACACCCTGCTCGACAAGGTGGGGCAACTGGACGGCGTGCACCAGACGCAGACCAGCATCGTGCTCAGCCGCAAGATCGACCGGCGCAGTATTGGGTGACATCCCCCTGAGCGGCTACGCCGCTTCCCCCTTCTCTCGATTCGCTGAGCGAATCGGGAAGGGGGACGATGCCCTCGCTGCGGGGCGGCCCTTGCTCGGCATCCCTGGCCTGGGCCTTGCCAGTCACAACCAGCGCGCCCGAAGTGAATCTCCATTTGCTATGGATATTGAAGCTACTAGCGCTTGATGGATAAGCGCTAGAAGCAAATTTCATTCAATTTTCGACGAACGATCTCAGGCGTCGAACTGCGTCGGGTTCTTGCCCTGGATGGGCGCATAAAACGCCTTGATGCGCGCCATGTCGCCGTCCAGATCCCCCGTGGGTACAAACACCGGCCCCAGCCCGCCCACCTTGCGACCGTAGTCCACAAACGCCAGCACGATGGGCACGCCCGCCTGCTGGGCGATGAAGTAAAAGCCCGTCTTCCAGTGCCGCGTCTTGCCCCGTGTGCCCTCGGGCGGCACGATGAGTTGCATGGGCCCGTCCGCATCCCGCATGGCCTGGGCCGATGTTGCGACCAGGTTGCTGGACTGTCCACGGTTCACCGGGATGCCCCCCAGCCACCGCATCACCCCACCAAAGGGCGCTCTGAACAGGCTTTGTTTGCCCATCCAGTACACCCGCAGGCGCAGTGAAAACGCCAGCATCAGCGTGTACGGCAGATCCCAGTTGCTGGTGTGCGGCGCGGCGATCAGCACGCTTTTGGCGGCGTGGGCGGGCAAGGCCCCTTCGATCTTCCAGCCGGTGATGCGCAAGGTAAATCGGGACGCAGCGCGCAGGAGTGTGTTGACAACGGGCGTGTCAAAAATGGTGTGGTGCATGAGGGGGGAGGCAGAAAACAAGGCGGCGGCTGCCGCGCCGAACGCAGCAGAGGCGCCGGGAGTATCGCCGATGGGCCCTATATCCGGGTTTGAGGCAGGGCAACATCGCCCCTGAAACGCCCCCGCATTGCCTCTGAAGCGCAATGCAGCTGCATTGTCAACAATCTTTTCCCGGCGGCGCTTTGGTCAAAAAAATCTGGTGTTTCAAGCGCGCCTCACCAAAATGGCTGGCATGGCCCGTTCTCCGGAGCCAACTCACAAGGCTTGAACATGATGCATGCCGCCCGCTGCGACGACACCTCTTACCGCGACCGCAAGCGGTATGCATGGCTGTTGTCGCTCGTCGTGCCCTGCACGGTGGCCGTGGGCCCCGCGCTGATGCTCGTGGACCGGCGAGGCGCTGGCACTGTGGACGCCGGTGGCGTTTTTCTACGTGGTGGCGCCGTTGCTGGACTGGCTGCTGGGCGTGGACCACAGCAACCCGCCCGAAGCCGCCGTGCCCGCGCTGGAGCGCGACCGCTACTACCGCCGCATCACCTACCTGCTGGTGCCGGTGCTGTGGGCAGCGTTCATCTTCAGCACCTGGTTTGTGGCCACGCAGGTGTTGCCATGGCATGGTGTGCTCGCCATGGTGCTGACCACCGGCACGGTGGGTGGGTTCTGCATCAACCTGGGACATGAGCTGGGCCACAAAAACTCAAAACTCGAACGCTGGCTGGCCAAGCTGGTGCTGGCCCCCACGGCCTACGGGCACTTCTTCATCGAACACAACCGGGGCCACCACCGCGATGTAGCAACACCAGCCGACCCGGCATCGTCGCGCATGGGCGAGTCGATCTACCGCTTTGTGCTGCGCGAAATGCCCGGCGCCCTGCGCCGCGCCTGGGCGCTGGAGAAAGACCGGCTGGCGCGCGAACAACTGCCACTGATTTCCTGGCACAACGAAATCCTGCAACCTGCGCTGATTACCCTGCTGCTGTGGACCGCCCTGGCCCTTTGGCTGGGCCCGGCAGTGCTGCTGTTTCTGCTGGTGGCATCGTTCTGGGCCAATTTCCAACTCACCTCGGCCAACTATGTTGAGCACTACGGCCTGCTGCGCACGCAGGACGCCAGCGGCCGTTACGAACCCTGCCAGCCGCACCACTCGTGGAACAGCAACCACCTGTTCTCCAACTGGGCGCTGTTCCATCTGCAACGGCACTCCGACCACCACGCACACCCGCTGCGACGCTACCAGTCGCTGCGGCATTTTGACCATGTGCCGCAGCTGCCCATTGGCTACTTCGGCATGTTCACACTGGCCTATTTCCCGCCCCTGTGGCGTCGGGTGATGGACCCGCGCCTGCTGGCCATGGTGGGGCGCAATGCGACCCGCCTCAACATCGACCCGCGGCACCGTGCGCTGGTGGTGCGACGCTATGGTCTGCGAGATGCGGCGCAACCGGCAGGTTAGCAGACCGACAGGCGCCCACGAACGCCGCTTGGGACCCTGATAAACCAACGCTTCGTTTTTGATAGCTGCTAGCGCTTTATAGATAAGCGCTAGAGCCCATTTTCATTCAAAACCACACGTGGACACTGGCCGAAAGGTCAGTGGGATAATCGCTGCTTTCCGGTTGCAGCCCTGCGGGCGCCTTCATCGCCACAGGCGCTCCCACGCAACCGCCACCCTCCCCGCTTTTCTAGTTTGCCCGTGGAACCCACCCTGAGCCCCTGGCGCATGTCCGTCGCCCCC
>CAWATB010000021.1:0-13663 GCA_963784815.1 uncultured Gammaproteobacteria bacterium | reverse complement strand
ACATAATGTAAAACTCTTGGCCTTTGGAACCGTTGGTGGTGGCTTCTTTAGCTAGAGATGGTTGAACCAATCCGAACCTGCTATCAACGATTCATTGACCTGGTCACAAATGAAATACAAGCGTTATATAGACGCTGCCGGTGGATGGAATTGGTATCAAGCGCTTTTACAAAATCTGTATAGCATCGCGCAAGCACACCAAGTTTCTATTGCCACAATTGCCAGTGCCTATATTAAAGAACAACCCGCTGTTGGGGGCGTGATTATTCGGCGCAAGAATGGGTGTGTCTGAACATATTTTGGAAAACAAAAAAGTATTAGACATTCAATTAAGCGCGACTGAATTAGCCCAGATCAAAACCATATTGGCAAAGGGTCAATCCATTCCAGACTTAAGCCTGTGGAGATGAATACAGGAAGCCGCCCTACTTAACGGCTACAGGAGACCTGAGTCATCATGTAAAAGAGTTTCCAGTTCCCTACCCTACCATTACAGATGCACAAGGAAAAACAAAAGCCCTATCAGGTACTAGTTGGGAATCCATGGCAGGTTATAGTAGAGCAGTAGAAGTAGTTGGATTCTTGTTTCCGGAACCACTGCTACCCATGGCAACCAAGTGATTGGGGGTAATGATCCTGCAGCTCAGGCACATTTTATTTTTGATAAAAATAGAAGGGGCTATTCAATCCTTGGGTGGCAAATTAGAAGACGTAGTCAGAACCCGCGTATTTGTCAAAGACATTAACCAATGGGAACCCATTGCTAGAGCGCACGGCCAAAGATTTGCAGCAATTCAGCCAGCCAATACCATGGTACAAGCCAATCTAATTGGGGATGATTATTTGGTGGAGATTGAAGCGGAAGCCATAGTGGAATAATTGCTTCGGTCTGAACAATTCCGCACCATTTGTACCCACTGCTCAGTGGGTTGCGCAGTGGATGCAATTGTCGAAAACGGCGTGTGGGTGCGCCAGGAGCCGGTGTTCGATTCGCCCATCAACCTGGGCGCCCATTGCGCCAAGGGCGCGGCACTGCGTGAACACGGCCACGGCGAATACCGCCTGCGCTACCCCATGAAGCTCGTTAACGGCAAGTACGAGCGCATCAGCTGGGACACGGCGCTGAACGAGATCACCGCCAAGATGAAAGAGCTGCGCGCAGCCAGTGGCCCCGACAGCGTGTACTTTGTGGGCTCGTCCAAGCACAACAACGAGCAGGCCTATCTGCTGCGCAAGTTCGTGAGCTTCTGGGGCACCAACAACTGCGACCATCAGGCCCGCATTTGCCACTCCACCACGGTGGCCGGTGTGGCGAATACATGGGGCTACGGCGCCATGACCAATTCGTACAACGACATGCAGAACAGCAAGTGCGCGTTGTACATCGGCTCCAATGCCGCCGAGGCCCATCCTGTCAGCATGCTGCACATGCTGCATGCCAAGGAAACCGGCTGCAAGATGATCGTGGTGGACCCGCGCTTCACCCGCACGGCAGCCAAGGCCGATGAGTACGTGCGCATCCGCTCGGGCACCGACATTCCTTTCCTCTTCGGCCTGCTGTATCACATCTTCAAGAACGGCTGGGAAGACAAGAAGTACATCAACGACCGTGTCTATGGCATGGAAAAGGTGCGCGAGGACGTGCTGGCCAAGTGGTCGCCCGACAAGGTGGAAGAGGCCTGCGGCGTCAAGGAAGACCAGATGTTCAAGGTCGCGCAGATGCTGGCCATGGCCAAGCCGGCCACCATCGTCTGGTGCATGGGGCAGACGCAGCACACCATTGGCAACGCCATGGTGCGTGCGTCTTGTATCCTGCAATTGGCACTGGGCAACGTCGGCAAGTCTGGCGGCGGCACCAACATCTTCCGGGGCCACGACAACGTGCAAGGTGCGACGGACGTGGGCCCCAATCCAGACTCGCTACCTGGCTACTACGGCTTGGCCGAAGGATCGTGGAAACACTTTGCCGCTGTCTGGGGTGTGGACTTCGAGTGGATCAAAAAGCAGTACGCCACGCCCGCGATGATGACCAAGAGCGGGATCACCGTGTCGCGTTGGATCGACGGCGTGTTGGAGAACAACGAGTTGATCGACCAGGACTCCAACCTGCGTGGTGTGTTCTTCTGGGGCCATGCGCCCAATTCGCAAACCCGTGGCCTCGAAATGAAGCGCGCCATGGACAAGCTCGATCTGTTGGTGGTGGTGGATCCTTACCCATCGGCCACCGCTGCCATGGCTGCCATGCCCGGCAAGGCCGAAGACCTCAATCCCAACCGCGCGGTATACCTGCTGCCCGCTGCTACGCAGTTTGAAACCAGTGGTTCGTGCACAGCATCGAACCGGTCTATCCAGTGGCGCGAGAAGGTGATCGAACCCCTGTGGGAGAGCCGTTCGGACCACATGATCATGCACCAGTTTGCCGAAAAGCTGGGCTTTGCAACCGAGTTGTCCAAGAACTACAAGATGCAAAAGGTCAAGGGCATGGATGAGCCCATGGTCGAAGACATCCTGCGCGAAATCAACAAGTCGGTCTGGACCATTGGCTATACCGGCCAGAGCCCTGAACGCCTGAAGGCCCACATGCGGAACATGCATTTGTTCGATGTGAAGACCTTGAAATCCAAGGGGGGCAAGGACAAGGAGACCGGTTACGACTTTGGCGGCGATTATTTCGGCCTGCCTTGGCCTTGTTTTGGCACCCCTGAACTCAAGCATCCAGGTTCCCCGAACCTGTACGACACCTCCAAACACGTGATGGAAGGTGGCGGCAACTTCCGCGCCAATTTTGGTGTGGAGAAAGACGGCCAAAATCTGTTGGCGGAAGACGGCTCGTATTCGGTGGGCAGCGAGATCACCACCGGCTACCCAGAGTTTGACCATGTGCTGCTCAAAAAGCTGGGCTGGTGGGACGACCTGTCAGACGCTGAAAAGACCAAGGCCGAAGGCAAGAACTGGAAGACCGACCCCACGGGCGCCATCATCCGCGTGGCCATGAAACATGGCTGTCACCCCTTCGGCAACGCCAAGGCCCGTGCCGTGGTGTGGAACTTCCCGGATGCGATTCCGCAGCACCGTGAGCCTTTGTATGGCACCCGCCCTGACCTCATGGCCAAGTACCCCACACACGACGACAAGAAGGCCTTCTGGCGCCTGCCTACGCTGTACAAGAGCGTGCAGGACAAGAACGTGGCCGACAAGGTACATGAAAAATTCCCGCTCATCATGAGTTCGGGTCGCCTGGTCGAGTACGAAGGCGGAGGAGAGGAAACCCGCTCCAACCCTTGGCTGGCTGAGCTGCAACAAGAGTCGTTTGTCGAGATCAACCCCAAGACGGCTGCCGATCGCGGTATCCGCAACGGCGAACGTGTGTGGCTGAGTTCTCCTACCGGCGCGCGCATCAATGTGCAGGCGCTGGTCACCGAGCGCGTGGCACCCGACACCGTGTGGATGCCGTTTCACTTCTCGGGCCACTGGCAGGGCGCAGACATGCTGGCGTATTACCCCAAAGGCGCGGCGCCTGTGGTGCGCGGTGAAGCGGTGAACACGGCAACAACTTATGGCTACGACAGCGTGACCATGATGCAAGAAACCAAAACCACGATCTGCAACGTGGAACGCGCCTGATAGCGCGGCGTACGGAGACCCAACATGGCACGAATGAAATTCATCTGCGATGCAGAGCGCTGCATCGAATGCAACGGTTGTGTGACCGCTTGCAAGAACGAGCATGAAGTCCCGTGGGGCGTGAACCGCCGCCGCGTCGTGACGCTCAACGACGGTGTACCCGGCGAGAAATCCATCTCGGTGGCCTGCATGCACTGCAGCGACGCACCGTGTATGGCGGTTTGCCCCGTCAACTGCTTTTACCGCACCGAAGAGGGCGTGGTACTGCACGACAAGGACGTGTGCATCGGCTGTGGCTACTGCAGCTACGCCTGCCCCTTTGGCGCCCCTCAGTTCCCATCGTCGGGCACGTTTGGTGTGCGCGGCAAGATGGACAAGTGCACCTTCTGCGCTGGTGGCCCTGAAACACATGGCAGCCAGTCCGAGTTCGAGAAGTACGGTCGCAACCGATTGGCCGAAGGCAAGCTGCCTGCCTGTGCAGAAATGTGCTCCACCAAGGCCCTGCTGGCTGGTGACGGTGATGTGGTGGCAGACATCTTCCGCAACCGCGTGGTGCAGCGCGGCAAGGGCGCTGAAGTGTGGGGCTGGGGCACGGCCTACGGTTCGCAGCAGGCGGGTCAGCCTGCGGGAGGCAAGTCATGAAGCGTGTACACCTCATCTTCTCAACCGCCCTCGCATTGGCTGCGTTGACGGCGTGCGGCGAGAAGCCGCAAATGGGCGCAGGTATCCGTGGCGACGCGGCACCTTTCGCCGGTACTGGCAGCAACTTCATGGATCCAGGCTGGAAGGCGGGTGATAAAGCCAGCTGGGAAGCCCAGTTGAAGACGCGCCAGCAGTACGGTCAAAACGAATACACCCGCACCCAATCCAAGTGAGGCCCACCATGAAACACATCGTGTGGTCATTGGCGTTGGCGGCTGGCCTTGCCTGGGCTCCGGCCCATGCGCAGTCGCCCGCGGCCCCGGATGCAGCAGCGGCCCCTGCTGCCGCTGCTCCCGGCCCGGCTGCGGCCCCAGCGGCGGCGCCCGGCGGCATCCAGAGTCAGAACATTTTCCAGGTGAAGCCTGACGCCAGCGCAGACCCTAAATATGCCGAGCAGACCAATGGCGAGCGCGCCAAGGTGCAACCCGGCAACAACGCTCCCATGTGGCGCCAGGTGGGGCAGGGCGTCACGGGGTACAGCAGCCTACCCAAAAGCCAGGCGCCCGAAGCGGGCAACCTGATTCAGCCTTTTGTGCAGTACCCCGGGTCGCGTGTGACGAATGCGGGAGAGGCGTGGCGGCAGGTGCGTAACAACTGGATCATTCCTTATGGCGGTTCGCTGCTGCTGATCGTGGCGGGCGCCATTGCGCTGTTCTATTGGCGCAAGGGCATGATGATGTTGCACGGCGCCGAGACCGGTCGCAAGATCGAGCGCTTTACTCCGTTCGAGCGCTCTGCGCACTGGGCCAATGCCATCGCTTTTGTGGCTTTGGCCATATCTGGTCTGGTGATGGCGTTTGGCAAGTTCTTTCTGCTCCCCATCATGGGAAGCACCTTGTTTGGCTGGCTGACCTACGCGCTCAAGAACCTCCATAATTTTGCCGGCCCTCTGTTTGCGGTGTCTTTGATCATCGTGTTCTTCACGTTCCTCAAAGACAATCTACCGCGCAAGGAAGACGTGACCTGGCTTGCCAAGGGCGGAGGCATTTTGTCGGGCAAAGAAGTCGCTTCTCACCGCTTCAACGCGGGCGAGAAAGTGGTGTTCTGGGGCGGCGTGCTGGGCCTGGGCTTCATCGTGGTGGCGTCGGGGCTGGTGCTCGACATGCTGATTCCCGGCCTAATTTATGAGCGCGGCACGATGCAGATTGCGCACATGGTGCACGCTGTTGCCACGGTGGTGATGATGGTGATGTTCATGGGGCACATTTACATGGGCACCGTGGGCATGCAGGGCGCTTACAAGGCCATGAGAACGGGCTATGTGGACGAAACCTGGGCCAAGGAGCACCACGAACTCTGGTACGACGATATTCAGGCTGGCAAGATTCCTAAACAGCGCAGTGCCACATCGCCCGCGGGTGAGGCTGCTGCCGGCAAGCCCGTTCAGGCATGAGGTCCCCCATGACGATGACATTCCTCGCACGTAAAACCCTGGTGGCACTGTGCGCCACCTGCGTTTGCACTTTGGCTGCGGCCAAGCTCCCTCCACCGTCACCCGAAGCCGCCGCCAAGGCTGCGGAGGCAGGTGCCAAAGCGGCCTGGGCAGGCAAGGTCGCAGCCTACCAGCTGTGCATTTCGCAAGACAAGGTCGCCGCGCACTACCGCAAGACCACGCCGACGGCAAAACCAGCGACTGCAGCTGGTGCGGCCTGCACGGATCCTGGGCCCTTTGCTTACACGCCACCGTCCGCCAAACCCATTGAGGCTGCCGGTGCTCATTCGCCACCGGGCACGGCCAGCAGCCCGCCCAATACCCAGGTTCCACAGGCACCTGCGGCAGCTGCAGCGTCATCAGCCCCCAAGTCGTGATCTGACCGCGCCCGCGGTGGACTTCCCTGCGCAAAGCCGCACCACGCTACGTGGTGCGGCTTTTTCTTTAGTGGCTAGTGGCACGCCGGGGTGTGCCCGTGTGTGATTTGCGCCTTCGGCTTTCAAAAAGCCCGCACTTTGCGCAGCTCCAATCCGATTCCTCCTGATGCGCCGACGCGCACTGCGTACATTTGACCCATGACTTCCCGCCCTGACCCTGAACTCGCCCCCGCCTGGCCTCGTCTGACTCAGGCTCAGGCGCCCCTCACACACGCGGTTGACGTGGTCAACGAGCGCGGAGAGCGCGAGCAGGTGCAGATCCCGGCTGAACGCCCGCTCACCGTGTACGTCGACAAACGCGAGCTGGTCACGCTCATGACCTTGGGCGCGCAGCCCGAGCTTTTGGTGCTGGGTTACCTGCGCAACCAGCGGCTGGTGGAGTCGGTGTTTGACATCGAGTCGATCACCGTCGATTGGGAGGTGCACGCCGCAGCCGTGCGCACGCGCCATGGCATCGCGCGCATCGAAGAGCGCACCGCCAGCAAGGTGGTAACCACGGGCTGTGGCCAGGGCAGTGTGTTCGGCGGTCTGATGGACGAGGTGGACCGCATCGACTTGCCCGATGCCAGGCTGACGCAAGCCCAGCTTTACGGCATCGTGAACGCCATCCGACTCAAGGAGAGCACCTACAAATCGGCAGGTTCGGTGCATGGCTGCGCATTGTTCCGGGGCGAGGACCTGCTGACTTTTGTCGAAGATGTGGGCCGCCACAACGCAATCGACACCATTGCGGGCTGGATGTGGATGAATCCAGAATCGGTGCAGGCCGAATCCGCCACCACGGGGCTGGGACCCGCGCCAACTGCAGCACATCCCCCCCCAGGACGTTATGTTGCGGCCTCATCCGCTGGGCCCCACGTCCCCATGTCGGGCACCGACAAGGTGTTCTACACCACGGGTCGCCTCACCAGCGAGATGGTGATCAAGTCGGCGCAGATGGGCGTGCCCATTGTGGTGTCGCGCAGCGGCATGACGCAGATGGGCCACGCGGTGGCCCAGCAGCTGGGGCTGTGCGCCATCGGCCGTGCTACGAATCGGCGGTTCGTCTGCTACAGCGGCGAACATCGCCTGGTGCTGCAACCTGAATTGGCGGCACCGCCCTTGGTGGTGCCCGCAGCGTCGCAAGCTTCCGCCGAGTAGCCAGCGGAAGGGCGGAATTGGGCGTGCGGCACGGTCACGCCGCAATGGCATGATGCGCGCATGAAAGACCTGCACGCCGAAAGAAAGAGCGCCTGGGCCGACACCCTCCCGAGCCAATGGGGCCCTGAGCTCGCCAAGATTGAAATCCCGTTGGAGGGGCATCCAGAACTGGAGCTGCCGCCCCAGGCGATGCAGTCGACCTCGTCCGCCGCTGTGGCCCCCACGCGGCTGCCCCTCATGCGCTGGCTCGTCGAAGGCTTGCGGGCCACGCTGTTTCTCCGTCCCCGCACCGGCCCAAGTGCGCCCACACCCTGGCAACTGATCGTGGTGGTGCTGCTCAGTACCGCGCTGATGCTGGGCATGGCCCGGCTGGAGGTGGTGGGGCCCGCGCAGTTCAACCTGCGCAACTGGCTGACTCCGCTGTGGACCGGCCTCGTGCTGTTGTGGTTGGGCTGGTGGGCCATGGCGCCCGCGCAGTCCCGGCTCCCGGCGGACGGGCACGCTCCATCGGGCGGTGTCGCGGCCTGGTATGTGTTGTCCAGCTGGGCGCCGCTGCTGCCCACGCTGGCGTTGTATGGCTTGTTGGCCACGGTAACGCACAAGCCCTCGCTGTGGGCCAGTGACGTGGCGGGCATCGCGTTCTGGGTGATCTATGGTCTGCTCACGGTGTGGCTGGTGGCCGCGCTGGTGGTGGTCAGTGGCCGTTTCATTCGCTCGGCTGCCCGCACGGCGGTGTACGCCGCCGGCCTGGTGGGCGTGATTGCGCTGGGCACCTGGCAGTTTCCGGACCGTCCCTGGGAGTTTGATGCCCAAGCGGCGCGCGCGCAGGCCGCCGCTTCGGGCGAATCTGGCGAAGAAGCCCCTGAGCCCGTTCGGCTGGCGCTGTCGCAGGCCGTGTTTGAGGCGCAGCAGCCTCTGCTGGAGCAGCAGCTTCAGGCACTCACCCCCGAACGTGCCGGTGTGGCCGATGTGTATGGCCTGGTGTTTGCGCCCTATGCGGGCGAAGAAGTGTTTCGCCGCGAAAGCACCATGGTCAGCCAGTTGCTGCAAGAGCGTTTTGACGCCCAGGGCCGGGTGATCCACCTCCTCAACCATGCCGAAACCGCTGCCACCCACGCGTGGGCCACGCCGCAAAACCTGCAGCGTGCCATCACCGGCCTGGCAGAGCGCATGGACCGCGACAACGACGTGCTGGTGATCTACATGACCTCGCACGGCGCGCGCAACCACGAGCTGGCTGCCGCCCACTGGCCGCTGCAGGTGCCCCCTGCAACGCCCGAGATGCTGCGCGCCGCGCTGGACCAGGCGGGCATTCGCCACCGGGTGATCGCCGTTTCGGCCTGCTATTCGGGCGGCTGGATCGACCCCTTGGCAACCGACAGCACCCTCATCATGACCGCCGCCGATGCCACCCACACCTCGTACGGCTGTGGCACGCGTTCCGAACTCACCTTTTTTGGCCGCGCGGTTTTCAATGAACAACTGCGCGAGACCCATTCCTTCAGCCGGGCCTTTGAAAAGGCGGTGCCTTTGATCGCCCAGCGTGAGATCGAAGCGGGCAAGGCCGACGGCTTTTCCAACCCGCAGATCCGGGTGGGCACGCAGATTGCTCCGGTTCTTCAGGCACTGGAGCAGCGTCTGGAAGGCTCCACGGTGGATGGATCGCCTGCGACACCCGCTGCCAAACCGCCCTGATCCAAACACCCCACGGGCTGCCAGCCCGTTCGCTTTGCGCTAAGGTCCACGCCATGAATCTGTCCTTCCTACGCCTCGGCTGGCGCACCCTGGGGCGTGACTTGCGCGCGGGCGAGTTGCGGTTGCTCATCGTCGCAGTCACGCTGGCGGTGGCCGCGCTCACCTCCGTGGGCTTTTTTGCCGACCGCCTGCAGGGCGGATTGCAGCGCGACGCCTTGCAGCTGCTCGGCGGCGACGCCGTGGTGGCCAGCGACAACCCCACGCCCACCGAGTTTGTCGAACGCGCCAAGTCGCTGGGCCTGCAGACGGTGACCACGCTTGGCTTCCCCACCATGGGGCGTGCCAGTGACGCACAAGGCGGGGCCAGCAAGCTCGTGGCGCTCAAAAGCGTGCAACCCGGTTATCCGCTGCGCGGCAGCCTCACGGTGGCCGACGCGCCCGGCGCGCTGGACCAGCCCACGCGCGACATCCCGGCGCGCGGCGAAGTGTGGGTGGATGCCCCGCTGCTCGAATCGCTGAACCTCGCCATGGGCGACATGCTTTTGCTGGGCGACTCGCAACTGCGCATCGCACGCATCATCGTCATTGAGCCCGACCGGGGCGCAGGCTTCATGAGTTTTGCGCCGCGCGTCATGGTCAACGAGGCCGACCTGCCCGCCACCGGCCTGGTGCAGCCAGCCAGTCGCCTCACCTACCGCTTTGCCGTCATCGGCGCCGCCCCTGCCGTCAAGGCCTTCAACGACTGGGCCGTGGCCGAACTCAAAAAGCCCGAGGTACACGGCGTGCGTGTGGAGTCACTGGAAAGCGGCCGCCCCGAAATGCGCCAGACGCTGGACCGCGCACAAAAGTTCTTGAGCCTGGTGGCGCTGCTGGCCGCGCTGCTGTCGGCTGTGGCCGTGGCCCTGGCGGCGCGCGGCTTTGCTGCCGAACACCTGGACGCTTCAGCCATGCTGCGCGTTCTGGGCCAGAGTCAGCGCACCATTGCAGGCGCCTACACCACCGAGTTCGCGCTGATTGGCCTGTTTGCCAGCGCGCTGGGCGTGCTGCTGGGCTACCTCGTGCACTACGTTTTTGTATTGCTGCTGGCCGGGCTGGTCGAATCTGCTTTGCCTGCAGCCAGCCTCTGGCCCGTGGCGTTTGGCCTGGGCATGGGACTCACGCTGCTGTTTGCGTTTGGCTTGCCGCCGGTGCTGCAACTGGCCCAGGTGCCGCCGCTGCGCGTCATCCGGCGCGATGTGGGCGGGCTCAAGCCCGCGTCGCTGGCCGTGCTGGGCGTGGGCATTGCCGGGTTTGCGGCCCTGCTGCTGGCCGTTAGTAGCGATGTGCTGCTGGGCTTGATTGCAGTGGGCGGCTTTGCGGGTGCCGTTGCGTTGTTTGCAGGCTTGTCTTGGGTAGCCGTCAAACTGCTGCGCAAAAGCGTGAACGAAGCCACCGCCCCCCGCTGGCTGGTGCTGGCCACGCGGCAGATTTCTGCGCGCCCGGCCTACGCCGTGGTGCAGGTCAGCAGCCTGGCCGTGGGCCTGCTCGCGCTGGTGCTGCTGGTGCTGCTGCGCACCGACCTCATCAGCAGCTGGCGCAACGCCACACCGCCCGATGCGCCCAACCGCTTTGTGATCAACGTGATGCCCGACCAGGCAGACGCATTTCAACAACAGTTGAAAGACGGCGGCGTGGCCAAGTACGACTGGTACCCCATGATTCGCGGCCGGTTGATTGCGGTGAACGGCAAAACCGTGGGCCCCGCCGACTACACCGACGACCGCGCCAAGCGCCTGGTGGACCGCGAGTTCAACCTGTCCAACGCGGTCGAGGCGCCGCCCCACAACCAGGTCGTGGCCGGTGCGTGGACGCCGGGCGAAGAGGGCGCCATCAGCGTCGAAGAAGGCATTGCCGAAACCCTGGGCCTGAAGATGGGCGACCGCCTGCAGTTCGACATGGGGGGTGTGCAGAACGAAGCCCGCATCACCAGCCTGCGCAAGGTGGACTGGGGTTCCATGCGCGCCAACTTCTTTGTGATGTACCCGGTGGCCACCGTCAAGGACGTGCCGGTGACCTACCTTGCCGCCTATCGCGCGCCAGAGGTGAATGGTTTTGACAACGCCCTGGTGCGCCAATTTCCCAACATCACCAACGTGGACATGGGCGCCACCATTGCCCAGGTGCAGCGCGTGCTGGAGCAGGTGATCCGCGCGGTCGAATTTTTGTTCGCTTTCACGCTGGCCGCAGGTTTGGTGGTGCTGTTTGCTGCCGTGACCGCCACGCGCGAGGAGCGCGCCCGCGAATACGCCATCATGCGCGCCGTCGGCGCCCGGGCCAGCCTGCTGCGCCAGGTGCAGCGCGCTGAACTGGTGGGCGTGGGCCTGCTGGCGGGCTTTTTGGCCAGCGCGGTGGCGGTGGGCGTAGGCTGGGCGCTGGCACGCTTTGTGTTTGACTTCACCTGGACGGCATCGCCTTGGGTGCCGCTGGCGGGCGCCGTGGCCGGGGCCGTACTGGCGCTGGCGGCGGGCTGGTGGGGGCTGCGCGAAGTTCTGCTGCGCCCGGTGGTCGATACGCTGCGGCGGTCGGCCGAGTAAGCCGGTCTAGCCCTTCCGCAGTCGGATCGACATAGTATGTTTTTGATAGCTGCTAGCGCTTGATAGATCAGCGCTAGGGCCTGTTTTTATATGAATTCTGACGCTTCACAACCCGGTGGCAGTGGCGACGAACCCGCCGCCGCCGTGATCCCCTTCGAATGGATCGGCGGCGAAAGCCGCGTGCGCGCGCTGGTCGAGCGCTTTTACGACCTGATGGACCTGGAGCCCGGCTACGCCGAACTGCGCGCCGCCCACGGCACCGAATTGGCCCAGGCGCGGCAAAAGCTCTTCATGTTTTTGTGCGGCTGGCTGGGCGGCCCGTCGTACTACACCGACCAGTTCGGCCACCCCCGGCTGCGCGCGCGCCACATGCCGTTTGCCATCGGCATCAAGGAGCGCGACCAGTGGGTGGCCTGCATGGACCAGGCCATGGGCGAGACCGGCGTGCCCGGCGACTTGCGCGCACGGCTGAAGGAAAGCTTCATGGGCACCGCCGACTGGATGCGCAACAAGGGCGTTTGACAACTGCTGGAGCTTGGTGGGCGTGCGCCCGATGTGCTGTGCGCTGTTGTTTGAGAAGAGGAGCTGTTTTTCATGTCACGCGATGCCCGTTTTCAGAAACAGCGCTAGCCCTCGGGTACCGCTTTGATGGCGAGATCAAGATCGGCGGCAACTACGTGCCCCTGGTGCGCGACGGCCACCACATCTACCTGAGCGGGCAGATCCCGCGCGTGGGCGACACCGTGGTGGTCACCGGCGCTGCCGGTGCGGACGCCACGCTGGCCCAGGCGCAGACGGCGGCCAAGGTGTGTGTGATGCGCGCGCTGGCCCTGTTGCAGCGCGCGCTGGGCTCGCTCGATGCGGTGCAGGCTATCCTGCGCATCACCGTGTATGTGCAGTCGGCACCTACGTTCACGCAGCAAAGCGAGGTGGCCGATGGCGCTTCCGAAGTCTTGTTCACCGTGCTGGGCGACGCCGGGGCACATACGCGCACCTCGGTGGGCGTGCTGCAACTGCCCAAGAACGCGACGGTCGAGGTGGACCTGATCGCTTCAGTGGGCCCCTCTGCCGCAGCTGCTGCACCTTGAGCCTGCACGGTCACTGCATCGCATCGCGCCCATCCCCCAAGGAAGAACGGCAATGAACAACCCTGTTGTGCACCAAGGAAGCAGTCTGTGTGGCGGCGTCCGCTATGAAACCACCTCGCCCGTCAAGGCCTCGTCGCACTGCCACTGCGCCATGTGCCGCAAGGCCCATGGCGCAGCGTTCGCCAGCTATGGCAACGTGCGGCGCGAGCACCACCGCTTCGTCCAGGGCGAGGCGCTGGTGCGCACCTACCACTCGTCACCCCAGGTGACGCGGCAGTTCTGCTCGGTGTGCGGGTCGCCCCTGCTGTGGCACAGCGATGGAGCGTATGCAGACATAGTCGCAGTGCCGCTGGGCACGCTCGATACCCCCTTCCATACGCCGCCGCAAAAGCACATCTACGTGGCCTCCAAGGCGCCGTGGGTCGAGATCTGCGACGGCCACCCCCAGATCGACAGGGAATAGTCGGGGCCACGCATGGACAGCGCACCAACTATTCCCCATCCGCGCTTCAATGTGTTCGGCCGCATCGTCGAGGTGCGCCGCGAAGGTGCGTTGTGGCAGGCCTACCGCGTGGGCGCTGATGGTAAGCGCACACCCTCAGGCTTTGTGATTCCGGATTTTGTGCAAGAGCATGAGCTGGTGCAGTTCCTCGAAGACCTGTTCCACGAAAGTGCCTCGCCGCACAACGGCGACGTGCACCGCATCGACTGACATCCTGACGGCGGGGTGCCGCGTCACACCGCTGTCAAACCCCTGCCAGACACTCGGTCCCTTCTTTCACCCAGGGACTGTTCATGTCTGCGCGCACTCCAATCCATTCGGTTCTTTCTTCGCACATGTCGCGCCGCGTTGCCGCGCTAGGCATGGTGGCACTGGCGGCCTCGCTGGCTGCTTGCGGTGGCAGCGACTACAGCAATAGCAACTCGGGCGCCACGGCCACGCTGGCCGTGCTGGAGACCACCGACCTGCAC
>CAWATB010000020.1:0-29398 GCA_963784815.1 uncultured Gammaproteobacteria bacterium | reverse complement strand
AGCACCTCAGCCCCCAGCTTTTTGCGCAGGCCGTGGATGTACACCTCCACCGCATTGCTGCTCACCTCATCGCCCCAGCGTACATCTTGTCTTCGAGCTGCTGGCGCGACAGCACCATGCCGGGCCGGGCGATCAGCGGCTCCAGCACCGCCCACTCGCGCGCCGACAGCACCACCGGCACGCCCTGCACCGTGGCCTCGCGCGTGGCGGGGTTGATGCACACGCCCTTGTGCTCGTACACCGGCTCGGCCCGCCCCGCTGCACGGCGCAGCAGGGCACGGATACGGGCCAGCAACTCGTCCATGTCATAGGGCTTGAGCACGTAGTCGTCGGCCCCAGCATCCAACCCCTCGATGCGCTGGGCTATGCCATCGCGTGCGGTGGCCACCAGCACAGGGGTGCGGTTTTTGCGGGCGCGCAAATCGCGCAGCACAGTCAGGCCATCGCGCTTGGGCAGGCCCAGGTCCAGCAGCACCAGGTCGTAGGGCTGGGTGCGCAGCGCGGTGTCGGCCGCGTCGCCGTCGCGCGCCCAGTCCACGGCATAGTGCTCGGCACGCAGCAGGTCCTGCACGGCTTCGCCGATCATGGGGTCGTCTTCAACGAGGAGCAGGCGCATGGTGAGGTAAGCATAGCCAATAGCGAGGGGTGTGCCGTGGAGTGCCCTGGCGTCGACGGGCTCAGCCCGAACGGGAGGGGGTAGGCAAACAAGCGACACCGCCATGGGTGCCACCCCGGCCGTTCACACTGAGCTTGTCGAAGTGCAGGCGGGGCCTCGGCCCTTCGACAGAATCAGGACAGGTAGGCTTGGCCCGACCGGGGCGGCGCATTCATACACCGCTCACCATTTGTCCCGCCTGAAGCCTGTCCCGCCTGAGCTCGCCCGCCTTAACCCAGCCGAACCGGCACAAAGATCTTGTTGCCATCTCGCTCGATCAGCAGCGCCACCGACTTGCCGGCGGTGGCCTTTGCCATCGCCGCGCGCACCTGTTCGATGTTCTTGGCGGGCGCGCCGTTGATGGCCAGCAGCACATCGCCCGGCTGCACACCGGCCGCCGCAGCGGGGCCGCGCGCCTGTTCGATCACCAAGCCTTCGGTCACACCCACTTCACGGCGCTCCTCGGGCTCCAGCGGGCGCAGCGACAGGCCCAGCTGGCCCTTGCCCACGGCTTCTTCATTGCGCGCCTGTTTGCTGGTCTTGTCGCTGGCATCGCCCAAGGTGGCGGTCAACTCCACCGGCTTGCCCTGGCGCCACACCGATAGCTTGGCCTGCTGTCCTGGCTGCGCCTGGCCCACCCAGGCAGGCAGGTCGCCCGAGGCCACGATGGGCTGGCCATCCACCTGGCGGATCACATCGCCGGGCTGCAGGCCCGCCTTGTCGGCCGGACTGCCTTTGGTGACGCTGGCGACCAGCGCGCCTTCGGGCTTGTCGAGCGCAAACGATTCGGCAAACGCCTGGTTCACCTCTTGCACGGCCACGCCCAGCTGTGCGTGGCGCACCTTGCCGGTGGCCACGATCTGGTCCTTGATCTTGGCGGCCAGCTCAATGGGGATGGAGAACGACACGCCCTGGTAGCCGCCAGAGCGGCTGTAGATCTGCGAGTTGATGCCCACCACCTCGCCGCGTGCGTTGAACAACGGCCCGCCCGAGTTGCCCGGGTTCACGGCCACGTCGGTCTGGATGAAGGGCACCAGGCTGTCGTCGGGCAGCGAGCGGCCCTTGGCGCTGACCACGCCCGCCGTCACGCTGTTTTCAAAGCCAAAGGGCGAGCCGATGGCCAGCACCCATTCGCCCACCTGCAGGTCACGTGTGCTGCCCAGGCGCACCGTGGGCAAATCCTTGGCGTCGATCTTGAGCACGGCCACGTCGGTCTTGGGGTCGGCGCCCAGCACCTTGGCGCGGAACTCGCGCCGGTCGGTGAGCTTGACGACGACTTCGCTCGCGCCCTTGACCACATGGGCATTGGTCAGCACCAGCCCGTCGGGGCTGACGATGAAGCCTGAGCCCTGGCCGTGTGTGGGCACATTGCTGCGCGGGCCTTGTGCCCCCGCACCCGGAAAGCCGAACTGGCGGAAGAATTCGTAAAACGGGTCGTTGGGATCCAGCTGCGGACCCCGGCCCTGGCGGGCGGCAGGTTGCTCTTCTTCTTCGTCGTCGCCGTCATCGGCCATCGCCGTCTTGGTGCTGCCCGTGACACTGATGTTGACCACGGCCGGGCCGTTCTGCGCGGTGATCTGGGCAAAGCTGGGCAGTGCGCCACCGGGCGCGAACGGGGTCTGCGCAACGGCTGGCACCGGGTTGGTCAGCGCGCGCGCCTGCTGGCCGCTGATCAGCCCGGCGCCGGTGGCGCCCACCGCCCCGGCGGCCACCAAGGCCAGAATGAGACGGCGGGGTGTGGATGTGAGGGTGTTGATCATGGTGTCTGCCTTTCCAGTCGGGTTGGGATGAAAGGCAGTGTGGGCAAGGACACTTAGACGAAACTTAGGCGGAGTCGGCGCGCCATGAACCTGCGGGTAACGGTCCCGCATCCTGGTTTTCTACCGCCCGACAACTGACCTCAGTCTTTCATATCGCACGGCCCCGCGCCACTGCCACCGTGCAAGGGCCGCCGTGCCGCGTATGCGCCGCTGCGCTTGCGTGACAGGGAGGCGCCTGCAGACCGAGGCCAACGGGATAGTCGCCGCAGCATGAGTCGGCCGGCGCCCTGTGTGGACCGCGTTTGGAGGGCAAGGACCGTGCAGACGGGCCCTTTCGACAGGCTCAGGACTGGCTCGCTGAGGCTCGCACGGCGCTTTGACAACGCTTAGCCCCAACAGCTTCAAATCGATGCATGTCGAGCCAATAACTACCAATTTGATAGCTATTGGCGCTTGCTGGATAAGCGATAGAGGCCAAAAACACTGAACAAATGCAAGAACAGTGTTGACGCACCCCTTAGCCCGTGAAGCGGTACACGATGGCCCCTTGCACCACGTCGCCTGGCGCCAGCCAACGCACCGGAAACCCCGGCTGGTTGGGCGCATCGGGGTACTCCATGGGCTCCAGGCAGATGCCGTCGCCGGGCTGCCATAACCAGGCGCCCTGCTCTGCGCCGCGGCCCTGGTCGCGCACCGGGTCGGCCTTGAGGCCGTGGCCCGCATACACCTGCACACCGGGCGCGGTACTCCACACCTGCATCGTGCGACCGGTGAGGGGCTCGCTCAACAGTGCCGCAAGTCGCAGACCTTGCGGCGGCGTGATGGGTGACGCTGGTAGCGTCAGCACGGCGCCCTCTTCATCCCACACGTGGTCATCCAACACCAGGTAGTGGTCCAGCCCACCCGCCAGCGCCAGCTGCTCGCTGGGCTGTGCCACAGCGTCGCCCACGCTACGGGCCTGGCGAAGGTCGAAAGGCGTGGCATCCACAGGCTGCACCAACCCGATAGGACACACATCGGCCGCCAGCGGCACATAGCGGCTGGCGGGCACTTGCAGGGAGTGGCCGTGGGTGCTGCCAGCGCCTGCCAGGTTGAAGAACGCATGCCCGGTGATGTTGAGCAGCGTGGGGGCGTCCAGCGCCTCGCCCGTCCACGCCATGTGCAGCGCGTTGTCGGCCGTGATGTGCAGGCGCAGCTGCAGGCGGAGCGTGCCGGGCACGCCGTCGTCCTCGGTGCGAAAGGTGTGGCTCAGCGTCAGCGCGTCAACCTGCACGTCGTCTACGGCAAACACCTGAAAGCGGCTGCCCTTGGGCCCGCCGTGGTGGTGGTGCGGGCCGCTGTTGGTGGGCAGCTGCAGCGGTTCTCCATCGGGCAGCGCCAACCGACCACCCCGCAAACGCCCGGCCCAACGGCCGATGAGCGCGCCCATGGAGAGTTGACCGTCCAGGTAGCCCTGCAGGCTGTCGTAGCCCAGCGCCACATCAACGAGGCCGCCTTGCCCGTCGGGCACTGCCACCTGCACCAGGCGGGCGCCGTAGTTGCTGACGGCCACTTGCAATCCCCCCGCGCCACGCAGGGTGAAAAGATCGGTACGCTGACCGTGCAAGTCGCGCTGAAACGCTTCGCGTGAAAGGGAATAAGCCATGGCCACAAGTTTAGGGGCGTCTATTTGTCGGCGATGGGGGGAACGGGAGCATCGCGTGTCACCAGCCAGATGCCCGCACACACCAGCACCAGGGCCAGGAGGTTCTTCCACTCCAGCAGCGCCTCGCCCAGGAACAGTGCTGACAGCGCCGCGCCGAAGATCGGCACCGTGAAGTTGAACACCGTGACCTGGCTGACGCGGTTGTGTTTGAGCAAGATGCTCCACAGCGAAAACGCGGCCGACGACAACAACGCCAGGTACACCAGCAGCACGGTGGAACCCCAGGTGAAGCCTGTGAGCGAGCCACCCAGGCCCCAGCCAATCGCCAGCAACGCCACGCCGCCAAGCCCCAGTTGCCAGCCCGTCATCACCACAGAATCCATGCGCTGCGACACCTGCTTGCCGTAGATGCTGGCAGCGGCCAAAACGAAAGCGGCGATCACCACAAAGCCCTCGCCCAGCAGGGTGAAGTCCAGGTCCAGCGTGCCGCGCCCCAGGTTGACCACCATCACTCCGACAAAGCCGACTAGGCAGCCCCACAGCTTGGCGTGGCTCAGGCGGTCGTTGTGATAGACCCAGTGCGCAAGCAGCACGCTGAAGAACGTGCCGGTGGCGTTCATGATGGAGCCCTTGACGCCCGTGGTGTGCGCGAGGCCCACATAAAAGAACACGTACTGCAGCGTGGTCTGCGCCAGGCCCAGCACCACCAGCTGCCGCCCTGCCGCAAAGCCCAGGCCCCAGATGGCCTTGCGCGTGGCCATGGCCCAGGCCAGCAGGATCAACCCCGCGCCCAGAAAGCGCCAGCCTGCAAACACCAGTTGGGTGGGAATGTCATTGCGGGCAATGGCAAACCAGGCGTAGCCGGTTTTGATGGCGGGGTACGAGCTGCCCCAGAGCAGGCAGCACAGCAATGCGATTCCGATGACGACCTTGGGGTCTGAAAAACGGGTATGTCCCATGTGAGTTCTTGGTTTCTCTAGTGAAACAACCCGTGCAAAGACGGGCTGTGAGGGGGAGGTTGGCAGCTCCAGGACGCAGCCTGCAAGACCACCGTTTCAGTGATCTGTTGCGCTACGCGCCACCATCAGCGCATGCGAAGGGCGCATCCCAGGCGAGGGCAGCCGCGCAAGGGCCGCCCCACCGCGGATGCGGCGCTTTGCTTGTGTGCGCTGGCTGCGTCCCCCTCCCATAGCGCGCAGCGCGTAGAGAGAGGGGGAAGGCGCGAAGCGACTCAGGGGGTGTCTCGTCTACGTCACCGGAGCGGGATTGAACAACACCAAGGCGTTGTGCAGCTTCCACTGCTCGGCCCAGGTCTTCTTGCGGCCGCTGGCCACGTCGAGCAGCAGGTGGAACATCTCCCAACCCAGCTGTTCAATGGTGGCTTCGCCGTCGGCAATCTTGCCGGCGTTGATGTCCATCAGGTCGTGCCAGCGGCGGGCCAGGTCGCTGCGCGTGGCCACCTTGACCACGGGGCATTCGGCCAAGCCATAGGGCGTGCCCCGGCCCGTGGTGAACACGTGCAGGTTCATGCCTGCAGCCAACTGCAGCGTGCCGCAGATGAAGTCGCTGGCGGGCGTGGCGGCATACACCAGGCCGCGCTGGTCGCGGCGCAGTTTTTCGCCCGGAGCCAGCACGTGCGCGATGGGCGCGGTGCCGCTCTTGATGATGGAGCCCATCGCCTTCTCCGTGATGTTGGACAGGCCGCCCGCCTTGTTCCCCGGCGTGGTGTTGGCAGACCGGTCCACACGGCCCCGGTCCAGGTACTGGTCGTACCAGCCCAGTTCACGCACGATAGCTTGGGCCACCTCGGGCGTGGCGGCGCGGCTGGTGAGCTGGTCCACCCCGTCACGCACCTCGGTGTTTTCGCTGAACATCACGGTGGCACCGGCGCGCACCAACAAGTCGGTACAGAAACCCACGGCGGGGTTGGCGGTAACGCCAGAGAACGCATCGCTGCCGCCACACTGCACACCCAGCACCAGCTCGCTGGCAGGAATCGTTTCGCGGCGGCGGGCGTTCAGGCGCTCCAGGTGGGGTTTCGCGCTTTGCACGATGTGGTCAAGCATCGACATGAAGCCCACATGTTCGTCGGCCTGCAGGCATACCGTCTCGGGGCCCAGGGCCGCGTCGCGTTCGTCAGTGATGGGGAAGCTGCCCGGAGGCAGTAGGCGGTCGGGCTGGAGTTTTTCGCAGCCCAGGCTGACCACCATCACCTCGCCGCCAAAGTTGGGGTTGAGGCTGATGTTGCGCAGTGTGCGGATGGGAATGATGGCGTCGGGCGCATCAATGGCCACGCCGCAGCCGTAGGTGTGTTCCAGGCCGATCACGTCGTCGACCTGTGGGAACAACGGCAGCAGCTCGGTCTTGATGCGACGCACTGCCAGGGCCACCACACCCGCCACACATTGCACTGTGGTGGTGATGGCCAGAATGTTGCGCGTGCCCACCGAACCATCGGCGTTCCGGTAACCCTCAAACGTGTAGCCCGTCAATGGCTCCAGCACCGGCGGCTTGACGGTGGCCATGGGCAGGCCTTCCAGCGCGCGGGCCGAGGGCATTTGCAGCAGGCGTTCGTGTACCCAGCTGCCCGCTGGTATGGCTTTGAGCGCATAACCAATGGGCACGTTGTAGCGGCGCACGACATCGCCTTCGGCCAGGTCCGAGAGCGCCACCTTGTGGCCCTGGGGTACCTTGTCGCGCAGGGCAATGCCCGCACCGGGCACGCCTTCAGGCAGCACCGTTCCTGCGGGCAAACCGCCATCGTTCGCCACGATGGCGACGTTGTCGTCCGGGTGCATGCGGATGGTGAGGGCTTGCATCAGTTCACGTCTTTCCAGTTCATTGCGCGGGCGCAGCGCTCAGGGTCACTACCCAGTTGGGGTTGTGACCCACGGCATGCTCGGCGCAGAGTGTCAATGTGCCGCTTGCGCTGTCGATGGCATGCACGCCTACCTTGTGGCTGGTCTGCCCTGCGGCTAGCAAAAAGCGCCCATCGGGCGTGATGGCAAAGCCACGTGGCGTAGCCTGCGTGGGCCAATGGCCCATGGGGTTGAGCAAGCCCGTGCGTTCGTCCACCGCATGGCCGGCAATGGTGTGGCTGTTGCGCTCGCTGCTGTAGAGCCAACGACCGTCGGGGCTGAGGTGCAGGTCTGCGCCCCAGGCGTTGCCCGCAAAGCCGGGGGGCAATGTGGTGAGGGTTTGCAGCAGTTCCAACGCTCCATTGGTCGGGTCGAACGACAACACATGCACGCAGGCATCCAGCTCGCCCAGCACATACAGCCGGTCGCCGCGCTGGTTGAAGCACAGGTGACGCGGACCGGTGCCCGAGGGCATGGGGAACACGGCGGCATCCATGGGGGCCATATCGCCCGTGGCTGAGTCGAAGTGGTAGCGGTGCAGTTGCCCTCCTCCAAGGGACGTGGCCAGTACGAAGCGGTTGGTCGGGTCCGCCAGCACGCAGTGCGCGTGGCGGCCCGTGGCATGGATGGCGGCTGCGGCGGCCGTGCCGTTGGATCCAAGCGCCTGCACAGCAACCATGTCGGCGCCGTAAGAGGCGCTGAACAGCCAGCGCCCGGTGTGGTCCGTATTCAGGCTGGCCATGCTGGCGGGCAGCGCGCTTTCGCCCAGCGTGTGCAGCGTGCCTGCGGCAGCGTCCACCGCCAGCCCGATGACCGCCAGCGGATCACTGCGGCGAGCGACATACAGCCGAGCTTTGTCGGGGCTCAAGGCCATGGGCATGAGCTGGCCGCCCAGCGTTACCACTTGCAGGGTTTGCAGTTGCCCGTCGCCCGACAGGCGCAGCACATGCAACTCGCCGCTGTCCGCGCAGGAGATGATGGCAAGGAAGGAAGGTGGTGCGTCTGTGGATTTCATGTCGTCTCAAGAAACCATTGCGCTGTGCGGTGCCCGCATAGCATCCAAGTGGCACAGCCCAGGCGCGGGAGGCCGAGTAAGAGCCGCCCCGCAGCGAGGGCGTCGTCCCCCTTCAGGGGAAAGGCGCCGAAGGCGACCCAGGGGGTGCTTCACCTCACAAACCCATGAACCGTGGCAACCACAGCGACAGTGCGGGCACGTAGGTGACCATCAGCAGCACCACGAACAGTGCCACAAAGAACGGAATCATGGCCTTGCTGACCACGCCCAGCGGCAGCTTGGCCACCGCCGCGCCGGTAAATAGCACTGTGCCCACCGGCGGTGTGATGAGGCCGATTCCCAGGTTCACCATCATGATCATGCCGAAGTGCACCGGGTCTACGCCCAGCATCTTGACCACCGGCAACAGGATGGGCGTGAGGATAAGAATCAGCGGCGACATGTCCATCAGACAGCCCAGCAGCAGCAGCATGATGTTGATCATGGCCAGGATGACGTACTTGTTGTCCGACAGGCTGGTGAGGAAGCCGGTGACCTTCATGGGGATCATCATCATCGTCATGAGGTAGCCAAACGCTGCCGCAAAGCCGATGAGGATCATTACCACCGTGACGGTCTTGACCGTGCGGTGCACCAGCTTGGGCAGGTCGCGCCACTTGTAGTCGCGGTAGATGAACATGGTGACGAAAAACGCCCACACCACGGCAATGGACGCGGACTCATTGGCGGTAAAGACACCCGACAGAATGCCCCCCAGGATGATGACCATGGTCATCAGGCCCCAGAGTGCCTCCACGCAGATCTTGAGCGCCTGCTTGAGCGGGATGACTTCGCCCTTGGGGTACCCCTCGCGATGCGCCGTGAAAAGGCACAGCGCGGCCAGCGTGAGCCCCATGAGCAGCCCGGGCAAAACGCCCGCCATGAACAGCGCCGCAATCGACACCGTGCCGCCCGCAGCCAGCGAATAAAGCACCGCGTTGTGGCTGGGCGGGATCAGGATGGCCTGCACCGAACCGCTCACGGTAACGGCCGTGGCAAAGGGGCGTGGGTAGCCTTTCTTTTCCATCTCCGGGATCAGCACCGAGCCAATCGACGCCGTGTCGGCCACCGACGAACCGGAGATGGCGCCAAAGAAGGTGGATGCCAGGATGTTCACCAGCGACAGCCCGCCCCGGATAAAGCCCACCAGCACTCCCGCAAACGCCACCAGGCGCCGCGCCATGCCGCCCTCGGCCATGATGGCGCCCGCCAGCACGAAGAACGGGATGGCCAGGAGCGAGAATTTGTTGACGCCTGAAGCCACCTGGATCATCACGGCATCGAGCGGCAGATCGATCCACAATGCGCCCACCAAGGCCGACAGGCCCAGCGAATACGCAATCGGCACGCCGATCATCATCAGCACGAAGAACGTGCCCAGCAATACAAGGGTGTCCATGATCAGGCGCCTTCTGTCAGTTCTTCAAAGCGCACGATGCGCCGGTGTGCCTGCGAGCCGAAAGCTATTTTTTCGATCACAAACAGCAGCGTGACGACCGCGCCGATAGGCAGCGACGCATAGGTGGCACCCACGGGCAACCACGGCAGCTCTGCAATGCCCTGGCCCCAGGTCTCGATGCACAGGTTGGTGCCGTACCAGGCCACAAAGCCGCAGATGACCAGCATGAGCAGGTCAACCACCACGGCAAGCAGCCGTTGCAATGCGGCGGGCAGCTTCTCGGTGAGCATGTTGACCGCAATGTGCCCGCCCGCGCGGTAGGCTGCTGCAGCACCGATGAAGGTGAAAACCATCATGAGCAGGATGGCAATGGGCTCGGGCCATTGAGACCCCGTACCCATCACATAGCGGCTGAAAACGCCCCAGGGAATGATCAGCGACATGAAGAAGATGGCGGTGCCGGCCGCCCAGATGGTGGCAAGATACAGCCGATCCATCCAGCGCAAAAAGGGGTGGTCCATACAAAAAGCAAACGGGTCAGGAAGACAACAGAAAAAAGCGCAGGCGGCCCACCAGGAGCGTCACCCGCGCAAGACCGGATCGCGGTTTACTTCACAGCCTCGATGCGCTTCATCAGGTCGGCATAGTTGGCGCCGTACTTGGCGCGCACGGGGGCCGTGGCGTCATAAAAAGCCTTGTTGTCCACCGTGATGAACTCCACGCCCGCGGCCTTGAGCTTGGCGGTGTAGTCCTCGACACTCTTGTCCCACAGTGCGCGCTGTTCCATCTGCGCTTCACGGCCAAACTTCTTGAGCAAGGCCTGGTCGTCCTTGGACAGCTTGTCCCACGTCACCTTGGATACCACCAGTAATTCAGGAATGATCAGGTGGTTGGTCTGCGTGTAGTACTTGGCGCCAGTGTTGTAGTGGTTGCTGGTAAAGAAGCTGGGGGCGTTGTTCTCGGCACCGTCCACCACACCGGTTTGCAGAGCGGTGAAAACTTCGCCGTAGCCCATCGAAATGCCGTTGCCTCCCATCGCATTCATGGTGTCCACGAACAGGGGGTTGCCCATCATGCGGACCTTCTGGCCCTTGAGGTCGGCAGGGGTGCGCACCGGCTTCTTGGTGTACAGACTGCGCGAGCCCCCATCCATCCAGCCGATGGCCACCAGCTTGGCGGGGGATGCGCTGATCTTGGCCAGCAGGTCATCACCAATGGCGCCATCGATCACTGCGCGCATGTGATCCTGGCTGCGGAACACAAAGGGCATGTTGAACACGTTCACCTCGGGCACCACCGTGCCCACGGGACCGAGCGAGGTGCGCAGGATGTTGATGGCGCCGAACTGGGTCTGCTCGATCATTTCCTTCTCACCACCAAGCACGCCGCCTGGGAAGGTCTGGACCTTGACGCGGCCTTGCGTGGCCGCTTCGAGCTTCTTGCCCATGTTTTCGACCGCTACCACGTTGGGGTAACCGGCAGGGTGGACGTCCGCCGCCTTGAGCACCATGGTCTGGGCCTGGGCGGCAAGAGGGACGAAGACGATTGCGGCCACGGCGGTGGCGCAGGCAGTCAGCAGGGAACGGCGAAAGGTCATGGTTTGTCTCCAGTGCAAGGTTCTTGTGAGCGGTATGAAGGGGGCTGTCAGCAGTCGGTCCAGCGGTCAATCGAACGGGCCGGTGCGCACAAAAGGGCCGCCTTGGTAGATCACGGCGGGGTCGGTCAGGTCGGGGCGAGGGTCGGCGGCTTCAACCTTGGCGCGGAAGGGTTCCGAGCTGTCTTCTGGCCGGTAGCCGATGTGGCGAGCAAGGGTGTTGTCCCACCAGGTGGTGGTGTTGTCGCCCATTCCATAAATGATGCTGTGGCCTACCACTGGGGCCGTGAGACTGGCAACAACCAGGCGCTCCAGATCGTCGTAGCTCATCCAGGTGGCCAGCATGCGGCGATTGCGCGGCTCGGGGAAGGACGAACCAATGCGCAGGCACACGGTTTCTATGGCGTACCGATCAAAATAAAAGCGCGAGAGGTCTTCGCCAAACGCCTTCGACAACCCATACAGACCATCGGGCCGTGCCGGGTCCTTGAGGCCCACCACCTCATCCTGCCGATAAAAGCCCGTGACGTGGTTGGAGCTGGCAAACACCACACGTTTCACGCCTTGCTTGCGCGCAGCTTCGTACAGGTTGTAAGCGCCCACGATGTTGGCTTGCAGGATGGGGTCCCATGGTTGCTCGGTGGAAACCCCTCCCAAGTGCACCACGGCATCCACACCATCCAGCAAGTCCAGCATGGCGCCCGCATCTTCAAGGCGCGCTGGGCGCACTTCTTCACCCGCCGCGGCTTCGCCCAGGTCCGCAATGTCAGACAGGCGCAGGGTGTTGCAATACGCCTTGAGGCGTGTGCGCAGCTCGCGTCCCAGCCCCCCGGCTGCTCCAGTGAGCAAAAGTCGTTCGAATCGGATAGGCGTCGGGTGACAAGGCATGGCAATCACAGGGGTTCTTGGTACAGTGGCGTTACGTTGGGTTGCACGTCATCAGTTGTCATACAACAAGGACGCAATGTACCCCTTCTGCCCCCGACGCTACATAGGGATAACACCAAGAATGAACACCGAAACCGTGCTTCGCCGCAAGCCTCGCACCCTGGCCCTGGAGCTGGTCGAATCCCTGGGCGACCGCATCCGCGATGGCCGTCTTGCACTGGGAGACAAACTGCCCACCGAGGCCGCCATCATGGGCGAGTTCAGCGTCAGCCGAACGGTGGTGCGCGAGGCCATTTCCAAACTGCAAGCCTCTGGACTGGTGGAAACACGGCACGGTATTGGCACCTTTGTGCTGGGCCTGGGCCAGGCGCCAGGCTTCAAGATTTCGGCGGATCAGGTCAGCACGCTGCGTGACGTCATTGCGGTACTGGAACTGCGCATTGGCGTCGAAACCGAAGCCGCTGCTCTGGCTGCCCAGCGCCGCACCGAGGCCAATGTCCACGCCATGCGCGAGGCACTGAACGCCGTGGCCTCGGCCGTGGACGCAGGCCGCGATGCCGTGGCCGCAGACTTTCAATTTCACCTGGAGATTGCGCGCGCCACGCAGAACAGCCACTTTGCGGAGCTCATGGGCACGCTCGGCACCATGATCATTCCACGCGCGCGGCTGGATGCCACCGATGCCCTGAACGACGAACGTCGCCAGTATTTGCGGCGTGTGAACGGCGAGCACGAGAGCATCTACGACGCCATCGTGGGGCAGGACCCGGACGCAGCCCGTGCCGCCATGCGCACCCACTTGGCCAATAGCCGTGAACGTCGGCGGCGTGCGCAGGCCGAAGCGAGCTGAATCACCCCAGCTGAGTCACTCCTTCATACATCCTGGGGAATCAGGACCCAGATGAGGTGCCTGGTTGTCCCATCAGTAGTTACCCGAAAACCAGTGGGCCGTCTTATGTTGTACGATGACATACAACAAAATGTCGCAATGCATGCCCGCGGTCGGGACTGCGGCGCTGTTCAAACCACCATAAGTTGTCTGTCGCAAAGCCCTCAGCGCACCTTGAAAGACATCCTTGCTGAGTCCAGACCCAGCTTGCGCTGCGCAACCTGCGCACTCGGCATGCGACCGACCCTTTTTTTCTCAACACCCTCTTCTTCACCACCACACCACCACCACCACCATGCATGCAAACCTGATTGGCGGCGCCTGGACCAACGGCGTCCGCACCTACCAGAACACCAACCCTTCGGACACCCGCGATGTGATCGGCGACTACGCCGTGGCCAGCCGCGAGCAGGCGCTCGACGCAGTGGCTGCCGCACACGCGGCCTTCCCGGCCTGGAGCCTGTCCACGCCCCAGCAGCGCTTTGACATCCTGGACGCCGTGGGCAACGAAATCATTGCCCGCAAGGCCGAGCTGGGAGACCTGCTGGCCCGCGAAGAAGGCAAGACACTGCCCGAAGCCATCGGCGAAGTGGGCCGCGCCGCTGCCATCTTCAAGTTCTTTGCAGGCGAGACCCTGCGCCCCGGGGGCGAACTGGTGCCATCCGTGCGTCCTGGCGTGGGCATCGAGATCACGCGCGAGCCGCTGGGCACCATCGGCATCATCACGCCGTGGAATTTCCCCATCGCCATCCCGGCCTGGAAGATCGCACCGGCTCTGGCCTACGGCAACTGCGTGGTGTTCAAGCCCGCTGAAGTGGTGCCCGGCTCCGCCTGGGCGCTGGCCGACATCCTGCACCGCGCGGGTTTGCCAGCAGGCGTATTCAACTTGGTAATGGGCCGTGGCTCTGAAGTGGGCCAGGTACTGCTCGAAGACGAGCGCATTGCGGGCGTGAGCTTCACCGGCTCCGTCGGCACAGGCCAGCGCGTGGCCGCTGCCTGCGTGCCGCGTGGCGCCAAGGTGCAGCTGGAGATGGGTGGCAAGAACCCCTTCGTGGTGCTGGACGACGCCGACCTGAACGTGGCCGTGGGTGCTGCCATCAACAGCGGCTTCTTCTCCACCGGCCAGCGCTGCACCGCCAGCAGCCGCCTGATCGTGACCGAAGGCATCCACGACCGCTTCGTGGCCGCCATGATTGAAAAGATGAAAACCCTGAAGGTGGACGACGCGCGCAAGGCCGGCACCGACATCGGCCCCGTGGTGGACGACCGCCAGCTGGCGCAGGACCTGGAATACATCGGCATCGGCCAGCAGGAAGGCGCCAAGCTCGCCTACGGCGGCGAAGCGCTGGAAAATAACACCGATGGAGCCCCCGGCTACTACCTGCGCCCCGCGCTGTTCACCGACACCAACGCGCAGATGCGCATCAACCGCGAAGAAATCTTTGGGCCCGTGGTGAGCGTGATGCGCGTGAAGAACTACGAAGAGGCGCTTGCGGTTGCCAACGACACACCGTTCGGCCTTGCCAGCGGCATTGCCACCACCAGCCTCAAGCACGCCACCCACTTCAAGCGCCACGCGCAGGCTGGCATGGTGATGGTGAACCTGCCCACCGCTGGAGTGGATTACCACGTGCCATTCGGCGGCCGCAAGAGCAGCAGCTACGGCCCGCGCGAGCAGGGGCGCTATGCGGCGGAGTTCTACACGACGGTGAAGACGGCGTACACGCAGGCGTAAGCGCGATCAAAGACTCCGGCCCGCCGATCCGAATGTTGACCACAAGAGGCCAGCACGAAATCGGAAACCAATTCAATCAAATTTGGACGCTATCGCTAGTGCACAGATCGCCAAAAGCGACACATTTATTAGCAAAACAAGTTCATGAAGTGAGCGCTCAGGCGAGGGGCTGCTGCTAGAAAATAAAGCGGTGCAGGGAGTCCCCAATATTGTTTCCAATGGTTACACTGGGCCCGCTACCCCGCGCCGCGCCGCTGAGTGGCGTGTCCAGCCCACCCTTTCTACAACCCGCATTGGGAACTCTGCCCCATGAAAATATCTTCACTTATCGCTAGCTTGGCCTTGCTATTTGCCGCAGTCGGCTCGGCACAGGCCGCGGAGGACTACAACCGCCCGCCCGCAGGCGATGCCCAGTACCGGCAGTGCCTGACCTACTCCGCGACGGTCTATGAAGGCGGAAATGAAGCGAGCCCCATCAAAGGCCAGACGAAGGCCCAAGCCTGGTGTACCTGTATGTGGAATGAAACGCCGGACGACTTCAAGGGAAATTTGGTGAAATTTTCCGAAACCCGCAAAGGCAAAGACACCAACAAGCTGTGCGAAAAGCATTCCAACTGGAGCGAGTGATCCTCACCGTGCACCTTTGAAGAGGCCGCCGCAAGGCGGCCTTTTGCATGGAATGGACCCCACGCAAGCCTGCCACTCGCATCGCAAACACGCCCATGGGCCCGTCGGGCCCGCCTCACGCCCGGCTGCGCAGCGTCCGGCTCAACAAAATCACCGGCACCAGCCCCACCGCCACCAGCGCCAGCGACGGCAGCGCCGCCTCGCCCAGGCGCTCGTCGCGCGCCAGCTGGTAGGCCACCACGGCCAGGGTGTCGCTGTTGAAGGGGCGCAGCACCATGGTGGCGGGCAGCTCCTTCATCACGTCCACAAACACCAGCAGCGCCGCAGCAGCGGTGGAGCGCTTGAGCAGCGGCCAGTGCACGCGCGCCATCAGCCCGGGGCTTTTGATGCCGAGCATGCGGGCGGAATCATCCAGGCTGAGTGGGATGCGCGCATAGCCGCTTTGCATCGACTGCAGCGCCACCGCACAAAAGCGCACCAGGTAGGCCCACACAATGCCAAACGCCGTGGCAGTGACCAGCGCAGCCCACGCCCCACTGCGGCATGGCCGCCTGCAGCCAGCCCACGGGCAGCAGCAGGCCCACCACGATGACGGCGCCTGGCACCGCATAGCCAACGCTCGCCAGTTGCACCACGCCGCGTGTGATGGCATCGGGCTGGCGGCGCACAGCGAAGGCCAGCGCCAGCGCAACGGCCACCGCCAGCGCGGCGGTGATGCCACCGAGGCGCACGCTGTGCCAGGCCCATTCCATGAAACGCTCCCAGGGCAACACCGACCAGTCGGCCGCCAGCGGGCGCAGCATGAAAAGCACGGGCGCCACAAAACCCATCACCACAGGCACAGTGCACACAGCCCATGCGGCCCAGCGCCGCGCGCCGCGCAGGGCCAACGGCTGCGCCTCGGCCGACCCCGCACGCGCCGCCGCCGGTGGCAAAACGCATGCGTTTTTGCGCGCGGTGCTCCAGGTGCAGCAGCGCCATCACCAACACCAGCAGCATGGTGGCCAGCTGCGCGGCGGCCAGCCGGTTGTCCATCGACAGCCAGGCCTTGTAGATGCCAGTGGTGAAGGTCTGGATGCCGAAGTAGCTGGCCACGCCAAAGTCGGCCAGCGTTTCCATCAGCACCAGCGCCACGCCGGCCGCCACGGCCGGGCGCGCCAGCGGCAGGGCCACGGCGCGAATGCGGCGGGATAGCGGGGCGCCCAGCAGGCGCGCGGCTTCCATCAGGTGCGCAGCACGCTCGCCCAGCGCTGTGCGCGCCAGCAGGTACACATACGGGTACAGCGAAAAGATGAACACCCACACCGCGCCGCCCAGGCTGCGCACTTCGGGCAGCAGGCGGCCTTCCAGGCCGAAGGTGTTGCGCAGGCCCACCTGCAAGGGGCCGCTGAACTGCAGAAAGTCGGTGTACGCGTACGCGGTAACGTAGGCGGGCATGGCCAGGGGCAGCAGCAGCAGCCACTCAAACGTGCGGCGGCCCGGAAAGTCAAACAGCGTCACCGCAGCGGCCGTGCCCGTGCCCACGATGGCCGCGCCTAGAGCCACCAACACGCTCAGCCACAAGGTGGTCCACACATAACCGGGCAACACAGTGGCTGCCATCTCGCGCAGGATGGCGCCCGCTTGCGCATCCCCCTGCCCGATGGGCAGCCAAGATGCGAGAACGGCCAGCACGGGTAACGCCAGAAAACCCGCGAACACGATCAGCGAGAGGGTGCGAAAGGCAAAAAATGGCGTGCGGCGCAAGGCGAGTGGCTCGGCAAAAGGAAGAAGCGCACACCCGCAACCCAGCAACAGCCCGGCGACGATCAGGAATGCAAATGCGAATTTTAAGCATTCGTCCCTGCCCACCTAGAATCAAGGCATGTTTCTAGAGGTCTCCCAACTCCAAGTGCGCTACGCAGGTCGCCCCCACGCGGCAGTGGAAGGCGTCACGCTGGGCCTGCATGCAGGCGATATCGGTGTGCTGATTGGCCCGTCGGGCTGCGGCAAAACCACCCTGCTGCGCGCGGTGGCGGGGCTGGAGCCCGTGACGGGTGGCGAGATCCGCCTGACCAAAAGCGTGGTCAGCAGTGCCACGCTGAGCATGCCGCCCGAGCTGCGGCGCATTGGCATGGTGTTTCAGGACTACGCGCTGTTCCCGCACTTGTCGGTGGGCCGCAATGTGGCGTTTGGCATTCACCAGTTGCCCAAGGCCGAGCAGGCTGCGCGCGTGGTGGAGGTGCTGCAACTGGTAGGGTTGGAGGGCAGTGAAAACCGCTTTCCGCACGAACTCTCGGGCGGCCAGCAGCAGCGCGTGGCCCTGGCGCGTGCGCTGGCGCCACGCCCCCAGCTCATGCTGCTGGACGAACCGTTTTCCAACCTCGACGTGGACCTGCGCGAGCGTCTGGCGCATGAGGTGCGCGGCATTCTGAAAGCCGCAGGCGCCACGGCCCTCTTTGTGACACACGACCAGTTCGAGGCCTTTGCCATTGGCGATGTGATTGGTGTGATGAACGAAGGCCACCTGCACCAATGGGACGACGCCTACACGCTGTACCACCGCCCTGCCACCCGCTTTGTGGCCGATTTCATCGGGCACGGCGTGTTTGCCCCGGCTACGCTGGTGCAGCGCGGCAACAACGTGGTGGCGCAAACGCCGCTGGGCGACCTGACCGACCTGGAGGAATGCCCGCTGCCCAGCAGCTTCCCCGGTGGCGAATGTGATGTGCTGCTGCGCGCCGATGACATCGTGCACGATGACCATGCACCGGTGCAGGCGCAGATCGTGCGCAAGTCGTTCCGGGGTTCGGAGTTTTTGTACACCTTGCGCCTGGCCAGCGGCCTCACGGTACTGGCCCACGTGCCCAGCCACCACGACCATGCGCTGGGCGAGTGGATTGGCATTCGCGCGCAGGTGGACCATGTGGTGACCTTCCCCCGGGATTGAAGCAAAAATATTGGTCGAAATGGCCTCTAGCGCTTATCCATCAAGCGCTAGTAGCTATGGATTTTGATTTTTATTATCTTGCGCTGTAGCCCGTCACAACCCCGTCATGCGGGCAAACAAGAATCGGTTGCATCTCGTAACAACCGGTTTTTGCATGTCCCACATCGACAGGCTCTACGACACCCTCGCCGCCAGTGCAGCTGACCTGCACATCGCGCACAGCCCGCTAGCCACCCGCGCCGAGCAGCTTTCATCCCCGACCGAGGCAGTTTCGCCCGAACACACCAACGAAGACGTGCGAGATCTGTTCGCGCGCCACGAATCGCTGGAGACCGTGGCCGTGGTGGAGCAGGGTCGCCCCATCGGCCTCATCAACCGCAACGCATTCATGGAGCAGTACGCGCGCCCGTTCTCGCGCGAGGTGTTTGGCCGCAAGAGCTGTATTGCTTTTATGGACAAAAACCCGGTGGTGGTCGACATGGCCACCCCCATCGAACTGTTGGTCAAAACTGCGGTGGACGCTGGCGGCCGTGTGCTGAAAGACGGCTTCATCACCACTGCGCACGGCCAGTACCTGGGTTTGGGCACCGGCTTTGGCCTGATGAAGGCGATGTCGGACATCGAGGCCGAGAAAACGCGGCAGTTGCTGTCCAGCATCAGCTACGCCAGCCTGATCCAGCGCTCGCACCTGGCTGAATCCGACCGGGTGCTGCAAAAGCACTTGCCCGACCACGGCCTGCTGTGGGAGCCACGCGATGTGGTGGGAGGTGATGCGTACTTCTTTCGCCACACGCCCGACGGGCTGCTGGGCTGCCTGTTTGATTGCACAGGCCATGGCGTACCGGGCGCGTTCATGACGTTGATTGCGTTGTCGTTTTTGGAGCAGGCCATCGACCCATCGCGCAGCGGCACCGACCCGGGTGCCACGCTGACGGGCATGAACCGCTACATCAAGCGCGTGTTGCAGCAACGCGCAAAAGGGGACGAAGGCGACGAACACAACACCGTCCGATCCGAAAAGGAGTCCAGCGACGGCCTGGACGCCGCCATCTTCCTGCTGGCGCCCGACGGCCGCAGCCTGCGTTTTGCATCCGCCCGCCTGTCGCTGCTGGTAGTGCGCGAGGGCGAGGACACCATTGCCCAGATCGACGGCGACAAAGCTGGCATTGGCTACGCAGAGACCGCCGACGACCAGGTGTGGACTACGCAGGACGTGCCGCTGGGCGAGCGCAGCGTGGTGGTAGTGCCCACCGATGGCGTGATCGACCAGATCGGCGGGCCCAAGCAGATCGCCCACGGGCGGCGCCGGCTCATGCAGTTCATGGCGGACCACCGCGGCGCCAAGGCGCACAGCCTGTGTGCTGCGTTCACGGCCAGCTTTGGCGAATGGCAAGGCACGCAGCGCCGCCGTGATGACGTGTCGCTGCTGGCCTTCAGCACGCAGGCCGCCACATGAACAGCCCGGACTTCGAACGCTTTCAGGCCAGCGCGCAAGACTGTGGCGTGCTCTTTTATTACGCGGGCGAATTCACCCCCGCGGTGATTGCCGCAGCGGCCGATTCGCTCAAGGCCCGCCTGGCCACCGAGGACGCCTCGGGCCCCGCCAAGCGCAAGCTGTTTTCCACCTTTGTGGAGATGGCGCAGAACATCCTCCACTATGCGGCCGCCACACCCGCCACCGACGGCACACTGGCCACGCCCCGCGGCGCCATTGGCGTAGGTCGTGAAGACATGGCAGACACGCCCGAGGCAGTGCACGGCCACTACTGGATCGTCTGCAGCAACCCGGTGGACGTGGACTGCGTACCCCGCCTGACCGAGAAGCTCAACGCCGTGCGGGCCATGAGCCTGGAAGAAATCAAACAAAGCTACCGCGACCAACTGCGCAACCCCACACACAGCGCAGACGACCCGATCAGCAAGGGCGCGGGTCTGGGCCTGTTGACCATTGCACGCGACTCCAGCGCGCCGCTGGAATACAGCTTTGCATCCACCCCCACATCCGCCACCGCTGACCCGGCCCACCCCGGCGTGCGCACGGCGCTCTTTCACGTCAAGGCGCGCATCTGACTTCGCTCTGTTCATCCACTTTCTGGACCACTCATGCAAACCATCAAAACCGAACGCACCTCCGTCACCCCTGAATTCATCTTTCTGCCCGCCGAACATCGCCTGGTAGTGCAAGGCGAGTGCTATCCCGAGAACCCTTTGCCATTCTTCAGCCCCATCCTGGCCGCACTGAAGGCGTATTTCGAAACCCAGAAACCCCGCCAATTCGAGGCCGAAATGCGGCTGCAGTACATCAACAGCGCGTCGACGATGGGGTTGCGCTCGCTGTTTGCACTGCTGAACGAAGCAGGCCAGCGCGGCACCGACGTGCGCGTGGTGTGGGCTTACGACGCCGAGGACGATGCCATCGAAGAACTGGGCACGGATCTGGTGGAAGACTTTCACAACGTGCTGCTGGAACACCAGCCGTTCAACAACGCATGATGTGACGAAGCGGCAGCGGGTGGGATTTGCGCGGGCTGGGTGCACGCGCTGCGGCACCCTGTTTCAATCCAGAAAACGCGCAGCAGTCTCTGGCGACGGCACCATGCAGGTGTCTGACCGCCCCCAGATGCGGTACCGGTTGCGTGCACCCCAGCGGTACAGCGCATTGCGCAACGGCGCGGGCACCAGCCAGCCCACCCACGCCAGCCGCCAGGGCCAACCCAGCGCATGCAGCACGCGCAAAATGGCGGCGGTGTGCTGCCAGCTGCGGTCGCCATCCATGACGAGCAGGGTTTGTAAACCATCGACTTCGAGACCCGCCTGCGCCAGCAGCCGTTGCCCAGCTGCGCCTTGGATAGATGCAAAGCGGATGCGTTTTTTGGTGTCATGCCGCAGCAAAAATTGCACCCAGCCATTGCACAGCAGGCACTGGGCATCAAACACCACAATCATGACTGCGCACCCTCTGCGGCTGCCGCTACATCTTGGGTCTTCAGGGGAACCAGCAGGTGCCCCTGGTAGCTGACCACGCGGCCGACCCAGGGCACGGTGGCTTGCACCTTGAAATGCAGGGCCTCGCCGATCCCGGTCTCCTCTGCCACCACCCGGGGGCGCAGCCACTGGGGGCATGCAATGCCGCAGAAATGCAGCTGCTGCAATTGCATTACCAAGCGCCCTTCGGCTTCATGCAGTGCGAACGTCAGGCGCGCGGCGCCCAGGTGCTCCACCACCTGTCCGGCCACTTGGCCTGTCACCTCTCGCAAGGTGGATTGCATGGTCTGCACGGGGAACCGACGAGTCCAGCGCTCGGCAGCGGGGCGGGCATCCAGCTCGAAGGTGATTGTTCCCTCCGCCGCGCGTTGAGGCGCGCCCAGCGCGAGCGCCAGCAAACGGCCCGACCAAGTTGCTGGCGCATCCACCTGTACACGCCCCTGCAGACGGTGTGTGCCAGAGAGGCTGTGAAAACGCGCCAACGCAGGCGCCAGGCGCTGAAAAGCGGGGCCCATGGCACGTTGGTACAAAGGCAAAGAGTGCATGAAGACGGAAAGAATGGCCAGCCAGCGAAGCGCGTACCGATGCAAAGCAGTCTATCGCCTGCAGCACCGGGTATCGGGCCTCGCCCTTGAACGAAAAAGGCCGACATCTGCCGGCCTTTGAGGGAGCGAATTCAGCAACAACAAAGGGTCAGGACTTGCCCTTGCGTGCCAGGCCTTCCAGGCCGTTGAGGTCTATCTGCGAGATGAAACCCCGCAGCGCCTTGATGTCCATGTTGTCGCCCTCGATGCTCACCACCAGCCCGTTTTTCAGCACGGTCTTGAACTCTGCATGGCTGCCGTCCTTGGCGTAGCGCTGGTGCAGCGTGCGGCCGCCCTCTTGCCAGGTCTTTTCGGCGCTGGTCTGGTCTTCCTTCTCGCCCTGGCCCAAACCCATGGCCATCACGGCCATCTGGCCCAAGCCACCCACGTCCAGGATTTCTACGCGCACCTGCTTGTCGTCACTGCCGTACTGGGCACTGGCCTGGCTGGTGGGCAAGCCCAGGGCGGCGCCGTCCTGCACCTCAAACGCCGTGCGGGGCAGGCCCGAGAGCGTCTCTGGCAGCGCAGCCTTGAGCGACTGCGCAGCAATGGCCTGACCACCACCCATTGCACCTGCCGCGGCCGTGGCTGCAGCGCCAGCGGCCGCCGCAATGGCCGCGGGGTCTTGGCTCTTTTGGGCCTGCTCCATCTGGCGCGCGGCTTCTTCCATTTTCTTGCCTGCGGCCTCCAGCCCGGCCGTGTTGATGGACACATTGCCACCGGGCGTGTTCATGGTGATGGCGGGAGCATCCGCGCCGCCCAGCATGCCTGCGCCGCGCGGCATGAAAACGGAGCTGATGGCACCGATGATCACGCCCATGACGATGGCAGCGATGATGACTACCACGGTGTAGACAACGGACTTTTCAGGCGCACTTCTCATCAGCACCGGCAGCCCGGTGTACAGCAAGTAGATGGAATACAACGCGGCAAGCAAGCCCAGCATGGACAGCGCAGGCAGCAGACTGAACACACCGCCCACCATCGCAGCGGTGCTGGCGTACACCGCCACCTTCAGCGCCTGGATTGCACTCTTTTGCCCACCGAAGGTGGGCGCCAGCGCATTGATGATCAGCCCCAGCACAAACACCCCCACCAGGCTCAGCACATACGACACCACCATGTTCACCAGCCCCGATACAAAGGGGATGCGCACGGACACACCGAACGCGCTGAACCCGATGAGTGACAAGCCGATAAAGCCGCACACGGCCGGAATGGCCGCCAGGATCATGGCGTATTGGGTGTACAGCGTGGCGGCGTCGGTGGTTTCCGACTCGATGACGACCCAAGTCTCTTTGGGCTGCAAAAGAATGTTCTTGACGCGCTCTATCAGGTTCATGGTGCCCTCCCGGCAATGTGATGGCCTGTGCGCAGCGGCATGCAGGCCGAAAGATGCGGACGATAAGGGAAACGGTGCGTACTGGAGCACCGCTCTACAGCCCCACAGGGCTGCAAACGTGGAATATGCACGGTTTTGGCCCCGCAAGCCACACCGGCTGTCAGAGGAAGCCAGGCCGGAAACGACAAAACCCCGGAGTGGTTTTTCTCAAGCGAGTCCTGCACTGCGTTATGCAGGCAACGGCTGCAGGTGACTACCGCCGGGCCATTCCTGGCGAATCCTGTAGAAGGGCCTGAGCATCAGGGTAGATCGCGTTTGCTTCTTCTTGACGACCGCATCACCACCGCATCAGGTTGTGGCGTGCCGCAGACGCCGTAGTGACACTCAACCCCGCGTGGGCGGGAGGGGTGCAGGTGCGGGAGGCGTTTCCGACGGGGACTGGGCGGGTGGGGGCTCAGGCGTTTGGGCGGGCGTCTGGCTGGGTGAGGGACTGGGCGTCTGGGCTGGCGTGGGAACGGTGTTTGCAGCCGGTGCCGAAGACGGCGGAATGGCAGGCCGAAGACCAGGCACGACCGCAGGCGTATTCACACCCTGTGCGGTGGCAGCCATGGCGCTCAACACCAACACGCCCCACACACCCATTTGCTGAATGAATCGCATATCTGTCTCCATCAGTGGAACGGCCAGTGTGGCGTGTGCACCGTGTCAAAAGCGTCGGACAACGCCTCTACGGTTCGGCAGAGGAAAACCCGGCAATTGCGGACAGCGGCTCGCGGGCGACCGGGAGCGGGCAGGGCTATTGCCGGTAGGTCGAACCGGTCGCAATCAGCTGCGGCGCAGTTGGTCCACCACGGTCTGGAGGTGCTGCGTGAAAACGCGCCGGTCGCGCCCCGCAGGCAACTCTGGGTCGCCATAGCGCACCACGGCCTCGATGGCCGGTGCACTGAGCGTGCGCCAGATAGAGCCCACCAGGGTTTCGTCACCAATGTAGCTCGGTGCGAAGCTGGTGGAGCCTGTGGTGCGGTCCACAAAACGCAGGCCCACGGGTTGCACCGGGGCATTGGCTGCGACGGCGGCCTGTATCAGGTTGGCGTGAAACGGCAGCATCTCGCGGCCGTCACCGGTCGTGCCCTCGGGGAACACCGCCAACACTTCGCCACGCTCCAGCGCCTCCTGCATGGACCGCACCATGCGCAGCGCGTCGCGGCGCGAGCTGCGCTCGATGTACAGCGTGCCCGCAGCGGTGGCCAGCGTGCCGATCAGCGGCCAGCCCTGTACGTCCGACTTGGAGACGAAACGACAATGCCGCGCGGCGTGCATCACCGGGATATCGAGCCACGAAATGTGGTTGGCCACCAGCATCACCGGCCCGGTGAGCGGCGGCTGCCCCTGGATGCGCAAGCTGATGCCTGCGTGCGCGAGCAACTGCAGCGACCACACCTGCACACGCGCATGCTGCTGGTCCGGCGAGAGCGTCGGGAAACCGCAGCGCCACGATGAACAACCCCTTGGCGATATGGCCCAACAGCCGCAGCAGGCGCCAGCAGGCGCGCAGGTGCCTCATCTCAGCAGCCCGTGGTGGCTCGCCATACCCAGAGCCCACGCAACTGGCGCGGCGAAGGCAAGTGCCACCGTGGAACCGGCTCCACCGGGCCACAGGTGCCGTCCCCTTGGGGGATGACGCGAGGCGGCTCAGAGGGGTCATCCAAACGCCACCTGGCCACCCACCAGCGTCATGCGCACGCGGCCGGGCAGCTCATAGCCCGAGAACGGCGTGTGTTTGCCCTGGCTGCGCAGCGCGTCGTCCTGCACGATCCAGGAGGCCTGTGGATCGAAGATGCAGATGTCACCCACGCCCCCTTCCACGATCTGGCCCACGCTGGCCTGCAAGGTGCCCAGCGCGTTGCCCAGCACGCGTGCGGGCTCGGACGTGACCGTGGCCAGCGCGCGCTGCAGCGGCACGCCGCTGTCCTGCGACCACTTGAGCGCCAGGCGACAGCAGCAGTTCCAGCCCGGTGGCGCCGGGCTCGGCCTCGGCAAACGGCAGGGTCTTGGCGTCTTCATCGACCGGGGTGTGGTCGGACACCAGCGCATCGATGGTGCCATCGAGCAGCGCTGCGCTCAGGGCATCGCGGTCGCGCTGCTGGCGCAGCGGTGGCGTCAGGCGCGCGCGGCTGTCGAAAAAGCCGATGTCGTTGTCGGTCAGGTGCAGCGTGTTGATGCTGACATCGCAGGTCACGTTCAGGCCATCAGCCTTGGCCCGGCGCACCAGCTCGACCCCGGCAGCGCTGCTGAGGCGGCACAGGTGCACACGGGCGCCGGTGGTCTTGAGCAGCTCGAAAATGGTGTGCAGCGCAATGGTCTCGGCCGCCACGGGCACGCCCGACAGGCCCAGGCGCGTGGCCAGCGCGCCGCTGGCCGCCACGCCTTTGCCCAGGTGCATCTCCTGCGGGCGCAGCCACACGGTGTAGCCAAAGGTGGCGGCGTACTGCAGCGCGCGCTGCAGCACCTGGGTGCTGGCCAGCGGCACCTCGGCCTGGCCAAAGCCCACGCAGCCGGACTCGGTCAGCTCGGCCATCTCGGTCAGCACCTCGCCCGCGAGGTTGCGGGTGAGCGCGCCCAGCGGGAACAGGCGCGACTGGTGCAGCTTCTCGGCGCGGAACTTGAGCATCTCCACCAGGCCCGGCTCGTCGAGCACGGGGTCGGTGTCGGGCGGGCAGACCAGGCTGGTCACGCCACCGGCCACGGCGGCAGCCATCTCGGATTCGAGCATGCCTTCGTGTTCGTGGCCGGGCTCGCGCAGGCGCGCGGCCAGGTCGACCAGGCCCGGCAGCACGATGCAGCCCGTGGCATCGACCACGCGCTTGGGCGCAAAGTCGGGCGGCACGCGGTTGACGCCGACGATGCGGCCCGCAGCAATCGCGATGTCACAGATCTGGTCGAGGCCCGAAGCGGGGTCGATCACACGGCCGTTCTGGATCAGTATCTTCATGATTTCAAGCCAAATTGGCCGCTAGCGCTTATTGGATAAGCGCTAGCAGCTATGAAAACAGGAGTATTCATTCCAAGCGCTCATGCCTCGTTCCCGGCGACGATGGACATCACGGCCATGCGCACCGCAATGCCGAAAGTCACCTGCGGCAGGATCACGCTTTGCTTGCCATCGACCACCGCGGAGTCAATCTCGACGCCGCGGTTGATCGGGCCGGGGTGCATCACGATGGCATCGGGCTTGGCCAGTTGCAGCTTGTCCTGCGTGAGTCCGAAGCTCTTGAAATACTCCTGGCTCGACGGCAGCAGTGCGCCGCTCATGCGCTCGTTCTGCAGGCGCAGCGTGATGATCACGTCCGCGTCCTTGATACCTTCTTCAAGCGTGTGGCACACGCGCACACCCATCTGAGCCATGTCCGACGGCACCAGCGTGCGCGGGCCCACCACGCGCACTTCAGCACAGCCCAAGGTGGTCAGGCCGTGGATGTCGGAGCGCGCCACGCGCGAGTGCAGCACGTCACCCACGATGGCCACGGTGAGGTTGGAGAAATCCTTCTTGTAGTGGCGGATGGTGTACATGTCCAGCAGCCCCTGCGTGGGGTGGGCATGGCGGCCATCGCCCGCATTGATCACGTGCACATGGGGCGCCACGTGCTGGGCAATCAGGTACGGCGCGCCCGACTCGCTGTGCCGCACCACAAACAGGTCGGCCGCCATGGCCGACAGGTTGGCGATGGTGTCGAGCAGCGACTCGCCCTTGCTGGCCGAGCTGCGTGCAATGTCCAGGTTGATCACGTCCGCCGACAGCCGCTTGGCCGCGATCTCGAACGTGGTGCGCGTGCGGGTGCTGTTCTCGAAGAACAGGTTGAACACGCTCTTGCCGCGCAGCAGAGGCACCTTCTTGACCTCGCGGTCGTTCACGCTGACGAAGTTGGCGGCCGTGTCGAGGATGTGCGTGACGATGTCGCGCGGCAGGCCCTCGATGGACAGCAGGTGGATGAGTTCGCCGTTGCCGTTGAGTTGGGGGTTGCGCTTGTGCAGCACGGTCAGGCCTCTTTGACTTGGAATTGGAAGGTGCCGCTGTCGTCACGCGCCAGGGCCAGCGACTGGGCGGCAGGCAGGGCCACACGCGCGGCGGCAAAGTCGGCCTGCACCGGCAGCTCGCGCCCGCCCCGGTCGACCAGCACGGCCAGGCGCACGCTGGCGGGACGGCCGTAGTCGAACAGCTCGTTGAGCACGGCGCGGATGGTGCGGCCGGTGTAGAGCACGTCGTCGAGCACCAGCACGTCGGCGCCGTTGACGTCGAAGGGCAACGCGGTCTGCGCCCCAGCCGACAGGCCGCGCTGGGCAAAGTCGTCGCGGTGCATCACCGACGAGAGCACGCCGGCGGCCCTTCGAGACCCAGGTCTTTCTGCAGGCGCTCGGCCAGCCAGGCACCGCCCGAGGTGATGCCTGCCAGGCGCGTGGTGGGTGTCAGCATGCTGCGCACGCCGCGCAGCAGTTCGCGGTACAGCGCCTCGGCGTCGAGCACGAGGCTGCCAGAGGCTGCGGGAGAGGGGTGGCTCATGGAAGATTCCTCAAAAACTGTTCCAGGATGATGCAGGCCGACGCGGCGTCGGCATCCTTGGCGCCGCCGGACGAGGGCTTCGGTGGTGCTGTAGCGCTCGTCCACCTCGAACACCTGCAGGCCAAAGCGGCCGCGCAGCTGGCGGCCGAACTTGAGCGCGCGCTCGGTGTTCTCGTGGCTCGCGCCGTCGGGGTGGTAGGGCACGCCGATCACCAGGGCGTCGGGCTGCCATTCCTTGATGCGCTGCGCCACCTGCACAAAACGGGCATCGCCCTCGGCCTTGATGGTGGCTTGCGGCGTGGCGCCGCGCAGCATGCGGTTGCCCGAGGCCACGCCCGTGCGCTTGAGGCCAAAATCGAAAGCAAGAAAGGTCTGGAAATGCGCAGGAACGGCAGGCTGAGCGGGCAAGCCGGTCATGCGTGCCCCGCCTCGGGCGACAGCATCCAGGCCTGCAGGCCCAGCAGCGCCAGGGCGCGGTCGTAGCGCTCGGCCACCGGGGTGTCGAAGATCACCGACAGGTCGGCGGCCACCGTGAGCCAGCTGTTCTCGGCCAGTTCGGATTCGAGCTGGCCCTCGCCCCAGGACGAATAGCCCAGCGATGACCAGCACGCGGCGCGGGCCTGCGCCGGTGGACAGCGCTTCGAGCACGTCCTTGGAGGTGGTCATCTCCAGGCCGCCGGGGATGGTCATGGTGGAGGCGTAGACCGACTCGTCGGTCTCGGCCTTGTCCATGAGCATGGGCTCGTGCAGCACGAAGCCGCGCTCGGTCTGCACCGGGCCGCCCTGGAACACCGGCGCCCGCGTGCAGGTCGTCGCGGCGCAGGGGCAGGTCGACCTTGTCGAACAGGCCCTTGAGGTTGATGTCGGTGGGCTTGTTGATGACCAGTCCGAGCGCACCGCGCTCGCTGTGCTCGCACACGTAGACGACGCTGCGCGAGAAAGACGCATCCTCCAGCCCGGGCATCGCGATCAGGAAATGATGCGTCAGGTTGATGGGCGCAGAATCGACAGACATCTTTCAATTTTAACGGTGAACATGCCGAGCCTTCACGCCAGCGGGCTGGTCTGGTTCCGCCGCGACCTGCGCGCACACGATCAAGCCGCCCTGTACCACGCCCTGACCCATGCCAGAAGGTGTATTGCGCCTTCGTTTTCGACCGCGACATCCTCGACCCGCTGCCCCGCGCGGACCGGCGCGTGGAGTTCATCCGCGAGTCGCTGGTCGAGCTGGACGACCCGCTGCGCGCGCTGGCCGGCCATCCAGGGCGCGCCTGATCGTGCTCACGCCATGGCCAGCGACGACATCCTGCGCTGGCCCGCGTGCTGGGGGTGCAGGCCGTCTTCACCGCCCACGACTACGAGCCCCAGGCCATCGCACGCGACCGCCTGGTGCGCACTCGGCTGGCCGCGGCCGGGCATCGCGTTGCACACCGTCAAGGACCATGGTGTTCGAGGGCAGCGAAGTGCTGACCCAGACCGGCACGCCCTACACCGTGTTCACGCCCTACAAGAACGCCTGGCTCCGCAAGATCGACGCCTTCTACCTGAAGAGCTACCCCGTGGAACGCCATGCGGGCCGCCTGGCACCCCGGCCCGAGGCACACCGCAGGGCGGTACCCGGTTTCCAGGCCCTGGGATCGAGCCCGCAGGGCTGTCGCAACTGGCCCGCCTGCCGGGGGCCAGCGGCGCGCAGCGCCTGTTCGAGGATTTTCGCCAGCGCGTCGCGCGCTATGAGGACACACGCAACTTTCCGGCCGTCAAGGGGCCGAGCTACCTGAGCGTGCACCTGCGCTTTGGCACCATCTCCCCGCGCCTGCTGGCCCGCACGGCCCATGCGCTGATGGTGCAGGGCAACCAGGGCGCCGCGACGTGGCTCAGCGAGCTGATCTGGCGCGA
>CAWATB010000019.1:0-20101 GCA_963784815.1 uncultured Gammaproteobacteria bacterium | reverse complement strand
ACGTATCGCTGCCCGCCGCCGCCGCAATGTCGCGCGTGCTGGTAGCGGCGAAGCCCTGGGTGTGGAACAACTGGGCCGCGCCGTCCATGAGCTTGCGGCGACGGTTGCCATCGTCGAGTTCTTCGGCCGTTTTGCGAGGGCGGCCACGGGGGCGGGGTTCTTCGCGGCGGTCGGTTTTGCTGGCCGTGGCGCAGCCGCTACAGCCTGACTACGAGGGCGGTCGGGGGTTTTCGGGGGAAAGGTGGCGATAGCGCTGGTGCGCCGCACGGGTGAGACCATGGGGGCACGATAGCAAAGCCTTGTATTTTTAGCAAGCAAGTGCTTTGTAAAAATAGATAGAAATGTTGTGGTGAATTTTGTGGTTAAAGTTTGAATTGTTTTGGCCTCTAGCGCTTATTCAGCAAGCGCTGGCAGCTATTATTTTTTCAGTTCCTGGTTTGCTCTTGCCGTTCGGCTCAGCCGTCAAAGCCTTGGCGCTGATCATGCGGCGTGCCCTTGCAGAGGGGCGGAGGCCGGGGTGTGCGCCCGGCGGCGCAGTGGCTTTCTTTTGCGTCGCCAAAAGAAAGTCACCAAAGAAAAGGCGACCCCGCTGTCTGCGTCCCCAGCGCTGCGCGCTGGGGCAACCTGTGGTGCTCGCGGGCGGGGTGCGTCGCAGAACTCACTGCGCGCCGTTGGCGCTCCGTTCAAACAACTGCGACGAGCCAGACCACGAAGCATGTGTGTCCTTCGGCACACATGCCACCCCGCCCGCTGCGCTCCTCGGCGCATACAGAGGGGCTGGGGAGAGAACATCCATTCGGGCCATTGCTTTGCTGCGCTGCGCTCGGCCCAACCTCGCGGGCGCAAGCGCCTCGCGCTGCGCAAACTGGGCCGAGCGAAGCAATGGCCCGCGTGGGTGTTCGGCTATTGGATGTTCGGCTGTCCCACCCCTGCTGGCGGCGCCTGCGGCGGGGCGGTTGCGGGGTGAGCATGCGCGCCAGTGCGCGCATGCATCGTTGTCTAGCTCGCCGCAGTTGTCTGAACGAAGCTGCACAGCAGCGCAGTGAGTTCTGAGGCGCACCCCGCAACCGCACCGACGCAGGACGCCCCGTAGCGAAGCGAAGGGGTCGCAGACTGGGGGTCGCCCTTTCTTTGGTGACTTTCTTTCGGCGACGCGAAAGAAAGTTACTCGCATGCCGGGCGACTCCCGGCCTCCACCCTATGCAAAGGCACGCGGCAAGATCAGCACCAAAGCGGCGACAAGCTCAGCCTGGATGAATCGAGGAGACTACAAAAACAATAGCTACTAGCGCTTACTTAAAAGCGCCAGAGGTCAAAAATGCTCAAAACCACGCAGTCAGAAAGCCGTCTTCAGACCTTGCTGAAATCCGGCTTGCGCTTCTCCATAAACGCCGAAAACGCTTCCCGCGCAGAAGGCTCGCGCAGCATGCGGCCGAAGCTAGCCCCCTCCTCTGCCATCACCTCCAGCACCTTCGCCGTCTGTCCCCCCTTCATCAAACGCTTCGTTTCGATGAGCGCAGACAACGGCTTGGCCGCAAGCTTTTTCGCTTGCGCCTGAGCCACGCCATTGCATTCCGTCGGCGGCACCACGCGGTTCACCAAACCCACCTCCAAAGCCGCTTCCGCCATGAACGGCTCGCCCAGCAGCAGCGCCTCTGCGGCGCGGTGGTAACCCATCATCTGCGGAACCAGCAGACTGGAGGCCGCTTCTGGGCACAGACCCAGGTTGACGAAAGGCATGGAGAACGCGGCGTTGTCGCCCGCGTAGACCAGATCGCAATGGAACAGCATGGTGGTGCCAATGCCGACAGCCGGACCGCACACTGAGGCGATCACCGGCTTGGGGAACGTGGCGATGCCGCGCAGGAAGCGAAACACCGGCGAGTCTTGGGTAGCGGGCGGCTGCTGCAGAAAGTCGCCAATGTCGTTGCCCGCACTGAAGATGGCTACGTCCCCCTGAAACACCACCACGCGCACGCTCGCGTCGTCCTTGGCAGCGTCCAGCGCATCGGCCATGGCGGCGTACATGGCGCCGGTGATGGAGTTCTTCTTGTCCACGCGGTTGAACGTGATGGTGGACACGCCGGCTTCGGTGTGGACGAGAATGTCTTGGGTGGTGGCTTCGGTCATGGTGATGAAGGTTCCGGGGTCTGGATGCTGAAAATAGAAGGAATATCGGTAGATGGCACTAAGCCGCCTTCCTATTCCTTGTAGTAAACGATTTGGTGGCTGGTGGCCAGCATGGTGCCAGCCTCGTTCCACAGCTGCACGGTCTGATCAAAGAAGCCGTTGCGGAACTCCTGCCCGCGTGCCTGGCCGAGCAGGAAACCAGCGCCTGTTGCCTGCAACTGCTCTGCCGTGGCGTGGAAGTACACGGTGATGGACACCGTGCCCGCAGGCACCTGGCGTGCGCGGCGCAGCCATACGCGGGGGAAGAACACATCGGCCAATGCGGCCAACGCCACAAAGTCGAGTGGGCGCGCAGGAGCGTCGCGCATCCACAGCTGCGTCAGGCTGTGGTCGCCACTGCCGTCCCAGGTTCGCGGGATGAAGCCGGTGACGGGGCGCATCTCGTAGCGATTGAGCCACTCCACAGCTCCGAGCGGCGCAACGATGGCTTTGTGCTCTAAAGCGGGCGGCACCTCGGGCATGGGCATATCCCCCACGCTCCAAGTCTCGCGGCGTACTGCTGTCACAGCCGTGGCGGTGGTGGTGACCACCGGCGCGCCCTCGGCATCGTCCTGCAATATGGACAGGGTCCAGTGCTGGGTGGAGCGGTTGGTGCGCACAGGCGTTGCCTGAACCGTGTACGCACCAGCGGTCAGAGCGCCTGCGTAGTTGACGGTGAGCGACAGCGGGTCGCCCAGCCGGTCGGGATGTTGTAGAACGGCCTGCAGCAGCGTGGCAGCGGTGATGCCGCCAAACGGGCCCACCATGTTCCAGTAGCCGGGGTGGGTCTGCCCTTCGTACTGGCCCTTTGCAGAAGACGTGGCCTTCAGTTGCAGCGCTTCGTCCAGCGGGTGGGTCGCGGAGGACGAAGACGCAGACGAAGAAGTGGATGAAGAGGAAGTCATGCTGCAAGTGTGCCGCGAAACGAGCTCTCAAGCCGTCGTGCTGGAGACTTCGCCGTGGGGCATTCCGCCACCGCCCAGTGCAGCCAGCGCAGCCGCTGCGCGCGGCCACAGGCTTTGGCGGAATTGGTCGCGAAAGAAGCCGAAGTGCCCAATGCGCCGCACCTGCAGATCGGCCGGCGTGATGCTCTCCACCCGGCGCTCGGTGTTGGCGTACAAATTCACCAGGTTGTGCGTGCCGCGCAAGGTCATCAGCTCGTCGTCGGCCATCGACAGCGCCAGCACCGGGAACCGTACCGCGCCATAACTCTGCGCCACCGCTGGCCCCTCGGCCCCCACGCTGTAAGCGGGGTCCAGGCACCAGCGCCGCCACTGCAGGATCACGCCCGCAGGCAGGTCGCCCACCTTCTTGAGCGTGCGCCCCGGAAAATACCCGCACAGCCGCGTGGCCAGCGGCACCAGCACCCACCAGAAATACGGAACGATGCGCTTGAGCTGCGGTGCGTTGTCACGCCAGTAGCCGCTGCCTGCGGCAACGCTGAGCAGGCCCGCCACCTGCTCGGGCTTTTTCAGCAAGCCCGGCAACTGCGCGCCCAGGCTGTGGCCCAGCAGGTACAACGGTTGCGATGGCAACGCGGCCTTGGCGGTGGTGATCACCGCCTCGTAGTCCTGCGCCCAGTCGAACAGATCCGCCTTCACATCGCGCATGGCGCCCTGCAGCGAATCGCCGTGGCCTCGGTAGTCAAACGTGGTAACCCGAAAGCCCTGCTGCGCCATCCACAACGCAAAGGCCTCGTAGAACGACTGCCGCACCCCCATCGCGCCGCCAATCACGACGCTGGCGCGCGGAGCGCCCTCGGGTTCGTAGACACGCAGTGCCAGAGACACTGCCCCGTTGACCTGCAAGGTTTGCTTGTCCATGTCTGTCTCCTTGTGTCGAAACCGATCTGCGTCGGCTTGAAAAGAAAACTATCGCTGAAGCCTGAGTCCTGGCTGCGACAAGCACAACCCGAACGGTTTGGGTGAGAGCAATTCAAGTCTTACTCCGCCCATTCCCCTGCCTTCACACCCCACTCTCCAGGGCGTAGCGAGCGGGATCAGCTGCTAGGCGGACGGAGCACAGGAACCGGAACGTACTTGAAGTACGTGAGGATTCCGAGCACCGCCCAACGACGCAGATGGCCCGCGCAGTAGCCAGCCAACTACAGGGCTTCGATGATGCCGGCGGCGCCTTGGCCGGTACCTACACACATCGTGACCATGCCGTACTTCAGCTTGTGCCGACGCAGTGCGTGCACCACCGTCGCTGCACGAATCGCACCGGTAGCGCCCAGCGGATGCCCCAGCGCAATCGCGCCGCCCATGGGGTTCACGTTCGCAGGGTTCAGCCCCAGCGTATTGATGACGGCCAGCGACTGCGCCGCAAACGCTTCGTTCAGCTCATACCAACCAATGTCGTCACTCTTGAGGCCCGCATAACGCAAGGCTGCTGGAATGGCTTCGATAGGACCAATGCCCATGATCTCAGGCGGCACGCCGCGCGCTGCGTAGCTCACAAAACGCGCCAGGGGCGTCAGGCCAAACTGCTTCACCGCCTTTTCGCTGGCCACGATGAGCGCACCCGCGCCATCGCTGGTCTGCGAGCTGTTACCCGCCGTGACGCTGCCGCGTGCGGCAAACACGGGCTTGAGCTTGGCCAGGCCTTCGAGCGACGTGTCGGGGCGCGGGCCTTCGTCCAGGCTCACGGTGCGGCGCTTTTCCACCACTTCGCCGGTAGCGAGGTTGGGCGACCGCTCCACGATTTCGTAGGGCGTGATTTCGTCGGTGAACTCCCCGGCCTTTTGTGCCTTGATGGCGCGCAGGTGGGATTCGAGCGCGAACGCGTCTTGCGCTTCGCGGCTGACCTTCCACTGCTGGGCCACCTTTTCTGCCGTGAGGCCCATGCCGTAGGCGATGCCCACGTTCTCGTCGCGCGCAAAAATTTCTGCGTTGAACGAGGTCTTGTTGCCACCCATGGGCACCAGGCTCATGGACTCGGCGCCACCGGCGATCAGCACGTCAGCCTCGCCCACGCGGATACGGTCGGCGGCCATCTGCAGCGCAGTGATGCCCGATGCGCAGAAGCGGTTCACCGTCACGCCGCCCACAGGGTGGTCAAACGCCAGGCCCACGGCAATGCGGGCCATGTTCATGCCTTGCTCGCCCTCGGGGAAGGAGCAGCCGATGATGGCGTCCTCAATGGCCTTGGGGTCCAGCGTGGGCACCTGCAGCATGGCGCTCTTGATGGCGGCGACCAGCAGGTCGTCGGGCCGGGTGTTCTTGAAATAACCGCGGCCCGAGCGCCCGATGGGGGTGCGCGTGGCGGCGACGATGTAGGCGTCCTGGACTTGTTTTTGAGCCATGGTGTTGGTACTCCTTCAATTCTTGGGGGGGCGGCTGGAGGGAACCCAGGCCCACGTAAATACACATTCGACCGGCTCCACGCCGGCTTCGTCGGTCACGGTGACTTTCACCTGCACCTCGCCCTTGTCGCTGGCCTGCATAGCGGCGCACTGCTCGGCGGTGAGCGTGGCAACGGCCTTGAGGCCGCCCGTGGCGCGCTTCTTGAACGCCATGGAGAGCTCCTTGGCCAGCGGCAGGCAGTCGTCGCGCACGTTCATGCCCACGACCATGCCCGTGGCCGTTTCGGCCAGCAGGTTCATTGCTGAGGCATGCACACCACCGATGTGGTTCTGCACGCGGTGCTCGTTGGCCAGGTGCACCTCGACACGCTCTGGCGTGAGCGACACGAACCGCACCCCGGCCGTGCCTGTAAAGGGCACGGCCCGGCGCAAGATGATGTTCTGCACAAAGCCGCGCATGAAGGCGGGGGCCTCGTCCAGGCGCATCAGCGAGCGCTGGAGTTTGTTGGGGGCGTGTTCGCTCATGTCGGTCTACCGGCTATCCATCGACGTCCGGATCAGTTGCGAACCGGCTTGCCGGTGGACAACATGCCCAGGATGCGCTCGTGCGTCTTGGGCTGGGCGATCAGGTGGCAGAACACCTTGCGCTCCAGCGTGAGCAGGTATTCCTCGCTCACCATCGAGCCAGCATCCACATCGCCGCCACAGACCACCTCGGCGATCATGGCGCCGATCTTGAAGTCGTAGGCGCTGATGAAGCCGCCGTCGCGCATGTTCACCAGCTGGGCCTTGATGGTGGCCAGACCGCTGCGGCCTGCCACGGGGAACAAGCGCTTGTGCGGCGCGCGCCAGCCGCTCGCGGCCATGGACTTGGCTTCGTTGATGGCCACGAACAGCAGCTCGTCCTTGTGGGGCACGATGACGTCGCTGTCCAGCAGGAAGCCCAGCTTGCGCGACTCCAGAGCGCTGGTGCCCACCTTGGCCATGGCGGCGGCGGTGAAGCCTTCGGTCAGGAAGGGCAGGATGTCCTTGCCTGTAGAAGCGGCCATGTTCTCGGCCGCGCGGCGGGCAATGTAGGTCAGGCCGCCGGCGCCGGGCACCAGGCCCACGCCCACTTCCACCAGGCCGATATAACTTTCCATGTGGGCCACGCGCTTGGCCGAATACACGGCCAGCTCGCAACCACCGCCCAGCGCCATGCCATGGATGGCAGCGATGACGGGCACCTGCGCGTAGCGGATGCGCATCATCAGGTTCTGCAGCTCCTGCTCGATGCTTTCCACCGCATCGGCGCCGCCGACCATGAAGGCTGGCATCGTGGCTTCCAAGTCGGCTCCCACGCTGAAAGGCGCATCGCCAGACCAGATCACCATGCCTTGGTACTCGGCCTCGGCCAGCTCCAGGCCTTCCATCAGCGCTTCCATCACTTCAGGGCTGATGGCGTGCATCTTGTTCTTGATGCTGGCGATCAGCACCTGGCCGTCCAGCGTCCAGGTGCGCAGCGCCTTGGACTCGGCAATGGTCGTACCGGCGGTGCGCCAGTCGGGCAGGCTGGTTTCGCCCAGCAGAGCCTCGGGGAAGATCTGGCGCTCGTACACAGGCAGCTGGCGGCGGGGCACAAACTTGCCTTGCGATGCGCTCCACGAACCCTGCGCGGTGTGCACGCCACCGGCGTCGGCCACGGGGCCCTTGAACACCCACTCAGGCAGCGGCGCCTTGGAGAGCGCCTTGCCGGCGTCGATGTCTTCCTGAATCATCTTCGCCACGTCGAGCCAGCCGGCTTCTTGCCACAGCTCAAACGGGCCCTGCTTCATGCCGAAGCCCCAACGCATGGCCTGGTCCACATCACGGGCGTTGTCGGCAATCGTGCCCAGGTGCACGGCGGCGTAGTGAAAACTGTTGCGCAGAATGGCCCACAGGAACTGGCCGGGCGCGCCTTCGGCGTTGCGCAGCAGGCGCAGGCGCTCGGCAGCGGGCTTCTTGAGCATGCGGGCATACACCTCGTCGGCCTTCTGGCCGGCGGGCACGTACTCTTCGCTTTCCAGCTCGAAGCGCATCACGTCGCGGCCGACCTTCTTGAAGAAACCAGCCTTGGTCTTCTGGCCCAGGTTGCCCAGCTCCAGCAGCTTTTTCAGCACGGCGGGCGTGCCGAAGCTTTCGTAGAAGGGGTCGGTCTCGATGCTCAGGTTGTCCTGCAGCGTCTTGATGACGTGGGCCATGGTATCGAGGCCCACCACGTCGGCAGTGCGGAAGGTGCCGCTGGATGCGCGGCCGAGCTTCTTGCCCGTGAGGTCGTCCACCACGTCATAGGTCAGGCCGAAGTTCTCGACTTCCTTCATCGTGGCCAGCATGCCGGCGATGCCCACGCGGTTGGCAATGAAGTTGGGTGTGTCGTGCGCACGCACCACGCCCTTGCCCAGGCCGCTGGTCACAAAGGCTTCGAGCTGGTCCAGCACTTCGGGCTGCGTGGTGGGCGTGTTGATCAGCTCCACCAGCGTCATGTAGCGCGGGGGGTTGAAGAAGTGGATGCCGCAGAAACGCGGCTTGATGCTCTCGGGCAGCACTTCGGAGAGCTTGGTGATCGACAGGCCCGAGGTGTTGGACGCCAGGATGGCGTGCTTGGCCACGTGAGGGGCTATTCTTGTGTACAGGTCCAGCTTCCAGTCCATGCGCTCGGCAATGGCCTCGATCACGAGGTCGCATTCCTTGAGCAGGTGCATGTGCTCTTCGTAGTTGGCCTGCTGGATCAGCGCTGCGTCGTCGGCCACACCCAGGGGCGAGGGCTTGAGCTTTTTCAGGCCTTCGACGGCCTTGGTGACGATGCCGTTCTTCGGGCCTTCCTTGGCAGGCAGGTCGAACAGCACCACGGGCACCTTCACATTGACGAGGTGGGCGGCAATCTGCGCGCCCATCACGCCTGCGCCGAGCACGGCGACTTTTTTCACTTGGAATCGGGACATGGGTTGGGTTCCTGGTTGGGGCGTTGCGCAACACCGCAGGGGGCGCGCAAGGCCACGGGAATGGGGTTTACTGGACGCGGATCCAGGTTTGCGTGCGGCCAAAGGGGCCGATGGAGCCCCGCACTTCGAGCTTCTTGCCACCCTCGACGGGGGTCATGCGCAGGGCGTAGTTGCGGCCGTTCTCGGGGTCGAGAATCTTGCCGCCTTCCCACACTTCTTTGCCGTCGGCCTTCTTGGCGCCCCGGATGATCTCCAGGCCCAGGATGGACTTGCCCTTGCGGTCATCCGAACATTCGTCGCAGACCTCGTCGGGCTTTGCGTCTTTGGACAGGCGCTTTTCCAGCGCCCCGTTCAGCACGCCGCCGCCAATATCGCGGATGCGGATCTCGGCCTTGGCTTCGCCGGTCTTGTCGTCGATGTTGCGCCACAGGCCTTCAGGCGTCATCTGGGCCCAGACCGGCAGCGCACCCGCTACCAAAACAATAGCTGCTACCGCTTTGTACATAAGCGCTCCATGGCAAAAAGGCTTGAAATCCGCATCGCTCATCGATCAGGCCAGCGCCAGATCGGTGTCCATCAGCACCTTGCTACCCGCACGGGCGGTGCGCATCAGCGTCGCGGTTTCAGGGAACAGCTTGGCAAAGTAGAAGCGGGCCGTCTGCAGCTTGGCGCCATAGAACGGGTCGGTGTTGCCAGCGGCGATCTCGCGCAGGGCGACCTGGGCCATGCGGGCGAACAGGTAGCCGAACACCAAGTGGCCGGCCACGCGCAGGTAGTCCACGGCGGCAGCGCCCACTTCGTCGGGGTTTTGCATGCCCTTGAAGCCGATCTCGGTGGTGAACTTGGTCATCTGGTCGCCCAGCATGGCCACTGGGTTGATGAACTCGGCCATCTTCTCGTTCACGCCTTCTTCTTCCACCAGCTGGCCAATCAGCTTGCCCAGCTTCTTGAGCGTGGCGCCCTGGTTGCCCAGCACCTTGCGGCCCAGCAGGTCCAGCGACTGGATGGTGTTGGTGCCTTCATAGATCATGTTGATGCGGTTGTCGCGCACGTACTGCTCCATGCCCCATTCCTTGATGAAGCCGTGGCCACCAAAGACCTGCATGCACGCGTTGGTGCTGATATGGCCGTTGTCGGTGATGAAGGCCTTGACGATGGGCGTGAGCAGGGCCACGAGTTCTTCGGAATCCTTGCGCACCTTTTCATCGGGGTGGCTGTGCACCTTGTCGAGAAGCAGCGTGCAGTAGATCTGCAGCGCGCGGCCGCCTTCGGCATAGGCCTTGGCCGTGAGCAGCATCTTGCGCACATCGGGGTGCACGATGATCGGGTCGGCGTCCTTGTCCTTGGCCTTGGTGCCCGACAGGCTGCGCATCTGGATGCGGTCCTTGGCGTAGGCCAGCGCGTTCTGGTAAGCCACTTCGGTCAGGCCCAGCGACTGGTTGCCCACGCCCAGGCGCGCGGCGTTCATCATCACGAACATGGCAGCCAGGCCCTTGTTGGGCTGGCCCACCATGGTGCCGATGGCGCCGTCCAGCGCGATCTGCGCGGTGGCGTTGCCGTGGATGCCCATCTTGTGCTCCAGGCCGGTGCAGAAGATCGGGTTGCGCTCGCCCAGCGAGCCGTCGGCCTTGACGTTGAACTTGGGCACCACGAACAGGCTGATGCCCTTGCTGCCCTTGGGTGCATCGGGCAGGCGGGCCAGCACCAGGTGGACGATGTTGGCGGCCATGTCGTGCTCACCGGCGCTGATGAAGATCTTGTTGCCGGTGAGCTTGTAGGTGCCGTCGGCCTGGGGCTCGGCCTTGGTGCGCATCAGGCCCAGGTCGGTGCCGCAATGGGGTTCGGTCAGGCACATGGTGCCGGTCCATTCGCCGCTGGTCAGCTTGGGCAGGTACAGGGCCTTCTGCGCGTCGGTGCCGTGGGCGTGCAGGGCTTCGTACGCGCCGTGCGACAGGCCGGGGTACATCGTCCAGGCCTGGTTGGCCGAGTTCAGCATCTCGTACAGGCACTGGTTCAGCACAAAGGGCAGGCCCTGGCCGCCGTAGGCGGGGTCGCAGCTCAGCGCCGCCCAGCCGCCTTCGACGTACTTGGCATAGGCGTCCTTGAAACCCGATGGGGGCTTCACTTCGTGGGTGGCCTTGTCGAGCACGCAGCCTTCGGTGTCTCCGCTGATGTTGAGCGGGAAGGTCACTTCGGCGGCAAACTTGCCGGCTTCTTCGATCACGGCGTTGATGGTGTCCACATCCACCTCGGCATGGGGTGGCATTGCCTTGAATTCATCACTGACCTTGAGCACTTCGTGCATGACGAATTGCATGTCACGCAGGGGCGGCGTATAGGTAGGCATGGGTTTACTCCTTGGATGTGGTGGTTTGGTTGGAAACTTTGCGACGCGGAGCCGAGACGACCTTGGGGGACGCCCTGGCCGCCATAGACGCCGCGGCGGGCGCGCTGTAGCGCGCCAGAATGTTGTGAAATCCCCGGATCGCGCGGTCCAGCGAGCCGGGGTTTTGCAGAAAGCGGGCTTCGTAATGCAGGGCCAGGATGAGGCCATGGATCTCGAACAGCATCTGCTCGGCATCCACATCGTCCTGCAGATCGCCCAGCTCCTTGCACTGCTCGATGGCGCGGCGCATGGCGCTGTGCCAGGTCATGACCGAACTGGCCAGCGCATCGCGCACGGGGCCTGTGCGGTCGTCAAACTCGACTGCGCCACTGATGTAGATACAGCCTGAGTCGATCTCAATGGAGGTGCGCTTCATCCAGTTGTCGTAAAGCGCATGCAAACGGGCCAAGCCTCGCGGGGCCGACATGGCAGGGTAGAACACCTCTTGCTCGAAACGGGTGTGGTATTCGCGGATGACGGAAATCTGCAGCTCTTCGCGCGAGCCGAAGTGGGCAAACACGCCCGACTTGCTCATGCCGGTGACGTCGGCCAAGGCGCCAATCGACAGCCCCTCCAGCCCGATGTGCGTTGCCAGCCCCAGCGCCGCCTCCACAATCGCCGCCTTGGTCTGCTGGCCTTTTTGCAAGGCGCGACCCGTGCCACTGCGAGCGCGCGGAATGCGGGTGACCTGGCGGGAATCAGTGGTGGCGGGCATGGTGCAAATAAAAACGAACGTTCGTTCTATTCTGCAGCAAATTCACCGCCGGGCAAAACCCCCACGGAAAAATAGGGAGGTGCGCCAAAAACCCCTGTTGCGGCTGCGCCACCGGAAGCGCAGCCAGATCGCCTGAGCCGATGTACGTGGCTCGTACCGGTCCCTACAGCATCAGCGCCAGGCTGGCATCCAGATGTTCTGTCGGCAGGCGCTTGAACCCGGAGCGGGCATACCGCTGCAACCGCCCCACTGCAAACGCGGTCAGCACGCTGGCGGCGACCTGGGCATCCACTGTCGGGGTGTCCGACCCCGCCTTGGTCGGGCGCAGGCACTGGCGCAAGGTGGACTCGATGCGGTCAAAAAACTGGTTCATGCGCTGCTGCAGCCGGTCATGCTCAAACACCAGCGCGTCGCCCACCATCACTCGCACCATGCCAGGGTTGCGTTCGCCAAACTGCAGCAACAAGGCCACGATGCGCGCCGCCTGGCGAGCGCCCACGTCGGCAGCCTGGGCAGGGTCTGGCACCTCGCGCCCGGTGATCTGCTGCACCAGGGTGAACACGGTCTGCTCGATAAAGTCGATCAAGCCTTCAAACATCTGCGCCTTGCTGGCGAAGTGGCGGTAGAGAGCCGCCTCGCTGACTGCCAGGCGCGCGGCCAATGCAGCGGTGGTGATGCGCTCGGCTCCTGGCTGCTCCAACATCGAAGCCAGCGCTTGAAGGATCTGCACCCGCCGCTCCCCGGGTTTGGGCCGTTTGCGCGCCGCAGGGGTGTCCACCGGTGTCGGTAGTGCTGGCGGGCTCAGGAAGGGGCGAGAGTTCGGACATGCAGGACAGGGGCTCTGGTGGGGCCATGGGGCCGGTGGCGCCCTGTGCCTGGGTCACTCGCCGGGTGGGCGAAAACCAATGCGGCCGGGCGTAAATCTTGTGTGGAAATGATTCTCGCACAGGGCCTGTGGCACCTAGCCCACGGTACGGTCGAGCGATGGCGGGGCTACAACCGGAACACCACCGTCACCAAAAGCCCATGCCCTTGGGGGCCGGTACCCAGCGTAAGCGACGCCCGGTGCACCCGCGCAATTTCATCGGCAATGGCCAGCCCCAGGCCCGTGCCCTCACCCACCGTGCCCGGCACACGGTAGAACCGTTGCATCACCCGAGCACGCTCGGCCTCGGGCACACCAGGGCCGTCGTCTTCCACCTCTACATAAACCCGCGGTGGGCCTGCGCGGCCCTGGCGCATGCCACAGCGGATGGTGACGATACCGCCCGGGCGGCGTGTACTTGATAGCGTTGTCCACCAGGTTGGACAGCAACTCGCGCAGCAGCCAGCCGTGGCCTGTCACGTGCACGGGCTGCACATCCAGCCCCAGGTCCAGGCCTTTACCGGTGGCAGGGTCCAGAAAATTCTCCAGCAGCGTCTCGCACAGGTCTTTCAGGTCCACCCGCTGTGGTGGCTGGGCATCCAGACTGCGCGCATCGGCGCGCGACAGCGCCAGCAGCTGGTGGGCCAGTTGCGAGGTGCGGCGCGTGGCGTTGCGCAGCTTCTCAATCTGATCCGCTCCTAAAACAATAGCTCCTTGCGCTCTACCGTCCTGCGCTAGGGGCATTTTTCTATCAAAATCCGGCAGCGAAACGCGCGGCGGGGCTGCGGCCTTGGCCATCATGGCCCACGCCTCCACTTGGGCCTGCAGGCCGGCCAGTGGGGTGCGCAGCTGGTGCGCCGCATCGGCCACAAAGCGCCGCTGACCCTCGGCCTGCGCGTTGACCAGAGCAAACAGCCGGTTGAGTGAATGCACAAGGGGGCGGACCTCGGTGGGGGAAGAGGCTTCATCGATGGGACTCAAGTCGCGGGGCGAGCGGTGCTCTACCGCTTCGGCCAAGTCGACCAGCGGCTTGAACGCCCGGCGCACCGCCCAGTGAATGGCCAGTGCAGCGGCCGCCACGAGCACTAGGTTGGGCAGCAGGACGCGCAAAAACAGTTGCTGGGCCCACTGCTGGCGCGGGTCGGACCCATCGGCCAGCGCCACCACCAGCTCGCCCGCCCCGGTGCGCCCGCGCAGCACAGCCACCCGATAGGTCACCCCGCCATATTCCACGCTGTGAAACTCCGGCGCCTGGGTGGTGGGCACCGCGCTGTGCACCCAGGCATCGCCCAGCAGCAGGTTTCCGCCGACATCGCGCACGCTGAAGCCTGCAAATCCTGCGTTCTGGCGCAAGAACTCTTCTACCGGCGGCGCCAGAAGCAACAGAGGGGGTTCGTTGTCACGGATGGGAGGCGCCAGCACCGAGTCCGCCAGTGCAGGCAACAGCCGCAGAAGGCGCTGGTCGTGCCGCCCAGCGGCCTCGTCGGCCGAGCGGTAATCCAGCCATACCCCCACGAAAGCCAGTGCACACAGGGGCAGCACCAACATGAGCAGCAGCCGGTTGCGCAAGTCGGAGGTCATGGCGCGCAGTCCGGGCCGCTGCGATGGAGTGGGCCGGGTCTGCGTCATGGCGGGCAGTGAATCAGGCTGGGGAGACCGCGCACCCGATCAGGACGCCTGGAGTTCCAGCCGGTAACCAAAGCCCCGAATGGACCGCAGCGCCACACCATGCGGCTCCAGTTTGCCCCGCAGGCGCGAGACATACACCTCGACCGCGTTGGGCGTGATCTCCTTGTCCCACCCCGTCAGCGCCTGCAGCAGCTTGTCTTTGCTGGCAGGCTTGGGGGCATTGATCAGCAGGTATTCAAGCACCGTCCATTCGCGCGGTCCCAGTTCAATGACCTGCTCGGTAGAGTCAGCCGCCCGAATGCTGGCGCGCCGCCCGGCGGTGTCCAGCTCCAGCGGGCCAAAGCTCAGCACCGCCGTGGTGGCTGCCTGCGACCGGCGCAGCAGGGCACGCAGGCGCGCCAGCAGTTCCGGCAGCTCAAACGGCTTGACCATGTAGTCGTCTGCCCCCAAGTCCAGCCCCTGCACCCGGTCGTGCAGCGCGTCGCGGGCGGTGAGGATGAGGACCGGCATGGAGGGGCTGGCCATGTCGGGGCGGCGCAGGCGGCGGGTCAGCTCCAGTCCGTCCATAGCTGGCAGGCCGATGTCGATGATGGCTGCGTCGAACGACTCGCTGCGAAGCACCTCTTCGGCGCGCTCGCCACTACCGACCCAGTCCACCGCATAGCCCGCATCGGCCAGACCCAGCTTGATGCCGCTGGCCACCATGACGTCATCTTCGACCAATAGCAGGCGCATGGCAGGCTGGAGAAGGGTTCAGTGCGACCGAATCATGGTGCCGTAGGCCTGATCGGTCAGGATTTCCAGCAGCATGGCGTGTGGCACCCGCCCGTCAATGATGTGCACGGCATGCACCCCCGCCTTGGCGGCATCGAGCGCCCCGGCAATCTTGGGCAACATGCCGCCGGAAATGGTGCCGTCGGCAAACAGCGCGTCGATTTCGCGAGCTGTGAGGTCGGTCAACAGATTGCCTGCCTTGTCCAGCACACCCGGCGTGTTGGTCAACAGCATCAGCTTTTCGGCCTGCAGGACGGTGGCCAACTTGCTGGCAACCACGTCCGCGTTGATGTTGTAGCTCTCGTTGTTCTCGCCAAAGCCGATAGGGCTGATCACTGGAATGAACGCGTCATCCTGCAGCGCCTTGACCACGCTCGGGTCGATGGCCACGATGTCGCCGACCTGGCCCACGTCGTGCTCGATGCTCGGGTCCTTGGTATCCACCAGTTTGAGCTTCTGGGCGCGGATCATGCCTCCGTCGCGGCCGGTAAGGCCCACAGCCTTGCCACCGGCCTGATTGATCAGGCCCACGATGTCCTGCTGCACCTCACCCGCCAGCACCCACTCGACCACTTCCATGGTCTCGGCATCCGTCACACGCATGCCCTGGATGAACTCACCCTTCTTGCCCAGGCGGTTCAGGGCCGTTTCGATCTGCGGCCCCCCGCCGTGCACGACGACGGGGTTCATGCCCACCAGCTTGAGCAGCACCACGTCTTCGGCAAAATCGGCCTGCAAGGCGGGGTCGGTCATGGCGTTGCCGCCGTATTTGATGACCATGGTCTTGCCGTGGAACTTGCGGATATAGGGCAGCGCCTGGGCCAGGATTTCAGCCTTGTCGCGTGGAGCAATCGAAAGAAGGTCGGTCATGGAGGCGTGCCATCCGGTGAAAACTGTGAGGCGCAAATTGTGCCGCATTAACGAGGCACTCCGACATCAGCATGCGCAAGGGCTGCAACCCCTGTCTTCAGTGGCGTAACCAGTGGGGCACTTTGAAACGCACGATGGCGAAGTAAGCCAATACGTAGCTGATCACAAACAGCGCGCAAAACGCCATCAGCAGTGGCGTATTGCTCCAGAACAGCACCGCGGGCACCACGGTGAGCAGCGTGAAACCCCACAGGTACGGCGAGGTGCGGTTGTTGCGCATCAACACCCTACGGGATTCGTCGTCATGGAACACGCCACGCACGATGCGCCGGTAGATCAGTTGGTGAAAATGCAGCGCATCAGCCACCCCCGGAGACACCCCACGAACCGCCTTGCGGTAGATGGAAAACACCGTCTCCCATACTGGATAAATCAACAGCAACATGGGAAACCAGGGCGACACATCCGAGTTGCGCTGCACCAGCGAAATGCTGGCCAACGCAATCACCACACCCCATACATACGCCCCGCCATCCCCGGCAAACAGCATGCCACGCGGGTAGTTCCACACCAAGAACCCCGCTGTGGCGGCGGCAGTGGAAACCAGCAAGGCCGCCAGTGCGCGGTCCCCCACCTGCAAAGCCACGTGGGCCAGAGCGAGGCACACAATGAGCGCCACCATGCCTGCCAAGCCGTTGTAGCCGTCAATGATGTTGAACGCATGCGGCAGGCCGGCGACAGCCAGAACAACGATAGCAATCCCTAGCCAAGGGGCGGCCGTCAGCACAGAGTCCAGCCAGGGCCACCCCATGCGGGGGAGGTTCAGATCCAGCAGCCCCACGGCCAACACTCCGGAGGCCCCCGTCAAGATGAGGCGATAACGAACGGACAGGCGCTGAGTCATGTCCTCGGCAATGCCGCCCAAGGCGGCGGGCAACAGCGTTGCCAGCCACAACCCCACCCAAGAACCAAGCCTGAGCGAACCAGGGTCGTCCCAAACTGACGCCTGCAGCACCCCCAGCCCCCAGCTCACACACATGCCCAGCAGCAAAGCAGCACCTCCAAGGCGCGGAATATCCCCCAGGTGAAACCGTTGCGGCATGGCTTCGCTGTAGACCGTCGCATGCTCCCGCCCCCATCGCACGATGAGGCCTGCAGCCAGCGCCGCCACCAGAAAACCAACCACAGACAACCAGATCATGGGGTGCCGATGGTACCCGCGCCGGCTGACGGCGACGTTAGCAACTGTTGCGCTCGCGCATACACCGGCGAAAGCCACAACAGCACCAGACTTTGCAGGTGCCAGACCAAATGCCTCAGACTGCGCCCACTGGCGCGTTGTCCCGCGTGAATCACCTGCACCGGGGCCTTGGCCAAATCCAGTCCCCGCAGCCTCAAACGCAAGCAGAAATCCACGTCTTCGCAGTACATGAAATAGCGTTCATCAAAACCGCCCAAGTCACGCCATACAGCCGTCGGCACCACCAAACAAGCAGCATTCACCCAATCTACCCGCTTCTCCCTGCGCCTTAAAAGTCTGCGACGGACCAATGAGAGCGGCGAAGGGATCTCGCGCTCACTGTCTTGAACGAGCCCGTGTTCATTCACCTGTACGGGGTAAGAGCACCCCACCCCTCGCATGCCGCAGGCCGCCAACAACTCGGGAAAAGGGTCGCGCCCCACCAGGGCCACATCTGGATTAAGCACACACACAAAGTCTTCAATCACATCACTCAGCGCGCGGTTGTGATTGGCACCGAACCCGCGCGGTGTTTCATTTGCAGTCACTTTTAAATCAAACGGCCACCCATCAGATGGTGCGGAGGGCACTGGTTCTGGGATGTTCTGAACCAGGACTACCTTAGCAATCGAAGAGGCCGACCACTGAGCCAGTTGCAGCAGCAAGTCTTGTACCAATGGGCCATGCCCGTGGCTAACAATAGAGACCACCAAACAAGGGCCGTGCGTAGAAGAATGGACAGACATCGTCCGCTATTGTCCCCTGCGCGGCCCGTCTTGCTCACGGTATGGCCCCGTCATAATCCGTGGATGACGAATTCAATTGACGATTTGCATGTGTATTTGCGCTCTATAGCAGATGGAGAGCGCACATCGCTGTCGGTCTTGGCAGGCTTGGTGCACCGTGGAGCCACCGTGCTGGACCTCGGGTGCGGCAGCGGTGCATTGGGCCAGTTCCTGAAAGAAACCCGCGAGTGCACCTCCGACGGTGTCACCCTCAGTCAGGCCGAGGCCGACCACGCACAGCCCCATTACCGCACCGTAGAAGTGGCCGATCTGGAAACCGCCGATCTGCGCAGCATGTTCGCCTCCAGGCGCTATGACTACATCGTATGTGCCGACGTGCTCGAACACCTGCGGCGCCCCGAAAACGTGCTGCAGGTGTGCCGCGAGCTTCTGGCGCCCGACGGAAAGCTGCTGATCTCGGTTCCCAACGCCGCTTATTCCGGACTGCTCGCCGAACTGTTGGAAGGTGAGTTTCGCTACCGCGAAGAAGGCCTGCTGGACCGCACCCACCTGCGATTCTTCACACGTCGGTCACTGGCACGTTTCATGGCCGAGCAACGCTGGGAGCTGGACGCCGTGGATACCGTCACACGCGAGCTCCCCGAGTCCGAATTTCAGGTGGCGTTCGACAGTTTGCCGCCCACGGTGGCTCGCTACCTGCTGGGCGCCCCCGATGCGCTCACCTATCAGTTCATCTGCGTGGCGCACCCTGTGGACCATGTGCCAGCTGCCGTGCACCAGCCCTCCAGCACCGAAGAAGCGCATGCGCGGTTTACTGCGCAGCTTTATCTTGGGCGTAGCGGGCGTTATGCCGAGGAAGAGAAACTCACTGGCACCGGGGTCATTGGCGACGAGCGGCAAACAGTACGGTTTGAGATTCCGGCTTCACCTGAGCAGCTCACCCAACTTCGGCTCGACCCAGCCGATCGCCCCGGCTTTCTACATCTCTACAGCATCACGCTGCGCGATCAAGCACAGGAACCCTTGTGGCAATGGCAGGCCGATACCACCACGCGCTCCCTGCTCGCGGCCGCGCCCCATAGCCAGATTGCGTGGCAAGCCCCTATGCCTCCTGCCTCTGGCGCAAGCCTGCTGCTCCTTGCGGGCACGGACCCTTGGCTGGAACTACCCATTCCCACAGAGGCGTTTACAACGCCCGACCGCATACCGACATCGTTGGACGTGGAACTGGGCTGGCCGATGTCGGCCGACTACCTCGCGCTAGCGGGCACCGTACGGCCCTTGGGTGACCGCATAGACCATTTGGAACGCAGCGCCCGTGAAACCCAGGCGCATTTGCAAGAACAACTGAGCCAGACGCAGCAAACACTTTCCAATTTTGGCGCCCGCAACAGCGTGCTGGAAGAGAGCAACAAGGCGCTGGCGCAGCAACGCTCCATGTGGCACCAAGAGGCCACCCGCCTGCAGAAGGACTACACCGCCTTGGCTTCACACCTCAAAACCATAGAGAATTCCACTGTGTTTCGAGCGACCCGCCCCCTGGTTCACGCCAAGATGCGCGTGGACCGGCTGCTTGGCCGTGCCCCTGCTGCTGCGTCACAAGCCAAACCTGCAGCGATCGCCATGACCCCGTCGCCGCACCCCGTCGATGTCATCGTGCCGGTCTATCGTGGGTTGGCTGACACCCAGTTGTGCATCAACTCGGCCCTGGCAAGCACCTGCAATACGCCATGGCGGCTGATCGTGATCAACGATGCCAGCCCCGAGCCCGAAGTGACCGAGTGGTTGCGCGAGCGCGCACAGCAAGACGATCGCATCACCCTGCTGGAGAACCCGGAAAACCTGGGCTTCGTCGGCACCGTCAATCGTGGGATGGCGCTTAGCGACAGCAACGATGTTTTGCTCCTCAACAGCGACACCGAAGTTGCCAATGACTGGCTGGACCGCATCCACCGCGCAGCCTACAGTGATCAGAAGGTGGCTTCCGTTACGCCTTTCTCCAACAACGCCACCATCTGCAGCTACCCCCGGTTTTGCAAAGACAATGCACTGCCTGCTGGCTACAACACCGCGCAGCTGGATGCACTTTGTGCGCAAATAAACGCTGGCGCCGTAGTAGACGTGCCGACCGGCGTAGGTTTTTGCATGTACATCCGCCGCGACTGCCTAGTGTCCATAGGACTGTTTGACACCGAAAATTTTGGCAAAGGATACGGCGAAGAGAACGATTTTTGCCAGCGTGCGGCAGCATCAGGCTGGCGCAATTTGCACCTGCTCGACACTTTCGTACTGCACACAGGCGGCGTCAGTTTTGGCGATAGCAAAAGCCCACGGGAGCGTGCGGCCATGGAAACGCTCAGGCGCTTGCACCCCAGCTATGAGCGCGACGTGCTGGCCTTTGTGCAGGCCGACCCGGCCAAGCCCTATCGGCTGGCGCTGGATG
>CAWATB010000018.1:0-66868 GCA_963784815.1 uncultured Gammaproteobacteria bacterium | reverse complement strand
GGTAATACCGTGCGGGCAAGGTAGCAGGCGGACCTTTCGAAAAGAACCGGGCGAACCAAACCGCTACGGGCAGTGGCGGCGATTCATGCAGGGGCGCGTCGCATCAGAGGCGGAGATTCTTCCGCCTCTCCGGCTGGCCTCTCAGATGCCTGTTAAGAAAGCGCAGCACAGATCGCTGGTACGCCTGCGGCGCAAATGCGTGCAGATCCACATGGGCTGCGCCGTCTACTCGCCAGAGATCCTTTGGTTCATTGGCCGCCTCAAAAAGATGCACTGTTTCAACCCACGGTGTGTGCTGGTCGCTCGCACCCGACGCAATCAAAACAGGCGCTCTCAGGCGGGGCAACCCATCAATGGGACGCAAGTCATCTGTGCTGATGTCCGCCCTCGCTGGCAGCAGCCACAACAGTGGCTGCGCCAAGTAGCGTCCCCACGGCCCGAGCTGCGACGTCAGCCGGTTGCTGACCGCCTGGTCGATGGTCGGGTACATCGATTCGAGAACCACCGCATCTGGGGGCGGCCACGGTGCGGCCAACACCAAAGAAGCCGCACCGAGCGAAACACCAATTACACCAACACGCTCATTCAAAGCCTCCGCCGCAGAAACCCCAGCGCTGCCACAACGCTTGCTGCCTCTCGCGCGCCAAAGGTGATCCGATTGCCCGGGCTTTCACCATGCGCAGGCAGATCTATCAACAAGGTGCCGTAACCCTCACGGTTCAAAAACCGTGCCCGCTGCAACATCTGGGTCCGGTCCGCACGCACGCCGTGGAGTAACAACACAACCCCTTTGCCTGCTTCGCCCCTGGCCCACCAGCCAGCCACGGACCGCGCACCCGCCATAGGGATGTGAACCACAGCAGCAGAAAAATCGGCAGGCGCTGGGCCGATTTCACGCATTGCCGGGCGGCTGAGCAACTCGCCCATGCCGACGACGCCCAGCCCGAAAAAGGTCACTGCAAATAGAACCATAAAAAAGGCTTTGCGCACAATTTCTTCCAGAGATTTTTTGCTGTTGTCTTTTGATCTCGATGCACCTGACAAGGCCCTAGCTGCACCTAGAATCCGCCCGCAAGTTTCTAAAAGTAACTTTGCGTAATACAACGGAGGGAGGGAAATGCCAGTTATCAAGTGGCATGAGAAACACCTTCTTGTTTTTTCCAAATTCAATATTTAACTCAAATGAAAAGCAGCACCCATTCATGGTTTAGCAGAAGTTTTTGTGTTTTGTTTGTTGCAGCCAGTGCCTTTCTGACAGGTTGCGCATCGGTGTACGTGGATACGGCCACCAAGGAGGTGGCAGATGCAGAAATCAAGCGCCCCGCCACCGCTTTGCCTGCGACGATGATTTTTGACTTTCAAACCAATGGCGCACCCAACGCAGCCGCTTCCAAAATACTGAAAGACCAGGTGACTGCGCAGATTGAAAAGAGCGGCCTGTTCCAGCTGACCAAAGGCGAGGCCACCGCTAGCACCGCCATGCTGAACATCACCCTCAACAACGTCTTGATCACCAAGGATGCCGCGCAGCAAGGTTTCGTCACGGGCTTGACCTTTGGCCTGGCGGGCAGCGCCGTCACAGATGGCTATATCTGCACCGTAAGCTACATCCCTGCCGACGGAAGCCCCACGCTCGTGAGCACCGCGCGACATGCCATTCACACCACACTCGGCAATGCCTCCGCCCCCCCCAACGCAATCAAATCTGCCAACACCGAAGACGCCGTACGAACGATGACGCGTCAAATCATTGCCAACGCGCTGCGTGACCTGTCGAACAACCCACAACTGAAGTAATCCAGGTACGAGAACACACCATGAAAAATATCTACAAGCTCTTCGCGATTGCTTGCGTCGTTCTGTTTACCGGATGCGCCCAAATAACCATGGGAGCGCCACAACCCACGGCAGAAAACACGTCCAACCTCAGAAAGGCAAACCTGGCAGAAACGCGGCTTGGGTCGTTCTCTCTGGATGCAGGCAAGTCCGCCCAAATGGACAAGAGTCATTCATTGCGTGGCGCCAATTCGGTACAAGCGCCCACCAATGGCTCATTTGCCGAATACTTGCGAGAAAGCTTGCGCGTCGAACTGGCTGCAGCGGGGCTACTGAACCCGAAAGCCGACGCAGTCATCTCCGGCGTATTGCTGGATAGCCAGTTGGAACCCTCTATTGGCACGGGCACCGGCTCCATCAAAGCAAGGTTCACCGTGATGAAAGGAAGCGAGAAGCGCTATGAGAAAGAGCTTGAGGCCCGGTCCGAATGGGAGTCCTCTTTCATGGGCGCCGTCGCGATTCCTGCAGCTGCCCAGCAGTACGAAGGGCTGTACCGCAAACTGGTGGGACAACTGATCAGTGACCCGGACTTTCGCAAGGCACTGGCGCGGTAAACACCGCGTTCAATGCGGCGCTTGAAATCAAGCCCAAGCAAAAGCCTCTTCAGCAAACACTGAAGAGGCTTTTTTGTCTTCTTACGACCCACTCGCCCTCGCTACGGCTGCTGTGGTGCCCTTAGTCGCTACCGGTGGCTCAGCCTGCGCACCGCCCAGTCACCCAAACTCTGCACCGCCTGCACAAAGAAGATCAGCACCAGCACCACGGCCAGCATGATCTCGGGCAAAAAGCGCTGGTAGCCGTAGCGAATGCCCAGGTCACCCAAGCCGCCGCCGCCAATCGCCCCGGCCATGGCCGAATAACCGGTCAGGCTCACGAACGTGATGGTCAGGCCTGCCACGATGCCGGGTAGCGCCTCGGGCAGCAGTACCTTCCACACGATCTGGCTGGTGGTGGCGCCCATGGCTTGCGCGGCTTCGATGAGGCCGTGGTCTACCTCGCGCAGGGCGGCTTCGACCAGACGCGCAACGAAGGGCGCGGCGGCAATCGTGAGCGGCACTACGGCGGCGGCGGTGCCGATGGACGAGCCGGTGATGAAACGTGTGAACGGGATGATGGCCACCAGCAAGATGATGAAGGGCGTGGAGCGCACGGCGTTGACCAGCCAGCCCACCAGCTTGTTGACGGGGCCGTTTTGCAGCACGCCACCATGGTCCGTCAGGCGCAGAAAAACGCCCAGTGGCACACCCAGCAGGCCGCCCACCAGGCCGGAGATGCCGACCATCACCAGCGTCTCCCACAACGAAGACGCAAACAGATCCAGCATGGCCGGAGTGAAGTTATCCAACATGATTTCTTGTCTTTCTCAACCGGCCACAGCCACTTCTTGCACCTCGACGCCACCTGCGCGCAGATGCGCCACGGCGCCGCGCAGGCGCTCGGCCTCGCCGCTGGCGTACACGGCCAGCGAGCCAAAGGTTTCGTCCTGGATCTCGTCCACCTGGCCATGCAGGATGCTCATGTCCACGCCAAATTCGCGGATCAGTTGCGACAGGATGGGCTGGTAGGCGCTGTCGCCCGCGTACGACAGGCGCAGCAGCTGGCCGGTTCGCCCTGCGTCCAGCTGGCCTGCGAGCTTGCGCACGTGGTCCAGCACGCTGGCGGGCAGCTCTTGCGGAAGGATTTCGTCGATCAGGCTCTTGGTGATGGCCTGCTGCGGGCGTGTGAACACGTCCAGCACGCGGCCCTGCTCCACAATGCGCCCGGCTTCGATCACCGCCACGCGGTCGGCCACCTGCTTGATGACCTGCATCTGGTGCGTGATAAGCACCACCGTCAGCCCCAGCTCGCGGTTGACCTGGCGCAGCAGGTCGAGGATGGAGCGCGTGGTTTCCGGGTCCAGCGCCGATGTGGCTTCGTCGCTCAGCAGCACCTTGGGGCGGCTGGCCAGTGCGCGCGCAATGCCCACGCGCTGCTTTTGCCCGCCGCTGATCTGCGCGGGGTAGCGGTCGGCCAGGGCCGACAGGCCCACCAGTTCGAGCAGCGGGTTCACGCGCTCGCGGATGGCGGCCTTGCTCATGCCCGCCAGCTCCAGGGGCAGCGCAGCGTTGTCGAACACGGTGCGTGACGACAGCAGGTTGAAGTGCTGGAAGACCATGCCGATCTCGCGGCGGGCCTCGCGAAGTTGTGCGTCATTGAGCTGGGTGAGGTCGCGCCCACCCACGATGACCTGGCCTGTGGTGGGCCGGTTGAGCAGGTTGATGACCCGCACCAGCGAGCTTTTGCCCGCTCCGCTCTTGCCGATGATGCCGAACACTTCGCCCGGATTGATGTGCAGGTCGATGCCGCGCAGGGCCTCGACCGGGCCTTGTGAGCCCTGGTAGGTTTGGGTGATACCCCGTAAGTCGATCATGAAAATGCCAACGCGCCGCACAGGCCCCGGTGACGGATGCCTGACTGCAGCGCGCAGTGAAGAGAGAAAAGGATGCGGGACTGTATCGGCGAATCGTAAGAACACAAACGATCAAAAAATCGAGTGGTTAGATGCCGTGGTTATAACGAACGTGATAGATACGCCGAAATGCACCTTTTTTAATAGCTGCTAGCGCTTTATCTATAAGCGCTAGAGGCCAATTTGACTCATATTTCTCAGCTTTCAATCTACCCCAAGCACAGCGCCCGACGGCGCCGAGCCCGCTCAGCTCTTCTGCGCCATCACCGCGTGCACCTTGGCGACCAGCGCGTGTGCGTCAAACGGCTTGACCAGCAGTCCCATCTGTGCCCCCAGAAACTGCGGGTTCATGGCGGCCTGCTCCGCGTAGCCGGTCATCAAAATGATTTTGATACCAGGGAAATTTTCACGGGCGTAGTCCGCCACTTGCCGACCGTTAGGACCGGGAAGCCCAACGTCCGATACCAACAGGTCGAAATGCACTGCCCCCGAAAGCATTGCCATGGCGGCGTTGCCTGAGGCTGCCTCCATCACATGAAAGCCACTCTCGCGCAACAGTTCGACCGCCAGCAGTCTGACGGTATCGTCGTCTTCCACCACCAGCGCCGAATCGGGTCTGCGGGGCCCGCTCAGTGGTGTGGCGACCTCAGGCTGCTCTGGCGCTGCATGAAACGACGACCTTTTGAAATACAACGAGACGCGTGTGCCTTGCCCCGGCACGCTTTCCAGCACTGCCATGCCACCCGACTGCCGCATGAAGCCGTAAATCATCGACAGCCCCAACCCGGTGCCCTGCCCTATGGGCTTGGTGGTGAAAAACGGGTCAAACGCACGGTTCAGCACATCACCCGACATGCCCGTGCCGGAGTCGCTGACCGCTACGCGCACATAGTCGCCGTCGTCCAGCCCGGGCGCTTGGTGCTTGGTGGCCGCGTTCAGATGAACGTTGTCAGCCGCAATACGCAGCGTGCCGCCGGCTGGCATTGCGTCACGCGCGTTGATAGCCAAATTGAGGACCGCGTTGTCAAACTGGTGCGCATCGGTCAGCGCCGGCCACAGGTCGGGCACAAACGCCATCTGCAGGGCAATGTTCTCTCCGCAGGTCGTCCTGATCATGGACTCGATCCCTTGGAGCGACCCCACCACATCGACTGCACGTGAATCCAGCGCCTGGCGCCGTGAAAAAGCCAGCAGGCGCTGTGTGAGCGACGCGGCGCGGCGTGCGGCGGCCAGACCCGCATCGATGTATTTGCCCGCCTCCGCTTGGCGACCCTGCGCAATGCGTTGGCGGACGATCTGAAACGGAAGCACGATACCCTGCAACATGTTGTTGAGGTCATGGGCAATGCCGCCTGTCAGCTGGCCCATTGCTTCCATCTTTTGGCCCTGGCGCAATTGCTCCTCGGCTTCTTTCAGTGCCTCGTCGCGCGCGTGTTCGTCGGTGACATCGCGGCCCACAAAATGAATAAAGCCGTCAGCGGGCGACGCCGTCCAGGACACCCAATGCGCAGCGCCGTCGCGGTGACAGAACCGCAGCTTGCCGTGGCTTTTTTGCGCACCCCTTTGCAACTGCGCAAACTCCTCGTCAAGCGCGGCTTCATCCTCCGTATGCGCAAAAAACCGCATGGGCTTGCCGACGGTTTCGTGTTCAGCCCACCCCAGCCAGTCTGTCCATGCCGGGTTTACCGCCACGATGGAGCCGTCGAACCGGGCCACCAACAGCAGCGCATCCGAGCGCAACCAAAGGCGGTCGCGGTCGGCGGTGCGTTGGGCCACTTGCTGCGACAGCGACAAGGTCGCTTCGCGCAGCTGGCGTTCGGCGTTTACTTTGCCGGTGGTTTCGATCACGGTGTCCAGCATTCCCACCACCACGCCAGCCTCGTCTCGCACGGGGCTGTAGGAGAAAGTGAAATACGCCTGCTCGTCATACCCAAATCGGTTGATCACGACCGCAAGGTCCTCAACAAACGGCGATTCGCCCTGCAGTGCGCGTTGGGCAAGGGGCTCCACGATATGCCAAGCCTCGGACCAAACGTCCTTCATCGGGCGACCCAACGCCTCTGGTTTTTGACCGAGGATGGGCAAAAACGCGTCGTTGTAAATGGTAAAAAGCTGCTCGCTCCAAAAGAGCGACTTCGGAAACCGCGACGAAAGCACCGTCTCGACCGCGAATCGGAGCGCCATGGGCCAATCTTCAATAGGCCCCAGCGGATGGCTTGCCCAGTCGAACTGACGTACCTTGTCGGCCATGGGGCCCTGAGCACGAGGAAACACGGGCGAAGGCGACAAGGAATCGGTCATGACACGTAAAGACCCATCGTGGATCCGTTCTAAAAAATCGTAGTTCAACCTCAATCTGTTGACCCAACGCGTGCGCCACAGCGGTCATCGGGGTCAACCCAAACCCTCAGGGCCTACTGGCACCTGCTGGCAATTGCAGGCACACCGGCTGGCACCGGCAGTGAAAGCAAGTCTACAAGTGAAAATGCACAGCGGAGCCAAGTGCATTGTTGGACACGCACCCAGATCGCCACGGGCCGCACAAATCAGGCGCCAGCAATCGTCGCCCCCCGCGCCTGCACCCGCCGCGAGATCACAAACCCCAGCACCAACACCCCCAGCGCAGCCGCAGAAAACACCGGCGGTAGCCAGCCCCGGTCCACGCTGAACGCCACCACCAGCACGCCCGCCGACTGCCCCAGAAACAGCAGGCAGGCAAACAAGGTCACGGCCGTGCCACGCGCCTCGGGCGCCATCTGCGTGGCTTGCACCTGCAAGGTGTTGTGCAACATATAAAACCCCAGGCCCGCACAAAAACAGCCCAGCACCGCCCACGCCACCGCCGGTGCCCAGGCCAACGCCAGCAGCCCGGTGGCAATCAGCGTGGCACCCGTCAACGCCAGGCCTTGTTCGCCCAGCGCGGCCAGCCAGCGCCGCGCAAACACGCTGTAGATCAGCCCGCCCACGCCATACAGCACCATCACACCGCCTGCGGCCGACGCCGACAGGCCAAACCCGTCGACCATGCGCGCGGGCACAAACGCCAGCGTGCCAAAGGCCAGTGCGCCTTCAATGGCCACCACCGCCAGCACCCAGCGCACACGCGCGATGCGCAGCAGCGCCGCTGTGCCCGCAAGGTAGGCCGCCAACGAGAACCCCGCCCCACCACCTGCACCCGCTGGCGCCTGCAGCACGCCCGACGCGCGCGCATGCCTGAACAGCAACACCGCCGCCACGGCAAACATCAGCGCCAACACCCCCAGCGCCGTGCGCCAGCCCAGCGTTTCGGTGGCAAAGCCGCCAAACCACTGCCCCGCCATCATCCCGGTCACCGTGGCCACCATCAGCCGCGCCAAGGTTTCTTGCCGCTGCTCGTACGCCACCTGGTCGCCAATCCACGCCATCGACAACGGAATGATCCCGGCCGCCGCCGCCCCCATGGCCGCACGCGACACCACCAGCACCGTGAACGTGGGCGCCAGCGCCGTGATGGCGCTGAACACCGCGCAGGCCGACGTGGCGCCGATGATCACGTGCACCTTGCCCAGCCGGTCGCCCAGCGGGCCATACACCAGCTGCAGCACGCCGTAGGCCACCGCAAACGCCGCAATCACCGCAGCGGCGTCGCCCGTGGTCACGCTGAACTCTTGCGACAGCTCCACCAGCATCGGGTCGCACACACGCATGGACGCCATGCTGCAAAAGGCCGCCATGCCAATCAGGCGCAGCATCATCGAGGGAGAAGAAGTCATAGGCGCCCGATTGTGGCGGCCCCGGCGCAATGCTGCTGGCGCCGCGGCGCATGCCCTCGCAAATGGCCGACCGCCGCTGCGCAGCCTGCCATTTTTTGCGTTGCAAGCCGCCCGCTTGCGCATACCATGCGCGCCTGAAATCGAACGAGGAGCTATCCCCATGAACCCCACCAAACGCAACTTTGTCGCCGCCAGCGTTGGCCTGGCAGGCCTGTGGACTGCCACCACCAGCACCCACGCCGCTGCGCCCACAAAAGCGACCGCCAACCCTGCCCTGCTGACCATCAGCGGCGCCATCTCCAAAGCCAACCGTGGCGCGCTGGACCCGGTCATTGACCAGATGATGGGCAAACACGGCATCCAGTTTGCCAACGCCCACGCGCTGGACGCCGCCGCGCTGCAGCGCATGCCCGCAGTCACCATCAAGCCCACACTGGAATACGACAGCAAACCCCACACCCTGCAAGGCCCCCTGCTTACCACCGTGCTGGCTGCAGCAGGTGTCTCGGCTGGCAGCGCCGTGCAACTGGGGCTGCGCGCGGTGGACGGCTACAACGTCAACATCAGCCTGGCCGACGTGCAGGCCTACCGCATGATCGTCGCCACCCACATCGACGGCCAACCCATGGCCCTGGGCGGCCTGGGCCCGCAGTGGGCGGTGTACGACGCTGATGTGCTGCCTGCCTTTAAAGACAAACCCGTCAAAGAGCGCTTTGCGCTGTGCCCGTGGGGGCTGTATCACATTGAGGTGAAGAAGGCCTGAGCCGCACGATGACCGTTTGCTTCAACTGCCGCGCCAGCGTTGCGTTTGACGCCCAGACTTGCCGGCGATGCGGCGTCCTGTTTACCCGCGGGACCGACGCGCCGCTGCACGGCGTAAGCCCCCGCGATGAAGGCTGGGGCCTGTCGCGCCATGTCACGCAGGGCACCGCATTCCAATGGCTCTCGCTGCTGGCGCCGGTGTGGCTACCCACTGGAGTCATGGTCTGGCACCACATGGCCCCCGTCGAGGCGGCACTACTGCTGGCCCTGTTTGTCTTCATCCCCGGGCTGTACGTCGTCACCAACCTGCCGAGCGTGTCGGGCTGGGTCAAGGTGATTGCCTCGCTCGGCTACGTGGCAGTGTCGGGTGCGCTGGGCGTGGCGAGCATGGTGCTGGTGCACGGGTTGCTGCGCGGCTGATAGGCTGGATCGGCTGCAGGGGTCTGCACCCCAACCAGGCACCGCTCACCAAACGCTCTCAATTGAATAGCTACTTGCGCTTATCCAATAAGCGCTAGAGGCACTTTTTACTCAAATTTCGCTTTCGAGATCCTCTGTTCTGGGCACAGACTCCCCATCACCAACAGCGCTCGCCCCCCCCAAAACCCTCGCCGCCAAAAAACTCAACCCCGCCGCCCCACCACCCGCACCCCCAGCGCCGCAGCCGACGCCACCGTAGCCAACCCCACCACCCCCATCCACCCCCACTGCGCCAGCACCAGGCTACCCAGCCCGGCCCCCGCCGCCATGCCAATGAACATGCCGGTGAACAGCAGCGCATTCAACCGGCTGCGTGCTGCGGGCTCAATGCCAAACACAATGGTCTGGTGCGCCACCAGCACGGCCTGAATGCCAAAGTCAAAACCAATGGCGCTGACCACAATCAGCCCCAGTTGCCACTGCAGCGGCAGCACCGCCGACAACGCCATGCTGGCAAACGACACCACCGCCAGCGCCGCACCCAGGCGGGTCACCACCTCGGGCCCGCGCTTGTCAGCCAGGCGGCCTGCCAGCGGTGCGGCCAACGCACCCGCCGCACCCGCCAAACCAAACGCCCCCGCCGCTGCACTGCCCAGGTGGAACTGGCTGTGCAACATCACCGCCAACGTCGACCAGAACGCGCTGAACCCGATGGACAACAACCCCTGCGCCCAGGCCGCGCGGCGCAGCGCACCGTGCTTGCGCCACAGCGCCAGCATCGACCCCATCAGCGCCCCATAACCCAGCTGCGTGGTGGGCGCAAAACGCGGCAGCCCGCGCCATGCGGCCACACCCAGCAGCGCCACCGCCCCCGCAGCCGCCACATACACCGCGCGCCAGCCAAAGTGCTCGGCCACAAAGCCGCTGACCACGCGCGACAACAAAATGCCCAGCAGCAGCCCCGTCATCACCGTGCCCACCACCTTGCCCCGGTGCTCCGCCGGGGCCAGCGTGGCGGCGGCGGGCACCACGTCTTGCGCCAGCGTGGCCATCAGCCCCACCGCCAGGCTGGCGCCCAGCAGCCAGCCAATGCCGGGGGCCAGCCCGCTCAGCAGCAGCGCCACGGCCAGCACGGCCGCCTTGATGAGGATGATGCGGCGCCGGTCAAACCGGTCCCCCAGCGGCGCCAGCAGCAAGATGCCCAGCGCATACCCCAGCTGCGTCAGCGTGGGCACCAGCCCCACCGCCTGGTCGCTGGCCGCAATGTCGGCCCCCAGCACGCCCAGCATGGGCTGGCTGTAATACAGCGACGCCACGCTGAACCCCGCCGCCGACGCCAGCAACAACACCAGCGACGGCGCGATGCCTGTCGTGGTGCTGGCTGCAGGTGCGGCGACTGATGTTGCTGCTGCTGTTGCAGCCACCGGCCTTTCATTCGCAGATTGAATAGATGACATGGTGTTTACCCGTAGTGAATTGGATTGATGCGATTGTCATCAGCCATCAAACCACCACGGTAGTGGCCCAAAGCGCACATTTGTTATACGCTGCACGCATGACCGACCCCACCACCCCAGGCGCAGACCGCATCGAGCTGCTGCAAACCTTTGTGCGCATCGTCGAGGCGGGCAGCCTGTCTGCCGCTGCCCAGCTGCTGGGCACCAGCCAGCCCACCGTCAGCCGCCGCCTGCAAACGCTGGAGCGCCACCTGGGCCTCAAGCTGCTGCAACGGTCTACCCACGTGATGAAGCTGACCGAAGACGGCGACCGCTGCTTTGCCCACGCCAAAGAGCTGCTGCACAGCTGGACCGCCATGGAAGACGACCTGCGCGGCACGGCAGACACACCCCGCGGCACCCTGCGCGTGGTGGCCCCGCACGCCTTTGGGCAAAACCAGCTCATCGCCCCGCTGATGGACTACCTGCGCCGCTACCCCGAGGTGTCGGTGGAATGGATGCTGCACGACCGCCGCCCCGACTTCATCGCAGAAGGCATCGACTGCGCCATCCAGGTCGGCGGCGTGCAAGACCCCGCCGTGGTCGCCATCCGCCTGGCCGAAGTGCCCCGCATCGTGCTGGCATCGCCCGCCCTGATGGCTAGCCAGGCCAGCCGCCCACACAGCAAGCAACGCCGCAGCATGCACAAGATTTGAAAGACCTGCCCTGGCTGGCGCTGAGCACCTTCTACCAACGCGAAGTCACGTTGACCCACCAGCACACCGGCGAGGCCAGTACCTTCGCCATCAACCCCCGCTTGGCCACCGACAGCCTGTACGCCCTGCGCAGCGCCGCCCTGGCCGGGCTGGGCGCGTGCATTTCATCAGCGTGGGTTGTGGATGAGGATTTGCGGGCAGGCGACTTGCTGCATTTGGTGCCCACCTGGCAGGCCCCGCCGCTGCCGGTGTATCTGGTGTACCCCTACGCGCGGTTTTATCCGGCGCGGTTGCGGTTGTTTTTGGACGCGATGCGGGGGGCTATGCCGGGGTTGGTGGGGATGCGGGGGGTGGGGTAATGAGATTGGAGTCTTGAGCGGGCGGCGGTTGTCGGCCAGGAGCAGCCAGTCACCGCAAATGAAAGCGGACGCTCAACGTAGAGGTGAGGGGCAGCCGGAGCGAAGCAGAGGGAGCCACAAGCGCAGCTTGTGGCTCCCTCTCGACCTCCATGTTAGGCGTCATTCGGTCGTGCCATGTCAGCGCTGGCACCTCTGCCTAGCCGATGATACTCAGCCAATGCGTTTGAGAGCTCGCGGTGGCTGTAGCTCAAGCCTCCCAGCGCAACGACATAGTCCCCGCCGACAAACAGCCGCCGAGTGATAGATCGACGGCTGTTAGCAGCAACTTTCACGAGAATCCTTTGCTCATAATCGTCAAGTGTGACCGTCTCGATTTCACGCCAAGGAATCATGCCGGTGGCGCTTCTCAAGTCGTTCAGCCCGTGCTGGTCGACGACGACTGCTGGGTCGCTATTGCGCCAAGCCTCCAGTACAGACCTTCCAAACGTTCCTACTATGCAGAGTGCGACGAACGCACCAATACCCCCGATCACCATAACGAGACGATCTCCGGTGAACAGGAGAAAAATTGAATAAGCGCCAACAAGCGCCATGAGGGCAATGAATGGAACGGAGAAAACTAGGGTCCAGCGGCGTCGGTGTAGTTGAAGTGATCTTAGATGCATGATGGTCTATCACGTGACGCCTAACGTTGGAGTTGACCGGCACGCAGTGGTAACGCGCCGCACGGCCTACCCGCGCCGACACGCCTTGCGGCGCAATGCCGCTGAGTGTCCGCGTCGAATGATGGGATGGACTCCCCCGTTTGTTTGCGCGACAAACGCGCTCTGGTCTTCATTGGCGTGGGGATCAGGTTCTCATCCAAACGAAAGGAGTCCGAGATGAATGCTACAACCGTCGCCGTTGATCTGGCAAAGTCCGTCTTCCAGTTGGCCGTGGCCGACGAGCACTGGCGCGTCGTTGAAACCCAGCGCCTCACCCGCACCCAGTTCGAGCGCTGGTTTGCCAACCGATCCGTTGGCTTGGTCATCATGGAAGCCTGCGGCTCGGCCCACCATTGGGCACGCTGGCTCAATGGCCTGGCCATTGAAGTGCGTCTTCTGCCCGCTCAGTACGTGCGCGCCTACGTGCGGCGCAACAAGACCGATGCCACCGATGCCGCTGCCCTGCTCGAAGCCGCCCGTGCTTCCGACATGCGCCCTGTGCGTGTGAAGTCGGTTGAACAGCAAGCCCTGCAGGGACTGCACCGCATCCGCTCGCTATGGATGGGCACGCGCACCTCGCGCATCAACGCTTTGCGCGGCTTCCTGCGCGAGTTCGGTATCGCAGTTCCCGTGGGCGCGCGCACCGGCTTGGAGGCGATCAGCCGGGTGCTGGCCGATCCTGCTTCGTCCGTGCCCGAGCTGATCCGCGGCAGCGCCCGTTTGCTGGTGGAGGAGATTCGCCTGCTCGAAGCGCGCATCGCGCAGCTCGAACGCGAGCTCGCCGCATTGGCCCGCCTGAGTCCGGCCTGCACCACGTTGCTCTCGATCCCCGGCATCGGTTTGCTCACGGCGACCGCGCTGGTCGCGGCCACTTCGGGCGATGTGACGCACTTCAAGGACGCGCGTCACTTTGCCAGCTGGTTTGGTCTCACACCGCGTGAGCACTCTTCGGGCAGTTCGCGCTTCCTGGGCAAGATATCCAAACGTGGTGACCGCTACCTACGCATGTTGCTCACGCACGGCGCCCGCAGTGTGCTGCGAGCGGCCAAGGTGGCTGAAGCGGCCGAGCGCGAGGTGTGTGGCGTTCGCCGCTGGGCACTGGATGTGCAGCGCAGATCGAACCACAACAAGGCCGCGTGTGCTCTGGCCAACAAGCTCGCGCGCATCTGCTTCGCCACGCTCAGGGATAAGACGCCGTTCGGTGACACCGAGCGGCTGAACAGAAAGATCACCCGCGAGAGCTTTGTGATGCCCACCTGAGCGGCAGACCACCACCGAGCAGCCGTCACCAAAAAAAGAAAGCCGTTTGTCCTCCACCCACGCCGCTTGCGACGAGATTGATTGACCCACATGGCCAACCGGGCACACCCCAGACCGTCTGACGCCGATAACTCTTCCGGCAGCTTGCCTGCCGCTTGTAACGATTGGCGCGCCGGTCCCGCAGATTCCATGCTGGCACGGACCACAACAGAGTCCACCTCAGATGCCGGATATACGACTGCAGGCGATTCCCCAACAGCCAAAACATCAATCAGTTTCTTGCCCTTGTGGGGGAGTCCATATACGAAGGGTTAGGCTGGTGGCAGATGTTTGAGTGGTTGCGTCACGCATGATGTTGCGCTTGATGTGTACATTCAAGCCGGCCTTGATGTTGACTCCGGACTAACCAAATATGCTTCGCACACTACGTCTAGCACCTTGTTGGCCTCAAGGAAAAAGATGACGAAATGCGTGTAGCGCCCGGCTGTTTCGAAATGGCCAGACCATTCGTCTGCGAGGCCTGACTCTGTCCACTGAAGCAGGTGCCCTAGGGGCTCTGGCTTGGATTTGGCAGAAACGTTTAGCGCCGCCACACCAGGCATGGCTGAGACGTAGAACGCACAACAGTTTATGAAGCGAATTTCCCGAGTCTGTTCTACGCCGCTCTCGTGCTCGAAGGCTATGGAGACGACCAGATCTCCTCTGTCTGTACGAAACGAAACACTGCTTTCGCCATCTGACGGGAGCCAGTTGTATGGGTTGTGTACAGAGAGCGGCTTAGATAAGACGTACGACATGGAGAGCCAAAAGCCTAACGAATGAAAGGGACTTCCCCGTCCCGAGTGAACCGCGCAGTTGCGGGATACGGCATCCAGGTGCCACGATGGGAAGTTCGATCTCTCATCAACTCACTCGCTTGTTGGAAGGGGAAGTCCATGACTGACATTGTCACCATCGGAATCGATCTGGCAAAGAATGTCTTTGCTGTGCATGGCGTTGATGCCACAGGCAAACCGGTACTTTTGCGTCCCAGCGTGCAGCGTGCCAAGCTGCTCGAACTCATCGCCGCGCTGCCACCATGTCTCATTGGTATGGAAGCGTGCTCTGGTGCCCACCACTGGGCTCGCGAATTCCAGAGGTTCGGCCACACCGTGCGCCTGATGGCGCCCAAGTTCGTGGTGCCCTACCGGTTGTCCGGCAAACGCGGCAAGAACGATGCTTCCGATGCAGCGGCTATCTGTGAAGCTGCGACCCGCCCCAACATGCGGTTTGTACCCATCAAGAGCTTGGAACAACAAAGCCAGCTCATGGTGCACCGCGCCCGCCAAGGATTTGTCGAGCAGCGCACCGCCACGCTCAACCGAATTCGCGGCCTGCTCTCGGAGCTGGGCATCGTGCTGCCGCTCAAGGCCGCCGTTGTGCGCCGCGAAGCCCTGGCCCGCCTGGAGGATCTGCCCGGCTGGGCCAACACAGTGATCGGTGATCTGCTCAGCGAAGTCACCCGGCTGGATGAGCGCATTACCCAATACGACCGACACATCACAGCATTGGCTCGGCACAGCAGCGAGATCAAGCAGCTGATGCAGTTGCCAGGGGTTGGACCAACAACCGCTACAGCGCTGCTAAACACCATTGGCCATGGCCATGATTTCCAATGCGGCCGTCAACTCAGCGCCTGGTTGGGACTGACTCCCGGGCAATACAGTTCGGGCGGCAAATCCCGTCTTGGACATATCACCAAGGCCGGAGATCCGTACTTGCGCTCTTTGCTGGTGCTGGGCGCTCGGTCAGTCTTGCAAGCAGCCAAGCACCGAAAAGATCCCATCAGTCGCTGGGCTTGCGACTTGGCCGAGCGCAGAGGCTACTGGCGTGCCGTAGTTGCAATTGCCGCAAAGAATGCCCGCATGTGCTGGGCCGTGCTGAGCAAAGGCGAGGAGTTTCGCTTGCCTGCATAAGACAACTTCCACCGCGTGAAAGCTGGCGTTGATGAGCAAAGGGTAGGACCTGCGCGAGGGGTTGCCGAATACATTACGGAGGCAAGGCATCCTCGGCTAACGAATGGGTACCTCGCGTGCGTCTTTCATCAGGGTCCGCAGGCACAGACCGCCTGCATCAATGGCCGTTTGTAGTTTCGCTGTCCGCATTCTTTGCACTCAGACACAGCGCCACGTTGAGTGCGGTGGTAGCAAAGTGAGTGAATTCAAATTCCGCAATCAATCGCTGCGCGATTCATTGCGGGGGAGTATTCGTTTGACTTTTTTGGGGAAGCCCTTGTAGTAATTTAGACCGCAAAACCTGCGGGATAAACTGGACCGTGCGGGATATTCTGGACACTGATTTCTCCTGGAAGTGGCTTGCAGCATAGGTTTGCAAGGGATGACCTGTTCAAACGTCCAGGTATAAAAATTCCATGAAACCCGGCAAGCGTCAAGTCAGCAAACTATAGCTTGCTGTAGGCAGAAACCGGGATTTCCACGGCCGCTGCAGGAAGTCATTGGCTGCTTTCGGTCGGCTCTTCTGAACGGCGGCTCAGGGCCCCAAGCGGTCAATCTTGGCCCAAATATCCGCATGCCCCAACAAAAGTTATGCACCAAGCTGTTTGACCACCGCAGTTCATCAATGGGGCGTAACAGAACACTGCGGTCAAACCAGCCAGAGCCAACCCGTCGACAAGATTTTCTCCACACCGTACAGGCAAGGCAGCGCCTTTGCAGGTCGCGTCGGGCGCAATTCACTATGTTGCGTTTTCTAGCTACTTGTCGAAGAACAACTAGTGAATGCAACAACAGCGGCCCTTGGTCAGTCCGGCTTACATGAGGTGTAGAGCCGGTGTAGATCGATGGTGTGCAGAGCTGGAGTGAGCTAACGGCGAAGATCCCTGCGCCAACATCAGCTTGAAAATTCTAAAATTGATAGCTGTTAGCGCTTATGGATAAAGCGCTAGAGGCCAATTTCGCTCAATATTTCAATCACCAGCGTTCATCTAGCGTCCCCCATCACTGCCAGCGCGTCTGCCTCGCCACGCTCCCGACCCGCCGCCGCCCTAGACTGCAGCCCTCGTCACCCACGGAGCTCCCCATGCCAGCAAGCCCCGGTCTCAGAACACCACTGCGCAGCATGGTCGCCATTGCATTGCTGCTGGCGACGATGATTGCAGCGGCGACATTCGCCACGACTGCAGCTGCAGCACCGGTCGCAGGCAAAGTGCCTGGCGCCGAGTGGAAGCGCATCGCGTCGCCAGAATCGGTTGGTTGGTCCAGCGACAAGCTGGCACTGGCGCGCGAGCATTCCAAAAGCCTCGACACCGCGGCTGTCATGCTGGTGGTCAACGGGCGTGTGCTGGATGAATGGGGCCGTACCGATGAGCGCTTCAATATCCACTCCATCCGCAAAAGCATTCTGAGCAGCCTGATGGGCATGGCGGTTGCCAAAGGCCAGATACGGATCGACGCTACCCTGGGCGAACTGGGTGTGGACGACAACGAACCCGCGCTGACCGCATCAGAAAAGCGGGCCACCGTGGCAGACCTGCTCAAGTCACGCTCCGGCGTTTACCACCCCGCCCTGTATGAGACACCCGCCATGGCCGCCGCCCGGCCTGCGCGCGGCAGCCACGCGCCGGGGTCGTTCTGGTACTACAACAACTGGGACTTCAACGCGCTGAACACCATCTACGAAGCGCGCACAAAGACCAGCATCTACACCGCGTTTGCCACACAGCTGGCACAGCCGCTGCAGATGCAGGACTGGCGCGCGCAAGACGGCAAGTACTTCACCGGCAAAGATTCCACACACGCCGCCTACCCCATGCGCATGTCGGCACGCGACCTGGCTCGCTTTGGGCTGCTGTATCTGCGCGGGGGCCAATGGGCTGGCAAGCAGGTGGTGCCCGCCCAGTGGGTGCGCCAAAGCCTGCAGCCCTATTCAGACACCGGGGCGGATGGCGGCTACGGGTATATGTGGTGGGTGGCGGTGGACGGGCGCCACCTGCCCGACATCCGCGTGCCCGCGGGCACCTTCTCGGCCCAGGGGTTTGGCGGGCACATGGTGGTGGTGGTGCCCGCATACGACCTGGTAGTGGTGCACCGCGTGAACACGGATGTGTCGACCCAGCATGTGAGCGACGCGCAGTTTGCGCGGCTGCTGCAGATGATTCTGGATGCGCGCGTTTCGCAGTAGTCCGCTGTCGCCCGCAGTAGCCCGCTGCGGGTTGATGGGTGTCAGCTTAAATTGATAGCTGGTAGCGCTTATGGGTAAAGCGCTAGAGGCCAATTTGACTCATATTTTCAGCACAACAGGGCGGCCAAAGCCTACACACCATCTACCCGGCAAAAAATCCCAGCCATTGACCCTGTGTTGGCGCCCCTGTTCACGCTGACGGTGCGGCTGACGCCAGAGGGTGAGCACAGCCTCCTAGCGTGGGCGCAGTCGTTGGAGAACGTGGAGTTTGTCGACAAGCTGCGCGACTTTGCCACTGCCGCCAACGAGCAGAAACTGGACCGATTGGAGGCGGTGCTGCACAGCGCCTGAGCCAGGGCGCGCTTCGCCTTAGCCCAGGGCCTCTTCCACCGTGGTCAGCGTCACTTTGGTGCGCAGGCCGCTCAGCGCGAGGCCATGAACCACCTCGCTGAGGGTGGTGGTGGCGTCGGACAACACGGTCACTTTGCCGTAGCCCTGTGCCTGCTGCGACAGCGCGGTGTAGGTCACGCAGTGCTGCGTCATCATTCCGCACAACAAAAGCGCGTCGATGCCTTGCGAGGCGAGTTGGTCGCTGAGCGTCGTTTCCTCGAACGAGTCGGCAAATTGTTTGGTGACGACGGGCGCGTCTGGTGCTGCGGCCAGAACCTGGGGATGGATATCGGCGCCGGGCGTGCCTGCGTTGAAGAAGGGTGCTGCGCCGTTCGCATGCATCACATGCTGGACATGGATGACAGCAATGCAGGCGTTGGGCGGCGCTGCGGCCGGCCAGGTTGTTGAGCCAGAGGCGCCTGCTGACCCACCCAGCGAAGCCACCAAGCCGGTGTACGTCGAAAAGCCCAAGGCGCAGGTCTGATCCGGCCTGCACGCCACAAGTAACAAAGCCCGTGTTCTGCGGGCTTTGTTCATGGGCAAAGGTACTAAACACTACGGTTTTGATAGCTGCTAGCGCTTGATGGATAAGCGCTAGAGGTCAATTTCATTCAATTTTTTGCTGAGACGGGGCGCTGCGCACCCACGACGAGAAACTGCACGTGCCGCAAAGCACTGTGATTAAAATCAGTCCTTTGCCGCCCTCGCAGCTTCATGTCGGCACCGCAACCCTCCCCCGCTCTGCCCGTCTCCATCGCCCTCACCCGCTTTCACCGCACGCGCCTGATGCAGATCTGGCGGTCGGCCGGGTGGCCGTGCAAGGACGGGCTGGAGATTGACCTGCTGGCCGCTGGATTGATTGCCTTGCACACGGCGACGGACGGTTGCGAGACGCTCAAGCTCACCGACGAGGGCATTCGCACGCTGGCCCTGGCGCGCCAGCGCAGCGTGCGCGCGCTGAGCGGGCACGACCGGCTGGCGCAGAAGTTTGCGGCGCAGCTGCTGGCGGCGGGGCGCATTGTGTGGACAGAGCTGTCGCTGCGCGCCGTGATTGAAGGCGCCGCTGCACCTGCCCCGGCTCTGGCAGAGGACGCTGCAACACCGCCCATCCCCACCCTGCCCCCGCTGTGGAGCGATGACGACACCCCCGCCGCGCGGGCTGCCGCCAACGTGTGGCGCATGGCGCGGCCCGACCTGTTTTCGGTGCGCAACACCTCGGTGCCCGCTTACCTGCAGCCCATGGTGCACGAGATCAAGTACAGCCGCGCCGACCTGCTGTCGGACCTGCGGCACGACGCCAAGCGGCAGGCCTACCAGTGGCTGTGCGAGGAGTGCTATTACGTCTTCCCCGCAGGCATTGCAGAGCCGGACGAGATACCGGAGCACTTTGGCATCTGGGTGCTGCACGGCGGGCTGGACAACGGACGCTTTGAACTGCTGCGCCCCGCGCGCCACGCCACCTGCACCCTGCCCTTTGCCGTGTGGCTGGCCCTGTGCAAGGCCACGCCACTGCGCGGTGACGATGCCCTGGCGCAAGCGCAACTGGGCGAGCCCTGCGGCGAGCCGCCGGGTGATCTGGCCAGCAACCAGGACTCTGCGGCCCCATGACCTACACCGTGGCGGTGCGAGAGCTGTGCGAGTTCACTGCCAAGCAGGGCGACCTGGACCTGCGCTTCACGCCCGCGCCCACCGCGCTGGAAGGCATCGCGGGCCATGCCATAGCCGCATCGCGCCGGGGCAAGGGCTACCGCGCTGAAGTGGCGCTGGCGGGCAGTTACCAAAGCCTGCATGTGCGTGGCCGCGCCGATGGATACGACCCCGACTTGCAGCGCATCGACGAGGTCAAGACCTTCAAGGGCCGCCTAGACCGCCAGCCCGCATCGCACCGCCACCTGCACTGGGCGCAGGCCAAGGTGTATGGCTGGCTGCTGTGCCAGCAAGAGCAACTGGCACACATCGACGTGGCGCTGGTGTACTTTGACATTGGCACGCAGCAAGAGACGGTGCTGACCGAGCGCTGCAGCGCCGATGAACTGCGCCAGCACTTTGAGGCGCAGTGCCAGCGGTTCATTGCCTGGGCCGAACAGCAGGTGGCGCACCGCACGGCGCGCGATGCGGCGCTGAGGGACGCTGGCGTTTCCGTTTCGGCGGGTTTCGCACCGGGCAGCGCCCGCTGGCCGAGGCCGTGTACAAGGCCGCCACCGCCGGGCCGCTGCTTGCTGGCGCAGGCGCCCACAGGCATTGGCAAGACCATGGGCACGCTGTTTCCGCTGCTCAAGGCTGCGCCCGCGCAGCGCATCGACAAGGTGTTTTTTCTGGCAGCCAAAACCTCGGGGCGGCAGACGGCGCTGGATGCGCTGGCGCGCCTTGCAGACAGCGCGCCCGCACTGCCGCTGCGCGTGCTGGAGCTGGTAGCGCGCGACAAGGCGTGCGAATACCCGGACAACGCCTGCCACGGCGAGTCGTGCCCGCTGGCCCAGGGCTTTTACGACCGGCTGCCCGCCGCGCGCGAGGCAGCAGTGACGGTGGCTGTCGAGCACGGCAAGGCAGGCGGCACCGCGCTGCACCAGGCCGGCGTGCGCGAGGTGGCCCTGCAGCACCAGGTCTGCCCCTACTACCTGAGCCAGGAGCTGGCGCGCTGGGCTGACGTGGTGGTGGGCGACTACAACTACTACTTCGACCTGGGTGGCCTGCTGCACGGCCTGGCGCAAGCCAACGGCTGGCGCACCGCGCTGCTGGTGGACGAGGCCCACAACCTGGTAGACCGCGCCCGCAAGATGTACACCGCCGAGCTGCGCCCTGCCACCCTGGCCGAGGCACGCCGCAGCGCCACGGCAGCGCGCCATGCACCGGTGAAAAAGGCGCTGGACAAGGTGCGCCGCAGCTGGGTGGCGCTGGACAAGGCGCAGACCAGCGCCGTACGCCGTGCAAGACGCTTTTCCCGACAAGTTGCTGGCCGCGCTGCAGCAGTGCGGCAGCACGCTGACCGAGCACTTTGCCGACCACCCCACCGAGCCCGACGCGGCGCTGCAGGCGTTTTACTTTGACGCGCTGCACATGGTGCGCATGGCTGAGTTGCTGGACAGCCATTCGATGGTGGACATCACGCAGCCGACCCAGCCCACCACGGGCTACAACGGCAAAGGGCCCACGCCGGGCGATTCGCTGGTCTGCATCCGCAACGTGGTGCCCGCGCCTTTTCTGCAGCCGCGGTTTGCTGCCGCGCACACCAGCACGCTGTTCTCGGCCACGCTGCAGCCCGCACGCTATTACGCGGACTTACTGGGTTTGCCTGCGGATCATCTGTGGGTGGATGTGGAGTCACCTTTTGACGCTGCGCAGCTCAAAGTGCAGGTGGCGCGCCACATTTCTACCCGCTACCCGCACCGCAGGGCGTCGCTGGCGCCCATCGTGGCGCTGATGGCGCAGCAGTTTCATGCGCAGCCCGGCAACTACCTGGCATTTTTCAGCAGTTATGACTACCTGCAGCAGGTGGCAGCGCTGTTTGCACAGCAGCACCCCGATGTGCCGCACTGGAGCCAGTCGCGCCGCATGCTGGAGGGCGAGCAGCGCGATTTTTTGGCCCGCTTTACCGACACCAGCCAGGGCATTGCGTTTGCCGTGCTGGGCGGCGCGTTTGCCGAAGGCATTGACCTGCCGGGCAACCGCTTGATCGGCGCATTTCTGGCCACTTTGGGCCTACCGCAGATCAACCCGGTCAACGAGCAGATTCGCGAGCGCATGCAGGCGCTGTTTGGTGCGGGGTATGACTACACGTATCTGTACCCGGGTCTGCAAAAGGTGGTGCAGGCTGCGGGGCGGGTGATACGCACGCCCAGCGATGAGGGTGTGGTGCATTTGATGGATGACCGGTTTGGGCGGGATGAGGTGCGGAGGTTGTTGCCGGGATGGTGGGGCCCCAATACAACCCGTTCGGGCTGAGCCTGTCGAAGCTGGGGCGCCATCTCAACCGTTCGGGCTGAGCTTGTCGAAGCCCTGCGCTGGTCGTAGTGCGTGCTTTTGTTGAGGGTGGAGGCCGGGAGTCGCCCGGCGTGCGAGTAACTTTCTCTTGCGTCGCCAAGAGAAAGTCACCAAAGAGAAGGCGACCCCCAGTCTGCGACCCCTGCGCTTCGCTACGGGGCGACCTGCGTCGGGGCGGTTGCGGGGTGCGCCGCAGAACTCACTGCGCTGCTGTGCGAGCTTCGTTCAGACAACTGCGGCGAGCTAGACAACGAGGCATGCGTGCACTTGCGCGCACGCGCACCCCCCAACCGCCCCGCCGCGGCGCAGCCAGCAGGGGTGGGGAGCCGAACAGCCGATGCATCCGCACGGCGCCTTTCGCTCGCGCTCGGCCTCCGCGGTCGCGGCGCGAAGCGCCCGCGAGTTGGGCGCCGAGCGCAGCGCAGCGAAGCAATGGCCCGTGTGGATGTTGGTTCCCCCGCCCTTCTGTATGCGCCGAGGAGCGCAGCGGGCGGGGTGGCATGTGTGCCGAAGGACACACATGCATCGTGATCTGGCTCGTCGCAGTTGTCTGAACGTAGCGCCAACGGCGCGCAGTGAGTTCTGCGACGCACCTCGCCCGCGAGCACCGCAGGTTGCCCCAGCGCGAAGCGCTGGGGACGCAGACAGTGGGGTCGCCTTTTCTTTGGTGACTTTCTTTTGGCGACGCAAAAGAAAGTTACTGCGCCGCCGGGCGCACACCCCGGCCTCCGCCCTCAAGCCAGGCACGCTCCACGATCAGCGCACGGCGTCGACAAGCTCGGCCCGAACGGTTTGGGGTAGTGCCTTGCACCCCGGCTTCCCAAGCTCAGCGCGAACCGCCCGCAGCCTGCTCGCGCAAGTAACCCAGCACCGCTACCTGATCCCCCTCAAACACAATGCGCTCAGCCCTACTGCTGCGCTGAAACGCATACATCGGGTCGTAATACTGCCGCATCAACACCATGATCCAGTCACGGTGCAGGCCCACAGCGCCCGTGTCTTTTTGCAGCGCCAGCGCGTGCACCATCACGCCGCGCAAGGTCTGGTGCAGGCTGCCACCCAGGCGCTTGGCCAGTTTGTCCAGGCTCTCCAGCAGACGCGTGCCAAACAAATCTGCGCCCGCCACCGGCCCGTGCACGGCCACAAAGGCGGCGGATTGCTGCACCACATAGTCTTGCAATATGCGTTCGACCCGGCGTTCAAAATCGTCCGTCAGGCAGACGATGGGCACCTGCTCCAGCCGCTGGCGCAGCGGCAGTGGTACCGAGCATTTGCCTACGTGTCGGCCTTCGTCTTCCACCACCAGGGTGCGGTGCCCTGCGGCGCGTTTTTTCAAGATGTCGATAGCCAGGCGGTTCTCGAAATCAATCTGCGCGGGCTGGCCTGTGACGCGGCTGCCAAAGCTGGAGCCGCGGTGGTTGGCGTGGCCTTCCAGGTCCAGCCCATGGGCCAGCTGGGCCAGCACCTCTGTCTTGCCGGTGCCTGTGAGGCCACTCAACACATAGAACCCGCACTCGGCAGCAGCCGCCTCGGTGGTGTTGAGCAAAAACGTGCGCATGGCCTTGTAGCCACCAATGACGCGCGGGTAGGCAATGCCCGCCTCGCTCTGCAGCCACTGCTGAACAATCTGCGACCGCAGCCCACCGCGAAAGCAGTACAGCACCCCGTGCTGCGCGTGCGCCTGGGCAAACGCCGCCCAGGCCTCGATGCGGTCTTGTTGGGTGCGGCCTGACACCAGCTGGTGACCCAGCGCAATGGCGGCCTGCTGGCCCTGTTGCTTGTAGCAGGTGCCTACCTGCTGGCGCTCGCTGTCGTCCATCAACGGCAGGTTGACGGTGCCGGGGAACGCGCCTTGCGCAAACTCCACCGGCGCGCGCACGTCCATCATGGGCACATCGTTCAGAAAGATGTGCGCGTAGTCGGTGACGTTGTCGCGCATCGTTTTCAGCGCACTTCCACAGCGAAGTGCTGGCGCGCTGTCATTTGCCCGATGGGCTGCAACGCCAGCCCCAGCGCGGCGGCCACCGCCAAAAACTCCGCATCGCCCTCGGGCGTCACGGCCACCAGCAGGCCGCCGCTGGTCTGCGGGTCGCACAGCAGCAGCTTGTGCTCCTCCTGCGCCAGCGGGGCGATCTTGTCGCCGTAGCTGTCAAAGTTGCGCAAGGTGCCGCCGGGTGCGCAGCCTTCGGCCAGGTAATGCGACACGCCCCCCAGCCGCGGCACGGCGGCGTAGTCGATCTGCGCGGTCAGCCCGCTGCCGTCGGCCATCTCCACCAGGTGACCCAGCAGGCCAAAGCCGGTCACATCGGTCATGGCGGCCACGCCGGGCAGCTTGCCAAAGCGGCTGCCCGGCGTGTTCAACTTGCACATCCAGTCGCGCGCCAGGCCCACGTCTTCGGGCCGCAGCTTGGACTTTTTCTCGGCCGTGGTCAGGATGCCGATGCCCAGCGGTTTGGTGAGGTACAGGCGGCAGCCCGCGGTGGCGGTGTCGTTGCGCTTGAGGTGGCGCTTGTCCACCACGCCCGTCACCGCCAACCCAAATATGGGCTCTGGCGCGTCGATGGAGTGCCCGCCCGCCAGCGGGATGCCCGCCGCATCACACGCCGCCCGCCCGCCGCGCACCACATCGCGCGCCACCTCGGGCGGCAGCACGTTGACGGGCCAGCCCAGGATGGCAATCGCCATCAGCGGGTCGGCGCCCATGGCGTAGATGTCGCTGATGGCGTTGGTGGCGGCGATGCGGCCAAAGTCATACGGGTCATCGACGATGGGCATGAAAAAGTCGGTGGTGGACACCACGCCGCGCTCGCCGTCCAGCGCGTACACGGCCGCGTCGTCGCGCGACGTGTTGCCCACCCACAGGCGCGGGTCCAGGGTTTGCGATCCGCTGCCGGCCAGGATCACGTCCAGCACCTTCGGGCTGATCTTGCAGCCACAACCGGCGCCGTGGCTGTATTGGGTGAGGCGGATGGGTTCGGTCATGGGGGTGAATTTCGGTGGGTAGCAAAGCCAGACCAATATAGCAAGGCGGTATAAGGCGTCTCATGCTGTCTGCCGACGAACAATCTGCTTTTGAAGAATCCATAGCCCGGGTGCGGGCGCTTGCCGCCCGCGCATTGGAGCGCACACCCGGTGCCAACGAAGCCATCGCCTTCACCGCGCAACTGCACCGCAGCCTGGACTCCGTGGCCACCCACGCCGCATCCGCGGGCCCCGTGCCCGACTGCAAGGCGGGCTGCGCCCACTGTTGCCATGTGCGGGTGGAGGCGACGGAACCCGAGGTGTTTCGCATTGCGCAGCACCTTGCCGCTCAGTCCACGGACACCCAGCTTGATGTGACCGCCCGCCTGCGCCAACACATCACCCATGCCCAAAACGGTGCTGCGCGCCAGCCCTGCAGCTTTTTGGTAGATGACCGCTGCTCCATCTACAGCGTGCGCCCCGCTGCCTGCCGCAAAGCGCATTCGCTGTCGGTACAGCACTGCGCCACGCAAGCGACCGAGATTCCGCAAAACCTGCGCCTGTTGCTGGATGCCGAGGCGCTGATGGCGGGCACCGCACTGGCCTATCGCGACATGCAGTTGCCCGCCAGCGCGCACGAGTTGAATGCGGCGGTGCTTGCTGCGCTGACGGACGCGACGGCGCAAGAACGCTGGTACCAAGGGTGCGCAACCGCGCTGGGCCCCGTTTCTCAGACTTGAAGTTCCTTGACCTCCGTCAAGCCTGTCGCCCCGACCCTCGGCACACAATGCCCCAGCCAACACCTGATGAACATGCCCTCCCCAATGCGCCCCCTGATTGCCGCCACGCTGGTCTTGTCGCTGATGCCCCTGATCGGCTGCAGCAAGCCCGAAACCAGCGGCCCTGCGCAGGTAGGTTTTGATGCGTTGGTAGCGTCGTGCACGCAGTTTCTGGCGGCCCGCGAACCGCACGTGCGCCCTGGCGGCAGCGGCGAATGGACCAAGACCGGCTACAGCCCTGCCCTGCTAAAGCCCGAACTGAGCCGCACTGAATCGGCAGTGACACCCTACGTTGGCAAGATCGTGGTGAAAGACAACGAGGCCCAGTCCACCGCCACCACCGAGGCCGACGCCCAGGCCATCACCCTGACGCCCGCACACCTGCTGTCCAACCGCACGCACACTTTTATCTACAGCTTTGACGGCGCAGCATGGCGCTGGCAAAACGGGCAATTGCTGACCAAGATTCCGGGGCAAAACGACACCATCGTGGCGCTGACGCTGGCGGACATGGCGGCCACCGGGCCCAAGGGGTTCGGGGGATGTTTGCCGCGTTGATGGCGGCGGATAGCGAGCGGGGGACAAGTTGGAAGTGGGTGCCGCAGAGCACTTCAAAGTCAAAAGCTACTAAATTGATAGCTATAACCGCTTTACCATAAAGCGCTAGAGGCCGATTTGGCTATATTTTTTGATCGTAGTGCGGTAGAGCGCAGCGGGATTGCGCTCCCCTACTGATCCTCTGCCGCGCGGGTTTCAGCAAACACAGTTTTTCCACCACCCGCCGGGAGGTTGCGGTCTTGCAACGCCAAGGCTTCTCCCAATGCTTGTGTCGGCTGTGCGGGGCGGGTCGCCAAGTCCTGCACGGCGGGTGCACCAGAGGTCCAGCCCGTTCCCGTCGGACTGAAAGCCAAAACGCTCAAAAACAGCGCAATTAAAAATACCCCAACCACGAAAGTGCACCAATCACCCGAAGCGCCAGACGGGTACGGCGTGCGCATCTCAGAGGGAGATGCGATGGGGAAGTGGCTGGACGATTTCATGGAGACATTGGTTCAGGACATCGGTATCGGTGGAACGGCAGTTGTTGCGCAGCAGGTTTGGTAGGCCGGATCGATTGGATCGGAGGAGGCGAAGATTGAAGCCGGTGGAACGACAGCCAAGAGCGCTAACGCTTTTTGTTGTCTGTCTCGCCGATGTCCGCCCGGCCCATGCGCGACGAAGGCTTTTGCTGGGGATGCTTTTCGGTTTTCCCCAATCGATGGCCAGATGCATCTACCGCATCGACTGGCCCCACACCGGGTCGTTCTCCGCCTGCGCGGTTGGCATAGACAGTGCCTGAGTGGCCGTCCTCGTCTTTGAGGCCGTATTGACTGAATTCCGGGACGGGTTGTTTGGTTGCCATGGTGATGTCGTTTGGAATGGTGGTGGGGGAAGTCGGGGACGGGGATCAGCCCAGCGGCTTCCACACCGGGGGTTCAGGATCAGGAAACCGCAGCGGCTCGCGCTGAGGAGGCAACGCTGCTTGAGACTGCCGCATGCGCTTGATCGCACGGGGCTTTAGCACATGGGAACCGGTGCGGTGGCTGCTGGACATGGCGATCTCCTGGAACGAACGTCAACGATGAATAGGCTCTATTAGCCCCGCGCCCGCAGGAGCAGAACGTAAGACAACGTTGATTCCAGACATCAGAAGTCAGCCACCCAAGTGGGCGCCAGGCGGGACTACATAACGGTACGGCCCCACCCTACTGGTGCCAGCGGTTGGGCTGCCCTACTGTGTTTGGGATCCAAACCACAAGCAAGGACGGTCGGCATGAAAAGGAAAGGGCCTAGAAAAAGCGGCACGCGCCAGCGGGCTGTGCTGCTGCCCCTGGAAGCGTTTTTGGCCCTGACGGACATGCCGGCTGTACAGCGGCAAGGACGTGGGAGAGGCGACGGGGGACGAGATGGGAAAGAAGAAGCAAAGCGCCAAGGCGCGACAACAAGAAAAACCACCGGGGGCAGCGGTGCGATGCTGCTGCCCCGTTGAGCACCACACAGAAAGAAGGCCGCGCGGCTAGGGCGACCGCTCCAGTTCCTGCGCAAGCATTTGTCGTCCTTTGGGTGTGATCGCCAGCACCCTTGCAAACTGCTCTGGCCCGGCGGTAGTGGGGCTGGGCAGCATTACAGATACCAGGCCCGCAGCGTGCAGCACCCGCAGTTTGTCGATATTGGCTTCTTGATCCACGGTGAGAGGAAGTTGGGTCTGCGCAATTTCTCGAAGGTACTCAAACGGCATGCGGGTTCTCCTGTAGGCGTGACAGAACGTGCATTGTGGTAACCAAGGGGTTGGATATCCGTAACAAATTCACAATTCCACAACCCGCGCAGGGAAGTCATTTCTTGGCGGTCACGGTTACGACTCGGGCGTCTTGACCGTGCATCCCTCATTCCAAAAACTGACTGATCGGATGCTGTGGTGGAACGCTGGCCGTACCCTGCGTGGGGATTGCCGAACCGCTGCAGATGACGAGAGCGCCTGCGGATGGAGTTGAGCACGACCAACGCGTAGGAGACCGCCCACGCCTGCAAGGGCTGCAGCCCGATGCGTTGACTCAGCGGGTGTCGACATCCTTAAAGCATTGCTGCAATTCAGCGTGTCCTTAACCATCAGCCCACTTCATGTCTGCCATTCTCAAATCCCCGGCGCCCAGCACTTTGACCCACATCCTGGCTGGCACAGCCCATCGCCACGATCCTCACACCAGCCCGCTGACCCCGCAGGTATCCCCTTCATACCGATCGATGTACGAGCCCTTGGTCGGCGGCATTCCCTCCGAGAAGGAACGCCTGCATGCGGCAGATTTCTTGCGCAACGCGCTGCGCGCAGGATCGCTTGCGGGTGAAGACCTGCCCAGCAATGGTGCGGATCTCATTGCGTGGATGGAAGCCAACGCGCAGACGGTGCATGGCAAATATCAGTGTTATCTGCAGTCGCGCCACAGTGGCGCACCGCGCCAATACTTTGCCAACCGCGCCCACGCGCTTTATTTTTTGCGGCAGGTGGCGCCTACCAAACTGGTGGACGGCTCGTGGTTGTATGGCTTGTGCGCGTATGCAGACAACCCCCGCCTGTCCGACCTGGTGGTGACGTATCTGGAAGAACTGGGCAACGGCGAGGCAGACAAGAACCACGTGACGCTGTACAGCGAGTTGCTGGCGCGCTATGGGCTGGACCCGGTGGACGGTTTGCCTGACGCGCTCTACGAACAAGGCCTCATTCAACTGGCGCTGGGCTGGAACGCGCAGGAGTTTCTGCCTGAGATCGTGGGATTTAACCTGGCCTATGAACAGCTGCCGCTGCACCTGCTGATCTCGGCCTATGAGTTGAATGAGCTGGGCGTCGACCCCTACTATTTCACCCTGCACGTCACGGTGGACAACACCGATACCGGACATGCCCGGCGAGCGTGCCAAGCGGCTGTCGACGCCGCACCGCGCATGGACGATGGCGGCGAGTATTGGCGCAGGGTGCGTGCTGGGGCCATGCTGGGTGACCTGGGTGTGGGCACGCTGGACGTCATCCACGGCTTCAACATTGACGACGAAGTGCTCCGCATATTTGCCCACAAAGCGCCTGCTGGATACGGCGCGCACTCCGACTTTTGCAAGGTGGCGGGGCGCAAGGTAAACGATTGGCTCACAGATCCAGAAGAGGTCCCGGCATTTTTGGCCGCGCTGGAGCAAGCAGGCTGGATCAAAAAGAACCAGCCTGCCACCGAAAGCCGTTTCTGGAACTTGCTGCAGGGTGAGCGGGCGGAGATGTTTGGCGTGTTTTCTCCGTATGAGCTTCAAGTCATTCACGACTGGATCCGTGGCGATGCCAGCAAAGATGGCGCGTCTTTCGAGGCGACGGCTGCAGCGCAAGGCGCAGACGTGGCCGGGCAAGTGCCGCGCCGCCCGGTGAGCTTTCGGGTCGCAGAGAGGCTGAGGCTTGCCAAGGGGGCCACCTCCGCACATGCCGCGAGCCCCGCCAGCAACGAACACGAGTGGCTGGACACCGATCTCGCGCTTCTGCGGGATCAGCTGCCCAGCTTGGGCCCTGCAGAACAGCGCGATTTGTTGGTACGTGCGATGTCACCCGCGCTGCACTGGACGCCCGCCGGGCTGGCGGCCACCAAAGCGTTCATCGCTCGCACGGCGACCGTTTGATGGAGACGCTCCGCTCCATGTTCAGCGCGGCCCTACCCAGGGGCCTGGACCTGTCCTACAGCCCGCACACGGAGGCAGCATTACGTTGGAGCCTCTTTGATATTTAAGGAGCTGGCAAATGAGCGACAACACCATGGAAACCGTTCACGACCGCAATTTCATTAGCTTGAACGAGCACTACGAGGTGCGTGACTGGACCAACAGCCTGGGCGTGACTGAAACGGAGTTGAGAGAAGCCGTGGCGGCCGTCGGTAACTCTGCCGACAGGGTGCGTGAGTACCTGGCGTCGCAATAAAACCGTCTTTCAAACAATCGATCACGGAGTTGCCCATGGCAGACAATCACGGCCAAGCACCCACATCCACCCGGACGATGTGGAAGGGCGCCATCAGTTTTGGTCTGGTGCACATCCCGGTCGGGCTGTATTCGGCCACTGCCAATTCGGGCATCGATTTCGATTGGCTGGATAAAAGATCGATGCAGCCGGTGGGCTACAAGCGCATCAACAAGGTCACAGGCAAAGAGATTGCAAGCGCGGACATCGTGAAAGGTGTGGAATACGAAGACGGGCGCTACGTGGTGTTGTCGCCCGAAGAGATTGCAGCCGCGTTCCCCAAGGTGACCCAGACCATTGAGATCGAAGCGTTTCTGGACGCTGACGAAATCCCGTTTGTGTACCTGGAACGGCCGTACTACACCGCCCCGCTGAAACGCGGCGAAAAGGTATATGCCCTGCTGCGAGAAGCCTTGCGCAAGAGCAACAAGGTGGGCGTTGCCAAGGTGGTCATCCAGACCAAGCAGCACCTGGCGGTGCTGATTCCGTGTGGCAGAGCGCTCATCCTCAACCTGCTGCGCTGGGGCGGCGAGATCCGGTCGTTTGAGCAATTGAACCTGCCGCCGCTGGACGCCAAGGCGGCGGGCATCAAGGAGGCCGAGATGACCATGGCGGTTCAGCTGATTGAAGACATGACGCAGTCGTGGGATGCCGACAACTTTCGCAACTCGTTTGCCGACCAGATCAACCAACTGGTCGAGCAGAAAGCGGCGACCGGGGACATTGAGGACGTCGCCAAGGTGGAGAGCGGCCCAGCCGTGTCGACGGGCGCCGAGGTGCTGGACCTCACGTCCCTTCTGAAGCGAAGCCTGGAGGGCAAGACGCCCAGCAACGCGGCAAGCAAATCCGCGAACAAGTCGACGAGCAAGGCGGCGACTGGGACGGCAGACAAAACTTCTGGCAAAGGCAAAACCGCCACGGTGACGCGCCTGCCGACGGCACCCTCCAAACGCGCTGCAGCGAAAAAGACCACGCCAAAGGGCAAAAGCAAAACCTCGGCACCCGCCAAGACCCCAAAGCCCGCGGCCAAAAAACCCACCCGCCGCGCTGCATAGCCACCGGCTTTGGCCATGACGGACGCTCTTGCCCCCTATAAAAAGAAACGCAACTTTGCCGTCACACCCGAACCGGCAGACGGTGGGGTGCCCGGTGTGGACGCGCTGCAGTTTGTGATCCAGAAGCACTGGGCCAGCCGCTTGCACTATGACCTGCGGCTGGAAATGGACGGCACGATGAAAAGCTGGGCGGTGCCCAAGGGGCCCAGTTTTGACCCTGCGGACAAACGCATGGCCGTGCAGGTGGAAGACCACCCGATTTCGTACAACAGCTTTGAGGGCCAGATACCGCCCAAACAGTACGGTGCCGGGCGCGTGATCATCTGGGACCGCGGCTTTTGGGAGCCACTGGGAGACGCGGCGCAAGGCTATCGCACCGGCAAGCTCAAGTTCAAGTTGCACGGGCACAAGCTGCAAGGGCACTGGACCTTGGTGCGCATGCACGGTCGCGGGGACGAGCGCCAGCCGCCCTGGCTGCTGATCAAGGAGCGTGACGGGCTGGAGCGGCCCGCAGACGCGTTCAGCGTGGTGGACGAAATGCCCGACAGCGTGGCTGCCCTTCCACCACTCGCCCCGCCCCCCGCCAGGCAGCCAAAAACCACGAAGCCCCGCCGGGCGAATTTCAACACTGAATCGACGACTCAGTCGGACACGCCCACCGCCCCCCTGCCCCACAAGCTCGCCCCCCAGCTCGCCACACTGGTGGACGGCCCGCCTGCTGAGGCGGAAGACTGGATCTGGGAGCTGAAATTTGATGGGTATCGGTTGCTGGCGCGGCTAGAGAACGGCAAGGCGCGCCTGTTCACCCGCAATGGCAACGACTGGACCGCCAAGATGCCCCAACTGGCGCAAGCCGTTGAGAGCCTTGCCGTTGACATCTGGGTGGATCGACGGCGAGGTGCTGATGCCCGACGCACAGGGCGTTCCGGACTTTCAGGCGCTGCAAAACGCGTTTGACGGCGACGCCACGGACGCACTGGTTTTTTATGTGTTTGACCTGCCGTATGCAGACGGGCACGACCTGCGGGCGCTTCCCCTGGTGCAACGCAGAGAGCGGCTTGAAGCCTTGGTGCAAGCCTCTTCGTCCGACCGCATCCGCTTCAGCGCCGCGTTTGAGGCGGTTCCGTCGGACCTGATCTCATCCGCATGCCAACTGGGGTTTGAAGGCGTGATCGGCAAACGCAAAGATGGCACCTACGTGTCGCGCCGCAGCGCTGACTGGATCAAGCTCAAATGCACCCATCGCCAGGAGTTTGTGATCGGCGGCTACACCGACCCACAAGGGTCGCGCACGGGGCTGGGGTCGTTGCTGCTGGGCGTGCACACCCCGAATGGCGGCTTGCAATATGCAGGCAATGTGGGCACGGGTTTCAGCCAGAAGCTGTTGGCACAGCTGCACGGCCAGCTGCAAAAGCTGAAAGTGGCCAAAAGCCCTTTTGCGAATCCAAAAGCCATCGACAAAAAGGCCCATTGGGTGCAGCCCGAGTTGATGGCCGAGGTTGCCTTTGCCGAGTGGACCCAGGAAGGCCGCGTGCGCCACGCGGTGTTCAAAGGACTGCGCAGCGACAAGCCGCCCAAGGACATCCGAAAAGAATCACCGCAGCCCATGAAAACAAAGGCAAAAACAAAGCCCGCCCCGCAGGACTCTGAAGTTGGCAGTGTGCGGGTGTCCAACGCAGACCGCGTCATCGACGCGTCCACCGGGCTCACCAAACTCGATCTGGTGCGCTACTACGCCACCGTGGCGCCGCTGATGATGTCGCACCTCAAGGCGCGGCCCACCTCGCTGGTGCGTGCGCCCGACGGGGTCGAAGGCGAGCTGTTCTTTCAGAAGCACTGGGATGCGGGGCGCGTGGCCGGGGTGCGGCAGCTGGCCCAGGCGCTTTACCCGGCCCACCCGCCGCTGCTGGAGGTGAGCAGCCCCGAGGGGTTGTTGTCTGCCGCGCAGATGAACACGGTGGAGTTTCATACCTGGAACGCCCGCAAGGACAAGATCGACCGGCCCGACCGCATCACCTTTGACCTGGACCCTGGTGAAGGCGTGGTGTGGGAACACGTGCAAGAGGCAGCCACTCTGGTCCGCCTGATGCTGACCGAGCTGGAGCTGCCCGCGTTTTTGAAAACCAGCGGCGGCAAAGGGCTGCACATCGTGGTGCCCATCAAGCGCCTGCACGACTGGGACACGGTGAAGGATTTCAGCCATGCGGTGGTCCAGCACTTGGCCCGCACCATTCCGCAACGGTTTGTGGCCAAGAGTGGGCCGAAGAACCGGGTGGGCAAGATTTTTGTCGACTACCTGCGCAACGGCCTGGGCGCCACCACCGCCAGCGCCTGGACCGCCCGCGCGCGGCCCGGCATGGGCGTGTCGGTGCCCGTGGCGTGGGACGAACTGGGCAAGGTCACCAGCGGCGCGCATTGGACGGTGCAGACAGTGGGCCGCAGGCTGCGCACGGGCAACGGGCCGTGGCAGGGGTATGACCAGGCGGCGGTGTCTTTGACTGCAGCGATCAAGGCGCTGGGGCGGGCGGGGTGATGCAGACGCATTGATATTAAATTGATAGCTACTAGCGCTTATCCATCAAGCGCTAGAGGCCAATTTGGCTTGATTTTTATCTCCATGGAGCCAATAGAGCCACTAGCGGCGTGTACCGCTCAGGCTGTTCTCAGCTCGGTCTTGCGCTCAATGATGCGCGACACCAACCCATATTCCACCGCTTCTTCGGCCGACAGCCACCGGTCGCGCTCGATATCCAACAGCACCTCCTCCAGCGACTTGCCGGTCTCGCGCGCGATGGTGCGCGCGATGCGCTCGCGGGCCTTGACGATCTCGCGGGCCTGGATGGCGATGTCGCTGGCCGGGCCGCCGGAGCCGCCGCTGGGCTGGTGGATCAGAAACCGCGTGTTGGGCAGGCAGTAGCGCCGCTCGCGGGGGGCCGCCAGGTACAAGTGGGTGGCGGCGCTGCCAACCCAGCCGGTGCCGATCATGTTCACCGGCGCGGTGATGAAACGCACGATGTCGTGGATGGCGTCGCCCGATTCGAGGTGGCCGCCGGGCGAGCTGACCAGGATGTCGATGGGGTCGGCGCTGTCGGCATCCAGCGCGATCAGGCGGCGCGTGACGTCGGCCGCCGTCACGTCGGTCACGGTGCCAAAGATCAGCAGGGTGCGTGCCTTGAAGGCCTTTTCCTCCAGGTAGGAGGTGCGCGGCTCGGTGGCGCTGGTCGGTGGGAGGTGGTGTCTCGGAGTGTCCATGGTGATGAGGGTCCTCGTGTGTGAACTGCCATGACGAACGAGGCGCGGTTTTCGTGACATCGGCCCGCACAACCGGCTGTGGCAAGATTTGAAAGATGCAAGATGACCGCCCCCTCCCCCTGGTCCTGATCGACGCTGACCGCCGCCGTCTGGTGCGTGCCGCCACCCGCCTGCTGGGCCCGGCGACGCCGAAGACGCCGTGCAGGACGCCTACGTCCGTGCGCTGGAGGCCGAAACCCTCGGAACTGAACGCCGCGCAGGCCTGGCTGCTGACGGTGGTGCGCAACCTGGCCATCGACCGGCTGCGCAGGCGCCAGTGGATGCAGCAGTGGTTAGAAGGCATGGCCGCCAGCGACACAGCAACCGCCGCGCCCTCCGCCGAATCCGATGCGGCGCTTGACGCAAGAAGCCACCGCGCGCCCTGCGCCTGCTTGCGGCCTGCCTGGCGCCCGCAGACGGGGCCGCTGTGCTGCTGCACGAGGTGTTCGAGGCCAGCCATGCCGAGATCGCCCAGGCCAGCGGCAGGTCAGAAGCGGCGAGTCGCCAGCAGTTGCGCCGGGCGCTGTTGCGGCTGCGGCAAACGCGGGATGGGTCTGCCAGCACCCACCGCAGTCGCCGAACACGAGCAGAGCGCAGAAACCGTCTTGCGCGCTCTACCTGCAGTCGCTGCAGCTGCGAGACCCGCAAGCGCTGTGGGCCATGCTGCGCCAGCCGCCGATCCGCGCGCTCCAGGTGTCTGCGCGGCAGCCCCAAAGCCGCATCAGCGCAATGTGGGGCCGCGCAAGCTGCGATCTCGCACACCGCAACCCACTGCGGCGTTGTGCAGATGGGCGGGCAGCTGGGCCTGGTGCTGACGCTCGATGGCGTCACGCTGTGTGTGGTGCCGCTGGGTGTACACAGCGAGTACGACGCAGAGACTGCCGGGGCATAGGAGCCCTTCGCACAGCCTGCGCTGCCGCTGTGCCAACCCGCTTTACCGCACAGCCGTGCTGCCAGGGCGCCATCGCACCGTCCCCGCCATCAACAGGGCCGTGGCCACCACCCAGGCCGCTGCAGCGGGCCAGCCGTGGCGGTCCACAGCGTTGCCGACCAGCACAGGGCCCAGCGCCTGGCCCAGGTTGCTGCCTTGCATCAGCAGCCCCACCGCCAATGCAGCCTGTGCCGGGGTCGCGGCGACCTGCGCCACCGACGAGAGCAGGCTGGCCGGGACAAGACCGCCCACGGCAGAGAACACCAGGCACAACACAAAGGCCGCCTCAGGGCCCAACACGGGCAGAAAGATCCCCAGGGCACACAGCGCCATGGTGATGGCCGCACCAGTGCAAAGCGCTTCACGCGCCATCTTTTTCAACAACACGCCAGCAGCCAGGTTGCCCACCACGTTGACGGCGCTGGCCAACGCTGCCAGCACGCCCACTGCTGCGGCACCCACCTGCATGCGTTGCTGCAGCAACACCGGCAAAAAGCTGAAAAGCGCGAAGAACATCAGGCTGTAAAGCAGAAAGGTCGCCGCCAAGGACAATGGCGCGGGCCGCCAGACGTCGGCCATGCGCACCGACTGTCGAAGGCTCTTGGCTGGGGCCGGTGCCCGCGGCACCGCGCACACTACCGCCGCCGCGATCAACCCAGCCGCCACCGCGCCAGCGGCCCACAGGTTGCGCCAATCGCCGAACCACGGCCCGGTGAGCATGGCCAGTGCCATGCCAGCAGGCATGAAACAACTCCACAGCGCCATCGCGCCATTGCGGTCTGCCGCGCGCACCAGGCGACCCAGCACCGTGGGCCCGGCCACGGTGATGAGCAAGAAGCCCAGCCCCTCCACCACACGCGATGCGAGCAGAACTACAAAGCTATCGGTGGGCATTGCCATGGCCGCACCCAGCACGGTGGCCCACAGCCCCGCAACCAGCATGCGGCGATCGCCCGCACGCGCAACCACCGATCCCGCCATCACACCGCCCAGCGCCCCCAACACTGCAAACGTGGCGCCCAGGCCTCCCAGCATGCCCAGGCTCAACCCCAGCTCGGCCTGCAGTTGCGGGCCTGCAATGGCCACTTTTCCCAGGTGCAAGGCCGACACCACACCGGCGGCCACCACCACCCACACGGCACGCCAGTCGGTGGTGGATGGCAACAGCGCTTTGTCCACGCTCATGCCGCCACCTGCGCAAGTCCAAGCGCCCTGGCCACCCGCGCCACATGGCGGCCTTGGTAACGGGCCGCGTCCAATTCGTTGAGGCTGGGTTGGCGGTCCCCGCCTTGTCCATCGTCCGCCAGGGTCGATGCGCCGTAAGGCGATCCACCTGTGATCTCGTCCATGCGCATCTGCCCTTTGAAGCTATAGGGCAACCCCACCACCACCATGCCCAGGTGCAGCAGCACGGTGTGGGTCGAGAGAATGGTCGATTCCTGCCCGCCATGCTGGCTGCCGGTGGAGGTGAACACGCTGCCCACCTTGCCCACCAGCGCGTCGCGGGCCCACAGGCCACCCGCCTGGTCGAGAAAGTTCTTCATCTGCGCGGCCATGCTGCCAAAGCGCGTGGGCGTGCCCAGCACGATGGCGTCGTAGCCCGGCAATTCATCGACCGAGGCCACAGGCACGCCGTGCGCCAGTTTGTAGCCCGCCTTGCGCGCCACCGACTCTGGCACCAGCTCGGGCACACGTTTGACGGTGGCCTCGACGCCGCCCCCGAGGCTGCGGGCGCCCTCGGCCACGGCGGTGGCCATGGCTTCGATGTGGCCGTAAGACGAGTAGTAAAGAACGAGAACCTTGGTCATGGCGCAAACCTCATGGGGTGGAAATGAGGGCAGTATCTGCAACAAGATTGATCTGCGTAAGCCATAAAATATCGACCAAACCGATCTACTAAATCGATCAATGCTCGACGCCCTCACCCTCGATCAAATTCGCATGTTCGTGACCGTGGCAGAGGCCGGCAGCTTTCGCGCTGGGGCCGTTCGCCTGCTGCGCGCGCAGTCGGCCGTAAGCCACGCCATCGCCAACCTGGAGACGCAGCTGGACCTGCGCCTGTTTGACCGCAGCGGCCACCGCCCCACGCTGACCGCAGCGGGCGAAGCCTTGCTGGAAGACGCCCATGCCGTGCTGCTGAAAGTGGATTTCATGCGGGCACGCGCCCGGGGCCTGGGTGAAGGGGTGGAGATTGAGCTGTCGCTGGTGGTAGACACGCTCTACCCCTTGCCCATGGTTGCCGCGGCGCTGAAGGACTTGCGCGAAACCCACCCGTCGGTGCGCCTGCGCCTGACTCTTGAACCGCTGGGCGGTCCGCTGCAAGCCCTGCGCGACAAACGCTGCGATCTGGCCATCATGGCGGGTGAAGATTTTCTGGACCCGCGCATCGAAACCGAGGCCCTGCAGTCCGTGCCCGTCATGGCCGTGGCCGCACGCACCCACCCTCTGGCCCGGCGCCGCAAGTCCCTCACCGGCATCGACCTGGCCGACCATTTGCAGATCGTGCTGGAAGACCCCACTGCGCTGTCTGAGGGCCGAGACTTCGGTGTGCTGTCACCCCAGACGCTGCGGGTGGGCACACAAGACGCCAAACGCGCGCTGATCGTGGCGGGAGTCGGCTGGGGCCGTCTGCCGCAGTGGGCGGTCAAGCGCGAGCTGGCCGACAAGCAACTGGTGCCCCTGGCCGCCACCGCGCTCGGCCCGCACGGCGTGGCGCAGGTGCAAACCTATCTGGCCCGCAGAACCGACCGCGCCCTGGGCGTGGCGGCCACTGCGTTGCGCGACGCATTGCATCGGCAGGCCACTGCGCCCGTTGCAGGTCGATGAGGCTCCAAATGGACCCCGACCGCCCGGTCTGCCTGCTGCTAGGTTCCGCCAAGCTGGGCCGCCGGGTTGGGGTAGCGTGGCAGGCGCGGCGCCCCCGCCTTTACGCGGCGCACCGGTAAATCGGTATTGAGACGCTGGATGGCCAAACCGCGGGACGCGGTCTCGAAGTTGTGCGGCACCACCAGCACATCTGTGCGCGCATGGCGCACCACGCGTTGCGCCACGCTCTCCAAAAGCAGATCAGACAGCATTGAAGCCGGGTGCTTGCCCACCACGATGAGATCCGCCGCCGTGTTCTGCTGTTGCACCACCACCTGCCGGGCAGGGTCGCCCCGGCCGATGGAAGACGAGAGCCGGTTGCGCCGTGCGTCGTACGAGTCGGTCAGCGTGAACAACCGGTCTTGCGCATAACTTCGGCACTGCTCCCGGTACGTCCGGATGGCACGCTCAGACACTTCGGCGTAGCGCAACTTGCCCTCATTGACCGTGCTGATGGCATGAAACAGCTCAACCCGTGCGAAAGGATGCAGCGCAAAGCCCAGCTCCACCAGCCGGTGCGACACAGGCGAGAGGTCTACCGCCACGATCAGGCTTTGGTACGGGTGGTCGGCTGGACTGCACACCACGATGACGGGGCGCGGGCAGGAGCGCAGCAGCTGGATGGCCGGATGCGCTCTGAACCAAGCGCGCAGCCCACGCACTGGCGCTGTGCCCCACACCACCAGGTCGGTACCCACCGCCTCGCGGGCAATATCGGCGGCTGTGAAGTCGATGCGCGTTGCCGCGTGGACCTGAATGTTGTGCCGCTGCCGGAGTTGCAGCGCGTGGTGCAACAGGCGCACCGCCGCATCCGGCGGAGGTGCCTCCCCTGGGTGGGGCAGATAGACGAGCGTCAGCGGTGCACGGTGCTCAGCGCACAGCAGCGCTGCGCGAGCGAGTGCGTGGCCTCCTTGCTGAGAGAAATCGGTGACGGCGAGGATGGAGCGAGGGGTCATTGCAAAACGTCCTTCGGTTTTGAAAAGCGCGCACCCATGCAGCGGCTGCCCATGCAGGAAAGACAGCGCCGGGCGGGTGACAGAGATGGTGGGCGCGGCCCGCAAGCCGCAGGTTTACGGCAACCGCTACGTGAGGTAGTCGCCGGTGGCCTCGGGCTGGAACTGAATGCTTTCGACGACGGCCGCGCACTCTTCACCGTGTGGCGTGAGCCACTTGGCCACATCCCCAGTCCGCAGGCCCAGCAGGCTAATGCCCACGGGTGACAACACCGAGATAAAACCCGCCGCCGGTTCCGCATCCTGCGGGTAGCAAACGGTCAGCACCTGGCGCCGGTGGGTGTGCACATCGACCAGCTCCACGCGCGAATACATGGTGACCACGTCGGCCTGCACCGTGCGCGAGCTGGTGACGTCTGCGTTGGCCAGCAGATCATCCAGAACGGGGGGAAGTTGCCGGTTCACCAGCTTGGTCAACCGCGAATAGTCCAGATCGGTGAGCGTGCGCTCGCCGTGAACAACAACACCAACAACAGCTGCTGCATGCATAAAAAGCACTCCATCAAATGCGGCTGTCGCCCTGCGATGACAGGACGGCCGCTACCGCGCGAGGCTGGTGCCCGGCGGTGGATGGTTGCGCTAACAGGGGATGAGGAGAGGGGTGCCGCCGGGCCTAGGAATGTGCTGGCGTCAGCTGACGACGCGCGTTCTTCTTGGCCGCCGCTCGCGCGCAGGCCGCTGCGTGAAGCAGTGCGGTCAGGGCGGCAAAGGTGCAAACCAAGAGGGTCGTCATGGGAGGGAGTGTAGGCCGCGTAGTCGGCTTTTGGCTCAATGGCCCCAGGGTTCTTGCCAGATAGAGGGTCCCGCAGAACCTGCGGGACAAACTGGACGACGCTGGATATTGATGACGCCCATCACTCCTGAAAGTGGCTTGCAGCTTGCGATTGCAACCAGCGATGAATGTCAGCTCGCATCGCGCGACATCAACAACCGTAGACCCGCATACGCAAAAACGGCCGCCAAAGTCGCGTTGAACCACCGTTGGGTTTTCAGATACACAGACCGCGCAACCGCCGTGGAGAAAGCGACGGCATACCCAAAGAACACACACGCCCCGAGCGCAGCGCAGCACGCGACCACCGCAAAGGCATGCCCCTGGCGTGAGCCAGGCGGGAGCGCCAAAGCAACGATAGACAGCCAGACGAAGATGGCCTTGGGATTGGTGATGTGCATGGCCAGACCATTGATGAATGCCCGCACGTTGGAGACCTTTTCGATCTGAGGGGCCTGCGTTGGTGTTCGGGGCGACCACGCAGATCGCGCGGCTTTCCAGGACAGGTACAGCAGGTAGGCGCCACCCAAGAGCTTGAGCAAGACCATGGTCCATGAGTAGGTGACCATGAAGGCCGACAAGCCCAGCGCCGCCGCCAGGCCCCACATGAGCGAACCACAAACGACGCCTGTTGCCAATGCCATGGCTTGCCTTCGGCCCTGGGACATGGCGGTGGCCATGATGGCCATGTTGCTCGGCCCGGGGCTTGCAACGCCCAAGGCATAGGCCGACAGCGCGATGGCAAGCGAAGGTGACAGGAGTTCGGAGGGCATGGGTGGAGCGGTGCGGTGTGGACTGACGAATCGAATCCCTGCAGATTACACCCCGTTGAATGAAAGCCAAGCGGCGCGAAGCCGTTGAACCGCTGGGTTACCGCTGGCTTACGGCTGGTTCACGGCTAGCCAGCACATCACTCTATTTTTTATAGCTGCTAGCGCCTACCCCATAAGCGCTAGAGCCCTATTTCATTCAAATTTTTCTCGATGCAGACCCCTCTGGGTAGCTGCAACACCGCAGCGCAAGCAACGCCCAGCCGCGTCGCTGCGCAAGAGCAAACTGGGCGCCATGTGCGCCCAGTGCTCAAGCTGCTTGCGGCAGGTAGCTGGGGCGCGTGGCGGTCATTGCCAGCTTGACGTGCTGCGTCAGCTCATCGGCCAGAACCTCGTCTGCGCCCGCTTCCAGGCCATCCAGCGCGCGCTGAACGATCTGCACAGGGCTGGTCTTGGGCACGTCGAAGCCACGCGTCAGGTCGGTATCGACATATGCCATGTGCAGCCCCAGCACCTGGGTCTGCTGCGCGGCCAGTTCGTGGCGCAGTGCGTTGGTGAGCGACCAGGCGGCCGACTTGCTGGCCGAGTACGCGGCCAGTTCGCCCCCGTTCACCCACGACGCCACAGACAGCACGTTGAGCAATGCCCCGCCGCCGTTGGCCTGCAGGACGGGTGCAAAGGCCTTGCTGACGCGCAGCACGCCAAAGACGTTGGTCTCAAATATGCGGCGCGTGACCTCTTCGCTGTCGGCCGCCAGAAAGCCCCCGGGCTGGGCGATGCCCGCGTTGTTGATCACCAGAGTCACATCGGACGCCAGCGCTGCGGCAGCCGCCACGTCCTCGGGGTTGTTGACGTCCAGGCGCAAGGCCTGCACGCCGGGTTGCGCCACGATGGTGGAGGGGTCGCGCGCAGCGGCGTAAACCTTGCGCGCACCGCGTGCGAGCAGCTCGCGGGCAAATGCCAGGCCGATGCCACGATTGGCACCGGTGATGAGGACAACAGCGTTTTCGATCTTCATGGAAATCTCCAGGAGTTGGGTGGGTGGTTGAAAGTGGATGGGTGAGCGACTGGCATTCGGTGGACGCGGGGATGCGAGCGGGTAAAAAACTCAGCGCACCTTGATCACGACCTTGCCCTTGGTACGGCCCGATTCCACGTAGGCAATGGCTTCGTTGGTTGCGTCGAAGGGGAAGACCTTGTCGATCACCGGGCGGATGGCCCCAGCGTCGATGAGGCGCGTGATTTCTTGCAGCTGACTGCCCTGTGCCCGCATGAACAAAAACGAGTAGCCGATGCCCAGTGCCTGGGCGCGGCGCCGAGTGCCCGCGCTCAGCAGGCGAAACACCAGCCGCAAAAATCCGGGCGCGCGAACGGCTTGGCCGAACGCGGGATCGGGCGGACCGGAGACGGAGACGACCTGGCCGCCTTTTTTCAGCACGCGCAATGACTTGGCCAGTGCCTTGCTGTCCTGGCTGTGCAGCACCACGTCGTAGTCGCGCAGCACGGCTTCAAAGTCCTGCTGGCGGTAGTCGATGACGGCATCTGCCCCCAGGCTTTGGACCAGCGCCGCATTGCCCGCGCTGGCGGTGGTGGCCACGGTGGCGCCCAGGTGCTTGGCCAGCTGGATGGCGATGCTGCCCAGGCCGCCCGACCCCGCCTGGATGAAGACCTTCTGCCCTTTCTGGACCTGGGCCTTTTCCACCAGGGCCTGCCATGCGGTAAGGCCCACGAGCGGGATCGACGCCGCCTCTTCCATCGTCAGGCTGCGGGGCTTGAAGGCCAGCGAAGACTCTTTGACCGCGATGAGTTCGGCAAAGGTGCCGATGTGAAAATCGTCCGCCCGGGCATAGACCTCGTCGCCGGGCTTGAACTGCCGCACGCGCGGCCCCACCCGCACCACCACGCCCGCCACGTCATGCCCCAGGATGAGCGGCATCTTGTAGGGCAGGATGAGCTTGAACTCGCCGTCCCGGATCTTGGCGTCGAGCGGGTTGACGCCTGCCGCATGCACCTCGACCAGCACCTCATCGTCGCGAAGAGAGGGGGCCGGAACGTCTGCGGGCCTGAGAGTGCCTTGCTTGGCATAGCGATCGAGAACAAAGGCTTTCATGGTGTTTTCCTTGTGCGTGGGGATTTGGGTGGTTCGTTGCAATTCAGCGTTCCGCGTGACAGTCGTCGATCCACCTGCGGCCCGCGTTCACCGCCGTGCCACGAAACGGCGATGCACGGAAGGACTCGACAGCCAGGGCCGTGGCGCCGTGAGCGCCCTGGGCGTGCGCGATGGTCCATCTGATATTTCGCATGATATTCGTCATATTTAAAGACCAAAGAAAGGAGGCACGAGTGAGTCAGACGCAGTGGGTCAGGTCGGTGTTAGTTACTGCGTGCCAGCGGGCAACAGGTGCTTCAGCGCCGCCTCGCGCAAGCTGTCGGACAGCGCAGCATCGTCCACAGCCCGGGCCAGCACCAGCGCGCCCACCATGGTGGACAGGGTGACGAGCGCTTGCTCATGGGTTTCGGGCTGGCCCCACTGGGGCGACTGGCGGGCAATCAAATCGACCATTTCCTTGATGTGCCGGGTGGATACGCGCCGCACTTCGGGCGACTGCCGCGAGGTTTCAGAGCCCAGCGCGGCCAGCGGACAACCCGTTTCGGCGCTCTCAACATGCTGGCGAGAGAGGTAGGCCTTGAGCACGGCTGCCATCGCCTGCGATGCCGGTTCCCCGGCCACGGCGCCCGCCACCGAGGCCACAGACTGGGCACAGGCCTGCGCGGCTGCTTCGGCCAGCATGGCCTCGCGGGATTCGAAGTGTGCATAGAAGCCGCCATGCGTGAGGCCCGCCTCCTTCATGATGTCTGCCACCCCGGTGCCGTGGTAACCCTGGCGACGGATCGCCCGCGCGGCCACCGACACGATGCGCTCATGGGTCGCTTCTTTTGCGGCGGCTCGGGTATTAGGCTGTTTACTTCGCATGACGTTCATCATACTTTATCTTAGACGTGATTGCAAGCAGACCGCCTTGCAGTGGTGCGTGCCAGACGATTGCATCGCCAGCGCCCCACAAACCCAGGCCTTTGCGAAGGCCTGAGTAATGATGCGCGCGGGAACCTATTTCCGCGAGTAGATCTGGTCAAAGCTGGCGTTGTCGGCAAAGTGGTCCTTGGCCGCCTTGTCCCAGCCACCGAACGCATCGTTGATGGTGAACAGGTTCAGCTTGGGGAACTGCTTGGCGTACTTGGCCTTGGCTTTGTCGGATACGGCGGGGCGGTAGAAATGCTTGCCCGCAAGGTCCTGGCCTTCTTCGGTGTAAAGGTATTGCAGATAGGCCTCGGCCACGGCGCGGGTGCCCTTCTTGTCCACGTTCTTGTCGACCACCGTCACAGCAGGCTCGGCCAGGATGGACAGCGAGGGATATACCACATCCACCTTGCTGCCAAATTCCTTTTCAAGCAGGTAGGCCTCGTTCTCCCAGCTGATGAACACATCGCCCTGGTTGCGCTGTGCAAAGGTCACGGACGAACCGCGCGCACCCGTATCGAGCACCGGCACGTTGCCATACAGCTTGGCCACGAAGTCCTTCGCCTGGGCATCGCCACCGTACTTGCGTTTGGCGAACTCCCACGCAGCCAGGTAGTTCCAGCGCGCGCCGCCCGACGTCTTGGGGTTGGGCGTGATCACGCTGACGCCGGGTTTGATGAGGTCGTCCCAGTCCTTGATGCCCTTGGGGTTGCCTTGGCGCACCACCAGCACGATGGTGGAGGTGTAGGGCGAGCTGTTGTGCGGCAGTCGCTTTTGCCAGTCTTTGGGGATCCAGCCGCCGTTGGTGTGCAGCGCGTCGGTGTCGCCTGCCAGGGCCAGCGTGGCCACGTCGGCATCCAGCCCGTCAATGATGGATCGCGCCTGCTTGCCCGACCCACCGTGGCTTTGCTTGAAGCTCACGTTCTGGCCAGTCTTGGCCTTCCAGTGCTTGGCAAACGCCTGGTTGAACTCCACATACAGCTCGCGGGTCGGGTCATACGAGACATTGAGCAGCGTCACCGACTGCGCAAACGACGGCAAAGCCGTCAGGGCCAAACTGCCCGCCAGGGCGGCGGCAAAGGGAAACTTGATAAAGTCGCGGCGAAAGTTCATGGGGAGGCCTCTTTGATTGAATGTGTTGCGGTGCAAAACACCGATGAAACGCATTCTGGAAGGCCCCTCTTAAAACTGGAACTACTGAGATTTCAGTTCTTTATATCTAAAACATCTGAGCAGGCCGTTTGACGGCATTGCTCAAATCAACTCCCACACAAGGAAACACCCATGGCACGCACCGTTCAATGCATCAAGCTCGGCAAGGAAGCTGAAGGTCTTGACTTCCCTCCCTACCCCGGCGAACTGGGCAAGCGCATCTGGGAAGGCGTGAGCAAGGAAGCCTGGGCGGGCTGGCTCAAGCACCAGACCATGCTGGTCAACGAAAACCGCCTGAACCTGGCCGATGCCCGTGCCCGCCAGTACCTGGCGCGGCAGATGGAAAACCATTTCTTTGGCGGCGGCGCAGACGCTGCGGCGGGCTACGTCCCGCCCAGCGCGTAACGAGTGACCACTCCGCAGCAGCTGCGGCTTCGCGCAGCCTATGCCACTGGCGCTGTCGCAGGCGCAGACGCTGCCGCGGGATATGTCCTTGCCCAGGCGCGCTGACGCTGCGTCACCCCCGAGCGTTCGCAGGTAGAGACCGCCTGCACGTGCAGCAAGGTCAGCGACCACGCCGGCCTCTGCCGTTCTCATGCACGAGCCCATCGACTGGCTGCCGGACGGCACCCCCTACAGCCCCCGCTTTGGCGATCGCTACCACAGTGAAAACGGCGGCCTGGACCAGGCCCGCCGGGTGTTTTTGCACGGCTGCGGCCTGCCCGAGGCTTGGGCGGGGCAATCGCAGTGGCGCATTCTGGAAACTGGATTTGGCTTTGGCCTGAACTTTCTGGTGACCTGGGCCGCCTGGCGCGCCGACCCAGCGCGGCCCACGCTGCTGCACTTTGTATCGACCGAAGCCTGGCCCGTCAGCGCAGCCGACTTGCTGCGCGCCACCACCGCCCACGCTGACCTGGCACCCCTGGCCGAAGAATTGCACCGCCAGTGGTGGGGCCTGTTGCCGGGCGTGCACCGGCTGCGGTTTGACGAAGGCCGGGTGTTGCTGACTCTGTATGTGGGCGACACACAAACCATGCTGCGCCAGCAGAACCTGACGGTCGACTCCATTTACCTGGACGGCTTCAGCCCCCAGCGCAACCCTGACATCTGGGACCTGCACACCCTGAAGGCCGTGGCGCGCTGCGCCCGGCGCGGCACCCGTCTGGCCACCTGGACTTTTGCACGCGCAGTGCGCGATGCGCTGGCGCAATGCGGCTTTGATGTCTCCCGCGCACCCGGCGTGCCGCCCAAACGCGACAACCTGCATGCCGTCTACAACCCCCGCTGGGAGCCACGCACCACACGCCAGCCACAGGCACCCGCAGCGCTGCCAGTCAGCGAATGTCTGGTGATTGGCGGCGGCATTGCAGGTGCTGCCACGGCCGCCAGTCTGGCACGTCGCGGCTTGCGGGTACGTGTACTGGACCAGGCTGCCCAGCCTGCCGCAGGGGCATCAGGCCTGCCCGCTGGCGTGTTTGCGCCCCATGTGTCGCCCGACGACGGCGTGCTGTCGCGCCTGTCGCGCAGCGGCGTGCGGGCCACATTGCAGCAAGCGGCGTGGGTGTTGAAAGAGAGCGTCGACTGGTCGCCGTGTGGCGTGCTGGAACACCGCACCGATGGCACCCCGGGCCTCGCTGCCGACTGGATGGACGGACCCGGCGCCGACTGGAGCCAACCTGCACCACCTGATCGACTGACTGAGGCCCGATTGCCCACAGCAACCACCGCTTGCTGGCACACGCAAGCGGGCTGGGTGCGCCCTGCCCGCTTGGCAGCGGCCTTGTTGGCGCAGCCGGGCATCCAATGGCAGGGTGGTTGCCGGGTGACGCACTTGCGGCGCGTCGACCAGCCTTTGAGCGAGACGGATGCCAACGCCCTTCCCTCAAACACGCCCGTTTCGTCATGGCAGGCATTGGACGAGGAGGGCAACGTGATCGCAGAGGCCCCGGTGGTCATCATCGCGGCGGGAGCGGGCAGCCTGCAGTTGTTGGAACAGCGTTGGCCTTTGCAGCCAGTGCGTGGGCAGGTGTCCTGGGGCGTCCACGCCGACGCCGCAGCCAAGCCGCAGCTGCCCTTCCCCACCAACGGCAACGGCAACCTGGTGCCTGCGTTTGCGCTGGACGGCGGCCCGACCGGTCGCCACGCGTGGGTAATGGGATCCACCTTTGAACGGGATGTCGACACCTTGCCGCCATCTGCGTCGGATGTGCAGGCGGCGCACGCCGCCAACTGGGCCAAGTTGCAGACGCTGCTGCCGCAGGTTGCGCCGCACTTTGAGCCCGCGTTTGCCGCACGTGAAAGCGCCGAAAATCCACCGGCTTCAGAGCCCGCAACGCCCGCTCTGCAATCCTGGGCGGCAGTCCGCTGCACCGCACCCGACCGTTTGCCTATCGTCGGCCCCGTGGACGCAGCCCACCTCCCGGGGTTGTGGGTGAACACCGCCATGGGCGCACGGGGGCTGACAATGTCTGTTTTGTGTGGCGAGCTGCTGGCCGCACGCCTGCAAGGCGAACCCCTGCCACTGGACGCAAAGCTGGCCAAAGCCCTTGGCACGGAGCGGATGTAGCGGCCCTGGGGCGCGGTCGCCTCCGCAATGGCAGCGGCAGGTTGCCCCGCGCAAACCCGCACCAATCCTTGCTTATATTCAAATGAGCATATCGGCAGGACGAAACAATAGTTTGCATCCATAAGCGCGGCCTCTACATTCGCAGCCATGCATGAATTGGCGTTTATTTTTGCGGGCTTTGCTGTCGGGCTGATCGTGGGCCTGACGGGTGTGGGCGGTGGCTCGCTGATGACGCCGATCCTGATTTTCTTTTTTGGCGTCAAGCCTCACCTGGCGATTGGTACCGACCTGCTGTTTGCAGCGTTCACCAAAATGGGCGGCACGGTCAGCATGGCGCGCCAGCGCCTCGTGCCCTGGCGCGTGGTGGGCCAGTTGTGCGCGGGCAGCATTCCGGCAGCGCTGCTGTCGCTGTGGGCGCTCAAGACGCTGGGGCCCGCCAGTGGTGAGGCCCAGCGCATCATGACCACCACGCTGGGTTTTGCGCTTTTGCTGACCGCTGCCGCCACGCTGTACAAGGTGGTGGCCTTCTCAAAAACCCGCCAGGCGGCCGACCAGGCCAAGACGCCAAACCCTCACAGAACAAGCCACACGCCCCCGCCACTGGAGCCTGCCCGTGCTGCTGGGCGCGGTGATCGGCACGCTGGTCACCTTCACTTCAGTGGGTGCAGGCGCCATTGGCGTCACGGTGCTGCTTCTTGTGTACCCCTTGCTGCCACTGCCGCGCGTGATTGGCGCAGACATTGCCTACGCCGTGCCTTTGACCCTGGTGGCAGGACTGGGCCATGCCACGCTGGGCTCGGTGGACTGGCCTTTGCTTGCACAATTGCTGGTTGGCTCGCTGCCGGGTATCTGGATAGGCTCGCGCCTCGTCACCCGCACGCCTGAACGCCTGATCCGCTCTGCCCTGTCTGTCCTGCTGGCCTGGGCAGGCGCCAAATTAATCATGATCTGAGTTGCCACGATGTACCAATACACAGAATTCGACAAAACGTTCGTACAACAGCGCGCGAACCAGTTCCGCGACCAGCTCACACGCTGGCAGACCGGCAAGCTGCCGGAAGACGACTTCCGCCCGCTGCGCCTGCAAAACGGCTGGTATGTGCAGCGCTACGCACCCATGCTGCGTGTGGCCGTGCCCTATGGCGAAATCGCCAGCCGCCAGATCCGTGTGCTGGCCACAGATTGCGCGCGAATACGACGAGCCCGAAGCCGCCGTCTTCAAGGCCGCCATGGAAGGCCAGGGCCTGCTGGGCACCACGTTTTTGCCCAAAAACTGCGCCCACTTCACCACACGCACCAATGTGCAGTTCAACTGGATTCCGCTGTCCAAAAGCGCCGACGTGATGGACCTGCTGGCCACCGTGGACATGCACGGCATCCAGACCAGCGGCAACTGCATCCGCAACACCACCACCGATGCGCTGGCCGGTGTCGCGGTGGATGAGATCGTGGACCCGCGCCCGTATGCGGAAATCATCCGTCAGTGGACCACGTTGCACCCCGAGTTCGCGTTTTTGCCGCGCAAGTTCAAGATTGCCATCAGCGGCGCCAAGGACGACCGCGCCGCCACCGGCTGGCATGACGTGGGCCTGCACCTCGTCAAGAACGATGCGGGCGAAGTCGGCTTCAAGGTGTTTGTGGGCGGTGGCATGGGCCGCACGCCGGTGATTGGCACCGTGATCCGCGAGTTCCTGCCCTGGAACCAGATCATGAATTACATCGAAGCCATCGTGCGCGTGTATAACGAGCACGGCCGCCGCGACAACAAGTACAAAGCCCGCATCAAGATTCTGGTGAAGGCCGAGGGCCAGCAGTACATCGACGATGTGGAAGAAGAGTACCGCCAGATCATGGAGATCGACGGTGGCCCGCACACCATTCCCCAGGCCGAGTTTGACCGCGTGGCCGCCTGCTTTGTGGCGCCCCAACTGGCCGACATTGCCGACGTGCCTCCTGCGGCGTTGCAGGCATCGCTGGACGCCCAGGCCGCCGAGCATGTGATGTTCGGCCGCTGGCTCAAGCGCAATGTGCACGCCCACCAGAACCCGCAGCTGCGTGCGGTGACGCTGTCGTTCAAGCGCCCCGGCCAGTCGCCCGGCGACGCCACCAGCGAGCAATTGATCGCCCTGGCGGACCTGGTGGACAAATACTCCGCCGGCGAAGCCCGCGTAACGCACGACCAGAACGTGTTGCTGCCCTGGGTGCACGGCAGCCAGCTGTTTGCGCTGTGGCAAGAAGCCAAGGCCCTGGGCCTGGCCAGCGCCAACGTGCAGCTGCTCACCGACATGATCGCCTGCCCCGGCGGCGACTTCTGCTCGCTGGCCAACGCGCGTTCGCTGCCGATTGCCGAGGCCATCACCCAGCGCTACCAAGACCTGGACGAGCTGGACGACATCGGCGAGATCGACCTGCACATCAGCGGCTGCATCAACAGCTGCGGTCACCACCACAGCGGCCACATCGGCATCCTGGGCGTGGATAAGGACGGCAAGGAGTGGTACCAGGTCACGCTGGGCGGCTCGGACGGTTCGGACCTGTCGGGCGCCGCCGTGGCCGGCAAGGTGATTGGCCCCTCGTTCTCGGCGGCCGAAGTGCCGGACGTGATCGAGGCCGTGCTGGGCACCTACCGCGACCTGCGCGAGAGCGGAGAGACCTTCCAGAACACCGTGCGCCGCACCGGCCTGGACCCGTTCAAGGACGCCGCCAAATCGGCCCGCCACCCCGCCCCCGAAGCGCTGGCCACCGCCTGAGCCACGCCCACCGCATTGACAGACGACACCATGAAAATCCTTGCCTCCCAAGACCACCAGCCGCCCGCCGAAGGCGACACCCGCGTGGTGGCCCTGGCCAACGATGCCGACGCCCTGCAATTGCCGCTGGAAGGCGTTGACCGCGTAGACCTGCACTTCCCCAACTTCACGGATGGCCGCGCGTTCAGCCAGGCTTTTTTGCTGCGCCGCCGCCGCGGTTTTGCAGGCGACATCCGCGCCACCGGAGATGTGCTGATCGACCAACTGGTGCAGATGCAGCGCACGGGTTTCTCCAGCGCCGTACTGCGCGACGGCGTGGACGTGGCCGACGCACAGCGCCAGTTCGAGATGTTCCCCGGCTTCTACCAAGGCGACGCCGTCAACCCCCAGCCGCTGTTTGCCAGCAAGGCTGCCTGACCCGCACCTTGCCCAAGCCTGCCCGCGCACTTATCCCATAGCACCATGAGCCCATTCGATCTTGCACGCATCAACGCTGAACTCGGCCGCAACGCCGAGGGTCTTGTCGCCTGGGCCCTGGGCCTGGGCCAAAGCCCCATCGTCACCACCAACTTTCGCCCCTTCGAGGCAGTGATCCTGCACATGGTGTCGCAGGTGAACCCTGATGTGCCGGTGGTGTGGATGGACAACGGCTACAACACCGAAGCCACCTACCGCTTTGCGGACGAGGTGACGAAGCAGCTGGGCCTGAACCTGCAAGATCTACCTGCCCCGCCGCTCGCGCGCGCACCGCGAGGCCGTGGACGGCGCCACGCCCGCGCTGGACGATCCGCGCCACGCGGCCTTCACCGAAGAAGTGAAGCTCGAGCCCTTTGCCCGCGCCCTGCGCGAGACCGCGCCCAAGGTCTGGTTCACCGCCCTGCGCGCCACCGACACCGCCGTGCGTGCGCAGATGGACCCGGTCAGCATCAACCCCGATGGCCTGATCAAGGTCGCGCCGCTGCTGCACTGGTCGTCCAAGGACCTGCACGAGTACTGCGTGAAGCACGGCCTGCCCAACAACTTCGACTACGTGGACCCGACCAAGGGCGAAGACAACCGCGAATGCGGTCTTCACATTGCGCACTGAGCCCACAGCTCCGCTCGCCCAACCCGCATCCGACCATGAACGCCCGTACCGATACCGCGCTGCTTGAGAAGAACACCAACAACATGAGCTACCACCTGAACAACTCGCACCTCGATGCGCTGGAAGAAGAAACCATCTTCATCCTGCGCGAGGTGGCCGCCGCCTTCGAACGCCCCGCCCTGCTGTTCTCGGGCGGCAAGGATTCGCTGGTCATGCTCAAGTGCGCCGAAAAGGCCTTTGGCACCAAGGCCAGCGGCGGCGGCATTCCGTACCCGCTGCTCATGATCGACACGGGCCACAACTTCCCCGAAGTGACGGACTTCCGCGACTTCCGCGCGAAGGAACTGGGCGCCGAGCTCATCGTGCGCAATGTCGAAGACTCGATGGCGCGCGGCACCGTGCGCCTGGCGCACCCCGGCGAATCGCGCAACGTGCACCAATCGGTCACGCTGCTCGAAGCGATTGAAGAGTTCCGCTTTGATGCCCTGATCGGCGGCGCCCGCCGCGATGAAGAAAAGGCCCGCGCCAAGGAGCGCATCTTCAGCCACCGCGACAGTTTCGGCCAATGGCAGCCCAAGGCTCAGCGGCCTGAGCTGTGGACCCTGTTCAACACTCGCCTGCAACCGGGCGAACACTTCCGCGTGTTCCCCATCAGCAACTGGACCGAACTGGATGTGTGGCAATACATCGACCGCGAGAACATTGCCCTGCCCAGCATTTACTACACCCACAAGCGCCAGGTGGTGGACAAGAAGGGCCTGTTGATGCCCGTGACCGAACTGACGCCGCCGCGCGAAGGTGACGTGGTGGAAACGCGCGATGTGCGCTTTCGCACCGTGGGTGATATCACCTGCACCGCGCCCGTGGAAAGCACGGCAGCCACAGCGGCCGACATCGTGATCGAGACCCTGGCCGCCGACGTGAGCGAACGCGGTGCCACGCGCATGGACGACAAGACCTCCGACGCTTCGATGGAGAAGCGCAAAAAAGACGGCTATTTCTGAGACGGGTACTTCTGATGACCACTACCAATTCGATAGCTACTAGCGCTTATCCATCAAGCGCTAGCGGCCAAAATGACCATATTTCCGCGCTCAAATTCATCACCTGCGGCTCGGTCGACGATGGCAAGAGCACGCTGATCGGCCGCCTGCTGGTGGACAGCAAGGCCGTGCTGCAAGACCACCTGGCCGGCGTACAGCGCCAGGGCGAGACTGACCTGGCCCTGCTGACGGACGGCCTCAGCGCCGAGCGCGAGCAAGGCATCACCATTGACGTGGCCTACCGCTACTTCGCCACCGAAGAACGCAAGTTCATCATTGGCGACGCGCCGGGCCACGAGCAATACACCCGCAACATGGTCACCGCCGCCAGCAGTGCCGATGCGGCCGTGGTGTTGGTCGATGCCACCAAGCTCGACTGGAAGAACCCCGGCCTGGCCCTGCTGCCCCAGACCCGCCGCCACAGCCTGCTGGCGCACCTGCTGCGCGTGCACTCGCTGGTGTTTGCCGTGAACAAGCTCGACGCGGTCGAGGACCCCGCGCTGGCTTGGAAAAACATCCAGGGCGCCTTAACCAAATTTGCCCAGGACGCGGGCATTGCCGTGCGCGCCACGGTGCCGGTGTCGGCGCTGAAGGGCTGGAACGTGGTGGACGCGCACGCAGGCTGGTGCGGCTACGAAGGCCCCACGCTGCTGCAGGTGCTGGAAGTGCTGCCCAACACGCCTGCAGACACGGGTTTGCCGCTGGCCTTCCCGGTGCAGTGGGTCGAAAAGTCTTCGTCGTCTTCGGCCGACACCAGCCAGGGCCGACGCGTGTTCTGGGGCCGTGTGGCCGCGGGCACCTTTGCCCCCGGCGCGGCAGTACAGATCTTCCCCAGCGGCCAACTGGCCACCGTGGCACAGGTGCTGGACCATGCGCGCCGACCTGGCGACGTGCCTGCGGGCACCAGCGCCGGCATCATCCTGGACCGCGAGGTGGACGTGTCGCGCGGCGACTGGATTCTGGCCGCGCCCACGGCTGCCGCAGCACCGGCTGCCGATGACGACTTTGGCGACACGCCCGCCGCCACGCCCGCATGGCCCGCCAGCCGCGAGCTGCGCACCACCATCGCGTGGATGGACGACGAACCCCTGGTCGCAGGCCGCGTGTACTGGGCGCTGCATGGGCACCGCTGGGTCAAGGCCAAGGTCAAGGCCGTGGTGCACCGGCTCAACATCAATTCGCTGGCTGAAGAAGACGCCACGCAGCTTGGCCCCAACGCCATCGGGCACGTAGAGCTGCTTTTGCAAGAGGCGATTCCGGCGGCTCCCTTTGGCAAAGCCCGCGTGCTGGGCTCGCTGATCCTGGTCGACACCGCCAGCCACAAAACGGCTGGCGCCGTGCTGGTTAACTGATCCCGAACTGATCCAGATCAGCGCCTCAAAGCCCAGTCACCCCATCGGGGTGAGGGCCCCTGTAACCAAAGGTCTGTGAAAGCTCTTAAAATCGAGGGTTTTCACCGACCCACACAACTCCTGTCATGACCCACGTCGTCTCCGAAAACTGCATCAAGTGCAAGTACACCGATTGTGTGGACGTGTGCCCCGTGGACTGCTTCCGCGAAGGCCCGAACATGCTCGTCATCGACCCCGATGAGTGCATCGACTGCGCGGTTTGCATCCCTGAATGCCCGGCCAACGCCATCTTTGCCGAAGAAGACCTGCCGGCCGAGCAGCTCGCCTTCATCAAGCTCAACGCCGAACTGTCCTTTGCTGACGGCTGGAAGAGCATCACCAAACGCAAGCCGGCCATGCCTGACGCCGACGAGTGGAACGGCAAGCCGGGCAAGGTCAACGAGCTGATCAAGTAGTACTGCAAGCTGCTGGTGAGCCAAGCTTTGCAAGCTGCTGTTGTTGTAGAAACCGACGCCGTCGTCATCGGCGCAGGCCCGGTGGGCCTGTTCCAGGTCTTCCAGCTCGGTCTGCAAGGCATCACCGCCCACCTGATCGACGCCCTACCCCATGCGGGCGGTCAGTGCGTCGAGCTGTATGGCGACAAGCCGATCTACGACATCCCCGGGCATTCCGGTCTGTACGTGGCCGTGAACTGGCGCAACTGCTGCTCCAGCAGATTGCACCGTTCAAGCCGCACTGGCACCTGAACACCCTGGTTTCGTCATTGGCGCCCCAGCCCGATGGCCGCCTGCTGCTTGCAGACCAGCGCCGGGGCACAACTGCTGACCCGTTCGGTGTTCATCGCGGCCGGTGTTGGGGCCTTTGTGCCACGCATCCTCAAGATCGAGGGCATCGAGCGTTTTGTGGGCTTGCAGTTGCACTACCAAAACCTCCCTTCGGGCGTGGACGTCACGGGGAAGAACATCGTCGTGCACGGTGGCGACGAGCCCGCAGTGGCGCGCGCGGTGGAACTGGCGGAACAAGGCCTTGCCGCACGCGTGAGCCTCCTGCACCGCCGCGACGTCTTCCAGGCGCCCGATGCGCTGCTGCAGCGCCTGCAGCAACTGCGCGACGCCGGGCGCATCGCCGTCGAAGCAGCACAAATCACCGGGATCGATGTGTCTGGCGACCACCTGACCGCGTTGCAGGTGGTGGACGCTGAAGGCTCGACCCGCGCCCTGCCGCTTGATCTACTCGTCGCCGTGCTGGGTATCTCCCCCCGCCTCGGGCCGATCGCGGACTGGGGCATCGCGATGGACCGCAAGCAATTGGTGGTGGACACCGAGGCTTTTCGCACCAGCGTGCCCGGCATCTACGCCGTGGGCGACATCAACACCTATCCCGGCAAACGCAAGCTCATCCTGTGTGGCTTTCACGAGGCCACGCTGGCGGCCTTTGGCGCCGCCGAGGCATTGAAGGGTGACAAGGTGGCCCTGCAGTACACAACCACCAGCCCGCGGCTGCACCAACTGCTGGGTGTAGCACCGACATCCTCGCCTTCCGCCAGCGCATAGTCCGGCGGACAAGGGCGCCGTGGATCTCACGCCACAAGGGCGTGCCCACAAATAAGCACAAAATGTCCAAAAGGCGCGAAGGCGCTCGGCACGATGGTGTCTCCATCCACCCACCAGGAGCACACCATGAGCCAACAACCCCTTCAATCCATCTGGGACACCTACACCGCGTCGTGGAAGACCGACTCGGCCAATGACAGGGAGGCCCTGTTTTCCCAGTCCCTCGACCCGGCCTGCACCTACAACGACCCACTGGCCACTGCCCAGGGCTGGACGCAACTGACCGCCTACATGGACGACTTTCACCGCCAGGTGCCCGGCGGCCACTTCGTCACCCACTACTTCGCCAGCCACAACCAGCAGAGCATTGCCAAATGGAACATGGTGGATGGCAGCGGGCAGGTGATAGGGGAAGGCGTGAGCTACGGTCGCTACAACGATCAAAACCGCCTGGTTGCGATGACCGGCTTCTTTGAAACCCCTTGAACGGACAGTCCCACCCGTGCTTTATCTCCGGCAAATCCAGGAGGGCATCGATTTCATCGAAGCCCATCTCGAATCCGATATCGAACTGGCCGAGGTGGCACGGGCGGCGGGGATGAGCCAGTGGCACTTCCAGCGGATCTTCAAGGCCCTCACCAACGAAACCTTGAAGACCTACATCCGTTCGCGCCGGTTCGCCAACGCGCTGGAGCAGTTGACCAACACGCGGCTGAGCGTTCTCGACATTGCGCTCACGGCGGGCTACGAGACGCAGGAGAGCTTCACGCGCGCGTTCCGGGATTGTTTTCGGATCACGCCATCGCAGTACCGCAAGATGGGCAACCGCTCGCTGTTCGTGCGCAAGATCCGGTTTGACGGGAGCTACCTCGCGCACATTAACCACAACATCTCGCTGGAACCCGACATTCAGCAGCAGCGCGCGATGCAGATGGTCGGGCTGCCGACGGACTACTACGGCGTTGATTCCGAAAAGAACAATCTGGGCAAGAAGTTGCCACCGCTGTGGACGCAATTCATCGCTCGATTGGGCGAGGTTTCCAATGCCGTACCCGGCGTTTGCTACGGCGTTGTGGCGCCTGCGGGGCCACATACGGAAGAGCTGCGCTACCTGGCGTGCATCGAAGTGCGTGGCCTCGGCGCGTTGCCGCCGGGCATGGTGGCCATGGAAATCCCCGCTTCGACCTATGCACGCTTCACCCACCGCGGCGCTGCGCAAAATGTCGATGCGACGGTGAACTACATCTATTCGAGCTGGCTGTTGTCAGCCGGGCAATCGCACACCCTGGGGCCTGATCTTGAGATCTACGGCTCGCAGTACCACCCGACGGCCGATAGCTCGGTCATGCACTACGCCATCCCCATCGCCGGTCCCGCGCCCTGATTGCCCCACTACAATAGCTCCCGCGTTCCTTCGGGACCGCCAACGCTAGGGGTGTCGATGCCGGGCCACCGGAATCGACTGAGAGAGTCCCTTTGAACCTGATTGAGATCATCCTCGCGCAGGGAAGCACGTCCGCCATGACACTGCCCTGAATTCAATGACTCGGGGCACGCTGGCGGGCGGCCCCTGCTCTGTACTGCTACGGAGCCTTTCCATGTCCTCATCTCCCGCCGCGCCCGCCAACGAAGCGCTGGCCCCCGTCTCTCCCGACCGCCGTGTCTTCCAGTGGCATGACCACGCCTCGCTCTGGTTCAGCCTGGGCGTGGGCTTGCTGGTCATGCAGGTGGGTGCGTACCTGATGCCAGCGTTGGGCACCAAAGAAGCGCTCATTGCCATCGTGGCCGGGTCCATCGTGGGCGCGGGTCTGCTGGGCTGGGTGGCCAAGCTCGGATGCGACAGCGGCTTGGCCAGCGCCGGGCTGATGCACGCGGTGTATGGCCGCACGTTTGCCAGCCTGCCGATCATTCTGAACATCGTGCAGCTCGTTGGTTGGGGCACGTTCGAGCTGGTGGTAATGCGCGATGCCACTGTGGCCATTGGCCAGCAGTCGGGCGCCATGGCCGGTGCCCACTGGCCCGTGCTGGCCACGCTCCTGTGGGGTGGCGTGGTGATGCTGCTCATCAGCGGATCGATGGTGCAGCTGGTGCGCAAGGTGATTGCCCGCGTGGCGCTGCCGCTGGTGGTGCTGTCGCTGCTCTGGCTGTCGTGGCAGTTTTTGTCGCTGGCACAGGCACAAGGGTTTGATGCGCTGTGGAACCGCCAGGGTGCAGGCGGCATGGGGGTGTTCCCTGCGCTGGACTTGGTGATCGCCATGCCCATCTCGTGGCTGCCCCTGGTGGCCGACTATGCGCGCCACGGCAAAAACGGTGGCTCGGCCCTGCGCGGCACCTGGCTGGGCTATGCACTGGCAAATATGTGGTGCTACTCACTCGGTGTTCTGGTGGCGCTGACGCTGCCCAGCAAGGACCTGGTGCAGGCGTTGCTGCTTGCCCAGGGCGGACTGATTGCGCTGTCGCTGATCCTGATCGACGAGGTGGACAACGCCTATGGCGACACCTATTCAGGCGCCGTGTCGGCCCACAGCCTTGTGCCACGCTGGGGCGTGCGCAAGTGGGGCCTGGCGGTGGCTGCCGTGTGTACAGGCCTGGCCCTGGTACTGCCTATGCACAGCCTTGAGCCGTTTTTGCTGCTGCTCAGCTCGGTATTTGTGCCGCTGTTTGGCGTGATTTTGGGGCGGCTGGCCTTTGGCACCAACGCACCAGCACTGTTGGCGCAGGCGCGCAAAGTCAACCCCGTGCCGGTGGCGATCTGGTTGGGGGGCGTTGCGTTCTACCACCTGATACCCAAGGTCTCCCCCGTGCTTGGCGCGGCGTTGCCCACGCTGGTGCTGTGTTTTGCGCTGGCGTTCGCCACTCGCCCCCGCCACTGAGCAATTTGAAACCTGCAGTCCGTGGTCTGCCTATAAAAAGGGCAACACATGGACTGCCTAAAATGGCCCATGAAATTTTTAGTGCGAACCTTCTTCAAGACCCTGCGTGTAGTTCTGGGCCCCGTGATGCTGCTCAAGGAGGCGTTGACCCGCCCCAAAGGGGTTGTGCGCTCTGAGGCAGGGCAGCAATCCGTCGACGAATCGTGCCGCGCCCTTGCGCTATACCAGTACAAAACCTGCCCTTTCTGCATCAAGGTGCGCCAGGAAATGCGCCGTTTGTCACTGAATATCTCGAAGGTGGACGCGCAGCCGGAAGGCCCCGCCCGGTCCGAACTGACGCGGCAAGGGGGCCACACCAAGGTGCCGTGTCTGAAAATCACGGACGAAGCCGGTAACAGCCACTGGCTCTACGACTCCGAAAAAATCATCGCCTACTTGCGCAGCCATTTCGCGCAGGTGGTCTGATACGCCACACCGCGAGTGACGCGCGAGCGGCGCAAGGACCGCACAGATCGTCAAAATCAGTCTTGCAGCACCCGTTGGGCCAGCGGCGCATAACCGTGGCTCAACGGCCCATGGCCGCGGCCCGTGTGCACATCTGCCCCTGCAGCAATAGCACCCAGGATGTAGGCGCGGGCGCGCTCCACCGCTTGTTGCAGCGTCGCACCCAGAGCCAGGTGTGCAGCAATGGCGGACGACAGGGTGCAACCGGTGCCATGCCCGTTGTGGGTGGCGATTCGCTCTGACGCGAGCCGCTGGCACTCCCCGTCTGGCAAGGCCAGCACATCAACTACCCAGTCCCCCGGCAAATGCCCGCCTTTGAGGAGCGCCGCACGGGCGCCCAGCGCACGCAGCGCCTGGGCAGCCTCGTCCAGTGTTTCCACCCCTTCGATGCGCCGACCCAGCAGCCAGCCTGCTTCGTCCAGGTTGGGCGTGATCACCTCAGCCAACGGGAAAAGTTCGCGCACCAGCACAGCCACCGTTTCCTGGGCAATCAGCCGGTCGCCGCTGGTGGCCACCATTACCGGGTCGAGCACCACATGGGGCAACTGATACGTACGAATGGCATCAGCCACCACGCGCACCACCTCGGGCGAGTGCAGCATGCCGATCTTCACCGCATCCACGCCAATGTCCTGCACCACGGCGTCGATCTGGGCCTTGAGCATCTCGGGCGGAATGCCGTGGATGCCGATCACGCCACAGGTGTTCTGTGCCGTGATGGCGGTGATGGCCGTCATCCCGTAGCACCCCAGGGCGCTGAAGGTTTTGAGGTCAGCCTGTATGCCAGCCCCGCCGCCGCTGTCGGACCCGGCGATGGAAAGTACACGCGCGTAGCGGCGGCCGGTGGAAGGCGAAGGGGTCAAGGAAGTCATAGCAAAAATTATGGCCTATGAGCCAGCGCAAAAAAGCCCCGCCAGTTGATGTGCTGTAATTCATTTTTCCGGACGAAACAGGGGTGTCCCGCCAAACCGACGAATGATCGCCGGGGGACTGAGAAATACCCTGGGGCTCGCGCAGCGAACTGCGTGCGTACAGCGGCCCCGCTACCCGATCCAGGTCATGCTGGCGTGGGGAGTTTCCTAAAGCGGCACAGCCCCGTTTTGTCCATGCTTGACTACCAGCACACGGACAACTCTGCACGCATGTCACTTCCACCGTCTTCTTTTGCCATCTTGGGCGCGGGCCTCATGGGCCGATTGCTTGCGGTCGAGCTGGCCCGCCAGGGGCACCGGGTGGATATCTTCGATGCGGGCAGTGCCGCCGCTGAACATTCCGCCGCCACCGTCGCAGCCGCCATGCTGGCACCGCTGGCCGAATCGGCCATCACCGAGCCCGGCGTGGTGCGCATGGGCCACCATGCGCTCAACCGCTGGCCGCAACTGTTGCAGTCGCTGGCACAACCGGTGTTTTTTCAGCAGGCTGGCACGCTGATCGTGTGGCACAGGCAGGACGCCGCCGAGGCCCAGCGTTTTACCCGCCAGCTCGAATCCAACCAAGTCATTTTGTCCGAACTGCCTCCGTTGCAGAAGCTGGACAGCGGCGCGCTGGCTGCCGCCGAGCCGGCCCTGGCGCACCGCTTTGCGCAGGGGCTGTACCTGCCCGGCGAAGGCCAGCTGGACAACCGCCAACTGCTGGCCGCGCTGGTGGTTGAGATGGAACGGCTGTCGGTGCACATGCACTGGCACACACCGCAATCGCCCGAGTCGTTTGCCCCCGGCAAGCCAGGCCAGCCCGACTGGGTGTTGGACTGCCGTGGCCTGGGCGCCAAGGGCCAGTGGTCCGCGCTGCGCGGTGTGCGTGGAGAGGTCGTGCGCATCCACGCCCCCGATGTGACCTTGCAACGCCCTACCCGGCTGGTGCACCCGCGCTACCCGATCTACATCGCACCCAAACAAGACCACCTGTTTGTGATCGGTGCGACCGAGATCGAATCGGATGACCTGTCGCCTGCCAGCGTGCGCTCGACCCTGGAACTGCTGAGCGCCGCTTACGCCGTGCATCCCGGCTTTGCCGAGGGCCGCATCCTTGAAGTGGCCACGCAATGCCGCCCCACCCTGCCCGACAACCTGCCCGCCATCCGCCAGCCCCGCCCCGGTGTACTGGAGATCAATGGGCTGTATCGGCATGGATTCATGATCTCGCCCGCCCTGCTCGACGTGACCCTGGAAGTGCTGAACACCGGACAATCAGCGCTTTCGCAACGATTTGATCTGTCGCTGGATCTGGCGCCAAGCGCCACTGCTCCATCCAGCGCCGCCGCCCACGCATTCGCATGAACATCTCCATCAATCAGACCCCGCACGATCTGCCTGATGGCGCCACCGTGGCTGACGCCGTGGCCGCCATCGCAGCGCGCCCACCCTTTGCGGTGGCCGTCAACACCACCTTTGTGCCCAACACCCGCTATGCCGCACAGGCCTTGCAACCCGGCGACCGGGTGGAGATCATCTCCCCCGTGACAGGGGGATGAGCTTCGGGATGAGAATTTGAGTCAAATTGGCCGCTAGCGCTTATCCAATAAGCGCTAATAGCTATTAAAAACATAGTAATCATGATTTCTTCGACTCCCCAAGACCCCCTGGTTCTGTACGGCCAGCAGTTCGCCAGCCGCCTGCTGCTGGGCACCTCGCGCTACCCATCACCCGCAGTGCTGGAGGCCGCCGTGCTGCGCGCGCAGCCCGCCATGGTGACGGCGTCGCTGCGCCGCCAAGGTAGCAACCCCGCCGAAAGCGGCAGCAGCTTTTGGGAGCTGCTGCGCAAGCTGAACGTGCCTGTATTGCCCAACACGGCCGGGTGCCACAGCGTGCAGGAAGCCATCACCACGGCGCAGATGGCGCGTGAGGTGTTCAACACCCCTTGGATCAAGCTGGAGCTGATCGGCGACGACTACACGCTGCAACCCGACACCCTGAACCTGGTGGGCGCCGCAGAACACCTCATCAAGGAAGGTTTTCAGGTGCTGCCCTACTGCACTGAAGACCTGGTGTTGTGCCAGCGTCTGGTGGACGTAGGCTGCCAGGCCGTGATGCCCTGGGCCGCCCCCATTGGAACTGGGCGCGGCCCCGTCAACCCGTATGCATTGCAGATGCTGCGCGAGCGCCTGGACGTGCCCATGCTGGTAGACGCGGGCCTGGGCCTGCCCTCCCACGCTTGTCAGGTGATGGAGTGGGGTTACGACGGCGTGCTGCTGAACACCGCCGTGGCGCTGGCACAAGACCCTGTCGCCATGGCAGGTGCGTTCGCCGATGCGGTCAACGCGGGTCGGGCTGCCCGCCACGCGGGCGCCATGTCGGCACAAGATGCCGCCCAGCCGAGCACCCCCGTGCTGGGCACCCCTTTCTGGCACCACGCCAATGCATAACACTCACGATACCCACAACGCCGACGCCATGGCGCAGGCCATTGTTGCGCACCACGCAGCCACTTTTGCGGGTTTCGGTGCAGAGCAGCCCCCTGCACCGACATCACACGAACCGGTCTACCAGGCCGCATTGAAGGCTTGCAGCTCCCTGGGCTTCATTGCGCACGACGCGGAGTGCCTGGCCCGGGCTTGGCAAACGCAATCGCTGCGCACTGGCACATTTGAACCAGCGCAGTGGCCCGACCAACCTGAAGACTTTGGCCTGCAACCGGTGCCACGCGCGCAGGCCTTTGCACCGTGCCCGAACCGACTGGGCCTTTACGCCGTGCTGCCGGATGCAGCATGGGTGGGCCGCATGGCACGCGCGGGTGTCCCTACCGTGCAACTGCGCTTCAAGTCCACCGACGCCACCGCCATCGAGCAGGAAGTTCATGCCGCCGTGCAAGCGGTGCAAGGCACCAGCGCCCTGCTGTTCATCAATGACCATTGGCAAGCAGCCATTGACGCGGGCGCTTACGGCATCCACCTCGGCCAGGAAGATCTGGACGCGCTGAGTGCGAATGAGCTGCAAACCCTGCGCGCATCGGGCCTGCGCCTGGGTGTCAGCACCCACGGGTATGCCGAAATGGTGCGCGCTGATGCCGTGGGCCCCAGCTACATCGCCATGGGCGCCGTGTTTCCGACCACACTCAAAAAGATGGCGACCGCACCGCAGGGTGTGGGCCGGCTGGGGGTGTACGCGCGTTTGCTGCGCCACTACCCCCAAGTCGCCATTGGCGGCATTGGTGGCGAACAGTTTGCACAGGTGTTGGCGACCGGTGTGGGGTCTATCGCAGTGGTGCGCGCGTTGGTCAACGCGCCAGATCCTGAAGCTGCGGCTGTTCAGTTGATGCGCGAGATGGAGCCCACAAAGGGGCGGTAAACCAGGAACCGCGCCACTCAAGAGACTCGGGCTCACTGAGCGCTGGCGCGCGATTCGGACCGAGCAGGGAGCCCGAAGTCATCAAGCCCCGAGCGCGGTGGTTACTTGGGTTCCGTCTTGCGCTGTTCCAGTTCAAGGCGCAGCTCGACCAGATCGTTGTCCATGCCAAACCCTACCGCCTGCCCCGCAGCGGGCGGAGCGGTGACGGGCACCGCAGGCAGATCGCCGAGCGTGAGGTGCGGCGGCTCGGACAAGTCAAGATCCAGCGGCATGCCGCGTGTGGTGACAGGGTCCAGCACTGCCGGCGCGGTGGTGCCCTTCATGGCCTCGGCCACCTGCGCAGGGACGAGGTCAAAGTCAAACTCCAGGCTGGCGGCGAGGGAGTCCAGCGGCAGATCTTCTTTTCTTCTGCCAACCAAGGGCGTCGCGGTAGGTTCTGCCACCAGCGTTTCTGTCCGCGGCGGTGCCAGCGGCGTGGTGCGCTTGCGTGGCGCAGGCTCGCCGCGCGCGCTGGCGGGCGTGGTCTGCGCGATAGACAACAACAGCAGCAGGTCGTCATAGGCCGCCATGTCAAACGGCTCCACAGCTTCTGCGCCGGTGCGCCGGAACAGCAGCTTTTCGAGCAACACCAGCACATTCGGCGAGGTCCACTCGGCCTCGATGTCTGCCAGTGCGTCGGTGTAGTGGTACAGCATGCGACCCGTGCGATGGAAACCCGTGAACTCCGGTACCTGGGCATTGAAGAACAGCATGAACTGCGTGCGCAACTGCGTGAACTCATCCACCCGGCTCAGGGTGTGATACAGCCGCAAAAGCTCTAGATACGCCAGGGGCGAGGATTCCCGGTGCTGGTCGATGTGTTCTCTAAGCACCTCAATGGCTTGTTGGTGCTCCCCCACGGACACAAAAAATTCCGCTTGCTGCTGTACGTCGAACAACTCCTCAGGGTTCACGATGTGCAAAGCCGAAGCCGAAGCCGAAGCGGATGCCGACGCAGACACTGGGAATCCTCGCCCCTGGCGTATCTAGAGCTTTTGCGGCTGTATCACACCCTGAGCCGGGTGGATAGAGTCAGCACAGTACGCGCGCGATTCGTCTGTCTTCAATGCCCAGGTACCGGGTTTCACGGTGTTTCAGCGCGCCCCGGTCGCATGCTGTACCACTACACCGACGCGCTGTTGGCGGAACATCGAAGCCATGGACCGCGCCGATGCTGCTCGGTGTTGCTCGAAAAGCTTTCCCTTGTTCCCGCGCACCGGCGCAGAAGCTGTGGAGCCGTTTGACATGGCGGCCTATGACGACCTGCTGCTGTTGTTGTCTATGCGCGCGGGACCGCCCCGCGCGCGGCGAGCCTGCGCCACGCCACACACACGCACTAGCACGCCACGACAGAAACGCAGATAGAAACCCACCACGACGCCCTCGGCTTCGGCGGAAGAAAAGAAGATTGCGCTGGACTCCCTGCGCCGACAGCCTGGAGTTCGACTTTGACCTGGTCCTTGCGCGGTGGCCGAGGCGATGAAGGGCACCACCGCGCAGGCCGTGGGACCTGTCCGCGCGCGGCATGCCGCTGGATCTTGACTTGTCCGAGCCGCCGCACCTCACGCTCGGCGATCCCCCTGCGGTGCCCGTCACCGCTCCACCCGCTGCACGGGGCAGGCGGTGGGTTTGGCATGGACAACACGGATCTGGTCAAGGCGCCTTGAACTGGAACAGCGCAACAAACTGCAAGGCGCTCGGGGCTGAGCTTCGGGCTCCCTGCTCGGTCCGAATCGCGCGCCAGCGCGGCGTGAGCCCGAGTCTCTCAGTGGCGCGGTTCCTGGTTTACCGCCCTTTTGTGGGCTCCATTTCGCACATCAACTGAACAGCCGCAGCTTGCATCTGGCGCGTCACCAACGCGCGCACCACCGCGATAGACCCCACACCGTAGCCAACACCTGTCGAGAACTGTTCGCCACCGAGTGGCCGAATGGCGACTTGGGGGTAGTGGCGCAGCAAACGCGCGTACACCCCCGCCCCGCCCCGCCCTGCGGTGGTCGCCATCTTTTTGAGTGTAGTAGGAAACGCGGCACCGTGGCAATACACTGGGGCCCACGGCATCACGCGCACCATTTGGGCATATCCGTGGGTGCTGACACCCAGGCGCAGGCCCGATGCGCGCAGGGTTTGCAGCTCATTCGCACTCAGCGCGTCGATCTTCCTGGCCGAGGTGGATGCCGTAAGCGCCCGCGTCAATAGCTGTACAACGGTCATTGATGAACAGCAGGGCACTGGTGCCCCACCGCTTGCACGGCGGGCGTGAACTTCCTGCTCGATGGCGGTGGCGTCGGTGGACTTGAAGCGCAGTTGCAGCAGGGTGGGACACCCGCGCGTGCCATGCGGCCCAGCCGTGCTCCGCATAAGGGCACACGGCGTAAAGGTCCAGTGGGTTCAGGGCACGGTGCAAAGGCCTGCGCACGTGGCACGGTTTGCAGGCCAAAGTCTGGTTGGTCGGGCCACTGCGCTGGTTCAAATGTGCCAGTGCGCAGCGATTGCGTTTGCCAAGCCCGGGCCAGGCACTCCGCGTCGTGCGCAATGAAGCCAGGGAGCTGCAAGCCTTCAATGCGGCCTGGTAGACCGGTTCGTGTGAAGTCGGATGAGGGGGCTGCTCTGCACCGAAACCCGCAAAAGTGGCTGCGTGGTACGCAACAATGGCCTGGGGTGTCGTGTGGGTATCGTCAGTGTTATGCATTGGCGTGGTGCCAGAAAGGGGTGCCCGGCGCGGGGGTGCTCGGCTGGGCGGCATCTTGTGCCGACATGGCGCCCGCGTGGCGGGCAGCCCGACCCACGCATCGGCGAACGCACTTGCCATGGCAACAGGGCTCTGTGCCAGCGCCACGGCGGTGTTCAGCAGCACGCCGTCGTAACTCCACTCCATCACCTGACAAGCGTGGGAGGGCAGGGCCCGCGTCTACAGCATGGGGCGGCATGCCAGGCGCTCGCGCAGCATCTGCAATAGGATTACGGGTTGACGGGGCCGCGCCCAGTGGGGGCGGCCCGGCCGTCGCGGGCCTCCTGGCCGCCTCCTCCACCAGACGCTGACCAGGTCTTCAGTGCAGTAGGGCAGCACCTGAAAACCTTCCTTGATGAGGTGTTCTGCGGCGCCCACCAGGTTCAGGGTTGCAGCGTGTAGTCGTCGCCGATGCAGCTCCAGATCCAAGGGGTGCTGAACACCTCACGCGCCATCTGCGCCGTGGTGATGGCTTCCTGCACGCTGTGGCACCCGGCCGTGTTGGGCAATACAGGCACGTTCAGCTTCGCCAGCAAGCCCCAAGGCTCCTCGTTATCGGCGGGGTTGCTACCTTGACGGCGCAGCGACGCCGTCACGGCGGGCTGCAGCCGCAGCACAGCCGGCCTCCAGCACTGCGCGGGTAGCGCGAGTGCCCAGCAGCAGGCGGCTGGCGAACTGCTGGCCGTACAGAACCAGGGGTCTTGGGAATC
>CAWATB010000017.1:2500-100403 GCA_963784815.1 uncultured Gammaproteobacteria bacterium | reverse complement strand
CCGTGCTTTGGTTGGTGCTCCTCTGATAGGGCCCATGTGTAAGGGTGGCCACTTGCTGCATATCCGGACTTTTATGCATTCTGACGGTTGGACCGTTGCCCAAATCGGCCAGCCAGTTTCCGTCGGGTGATGTCACCGGCTTTGCTTCAGGCAAAGTCACAGTCGGAGCGGGCGCGGGCTGGCCACACGGCAGTTCGGCGCACGGATAGGGCTCGTTGGAGGGATTCTTTGCGAAAGCGCTTTGAGCGAGAGGCAGTGCGAAGAGTTTGCTGTCGTGCCAGTCCGACAATCCAAGGAGGCGGGAACCGCTCACATGCACCATCAGCCAGCGACCTTGTGGGTCCAGAGTCGGCGTGACGGTGCGCGCATCGCCGAACGGCATGATGAGGGCTCGCCCCGTGGCTATATCGCACAGAGCCAGTGGCTTGGGTGGTTGAGGGCCCGTGGATGCCAATTGAACGGCAAACCAATCCGCAGTGAATGCCGCATTCGTTACCCATCCAATGGCCGGAAACTGGCATACGCTGCGCTTTTCCTGCAGGTCGTACACATCGCTCGTGGCGTTGTAGAACTGCGGGGCAAAACCATCTTCGCCTTCGCGCAGTCCGGTACGCACGGCATAGCGCCCATCTGGGCTGATAAGTTCCGCCTTGCCACCCACGCCACGCTGTAGATCAGTTGTGACCCATGCGTGCCTGTGGCCATCGATGTAGTTCAGCTGGCCTTGGGGATTGAATTGCACTTGGCGAACGCCGAGCCCTGATGTTTCCTGGATGCCGATGAGTCGCTGGAGCGGTTGGGTTTGCCACAACTCCAGTCCGCGGTCATGGACATGAGCAAACCGATCGCCCTTGGGCGAAAAAACAAGCTGCTGAGTCCTGTGATCGTTATGGATGGCGCCTGCTGACTCCAGCCGCGTGGGCTGGATGTTGATATCCGGCATGTCCCCCCGAGGCGGCGAAGTGCGCGCTGTTTGGTCGGGCCGTGGCGTAGCGGCTTGCAGGCTGGTGCCGAACAGTAGCGCCATGACAGAAGCAATGGCACGGAGTCGCCAAGCAGCCTCTGGAAAAGGGCACTCGGGAGCGTGAAGGAACGAGGGCATAAAGCGATCCTGCAAGGCGGCTACGGAATGGATGAAAAGGCAATGCCCCCGTGGAAGCACTTCAGAAAATGTGAAAGATGGGGCAGCGACTTGGTGGTGGCCAGGCCCTGTGACTCATTGCCCCAAGTGAACACCCTGGCCTGGATCGAGGCAGTGTCAAGGTCGGGTTTGTTGGTCCTGTTGTAGCTGCTGATGGGCCTGCCGTTGACCGAAATCGGGCCGTTCAGCACCACCCAGTGATTTTTGTAGGTGTTGCCACCTGCTCCTTGAAACATTGCTGCGGAAACCAGCATGACCACCCATCCGCTGGCCTGGTAGGCATTTCACGCGGGCATTTTATGGACAGGTTTTCTGACCCCAGATGTAAGGTTTGTTTCGATTTGACGTGGGTAGGAACAAATTTTTGGAGCCTCAATGGCAAAAGGCCGAGGCTCCTTTCGGAGCCTCGGCCTTTTGCAGGCTGTCCGTAGTGCGAGCTGCAGCGAGACGGGGCGAATTACAGCGAACCGATTTCGCCAGCAGAGATCTTGCCGGTGCGCACGGCGTCCACTGCCTGGGCGTTCACGGCGCTGCGGTCAGCGGTGGACGTGTAGACCAGAGCACGCGAACCCGAAGGAATTGCACCACTGGTCTGGGGCACCGTGGACGCTTCTGCCATCACTTCAGCGCGGGTGCGGCTGGTTTCAAACTTGGTGGCGAACTGCGAAGCATCAGCTTCGTCAGCCTGCGCGCCAAAAGAAGCAAAAGTGGCAACAGCGGCGAGAGAGAGGAAACGTGCGGTCTTGTTCATGGTGAAACTCCGGTGAAATTCAAAAAATGGGGACGAGGTATCTGGAATACGGGAAGTACAAAGCCTTGGATTCAATCCGTTGAATCAACCGCCTTCGGCTGGGCCAACGCGGCCGGTGCGCATGGCTTGCGCAGCAGCCTCGGCGCGCACAACATCGCGGTCAACCGTCGACTTGTAAGTCACCACACGGGAACCTGCTGGCTCGATGGAGCGGGTCTGGGCGACGGTGGCAGCTTCAGCAGCCACTTCAGCGCGGGTGCGGTTGGTATCGAACTTCAGGGCGAACTGCGAAGAATCGGCTTCGTCAGCGTGGGCGCCAAAAGAAGCGAAAGCGGCAACAGCGGCGATGGAGAGGTAACGTGCGGTGGTGTTCATGATTGATAAGTCCTTTGAAGTTAAAAAAGCGTCTCAAAAAATCCGGGAAGAAAGCGACTCAATAAACTGCCTCAACCCGGGTTCGGTGAGTCGCCTTGCGGGTTCGGCTCATCGATGGGTTGAACTGTACGCCGGCGGTGTTCAGAGAAAAACTACCGAGTCGCAAACTGACTGTTCCGGTATTGGAAACAATCGAGCGGCCTTTTCTGTGCAGGCACAGGGTGGAGCCGGAGGGTTGTTTGCAAATCGCGTTGAACATGACCGCAATGGTGCCGACCGGTGCTAACAGCGTCTTCTCGTCGCCGTTTCGGTTCTTTTCGGTTTGTTTCGCGCCACGGTGAATGCAACAGGCGCGAAACAAATGCATCCACGCCCCAGGAATAAGCGCGAAACGAGGGGTGAATCGGGCTTGCGTGGGTTGCGCGTTGCAGGCTTATGGGCTGAAATCTCACTGTGCCTGTTCCAGGTCTTACGAGGGAGGTTTTCATGACAAGTGTTGCCAAAATTCTTCAGTCCAAACCGGACGCCACGGTTCACACCATCACACCCAATACATCGGTGTACGACGCGCTCCAGCTCATGGCGGACAAGGGCATCGGTGCCCTGGTGGTGACCGAAGGGGACACCATTGCGGGCATCTTCACCGAGCGTGATTACGCGCGAAAGATTGCGCTGCTGGGCCGCACGTCAGCCGCCACGCTGGCGCGCGATGTGATGACCACCGCGGTGCGTTTTGTTCGGCCCGAGCAGACCAGCGAGCAGTGCATGCAGATCATGAGTACCGGCCGCCTGCGCCACCTGCCCGTGGTGGACGGCAGCGGCAAGCTGGTGGGCATGATCTCCATTGGTGACTTGGTCAAGGACATCATTTCGGAGCAGAAATTCATCATTGAGCAACTGGAGCACTACATCACCGGTAGCCACTGAAGGCAAAAATGGGGCTCTGACTAATCTGGTCAGAGCCCCCATTTTTGCTGGGAGTAGTTTCCCTTCTGCCCGTGTACCGTACTGGGATCACTGCGGGTTGAGCACGCGCTGCCCAGGCCAGGGCCGCCGCGCAAGGGCCGCTGCTGCTACGCTGATCTGGCGGCGTCCCCCTTCCCGAATCGCAACGCGATTCGAGAGAAGGGAAGGCGCGAAGCGCCTCGGGGGTTGCACTCTTTTAAGCAGCTTTTTCGACGTGCCCCTGGCGGGTGTACAAAAAGTCGATCACCGCCTTGCGGTAGTGCACGTACTGCGGGTCTTCGGCCAGTTCCACGCGCTTGCGGGGGCGGGGCAGGTCCACCGACAGCACCTCGCCAATGGTGGCGGCGGGGCCGTTGGTCATCATCACGATCTTGTCGGACAGCAGCACGGCTTCGTCCACGTCGTGCGTCACCATCACCACGGTGCTTTGGGTGCGTGCGACGATCTCCAGCAGCTCGTCTTGCAACTTGGCGCGCGTCAACGCGTCCAGCGCGCCGAAGGGCTCGTCCATCAGCAGCACCTGGGGTTCCATGCTCAGCGCGCGGGCAATGCCCACGCGTTGTTTCATGCCGCCCGATATTTCGCCAGGGCGTTTTTGCGCAGCAGGCGTCAGGCCCACCAGGGCCAGTGCTGCGTCGGTGCGGGCCTTGAGCTGGGCCTTGGTTTCTTTGCCGCCAAACACGCGCTCCACCGCCAGGTAGATGTTGTCAAAGCAGGTCAGCCACGGCAGCAACGAGTGGTTTTGAAACACCACCGCGCGCTCTGGCCCCGGGCCTTTGATTTCTTTGTTGGCGCACAGCAGTACGCCATTGGTGGGCGTGGTCAGCCCGGCAATCAGGTTGAGCAACGTGGATTTGCCGCAGCCTGAGTGCCCGATGAGGGCCACGAACTCACCTTTGGCAACCGTCAGATTGATGTCACGCAGGGCGGGGAACAGGCCTTTGGTGGTCTTAAAGGTTTGCTCGACGCCATGGACTTCGATGAACTTGGTGGACATCGAAGGATGGGCGGATGTGCTCGTGTTCATGTTCATGCCTTTACTTCTTCAAAGGTGAATGCGGTGGCCAGCTTGATGAGCGCGAACTCCAGCACCAGCCCGACGATGCCGATCACGAAGATGGCGATGATGATGTTCTTGACGTTCAGGTTGTTCCACTCGTCCCACACCCAGAAGCCAATGCCCACGCCGCCGGTCAGCATCTCGGCCGCCACGATCACCAGCCACGCCGTGCCTACGGCCAGACGCACGCCGGTCAGCATGTAGGGCAACACGGCCGGGAAGAGGATCTTGGTGGCGATCTTCCATTCCGACAGGTTCAGCACTCGGGCCACGTTCATGTAGTCCTGCGGTACGCGCTGTACGCCCACGGCGGTGTTGATGATCATGGGCCAGATGGAGCAGATGAAAATCGTCCAGATGGCGGCGGGATTGGCGCCCTTGAACACCAGCAAACCAATGGGCAGCCAGGCCAACGGCGACACCGGCCGCAGCAGGCTGATCAGCGGGTTGAACATGCGCGACAGGAAGCTGAATCGTCCGATCACGAAGCCAGCCGGAATGCCCACCAGCGCCGCCATGCCAAACCCGATGGCGACGCGTTCGAGAGACATCAACACGTTCCAGCCCACGCCCTGGTCGTTGGGGCCGTTGCTGTAGAACGGGTTGCTGAAAATTTCCAGCGCCTGCAACCAGGTGTCCTTGGGGTTCGGAATGCTGCCACCCGTGGTGGTGGAGACCACCGCCCACAGGCCGACCAGCAAACCCAGGCCACACAGCGGAGGCAGCACGGCCATCCAGAAGCTGCGCGACAGTGCGGCCCAGTCGCGGGCCGGGGCTGCCGGGGAGTCGGTCCCCGTTGTAGTGGTTGCAGATTTTGAGTGTTTTTGGCCTCTAGCGCTTGTGGATAAAGCGCTGCTAGCTACATTAGTCATAGCATTCTGTGCAGCCGGGGCGGCTGCATCCAGTGGGGAGTGAAAGACGGCACTGACCATGGTGATCTCCTGTGTGCAGGGCTTGCGGGGCGGGTGGGGTCGGCAAGGGCGATGTCGGCAGTGGGCGGCTGGCAGTTCGCCTGTACCGTCAGGCCTTGATCTTGAAACCGTCGGCGTACTTGGCGGGGTCTTTGCCGTCCCACACCACACCGTCGATCAGCTTGCTGGTGCGCATCACGTCCTTGGGCACGCTGATCTTCATGGCGCTGGCAACCGACTTGTACAGGTCCACCTGGTTGATTTCTTTGGCCACGGTCAGGTAGTCGGGGTGGCTCTTGATCAAACCCCAGCGCTTGTGCTGCGTCAGGAACCACATGCCGTCCGACAGGTACGGGAAGTTCACCGCGCCGTCGTTGAAGAACTTCATGTGGTTCGGGTCGTCCCAGGTCTTGCCCATGCCGTTCTGGTAGCGGCCCAGAATGCGCTGGTTGATGGCGTCCACGCTGGTGTTGATGTAGGACTTCTGGGCCACGGTCTCGGCCATCTTCATCTTGTTGGACAGGCTGGCGTCAATCCAGCGGCTGGCCTCCAGCACGGCCATCATCACGGCGCGGGTGGTGTTGGGGTTCTTCTTGACGAACTCGGCCGACGTGCCCAGCACTTTCTCGGGGTGGTCCTTCCAGATGTCCTGGGTGGTGTTGGCGGTCACTCCGATGCCATCCATGATGGCGCGGTGGTTCCAGGGTTCGCCCACGCAAAAACCGTCCATGTTGCCCACGCGCATGTTGGCCACCATCTGTGGCGGTGGCACGGTGATCAGCTTGGCGCCCGACAGCGGGTTGATGCCTGCAGCCGCCAGCCAGTAGTGCATCCACATCGCATGGGTGCCGGTGGGGAAGGTGCCCGCAAACGTGTATTCGCGCTTTTCCTTGGCCATCAAAGCGGCCAAAGACGGACCATCTACCGCGCCTTTGTCGGCCAGCGCTTTTGACAACGAGATCGCCTGGCCGTTGTTGTTCAGGCTCATCAGCACGGCCATGTCCTTCTTAGGACCGGCGGTGCCCATGTGCACGCCGTAGACCAGGCCATACAGCACGTGGGCAAAGTCCAGTTCGCCATTCACCAGCTTGTCGCGCACACCGGCCCAGCTCGCTTCTTTGGTGGGGATGATGGTGACGCCGTACTTCTTGTCAAAGCCCAGCACCGAGGCCATTACCACGCTGGCGCAGTCGGTCAGCGGGATGAAGCCGATCTTGACTTCCTTCTTCTCGGGGGCGTCCGATCCCTGGGCATGCACCAGGGCGCGCAGGGCAGGGCTGACGCCCACGGCGCCCACGGTAGCGGCCTGCAGCACGGTGCGGCGGTTGAGACTGGTTTTCAACAGATCGGTCATGGGGCATTTCCTCGCATCGTTACAAAGCAAAAAAGGCGTCCTCTTCGGGGCTGGCTGCATTTGCATACCGGCCTCGGAGAGGGACGCCTTTGTCCGTGGCAAAGCCCATTGGGGGGCTTTGAGTCAGCACCAGCCCGTCATTGGGTCAGTGCTGTCAGTGGTGGGACCTTCATTGGTCTCGCCAAAGACTATGCAAGCAGCGTGCCAGCATGCGCTGCGCCATCTCGGAGCGCTGCTTGCTATTGAATGGATAGCTATCAGCGCTTTCTGAATAAGCGCTACAAGGTCATTTTGTTTAAAAAATGGTTGCCTTCGCCGAAGGTGGAAGGCCGCACTGCCTTTGTGCGATGCACCATTTGGGAGGAGCGGTTGGCATCGCGCGCCGTCCAGGCGAGAGATGCCAAGCAAGGGCCGCCCCGCAGCGAGGGCATCGTCCCCCTTCCCGAGTCGCGCCAGCGATTCGAGAGAAGGGGGAAGGCGCGCAGCGCCTCAGGGGGATGTCATCTGCCTACCCCAGCAGATCCATCACATCCAGCATGCGCTGCGCCACGTCCACCAGCTTGAGGCCCTTGTCCATCGCGGTCTTGCGCAGCTTTTCGTAGGCGGCCTGTTCCGTCAGGCCCTGGCGCTGCATCAGCAGGCCCTTGGCACGGTCAATGGTCTTGCGGTCCTTCAGCTCGGTCTTGGCGTCGGCCAGCTCGGCGCGCAGGGCCTGTTCGTGCTGAAACCGCGCCATGGCCACATCCAGGATGGGGCGGATGCGTTGGGGTGAGAGGCCCGCCACGATGTAAGCAGACACTCCCGCTGCCACGGCGTCTTTTACATGCGAGGTGTCTTCGTCGTTGGTGAACATCACGATGGGGCGGCGCTCATTGCGCGTGGCCATCACCACATGTTCGAGCGCATCGCGGGCCTCGCTTTCGGCGTCCACGATGATCAGGTCGGGCTGCAGCTGGGCCAGCCGGTCGCTCAGAAACACGTCGGCGGGCAGGGTGGCCACCAGGTTGAAGTTGTTTTCCAGCAGCCCGATACGCAGCGCCCGCGACCGCTCTGCCTGCAGCAGGGCGTGTTCGTCGTCAGGGTCGGTGACTGCCAGATCCGGCGCTACCACCACGATGCGCAAAGCCTCATTCATGCCCTGAGCATAAGCAATTTTTACGCCATAAATTGGTGCATCAAAGCGGTGCATACCCTCGTTTCCAGGGCCTTCGGGGGGCTTTGCGGCTTTCAGGGCCTGAAACTTGCTAATAGTGAGATAGGCGGCAGGGCATACCCGGTAGGCCTTCAGCAACAGCGTCGCATATACATCCGGTCACTTTGATATCTTCCTACGGAGTTTTTTGCATGAACCAACACATCGACCGGCGGCGCTTCTCGGCCAGCCTGGCCCTGACGGCCCTTGCCGTGTCCATTTTCATGGCGGGTTGCAGCAAAGTGCCCGACACCATCAAGATCGGTGTGGCGCAGCCCCTGAGCGGCCCGCTGGGTGCCCTGGGGCAAGACTTGCTCAACGGCGTGAACCTGGCCGTGGCCGAGCTGAACAAGGGCGGCTACACCGTAGACGGCAAACGGGTGACGCTGGAAGTCGTGTCGGTGGACGACAAGGCCGACGCCACCACCGGCAAGACCGTGGCCCAGCAACTGGTGGAGGCCGGTGTGGTGGCTGTGGTTGGCCACCTCAACTCAGGTGTCAGCATTGAGACGGCTCCCATCTACGCCGCCAAAGACATCGCGCAGATCGCCATCTCCACCAACCCCAAGTTCACGCAACTGGGCTTCCCCACCACCTTCCGCATGGTGGCCAACGACACCCTGCAGGCTCGCGCCATTGGCTCGTTTGCCGCCACACAACTGGGTGCCACCCGCTATGCCGCGCTGGACGACGGCACCCCCTACGGCAAGGGCCTGGCCGACGGCGCCGCCGAGCAGCTGAAAGCTGAGAAGAAAGAAGTGCTGGTACGCAAGTCGTTTGACGACAAGACCGTGGCTTTTGACGCGTTGGCGGGCGAGTTGAAGGCTGCCAAGGTCGAGGTGATCGTCTCCACCCTCAACGACTTCCAGGCCCTGGCGCTGCTCGAAGCCCTGCGCAAAGTCGACCACACCAAGGTGAGCCTATTGGGCGGTGACACCATCAAGACCACCGACATGACCAAGGCCATGGGCATGGTCGAAGGGATCTATGCCACGTCGCCCGTGCTGGAGGCCAAGGAGTTCACCACCGGCAAGCCCTTCCTTGAAAAGTACATCGAGGCGTACAAGAAGCCGCCCGCCTACGGTGGCCACTACAGCTACGACAGCATGTATGTGCTGTCCGCCGCGATCCAGAAGGCCAAGTCTGCGGACCCCAAAGACATCACCAAGGCCATGCACAGCATCAACGGCTACGCGCCGGTCATCGGCACCATGACCTGGGACGACAAGGGCGAGCAGCGCTACGGCGCCGTGGGCGTGTACGAGCTGCGTGCCGGGGCGTGGGAGTTGCGCATGCGGTCGGACCGCTGGTAAATCACAAGAAGCCGCCCAGCCGCTGGACGACATCTCTGGCGGCGTTTCTCTGCACAACCCCTGCCGGTCGCCGCCCGCAGGGGTTTTTGCTTCAGGGCGGGTGCGAGGCCGGGTTTTACACTCGGGGCATGAGCTTGCTGATACTGGGTATTGAATCTTCGTGCGACGAAACCGGCGTGGCCTTGGTCCGTTCTACGGGCGAAGCCGTGCCCACCTTGCTGTCGCACGCGCTGCACAGCCAGATCGACATGCACCAGGCCTATGGCGGCGTGGTGCCCGAACTGGCCAGCCGCGACCACATCCGCCGCGTGCTGCCCCTGGCCACGCAGGTGCTCACTGAGTCGGGCCAGACACTGGCCGATGTCGATGTGGTGGCCTACACACGCGGCCCCGGTCTGGCCGGGGCGCTGCTGGTGGGCGCGGGCGTGGCCTGCGCACTGGGCGCTGCGCTGGGCAAGCCGGTGCTGGGCGTGCACCACCTGGAAGGGCATCTGCTGTCCCCGTTTTTGAGCGCTGACCCCCCCGAGTTTCCATTTGTTGCCCTGCTGGTGTCGGGCGGGCACACCCAACTCATGCGCGTGGACGGTGTGGGCCGCTACGAGATCCTGGGCGAAACCATTGACGATGCCGCAGGCGAGGCGTTCGACAAATCCGCCAAGCTCATGGGCCTGGGCTACCCCGGTGGCCCCGCGCTGTCGCGACTGGCAGAGCAGGGCGACCCCGCGGCCTTCAAGCTGCCGCGCCCGCTACTGCACAGCGGCAACCTCGATTTTTCTTTTGCAGGGCTCAAGACAGCCGTTCTGACGCAGGCCAAGAAGCTGGGTGACGAGCTGGAAGCCCGCAAGGCCGACCTGGCAGCCAGCACCGAGGCGGCGATTGTGGATGTGCTGGTGAAGAAGACTTTGACGGCCTTGAAGCAGACAGGCCTCAAGCGCGTGGTGGTAGCCGGCGGCGTGGGCGCCAACCGGCACCTGCGCGCGCAGCTCAACGCGGCTTGTGCGCTTGCCAAGGTGCGTGTGCACTACCCCGAGCTGCACCTGTGCACCGACAACGGCGCGATGATTGCCATGGCGGCGGCGATGCGGCTGCAAGCGGGACAGCAAGAGGCAAAAACCGACTATGCGTTTGATGTGAAACCGCGCTGGCCGCTGGATGCGATTACCGCTGCAGTGGTGGTGTAAAAAATAGGTAAAAATGGCCGCTAGCGCTTATCAGTAAAGCGCTAGCAGCTATTATTTTGATAGTTTTCTGCTGGCCCGCGTGCCGCGTGCCGCGTGCCCCACGTAGTTGCGGCGCGCGGTGCACCATCACGCATTCAGCCAGCCACGCAACCGCTTCACGCCTTCCTCCAGCCGCCCCACATCCTGGCTGGCAAAACACCACCGCAGCCAGCCTCCGGCTTCGTCCCCAAACGCGCTGCCCGGCGCCAGCCCCAACCCCGCCTCCCGCACCAGCCGCTTGGCCAATGGCAGGCACTCGTCGTGCCCGTCGATGTGGAAAAACGCATACATGCCCCCCAGCGGCGTGGCCACCGATACCCCCGGCACATCGGCCAGCAACGGCACCAGCGTGTCGCGGCAGGTGCGCAAGTGCGCCACCAGTGCAGGTGTCACTTCATCCGTGCGCTGCAGCGCCACCGTGGCCCCGCGCTGCACAAACACGGGCGCGCACGAGGTGTTGAACTCGATCAGCTTGCCCACGGCGGGCGTCATCGATGGCGGCAGCACCAGCCACCCCAGGCGCCAGCCGGTCATCAGAAAGCTCTTGGAAAAACTGTGCGTCACCACCAAGCGGTCCTCGGGCTCAGCCACGTCCAGAAAACTCGGTGCCGCGCCATTGGCCGTGTCGCCTGCGTAGTACAGCCGCTCGTACACCTCGTCCGCCAAGATCCAGGTACCCGTGCGGCGGCAGTGCGCCAGGATGGTGGCTTGTTCTTCGCGCGTCAGCGTCCAGCCGGTGGGGTTGTTGGGCGCGTTGACGATCAACAGGCGCGTGGTGGGCGTGATGGCTGCCAGCAGCGCATCCATGTCCAGCTGCCATGCGCCGTTCGCGTCGGCTACCAGCGGTACGGTGCGCACTTGCGCGCCCAGAAGGCGCGGCTGGGCCACCAGATTGGGCCACACAGGGGTGACCACCACCACCTCGTCGCCCGCGTCCACCAGCGCCTGCACGGCCACCATCAAGCCGTTGACGCCGCCGGACGTGACCGCAATGCGGTCAAACCACGCATCGGTGTGCTGCTGCGGGTGCAGGCCGTGCATGTAGCCCGCAATCGCGTGGCGCAGCTCGGGCAGGCCCAGGTTGTGGGCGTAAAAGGTCTCGCCCTTTTGCAGCGACGCAACGGCCGCCTCACGGATGAAATCGGGAGTGACCTCGTCGCTCTCGCCAAACCAGAACTTGAGCACATCGCTGCGCCCCATGCCCTCGTTGGCGACTTCGCGGATGCGCGACTCTTCGAGGCCTTGGACTACTTCTCGCATGCAATCTCCTTGAACAACACAGTCATCATCGCAGGCGTATAGTCGTTTTTTTGATTTTTTCACCACATTGGCTGACCAACCAACGCTCATGACCTATCCCAACACCCAGCTCTTCATCGCAGGCCAGTGGCAAGACGCCGCCGACGGCAAATCCATCGCCGTGTTCAACCCCTCCACCGGCAAAGAAATTGGCCGTGTGGCCCATGCCAGCAAGCCCGATCTGGACTTGGCCCTGGCTGCCGCCCAAAAGGGCTTTGAAGCCTGGCGCGACATGCCCGCCGCCGAGCGTGCCAAGACCATGCGCCGCGCCGCCGCCCTGATGCGCGAGCGCGCCGAGGCCATCGCCGCCATCATGGTGCAAGAGCAGGGCAAGCCCCTGGCAGAAGCCAAGGTCGAGACCATGGCATCGGCCGACATCATCGAATGGTTTGCGGATGAATCGCTGCGTGTGTATGGCCGCATCGTTCCCTCGCGCAACCTCAAGGCCACGCAGATGGTGCTGAAGGACCCCGTGGGCCCCGTGGCGGCGTTCACGCCGTGGAACTTCCCCATCAACCAGGTGGTGCGCAAGTTGGCCGCCGCACTGGGTGCAGGCTGCTCCATTCTGGTCAAGGCTCCTGAAGAAACCCCGGCCAGCCCCGCCGAGCTGATCCGCGCGTTTGCCGATGCAGGGCGTGCCCGCCGGCACCGTGGGCCTGGTCTATGGCGACCCGGCTGAAATCTCCAACTACCTGATCCCGCACCCTGTGATCCGCAAGGTCACGTTCACCGGCTCCACGCCCGTGGGCAAGCAGCTGGCCGCATTGGCCGGCAAACACATGAAGCGCGTGACGATGGAGCTGGGCGGCCACGCCCCGGTCATCATTGCGGAAGACGCCGACCTGGAACTGGCCATCAAGATCGGCAGCGGTGCCAAGTTCCGCAACGCGGGCCAGGTCTGCATCTCGCCCACGCGCTACCTGGTGCACGAAAGCATCCGCGCAGACTTTGTGGCGGCATTTGCCAAATACGCCCAGGGCCTGAAGGTGGGTGACGGCCTGACCGCTGGCACGCAGATGGGCCCGTTGGCCAACCCCCGCCGCATCACCGCCATGGCCGACCTGATGGCCGATGCCGTGCAGCAAGGCGCCACGCTGGTGACCGGTGGTGAGCGCATCGGAACGGAAGGCAACTACTTCCAACCCACCGTGCTCGACAACGTGCCGCTGTCAGCCCGCATCGTCAACGAAGAACCTTTTGGCCCCGTGGCTGCCATTCGTGGTTTCGAGAAGATCGAAGACGCGATTGCCGAAGCCAACCGCCTGCCGTTTGGCCTGGCAGGCTATGCCTTCACCACGTCGCTGAAAAACGCCCACTTGCTGGCGCAGCGGCTGGAAGTAGGCATGTTGTGGATCAACCAGGCGGCAGCGCCTGCGGCCGAGCTTCCATTCGGTGGTCTGAAGGATTCGGGATATGGATCCGAAGGTGGCCCAGAGGCGATTGAGGCGCACATGAACACGCGCCTGGTGTCGATCATGAATGTCTGATTGACGTGACAAGCGCCCTTGCCGCAGGTCGGAAGGGCGCTTGCAACGGGTGTATTCAGCTTCAACGGTGGCGGCAGGCCGTATTCATCGGCTTCGTTCCAGCCGCGTCCATCGCGATGAAGTGACTGTGCAAGCTTGGCCAGCCTCTCATCGCACTCTTTTGACCAGCAAATTCAAACATGAAGTGCTTCGCGCGTTCCTGCATCCTCTTTGCCTCCCTGATCGCGCCATTGACCTATGCCGCGGAGCCAGACCCAGCGCTTTTGGGATGCTGGCGGGCGGTAAAGATCGTGCTGTATGTAGAGGATGGGTCGAAAGCCGAGGACACCTCCGGGCGCTGTGTGCTGCAGTTCAAGGACGATCAGTTCGATTCGACCTGCAAAACGAGCACCGGGACGGCGACAACCACTTATCAGTACCAGGTGGTTCGCCCCAATTTCTACGCGGCCAAGATGACGGGCAGCACGTTTCGCACGGACCTGATCGGGTCCACGCGCGAATATGAATACCGGATTGAAGGGGATCGGCTCGTGACGTCGACCGCTCCGCCACCCAAGGTGCGTGTGCCCGCGGCTGCGGCTCCGCGGGTACAAACAGAAGCCACGAAAACGCCGTGCCCGTGAAGGCACAACTGGCGGCTTGAACCCGCCTGGGGCGGCGTCTTGCGCCCTGGTCGCATAAGTCCTTCTGCTGCTTGTGAGAATCGCTTTACCAGCGCCGAAGTGGCCTACACCAACGCATACAGCCCCAGATCGCCGTCCACCTGCAGTCGCTCGGTAAACGCCTTGGGGTCGAAGTTTTCGTCTGCAAACTTCGTTTGCATCACCGCTGTGGCATAGGCCACCGATGCGGGGTCTTTCCATTCAACCCATGTGAGTACGTTGAACCGGCCCGGCCCGGCCACCTGCGTCAAAACGCACGCGTTTTCACAGCCGGGCAAGGCCCGCAAGGTGTGTTGCAGGCGCTTCATTTGCGCCACAAACTCATCAAGGGCATCAGCTGGCACTGCAAACTTGTCGATGCGGAAACGGGCTGCCGGGCTTTCGTCGTTGCTGACCTGGATCATCTTGAAACGCTCCCTCTTCACAAAAGACGGCCACCGAATATTCGGAGAAAGCGGATCGTAGAAGCTCAGGTTAAGTTGAGGTCAAGCGAGCTCGCGCTTTCGCCGGACGTAAAAAAACCCGCACTCCCAAGAAGTGCGGGTTAAAAACTTGCTGTGTATCTGCCCTCCCACCAGTTCGGGCAGCAGCGGGCGCTAGGCCATCAGAAGTTGTGGCGAACGCCCATGGCGAAGGAGCTGAAGTCGTTGCCTGCAGCAGACACACCGTAGCTGGCAGCCTGGCTGTTGTTCACGCGGGTGTAGAACGTGTAGAGCTTGGTGCGCTTGCTCAGGTTGTAGTTGTAGCCCACCGTGTACTGGGTAGCAGCGCTGTCGGCCACGTTGGAGTACTTGCCGGCACGGCCCACGTTCAGGTGGAACTCGGACACGCCCATGATGTAAGCGCCCGACAGTCGCACATTGGTGCGGTTGCCACCGTTGGCGAAGAACACGTTTTCATCGCGTTGCACGTAGGCACCCATGATGAAGGGACCCATCGAGTAAGAAGCGCGCACTGCGAACTGGTTCTGGTCACCCAGCTTGGAGTAGCCAGCGCCCAGGCCCAGCTTGCCAATCTCGTAGTTGGCGGCCAGGTCCAGGCTGTTCTTGCCGCCGGTGCCGCTGACTTGCTCGTGCATGGCCCAGCCGGCTTCAAACGTGGCGCCGCCGATGCTGGGGGTGCGGTAGGCAATCTTGTTCGCGTCGCGGGCGGGGTAGGCGTACAGCGCATCGGCCGACGAACCGGTGTCGTGGTTGTGGTTGCTGATGAAGTCAGCGGTGGCGTAGTACGACTCGGAAGTGAAGTTGCCCAGACGCACCATGCCGAAACCGCCGGAGAGGTTCACTTCGCTTTGGCGACCGAAGAACGTGGAGCTTGTGGCGCCGGTGCTGGAGTCGAAGCCGGCTTCCAGCTGGAAGCCTGCTTTCAGGCCGCCACCCATGTCTTCTTCACCCTTGAAGCCGAAACGGGAAGAGTTGTTGAACAGGCCGGTCTTGGAGACATCGCCATCTTTTTGGTGCTCGAACGTGGTGTTGACACGGCCGTACAGGGTGACGCTGCTCTGGGCAAAAGCAGCTGTCGTTCCCATCAGGGCCAATGCAGCAACGGCGCAGCGGTTAATCGTTTTCATTAGCGAGGTTTCCTTAAATCAAATTTTGTTTGATGACAATTAATCACGGGCCAAAAGACACGGGGTAGAAATCTTTGTGCCATCGCTACAAGCAAATTTGGTGCCTGTGGTGATGTGATCGTTGCACTTTGCAACGGATGGGGATGCTAATCGCCGATCTTGATGACCGCCAGAGGGGTAAACACCTTTCAGTCATAGGGCTGTTGGTGCCGTGCAACAAAAGCTGAAAATTTGCTTTCCAACCCTACAACTTGGGCCGAGGCGGCCATTTCCGGGGTGCGCGAAAGCGGTGCAAAGCGCGTGCGGGTGCAGCACCGTTGCGGCGCGCTGTCCCGACGCTCCAACAAGCCAAGCCATACATAGCACGCTAGGCGGGCGGCGGCGGCCTCGCTCACGCAAGACCAGGAACGGGTTTGGGTACGTTACGAAGACAAGGCCCAAGTTCAGCAGTTGGCGCAGCACTGCAACACGGGCAAGGCGGTGTTTGCGTTGCCGGCAGGCGCCAAGTACCGGTACAAGGCGGAGGCACTCAAGACCGGGTCTGGAGCAGACGACTGGCAGTCTGCTAGTTTCACGGTACAGAGTCCCATTCCACAGAGTGACCGCCGCGAGTACCGACTGTTCTCGTTCACACCACCCGCCACGCCCCGGTGGGCGGTGCGCAAGATAGACCCCGAACATCGCAACCAGCTGCAAGCCTTCATGCCAGTCTGACGAGGATGTTGGCTTGGATAAAATTTTGCTCTGTTTTTTATAGCTGCTAGCGCTTAATGGATAAGCGCTAGCAGCTATTTTCGCTTGAATTCTTGTTCAAACCCAGCGCTCAGAACCGGTACGTCGAAGTCAACGTATACGTCCGCGCCTGCCCATAGAAACAATCGCCCCGCGCCAGGCACTGGGTGATCTGCACCTTGTCCGTCAGGTTGACCACGTTGAAGGCCACACGCCAGTCGCCTGCGTCGTAGGCCACCATGGCGTCGGCGATGGTGGCGGCGGGGGTGCTGATGGCGGTGGTGCCGCTCCATTGCGACCCGGTGTAGCGCACGCCCGCGCCCACCGTCCAGCCGCCGCGGCCTTGCGCTGCAAAGCGGTGGCTCAGCCAGGCCGATGCGGTGTGTTTGGGCACGCTGGCCACCGGTTGCCCTTGGTCGCCGGTGTTGCTGCGGGCTATTTTGGCGTCGGTAAAGGCGTACCCGACCGTAAAGTCCCAGTTGCGCGCCAAGCTGGCTTGCACTTCGGCCTCGAAGCCTTTGACCTTGACCTCGCCGATCTGCAGGCTGTTGAGCGGGTTGCCGGGGTCGGTTGTCTTGCGGTTCTTTTCACGCAGTTGGTAGACGGCGGCAAAGGCATTGATGCCCTGGCCGGGAGGCTGCCACTTCACGCCAGCCTCCCATTGCTCGCCGCGCTGGGGTTTGTAGGGCGTGCCGTAGGCGTCTACACCGCCCAGCGGCTGGAACGACTCGGAATAGCCCGCATACGGAGCCCATCCGCCGTCCATCTGGTAGGTGACGCCCGCGCGTTTGGTCCAGGCTTTGTCGTCGATGGCCGCAGCGGGACGGCCTTCGGTCTCGGTCCTGGCGCTGTCATGGCGCAGGCCCACCGTGGCGGTGAAACGGTCCCACTTGATCTGGTCCTGCACATAGAAACCCAGCTGCTTTTGCACCACGTTGGGCTGGCGCACCAGCTGCGATGCGGTCGGTGGCGTGAAGTTGCCGTACACGGGGTTGTAAACGTCGATGGCGGGCGCCACGGCCCGCCAGGCCTGCTGGCCGGTGTGGTTGCGCTGCACGTCCAGGCCCGCCAGCAGCGTGTGTTCGGTGCTGCCTGCCTTGAGCTTGCCTTCCAGCTGCGTGTCGATCAGCAACATGCGGCCGGTGTTGATGTTCCACACCGCGTCGCGCGCCACGGTGCGGTTGTCGGCGTTGAACACGGGGCGTGCGGGACGGCCCGCAGCGGCGTTGGCGGTGAAGCTGGTGTAGATGGTGCGGTAGTCCACCTCGCTCACCGTGCGGCGCAAGTTCTGGCGCACGGTCCAGTCGGCGTTCAGGCGGTGGCTGAACAGGTAACCCCATGAGTTGTTGGTGGTGTCATACGCATCCCAGCCCGGCTCGCTGATGAAGGTGTTGCGCGGGATCTGGCCGTACTGGCTGGCCAGCTGCGTGCCCTGCCACGGGAAGAAGCCGATGAGCGAGCCGCTCTTGTCCTTTTGGTGCAGGGCCTGCAGCGTCAGCGACGTGTCGGCATTGGGCTTCCATGTCAGCGATGGCATCAGCACCATGCGGTCGTCGCTCACATGGTCCACCTGCGAGCCGCTGTCGCGTCCCACGGCCACCAGGCGGTAGAGCCACTGGCCGTCCTTGTCCAGGGCGCCGGTCAGGTCGGCCGCAATCTGCTTGCGGCTGTTGTTGCCCAGCTGCACCTGCACTTCGCGCAGCGTTTCGGCCTGCGGGCGCTTGCTGGTGAGGTTGAGCACGCCACCTACACTGCCCTGGCCATACAGCACCGACGTGGGGCCGCGCAGAAACTCCACCCTCTCCAGGGTGTACGGGTCGGGGCGGCTGGTGTTGTAGGTGCCATAGGTGCGCAGCAGGCCGTCCTGGTATTGGCTGACGGTGCCGCCGCGTGCGCTGAAGCTGTCCACGCGGCTGTCGAAATAGTTCGACACCGCGCCGGCCGTGTACGCCGTCACCTGCCGCAGCGTCTGCACGCCCTGCGTTTCCATCTGGTCGCGTGTGATCACGCTGATCGCCTGCGGGGTTTCGATGAGCGGGGTATCGGTCTTGGTGGCGCTCAAGGCGCGCTTGGCCACAAAGCCGGTGACCGGAGCGGTGGGGTTCTCCTGATCGGCGCCTGCGCTCACGGTGACGGGCGCCAGCGCCTTCTCGGCGGTAGGCACGGGGGGGTTGTCGGTGGGGGTCTGCGCATGCGCTGCGCCGCACAGGGCGAGCAATGCCGCGTGTGCGATGGCAGTGCGGCAAAGGGCGGTGCCGGGGGTCATGGTGTTGCCTTTCGAAAAGTGAAAAATAGGGAAGGACAAGCGCCGCGCAGGGATCCAAGGGCTTGACGGCCCCTTGATGGCCCGCTTCCCGCGCAGCGCATCGAGCCGTTAGAAGCTGTAGTCCAGCGATACCTGCACCGAACGTGGTTGGCCGGGCGTGACGGCGCCAAAGCCCGCCGTGCCGTCGCGTGCCGTCCAGGTAGTAGCGCCGGTCGGCAACGTTCTTCAGGTTCACCTGCAGCCGTACGCCACCCGCAAATTGGTAGCCAGCCGCCAGGTCGACCACCGTGTAGCCCGGCAGCCGCCACTTGTTGTCGTTGGCCGTGAACTTGTCTCCCTGGTGCACCAGTCCGCCGCCAATCCACAGGCCCGGCAACTGGGGCAGGCGGTATTGCGTCCACAGCGATGCCGTGCGGCGCGTGGCCAGTCCGACGCGGTTGCCCACGTTGGCACCTGCCGTGGTGTCGGCCAGCACCTTGGGGTCCATGAAGCTGGCCTGGCCCGTGACCGTCCAGCCCGGTGTGATGCGGCCCTGCACTTCAAGCTCCACGCCCTTGACGCGCTGGCGCGCGGTCAGCACCGAGTAGCCCGGGTGTTGTGGATCGGTGGCGGGGGCGTTGGTCAACTCCAGGTCAAAGGCCGACACGGTGGTCAGCAGGCGCTGGTTCAGCCATTCCTGCTTCCAGCCCACTTCCAGTTGTTTGCCTTCCGACGGCGGCGCGGCGCGGTCGCCCCAGATCAGCGTGCCCGAGTTGGCCTGGAACGAGCGCGCGTAGCTGGCGTACACCATGCTGCCCGGGCGCACTTCCCAGCTCAGCGCGGCGCTGGGTTGGGTCTCGCTGAGGTCGGTGACGGGTGTGGTGTAGGCGTCTTTGAACTTGTCATGGCGCAGGCCCAGCAGCAGGGCGAAGTCGCCCAGCGCGAGGCGGTCCTGCACAAACACACCGGTGTTGCGCGCATCGGATGAGAGCTTGCCCACGCCGGTGGAGGGCACGGGTGGCACCAGGCCTGCGATGGGGTTGTAGAGGTCGATGGCGCCCAGGTTGCCCGTGGTGCGCGCGCCGTAAAAGCCCGAAATAGCGCGCCAGTCCAGCCCTGCCATCACCGTGTGCTTGACCGGGCCGGTTTGCAGCTGCGCGCGCAGTTCGGCCAGCGCGGTATCTGATTTGTATTTTTGCCCCGGCGCCATCCAGTAGCCACGCGCCACGCGGCCGTTGGTCACCGGGCCCATGGGCGACACGATGTTCACGTTGCGGAAGGTCTCGTTGCGCGACAGGTGCACACGGCCTTCCAGCTGGTCTGTAAAACGGTGCTGCAGCTCGGTGGAATAAAAGCGCAGGTGGCCGTCGGTCTTCAGCCACGGCTCGCCGTAAAAGGCGCCCACGGGCAGCACGTCTGCACTGCGCGGGTTCTTGGGGTCTGGCACGGCCAGGCCCGAGGTGGACGTGCCGTCGATGCTCTGGGTTTCGGCCTGCGCGCGCCAGCGGGTGTTGGGGGTGATCTGCCATTCCAGGCTGCCCGCTATCCCTTGTTTGCGCGGCGTGTTGCCGTCCACAAAACTGCCGCCCCGGCTGGCAGCGCCGTCCAGCCGGTAGCGCAAAGTGCCGTCGGCATTGAGCGGGCCCGTGAAGTCAAACTCGGCACTGCGCAATCCATTGCTGCCCGCACCGACCTTCACCGTGCGCAGCGGCTCGGCCTGGGGCTGCTTGCTGACGTAGTTCACCAGGCCACCGGGCGCGACCTGCCCGAACTCCAGCGCGGCAGGGCCCTTGATGACTTCCACGCGTTCGATGTTGAACAGCGGCGGGTCTAACAGGTGGACAAACTTGGCGCCGTCGCGCAAGAAGTTGAAGGTGTTGTTGGCCCACAGCCCCCGGATGGAGAACTGCGAATACGAGCCGTAGTACTCGCTCCGGGTGGAAATCCCTGAAGCGTTGCGCAGCACATCACGCTCGGTGGTAGCCAACTGCTGCTCCAGCAGCGCGTTGTCGATCACGCTGACCGAGCGCGGTGTCTCCAGCACCGACAGGCCCAGGCGCGAGCTGCTCTGGGCGCGCCGCGCAGGCGTGGCCGCGGCGCCTGCGGTGGAGTCCACCACATCCACCTGGCGCAGCGAGGGGGCAGGGGCCGTCGTGTCGTCGGTGGTGCTGGTCTGCGCCTGGGCGGCGCCGTAGGCAACTAGCAAAACAGCCTGCGCAATCGCAGTGCGCAGGGGGCGATGGTGGTTCATGATGCTATGTTTTCAGTAGCTTTTGGCCTATGTATGGCAGGCGCTACAGTGGTTTTATGCACACAAGTCGTGCGCAGGACGGCCCAACAAAACCCGTGACACGGGGCGTGGCACGGGTGAGGAGGATGAAGTGGCGGGCTGGCCCGTCGACCGTCCGACGGGTTGGCTTGCTGGATGACTGGCTGACCGAATGAAGGGTCGCTGTGTCCGGCTCGGGGCTGCGGCCTGGGTGGCCGTGCCCCGTCGACGAGGTTAGTGGCCCTTCGGTGGCTCGGGCAGCGGTGGCGACGCCATGCCTTCGGCCAGCACAAACGTCAGCGTGGTCACGTAGCTGGCTTCGCCGTACTTCTCACCTTGGGCCGTTGTGCCTTCGGTCTTGTCGGTGTGCTTCACCTCGGCCACGTACTGGCCCTTCCACGGCGTGACAAAGGTGACGGTGCCGTCTTCGCCTGCTTCGGCCTCGCGCGTCCAGCCCGAGGGTGCGGCCAGTTGAACCTTGGCCTTGGGCACGGGCGCGCCCTTGTAGACCACCTTCAGCTCACCCGGCTTGCCGGTGGGCACCAGGTCCAGCGGGGCGGTGGGCGCTACGGGCTTGGCCAAGCCAGCTACCCAGCGAGCCGAGGGTTGCCAGACCATCGCGGGCTGGTTGCGTTTGCTGCGGTCGATCAGTGGGTAGGCAGCGGCGGCAAACAGCGTGTCAGGCGTGCCGGTGGTGGTGTACGTGAAAGCGTCCTTGCCGAGCTTGCCGTCCACGCGCTGCGTGTTGGTGCCCGCGACTTGCTCCAACACGGGCACGCCCTTGAACTTGTCCAGCGCACCCGGCGAGCTTTCACGCAGGTTCTCATTGAACTCGCCAAAGTGCAGGCGCGCCTGGCCGCCGGTGTTTTCAAGCCAGACCTGGTGGGCGCTGGCGGTGGTGACGGCGGTGAGAGAGGCGCAGGCGAGCACGGTGGCCAGCAGCGGTGCCTTGAGGTGTCGGGCGGAGGACATAGACGTTTCCTTTCGGTGGTTTCAACAAAAATCAAAAAGAGCAACGGGTGCGCGGCGCCACACCCCTGGCCGCGCAGGGGCGTAGAACTCACATATTGATAGCTGCCTGCGCTTGCTAGATAAGCGCTGGGTGGCTTTTTGACCCTCAATCGGGTCTAGCAATCCCTGTTCGGCGTGCAGGAGCTGGCTTAGAAGTCCACGCTCACACTCAGCGACAGCGTGCGCGGCGCGCCGACCACCAGGTAGCCCGAGCCTGGGTAGCCGCCCACCGAGGCCCAGTGGTTGCGGTTGGTCAGGTTGTCGATGCGCGCGCGCAGCGTGACGAGCTTGCCTTGCACTTCGGTCAGGTAACGGGCGCCCACATCCAGCCGGTTCCAGCCGGGCACGCGCAGGGTGTTGGTGGCGTTGGCGTAGCTGGCGCCGGTGTGCACCAGGCGGCCATCCACAGCCAGGCCGGGCACGCCGGGCACGTCCCATTCGGCGCCCAGGTTGGCCTGCAGCTTGGGCACGCCGATCACGCGCTGGCCATCGGTGGCTGGCGGCGCCCGTGGTCAGCTGCTTGGCCTCCAGCCAGGTCAGCCCGCCCAGCACGCGCAGGCCCTTGACGGCCTCGCCCTGCACGGCCAGTTCCACGCCCTGGTGGCGGTCCTTGCCGCTGGTGCTGAAGATGTTGGCGGCGTTCAAAAACGCGCGGGGCTTGGTGGTGGAGAACAGCGCCACGCTGCCGCCCACGCGGCCTGCGTCAAACTTGATGCCCACTTCCTTTTGCTTGGAGACATAGGGCTCCAGCATCTCGCCACGGTTGGCGGCGGTGCTGGGTGCGGTCTGCGCCCTGGCTCAGGCCTTCCACATAGTTGGCATAGACCGACAGGCCCTTGTCCACCTTGTAGACAGCGGCCAGCAGCGGGCTGGTGCGGCTTTGGTCGTAGCGGTCGCGTCTGCAGCGCCGTGCCGTAGGCGTAGTTGGCGATCTCCATCTTCTGGTGGCGCAGGCCCACGGTGAAGAGCAGGCGGTTGTCCAGCAACGACATCGTGTCGCCGAGTGCAAAGCTGGTCAGGCGCGTGCTGCCGGTGCGCAGCGGGTTGGCCAGGTCGCCGCCAAACAGGGTGTTGCGCGCTGAAGCCCGGCAGGTTGGTGGCGACGGGGTTGTAGAGATTGGTGGCGTGCGTATTGCGCCAGTCCATCGCATAGGCATTCTTCTTGTCGAAGTCGTAGTGCGACGCCACCGCCACCCATTCATGCCCCACGCTGCCGGTCTGCAGCTTGCCGCGCAGGCCCAGTTCGCCCGTGTTCACGCTGTCCTTGCGGGTGTTGTCAAAACGATAGGTGCTGGCCGCGCCCGTGCTGGCGTTGGACACCGTCAGGTTCGCCAATGAGTTGGCTTCTTCGCCACGGCGTGCGCCCGCCGCAGCCCAGGCCGTAGTGCTGGGCGACAGGTCCCACTCGCCCCGCAGCGTGCCGAACACGTCGCGCTCGTTCGAGTAGCTCCAGGGCTGCGCAAAGTTGGTCTGGTTGTCGGGGGCGTTGGGCACGCTGGTGACAGCGCTGCCCAGGGTGACGTTGGTGCGCGTGTTCTTCAGTTTGTGGTCTTGCCAGCCGATGTCGCCCGACAGGCGCACATCGCGGCTGCGCCAGTCCAGGCCCACGGCCAGCAGGCCGAGTTTCACGTCCTCGTCATCCACGCCCGTGCCGCCATTGCGGGCGGCGGCGTTCACGCGGATGCCGGTGTTGCCATCGGGCCCAAAACGCCGTGCGATGTCGGCTGCCACCTGGGTTTGGCCGCCGCTGGCCACGCCAAATGTCACGCGGTTCAAGGGTTCGTTGGGCGCGCGCTTGGGCAGCAGGTTGATGCTGCCGCCCAGGCCACCGCCATTGGGGCTGGCGCCGTTCAAAAAGGCGGATGCACCGCGCAGCACTTCCACCCGCTCAAACAGCTCGGTCGCGATGTACTGGCGCGGCAGCAGGCTGTACAGGCCGTTGTAGGCCGTGTCGTCCGAATCGAGGATGAAGCCGCGGATGAAGAACGCCTCCTGAAAATTGCCAAAGCCCCGTGCCACGCGCACCGTAGGGTCGTTCTGCAGCACGTCGCCCACGCTGCGGGCGTGGCGGTCTTGAATGAGTTCGTTGGTGTAGCTGGTGATGGAGAACGGCGTGTCCAGCGCGTCCTTGGTACCCAGGATGCCCGCGCGGCCCCCACGGGCCACCTGGCCGCCGGGGTAGGCGGGTGACAGGCCTTGCGCCGATGCGTCGGCGCTGGCGTTGACCGTGACGGTCGACAGCGTCTTGCCTGCGTCGGCAGGGGCAGGGGCAGCGGCTGTCTGCGCCAGCGCAACAGGTGCCGCCAGCGCACACATCACCGCAACGGCAACGGCGGCAGGCGTGGCCGCAAAGCAGGGGCGTGATGGGCGGTGCGTGGATGCGTGCAGAGGTGTAGCGTGGTTCATGGGGTGGAGGGGTTTTCAATTTTTCGAAGGTGCTAGGAGCGGGCGCTGGCGCGCGGCTCTGCGGTGTCGGCAAGGGCGGTCACCGTCGGCCGACCTTGGGGTGAAGTGGCTGAGGTGGCAGGACGCCGCCATGCAAACCAGCCCATCACCGCCACGGGAACGCCCAGGCCCAGCCACGACCACCAGTCACCCCAGGTGTCGGACACCAGTGCGGAGATGAGACCGGTGGTGGTCAGCAGGCCCAGGGCGATGGGCCAGCCCCAGAGCGCGAGGAAAGGGGCCAGGGCGGGGCGGGGCTTGCTCATGGCGTGACCTCTTTTCGGGCCACGGCACCGGTCGTGCGCGTTGCTGCGGGAGTTGAAAGGTCAACTTCGCCCGGAATGTGGTTAGTGTTTGAGTTCAAGTTGGCGTTGGCGTTATTGCCCTGCACCCCTTTGCGCAGCCACAGGTACAGCCCGCTGCCCAGCACCACGATGGTGGCGATGTCGAGCAGCGCCCAGAGGATCTTCATCGGCATGCCGCCGTAGTCGCCAAAGTGCAGCGGCTGCGACACCAGCAGCGCCGTCAGGTACCACGGCAGTGCGGGCGATGCCGTGACCTGCGCCGTGCGCGCATCCACCAGCACGGGCTTGAGCAGCTTGCGAGGTGAGCGGCTCGTTGCCGCGCATGAAAAACGTGTTGTGGTGCGGGCTGGAAAACGCGGTGCCGGGGAAAGCAATGAACGACAGCTTGGTGCCCGGCGCATGGGCCTGCGCGGCCTCCATCGCCTGCTGCAGCGGGCCGCGCTCGGCCACAGGCACGGTGGGCTGGCCTTCGTAGGGCTTGAGCAGCACGCTCAGCTGGTCGTACTGCCAGTACTTGATCATCAGGTCGGCCCAGGTGTTGATCATGCCGGTGCCTCCCACCACAAACGCCCACACCAGCGTGACGATGCCCAGCAGGTTGTGCAGGTCCAGCCACTTCACGCGGCTGGACCGGTCGCGCCGCACATCGCCAAACGCCAGCTTGCGCATGAACGGCGCATACAGCACCACCCCAGTGACGATGGCCACCAGCAGCAAGCAGGCCCATGAAGCCGAGGAAAAGCTTGCCAGGCAAACCCGCAAACAAGTCCACATGCAGACGGAACATCACGTACATGAAACCCTCGTCCACGGGCCGACGCGACAGCACTTCGGTCGTACGCGCATCCACAGCAATCGACTTGAAGTCTTCGGTGGGCGCGGGGGTGGGCGTGAGCGTGACGAACCACACGTTGGCATCGTCGTCGGACTGCGACGCGAACTGCACCACGCGCTCGGGGTGCAGTGCATGCGCAGCGGCAAGTACCTTGTCCAGACTGGCGCGCGGCGTGTCGGCCGGCATGGCGGGCGCTTCGACCTCGGTGCCCAGCAGGTGGCCGATTTCGTGGTGAAAGATCAGCGGCAGGCCCGTGAGGCACAGCAGCAGCATGAAAACGGTGCACACCAGGCTGGACCACTTGTGGGTCCAGCTCCAGCGGCGCAGGGCGGTGGGGCTCAGCATGTCGGCACGGGGGTGGAACAGAGATTGCAGCCTCGGCGCACCACGCCGCAACCCGCGGCGCTACCCGTGGGCGGGCAACGCTGCGGCCATGCCGCTGAGGCAATCAATGGGAAGGAGTGGTTCAAGCCAGGCAACCCGAAAACATCTGAAGACGGTGGGTGCTGGCTGCAGACAACGAATGTGGCTGTGGCTTGCGGAAACCGAATTTTACATTGCAAATAGGAATGATTACGTTTTGCGTTAAAGAGCGTGTGTTGTGCGCAACGTTTGCAATTTTAGCTATCCAATTTATAGCTATTAACGCTTTTAGATAAAGCGCTTTCGGCTAATTTGGTCAAAACATTTTGGTTTGCGCTTTGTCGCGCACAGCAATCAGAACCGCGTGCGCAGCGTGACTTGCAGCGTGCGCGGCGACCCCGGCAGGATCAGGTTGTCATTGCTCCCATGGGCCGATACGTAGTATTTGCGGTTGGCCAGGTTCTTGATATTGACGTCCACATCCCACTGGCCCAGCGTGTACTGCAGCGCCGCGTCCAGCGTGGTGTAGCCGGGCAAGGTGACCAGGTTGGTCAGCGACGTGAAGCGCGCGCCCACGTAGTTAACGCCGCCGCCCACGCGCAGGCCGTGCCCCATGTCCTTCATGGCCCACAGGAAGGCCGAGTTGCGTGGTGTGAGGGCGGCCACCTTGCCCTGTGCCGGGACTGCTGCCGTAGGCAATTGCAGCGACCCCGTGGTGGCCAGAGATTTCGTCATGCGGCCATCCAGCCAGGCATAGCCAGCGCTCACATCCCAGCGACCAGGGAGGCGGCCGTTGGTGGTCAGCTCCAACCCATTGGTGCGCTGTGTGCCCACGTTGATCTGGCGCGAGGGATTGGCTGGGTCGGTGTTTTTGATGTTGGTGCGCTCCAAATTGAAGAGAGCCCCGGTGATGTTCATGCGCCCATCCAGCAAGTCCAGCTTGACGCCGATTTCTTTGTTTTGCGTGATCTCGGGTTCGCTGGCGGTGTTGCTGGCCGACAGCGCAAAGGCTTCGGCAGAAGGCTGGAACGACTTGCTGTATGACACGTAGTACGACACGGTGTCGCTGGGTTGCCAGACCAGACCAGCGCGGGGGCTGAACTTCCGATCGGTGCGAGAAAGCGTTGTGAGCTTGCGGTCGTAAGCCGTTTGCTGCTTGAACACGTCGTATCGCGCGCCCACCAGCGCCTTCCATTGCGGCGCCAGCGTGATCTGGTCTTGCCAGTACAGCGCGGCTGTGTCTTGCGTGGTGTGGCTGGGGATGGCGTTGTCGGCGTTGTAGTTGGCTGCCGGGATAACGGGAGCCGCGCCTGTGGGGTTGAAGATGGACACACGGTCCGCACCGCCCGAGACGGATTCAGAGCGTTTTTTCTGCTGGCCCAACTCCATGCCCATCAGCCACTCTTGCTTGAACCCGCCGAGCTGATTGCGCCAGGTGACGTCGGTCTGGTTGAAGACTCCTTTTTCGTCGCGCAGGATAAAGGCCCGCGTGCGGCCCACTGTCAGATTCACCGGGTCGGTGGTGCCGCTGGGCAGCGTGTTGTACCGGTCCAGTGCGTAGTCGTACACGCGCGTGACGTTTCGCACCGACCACGCATCGTTGAAACGGTGGTTCAGCGTGGCTGCGAACGACTGCATCGTGCTGGTGGTGGTGTCATCCTGCGCGGCGTTGCTGGAGCCGTAGTAGGTGCGGGCGGGCACATTGACCGGGCGTCCATTGAGCGCGGGGATGCCGAAGTCCGTCAGGCGCTTGTCGCGGGCGTTGGTGTATTGCAGCAGCAGGTCGGTCTGCGCAGCGAGCTTGAGGGCAAGCGAGGGCGCAAAGTTGTGGCGCTTGACGAACTGCTGCTCGCGGTAGCTGCCCGAGTCTTCCACGGCGGCATTGATGCGAAAAGCAGTGGTGTCGCTGATGCCCACATTCACATCGGCCGTAGCGCGGCGGAAATCAAAGCTGCCCAGACCCAGCGTGGCCTCGCCCGAGGTTTCACCAAACTTTGGCTTTTTGGTAACACGGTTGATCAAGCCGCCGGATGAGCCACGGCCATACAACACGGCGGCTGGGCCTTTGAGCACCTCGATGCGTTCGATGTCGGCAAGGTCGCGAAAGTACAGGGCGTCATCCCGTACGCCGTCCACAAACTGGTCGGCAATCGCCGTAAAGCCGCGAATCACCACCTGGTCCCGCTGCCCGTCGCCGTGGCTCATGGCCACACCGGGCACGTTGCGCAGAGCGTCTTCCATCGAGCGGGCGCCTTGATCGCGCAGCAGCTGCGCGGGCACCACGTTGACGGCCTGCGGCACATCGCGCAGGGGCGCGCGGCCCTTGGTGGCAGCAGTGCTGGCCGCTGGTGAATAGCCGTCGTCGTTTGCGCCAGACTGCACAGTGACTTCGCCGAGTGTCTGCGGCGGGGTCGGCTGCGCCAGTGCAGGGCCACAGAGAGTCGCGAGCAAGGCGGCCATCAGCGGGTTCAGACGGTGGCGGGTTGGGGTGTGAGCGTGCATGATTTTCCTTGGAGTAAGCACAACGCAGTTGGCAGAAAACCCGTGCAACGCGGTGCCTGGCGCGGGCCAAAAGTGGCCTGCTGTCTGGGGCGCGGTGTCCGGCGAGAAAGCAGTGAAATCAGAGTGGGCACGCGTTGGCGATGCAAGGCTGTGAGCAAAGCGGGGTGGCATTCATGGGTCGGCGGCGTTGCATGTCATTCGCTCGCTGGCGCGCGATTTTTGTGAAAATCTTTTTGACTCCACCCCGCCATCTGATGGCCAGCGATAGCGGTCGAAAAGTAGAAAAAATAAAGGCTGCGAGCTGAAGACGCGCAGCCAACGGGCGGTACCGCGCTGGTGCGCGGAGCCGAAGGCAAGGCCCTCTGGCTTGAGCGTTGGCTGGCAGAAGAGAACAGAGAAGAAGCGTCGAGGCGGGCTCGAAAGGCCCGTCGCCCAGTCTTCTCAGTGAGGTGCGCTGCTGGCTGAAACGTTGAGTTTATTCAATTGCGAACAATTCTCATTGCATTTTTTTGGGGAATACCAAGGTTTGTGCATTTGCAACAACACCGTCCGCTCAAGAGCGCGCACTCGACGGCAGACGGGCATAAAAAAACGGGCCGCAGCCCGTTGATGAAATCTTCCCCGCCGTCTTCAGGGTACCCAGCCCCGCCGAGTCCCCAGAAAGCGGTAGAGAGAGCGCCGCAGTTACTCCACCTCACCCATTTGCGATTGCAAATAGTTTTGCAAGCCCACCTTGGCGATCAGATCAATCTGGGTTTCCAGAAAGTCGATGTGCTCTTCGGTGTCGTCCAGAATCTTTTGCAGCAGGTCGCGCGAGACGTAGTCACGCACGGATTCGCAGTGGGCAATGCCGTCCTTGATGGTGGCCTGGGCGCCCAGTTCAGAGCTCAAGTCGCACGCCAGAATCTCCGGCACGTCTTCGCCAACTTGCAGCTTGGCCAGGTCCTGCAGGTTGGGCAGGCCGTCCAGCGTGAAGATGCGGTCCATCAGCCAGTCGGCATGCTTCATCTCGCCAATCGACTCTGAGTATTCCTTCTTGGCCAGCTTGTCGAAACCCCAGTGCTTGAGCATGCGGTAATGCAAGAAGTACTGGTTGATGGCCGTGAGTTCGTTCTTGAGCTGGGCCTGCAGATGGCCAATAACTTGTGCGTCGCCTTTCATGGGGACTCCTTGTTCTGTTGTGTTGATTCGGCCCCGATTGTCGTGATCAATATCAACCCATGCAAGGCAAGCCCCTGTTCGTACGCAATGGCTGCGTGTGAGGTTGAGTTGTGTTCGCGTTCAAAATCCCCACGCGGAGCCCAGGCGTTGTGCCAACTACTGCACGGCGGACGTGGCTGAAGACGACACATTGGCCGTTGATGCCTTCGCTGGGGCCGGTGCCGCGCGGCGCTCCCGCCAGTGCGCCACCCCTAGCCACGCCGTGGGCACCACCACCAGCGCCAGTGAGATGGCCTGCGCAATGCTGCCCTCAGCCAAGTCTTCTGTGGCTGCATGCCAGTAAGCGTTGTCGATGCCAGGGAACACGCCGCCCTCGGTGAACTCATGAAACGCATAGACCACTAGTTGCAGCGCAAACACGGCCATGAACCACGACGTGACGCGGAAGAACCGGCCGAGGTTGACCGCACGGCCATACCGAGTCCACGCCCAGGCAATCGCAATGGCCAGCGCCAAGCCCGCCGCGCCGCCCCAGGCCATATAACCCAGCTCGGCGCTGCGGGCCAGCGCGGCCAGCATGGTGGCGGTTTCCACGCCTTCGCGGCCCACCATGAACAAGGCGAACAGGAAAACGGCCATCCCAGCGCGCGGGCCCTCCAGCACGCTGGCGCGGTCCATGCGCTGCGCAATCTCCTGGCCCATGCCTTTGCCCGCACTGCGCATGTGCACCACACACCAGGCCACTGCAGCGGCGGCCACGAGGGCCATGCCGCCCTCGGCTGCGGGCGACACGGCGCCCACCTGCGACAGCACCCAGCCCAGCACCAAAGACAGCAGGGCGGCGACACCCACCCCGGCGCGCAGCGGTAGCAGCAGGTTCAGACGCCCGGTTTTGCGCAGGTAAAGCGTGGCGATGGCGATGACCAGCAGGGCTTCCAGCCCTTCACGGAAACAGATCAAAAGTGTTTGGAACATGGTGAATTCAGGTCTTTGCTATAAATTGATGAGCTGCTAACGCTTATTGATAAAGCGCTGCAGGCCTTTTTGACCAATATTTTTGTGAAAGCCACGTGTTCGCGGCCTTCACACTGCAACTCAGAGGCCAGAAGCGGCTTTGCTGCAGTGCGGTAGATGATATGGATAAATGCGAATCAGTTGTATTTGAATATTTGATATGCCGCAAGGGTTGGGCAGGAGTGCGCCGTTGAGGCGCTGTCTTTGGCTGCAGGAGCAGGGCGTGCTTCGAGGAGGGACCGAGCCTAAATGCCGAATTGCGGGCATTGGCGAGGCACTGAACATAGCCGCAGCCAATTGATTCAATGAAATCAATTAATTGGATTGATTGCTCCAAAGCGCCTAGACTTCAGCCTTGTTCAGTTAACCAACCACAAAGGAAACAGCCATGTCCCTGATCAATACGCCAGTTCAGCCCTTCAAGACCACCGCTTTCGTCAACCGCGACGGCAAGGGTGATTTCATCGAAGTGACCGAAGCCAACCTCAAGGGCAAGTGGTCTGTGCTGATCTTCATGCCTGCAGCTTTCACCTTCAACTGCCCCACCGAAATCGAAGATGCTGCCGACAACTACGCCGAGTTCCAGAAGGCTGGCGCCGAGGTCTACATCGTCACCACCGACACGCACTTCTCGCACAAGGTCTGGCACGAAACGTCGGACGCTGTGGGCAAGGCCAAATTCCCCCTGGTCGGCGACCCAACACACCAGCTGACCAACGCTTTCGGCGTGCACATCGCTGAAGAAGGCCTGGCACTGCGCGGCACATTTGTGATCAACCCCGATGGCGTGATCAAGACGATGGAAATCCACTCCAACGAAATCGCCCGCGACGTGTCGGAAACCCTGCGCAAGCTCAAGGCTGCCCAGTTCACCGCCGCCAATCCTGGCCAGGTCTGCCCCGCCAAGTGGAAGGAAGGCGCCAAGACCCTGACGCCTTCGCTGGACCTGGTCGGCAAGATCTAATCCACGGCTTCCCCAAAGCCGGACAGCGTCATGGCGCCAGTGCGCCATGCCGTCCGGCTTTTTTACGCCCGGACGTTGACTTGCAGGCTTGAACTGCAGCCCTTTTGGCTTCAACCTCCCAGACATCACAACTCGAAATTCAAAGGACACCACCATGCTCGACGAACAACTCAAGACCCAACTCGCCGCCTACCTGGAGCGCGTGCAGCAGCCGTTTGAGCTGGTGGCATCCCTGGACGACAGCGAGACGGCGCGCGACATGCGCGAGCTGCTGACAACCATCCAATCCCTGCGCAGCGACAAGATCACCCTGCGCACTGACGGTAACGACGCCCGCAAGCCTTCGTTCAGCCTGCAGCGCGTGGGGGCCACCAACTCGCTGCGCTTTGCGGGCCTGCCGCTCGGCCACGAGTTCACCTCGCTGGTGCTGGCGCTGCTGTGGACGGGCGGCCACCCGCCCAAGGTCGAGCAGGACGTGATCGATTCGATCAAGGCCCTGGACGGTGACTTCAACTTCGAGGTCTACATGAGCCTGACCTGCCACAACTGCCCTGACGTGGTGCAGGCGCTGTCGCTCATGGCCATCGTCAACCCCAAGATCAAGACGACGGTCATCGAAGGCGGCGCCTTCCAGCAGGAAGTCACCGACCGCGAAATCATGGCCGTGCCCATGGTGTTTCTCAACGGCAAGATGTTTGCCTCGGGTCACATGACGCTTGAAGAAATCGTGGCCAAGCTCGACACGGGCGCAGCCGCCCGCGACGCAGCCAAGCTCAGCGCCAAGGCACCTTATGACGTGCTCATCGTCGGCGGTGGCCCAGCAGGTGCGGCAGCGGCGGTGTATGCGGCGCGCAAAGGCATTCGCACCGGTATTGCTGCGGAACGCTTTGGGGGTCAGGTCAACGACACCTTGGCGATCGAGAACTACATCTCCGTGTTGGAAACCGACGGCCCCAAGTTTGGTGCTGCACTGGAAGCCCATGCCCGCTCATACGGCGTAGAAATCATGAACCTGCAGCGCGCAGACAAGATCGTGCCTGCCGCACAACCCGGTGGGTTGATTGAGGTACAGCTGGCCAACGGCGGTACTTTGCACTCTAAAACAGTGATCGTGTCGACGGGCGCCCGGTGGCGCAACGTGAACGTACCCGGCGAAGCCGAGTACAAAAACAAGGGCGTTGCCTACTGCCCGCATTGCGACGGACCGTTGTTCAAAGGCAAGCGCACGGCGGTGATCGGTGGCGGTAACTCTGGCGTAGAAGCTGCGATCGACTTGGCAGGCATCGTCGGCCACGTGACCGTGGTTGAATTTGCAGACCAGCTCAAGGCCGACGCCGTGCTGGTCAACAAGCTCAAGAGCCTGCCCAACGTGACCATCCACACCAACGCGCAGACCACCGAGATCACTGGCGCCGACGGCAAGGTCAACGGCCTCAAGTACAAGGACCGCGCCACCAACGCGGAGCACCTTGTCGAGCTGGAAGGCGTGTTCGTGCAGATCGGCCTGGTGCCCAACACCGAGTGGCTCAAGGGCACGGTAGAACTGTCCAAGTTTGGCGAGATCATGGTGGACTCGCACGGCCGCACCAACCTGCCCGGCGTGTTTGCCGCAGGCGATTGCACCACGGTGCCTTTCAAGCAGATCGTGATTGCGGCGGGCGACGGGTCGAAGGCTGCGCTGAGCGCGTTTGACCACCTGATTCGCATGCCGGTGGTGGCGGCGTCGACTGCGCCTGCTGCTGAGCCGGTGGCAGAGCCTGCGTAAGCGGAATTTCTGAATGAAATTGGGCTGCTGGCGCTTGAACTGGATAAGCGCTAGTAGCTATTAATAAATGAGCGACCGGGTGCTATGGCAGCCGGTCGCTTTTTTCTTGTCACTTGTGAAAAAGCTTCTCGTGCCCGTCACCCCGGGCGGCGGCGTGCACACAGCCTGTTCACGCCCTGACCCGGGGGGCTCACCTGCGCTGCCTGGCCTATGACCCTTTTCGCTGGGGGCTATGGGCTCGGGGCATGCGCGCCCGCCTGCTTAGAATCCCGCTGCCTATGCATCGCATGCTGCTCGTTTTCCTGTTGGTGTTTCTGCCGCTCCAGTCCATCTGGGCGGCCGCTTCGCCTTATTGCGGGCACGAGTCGGCCCCGCAGGCATCGCAGCACTTTGGCCACCATGTGCACGACCACCAAGCCGATCTGCACGGTGACGATGCAGATGCGGCGCCTGCCGCGGCCTATGCCGGTGACACCTCCGACCACAAGGCCTTGACCAGTTCTGGCACGGTCGACATGGACTGCCATGCGTGCCACGGTGCGGGCAGCGGCATGGTGTGGAGCGCTGGCGCCCAGGCCCTTGTGGTCGCGGTCGCGCTGCCCCGCGGCCCAGACAGCTCCCGTCTTGGTGCATCCCCCTCTTTCTCGCCCCGAACGCCCCAACTGGCCCCCCTCGCCTGAGCGGCGAGGCGGGCACCGGGTAGCCCCTTCCTGACGATGATTTCACGCTGCCCTGGCGGGTAGCAGCGGTGCGCGCATGCGTGCCGGGCGTCGTGCCTTGCCGATTTCAACCCCGTGGTTCACACCACTGCAGAGGAATCGGATGCAACAAACGAATAGAACAACACACGCGCTGCCACGGCTGTCTATGGCCGCTGTGGCGCTGGGGTGGGCGTTGGCCTGTGGTGCCGCGCTTTCCCAAACACCTGCGGCGGCACCTGCCGACCAGCCCCTCACGCTCAAAGCATTGTTCGAGCGCGCCTGGGCGCGCCAGCCCGAGGCACAGTCGGCCGCACTGCGGCGCGAGGCCGCGCAGGCCGCGCGCAACGGCGCTTCGTCCTGGACGGCCGAGCCGGTGGCGCTGGAACTGCAGGCCAAGACCGACCGCCCCGGCAGCAACCAGGGCAGCCGTGAAGTGGAGGTGGGCGTGGCCATGCCGCTGTGGCTGCCCGGCGAGCGCGCACGCAAGGCCGCGCTGGGCGATGCCGAGGTGAAGGCCGTGGACAGCCGCCGCCTGGCCGCGCAGCTGCAACTGGCCGCCACCGTGCGCGAGGCTTGGTGGGCGGTGCAGCGTGCGCAGGCAGAGCAGGGCCTGGCGCAAGACCGTCTGCTGAACGCGCAGCGCCTGGCCGCTGATGTGGCGCGGCGATTCAAGGCGGGCGACATGTCGCGCGCCGACCAGACCCAGGCCGATGGCGCCGTGGCCCAGGCTGAGGCCGCGCTGGCCGAGGCCACGGGCGCACGCGATGTGGCGCAGGCGGCCCTGGCTGCATGGGGCGGCAACCTGGCGCTGGCCGATGGTGCGGAACCCGAGTCCGAGCCCCTGCCTGCCGGCGGTCTCCCCGCCGACCACCCGTCCGTGGCCGACTGGCAAGACCAGGCCGAGGTGGCGCGCCGCGCCGCCGATCTGGCCGCCGTGCAGACCCGCGCCAACCCTGAACTGACCGTGGCCGCCACGCGCGGGCGTGAGCAGGCGGGCGAGCGCACCCTGCAAAGCTTCACCGTCGGCGTGCGCGTGCCGCTGGGTGGCGGAGATCGGTCGCGTGCCAAGGAGCTTGCTGCGCGCGCCGATGCGCTCGATGCCGAGGTGCGTGCCAACGCAGAGCGTGACCGCCTGGCCGCCGAGGTGGCAGCAGCCACGGCCCGCGTGAAAGCCACAGAGGCCCAGCGCGAGGCCATGGCCCGGCATGCCGCCCTGGCGCGTGATACGCGCAGCTTTATCGACAAGGCTTTCCGCCTGGGCGAGGCCGACTGGCCCACGCGCCTGCGCGTGGAGCTGGAGGCCGTGCAGGCCGAGCGGCAACTGGCGCGCGCCCGCATCGATGCGGCTGCAGCCGTCTCCACCCTGCGCCAGGCCCTGGGTCTGCTGCCGCAATGAACGCCTTGCCTCTTTCAAAACTATTTTCCTGTGATCACCATGCCACTGCTTTCCTCTTTTTCGACCTGGGCCCTGGCCCTGGTGCTGGGCCTCGCGCCCTTCATGCCTTTGTCGGCCCTGGCCGACGATGGCCACAACCATGGCGAGGCGCCTGCGGCTGCCGCTGGCCCTGCATCACCGCGTTTTGCAGCCACCTCCGATCTGTTCGAGCTCGTTGGCGTGCTCGATGGCCAAAAGCTCGCGCTCTACCTGGACCATGCGGGTGACAACAGCCCTGTGAAAGACGCCCAACTGGAGCTGGAAGTCAGCGGTGTGCGCGTGCCCGTCACGCGCGTGGCGCAGGGCGAGTTTGAGGCCGCGCTCGCAGCCCCGCTGGCCGAGGGCGTGAGCCCCGTCACGGCCACCGTAGTAGCTGGCAACGAGTCGGACCTGCTGGCCGGTGAGATCGATGTGCATGCCGCAGCGCATGCGCACAGCGAGCCTGCGGGCTGGAGACGCGCCATGCTGGTGGGCACTGCCGTGGCCGCTGTGCTGCTGGCACTAGCGGCTGTGTGGGGCCTGCGACGTGGCCGCGCGGCACGCGCCGAGCGCCTGGGAGGTGCGGCATGAAGCACCTCTCCTTCCCTCATGTTCTGGTTGCCTTGCTGGCTGCCGCCGCGCTGTACGTGCCGCTGGCATCTCAGGCCGGTGAAGGCCATGACCATGGCGACGCCCCTGCGGCCGCCGACGGCAATGGCCCCAGGCGCCAGCCCGATGGCAGCGTCTTTTTGCCCAAGCCCGCTCAGCGCCAGTTGGGCGTGCGAACCCTGGTGGTGGCCGAGGGAACGCACCCCAAGGCCTTCGAGCTGGCCGGTACGGTGGTGATGGACCCCAACGCCGGTGGCAAGGTGCAGGCCGCACTGGCCGGCCGGCTGGAGGCAGGCCCGAAGGGCTTGCCCGGCGTGGGCCAGGCGGTGCGCAAGGGCGAGGTACTGGCCTATGTGGTGCCCACGGCGGGTGCCATTGAGCGATCCAATCAGCTGGCGCAGCTGGCCGAGCTGCGCACGGCGCGCGACCTGGCTGCACGCCGCGTGGCGCGTTTGAAGGACCTGGCGGACACCGTGCCGCGCAAGGAGATCGAGGCTGCTGAAAGCGAGCTACAAAGCTTTACCCAGCGGCTGGGTGCGGTGGGCGCGGGCCTGACCACGCGCGATGCGCTGGTGGCGCCGGTCTCGGGTGTGATCGCCTCGGCCAACGCGGTGGCGGGCCAAGTGGTGGACGCGCGTGAACTGCTGTTCGAGGTGGTGGACCCCACGCGCCTGCGCATCGAGGCCCTGGCCTACGACACGGCGCAGGCCCACAGCGTGGCCGGCGCGGCGCTGGCCGTAGGCGGGCAGCGCGTGCCACTGCGCTTCCTGGGCGCGGCGCGCAGCCTGCGCGAGCAGGCGCTGCCGCTGCAGTTTGCCGGGGATTCGGCGGTGCTGGGCACCTTGGCGTTGGGGCAACCAGTGCGCGTATTCGTGCAGTCTGCCGACAAGGTCGATGGCGTGCAGGTTCCCGTGGCTTCGCTGCTGCGCAATCCGGCCAACCAGACCATCGTGTGGGTCAAGGAGTCGCCCGAGCGCTTCGCGCCGCGCGTGGTCACCTATGCGCCGCTCGACGGCACCTCGGTGGCCGTGACATCGGGCCTGAAAGCCGGTGACCGCGTGGCAACGCAAGGCGCCACGCTCATCAATCAGGTCCGCTAAGGAGCCACGCAATGTTCAAGTGGCTACTCGAAAACAGCCTGGCCAACCGGCTGCTGGTATTGATCGCTGCGGGAGTGCTGATGGCCTATGGCGCCTTCACGCTCTCGCGCACTCCGGTGGACGTGTTCCCCGACCTCAACAAGCCCACCGTCACGCTGATGACCGAGGCCGGCGGCATGGCCGCCGAGGAGGTGGAGCAGCTCATCACCTTCCCGCTGGAAACCACCATGAACGGCCTGCCCGGCGTGGAGAGCGTGCGCTCCACCTCCAGCGCGGGCCTGTCCTTCATCTACGTCACCTTCGACTGGAGCACGGACATCTTCCGCGCCCGGCAGATGGTGTCCGAGCGCCTGTCGTCCATGGAGGAGGGGCTGCCCGCGGGCGTCACGCCGCGCATGGGCCCCATCAGCTCCATCATGGGCGAGATCATGCAGGTGGCGATCCCCATCGACGTGCAGCGCACCACGCCCATGGCCGTGCGCGAGTACGCCGACTGGGTGCTGCGCCCGCGCCTGCTGGCGATTGCCGGCGTGGCGCAGGTGATCCCCATCGGCGGCGAGGTGCGCCAGTTCCAGGTGCAGCCCCAGACGGCGCGCATGGCCGAACTGGGCATCACGCACGACCAGCTCACGGGCGCGCTCAAGGGCTTCTCGGCCAATACCTCGGGCGGCTTCCTGGAGCTCAACGGGCGCGAGTACCTGATCCGCCACCTGGGCCGCACCTCACGGCTCGAAGACCTGCAGAACCTGGCCCTCACCGCGAAGAACGGCCAGCCCGTGCTGCTGCGCCAGGTGGCCGAGGTGACGTTCGCCGCTGCCCTGAAGCGCGGCGACGCAGGCTTCGAGGGCAAGCCCGCCGTGATCCTTGGCATCCAGAAGCAGCCCACAGCCGACACCATCGCGCTCACGCGCAGCATCGAGGCGGCGCTGGGCGACCTGAAGAAGTCGCTGCCCGCGGGCATGGAGGCGCCGCGCGTCACCTTCCGGCAGGCCAGCTTCATCGAGGCCTCCGTCACCACCTTGCAGGGCAAGCTCATGGGCGCCTCGGTGTTCGTGGCGGTGATCCTGTTCGTGTTCCTCGGCACGCTCAGGCCCACGGTGATCGCGCTCACGGCCATCCCGGTGTCGATCTTCATCACGGCGCTGGTGTTCAAGTACTTCGGCCTGTCCATCAACACCATGACGCTGGGCGGACTGGCGATTGCCATCGGCGGCCTGGTGGACGATGCCGTGGTGGACGTGGAGAACGTGCTGCGGCGCCTGAAGATGGACCGCGCCAAGCACCCGAACCACCGCTTGCACCCGCTGGAGGTGGTCAAGCTCGCGTCGATGGAGGTGCGCTCGGGCATCCTCTACGCCACGGCCATCATCGTGCTGGTGTTCCTGCCGCTGTTCGCGCTGCCGGGCATCGAGGGGCGGCTGTTCGTGCCCCTGGGCATCGCCTTCATCGTCTCCACCGTCGCCTCGCTGCTGGTGTCGGTCACGGTCACGCCGGTGCTGGCCTTCTACCTGCTGCCGCGCATGAAGAACGCTGGACCATGGCGACACGCGCGTGGTGGCCTGGCTCAAGGCGCGCTACCGCAGCGGGCTGCTGGGTGTGCTCGCACGGCCGCGTGTCGGCCATGGCCGTGAGCGCGGTGGCGGTGGTGCTTTCGGTGGCGGCGGTGCCGTTCTTTCCGACCACCTTTTTGCCACCCTTCAACGAGGGCACCCTGCTCATCGGCATGCGCCTGAACCCGGGCGTGACGCTGGCCGAATCGGCTGCGCTGGCCAGCCAGGCCGAGGTGCTGGTGCGCCAGGTGCCCGAGGTCACGCACGTGGGCCGGCGCAGCGGCCGGGCCGAGCTGGACGAACATGCCGAGGGCGTGCACGTGAGCGAGCTCGACGTCGGCCTTGTGCCTGCCAGCGAGCTGACGCGCAGCATGGGCGAGGTACAGGCCGACATCCGCAGCCGCCTGGCGCAGATGCCGGCGGCCATTGCCATCGGCCAGCCGATCTCGCACCGCATCGACCACATGCTGTCGGGTGTGCGCTCGCAGATCGCGATCAAGCTCTTCGGCGAGGACCTCGACACCCTGCGCGGCCAGGCCGATGCGTTGCGCGCACGCCTGGCCAGCATCGACGGCCTGGCCGACCTGGAGGTGGAAAAGCAGGTGCTGGCGCCGCAGATCACCGTGCGCGTGGACCATGCCGCCGCCGCCCAGTACGGCGTGCCCGCTGCCGCAGGTGCTGGCCACGCTGCAGGGCCTGGTGGAGGGCGAGAAGGTCACGCAGATCGTCGAGGGCAGCCGGCGCTTTGCGCTGGTGGTGCGCCTGCCCGAGAGCGCGCGCTCCACTCGAGGGCCTGGCGCAGATCATGATCGAGACCCCGCGCGGGCGGGTGCCGCTGTCGCGCCTGGCCAGCATCGAGGACGGCGACGGCCCCAACCAGATCAGCCGCGACGACGGCAAGCGCCGCATCGTGCTCTCTGCCAACGCGCAGGGCCGGGCGCTGTCCGACGTGGTGGCCGACATCCGCAAGGTGGTGGGCGAGACGCGCTTGCCGGATGGCTACTTCATCACCCTGGGCGGCCAGTTCCAGGCGCAGGAGGAGGCCAGCCGCCTGGTGGGCCTGCTGGCCATCGTCTCGCTGGTGCTGATGTTCGTGGTGCTGTACACGCGCTACCGCTCGGCCACGCTGTCGGCGCTGATCATGGCCAACATCCCGCTGGCGCTGGTGGGCGCCGTGCTCGGGCTGTGGATCTCGGGCCAGCCCCTGTCGGTGGCGGCGCTGATCGGCTTCATCACGCTGGCCGGCATCTCGGTGCGCAACGGCATTTTGAAGGTGAGCCACTACCTGAACCTGATGCGCGTGGAGGGCGAGAACTTCGACCACGCCATGATCGTGCGCGGCTCGCTCGAACGCCTCTCCCCCGTGCTCATGACGGCCCTGGTCACCGCCTTTGCGCTGGCGCCGCTGCTGCTGGAGGCCGAGCGCCCCGGCACCGAAATCCTGCACCCGGTGGCCGTGGTCATCTTCAGCGGCCTCATCAGCTCCACGCTGCTCGACACCTTCCTCACCCCGGCCCTGTTCTGGCTGTTTGGCCGCAAAGACGCCGAACGCCTGCTGGACGACAAGAACGCCGAGGCGTTCTGAGCTTTGCGTGCTCATTTTTTATGTTCTTTGCATCGCCCTCCAACCCGTTCGGGCCGAGCCTGTCGAAGCCAGGGCGCCATCCCCAACCGTTCAGGCTGAGCCCGTCGAAGCCAGCGCACCACCGCCATCCGTTCAGGCTGAGCTTGTCGAAGCCCCGTGCGGCGCTTCGACCAGCTCAGCGTGCACGGCCCGATTTTTTCCCACCCTCTGAAAGGACTCTCATGAAAACCACCCGCCAACTTTTCGCCGCCCTGGCCCTCACAGCTTTGGCCACCACCGCCGCTCATGCCGCTGGCGACCACGGCGCAGGCCACGACCACAAGCCTCAACACGGCGGCATCGTGGCCGAGGCCAACGACATGGACTACGAACTGGTCGCCAAGCCCGACGTGATCACGCTGCACCTGCGCGACCACGGCAAACCCGCCAAGACCGAAGGCGTGAGCGCCAAGCTCACCCTGCTGAACGGCACCGAAAAATCCGAGGCTGTGCTGGCGCCTGCAGGGGAAGGCAAGCTGGAGGCCAAGGGCACGTTCAAAGTGGCAGCGGGCACCAAGATGGTGGCGCTGGTGACGCTGCCGGGCAAGAAGGCGGCGAATGTGCGGTTTGCGGTGAAGTAAGGGAAAGGAGGGCAGGGAGCTGCCCTTCGACGCTGCCGGTGCAGTAGTGCCAATTTTTAAGTGAAATTGGGCTCTAGCGCTTATCTATAAAGCGCTGGTAGCTATCAAATCAGTAGTTTTTTGGCCACTCGCTGGATTGATGTTTCGGCTGGCTCTTGTCGGCCAAAAGCAGACCTCCATTTCCACCCCTCCTTCACGAGAACTTTGCCCGCAGACGTCAGCTCGACCCGCGCAAGCAACTTAACCAGCATTACAGCGGCGGATACCCGAAACTTTACTAGTCTTGACGGGGTATCACCGTGAGCCGCGCGTTCCGGGACAGCACGCTTCCCGCTGCATTGGAAACCCTGACGGTGAACACAGTGCCAGAAGACGACATCGGCATCCCACTCCACACGATGGTGTCCTGAATGGCTCCATAGATAGCAACGTCATTTCGCATCCATTGGAAAGTCACCCCGGCGGTCTCGTTGACCTCGACGGTGAACCGTGCAGAGCCACCCTCGACTATGGAGACATCGGAGGGCTGCAGAGTGATGACGGGAAGTGCCGGGCCCGCAATGCTTTCGTCATCACCGCCGCCGCACGCGCTTACCAAACACGCGACCAGCGACGCAGTACCCAGGCATCTCCGACTTATTTTCATAAAGGCGTCCTCGTGTTTCCTAAAAATTTAAGCGGTCGGTTGGTCGCCTTTAGGATTTGTGTCAACAACACCCTAGCGTCACAGCGGTGTAGGCGACGGCACCAGTCGAAGATATTTTGACCAAGCACCAAGACGACATGCTCGTATCACGCGTTACGCGAAATGACAGCTAGGATGATAACTTTGGGCCCGATAGCGTCGTTTGCCGCAAGGCAGAATTCGGCCAGACGCTGAAATTGGCTTACAAACAATGACCATCGAGACTCCCGGGACCATAGACGCTATCGGAACCGACAACCTGACCGGTGTGGTGAATCTCAGCATCTTCAATCACTTGCCCTGGGAGGGGACGACGCTGCTCCTCCTAAAGGAGAAAATCAATTGCTACTTGGGATTCATTGAATCCGGAGAACTTGTCGACGTTTATCCCGCAGCTAAGGGGCGGCAAGTCGCGATAGACGCCATCTGCAAATTCAGGCCTACAAAAGAAGCTGAAGCATTTGTCGAGAAAGCGGCGGCGGTAGCAGGCGAGTACGGCGCTACCCTCACATACAAGCACGCCGGATCGGGCTACGTTAACGATTCCACATAGGTCCGCTATGGGCCCAAACCAGTCCACACGCCAACCATGGTTGCTGTTCTCCGCGCCATCAAAACCGTTCAAGACGAATCCATGCAGCGTTAGGCGAAAAATGCTATTTAATTTATAGCTGCTAGCGCTTTCTGAATAAGCGCTAGAGCTAATTTTCATATAAAAAAGGCGGTTGCGCGTTCGAAAGACACAGCGCAATCCCTGCACTGCCTTCCCCTCAATACTCCAACCTCTCCGGCCGAATCTCTTGCAGGATGGTGGTCGCAATCTCTTCAATCGACTTCGTGGTCGTAGACAGCCACCGAATCCCTGATCTCCGCATCATCGCCTCGGCCTCGGCGACCTCGTGGCGGCAGTTCACCAGATTGGCGTACTTGGAGTCGGGGCGGCGTTCGTTGCGGATCTCGGACAGGCGCTCGGGCTGGATGGTCAGACCGAAGATCTTTTTGCGGTGCGGCTCCAGCGCGGGGGGCAGCTGGCGGCGTTCGAAGTCTTCGGGGATCAGCGGGTAGTTAGCGGCTTTCATGCCGTATTGCATGGCCAGGTACAGGCTGGTGGGGGTTTTGCCGCTACGGCTCACGCCCACCAGAATCACGTCGGCACCGGCCAGGTCGCGGTTGCTCTGGCCGTCGTCGTGGGCCAGGCTGAAGTTGATGGCTTCGATGCGGTCGGTGTATTCCTTGCTGCGGCTCACGTCGCTGAACCGGCCCACGCGGTGGTGCGACCGGATGCCCAGTTCTTCCTCCAGCGGGTGCACAAAGGTGCCGAACATATCCAGCAGCATGCCTTTGCAGCCGTCCTGGATGACTTTGAGCACTTCCATGTTCACCAGAGTGGTGAAGACAATGGGTTTTTTGCCTTCGACCTCGCCGGTGTGGTTGATCTGCCGCACGGCCTGGTGGGCTTTGTCCACCGTGTCGATGAAGGGCAGGCGCACGTGGCGTGGCTTCATCTCGAACTGCGCCAGGATGGCATTGCCGAAGGTTTCGGCGGTGATGCCGGTGCCGTCAGAGACAAAAAATACGGTGCGCGAGTGCATGGAGGCCCTTTGTGAAAGAACTTGCGCAAACCTGGTTCCAGCCATCGCCGCCCACTTTGGGGCATGTAGGCGGCGATCCCCGTTTTGCGTAAGTGGTGTGAAAGCGTCAGCCCGCTGCCAGTGGCACAGGCCTACAATTGTCACAATTATCCAATTCTCACCATGCACACCGTCGGCCTACAACCACAACAACAAAGTCGCAGCCTGTGCATGGCCGCTTGCCTGGGGCTCCCTACAGCCCGGCATGCAGACCCGGTTTCAACTTCTGGAGCTTTCCCATGTCTGCACTTTTCAGCCCGACCGCCCTGGTCGTACCGTTTGAAAACCTGAGAATGACCGATGTCGAGTCGGTGGGCGGTAAAAACGCCTCCCTCGGCGAGATGATCTCCCAACTGCCCCAGGGCGTGCGCGTACCCACGGGCTTTGCCACCACGGCCCACGCGTTTCGCCAGTTTCTGGCCCACGACGGCCTGGCCGACAAGATCAGCGCCAAGCTCAAGGTGCTGGACACTGAAGACGTGCGGGCGCTGGCGCAAGTCGGTGCAGAAATCCGCGCCATGGTCGAGGCCCAGCCTTTCCCGGCCGACCTGCAACAAGCCATCGCAGACGCTTTTGCCACGCTGAGCGCTGGCAACCCTGCTGCATCTTTTGCCGTGCGCTCGTCTGCCACCGCCGAAGACTTGCCCGACGCCTCGTTTGCCGGCCAGCAGGAAACCTTCCTGAACGTGGTGGGCATCGACGATGTGCTGCACAAGATGAAGGAGGTGTTCGCGTCGCTGTACAACGACCGCGCTATCTCGTACCGCGTGCACAAGGGTTTTGAGCACGATGTGGTGGCCCTGTCGGCAGGTGTGCAGCGCATGGTGCGCTCAGACCTGGGCGCTGCGGGCGTGATGTTCACCATCGACACCGAATCGGGCTTTGAAGACGTGGTGTTCATCACCAGCAGCTACGGCCTGGGCGAGACGGTGGTGCAGGGCGCTGTGAACCCCGACGAGTTTTATGTGCACAAGCCCATGCTCAAGGCAGGCAAAAAGGCACTGATCCGCCGCAATCTGGGCAGCAAACTGATTCAGATGGTGTTCTCTACACCTGAAGAGAAGGCGGCCAGCGGCAAGCTGGTCAAAACGGTGGATGTGCCTACCGAGCAGCGCAACCGCTACTCGCTGACCGATGCCGATGTAGAACAACTGGCGCGCTACGCGCTGGTGATCGAACAGCATTACGGCCGCCCCATGGACATTGAGTGGGGCAAAGACGGCACTGATGGCCACCTCTACATCCTGCAAGCGCGGCCCGAGACGGTGAAGAGCCAGTCCAAGGGCCAGGCCGAGATGCGCTACAAGCTCAAGGGCCAGGGCACCGTGCTGGCCGAAGGCCGCGCCATTGGTCAGAAAATTGGCACCGGCCCCGTGCGCCTGGTGCACAACATTTCGGAGATGGACAAGGTTCAGCCCGGCGACGTGTTGGTGACAGACATGACCGACCCCAACTGGGAGCCGGTGATGAAGCGCGCCAGCGCCATCGTTACCAACCGCGGCGGGCGCACCTGCCACGCTGCCATCATCGCGCGCGAGCTGGGTATACCGGCTGTGGTGGGCTGCGGTGACGCCACCGAGCTGTTGAAAGACGGCACCCTGGTCACGGTGAGCTGCGCCGAGGGCGACACCGGCCACATCTACGACGGCCTGCTGGAAACCGAAGTGACCGAAGTGCAGCGCGGCGAGATGCCGAGCATCAAGACCAAGATCATGATGAACGTGGGCAACCCCCAGCTCGCGTTTGACTTCTGCCAGCTGCCCAATGAAGGCGTGGGCCTGGCGCGGCTCGAATTCATCATCAACAACAACATCGGCGTACACCCCAAGGCCATCCTGGACTACCCCCAGATCGACGCCGATCTGAAGAAGGCTGTCGAATCGGTGGCCCGCGGCCATGCCAGTCCCCGTGCTTTCTACGTGGACAAGGTTGCCGAAGGCGTGGCCACCATTGCCGCCGCCTTCTGGCCCAAGCCGGTCATCGTGCGCTTGTCGGACTTCAAGTCCAACGAATACCGAAAGCTGATTGGCGGCAGCCGTTACGAGCCAGAGGAAGAGAACCCGATGCTGGGCTTCCGTGGTGCCGCGCGTTACCTGAGCGCTGATTTTGGCGAGGCGTTCGCCATGGAGTGCGAAGCCTTGAAACGCGTGCGCAACGACATGGGCCTGACCAACGTGCAGGTGATGGTGCCCTTCGTGCGCACGCTGGGCCAGGCCGAGCGCGTGACGCAACTGTTGGCCCAGCACGGCCTGCAGCGCGGCAAGGACGACCTCAAGGTCATCATGATGTGCGAGGTGCCGAGCAACGCCATTCTGGCCGAGCGCTTCCTGGAGTTTTTTGACGGCTTCTCCATCGGATCCAACGACCTGACCCAACTCACCCTGGGCCTGGACCGTGATTCGGGCCTGGAACTGCTGGCGCACGACTTTGACGAGCGTGACCCTGCCGTGCAGGCACTGATCCACCAGGCCATCAAGGCCTGTCTGGCCCAAGGCAAGTACATCGGCATCTGCGGCCAGGGCCCCAGCGACCACCCTGATTTTGCGCAGTGGTTGGCCAAAGAGGGCATCTCGTCGATCTCGCTCAACCCCGACAGCGTGATCGCCACCTGGCAGCAATTGGCAGCCACTGGCCAGTCGACCTGAGTTGACCAACCGGACCGGGCTGCCCATGCGTCATCTGCACCAGCTGCCCGCGTGCCCGTGATGCAGCAGCCCCGGAACCTCAACCCGCACCACCCCCGTGCGCACGATGCAGAAATGGCGGGCCCGTTCCCGCCGGATCTGCATGACGTGCGGCACCTCTGGCTCAAGGCCGGGCTGCTGGTGGTGTGGGCGCTGGTGTCGTTTGTGGCCACGTATTTCGCACGCGACCTGCAGTTTCTGGTGGCCGGTGGATGGCCCCTGGGATACTGGATCGCGGCGCAAGGCGCGGTGCTGGTGTTCATTGCGCTGGTGGTGGTTTATGGCTGGGCCATGAACCGGTTTGAGCGGCAGGATGCAGAGCGTCTTGCCGCCCCCGCGCCGGTGTCAGAAGCGGAAAGTCGGCGCAGTGACGGGGCTTTGCCCCGTGGCTGAGCCCAGCGCATCTGACGCTGCGAGCGACCGCGCCTATGTCTGGCGGTTGCACCGCATCCTGGCGCTGTATGTGATTGGCGTCCTGAGCTTCCTGCTCCTCATGGCCTGGGCCGAGCGCCAAGGGCTGTCGCGCCACTGGATCGGACCCATCTTTCTGTTTCTCACCGTCATGGTCTACGCCGGTATCGGCGTGTATGGCCGCACGACCGACGCCGAGGAGTATTACGTGGCGGGGCGGCGCATTCCGCCCATGTACAACGGCATGGCTGCGGCGGCTGACTGGATGAGCGCAGCTTCGTTCATCAGCCTGTCTGGGGCGCTGTACCTGCAGGGCTTTTCGGGCACGCCGGGGCAGGCGGGTGGTTTGGCCTATCTGCTGGGTTGGACGGGGGGCTTTTGTCTGGTGGCCATGCTGATCGCGCCGCATTTGCGGGCCATGGGCCTGTATACGGTGCCTGACTTTTTTCATGTGCGTTTTGGTGGGCGCTGGCCCCGCGTGATCGCCGCACTGGCGGCGGTGTTGTGCTCGTTCACCTACGTGGTGGCGCAGATCTACGGCGTGGGCCTGATCGCTTCCCGCCTGACCGGCGTTCAGTTCGAGATCGGCATCATGCTGGGCCTGGGCGGGGTTCTGCTGTGCTCGTTTCTGGGCGGCATGCGCGCCATCACCTGGACGCAGGTGGCGCAGTACGTGGTGCTGCTGCTGGCGTTCTTGATCCCGGTGTCGTGGCTGGCGTACAAGCAATTGGGCAACCCTCTGGCCCCTCTGGTCTATGGCGCGCAGATCAGCAAGATTGCCGACCTGGAAGCGCAGTTGCTGGATTCGCCCGCCGAGCACCAGGTGGTGCAGGCCTACCAGCGCCGCGCCCAGGAGTTTGAGGCGCGGCTGCTGGACGTGGAAAGCGCGCTGGAGAACGAGCGCGAAAAAGCCCGCGAGCGCATTCGGACTCTGCGCAACCAGAACGCCGACGTGGGCCTCATCGTGTCCGCCAGCCGCGAGCTGGCAGCCTTGCCGCGCGATGCCGCAGCCGCCCGCGAACGCTGGACGCGCGAAATGCGCGAAAACTACGAGCGCGCTCGCCCTTTGGGTGGGTTGCCGCTGCACAGCCAGGCCTACGTGGGCGACCCCGACGGCACACCTGAGGAACAGCGCGACTACGAGCTGACCCGGCGAAACTTTTTGGCGCTCATGTTCTGCCTCATGGTGGGCACTGCGGGGCTGCCGCATCTGCTGACGCGGTACTACACATCACCCACGGTGTCGGCGGCGCGCGCGTCGGTGGGATGGTCATTGTTTTTCATCGCCCTGCTGTACCTGAGCGCACCCGCACTGGCGGTTTTGGTGAAGTTTGAGGTCATGCAAAACCTGGTGGGCAGCAGCTTTGAGGCCTTGCCCAACTGGATGGCGCAGTGGGCGCGTGTGGACAGCTCGCTGCTGTCGGTGGAAGACGTGAACGGTGACGGGCTCGTTCAGTTTGGTGAGATCCGCCTGGGGGCGGACCTCATCATGCTGGCCACGCCCGAACTGGGCGGCTTGCCATACGTCGTATCGGGCCTGGTGGCGGCGGGTGGGCTGGCGGCTGCGCTGTCTACGGCCGATGGATTGCTGCTTACCATCAGCAATGCGCTGGTGCGGGACCTGTATTTTCCGGATGCGCAGCGCAAGGCGTCGCCCGAGCAGCGGGTGATCCTCACCAAGTTCACCTTGCTGGCCGTTGCGTTGTCGGCCGCGTTTGTGGCCGCCCTCAAGCCGTCCGAGATCTTGCCCATGGTGTCGGCATCGTTTTCGCTGGCGGCGTCGGCCTTTGTGCCGGTGATGGTGTTGGGCATCTTCTGGCGCGGCACCACGCGCCAGGGGGCGGTAGCGGGCATGTTGGCAGGGCTGGGTGTGGCCGTGTATTACATGCTGTCGCACGTGCCCGCTCTGCAGGTACTGCCAGCGTGGTTGCTGGCAGATGGCCTGTGGTTCGGCATTCAGCCCATCTCAGCGGGCGTGTTTGGTGTGCCTGCGGGCTTGGTGGCGGCGGTTTTGGTGAGCTGGGCTACCCGCCCCGCACCCCCGCAGCCCTTGGTGCGTTCTGAAATGTGACTTGCCAGTTCGTGCTGGTCAGGGGGCAGGTTCTTTTCGCGGCTGTTGAAAACAAAAAAGCGGCCCTCAGGCCGCTTTTTTTTGCCGCTGCACCGTGGTGGTGATAGCGGGAGCAGAGAGCAGCCAGCGCTTAGCGGCCCACCTTCAGCAGTTCCACATCGAACTTCAGCGTGGCGTTGGGAGGAATCACGCCGCCTGCGCCGCGGGCGCCGTAGCCCAGGGCTGCCGGAATGATCAGCGTGCGCTGGCCGCCGATTTTCATGCCCTGAACGCCTTCGTCCCAGCCCTTGATGACCATGCCGGCACCCAGCGAGAACTCAAACGGGTCATTGCGGTCACGGCTGGAGTCGAACTTGGCGCCTTGTTCGCCATTGTTGTAGAGCCAGCCGGTGTAGTGCACCGAAACGTTCTGGCCCTTGGCGGCTTCAGCGCCTTCGCCCACGGTGGTGTCTTCGTATTGCAGGCCGGATGCGGTGGTGGTCATTGCCATGATTGAATTCCTGGTTTGCTATTGAAAATATAGCTATCAGCGCTTTATGGGTAAGCGCTAGAAGCAATTTTGACCCCTATTTTAACGAAAGCCCCGCTCGGACGGACCGGCGGGGCTTTGCCCAGAACGGGCAGGGGGTTGGCAGGCGCTCGGCCTATGCGGCCTTTTTGGCCCGGCCCGCGACCCAGCGGGTGGCAAAGGCTTGCACATCGCTCAGGCGCTTGAGCAAATCAGCGCCGGAGGGTGTGACGGTGTAGCCATCGCTGCCGTGGTCCACAAAACCAGCTTCGCGCAGTTCTTTGATGCGGGTGTTCAGCGTGTTGGGGGTGATACCTCCCACGCTGTCTTGCAGCAGGCGGAAGGTCTGGGGGTGGCCGTCCTTCAGGGCCCACAGCACGCGCAACGCATAACGGCATTCAAGTCGCTCAAAAAGCTGGTTGATGGCGACATTTTCTTTGGAGCTCATGGACGCTTCTCCTCGCGCAAGTGTTAAATCTAAGTTCGGGACGGGTGGCCTTTGCCAAGCCCGCTGATGCGCTGAGACTATAGCGCGGAACCCGTTTTGCTACAAGTTTGGTAGCTCAGAACGCACGGCACATATGCGCTAAGGCGAGAAAATACGATATTCGCTATCAAAATGTTGCGAAGCGGCCACGGATCGGCACCGTCATTGTGGGTGGCCTTGCCTGGCCAGATGGCTCACCAGCAGGTGTGCTGCCGGGGACAGGGTCATGGCGCTGCGGTAGCAAATGGCAAACCGCCGCCGCGCCCACGGATCGCTTAACGGGACGATGCAAACTGGCGCGGATTGGGCAAAGTGCGCCGCCACTTCACGCGGCACCACACTGATGGCCAGGTTGGCACGCACCACGCGCAAGGCGGCGTCAAAGTTGGACACCAGCACCCGGTGTGCCAACATTTTTCCTTCTACCGCTGCGGCGCGCGCCAGCAAGACTTGCACTGCGCTCAGTGCGGGCATGCTCACAAATTCGCAGTCCAGTACATCCGCAAACCGCACGCTGGGCAGCTGTGCCACGGGGTGTGAGGCATGGGCCACCACGGCCAGGTGGTCGCTTCGGTATCCGCAGGTCTCCAGCCCGGAAAGATCGGCCGCGTCCCAGCAAATGCCGATGGAGGCACTGCCCTCGCGAATGCCGTGGACAACCTCTGCGCTGACGCGTTCTTCCAGGCTGACCTGGATGTCGCGGTGGGCAGGGTCTTGCAGAAAGGCCGCCACATCGTCGGCCAGTGATTCGGCCATGACCGACGCGGTGACCAGCATGCGCACGTGGCCCCGGGTGCCGGTGGCGTAGGCCGCCATGTCGCGTTCGATCTGCCCCACGCTGGCCAACATGGTCCGCGCGTGTTCCAGCAAGGTTTCTCCCGCTGGGGTGGGCACCACGCCCCGCCGCTTGCGCACCAGCAGCGGCGTGCCAACGGTGTCTTCGAGCTGGGCCAGCCGTTTGCTGATGGCAGAACCCACGATCGACTCTTGCTCGGCCGTGCGGGCAATGCTGCGGTGGTCGCACACCGCCGCAAAGAGTCGCAGGGTTTGCAGGTCGAGGTCTCGCATGGTTCGGTTCCGAAGGGCGGTTTTGATATTCCGGTTGGGAAGCATAAGACTTCCAAAATGTATTTTCTGATTCATTTGGGAATTTTTAGAATCCACCCATACCGAAAATTGCCGGAGACAAGCTTTGAACACTGCTCTTCATTCGCCTCAGCACAGCGCGCCCACCCCTTCAGGGCGCCCGCGCGCTGTCGTGCGCGAAGTGGGCCTGCGCGATGGGCTGCAGAGTATTGCCACCGTGGTGCCCACTGCCCAAAAGATCGAGTGGATCAACGCTGCCTACGCCGCCGGTCAGCGCGAGATTGAAGTGGGCTCCTTCGTACCTGCCCGCTTATTGCCACAACTGGCCGACACTGCTGACGTGCTGGCCCATGCCAAGACGTTGGCGGGGCTCTTCGCGTCGGTTCTGGTGCCCAACTACAAGGGCGCTGAACTGGCGCTGGACCGGGGTGCTGATCTGATGGTGGTACCACTGTCTGCCAGCCACGCTCACAGCCTGGCCAACCTGCGCAAGACGCCTGATGAGGTGGTAGCCGAGGTCGCGCGCATTCGTGCGCTGCGCGACGCAGGGAGCCACCACACGCTGATTGAAGGGGGTGTGGGCACCGCTTTTGGCTGCACCCTGCAGGGCGAGGTGGCTGAAAGCGAGGTGCTGAGACTGATGCAGGCACTGCTGGACGCAGGCGCTGACCGGGTGAGTCTGGCCGACACCGTGGGTTATGCCGACCCTGCTTCTGTCTGCCGCCTTTTCGATAAAGCCCGCGCCTTGGCGGGTGAGCGTCTGTGGTGCGCGCATTTTCATGACACGCGGGGAATGGGGCTGGCCAATGCCTATGCAGCCTGGCAAACGGGTATTACGCGTTTTGACGCCTGCCTGGCAGGCATAGGCGGCTGTCCCCATGCGCCGGGCGCCAGTGGCAACGTCACCACCGAAGATCTGGTTTTCATGCTGGAGCGCATGGGGGTTGCGACGGGCATCGACCTGCCCGCATTGCTGGCGCTGCGGCAGCGTGTTGCTGGATGGCTGTCTGGCGAAACATTGCACGGCACGCTGTGGCGGTCCGGATTGCCCCGCGCGTCCGCTCACGGCGCGACTCATGCCGTGTTGGCTGCGGCTTGATGATCAGGCAACTGCTCGCATCCCTTATCGTTGACTCATGACTTCTACATCCACCCCCTCTGCTTCATCGTCTGCCAGCGCTTCGGCTCCCCACGCGTCTGACGCGCCCGCGCCACGCCCTTTGCCACTCAACGGGCTGCGGGTGGTGGAGTTCACCCACATGGTCATGGGCCCCACCTGCGGCATGGTGCTGGCCGATCTGGGGGCCGAGGTCATCAAGGTCGAGCCGGTGGACGGCGACCGCACGCGCCATTTGCTGGGCGCTGGGGCGGGCTTTTTTCCGATGTTCAACCGCAACAAGAAGAGCATTGCGCTGGACCTGCGCAGCCCCGAGGGGCTGGAGGTAGCACGCAAACTCGCAGCATCGGCCGACGTGGTGGCCCAGAACTTCAAGCCGGGTGTGATGACCAAATACGGGCTCGACTACGCAGCGCTGAGCCAGATCAACCCCCGCCTCATCTATGTAAACCACACCGGCTTTTTGCCCGGTCCTTACGAGCATCGCACGGCGCTTGATGAAGTGGTGCAGATGATGGGTGGGCTGGCCTACATGACCGGGCGACCGGGTGACCCACTGCGCGCGGGCAGCAGCGTGAACGACATCATGGGCGGCATGTTTGGTGCCATCGGCGCCATGGCGGCCTTGATGCAGCGTGGCATCACGGGGCGCGGACAAGAAGTCGATTCGGCCCTGTTCGAGAACAACGTCTTCCTGGTCGGCCAGCACATGATGCAGTACGCCGTCACCGGCAAGCCTGCGGCACCCATGCCCGACCGCATTTCATCGTGGGCGCTGTATGACGTGTTCAGCGTGAAGGACGGCGATCAGATCTTTTTGGCAGCCGTCAGTGATGCGCAATGGATTACCTTCTGCGATGCGCTGGGGTTTGCCGATCTGAGAGCCGCTCCGCACCTGGCCACCAACAACGACCGAGTGCGAGCGCGCGCCACGCTGATGCCAGACCTGCGCCAGCGACTCGCTGCCTACAGCGGCGCTGAATTGGCGGCCATCTTTGAAAAGCACGGTCTGCCATTCGCTCCGATCTTGCGGCCTGAACAACTCTTCGAAGACCCCCACCTCAACGCCACGGGAGGGCTGGCCGACATCACCCTGCCCGACGGTGAGCGGGCCGGACAGACTGCCCGCACCACGCTGTTCCCTCTGCGCATGGATGGCCAGCGACTGGGGGTGCGCCTGCAGCCGCCGGTGCTGGGCCAGCACACGGCGGCACTGATGGAAGAGCTTGGCTACACACCCGACGAGGTGCGGGCGCTGCAGCAAAGGCATGCCGTGGCCTGAAGCCGCCGCCCCGGCACCACGGGGTGGGCAGCAGCGCCTGGCATTGAACGAATACAACAACGGAGACAAACGCCATGCATCACGACACACCTCCTACAACACCGCATTTGTGGCACCGCGGCATGCCGCGGCGCACCGCGCTGGCCACTCTGGCTGGCTTGGCGGCAGGCGCTGCAGCGCCTTTTGGCGCCTGGGCGCAACCGACTGACCGCCCGGTGCGCTTGATCCTGCCGGTGAGCGCTGGTTCGGGCGTGGACGGCCTGGCGCGCGCGCTGGGTCCCAGCCTGGGCAAGTCACTGGGGCGCCCGGTGGTGGTGGAGAACTTCCCCGGCGCGGGCGGTATCACTGGCACCTCCATGATCGTCAAGGCGGCCAAGGATGGCGCTGCGCTGGGCATGGTGTCGAACAACCATGTGGTCAACCCCAGCGTGTTCAAGAACATCCCTTACGACGCGGTGGACGACATCACGCCGATCACGGTGATTGGCGCCACCCCATTTGTGCTGGTGGCGCACCCGTCAGTGGCGGCCAAGAATGTGCGAGAACTCATTGCGTTGGCCAAGGCGCAACCCGGCACGCTCAACTATGGCTCGTCGGGCAATGGAACCATCCTGCACCTTGCAGCAGAAATGTTTGTGCACGAAGCCCAGGTCGACATCAAGCACATCCCCTACCGCGGCATGGGCCCGCTGACGGCTGACGTGCTGGGCGGGCAGATTCAGCTGGCGTTCATCGCCGTGGCGGTGGCGGTTCCCCACGTGAAGGCGGGCACCCTCAAGGCCATCGGGTTGTCATCCACCACCCGCTCTGCGTTGTTGCCAGACCTACCCACCATTGCAGAACAAGGGCTGCCGCAGTACGCGCTGGATGGCTGGGTGGCCCTGGTGGGCCCCGCGGGTCTGCCCAAGGCAGAAAGTGATCGGATCTATCAGGCTGTGCGCGCGACCTTGGCAGCGCCGGAGGCTCGTGATGCCTTGCTGGCGCAGGGCTACCAGTTGCAAGGCACCACGCCTGAGGCGACCACCGCCTTTTTCCGGGCTGAAGTCGGCGCGCATGGCCAAGCTGGTCAAGCAGTCGGGCCTGAAGATCGACTGAAGCTGCGTTTTGCCCCCTGGCGGGGCGTTGACAGGTTTCAGCGCCCCGGCTGCGACGGCGAAGGCAGTGCCGGTGCACGGAGGGCTCCGCGCAGGCGGAACACTTCTACCGCCTCCACCAGTTGGCGGGCCTGGCCGCTCAGGCTGCCTGCCGCAGCAGCGCTTTCTTCCACCAGTGCAGCATTTTGCTGAGTGGCTTCGTCCATGCGGACGATGGCCTGCGTCACGCGCAGCATGTCGCTGGTTTGCGCGGCGCTGGCCTGGCTGATTTCTTCCATCAAGGCGCTTACGCCCTGGATAGACGAGACCACCTCGGTCATGGTGGTGCCGGCATTGCGGGCCAGGTCAGATCCCGCCTGCACGCGCTCCACGCTGGTCTGGATAAGCTGCTTGATCTCGCGGGCTGCGCCTGCGCTACGGGTGGCGAGGCTGCGCACTTCGCTGGCCACCACGGCAAAGCCGCGGCCTTGTTCACCCGCTCGGGCGGCTTCGACCGCGGCGTTGAGTGCCAGGATGTTGGTCTGAAACGCGATGCTGTCGATGACTCCGATGATGTCCGCAATGCGACGTGAGCTGTCCTGAATGCCTTGCACCACTTCTACCATCTGCGTCACCACATCGCCGCCGCGCTGGGCCACTGTGGCACCGTTGCGAGCGAGCTCGTTCGCGCGTTGGGCGTTGGAAGCGTTCTGTTGCACCGTGGCTTGCAGTTGCTGCATCGATGACGTGGTTTCGTCCAGCGACGACGCCTGGTCTTCTGTGCGCATGCTCAGGTCCGCATTGCCTTGCGCGATCTCGGCACTGGCGCTGGCCACGCCTTCTGCATTGCTGCGCACGCCCGACACCACGTTCTCCAGGTTGTCTTGCATGGACCGCAGGGCTTGCAGCAGGCGCGCGGGTTCGTCGTTTCCGTCGACCTGAATGGTGGTGGTCAGGTCTCCGGCAGCTACCTTGTTGGCCACCGACACCGCCACCTGGAGCGGGCGAACCACCGAGCGTGTCAGCAACCAGCCTGCGCAACCGCCCAGCGCTGTCACCAGCGCCAGGGCCACCAAGCTGCTGACGAGTGCACGCCGCGCGTCCACTGCGGCTTGTTGCGCAATGGCTGCACTGCTGGCTGCCACCTGCTGCCCCAAAGTGGTCAGCAACTTGGCGGGGCCCTGGTCAATGTCGGCGACATCGGCGTCTCCCGCCGACGGCACAAAGCCCAAGGATTGAAACACCTCAAAGCCTTTGCGGTAGCCCTGCGCCATCTGGGTGTGTGCGTTGGTGAAGTTCTGCAGCGCGGCCTTTTCCTGCGCATCGGTCAGTTGTGGCTCCAGCGCCTTGGCGGCGTCGGCCACACGCTTCTCGCTGGCTTGGAAAGAGGCCCAGTGAAGTTCCCGCTTGCGGGCGTCCTCCCCACGCAGCAACGTGTTTTTCCATTCCAGCACCTGGGTTTTGAATTCGCTCTCCATGCGACTGACGGCGCGTTCTTGTGCTACACGTTCCTGGACGGTGCTGTCGTAGGTACCCAGGGTTTTGTAAAGGGCTGCGATGCCAAACAGGGCGGCTCCGAGAAGAAGCGCGAGGACAAGGCCCAGTGCGGTGGCCATGCGGGCACCGATGGAGTGATTGGACATTTTCATTGGAGGATCCTTGCGATGCGTTTCAGATTGACCGGCTGCCTTGGAAACTGGCGCAACCCTCGCCAACAAGCACCGTGCAACGGTTGCCCCGTCGCACTGGCGGCATTTGCCTGAGGACTAAAGCGCGATGCGAACCTCGGGGTTTCAAGCCTTCAACTTGAGCAAGTACACCATCACCCGCGCCGTGGTGAGGTCCAACTCCATGAACTCTGCCAAGTCCTTGCCTGCAAGCCAAGAGGGTTCCCATCGGTTCTGTTTGAGCGCACGCAACCACGATTCGTGCGCGGTGGCTGCTTCTACTGCCGCCAGCATTTCTGCAGCGCGTGCGGCGGACACCCCTTTGCCGGTGAACACCCCGCGCCAGTTGGCCATGGTGGCGTCCAGGCCCTGCTCGCGAAACGCGGGCAAACCAAACACGCTGCGGCGTGAAGACACCCCAATGGCGCGAAGCTTGCCCGAGGCGATGCCGTCGCTGAATTCGCTGTAGCCCGAAAGGCCCACCGAAGCTGACCCCGTCACCAGCGCATCCACCACTTCAGCGCCGCCCGCAAAGGGCTTGTAGATCAGATCGTCCGGTTTGGCTTTGGAAGCACGCGCCAGCACCCCTGCAAAGATGTGGTCCACCCCACCGGCAGAGCCACCCGCCACGGGCATCGAACGCAAATCTGCGCGCATCGCCTCCGACAGATCCTTGGTGGTCTTGATGGGGGACTTGGCCGCTACGGCTGCCACCAGGTAGTCACTGGTCAGGCGCGCGAGTGGCTGGATCTGCGTCATGTCCACCGCAGGTTTCTGCAGTGCTACGGCGCCGACCATCACCATTCCACCCATGAACAGGGTGTTGGCATCGTTGCCATACTTTTCGACGTATTTGGCAAGTCCTATGGTGCCGCCCTTGCCACCCATGTTTTCGTATTCCACCTGATCCGCTGCGCCCGCGGCCACCAACGCTGCGCCGAGTGCTCGGCCGGTCTGGTCCCAGCCGCCGCCAGGATTGGCAGGTATCACGATGCGAAGCGTGCTTGTCAGTTTGGGCGCTTTGGCGGGTGTGGGGCGAGGCGCATTGCTGCTGGTCTGAGCCCACGCAGATGGGCCGAATGTGGTCCAAGCCGTGGCGGCCAGTACGGATTGCGCGATGGCTTTGCGGCGGTTGATATCTGCAGACATGGAGCGTCCCTTGTGAGGTAGTGCGTGGTTCAGAAGCACCGGATGCGGTTGCTGCCGTGATCGAACCTTTGGCTGTGCCGCTGTGTGTCAGCAACCCACCACCTCACGCGGCATCGAATTCTCCCGATGTGCGGGCAATGGTCGCCCTCCAAACTGTCAGTCTGCTGTCCGTGGCATCAGGGTAAACGTGGGGGTTCCGGTGTCACCATGAAAAACGCCCTGCACCGCGATTGCGGGGCAGGGCGTAAGCCGGTGACGGTTCAGGCTTACAGCGAGTCGATAAAGCTGCGCAGCTTGTCCGAACGGCTTGGGTGCTTGAGCTTGCGCAGCGCCTTGGCTTCTATTTGGCGAATGCGCTCACGGGTCACGTCAAATTGCTTGCCCACTTCTTCCAGCGTGTGGTCGCTGGTCATCTCGATGCCGAAGCGCATGCGCAGTACCTTGGCTTCGCGGGGGGTCAGGCCATCGAGGATGTCCTTGACCACATCGCGCAGACCGGCCTGCATGGCGGCTTCGATAGGCGCGGTGTTGGCTCCGTCTTCGATGAAATCGCCCAGGTGACTGTCGTCGTCGTCCCCGATTGGAGTTTCCATCGAGATCGGCTCTTTGGCGATCTTCATGATCTTGCGGATCTTGTCTTCCGGGATCTCCATCTTGGCCGCCAGGATGGACGCATCGGGCTCAAACCCAAACTCTTGCAAGTGCTGGCGGCTGATGCGGTTCATCTTGTTGATCGTCTCGATCATGTGCACCGGGATACGGATGGTGCGCGCCTGATCGGCGATCGAGCGAGTGATGGCCTGGCGAATCCACCAAGTGGCGTACGTCGAGAACTTGTAACCGCGGCGGTATTCGAACTTGTCCACCGCCTTCATCAGACCGATGTTGCCTTCCTGGATCAGATCGAGGAACTGCAGGCCACGGTTCGTGTACTTCTTTGCGATGGAAATCACGAGGCGCAGGTTGGCCTCGATCATTTCCTTCTTGGCATCGCGCGAGGTGGCTTCACCTTCGTTCATGCGCTTGTTGATGCCCTTGAGCTCGGGCAGCGGCACCACCACGCGCGACTGCAGGTCCATCAGCTTTTGCTGCAGGTCCTGGATGGGCGGCACGTTGCGGGCCATCACGGCAGACCATGGCTTGCCTGCGGCGGCCTGCTTTTCCACCCAATTCAGGTTCAGCAGGTTGGGCGGGAAGTCCTTCACAAAGGTTTCCTGGGGCATGCCGCACTTGTCCACGATGATGCGGCGCAGCTCGCGCTCCTTCTTGCGCACATCGTCCACCTGGCCGCGCACCATGTCGCACAGCTTTTCAATGGTCTTGGCGGTAAAGCGGATGGTCATCAACTCGGCCGACAAAGCGTTCTGTGCCTTGACGTACGCAGGGGTTCCGTAGCCTTCCTTGTCGTACACCTTGTGCACTTTTTCAAACAGCTCGCGCAGCTTGTCGAATCGCTCCAGTGCTTGCTTCTTGAGTTCTTCGAGCTTCTTGGTCAGCGCCTTGGAGCCGCCCTTGCCGTCGTCGTCATCGGCTTCATCGAACTCGTCGAAGTCTTCTTCGGCCACATAGTCGTCGGCCTCGTTGGGGTTGGAGAACCCGTCCACGATGGTCGAGATGACGACCTTGCCTTCGCGGATGTCTTCGCCCATGTTCAGGATCTCGGCAATGGTGGCGGGCGATGCACTGATCGCCTCCATCATTGCCATCAAGCCGCCTTCGATGCGCTTGGCGATTTCGATTTCGCCTTCGCGCGTCAGCAGCTCGACCGTGCCCATTTCGCGCATGTACATGCGCACGGGGTCTGTGGTGCGGCCGAACTCTGAGTCCACGGTGGACAGGGCAGCTTCGGCGGCTTCTTCGGCTTCTTCCTCGGTGGCACCCGCGGGAGCGTTGTCCGTGATGATCAGCGCTTCGGCATCGGGTGTCTGCTCGTACACCGCCACGCCCAGGTCGTTCAGGGTGGTGATGACGGCTTCAAGGGTTTCGGCATCCACCAGCTTGTCGGGCAAGTGGTCGTTGATTTCGACGTGTGTGAGGTAGCCGCGCGTTTTGCCCAGCTTGATCAGCGCCTTCAGGCGCGCACGGCGCTTGGCCATGTCTTCTTCGGACAGGACGGTTTCGTCCAGGCCGAATTCCTTCATCAAGGCGCGTTCCTTCGCCTTGCTGATCTTCATGCGCAGGGGCTTGACCTTTTCGACGGTGGCGGCCGTTTCGGTGGTGGTCTCTTCGACTTCACCTTCCAGGTCGGCTTCGATGTCAGACAGGTCGGTGTCGTCACCGCTTTCGTCGCTGGCGGCACCCGCCTTTGGCTTGCGTCCGCGCTTGGCGGGAGCCTTGGCTTCGGCGGCACCTGCGGCTTTGGCAGGGCGGCCTGGGCGCTTTTTCGGGGTTTCGTCGTCGTCAGACACCACAGCCTTGGCGGCGGGCTTCTTCTTCAGCAATTCATCGGCAGCTTTTGTCAGCTCGGCAGAACTTTTCACGGGCACAGTTTTCACTTTCTTGGCAACCGGGGCGGGCGCGGCGGCAGCTTTTTTAGGAGCAACCTTGGCCGGGGCTTTGGCAGCGGTTTTGGAGACAGCCTTTGCGGCGGTGCCTGGGGCGGACTTGGATGGCTTCGCGGACTTTTGAGCGGGCATGGAACAACCTCAGGATCAAAAACGGACACAAAGAAAACGCAAGCGCCTCGGGTCCCGGCGCGGGTGGCAACGCAAAGCTACAACTGCTTTGCGCTTCGAGGGGAGGCCCTCAGAGGCAAGATGTCTGGGCGATCATTTGGTGTGCAGTCCTTGCGATAAGTGGGCCCATCAGCGCATAGGTGCGCGTTTGTCACGGTGGCCCGGCTCGGAGGTGCTGCTGTCGCTCTTGCCGATAACTAACCCTACATTATACCTTTTGCGCCGATTTCAAGCCATTTTGACCGCTGCACTCTGCAAAGCGTTGCGCTTTTGCTCTAAAGCGCGGTAGCGCTCCAACGCCGTCGGGTCTTGCGCCACCTGCAAGACCAGCAGCTTTTGCTGCTCCTTGATCTCTTCGATCTGCATGCGGTTGAGCAGGTCGCGCAGCTCCAGTCGCAGTTCCTGCAGATCACCCTCGGTCTGCGCGTGTGATCCGGTCATCACCTTGACGGCCAAGGTCTCGCACTCATGGTCGCGCAGGCTCTCGCGCAGCACGGCCCAGGCCAGGGGGCCATGTTCGTGGAACTGGTCTTCCAGCCAGGCAAACAGGGGTCCGTGCGGCGACGGCTGCGCGCACAGAGTGGCGTGGTCATCGTGTGTCAGCTCTTCCAGAAAGGCCATGTGCGACAACAGCAGACGCGCCGCGTGGTCGGTGCGGCTGGCCGTGGGCGTGCGCGGCAGTCGGGGTTGAGGGGGCCACTGCGCAGCGTCTTTGTCCCGCTTTTTCCAGCCGCCACCCTTCCAGTCGCCAGTTTTGCGAAACGTTGGCGGGCTTTGGTGCTCAACGGAGTGGCCGTAGCTGCTGTAACCCGGGTTGGAGGGCTCGGCTTGGGGAGGCCATCCGTCCGAATCCGGTGGGTGGCCCCACGGGGGCGATTCTTCTTGCGCTGGGCTGTGGCTGCGGCGTGGCGGGTTGCCGGGGCCGAGGGGGCGGGGGGCGTCCCGACCGGTTCCTTGGCTCCACAGCTCTGACAGATCCCGGGCATTGAGCTGGGTCTGATCGGCCAGTTCGCTGAGCAACTGGCGCTTGAGCACGCCGTCGGGCAGTGCCGTCCACAGTGGGCGCGCGTTGCTGGCCATGTGGGCGCGGCCCTCGGCGGTGCCCAGGTCGCAGCCCTCGCTGGCGGCATCCACCAAAAATCGGCTCAGCGGCATGGCGTCGCCCACCAGGCGGGCAAACGCCTCGGTGCCGTGGGCGCGGATAAAACTGTCGGGGTCGTGCTCGGTCGGCAGAAACAGAAACTTGATGCTGCGCGTATCCGTGGCGTGGGGCAGGGCGCCGTCCAGTGCCTTGCGCGCAGCGCGCCGCCCGGCGTTGTCGCCGTCAAAGCTGAACACCACTGATTCGGTAAAACGGAGCAGCTTTTGCACGTGTTCTGGCGTGCAGGCGGTGCCCAGGGTGGCCACCGCGTTCGGAAACCCCAACTGCGCCAGCGCCACCACATCCATATAGCCTTCGGTGACCAGCGCGTAGCCCGCTTCGCGGATGGCAGTGCGCGCTTCGAACAGGCCATACAGCTCGCGCCCTTTGTGAAACACGGGAGTTTCGGGTGAGTTGAGGTATTTGGGTTTGTCGTCACCCAGCACACGCCCGCCAAACCCGATGAATTCACCCTTCACATTCCGAATGGGGAACATCACCCGGTCGCGAAACCGGTCGTAGCGTTTTCCCCCGTCTTCGTCGTTGACGATAACCAGCCCACTTTCTTCCAGCAGCGGGTCGTCGTAGCTTGGGGAACACGCTGGCCAGACTGCGCCAGCCTTCGGGCGCGTAGCCCAGTCCGTACAGTTTGGCCACCGCACCCGATACGCCCCGGCCCTTGAAATAGCCAATAGCGCGCTGCGATTCCCGCAATTGGCGGCGGTAGGCATCGGCCGCTTTTTCCAGCACATCGCTCAGCGTGGCTTGCTTTTGGCGGGCCGCTGCGGCGCGTTCTTTCTCTTGGGGTGAGACATCATCGTCCGGCACCTGCAGGCCCACCTGTTGCGCGAGGTCTTGCACGGCCTCCACAAAGCCCATACCCGCGTGTTCCATCAAGAAACTGATGGCATTGCCGTTTTTGCCACACCCAAAGCAGTGATAGAACTGTTTGGCAGGGCTCACGCTGAAAGATGGTGACTTTTCTCCATGAAAAGGGCACAACCCCATGAAGTTGGCCCCGCCTTTTTTCAGCTGCACATAGCGGCCCACGATGTCGACCACGTCAACACGGGCGAGCAGTTCCTGAATGAAAGACTGAGGGATCGTCACGCGGCTATTGTCCGCGTAAACTGTTTGTTACCAGATATACAGGGCAGGGATTGGGGTATGGCCTTCACAACGTGGTGGCGACGGGCGAGTGCCAGGGCGCAGCAGGCTGCGCCACGGGGGGGCATGGCTGCGTTGCTTTCGGCCGTTGTTGTGGTTCTAGGTCTTACTGCTCCGAATGTCCAGGCCGCAACGGTGCTGCGGGTGTTGTCCTGGCCCGGTTATGCCGACCCCGACATCGTGGCGGTGTTTGAGAAGCGGCATGGGGTCAAGGTGGAGATCACCACGGTGGCGTCAGACGACGTGTTGCGTGCCCAGCTTGCCAACACCGAGCGGCCCGGGTTTTGACCTGGTGGCCGCCAACACCGCAGAAATATCCCGCTTGGTAGCCCGGCGTTTGCTCACCCCGCTGCCCATGGGCACCATTACCAATGCCGCACGCCAGTTGCCGCGGTTTCGTCAGTTGCAGGCCATTGCCGGCATCACGCAAGGGCCCGACGTGTATGCCATGCCCTACACCTACTCGGAGATGGGGCTCATCTACGACCGCCGGCAGTTCATGGCACCACCGCAGTCGATTTCGGTGCTGTGGGACCCGCGCTGGCAGGGCAAGGTGCTGGCCTTTGACGGCAGCAGCCACGGATTTTCGCTGGCGGCGATGTACCGGGGGCTTTCGCCGTTTCGGATTGAGCCCGGCCACTTCAGCGCGCTGGCCAAGGACCTGGTGGCGCTGCGCCGCAATGTGCGCTCTTTCTACAGCCTGCCGGAAGAATCGCTAGAGCTATTTCGCAAGCACAACGTGGCGGTGATGCACGCCAACTATGGCCAGCAACAGCTCAAGCAGCTGCGTGACGCGGGCCTGGATGTGGGCTATGTGGTGCCGCGTGAAGGTGCCTTGGCCTGGCTGGATTGCTGGGCCATCACCCGCCGCTCCACCCAGGTGGCGTTGGCTGCAGAGTGGATCAACTACATGCTTGACCCGAGCGTGAGCCGAACCCTTACGCAGCGCCAGGGGTTGGCCAACACGCTGGATGAGCCTCCCGCGCTCTCCGACGACGCCCCGATGGGCGCCATCGTATGGCTGGAGCCGGTCGAAGACGAAGCCCGCCGCGCCCAGCTGTGGCAGCGCATTTTGTCGGGCGACCGGCCCTCCCGGTTCTGAAGGGTCGGGCTAATGAAATGGGGCATTGCGCTGAGACTCGGGGCCTTGCTGGCCTCGTTCAGTGTTTTTGCCGCGGTTCTGGCAGGCTACTACGCCTTTGATTCCAGCCGCGAACGCCTGCAGGGCCGGGCTGAGCGCTCGCTGATGGACACCACGCAGGTGCTGGCGCGCCACATGCAGGCCGGTTTTGGCTCCGTGGCGCGGGACACGGCCTTTTTGGCCAAAGCGGCGGCGGTCGAGCAAGACCTGGGCCACCTGACAGAGCTGTTCCAGGCCAGCGTGGTGGCGCACCCCGCCTATCTGCAGATCCGGTTCATCAGCGCCCAAGACCATGGGCTTGAACTGGTGCGTGTAGACCGCAACGGCGAAACCGCCAACGTGGCTGCCGCCGAGGACCTGCAAGAGAAGGCGCACTTTCCGTTTGTGTTTGAGGCCCTCGCCCTGGCTCCCGGTCAGGTGTACGTGTCCGAGTTCGGCATCAACCACGAAGGCGTGGCCGACGCGCAGGCCGTGCCTGTATTCAGCATGGCCTCGCCCGTGGTGTCGGGCGGTCGCGTGCGGGGCGTGGTGGTGGTGCGTTTGGCTGCCGCAAAGTTCTTGGACAACTTAGACGGCTCGCTGCCTTCGCCCTATGGGTTTTATCTGAGCAACCGCTGGGGCGATTTTCTGATCCATCCAGATGCCACCCAGACGTTTGGTTTTGACCGCGGCCAGCGCATTCTGGTCCAGGACACCTATGCGCCCACAGCGGCGCTCATCAGTGGCGCGCAGGCCACGGCCGTGTTCAGCCTGCCGGGCACTGCCAACAACGAGGCGCTGGTGTATTCGTTTGTACGCATGCCGTTTGGTCGCGCCGATGAAGGGCGGTTCATGGTGGTGGGCCTCTCGCAGCCGCTGGCCGCGGTGCAGGGCGAGGTGCTGGACCTGGGGCGCAGCATTTTCAAGATCCTGCTGGTGTTGAGCATAGTGGGGGTATTGCTGGCGGCGTGGGTGTCGCGTGTGGTGACGCAGCCCCTGCAAGCCATGGTGAATGCCGCGCAGGCGTTCTCCCAAGGCCGCCCACACGGTGCGCTACCTTTGCACCGCAAGGACGAAGTCGGCGAACTGGCGCGCAGCTTTCACGACATGGAGCAGCAAATCAGCCGCCAGATGACCGAGCTGAACGCCAGCCGCGACGCCATGGCGCACCTGGCGCACCACGACCCGCTGACCGCTTTGCCCAACCGCCGCATGTTCGAGCAGCGCCTGGCGCAGGTGCTGGAGCTTTCGCGCCGCAGCGGGCGCAGTTGTGCACTTCTGTTTGTGGACCTGGACGATTTCAAGGCCATCAACGACACCCGCGGCCACGCTGTGGGCGACAAGGTGCTGCAGGCCGTGGCCCGCACCATTACCGGCGCAGTGCGCCAGGTCGATACCGTGGCGCGGCTTGCGGGCGACGAGTTCACCGTGTTGTGTGAAAACGTGGACACCGACGAGGCCGCCTTGCAGATTGCTGCCAAGCTGGAACAGGCCTTTGAAGCGCCGCTTGCCATCGATGGCAAGCCCTTTCCGGTGCGCGCCAGCATTGGCGTGAGCCTGTTTCCGCGCGACGCGCAAGATGCGCATACGCTGATGGCCAGTGCCGACGCTGCGATGTACCGTATCAAGCAGAGCCGCCGCAGCCGGGTTTGAGCGCCCTCACACGGTGCCTCTCCACCCAACCACTTAGCTACCTTCCGGCCGTCTTGTGCCCGATGACCCCCTTGAAGTGCCCATGACCTCTATCTTTGACCAGCACCTGCCCCGCACCGAGGCCAACTTTGCCTCGCTGTCGCCCCTGTCCTTTATCGAACGCACCGCCGAGGTCTACCCCGACCGCCTGGCCATCGTGCACGGCGACCTGCGCCAGACCTGGGGCCAGACCTACGCCCGCTGCCGTCAACTGGCCAGCGCCTTGCAGCGCGCAGGCATCGGCAAAAACGACACCGTGGCCGTGATGCTGCCCAACACCCCGCCCATGGTGGAGGCGCACTTTGGCATCCCCATGGCGGGCGCCGTGCTCAACGCCATCAATACCCGGCTAGACCCCGAAACGGTAGCTTTCATGCTCGACCACGGCGAGGCCAAGGCCGTCATCGTCGACCCCGAGTTCACCCCCGTCATGGCCAAGGCGCTGGCGCTGCGCCAAAGTGCGGCACCCCTGCTGGTCATTGAGGTGGAAGACGCCTTGTACGGCCCCGCCAGCCAGCCCCTGGGCGGCGTCACGTACGACGCGTTTGTGGCGGGCGGCGATGCGCAGTTTGCGTGGAGCCTGCCCGCCGATGAGTGGGATGCGATAGCACTCAACTACACCAGCGGCACCACCGGCAACCCCAAGGGCGTGGTCTACCACCACCGGGGCGCGGCCAGCAACGCCATCAGCAACGTGCTGGAGTGGGACATGCCCAAGCACGCGGTCTACCTGTGGACGCTGCCCATGTTCCACTGCAACGGCTGGTGCTTTCCGTGGACGGTGGCCGCCCGCGCAGGCGTCAACGTGTGCCTGCGCCGCGTGGACGCGCAGGCCATCTTCGACGCCATCCGCACACCACGGCGTCACCCACTACTGCGGCGCGCCCATCGTGCACGGCATGCTGGTCAACGCGCCCGATGCGATGAAGGCGGGCGTCCCCGCAGGCGTCAAGGCCATGGTGGCCGGCGCGGCGCCCCCGGCGTCGATGATCGAAGGCATGGAAAAGATGGGGTTCGACCTGACCCATGTCTATGGCCTGACCGAGGTGTACGGCCCCGCCACCGTGTGCGCCAAGCACGAGGCCTGGGACGCGCTGGACATCGGCGAGCGCGCCCGCCTCAACGCCCGCCAGGGCGTGCGCTACCACCTGGAGCGCGACGTGCGCGTGCTCGACCCCGAAACCATGCTGCCCGTGCCGCAAGACGGCGAAACCATGGGCGAGATCATGTTCAAGGGCAACATCGCCATGAAGGGCTACCTGAAGAACCCCAAGGCGACGGAAGAGGCGTTTGCAGGCGGCTGGTTCCACAGCGGCGACCTGGCCGTGCAGTACCCCGACGGCTACATCAAGATCAAAGACCGCAGCAAGGACATCATCATTTCGGGCGGCGAAAACATCTCGTCCATCGAGGTCGAAGACGTGCTCTACCGCCACCCCGACGTGCTGGCCGCCGCCGTGGTGGCCAAGCCCGACGCGAAGTGGGGCGAGACACCCTGCGCGTTTGTCGAGCTGAAAGCCGGTGCCCAGACCACGCCCGAAGACATCGTGGCGCACTGCAAGAAGCACCTGGCAGGCTTCAAGGTGCCGCGCGCGGTGGTGTTTGGCGAGTTGCCCAAGACCAGCACCGGCAAGATCCAGAAGTTTGAGCTGCGCAAGCAGGCCGGGTCGTCCGTGGCCATTGACGTGTAAACCAGCGCAGGGCGCAAGCAGCATCGTGGCGGCATCGGTCAATGCAATCAAATTGATAGCTGCTAGCGCTTTATGGATAAGCGCTAGAGGCCAATTTGACCTGAATAGCGACTTGTCTTACATGTCTCCCCCGTCCGTTCGGGCTGAGCCTGTCGAAGCCAGGGCGCAGCTCGTCAACAGCCCTTCGACAGGCTCAGGGCGAACGGGGTGGGTCTGAGGCATGTCGCTAACAAGGCAATTTGACTCATATTTTGAAGATCAACCGCTGCGCAAGCCGCTTGGTCTTGGTCCGCAACGCGTGTCGACAAAGCGGTCCTGTTAACCATGGATTCAGTTTTCTGCATCGTTGCCCTGGGCGCCATCGTCGCCGGGTTTGTGCAAGGCCTCTCGGGCTTCGGATTTGGCATGGTCGCCATGTCCTTCTGGGCTTGGACGCTGGAACCCCGCCTGGCGGCCGTGCTGACCGTGTGCGGCGCGCTCACCGGCCAGCTGGTGGCCGCCGCCACCGTGCGCCGGGGTTTCGACCGCGTGCGCCTGCTGCCGTTTGTGCTCGGTGGCCTGGCAGGCATCCCCCTCGGCGTGGCCGTGCTGCCCCGCCTGGACATGGATGCTTTCAAGATCGTGCTGGGCACGCTGCTGGTGCTGTGGTGCCCCGCCATGCTTTTTGCCAAACAACTCCCCCGCATCACCCGGGGCGGCCGCGTGGCCGATGCGGTGGTGGGGCTGGCGGGCGGCGTGATGGGCGGCCTGGGCGGCTTCACCGGCGTGCTGCCCACCCTGTGGTGCACGCTGCGTGGCATGGACAAGGACGTGCAGCGCGCCATCATCCAGAACTTCAACCTGGCGATGCTGCTGGTGACGTTTGTCACCTACCTCGCCACCGGCCTGGTCACCCGCGAGGCACTGCCCCTGCTGGCCATCGTCGTGCCCGCCATGCTGGTGCCGTCGCTGCTGGGCGCGAGGCTGTACCACGGGATCAGCGAGGCGCGGTTTCGGCAGATCGTATTGGGGATGCTGACGGCGTCGGGGGTGGCGATGCTGGTGGCGAGTGTGCCGAAGGTGTTGGGGCGGCTGGGGTGATGTTGCTCACCTATTGATAGCTGATGGCGCTTTATGGGTAAGCGGTAGAGCCTGGTTTGACTAAAAATCTCCGCTCTCAGCGACCCACGCAGCGTGTCAACTCCTGTGTGCCATCGAATCCAGCGGGCTGGCCGTGCCACCCGCTGCCACTTTCAGAACATGGGTGTAGATCATGGTGGTGGACACGTCGCTGTGGCCCAGCAGCTCTTGTACGGTGCGGATGTCCGTGCCTGACTGCAGCAAATGCGTGGCAAAGCTATGGCGTCTATGTAGAGCTGGAAAATAAGCGGAACTAAGTCTCGCCGAGAGTGCGGTGCCATCGCTTAATTTAGCGGCATTGCCCATTTGGGAGCCTTTGTATAGGGCAAAAGGTCGCTAAAGAGCAGGCCCTTTGTTTCTGATGCTCTCCGAAAGTGCATCAAGCCGCTTTTGGTCAATTTCTTTGGACTGGGATGAAGACAAAGTGACCAAGCCTTGGTCGGTGTAGCGGTCTAGCTCGGTTAGAACTAGGTTGTAGGTCTCAGCCTCCCACGCCGTTTGCAGAATATTTCGCGTGCTAAAAGTGTTAGATCTACGACCTCTTTGAGGCCCCGGCATTGTCAACGTACCTTCTACTTTTGAATCACGGGTCGGCTCCCCAAACTTCTCGGTAAGTCCAGCTTTTACCTTTTCAAAAACTGGCTTACCTCCGGTAAAGAAGCTGATTTTTTGGATGACTCCGTTGTAAATGTGGACGGTAAGTGCGCCATCCTTTGCGTACAAAGGCCCCTTGTTCTCGGGAAAACGGATTTTGTACTCAATGTAGCGAGGCTCGACGGAGCCGACTTTCCCCTCGTGCTGGGAACAAGGAGACTGCGTAGGTTCGCGACTTTTGTAATGGCCTAGGCGGTCTTTTTTGCAGTCAGGGAGTTTGAGTGCGGTGCCCAACTCGAAACCGTACAAGCCTGCGGCAGCCGCAAATAACGGCATGCTAAGCAGGAGTAACGCACTGAGGTTCCTGAAAATTACTGTCATATAGCGCAGGAAATGGCGCTGGGGATCCTACACCTTCTGAGCCAGTTTGCTTAAAACTCGGTAGAAGTGCGGGTTGAGAGGAGTTCAGAGGGATAGTTCGGCTGACAGAATTTACACCCAATCGGCTGGAGCGTGAGGCTGGACGCGGGTTTGAGGGTTGTAAATGCTAATACCTTGGCCCTTCTGAGACGCTCCGCTTGCCCGCGTGTTTTTTTTGAGAAGCCGCTTTTGCTGGCGAACGCAGCTGCCTTCTTTGCAGAAACTCAGGAGTAAGAAGTCAAAGGCATCGGCAAGAAGAAGCTTCGCTTCCGGGGTTTGGCCTTCAATCCACCGACATTAACCCGGCTACCCCTCGCAATCATATGGATACGGCTTCACATGCCGCGTGACTCGCGGGTTAAGAAGTACACAAAACAGGGGCAAGGTCAGTCTGCATAGCCATCCACACCAATGCTGCCAGGTTGTCCGCCAGCATCTTTTTTGAGTTGGACTTTTTGAACTTGAGCGGTTAGTTCGGGCTGAGCTTGTCGAGGCCTTGCGAGGTGCTTCGGCAACCTGTCCTAAGACTGTCGAAGGGCTCAGCGTGAACGGTTTCCGGTATCGCGCCAATGGGTGGGATGGAGCATCAGCAGCAGCAGCAAGCCTGCATCAATCCCCCATCACCACCCCTTCACGCCGTGGGTCCGCCCCCCCCATCCACAGCTTTTTGCCGTGCGCATTGCCCAGCGTGATGGCTTGCAGCCCGCTCGTCATGTTCATCTCGCGCACCTCGGCGCCGCGGGCGCGCAGGGCTTCCACCGTGGCGGGCGGGAAGCGCTTTTCTTCCAGCAGCGTGGGGCCGTTCATCGAGCCGAAGTTGGGCAGGTTGATGGCCTGCTGGGGCATCAGGCCCCAGTTGAAGACGCCGTACAGCGTCTTGGCTGTGTAGTGGATGATGGCCGCGCCGCCGGGGCTGCCGCCGCTCATCAGCAGCTCGCCGGTGGCCTTGTCGAACACCAGCGTGGGCGCCATGGAGGAGCGGGGGCGTTTGCCGGGTTGCACGCGGTTGGCGATGGGCTGGCCCTGGGCGTCGGTGGGCGCAAAGCTGAAGTCGGTCAGCTCGTTGTTCAGCAGAGAAGCCTTTGACCATCTGGCGTGCACCGAAGGCGTCTTCGATGGTGGTGGTCATGGCCACGGCGTTGCCGATGGCGTCGACGATGCTGATGTGGCTGGTGCCGTATTCGGGCTGGTCGGGCATGGGGGCGTAGCTGGTTTTCACGGCGGCGGGGTTGCCGGGCTGGGCGACCTTCATGCTTTGCGTGCCGATGAGCTTGGCGCGCTCGGCCAGGTAGGCGGGGGCCAGCAGGCTGCTCCAGCTGCCGCCGGGGGGCTGCACAAAGTCGGGGTCGGCCACGTACAGCGCGCGGTCGGCAAAGGCCAGGCGGGCGGCTTCGGTGTACAGGTGCAGCCAGTCGGCCGATGGGATGCCGTCTTGCAGCGGCTTGGCGGCGGCGTCGGTGTTTTTCAGGATGCCCAGGATCTGCCCGATGGCGATGGCGCCCGAGCTGGGCGGCGGAAAGCCACACACGCGGAAGTCTTTGCTGGCCACTTGGTAGTCATGGCACAGCGCCTCGCGCTTTTTGGGCTGGTAACCGGCCAGGTCGGCCATGCTGAGCTTGCCCGGGTTGGTGGGGTGCTTTTGCACCTTGTCGACGATGGCCTGGGCGATGTCGCCCTCGTGCAATGCTTTGCTGCCCTCGGTGGCGATGCGGCGCAGCACAGCGGCCAGCTCGGGGTTGCGCAGGTTGAAGCCGACGTCGCGGGCGTCACCGTCGGGTTTGTAGAAGTAGGCCGCGGCGACCGGGTCTTTTTTCAGATGGGCGTCGGCCTTGACCAGGGTGTTGAGCCGCGCGCTGACCTTGAAGCCGCCTTCGGCCAGGGTGATGGCGGGCTGGAACAAGGTGGCCCAGGGCAGTTTGCCGTGCTGCTTGTGCGCCATCTCCAGCATGCGCACGGTGCCGGGCACGCCGACCGAGCGGCCGCCGACCACGCCGTCGTAGAACTGCACGGGTTTGCCGTCGGCACCCAGAAAGAGTTTTTCGTCGGCAGCAGCCGGAGCGGTTTCGCGGCCGTCATAGGCCTCTACCGTTTTGCCGGTGCTGTGCAGCAGGAAGGCGCCGCCGCCGATGCCGCTGGATTGCGGTTCCACCAAGGTCAGCACCATTTGTACGGCGATGGCGGCGTCTACTGCCGAGCCACCGGCTTTGAGGATCTGGTAGCCCGCGTCGGTGGCCAATGGGTTGGCGGCGGCCACTGCAAATTTTTCGGTGGCCCAGCCGGGTTTCTCGGTGTAGCCCGACGAGCCTTCGGGCTGGGCTGGCACGGTGTAGGCGAACTGGGATGGAGCGCTGGCGCAGCCCGCAATGGCAACCACGGTGGCGAGGGTTGCGGTGGCCAGCAGGGTCCGGCTGAAGGGGCGGCTGAGGTTGCGGCTGGCGGGCGGGGTAAGCGTGTGGGTTTGTGACATGGGGCGTCTCCTTCTGTGCAAGAAGCGGCCATGGTACGGCGCCTTCACGGCGCGGCGCGGCAGCGTTACATCACGCTACAGGCGACTGAAATATCAGTGTTTTTGGCCTCTAGCGCTTATCCAATAAGCGCTAGTAGCTATGAATTTGGGAGTATTACTGCTGGTGCGCCGGGTTGCCTGCGCAACCGGGAACCAAAGCGCTCACGTGCGCTGGTGTTCAAGCGCTCAGCGGGCCGGGCCGCCCGTCTTCCACCACAAAACGTGCGAGGGTCGATGCCGCGCTGTCTGCGCGCAGCGGGTCGTCCAGCACGCGCAGGGTGGTGGTCCAGCGTGCGGGTGTGATGTCGGCCAGGCCATAGCCGCGTTGGTCGCACCGGGCCAGCAGCACATGGGGGTTGTGGCGGGCAATGGCGTCTACCTTGTCTTGTGTGGTGCCCGAGCGCGAGCTGATGGAAGTGCCGCAGAACTCGCTGGCCACCACGGGCGATTCAGGGCGCTCGGCGTCGGCATGCACGCGGCAGACGTAGTTTTGGTGGATGTCGCCACCCAGCAGCACCGTATTGCGCGGGCTGTGCTGGGCCACGGCCTGCAGCAGGCGGGTGCGCGCGGCGGGGTAGCCGTCCCAGCTGTCGGTGGATGTGATGCCCGAGGGGTAGCGCCGCGGCGAAAACAGGGTTTGCTGTGCCAGCACGCTCCAGCGGGTGGCGTCTGTGGTGCGTGCATGGGGGTGTGCGTCTTCGGCCAAGCCAGTGTTCAGCCACTGCTCTTGCGCCGTGCCGAGCAGCGTTCGTGCGGGGCTGGTCAGGTCGGCGCAGTCTGCCGCGCGCACGGCGCCTGCGCTGGCGGATTGGGGTGTGCGGCAGGCCTGCCAGCTGCGGTACTGGCGGCTGTCCAGCAGGTGGATGTGCGCCAGGCGCCCCCAGCGCAGGCGGCGGTAGACCTGCAGGGCATCCCACCGCGTGTTGTGAGACGCGGGCCGGTTCAGGCTGGCGGCGCGCAGCGGCATGTTCTCGTAAAACGCTTGCCAGGCAGCGCCGCGCAATGTCAGAAAGCTGCCGTCGTCGCCCCGGCCTGTTCGCCCGCTGGCGGCGTAGTCGTTCTGCACCTCGTGGTCGTCCCAGGTCACCGCCCACGGGCAGGCGGCGTGGGCGGCCTGCAGGGCGGGGTCGCTTTTGTGCAGCGCGTACCGGTCCCGAAAGTCCGCCAGCGTGGTGGCGTGGCGCAGGCTGTGGGTGCGCGCCAGGTCGGTGGTGTTTTTGGGCGTGGCGTATTCGTAGATGTAGTCGCCCAGGAACAGCACCAGGTCGGGCTGGTCGGCCGCCAGGTGGCGCCAGGCGGCGTAGTGGCCGTGTTCCCAGCGCTGGCAGGAGGCGAAGGCCAGGCGCAGCGTGGCGGGCATGTCGCCGGGCGCTGGTGCGGTGCGGGTGCGGCCGGTGGCGCTGACGGCATCGCCCAGCATAAAGCGGTAGTGGTACCAGCGGCCTGGTGCCAGACCACGCAGTTCCACATGCACGCTGTGGCCGAGCGCGGGGCTGCGCGGTGGCCTCGCCCTTTTGCACGATCTGCGCAAAACGCGCAGTCGTGCGCCACTCTCCCACCGCACGGTGTGGGTCGTCTGCACCTGCGCCGGATCGGTGAGCATCAGTCGCGTCCACAGCACCACGCCGTCCGGCGCCGGGTCGCCACTGGCCACACCCAGTGCGAACGGGTTGGCTTGCAGCGACGGCGGGTTGCTCCACGCCCAGCGGGGCAGGGCAGCCGCCGTGGCCGCGTATGCGGCATATTGCAAAAAGGCGCGGCGGTCCATGGGCGGTCGGAATTTCAGGAGTTCGTCGGCAGCAGGCCGAGCAAGGCTACCTTAGGGAATCTCTCACATCAGGCGGCTGCGCCGCGCCAACCGACCGATCGTCGAGACTGGCGCGCCCCAAGCCCAGTGCCACCGTGGAGCTGGCTTCGCCAGGCCAGGGGTGGCGTCCCCCTCGGGGGAAGGCGCCGCAGGCGACACAGGGGGGCTTCTGGTCACGCCGCCATCACGCGGTTTTTGCCAGACCGTTTGGCCAGGTACATCGCCTGGTCGGCGCGGATGATGGCATCCGTGCTGCTCTCGGTGCCCTGCAACTGGGCCACTCCGGCGCTGAAGGTGATCAGCACTTTTTCGGTGCCCTGCAAAAAGAAGCGGGTGGTCAACTCGCGCTGCAGGCGGGTCATGGCGGCCACGCCGCTTTCGACGGTGGTGTCCGGCATCACCAGCACAAACTCTTCGCCGCCGTAGCGAGCCAGCAGGTCTTGGGGTCGCATCACTTCGCGGGTGACCTGTGCCAGATGCACCAGCGCGGCGTCGCCACCGCTGTGTCCCACCCGGTCGTTCAGGGCCTTGAAGTTGTCGAGGTCGAGCAAGGCCAGGCACAGCGGCGCGCCCAGGCGGCGCGACCGGGCGATTTCGCGCTCCATGGCCTCGTCCAGACCCTTGCGGTTGAGCGTGCCCGTCAATGGGTCGTGCCGGGCCTGCGCACTGGCGCGGTCCAGTTCTTCCTGCAGACGGGCCATTTCGGCGCGTTTGGCTTCGGTGCGTTCGCGCAGGTCGTGCAGCTCGTCGTGTGTGACGCGGCTGTCCAGGGCCATGGCGCGGGTGGCACTCATGACTTCTTGCAGCAGGGGGCCTATTTCTTCAAGCGTGTTGGCTTTGGCGATGAGGTCGGCGCAGCGCTCCATGGTGCCCTGATAGGACGTGCTGGATGCAGTGATCAGTGCCAGGCGTTCAATGAACGTGGCCAGCATGTCCTTCATCTGCTCTTGCGCTTCTACCGTGCGGGCGCGGGCTTCGGTCTGCTTGAAGATCACGTCCTTGAGCCGCCGCTGCACATCGTCCAGGCGCCGCAGGGTGAGCGGCGGTGTGGACGCTGTCATCAGCGCCTCGGCCTGGCCTTGCAGCCAGCGGTCGTCGGCGCTGAGCACGGCGATGTTCTCGAACACCATGTGCAACAACTCCAGCAGCATTGTGCGGATGGCGGCCTGGTCTTCGGTGGCAAACGACACGCGGTAGGTGAAGTTGCTCAGCATGAGCTGCGTGGCAGCGACCGGGGGCAGCGTGGGCTCTCGCAGAAAGGTGATGAGCTGCCGCGCCATGTCGATCACCCGAGCGTCGTCTTCGCCCAGCGCAGGCAGGGTGTTGTCGATCAGGCGGGCAAGGACTTCGGCGAACTCGGCGGGCAGCTCGCCCAGTGCGGTGGGCGCGTCTGCGGTTTCAATGGGTTTGGAGACGGCCGCAGCGCTGAGGCCCAGGTTGGCGTAGCCCACCATCACGCTTTGCAGCGAGGTCCAGTCCTTGGTGATGATGGCCCGTTCAAACTGGCCCAGCAGTCGCTTTTGGGCGGGTGTCTGGCCGGGCAATACGCGCTGGATGCTGCTCAATGGCCCGTCGGGAAAAGGTTGCGGGCTCCGAGAGCCCGCTATTTCATCGTATAGCGCCAGGTAGTTGTCGGGTGTTGGCGGAAGCCGCCGCGCTGCCAACTGCTTAAGTGTTTCGCGCGCTAACTCGGAAGGTGGTCGGTCGGCCATGGAAGGGCACCAGTGTCAGGGGGCTGAGATGCGCGAGTGTGACACAGCGGGCGGCTTTTTGTACGGGCAGCAGGGGCCGCCGCCCCTCTTGCAGCAGCCTCGTCAGTTGACCATCACCAGCTTGCCCATCACCCCGCGCGAGCCCATGTGGGCGTAGGCGGCGGGCAGCTCGGCCATGGGCATGGTGCGGTCGATCACGGGCTTGATCTTGCCCTGGGCATACCACTGCGCCAGTTCGCCCATCATGGCCGCGTTGGCTTTGGGTTCGCGCTTGGCAAAGTCGCCCCAGAACACACCCACGATGGAAGCGCCTTTGAGCAATGCCAGGTTGAAAGGCAGGGCGGGGATGGGGCCAGAGGCAAAACCCACCACCAGGTAACGCCCGCGCCAGGCGATGGAGCGGAAGGCGGGCTCTGCAAAGTCGCCGCCGACGGGGTCATAGATCACATCGGGGCCCTTGCCGTCTGTCAAGGCCTTGATGGCCTCGCGCAGGTTGTCTTTGCTGTAGTTGATGGTCGCGTCTGCCCCGATGGAGGTGCACAGCGCGCACTTCTCGTCGCTGGAGGCGGCCGCAATCACGCGGGCACCCATGGCCTTGGCGATCTGGATGGCGGAGGTGCCCACCCCGCCGGCAGCGCCCAGCACCAGCACCGTCTCGCCAGCCTTCAGTTGGGCGCGGTCTACCAGGGCATGGTGTGAGGTGGCGTAGATCATGATGAAGGCGGCGGCATCGACGTGCGAAAAACCGTCGGGCAGCGGCATGCACAGGGCTGCTGGCGCAATCGTGTGGGTTCCAAACCCGCCAGTGCCAGACAAACAGGCCACGTTTTGGCCGACCTTGAGGTGGGTGACCCCGTCGCCGACTGCCGCAACCACGCCCGCGTACTCCGAGCCTGGCACAAAAGGCAGCGGCGGTTTCATCTGGTACTTGTTCTGCACGATCAGCAGATCGGGAAAGTTCAGGCTGGCCGCCTTGATCTCGATGAGTACCTCACCGGCCTTGGGCTCGGGCGTGGGCAGTTCGGTCCAGCTGAGTGCTTCAACGCCGGTGGGGTTGGTGCAAAGCCAAGCGTGCATGGGGGAGTCTCCTGTCAGTCTTGTCGGTCAATGATCGCCCGCATGATAGGTGGGGCTGCGGCGCGTCGGTTGTCCCACGAGCGACGGCGGGACGGATCGTGCCCGCTGCACGGCGGGCAAGGGGACGCCCCACCTACAATCCGTTGCAACCCACTATTGCGACCATGAAGATTCTCATTTCCAACGACGATGGCTACCAGGCGCCCGGCATTGTGGCCCTGCACGATGCGCTCAAAACCCTTGACGGCGTAGAGGTGGAGGTGGTTGCGCCCGAGCACAACAACAGCGCCAAGTCCAATGCGCTGACCCTGCATTCGCCGCTGTATGTGCACAAGGCTTTCAACGGCTTTCGGTATGTGAATGGCACGCCAGCCGACTGCGTGCACATCGCGCTGACCGGGTTGCTGGGTTACCGGCCCGATTTGGTGGTGTCTGGCATCAACAATGGCGCCAACATGGGCGACGACACCATTTATTCGGGCACTGTGGGCGCGGCCATGGAAGGGTATTTGTTCGGGATTCCAGCCATTGCGTTTTCGCAAGTGGACAAGGGCTGGGGCGAGATCGAAGCCGCGGCCGCCAAAGCCCGTGAAATCGTGGCGCAGATGCGGCAGCAGAACCTCGTTACTGAAACTCCGTGGCTGCTGAATGTGAACATCCCCAACATGCCGCTGGAGGCAATGCAGCCCATCAAGCTGTGCCGCCTGGGGCGCCGCCACGCGGCCGAGCGCGTCATCGTGCAAGAAAGCCCGCGCGGCGAGGCGATGTATTGGATCGGTGGCGCAGGTGCCGCCAAGGACGATGCCGAGGGCACGGATTTTCATGCCACGGCGCAAGGCCATGTGTCGATGACACCGCTGAAGGTGGACCTTACGGATCACGATAACCTGGGGTACTGGGCGCAAACTGCATCGAGACTGGTGGCGGGGGCGTCTGGCGCCCCTGGCGGGTGATGCAACGCCGGCCTGGGTTTCCTGCCCGGTTGCCGGGCTCTGGCCCCACACCAGCCAAGGCGCCGGTTCCGGCCGCACCAGCGCGCAAACCGGTGGCCACATCGCCCGTGGGGGTTGGGATGGATTCGGCGGCGGTGCGGGCGCGTATGGTGCAAAAGCTGGCGGCAGGGGGCGTGACATCGGTGCCAGTATTGCAGGCGATGGGGGCCGTGGAGCGCCACCGATTTGTCGACAGCGCCCTGGGCAATCAAGCCTACGAAGACACCAGCCTGCCTATTGGCTTGGGGCAGACCATATCCAAACCTAATGTGGTAGCGCGCATGTGCGAGCTATTGCTGGGGGCCGAGGGCGCGCGGGCTGGCGGACTGGGGCGCGTCTTGGAGATCGGAACTGGCTGCGGCTATCAGGCAGCTGTGCTGAGTCGACTTGCACGAGAGGTTTACTCTGTGGAGCGGCTGCGCGGGCTGCACGAAAAGGCCCGCGACAACCTGCGACCGTTTCGGCTTGCCAATCTGCATCTTTTATTTGGGGATGGCATGCTGGGCTATGCCAAAGGCGCGCCTTATGCCGCCATCATCGCGGCAGCAGGCGGCGACGCCGTACCCCAGGCCTGGTGCGATCAATTGGCAGTGGGCGGGAGGCTGGTGGCCCCCATGGCACTGGCTGGCGGGCAGCAAATGTTGCTTGTGATCGACAAAACCCCACACGGATTGAAACAAAGCGTGTTGGAGCCTGTGCATTTTGTCCCTCTAAAATCGGGGATTGCCTAAAGGGAAATGCTTATGTTCGTATCGCGTGGTCTTGTGGTTGGGTTTACCGTGGCACTGGCGGGTCTGGTGCTCACCGGCTGTGGAACCCGGCTGTACAAGGCTCCTGTGGAAGACCGAGGCACTTCGTCATCTTCTTCCTCCGCGCCTGGTGCGCAGCCAGGTGTGGTGGTGGGTACTCCCATCAAGCCGCTGCCCGGCGCCGAAAATGCGGGCAAACCAGGTTACTACACAGTCAAACCCGGGGATACGCTGATTCGCATTGGCCTTGATTCGGGCCAGAGCTGGAAGGACATCGCCCGCTGGAACAACCTTGACAACGCCAATCTGATTGAGGTGGGCCAGGTACTGCGTGTGACACCACCAGCGCCTGCTGCGCAAGCGGTTGCCTCGGATACCGGTGTGGTCACCCGGCCTGTGACGTCCTCCGCGATTACTCCCGCTTCGCCTGCCAGTACGCCAGTTGCCCCTGCCAGCGCGCCTAAGCCCGCAGCTTCGGCGGCGTCTCCTGTGGTGGCGATCGCGCCTACAACGCCCGCCACCGCGCCAGCAGCCACTGGGGAAGACGATGTTGGCTTTATCTGGCCCGCGTCGGGCTCGCTGATCGCCGGGTTTGATGAGGCGCGCAACAAGGGTTACGACATTTCGGGCAAGGCGGGCGACCCGGTGCTGGCTGCAGCCGATGGGCGGGTGGTGTACGCCGGCGCTGGTTTGCGTGGATACGGCAATCTGGTCATCCTCAAGCACAACAATACTTTTCTGACGGCCTATGCCCACAATCAGACATTGTTGGTCAAGGAAGACCAGTCGGTGCGCAAGGGTCAGAAGATCGCTGAAATGGGCAGCACCGACGCAGATCGCGTCAAGCTGCACTTTGAAATCCGCCGACAAGGCAAGCCCGTCGATCCGTCGCGCTACCTGCCCGCCCGTTGAAGCCCGTGAATGAGAGTCTGCCCGACGACAGGCCGACCTTGGCGCTGGAGGTGGACGCTGGGCTGAACGCTGACGAAGCCGATGCTTTGTCAGACGCTGAAAGCGAGCTGCGCCCCATGCAAATCGCGGCGGAGCAGCACGCCGCCCGGCTGGATCGGGCGCTGGTGGACCTGGTTCCCGAGTTTTCGCGCAGTTATTTACAGCAGTTGCTGGCGCAAGGGCTGGTTAACCTGAATGGAAAACTGGTTCTGAAGGCATCCACCCGTGTGAAGGCGGGGGACCATGTGGTGCTGGAGATGCGCCCGACCGTGCAGAGCCAGGCCTTCCGTCCGGAGCCAATCGCTATCGATGTGGTGTACGAAGACGCACACCTGTTGGTGGTGAACAAGCCTGCAGGTTTGGTGGTGCACCCAGCCCCTGGCAACTGGAGCGGTACCTTGCTCAACGGGCTGCTGGCGCGGGACGAAAAAGCATTGCTGGTGCCACGCGCAGGCATTGTTCATAGGCTCGACAAAGACACCAGTGGGCTGATGGTTGTCGCGCGTGATCGGGCTGCCATGGACGCCCTGGTCGCCCTCATTTCGGAGCGCAAGGTGCAGCGGCAGTATCTGGCGCTGGCCCATGGCGCGTGGACGGGGCCCAAAACCCGGACTGTGAATGCGCCCATTGGTCGTGACCCGCGCAATCGCCTGAGGATGGCGGTGGTCGATCTGGCCATTCATCCAGGCAAAACGGCACGCACAGATATTCGTTGCCTTGACGGCGTGGATGCGGGTTGCTGGGTGCAGTGCACCTTGCACACCGGGCGCACCCACCAGATTCGTGTGCACATGGCATCGTTGAAGCACCCCCTGGTGGGCGACAGCCTGTATGGTGGGGCTCCCATGGACCCGATGCAGCGTCAAGCTCTGCATGCGTATCGTCTGGCGTTTACCCACCCGGTGACGGGAAAGGCGCTGGAGTTTCATGCCCCCTTGCCCGACGATATGCAGCGGCTTCTGTCTTTATGGGGGCTGCGCTACAATGCGCCCTGACGGCCAGACAGGCCCATGCCCGAAGACGGAATCCCGCCGGGCTCCTGCGTAGCGCCAGCGCTTTCATACAGCGCGCTATTGTCGCCCTTGCCTTTGATTGCCCCCTGCTGTTGATGTGACACCCGTTGCAACGCGTGGCACTTTTCCAGGAATCGCTGAATCATGAATACGGTGGATGCCAAACGGGTCCTCGAAACTGCGTTGATATGTGCGCAGCAGCCTGTGCCGTTGCGCGAGCTGCGCGTGTTGTTCAGCGACGCGTTGGGATCGGACACGCTCAAAATCCTGTTGCATGAGCTTCAGTTGGATTGGGCCCAGCGTGGGGTGGAGCTGGTTCAGGTTGCGACGGGATGGCGTTTTCAAAGCCGCCCGGAAATGCGCGAGTATCTGGACAGGTTGCATCCTGAAAAACCTCCGCGCTATTCACGCGCCACGATGGAGACACTGGCCATCATTGCCTATCGCCAACCGGTCACTCGGGGCGATATTGAGGATATTCGGGGCGTTACGGTCAACAGTCTTATCGTCAAACAGCTGGAAGACAGGGGCTGGGTAGAGGTCATTGGCCACCGTGAAACGGTAGGGCGTCCAGCACTGTTTGCTACGACCCGCCAGTTTTTGGACGACATGGGCCTGCAGTCTTTGGATCAATTGCCGGTATTGGATGACCCGACCGGCAATTCGAATGTGCTGGAGGCGATGGCTGCGGCTGCTCAGAGCGTTATTGAGCCCGAGCCTGAGCTGGTCGCCGCCAGTCCCTCTGTCGCTGAGCTTCATCAGTCCGGTGCTCAACCCGACAGCAATAACGATGTTCCGCAACTCGCGGACGATTTTTTTCAGGATGCGGAGACAGAAATCCGCGACGACCATGGCGATACCCCGGGTGGTATCCAGGGAAATACTTGATGAACGATTCGACTCCCGAAATCTCTGACGCTGTAGCGCAGGCGGATGCTGCCAACTCTGTGCCCAAGGCCAAGAAGCCTGTAGCCAAGCGTGCGCCGCGCAAAAAGACCGCTAAGGCTGAAGAGATTGCCGTTGCCGCAGGTGCCGGAGCCTCGGAGCAGCCATCTGGCGCGCAGTCTTCCGCAACTTCGGCGGTGGGTACGGGCGGCGTGACACTCGACGTGGACGCAGTAGAAGCAGCGCCCGTTTCGAAACCACGCGAGCAGATGATCCCGGGCGAATCCCGAGGGCGACAACCACGCAAAGAAGGTCCTGGCCGCGACAAGCGCGGTTCCAGTGCGCCCGTGGTGCAGGGCTACCAGTTTGAAGATGTGATCTCGGGGCGGTTTGACGAAGACGACGCGACTGCAGAACTGGTGCCTGCCAAGCGTGTTTTGTTGCCGCAGGTCGAAACACCCAAACTTCACAAGGTGCTGGCTCAAGCAGGACTTGGGTCGCGCTTGGAGATGGAGCAACTCATCCTGGAGGGGCGTATCTCCGTGAACAATGAGCCAGCCCATATCGGCCAGCGCATCCAGTTTGGCGATCAGGTCAAGGTCAACGGCAAGCCCATCCGCTATCGGATTGATCCGCCGCCAGCGCGTGTCATTGCCTATCACAAGCCTGTGGGTGAAGTTGTAACGCATGACGATCCGCAAAATCGGCCTACCGTTTTTCGCAAGCTGCCGCGTTTGATGCAGGGCAAATGGCAATCCGTGGGGCGGCTTGATCTGAATACCGAAGGTCTGCTGTTGTTTACCAGCTCTGGCGAGTTGGCAAACAAGCTCATGCACCCCCGTTTTGGGCTGGAGCGAGAGTACGCAGTGCGTGTTCTAGGCGCGCTCAGCAACGAAGAAAAGCAAAAACTCCTTGACGGAGTGCGATTAGACGATGGCATGGCGTCTTTTGGATCGATTGAAGATGGCGGTGGTGAAGGCTCGAATTGCTGGTATCGCGTCACTATCTCTGAAGGACGCAACCGCGAAGTGCGCCGCATGCTGGAGTCTGTGGGCCATGCCGTCAGTCGGCTAATTCGCATTCGTTATGGGGCGATGGTGTTGCCGCGTGGACTCAAGCGCGGGGCTTGGCTGGAGCTGGACGATGGTGATATCCGAGCGCTGGTGCAGGCTGCGGGCGCCGACCGGCCTGAACCACTGGAAAAACGTTCGGATGCAGGTCCTGGGCGAAGCGGCGGAGGTGGCGATAACCGAAACCGGGGGCGCAATGGCCAACGTGCGGGTGACGGACCTCGTCGGGACATGTCGCAAGGGGCGCCTGCTGGTGGCCCGCGCGGCCAGAAGCCACGCCGCGATGGTGGTGGTCGGCCCGGGCAGAGCGGGCGTGGGAGCAGCTCGGGTGGAAATGATCGCCAGAGTGGGGCTGCTCAGCCCGATCCGTTGAAAACATCGGTCGGTTATATCGGTGTGGATAGTTTGTCGCGGCATCGTCAGGACAAGCGGCGCCCTGGTGGCGGTGGCCCTCGCCGCGGCGGCGGACGCTGATTCAACATATCTGCATCAACGGTTAGAATCGAGGGCTTTGTCCGATGGACAAACGATTCACAGCAACATCCAATCAGGAAAATTAACATGGCTATCGAACGCACTCTCTCCATCATCAAGCCCGACGCAGTCGCCAAGAACGTCATTGGTCAGATCTACGCCCGCTTCGAAGCAGCTGGCCTCAAGGTGGTGGCCGCACGCATGGCGCACCTGTCGCGCTTGGAAGCGGAGCAGTTCTACGGTGTGCACAAAGAGCGTCCTTTCTTTAAGGATCTGGTGGATTTCATGATCTCCGGCCCTGTGATGATTCAGGCCCTGGAAGGCGAAAACGCGATTCTCAAGAACCGCGAACTCATGGGCGCTACGGACCCCAAGAAGGCAGAAGCCGGCACGATCCGCGCTGATTTCGCTGACAGCATCGATGCCAATGCAGTGCACGGCTCTGACGCGGCTGAAACTGCCCAAGCAGAAGTAGCTTTCTTCTTCCCTGGCCTCAACATCTACTCGCGTTGATATGGCGATCCCCATGCCTGTTCTCGCTACTGCGGGATATCTGCGCCATGGGGACGACCGCGCTCGGCCCCTCCGAGGGAGGGTGAAGTGACCACCAATCTACTGGAATTTGATCTAGACGGTCTGGCAGCTTTTTGCCAAGAACTGGGCGAAAAACGGTTTCGCGCCACTCAGTTGTTCCGCTGGATTCATCAGCGCGGCGCCAGTGATTTTGACGCCATGAGCGATCTGGCGAAGGCATTGCGTGACAAGCTCAAGGGCTGCGCTCGCGTCGATGCCTTACCCGTTATCTCAGAGCATGTGTCTTCGGATGGCACCGTCAAGTGGTTGTTTGACGTGGGTGACGGCAATGCCGTGGAAGCCGTGTTTATTCCTGAAGACGACCGGGGAACCCTCTGCGTCTCGTCTCAGGCGGGTTGTGCTGTAGGGTGCCGTTTCTGCTCCACTGGGCACCAAGGTTTCAGTCGGAACCTGACAACCGGTGAAATTGTTGCCCAATTGTGGTTCGCTGAGCATTCGTTGCGTCGGCGGCTGAAAGCCGAGGACCGCGTCATCTCCAATGTCGTCATGATGGGGATGGGCGAGCCTTTGCAAAACTACTCTGCATTGGTGCCCGCGTTGCGCGTAATGCTGGACGATCACGGGTACGGGCTGTCGCGTCGGCGGGTCACGGTGTCTACATCGGGCGTCATTCCAATGATTGACCGTCTCGCACAGGACTGCCCAGTGGCTTTGGCCGTCTCATTGCATGCGCCCAACGATCCATTGCGCGACAACCTAGTTCCGCTCAATCGCAAGTACCCCATTCAGGAACTGCTAGAGGCCTGTAATCGGTATCTGGCGCATGCTCCGCGGGATTTCATCACATTCGAATATTGCATGCTCGACGGCGTCAATGACCAGTTGGAACACGCCCGACAATTGATAGACCTCGTGAAACCGGTGCGAGGCCTCGGGGTTCGTTGCAAGTTCAACCTTATTCCATTCAATCCGTTTCCCGCGTCCGGGCTCTTGCGTTCGCCACAGGGGCAGGTAGTTGCGTTCGCAAAACTACTGAGCGACGCTGGGATTGTCACAACAGTGCGCAAGACCCGTGGCGACGATATTGATGCCGCATGCGGTCAATTGGCTGGCGATGTGAAGGATCGAACCCGTGCCGCAGAGCGGATGGCAAAGCAGCGCACAATCGTGCTCAAACCGGTCACGTGATTTCGTATTCGGTACATATAAAGGAGGCTCTACATGGTGGGATTGGATGCAGGCTGGCGGCAATTTGGCCGCTGGACACTCGCGGCATGTAGTGCGGTGGTTTGCGCGGCGGCGCTTCAAGGTTGCGCGACCAAAGTCGATGGGATGTCTGGCAGTGACAGCAATGCGGGAACTTTCACGGCGTCGGATGAGCCTGAGTCACGCCGTCGCGCTCGCATTCGCCTTGAGCTTGCATCCAACTATTTTGAGATGGGGCAAACGGCTGTTGCCTTGGATGAGGTTAAGCAGGCACTTGCGGCAGACCCTGGGTACGCCGACGCTTTCAATTTGCGCGGTCTGATTTTTATGCGGCTGAATGACTTTCCGCAGGCTGAGGACAGCTTTCGTCGCGCGTTGACACTTCGTGGGAACGACCCCAATCTAATGCACAACTACGGCTGGCTGATGTGTCAGCAGCAGAAGTATGCCGAGGCCGATCAGCAGTTCATTCAGGCCATTGCGAACCCTGCCTACACGGCGCGCAGCAAGACGCTGATGGCGAGGGGGTTGTGCCAATCAGGTGCTGGGCAGTTTGCGGAAGCGGAACAATCATTGCTTAAGGCTTACGAGTTGGATGCTGGGAACCCAGTGGTTGGGTATCACCTTGCATCGCTATTGTTGCGCCGCAATGAGTTGACCCGGGCGCAGTTTTACATTCGCCGACTCAACAACAGCGAGCTGTCTAACTCCGAATCGCTTTGGTTGGGAATCAAGGTTGAGCGCGCTATTGGCGACTCGGTGGCCATGCGACAGCTGGCCGATCAGTTGCGCAAGCGGTTCCCAGACTCCAAAGAGTTAGGGGCATACGAACGCGGGGCTTTCAATGAGTGAGGGTGATGTGGTCGTGGGTGAGGGAATGACGGGCGGGGGCATGCTGAAAGCGGCGCGGCAGGCCTCGGGCATGCACATAGCTGCGCTGGCCGTCGCGCTGAAGGTGCCGGTCAACAAGCTGGAGGCTCTGGAGGCTGACAACTACGCTGTGTTGCCAGATACCGTCTTTGTGCGAGCGCTGGCTTCAAGCGTTTGCCGAACTTTGAAAGTGGATGCTGCACCTATCTTGGCGCTGCTGCCACAAAGTCAAAGTCCTCAGCTCAAAGCGGACACCGCGGGTTTGAATGCTCCAGTCAAGGGGCGGGGCGGAAGGTCTTCGACGTCCTTTACATCCTCCTCGTCGTTCACCGCTTCTACGTCTCGCTCTGTGACGGTTGTGGTGCTTGCATTGCTTGCCGGTGCCCTGGCACTTGTGTATTTTCCGCGCTCGCCTGATAGTTCGCCAGACGACTCTTCTTCTGTTGGTGGTGGGTCGCAAGCGTCTGTGGCCGGTGGGGATGTTTCGTCAGTTGAGGTTGTAGCAACGCCTCCAACGAGCCAGGTTGCGTCTGAACCGGTGGGCGCGGGTGATCCGTCGGTAGCTCCTGCATCCGAGACGCTCGCCACAGCAGCACCGGTTACAGCCTCCGCACCCGTGATTTCGACCAGCGAAGCGGCCAACACGGTCGTTTCGTCAGGGGTTTTGCTTCTGCGCGCTCGCAGCGAGTCCTGGGTCCAAGTGAAGGATTCAGCGGGTGCTGTGGTGCTGCAACGGAATCTGGCGGCGGCTGAGACAGTCTCTGTGTCAGGTGCTGTGCCACTGTCTGTAGTGATTGGGCGTGCCGATGCCACGGAAGTTTTTGTGCGAGGAAAACCGTTTGAACTGGCAGCGGTATCGCGCGAGAACGTTGCTCGCTTTGAGGTGAAATAGTGGAAAACGTGCAGCGAGATATAGCGCCGGTGGCGATAGCTTCGCCTTCGCCCCGGCGGTCGAGACAAGCTCAGGTTGTCTGGGGTTCACGTGTTGTCACAGTTGGTGGCGATGCACCCGTGCGAGTCCAATCCATGACAAACACAGACACGGTCGATGCCATTAGCACTGCAATTCAAGTGAAAGAGCTAGCTCAGGCTGGTTCGGAATTTGTGCGTATTACGGTCAATACACCGGAAGCGGCTGCGGCTGTGCCATACATCCGCGAGCAGTTGGACCGCATGGGCGAAAGTGTTCCCTTGGTGGGGGACTTTCACTACAACGGGCATCGTCTGCTGACGGACTTTCCGGACTGTGCTCAGGCTTTGTCCAAGTACCGAATCAATCCGGGCAATGTGGGCAAGGGCAACAAGCGGGATTTGCAGTTTGGCCAAATGATCGACGCTGCTATGCGGTGGAACAAGCCCGTGCGTATTGGTGTGAACTGGGGAAGCCTAGACCAAGAGTTGTTGGCGGGTCTCATGGACGTGAACAGCCGTCGCACAACGCCATGGGAGGGGCGCCAAGTGATGTATGAGGCGCTCATTACTTCAGCCATTGAGTCGGCAAACAGGGCGCAAGAGATGGGTTTGGATGGGAACCAGATCATCTTGTCGTGCAAGGTCAGCGGTGTTCAGGACCTGATTGCTGTTTATCGCGAATTGGCGCGCAGGTGTGACTATGCCTTGCATTTGGGGCTTACGGAGGCAGGCATGGGCACCAAGGGTACTGTCGCTTCTGCGGCCGCGCTGGCCGTGCTTTTGCAAGAAGGCATTGGCGATACCATTCGTGTGTCATTGACCCCCCAGCCAGGTGAGGCTCGCACCCAAGAGGTTGTTGTTGCTTCGGAAATACTGCAGTCTCTGGGGCTGCGTGTATTTGTACCCAGTGTGACAGCGTGCCCCGGATGTGGACGTACCACCAGCTCAACATTTCAGGAGTTGGCTAAGCAGATCGATGATTTCCTGCGGGCGCAAATGCCGGTGTGGCGCGTCCGTTATCCGGGCGTAGAAAACCTGCGGGTTGCTGTCATGGGCTGCATCGTCAACGGTCCTGGCGAAAGCAAACATGCGGACATAGGAATTAGCCTGCCCGGGACGGGCGAAGCCCCGGCAGCGCCTGTGTTTATCGATGGCGAAAAAGCGATGACCTTGCGTGGTGATGACATTGCCAATGAGTTTCACCAGATCGTCGAACGGTACATCGAACAGCGTTTCGGTCGGGGCGTTCTGGCTAATTCCTGAGCGCTTCTAGCGCTAGCTCCTTTGGGTTTGAATGCCCATGGGATTGTGGATGCGCCAACCGCTTTTCCTCACCAAGAAAAATACACCGTGACAACCGAACAAAAAACCGTGTCAAAGAAGCCTGAGAAACTCGTTGCAGTAAAAGGGATGAATGACATTTTGCCTCCCGATTCAGCGAAGTGGGAGTGGCTAGAGAACAAGGTGCGCGCGTTGATGGCGCGATACGCTTATCGCAACATTCGTACCCCCATCGTCGAACCAACGCCTTTGTTCGTAAGAGGGCTCGGTGAGGTGACGGATATTGTCGAAAAAGAGATGTACTCATTTGAAGATCGTCTCAATGGGGAGCAGTTGACCTTGCGCCCGGAGGCTACCGCCGGTGTGGTGCGTGCTGTAGCTGAGCACAACATGCTCTACGAGGGGGGGAAGCGGCTGTACTACATGGGACCGATGTTCCGTCACGAACGCCCTCAGCGAGGCCGGTACCGGCAGTTCCACCAAATTGGTGCAGAAGCGCTTGGATTTCCGGGCGCGGAAGTCGACGCCGAACTCATCCTTCTTGCCAACGCTCTGTGGCGTGAGTTGGGTCTAAAGAATATCCGCCTGGAGATCAACAGCCTTGGTGAGCCTGCTGAGCGCAAGGCCCACCGCGCGGCATTGATCACTTATCTGGAGCAGCATTCAGATATTCTTGATGAAGAAGCCCGCAGGCGGTTGCATAGCAATCCCCTGCGAATTCTCGACACCAAGAATCCGGCTATGCAATCGCTGGTAGACGCTGCACCTCGTTTGATCGATTTTCTGGGTGCTGAATCGCTTGCACATTTCTCGTCAGTGAAGGCCATTCTGGACGCGAACGGGGTGGAGTGGAAAGTCAATCCACGCCTTGTGCGAGGTATGGATTACTACAACCTCACGGTGTTTGAGTTTGTGACCGACCAGTTGGGTTCGCAGGGCACCATCTGTGGTGGAGGTCGTTATGACTACCTGATCGAGCAGATTGGGGGGAAGTCTGCTCCGGCTGTCGGCTGGGCGCTCGGTGTGGAGCGGGTGTTGGAACTCCTGAAGGAGCAGGGTGGCGTGGTTCCTGTTCTTGTTCCGGATGTCTATGCGATTGTTCCCTCAGTAGCTGCACTGCCACTGGCCATGTCCACCGTTGAACAGCTGCGCACACAGGGCGTCAAGGTGCAGATGCACGCGGCGCCTGCTGGCGGAGATGGCATGGGCAGCATGAAGTCACAGTTTAAAAAAGCTGACACTAGCGGTGCAGTCCATGCTCTGATTTTCGGAGAGGACGAACTGTCCAGAGGCATGGTGACCTTGAAATCACTCCGCGATGGGGTGGGCGCTCAATCGGAAAGAGCGCTCGATGCGTTGGTCGACTGGGCCCCCCACCTACAATCCATCTCCTGAAACACACATATCCCATGGCAAAACACCTCGATCTCGAAGAACAAGAGCAGCTTGACCAGTTGAAGCATTTCTGGAACACATGGGGCACGTTGATCAGCTCTGTGTTGATCTTGGTTGCCGGAGCGGTTGCTGCATGGAACGGTTACCAGTATTGGCAGAATCGTCAAGCTGTTCAGGCGGCGGCCCTGTTCGATGCGGTTGATGCCGCGGCCCGTTCTGCTGACTCTGTGCGAATGGAGCAAGCATTTTCAGATATCAAGTTGAAGTACGCTGGTACAGCGCAAGCCGGTCAGGCTGGACTGACCCTCGCCAAAGCTCAATTGGACGGTGGTAATTCGGATGCAGCCAAGGAGACGCTGGCTTGGGTTGCTGAGAAGTCTTCAGACGACGGGCTCAAGGCGGTTGCGAAGCTTCGGCTGAGTGGTCTGTTGATGGATCAGAAGAGCTATGACGAAGCGCTCAAGCTGGTCTCCGGCGGCTTTCCACCAGAGTTTGAGGCCGTATACGCAGACCGCAAGGGTGATATCTTTGTTTTGCAGGACAAGCGTGCAGAGGCCATTGCTGAGTACACCCGTGCTTACAAGGCATTTGAAGACGGTGTCGAGTACCGCCGCTTGGTGGAGATTAAGCTGAACGCGCTGGGTGTTGCTCCGCAAGGCTCGACGGTGGTGCTGGCGGATACTGCTGGAGGGGCAAAGTGACCATGCATTTTTCTCGGTTTGCAGGGCACGACACTGCGCGTGCTTGCCGCACGGTCGTCGCTCTGGTGGTTGTGGCTGCTCTGACTGGATGTTCATCGCTTTGGGGTGGCGGTGGCTCCAAACCTGTGCCGGGAGATCTTGGCGCAAATGTGGCTGTTCTCGGTGTGCGCCAAGCTTGGACTTCCCGTGTAGGCGGTTTGGCTGGCATGCCGATGGAAGTACACACTGCTGGTCATCTTGTCACGCTCGCCTCTGCTGACGGTGTCGTAGTGACTATTGATGCCCGCACGGGCGGCGATGTGTGGCGCGTTACTCTGGGTGAGCCGCTTTCCGCAGGTGTGGGCAGCGAGGGAAAGACCGCCGCTGTGGTTTCGCGGGGAAATGAGTTGATCGTTTTGGACGCTGGACGAGAACGCTGGCGGCATGCGATGGGTGCTCAGGTGTTTACGCCTCCGCTGGTCGCGGGTGGGCGTGTCTTTGTGCTTTCCGCAGATCGTGCTATTTCTGCATTTGACGCCGTGAATGGCCGCAAGCTGTGGACGCAGCAACGGCCTGGTGAGGCCTTGGTTTTACGTCAGGCTGGTGTGTTGCGCCCCGTCGGAGATACCTTGATTGTCGGTTTGTCGGGCCGCTTGGTGGGGCTTAATCCAGACAACGGTAGCGTGCGGTGGGAGGCTCCATTGGCGAGTCCTCGTGGCACCAATGATGTTGAACGATTGGTTGAGTTGGTGGGGCGTACAACCCGCGAAGGTGAAAGCGTGTGCGCACGTGCTTTTCAGGCATCTGTGGGTTGCGTAAACACTGTGCGTGGTGCCGTTGCGTGGACCCAGCCTGCCAGTGGTGCCGAAGGTGTCCACGGTGATGGAGACGCCGTCTTTGGCACTGAAAGCAATGGATCAGTGATTGCTTGGCGCCGCACAGACGGTTCTCGTCTGTGGGCGACTGATCGGCTTAAACATCGCAAGCTAACGGCCCCCTTGCTTCTCGGGCGCTCGGTGGTAGTCGGTGACGACACGGGGTTGGTCCACTTGCTTTCTCGTTCCGACGGCGCCCCTCTCAACCGTGTTTCCACCGATGGTTCTGGTATTGGTGCCGCCCCAGTTGTGGCTGCGGATACTTTAGTCGTGGTGACACGTAACGGCGGCGTTTTTGGCTTCCGTCCTGATTGATTGATAGGTCTTATTCAATGAAGCCAGTTATCGCCCTTGTTGGGCGTCCGAACGTCGGTAAGTCCACGTTGTTCAATCGCCTGACGAAGTCTCGTGACGCCATCGTCGCCGATTTTGCAGGGCTTACGCGTGACCGGCATTACGGGAATGGCAAGCAAGGTAAGCACGAATATATTGTTATCGATACCGGCGGGTTTGAGCCAGATGCGTCGACCGGCATCTATAGAGAGATGGCAAAGCAGACCCAGCAGGCTGTAGCAGAGGCTGACGTGGTTGTTTTTGTCGTGGATGCGCGTGCAGGAGTGTCCGCCCAAGACCACGACATTGCCAACTATCTGCGGCGTCTGAGCAAACCTTGTGTGTTGGTGGCCAATAAGGCTGAGGGGATGTTGGAGGGGGTTCAACTCGCCGAGTTCTACGAACTTGGATTGGGTGAGGTCTTTCCGATATCTGCTGCCCATGGGCAGGGCATTCGAGGCTTGGTTGAAGTCGCATTGGAGCCTCTCCAATTGCCAGACCCAGAAGATGCTGACGGAGGGCCTGATAAAAGCATTGTCAAGCTGGCTGTGGCAGGACGACCGAATGTAGGAAAGTCAACGCTGATCAACACTTGGCTGGGTGAAGAGCGATTGGTTGCATTCGATATGCCAGGGACCACTCGCGATGCTATTTCTGTTCCTTTTGAGCGGAACGGACAGAAGTTTGAGCTGGTGGATACGGCTGGCCTTCGTCGCAAAGGCAAAGTGTTTGAGGCGATTGAGAAATTTTCTGTAGTTAAAACGCTGCAGGCCATTGAGTCCGCTAACGTTGTGTTGCTGCTGCTAGATGCCACGCAAGGGGTTACTGACCAAGATGCTCATATAGCTGGGTACATCCTGGAAAGTGGTCGCGCAGTGGTCGTCGCGGTCAACAAGTGGGATGCCATTGATGAGTATCAGAAGCAGCTACTCGAAAGATCCATCGAGACCCGTTTGGCCTTCCTAAAGTTTGCTTCGCTGCATTACATATCTGCTAAAAAGCGGCAAGGCCTTGGTCCCCTCTGGGCCTCCATTGTGCAAGCGCACAAGGCAGCTACATGCAAGATGTCAACACCGGTTCTTACGCGATTGCTGCTCGAAGCGGTTCAATTCCAAAGTCCGAAGCGTGCGGGTATGTTCCGCCCCAAGCTGCGCTATGCGCACCAAGGTGGGATGAATCCACCAGTCATCATTGTTCATGGCAACTCGCTCGAACATGTTACCGATGCATACAAACGATTTCTGGAGGGTCGCTTCCGGAAGGAATTTGATTTGGTGGGGACGCCGCTACGGATACAAATGAAAACGTCTCACAATCCTTTTTCCGACAGGGACGATGACTAGGTAAAAGCTGAATTCTGAAGGGGGCATGTCGAGTGGCAATGAGCTGCCTGCATGGCTGTGGTAAGGTGCGGGTTTACAACAACATTTTGAACACGGAGAATATCGTGAGCAATAAAGGCCAGCTTTTGCAAGACCCGTTTCTTAACGCATTGCGTCGAGAGCATGTTCCAGTTTCCATCTATTTGGTCAACGGCATCAAGCTTCAGGGGCAGATCGAATCCTTCGATCAGTACGTGGTTCTACTGCGCAATACAGTAACCCAAATGGTTTACAAGCACGCTATTTCCACCATCGTTCCTGGCCGTGCAGTAAATTTCTCAACGACTGAAACGCCGGAAGCTGATGCAGGCAGCGCTTAAGTCGTTGTTGTCTTCTTCGATTTTTCAAGTTCGGATGGGTTGGGAAGGCGGTAAGCTTTGAGTGGGGGCGGTTTCTCATCTTCGCCCGCTGGTGCTACTGTGCTTCTGGTTGGGGTGGATTTTGGGTCGCCTCACTTCGACTTAGAACTCCAAGAGTTGGGATTGCTCGCGCAAACGGCCGGGATGACTCCGGTCGCGCGAATTGCCTGCAAGCGCAAGGCTCCTGATGCGGCACTGTTTGTGGGCAGTGGCAAGGCCGATGAGATTCGCGCCCTGGCACAGATGCACGGTGCTACCGAAATCCTCTTTGATCAATCGCTGAGTCCTGCACAACAGCGTAATCTGGAGCGCCACATAGAATTGCCGGTCAACGATCGGACGCTTTTGATTCTCGAGATTTTCGCTCAAAGAGCTCGGAGTCATGAGGGTAAGCTTCAGGTTGAGTTGGCTCGGCTACAGTATTTGAGTACCCGTCTTGTTCGCCGATGGTCTCACTTGGAGCGCCAGACCGGAGGTATTGGTGCACGAGGGGGGCCTGGTGAGAAGCAGATCGAGTTGGATCGTCGCATGATTGGCGACGCTATTAAACGCACTCGAGAGCGGCTTGTGAAACTGAAGCGCCAACGTTCGACGCAGCGGAGGCAGCGCGAACGCAGGGACACTTTTAATATTTCGCTGGTGGGTTACACCAACGCTGGCAAGTCCACAATTTTCAATGCACTTGTGAAGGCGCGGGCGTACGCGGCAGATCAGCTCTTTGCCACGCTGGATACGACGACCCGGCAGCTCTACCTTGGAGCTGCAGGGAGATCGGTGTCTTTGTCCGATACGGTCGGCTTCATCAGAGACCTCCCGCATGGTCTTATCGATGCATTTCAGGCAACTCTGCAGGAGGCCGTAGAAGCGGACCTGTTGCTTCACATTGTGGATTCATCTAACTCTGAATTTCCCGAGCAGATGGCGCAGGTGCAGCGTGTCCTGCAAGAAATTGGAGCCGAGGGTATTCCACAGATTCTTGTATTTAACAAGCTTGATGCTTTGGAGTCAGATCGATACCCAGCAGTCTTGGAAGACTGTTATGAGGTGGATGGTCATATGATTCCCCGCATATTTGTGAGCGCGCGTTCGGGAGCGGGGCTTGACGGCCTACGCTCGATACTCTCATCCAAGGTCTTGGCAGTGGCTGGAGTCATGACCCCAGATCCCGCCATTGAATTGCCAAGTGAATTGCCCTGATTGGGCACAATGCCTGCATTGATCAACGCTATCAGAGAACCAGAGACTTTGCGCATGAATTTCCAGAATCGAACCCTGCGGTGGGCCTCGTTGCCAGAACGTATCCGGGGTATGTTCAACCTGAACGATCCCCGCTGGGGTCGTGGCGACGAAAAACCAGACGAGGCGCCGCGCCCAGAGGAGCGTCCTGTACCGCCAGCATCAGGTAACCGTGGACGTGAGCAAGGGGGCAACAACGGGAACGGACAACCGCCGGATCTCGATGAGTTGTGGCGAGACCTCAATCGAAAGCTTGGAGGTTTGTTTGGTGGCAAGGGTGGTGGTCGCGGGGCCGGAAGCAGTGGTGGCTCGGGCGGTGGGTTTCAACCCGATATGAAAAATGCCGGCGTAGGTGTTGGACTAATCCTTGGCATTGTTTTTGTGATTTGGCTGGGTACCGGGTTCTTTATTGTTCAAGAAGGTCAGCAAGCGGTTATCACTCAGTTTGGAAAGTACAAGAGCACGGTAGGCGCCGGCTTTAATTGGCGGCTACCTTACCCAATTGAGCGTCACGAGCTTGTTTTTGTGACCCAGATTCGATCCGCAGATGTTGGGCGCGACAGCATTATCAAAAGCACGGGATTGCGTGAGTCAGCGATGCTGACGGAAGATGAAAACATTGTTGAGATCAAGTTCGCGGTTCAATACCGGCTGAACGATGCAAGAGCCTGGCTCTTTGAGAGCAAGAATCCGACAGAAGCGGTGGTTCAGGCTGCGGAGACCGCAGTTCGGGAGGTTGTGGGTAAGATGCGCATGGATACGGCGCTTGCGGAGGAGCGAGATCAGATAGCTCCGCGCGTGAGGGCGCTTATGCAAACCATCCTGGATCGATACAAGGTCGGGGTCGAAGTCGTTGGTATCAACCTCCAGCAGGGTGGTGTCCGCCCTCCTGAGCAAGTGCAGGCATCGTTCGATGACGTCCTCAAAGCTGGACAGGAGCGCGAGCGAGCGAAAAATGAGGCGCAAGCCTACGCGAATGATGTCATTCCTCGTGCCGTAGGTTCTGCATCGCGGTTGAACGAGGAGGCGGCTGCCTATAAGGCGCGGATAGTTGCGCAGGCCCAAGGTGACGCTCAACGATTCTCATCTGTACTTGCTGAGTATCAGAAGGCGCCAACTGTGACGCGGGATCGAATGTATTTGGAGACGATGCAGCAGATATACGGAAGCGTCACCAAGGTCTTGGTTGATTCGCGCCAAGGTTCAAACCTCCTCTATTTGCCGCTCGACAAAATCATGCAAGGTGTCGCTTCAGGAGCAGGGTCTATGGAATCATCGCTGTCTTCTGGTGCTACTTCGCCTACAGCAGTTCCATCTGCACCATCGTCTTCCATATCTACTGACCCGCGAGCGCGAGACACTAGTCGCACGCGTGATCGTGAAGCCCGCTAGGAGCTACCTGTGAACAGAGTTGGATTTATAGCGTCTACTTTTTTGGTGGTGCTCGCGTTGATGAGTTCGATGCTCTTTGTAGTCGATCAGCGCCAGTTCGGTGTTCTTTATGCGCTGGGTCAGATCAAAGAAGTGATTACCGAGCCTGGTTTGAACTGGAAGCTCCCCCCTCCGTTTCAGAACGTTTCCTATATTGATAAGCGATTGCTGACCTTGGATAGTACCGATACCGAGCCCATGCTGACAGCAGAGAAGCAGCGTGTGGTGATTGACTGGTATGTTCGCTGGCGAATCTCTGAGCCCACTGAGTACATACGCAATGTCGGCCTTGATGAAAACGCGGGCGCCATGCAACTCAATCGCGTGGTCCGCAATGCGTTCCAAGAGGAAGTCAACAAGCGAACTGTCAAAGAGTTGTTGTCGCTGAAGCGGGAAGACCTGATGGCGGACGTAAAACGCGAAGTGCTTGAGTCCGTTCGCGGAGTGAAGCCTTGGGGGGTTGATGTGGTGGATGTTCGAATCACCCGGGTTGATTACGTGGAAGCGATCACCGAGTCTGTGTATCGGCGTATGGAGGCTGAACGCAAGCGCGTGGCCAACGAGCTGCGTTCTACCGGTGCAGCTGAAGGTGAAAAGATCCGCGCCGATGCCGATCGTCAGCGCGAGATCACCATTGCCAACGCCTACCGCGATGCGCAGAAGCTCAAGGGCGAGGGAGATGCCGAGGCCGCCCGCATCTACGCCGAGGCCTTTGGCCGCGATCCACAGTTTGCGCAGTTCTACCGCAGCCTGGAAGCCTACAAATCAAGCTTCAACAAGAAGAGCGACGTGATGGTGGTGGATCCTTCATCGTCGGAGTTCTTCAAAGCCCTCCGCGGCGGCACGGCTTCAGTCGCGCAGCCTGCAGCCCCGCGGAAGTAAGAAAGGCGGCGCTAGGCGCACAGTGGCAGCCTCTGCGTAGCAGGCCTGCCGTTTTTTCATCGCCCTGCCTCCTGCGGGGGGCGGGTGATGCCATGTGTTTCGCGTGCCTGATAGCTTTTTGGTCGGTTTCCGTTTGAGTGGCCTTGGCCGGTGCCGGTAGAATCACGGTTTTAACAGCCTCCCCTTTTCTCATGTCTGCTTGGGTCCTGCCGGATCACATTGCCGATGTCTTGCCGTCCGAAGCGCGGCACATCGAAGAATTGCGTCGCGGGCTGCTCGACACGGCGCGTTGCTATGGCTATGAGCTGGTCATGCCGCCGCTGCTGGAACACCTGGAATCCCTGCTGACCGGTACCGGCGAGGCGCTGGACCTCCAGACCTTCAAGCTGGTGGACCAGTTGTCGGGGCGCTCGATGGGCCTGCGTGCGGACACCACGCCGCAGGTGGCGCGCATCGATGCACACCTGCTCAACCGCAAGGGCGTGACGCGGCTGTGCTACTGCGGTCCCGTACTGCATACTCGCCCCGACCGCCCCCATGCCACGCGTGAGCCGCTGCAGTTTGGCGCCGAAATCTACGGCCATGCCGGACTGGAGGCCGACTTCGAAGCCCTGCAGCTGGCGCGTGAGTGCCTGCGCGTAGCCGATGTGCGCGACACCACCATCGACCTAGCCGACGTGCGCATCGTGCGTAGCCTGCTGGCCGGCGTGGCGGTGGATGCCGCTCTGCTGAGTCGCATCCATGCCGCCCTGGCGGCCAAGGACGCGAGCGAGCTGGCATCGCTCACGCGCGACTTTCATGCCGCCTCGCGCGAAGGGCTGCTGGCGCTGCTGCAGCTGTATGGCGATGAATCGGTGCTGGCCGAGGCCGACAAGGCCTTGAAGCACATCGCCGGCGTTGCTGAAGTGCTGTCGCACCTGCGCTGGCTGGCTTCGCGGCTGGATGGCGCCGCGGTCACCTTCGACCTGGCCGACCTGCGTGGCTATGCCTACTACAGCGGCACCCGCTTTGCCATCTATGGCAAGGGCGCTAGCGATGCGCTTGTGCGCGGCGGGCGCTATGACGAAGTGGGTGCCGTGTTCGGCCGCAACCGGCCTGCGGCCGGTTTCAGCCTGGACATCAAGCAATTGGTGAGCGTGGTGTCCCCGCGCGCCCTGAAGGCGGCCATCCGTGCGCCCTGGGGCGAGGCGAGCGACGTTAATGCCGCCATTGCCGAGCTGCGCCGGCAAGGCGAGACGGTGGTATGTGTTCTGCCGGGGCATGGGAGCGAAGTCGATGAGTTCCACTGTGACCGAGAGCTGGTGCAGATTGCGGGCCAGTGGGTCGTGCAGGCTGTTTGAGTTAATTGCAATTGAAAATTGGGTCTGAGATGAAAGCAACCAAAGGTCGCAACGTAGTGGTGGTCGGAACCCAATGGGGTGACGAAGGCAAGGGCAAACTGGTTGACTGGCTCACCGAGAGCGCGCAAGGCGTGGTCCGGTTCCAGGGTGGCCACAATGCCGGCCATACGCTGGTCATCAACGGCGTGAAGACCGCACTGCACTTGATCCCCAGCGGCATCATGCGCCCCGGCGTCAAGTGCTACATCGGCAACGGCGTGGTGCTGTCGGCCGCCAAGCTGTTCGAGGAAATCGAAGGCCTCGAGAAAGCCGGTGTTGAAGTGCGCTCGCGCCTGCGCATCAGCGAGGCCTGCCCGCTGATCTTGCCCTTCCACGCCGCCATCGACGTGGCGCGTGAAGCCGCGCGCGAGCAGGGCGGTACCGAGAAGATCGGCACCACCGGCCGCGGCATCGGCCCCGCCTACGAAGACAAGATCGCCCGCCGCGCGCTGCGCGTGCAGGACCTGAAGTACCCCGATCGCTTCGCCGCCAAGCTGCGCGAGCTGCTGGACCTGCACAACCACGTGCTCACCACCTACCTGGGCTCGGCCAAGTTCGTCTTCGGCGATGCATTGAAGCCCTACATCCAAGACGGCAAGGTGCAGTTCAACGTGGTGTACGCAGAGGCCATGCGCCATGCAGAGCTGCTCAAGCCCATGATGGCCGACGTCTCGCGTGAGCTGAACGAAGCCAACAAGGCCGGTGCCAACCTGCTGTTCGAAGGCGCGCAGGGCACGCTGCTCGACGTGGACCACGGCACCTACCCGTATGTGACTTCCAGCAACTGCGTGGCTGGCAACGCCGCCGCCGGCTCGGGCGTAGGCCCCGGCATGCTGCACTACATCCTTGGCATCACCAAGGCCTACTGCACCCGCGTGGGTGGTGGCCCGTTCCCCACCGAGCTCGATTGGGAAGTGCCTGGCACGCCCGGCTACCATATGAGCACCATTGGCGCCGAAAAAGGCGTGACCACGGGCCGCAGCCGCCGTTGCGGCTGGTTCGATGCCGCGCTGCTCAAGCGCAGCGCCCAGGTCAACGGCCTGTCGGGCCTGTGTATTACCAAGCTCGACGTGCTCGACGGCCTCACCGAGTTGCTGCTGTGCACCGGCTACGAACTTGACGGCGAAAAGATCGACCTGCTGCCCATGGGCGCTGAAGACATCGCACGCTGCACACCCATCTACGAAGCACTGCCCGGCTGGACCGAAACCACAGTGGGTGTGACCGATTACGCCAAGCTGCCCGAGGCGGCTCGGCGCTACCTGGAGCGCATTGCCGAAGTGACCGGCGTGCCGGTCGACGTCATTTCCACCAGCCCGGACCGAGATCACACGATCATGATGCGCCACCCCTACGTGGCCGACTGAACCCCCATGCCACTGCCCGGGCCGATGCGAGGCCAGCGCAGTGGTGCCGCACAGCCCGCGGGCTGCACGGCAAAACGCATTTTTCGTATTCCCTCTATATCGCGATGAGGGGTTGCTCTGGCGCTGCTGCCGTGTGATCCTCTTGTCTACAAGCCATCACCCCAGGAGCCCCGCCCATGTTGACCGAAGACGGCAAACACCTGTATGTCAGTTATGACGAGTACCACAGCCTGATTGAAAAGTTGGCGCTCAAGGTGCACCAGTCGAACTGGGAGTTCGACACCATCTTGTGCCTGGCACGCGGTGGCCTGCGCCCCGGCGACATCCTGAGCCGGATCTTCGACAAGCCTCTGGCGATCATGTCGACGAGCTCGTACCGTGCTGAAGCCGGTACGGTGCAGGGTCACCTCGACATCGCCCGTTTCATCACCACCCCCAAGGGCGAAATCGCCGGCAAGGTGCTGCTAGTGGATGACCTGGCAGATTCGGGCCACACCCTGCATGCCGTGATCGACATGCTCAAGACCAACTACGCGCCCATTACAGAGCTGCGCAGTGCAGTCATTTGGACCAAGGGCATGTCC
>CAWATB010000016.1:0-119654 GCA_963784815.1 uncultured Gammaproteobacteria bacterium | reverse complement strand
AATGACCAGCTCGGCCAGCGGGTCTTGCAGGCGGCGGGCAATGGATGCCGCACCGCGCAGGCTCACGTCCACATCGGGCATTTCTTGCGATGCGTATTCGCTGGCGCTGTAGACGGAGGCCCCTGCCTCGCTGACCACTACCTTTTCGATAGCTGCTCGCGCTTGCCCGGTCTGCGCTACAGACACTTTTTCCATTAATTTGATCAGCTCGGCCGCGAGCTTGTCGGTCTCGCGGCTGGCGGTGCCGTTGCCGATGGCGATCAGATTGACGCCGTGTTTTTCAGCCAGCTTGCCCAGCGTGTGCAGCGAGCCTTCCCAGTCGCGGCGCGGCTCGTGCGGGTAGACGGTGGCGGTCTCGACCAGCTTGCCGGTGGCATCCACCACCGCCACCTTCACGCCGGTGCGGATACCCGGGTCCAGCCCCATCACCACACGCGGGCCAGCGGGTGCGGCCAGCAGCAAATCGCGCAGGTTGTCGGCAAACACCTTGATGGCCACCTTCTCTGCTTCGTCGCGCAGGCGGGCGAACAGGTCGCGCTCGGTCGACAAACTCAGCTTCACGCGCCAGGTCCATGCCACGCTCTTGCGGATCAGGTCGTCGGCCGGGCGGCCTGCGTGGCTCCAGCCCAGGTGCAGGGCGATCTTGCCCTCGGCAATGCTGGGTTTGCCGGGTTCCGGTTCGACAGGCAACACCAGCTTGGCTTCGAGAATTTCGAGGCCACGGCCCCGGAACACGGCCAGCGCGCGGTGCGATGGCACGCGGCCGATGGGCTCGTCGTACTCAAAGTAATCGCGAAACTTGGAGACTTCAGGGTCGGTCTCGTTCTTGCCTTCGACCTTTTTGCTGCGCAGCAGCCCTTCCGTCCACAGCCATTCGCGCAGGTTCTGCACCAGCACGGCGTCTTCGGCCCAGCGCTCGGAGAGGATGTCGCGCACACCGTCCAGCACCGCAGGCACGGTCGAAAAGTCGGCGCCCGTTTTGCCATCGTCCAGCACTTCGGCAGGCTTGGTGAAGGCTGCGGCCTCCACGGCAGGGTCCAGTGTGGGGTCCGCAAACAGCTTGTCGGCCAGCGGCTCGATGCCGAACTCGCGGGCCATCTGGCCTTTGGTGCGGCGCTTTTGCTTGAAGGGCAGGTAAAGGTCTTCCAGCTCTTGCTTGGTGGGTGCAGCGGCGATGGCCGCACGCAGGGCGTCGGTCAGCTTGCCCTGCTCGTCAATGCTTTTGAGCACCGCGGCGCGGCGGTCGTCCAGCTCGCGCAGGTACGACAGGCGCGCTTCCAGCTCGCGCAGCTGGATGTCGTCCAGCCCATTGGTCACTTCCTTGCGGTAGCGGGCGATGAAGGGCACCGTGGCGCCGCCGTCGAGCAGCTCTACCGCTGCGCGCACCTGTTGTTCACTGACCCGGATTTCTGCGGCCAGTTGCCGAATGATCTGCTGCATGGGAGGGGGCGGGCTTTTGGTAGCCCGTTCAAAACGCGAAGCGGCGAAGTTTGCCACACGTGTTCTGCATCGCCGCAGCCGCGCCGGGCGCCGTCACGGCCTGCACCACCCGCTGCGGCCCGCCCACGCCACGCCGGGCCGCGAAATTGCAAAAATGGGTCACCGGAGCCTGCGCGCAGAGGAGGCCGATAACACTCATCTATTTATAGCTAAAAGTCCCTGCCAATAAAGCGTAAGAGGCACTTTTCGATAAGATTTTCTAGTCGATTTTCCGTGCCAAGCCCAGATCCTGCCGATCACTCAGCCAGCGGGTCAGTACAGCGTGCAGCACGGCAGGGTCGAGCGGCTTGCGCAATACCAGATAGCCATCCTGGTCGGCGGCGCGCAGGTCCTCGGAGTCCAGCTCGCCGCTGACCATGGCGCCGCTGGCATCGGGGCAACGGGCCAGCAATTCCTGCAAAACGGCAAAACCGCTCTCGCCACTGCGCAGCCGCTGATCGCAAAAGATCGCTTCGGGCACAAAGCCAGCGTTGAGGTGCTGCACGGCCTCGGTGGCGTTGGTGGCTGAACGCAGCTCCACACCCCACCCTTCCAGCAGCGCACGCCAGGCCCTCAACACCTGTGGGTCGTCCTCTACGACCAGACAACTGCCCCGCAGGTCAGCAAGCGGTGTGGCGTGTAAGTGGGACGCATGTTGCAGCGCGGGCGGTGTGGCCACAGACGGGGCCGGTGCGGCAGCCTGCACAGTGGCCGCCAGGCGCAACCAAAAGCGCGAACCTTTGCCCAGGCGGGACTGGTACCCGTACTCCGCGCCCATCAACTGGGCGCAGCGCGCCACCACAGCAAGGCCCAGACCATGCCCTTCCACGCTGTCTGCGTCTCCCGATGGAGGGCGACCATCGCTCACACCGCTATGCAGGCGCGCAGATCCGTCAATCGCCTGCGATGCGGTGCTGCGAACGTAGGGGTTGAACAGCCGCCGGTCGTCGGCCGCCGCAATGCCGACGCCGGTATCCCACACTTCCACCAACCAGTGGCGGCCTCGTGACCGCACGCTCACCAGAACCTGGCCCTCTGGCGTGTAACGAATCGCGTTGTGCACCAGGTTCAGCAGCACCTGACGCAGCAGCATGGGGTCGGCCGTGGCCACGGCGCCGCGCGCGGGCAGGCGCATGCGCAGCTGCAGCCCGCCGCTGCTGGCCTGGCTGCGCAGCATATGCACGACCTCTTCCACCAGCGCGGTCAGGTCGACCGGCACCCGGTGCGTGGCGCTGGCGCCTGCTTCCAGCTTGGACAGATCCAGCAACGCATTGAACAGCTGGTTCATGGCCGCCATGCTGTTCTTGAGGTCGGCCAGCAGTGGCGCGATGGTCGTGTTGCGATTGCGCAAGCCAATCGCCTCCACCAGCATCGACATGGCGTGCACCGGCTGGCGCAGATCGTGGCTGGCCGTGGCGAGAAAAAGGCTCTTGTCTTGCAATGCCGCATCGACCCTGCGCTTGGCCTCCTGCAGACCGCGGTTGGCCTGCCGCGTGCGGCGGTACAGCACGCCGATGACGCTGGCCGCCAGCAGCACCACCAGTGCGCCGATGGTGGCCAGTACAAACTGCCCCTGGCGCTGGCTGATCTCAATGTCCTTGAGGCTGTTCTGGTGCGCCAGTGTCTCGATCTGCCGGTCGCGTTGCACGGCGTCGAACCGGGCCTGCAGCTCAGCCACGGCCTGCTCACGGTCGGCCCGCAAAATGTCTTTGGCCAGCGCTTGCTGGGCTCTGGCGGTGGCCACCGCTTCGGGGTAGCGGCCCGCTTGCTCGTACATGCGCGACAGCTCTTCCAAGATGAGCTCTTCGGTGGTGCGTGCCCCCGCGTCCTGCATGAACTTCAGCCCTGCCTTGACCTCTGCCACGCCCTCGTCAATGCGGCCCTGCCCCATCAGCGCAAAGCCCACGTTGCAACGCGCCATGGCGGCACCTGCGGCGTCGCCCGCCTCTTGCTGCGTGGCCAAGGCGCGGCGCGCGTAAGGCTCCGCCAGGCTGTACTCTTTGCGAAGGAGGTGAAAGTCGCCCAGGTTGTTGAGCGCCGTGGCCTGCAACCACAGCACCCCGGAAGACTCCCCCACCTGAAGCGCCGCGAGATACGCGGTGCGAGCGGCTTCAAGGCGCCCCCTGCCCGACTCGGCATAGCCACGGTTCAGTTGCAAGGTGCCCAGCGCCTGCGTTGCGCCCAGTTCCTTGGCCAGCGCCTGCGCCCCGTCGATGGACTCCAGTGCCTTGTCGGCGTTTTTCATCGACAGGTGAACCAGCCCCGCGTAAGTCTGCGAGCGCAGCAACGACACCCGCGACTGCCGTGGCCGCTGCAGCGCAAAGTCCTTGCTGCGCAGGATATCGGCCAAAGCGAGATCAAACTGGCCCATCGTGTTGTACAGGCTGCCGCGCGCCAGGTGAAAAATCCACAGCGCCTGCGGGTCATTGCTGCGCAGAGCCACCGGTTCCATCAGATTGAGCGCCTGCAGCACCTCGCCCGCCTTGCCCCGCGCACCCTGGCTGAAAGCCCTGGCGCTGTGCGCCGTAACGCGCGCCACGTCGTCACCGGTTTCTGCAGACAACTCCAGCAGGGCGGCAATCGCGCCGTCCACCTGGTCCATCTGGCCTTCCTCCAACCCGACCGCGATGACCGTGTCGAGGTGACCACGCCGCACCAGCACGTGTGGCGAGGCCCTCCACTCGGGCCCCTTCGCTTTCAGCTGCACCTTGGCGAGCGCCAGGTTCTGATAGGTCAATGTTTGCAGCGCATCCTGCGCCTGCAGTTCGGCCTCCTGCGCCAAAGCCATGGGGTGGAAGACCAACAGCAGCGCCAACCAGCCCCATGCGAGGTGCTGGCGCAGCCATCGCAGAGCGGCCGGCTTGTGCAAGCTCACGTGTCGGGCGCCCGAATGCGAACCGATGGTGCAAATCACCTTGCGCGCTGCAGTGCATGCCCGCCGTGCCGGGCACGGGCAGAGCCGCAAAGGGACGGCACATGCCCAACGGGCTCCCGGGGTGGTCGGCTGGCTTGTGGAGCCCCAGAGCGGTGAAGAAAGTGCGGAAATACATGGTGTCTACTGAGAATCTCCAGCAGCCTCTTGGGAGACAGACTGAAGCTTGCAACGCGTGGTTCGGGTTTAACTTCAGAAACGGGGGGCTGAACCAGCAAAGTCATCCAGATCATCGCCAAAGCGGCCCGCTCTTGCCGTCCGGTCTTTCCCTTCTCAGAAAGATACCGTCTCCTCACCCACCACTTCATCCCCGTGGCTCCCTAAAATGCAATCGACTCACAATGGGTGCGGCAATGCCCACCGCCGAATGCAGCGCCTTCCATTTAGAAACCTGACTGTCCACGCAACCTGCCCATGCCCATCGATAGTCGCTTCCCCATCCGCACAGAATGCCCGCCCGGCGCCTGTGTGTGCGACCGGGACGCCTTGCTGCAATCACCCGACGGCGACACGCGCATCCTGCAGCTCACCCAGGTGGAAGAAAAAAAACTGGTGCAGCGGCTGGAAAACATCACCAGCCTGAGCGACCTGCGCCGCATGCAGGACCGCATGCAGCAGCAACTGGGCATCGGCCTGACGATTGCCCCCAGCCCCAACGAGGTACGCACGCTGCGCGGCATCACCATATTGGTTCATGAGCAGCGCGGCCTGTGCCGCAAGACACGCCAAGCCATCCCCGCCGCCATCAAAAAGGGCATGGACCAGCGGCCCGAGATCACCTACGAGCTGCTGAACGAAGGCGGCCTGTTTTCGGATTCGTGAACCCCGGGCACAGCCGCCGCGCCGCGGCTCAGGACTTGCTAGTGATCTGCCAGAGATCTTCTGCGAGATGGGGAACAGGTTCTGAGCCCCTTCGGACGGCGCTACCATCCTCGCCAAACCCGTCCTGTTTTTCTTTCCATTCGTCACCCCGGAGTCCCCATGGCCGCTGAATCAGGCACCGAACTCGTCAAAGTCGTCGTGCTGCTGGCCGCTGGCGTCATCGCTGTCCCCCTTTTCAAACGCCTGGGCCTGGGCTCGGTGCTGGGTTATCTGGCGGCAGGCCTCGCCATTGGTCCTTTTGGCATGGGCTTTTTCAGCGAGGCGCAGACCATCCTGCATGTGGCCGAACTGGGCGTGGTGATGTTCCTTTTTGTGATCGGGCTGGAAATGCAGCCGTCGCGGCTGTGGAACCTGCGGCGGCAGATCTTTGGCCTGGGGTTGGCGCAGGTGGTGGTCTGCATCGCATTGCTCATGGCCACGGGAGTGCTGGCCGGGTTGTCGCCAGCGGTGGCGTTTATCGCAGCGTCGGGTTTTGTGCTGTCATCCACGGCGATCGTGATGCAGTTGCTGGACGAAAGCGGTGACAGCTCCACCCCGCGAGGCCAGCGCATCGTGTCCATCCTGCTGCTCGAAGACCTGGCCATCGTGCCGCTGCTGGCCATCGTGGCGTTTCTGTCGCCCGCACCCGCAGGCCAGGCAGTGTCGCGGTGGGTGACCGTGGGCGTGGCGCTGGTGGCTGTGGTGGGGCTGATCGCCGTCAGCCGCTGGTTGCTGAACCCCTTGTTCAATCTGCTGGCACGCGCCAAAGCGCGCGAGGTGATGACCGCCGCCGCGCTGCTGGTGGTGCTGGGCGCAGCGCTGGCCATGCAGTGGGGCGGCCTGTCGATGGCGATGGGCGCGTTTGCGGCGGGTGTGATGTTGTCCGAATCCACCTTCCGCCACCAGTTGGAGGCCGATGTCGAGCCGTTTCGCGGCATTCTGCTGGGTCTGTTTTTCATGAGTGTGGGCATGTCGCTGGACATCCAGCTGGTGCTTCACAACTGGCCGCTGCTGCTGGGTGGCGTGGTGGCCTGCATGTTTGTCAAGGGTGTTGGCGTGTATGCAGTGGCGCGTTTTACCAAAGCCAAGCATGGTGAGGCCCTGCAGCGCACCATGCTGATGGCGCAGGGCGGCGAGTTTGCGTTTGTGCTGTATTCGGCCGCGGCCGCTACAGGTATCGTCGAAGCGCGTGTGAATGCGGTGTTAACCGCCGCCGTGATCTTGTCGATGGCGCTCACGCCGCTGGCGGTGCTGTCGCTGCGCTGGCTGATGCCGCCCGAGCCCGCGCAGGACATGAACGGCGTAGAAGCTGCCGACGGCCTCAAAGGCACGGTGCTCATCATCGGTTTTGGCCGGTTTGCGCAGATTGCCAGCCAGCTGCTGCTGGCGCGGGGTGTCGACATCGCCATCATCGAGAACGACACCGACATGATCCGCGCGGCCGCGAAGTTTGGCTTTAAGGTGTACTACGGCGACGGCACCCGGCTGGACGTTTTGCACGCCAGCGGTGCACACCACGCCAAGTCCATCCTGGTGTGTGTAGACGACCCCAAAACCACCACGCGCATCGTAGAAATGCTCAAACACGAGTGCCCGCTGATTCCGGTGCTCGCGCGTGCCTATGACCGCCAGCATGCCATTGAACTGTTGCACCTGGGCGTGGACTACCAAATGCGCGAGACCTTCGAGTCGGCCATGGGATTTGGCATGCAGGCGCTCGAAACCCTGGGCGTAGACCCGGACGAAGTGGCCCAGGTGGCCGAGAGCATCCGCGCCCGCGATGCGGAGCGCCTGCAGCTGGAGCTTGCGGGCGACAAGGACGGCGCCCGCCAGTTCTTCCAGGGCGAGAAGTGGATTCAAACCCCGCTGACCCAGCCCCAGCGCGAGGCACAGGCGCTGAACGAGGAAGCGGCCGATGCCATCGAGCATCCGTCCCAGCCCGCAGCGACTGCGCCGCTCGCGTGAAACCGGGTGAGCTGACGGCCGCATGAGCATCCAGGACGATTTATTCGGTGGCCCTCCGCCGACCTCGCCGCCTTCACCAGCGCAACCTTCGGTTTCGGCCTCCGCCCCCGCGCCACCACCCCCGCGCAAGAAGAAAAGCACCGCCGTCACTGTGCAGCCGCAGGACGAAGCCGTGCTGGCGCTGGCCCGCAATCTGCCCACCACGCTGCGCCTGGGCACCTCCAGCTGGAGCTACCCCGGTTGGCAGGGGCTGGTGTGGGAAGGCGAACATTCCGAAACGCAGCTGTCCAAACAGGGCCTTGCGGTGTACGCCCAGCACCCGCTGATGCGCACGGTCAGCATTGACCGCAGTTTTTATCGCCCGTTGACCGCCAGCCAGTTCGAGCGCTACGCATCCCAGGTGCCCGACGACTTTCGTTTTGTGGTGAAAGCGCCCAGCGTGGTGACCGATGCGCTGGTGCGCAGCGAAGACGGCCGGGGCCGCCAGCCCAACCCGGCGTTTTTGAGCCCCGAACTGGCGCGCAGTGAATGTGTGGAGCCCGCCCTGCAAGGCCTGGGGCACAAGCTGGGCGCGCTGGTGTTCCAACTCAGTCCCCTGCCCCTGGCGCAGCTGGACCGCATGCCGCAGCTGCTGGACCGGCTGCGCTCCATGCTGCTCGCATTGCCCGCACTGGCCCCGCAGGCGCCCGATGGCGTGATTGCCGTAGAGGTGCGCGACCCCGAATGGCTGACGCCCGACTTTGCTGCGGTGCTGCGCGAATGCGGTGCCACCTACTGCCTGGGCCTGCACGCCAAGATGCCCCCGCTACAGGATCAACTGCCCGTGCTGCGCGCGCTGTGGCCCGGCCCGCTGGTCTGCCGCTGGAACCTGAACCCGGTGCATGGCCCGTATGGCTATGAAGACGCGGAACGGCTGTACCAGCCCTACAACCGCCTGCACCACCCCGACGTGCCAACCCGGGCGGAGCTTGCCAGCGTGATTGCAGGCATGACCCGCCGGGGGCAGAACGCCTTCGTGACCATCAGCAACCATGCCGAAGGCTCTGCGCCCTTGACGGTGCAAGGGGTGGCAGAAGAAGTGGCTGCTGCGGTGCTTGCAACACCCCTGCGCTGAGCAGGCGGTACGACCAGGGCGTGCCCGCTGTTGCATGCAGGCACGACGGCTGTGCGCACACCGCAATGCCACATGCTCAGCCGAAACACTCACCTATTGATAGCTACCAGCGCTTATCCAATAAGCGCTAGAGTCACTTTTTACTCATATTCTGGCGAAAAACCTTGCTGCGGGGGCTAGGCGGGCACCAACGCACCTCGTTTGCCACCCAGCGTGATCCACGCCAGCGCCACGCCCACCAGCGCACCCGTGGCCATGCCGATCACCATGGGCAGGGGTTTGCCGTTCGCAAACAGGCCAACCACCCCCATGGCCAGGGCGCCGCTGAGCATCTGCAGCGTGCCCAGCAGGGCCGACGCCGTGCCTGCGATGGCGCCGTGTTTCTCCAGCGCCAGCACCGAGGTGGTCGGGATCACCAGCCCCATGAGACCGCTTGCCATAAAGTACAAACCGATCAGCACCCAAAGGCTGTCTCCGCCCGCCAGGTAGTACAGCAGCAACGCCACCATGACCGCGCCTGATGCCGTGGCCGCCACCTTGACCACCCGCACCATGCCAAATCGCTCGCCCAGCGTGGCGGTGAACTGGGAGGCACCGATGAACGCTGCCGCATTGACCCCAAACGCCACGCTGTACTGTGTGGGCGTCAGCCCATAGTGGTTGATCAGCACAAAAGGCGAACCCGCCAGGTACACAAAAAACCCGGCCATGGCACAACCGCCGATAAATACCAGCCCCAGATAGTGCCAGTCGCGCAGCAGCAAGGCATAGGCGCGCAGGGCGCCGCCCAGGCTGCTTTCCACGCGCTGCGATGCGGGCCGGGTCTCCCGCAGGCTGCCATACACCAGTGCCAGGCCGGCCACTGCAGCCAGCGCCACCACCCAGAACACGCCGCGCCAGCCAGTCAGCGCAATGACACCACTGCCCGCCAGCGGGGCCAGGATGGGCGACACACTGAACACCAGCATCAGCAGCGACATCAGCCGCGCGGCATCGGTGCCGGTGTGCAGGTCTCGCACCACCGCACGCGGTATGGCCATGCCTGCCGCAGCGCCCAGGCCCTGCAAAAAGCGCAGCGCGATCAGGGTCTCGATGTCCGTCGCCAGCGCGCAGCCCACGCTGGTCAGCGTGAAAAGGCCGAGGCCAAAGTACAGCGGCGGCTTGCGCCCGACCATGTCGGAGATGGGACCATAGAACAGCTGGCCGGCCCCCAGGGCCAGAAAGAAGGCCGTCAGGCTCCACTGCACCGCCCCCACGGACGCCTGGAGATTGGCACCAATGTCCGGCAGCGCGGGCAGGTACATGTCGATGGCAAACGGCCCGATGGCCGAGAGCAGGCCCAGGATGAGGGCCATTTTGAGAAAGCGGGAGAAATGCATAGCCGCCGATTGTCACCATTTCGGTGCACGATTTTCGGGTAAACCCTGTATCAACTGCTTCTCAACGCCCCCATGTCGCTGCGTGCAGACAAAATGACAGGAAATCAGTCAGGCAGGAAGGCGGGCGAGCGGTCCACGCGCGCACAAGCCCACGTCGTCAGTCGGGGGCCAGCTCGATGCGGTTGCGGCCACCTTGCTTGGCGCGGTACATCGCGCGGTCGGCGCGGCGCACCAGTTCTTCGGGCGCCTGGTCACGCTGCGGCACCACGGCGGCCACACCAAAACTCACGGTCACGATGCCAAATGGCGCGCCGTCATGCGGCAAAGCCATCGCCTGGATGGCGTGCTGGATCTGGTGGGCCATATCCATGGCCATCTGGGCATCCGCTGCGGGCAACAGCACCACAAACTCCTCCCCTCCAAAACGCGCCACCAGGTCGCCCTCGCGCCGCCCGCCACTTTGCGCCAAGGTGAGTGCCAGCGCCTGCAGGCATTTGTCACCGGCCAGGTGGCCGTACTGGTCGTTGAAATGCTTGAACACATCCACATCCAGCATGATCAACGCGAGCGGCGCCTGCGAGCGCTGCGCGCGGGCCCATTCGTGCGCCAGGGCCTGGTCAAAGTGGCGTCGGTTGGCAATGCCCGTGAGCCCGTCGGTGTTGCTGATCAGGCGCAGTTGCTCATTGGCCTGTTCCAGGGCCTGGGTGCGTTCTTCCACCAGCCCCTGCAACTCGCGGTTGTGCTCCTGCAGACGGTCCACGGGGTACACCTCGCCCTGCCGGGCCACGCCAAAGGGGATGGAAACGCTGCTGTGCGCAATCTTCCAGTCGTCACCCTCGTGGCGAAACACCAGCACCAGCCGCGCGGTCTCGCGCGCAAACAGCGCATCGGGAATGGGCAGGTGGATGTGAAAAAAAGCGGTGACGGCCACCACCTCGTCGCTCAGCTCCTGTGGGAACAGGTCCACCACGTCGATGCCGATGCGGCCAGGCACCTGGGCAAAGTCCTGCAGCGTCACATCCACCCACTCGCTGCGGCTTTTGATGAGCTGGTCGCTGCTGCCCGCAAAGCCACTGAAGTTGTCGCTGAACCGTGTGATCAACCGCTCGTCCCGCGCGGCGTACATCTCGATGTACTCATCGAACAACAGGCGGATCAGTCGCTGGCGTTCCGGTGACATGGGCAGGTTCCTGTGAAATCAGCGGTAGTGGAGGCGGCGGCAAATGCCGCACCCACTGCAGACAAATGCTCCGATGAATGTAGCACTCCGCGCTGATTCTGTGCGGGTTGCATGTCTCTGCGTTGCAGATGCGCGCCATAACCTCAGCGCCCATTCACTGTTTTTAGGGGGGTCAGAACAAGGAAAGCGTTTCGCCCAGACACGCACCTTCGATCCGCAGCATGCGCAGCTTGGTCGCTGCGCCGCCCCCAGCCGAGAACCCGCCCGTCTTGCCACCCGCCGCCAGCACCCGGTGGCAGGGCACCACAGGCGCAAACGGGTTCAGCCCCAGCGCCTGCCCCACTGCGCGCGACAGCCCCTTGCTGCCGATCTGCTCGGCCACCTCGCCATAGGTGCGCGTGCTGCCCGGCGGGATGGCGCGGGCGATGGCATAGACCTGTTGGTGAAACGGAGAGACCCCAGACACATCGAGCGGCACTTCGCACAGGTCGCGCGGCTGCCCGGTAAGCAGCGCCTGGATGCCGTCGACGGCGTTGCGCACAGTAGGCGGTGGCTCCGCCGAGCCGGTGCAAAGCGGAGAAAGGCCGCGCAGCAAACGCGCCTGGGTGGCGTGGACATCCGCCTCGGGCAATTGCACCGCCACAATGCCGCCCGGGCCCCACGCAATGCCACAGGTGCCGATGGCCGTGTCGAACAGCGCGTGGCCGTGCCCCAGGGCGGTTGTGCAGGGGGCGGTAGCGTCAGGCATGGGGTGGTATGGAGGTCCAGCGGGTTGACATCTACTATGTTTTTAATAGCTATCAGCGCTTAATGGATAAGCGCTACAGGCCATTTTCATTCATATTTTTGCATTAGCCCCGCCAGGGCGCTCGGTCCGTCAGGCAGTCAGTCGGCCCGCAACGCCGCCTTGAGCTGCGCGCCCAGCTCAGGCTTGGCCGCAAACGGGTCGGTGGGGTTGCGCATCAGCATGATGTCTTCCATGCGCGTCTGCACCGACGCGATGGCCTTGGGATGGCTGTAGATGTAGAACTGGCCTTGCGCTGCCGCGTCGAACACTTTTTGCGCCACCTCGGCCGCCGTCACCTTGCCGCTGCCCACCGCCTTGTCGCTCATGGCCTGGCCGATCAGCTGGCTCTTGGTGGGCTTGTCGGCAGGCAACTCGCCGGGGCGGTTGCGGTGGCTCTGGCTGATGCCGGTGGGCACGAAGAAGGGGCACAACACGCTGGCGCTGACCTGGTCGGTGACCAACGCCAGGTCCTGGTACAGCGTCTCGGACAGGCTGACCACCGCATGTTTGCTGACGTTGTAAATGCCCATATTGGGCGCCGCCAGCAGGCCCGCCATGCTGGCGGTGTTGACGATGTGGCCGCGCCAAGCCGGGTCGGCTTTGGCGGCGGCCAACATCATGGGGGTGAACAGGCGCACGCCATGCACCACGCCCATGACGTTCACGCCCAGCACCCATTCCCAGTCTTTCACCGAGCTTTCCCACACCAGGCCGCCTGCGCCCACGCCAGCGTTGTTGAACACCAGATGCGGCGCGCCAAAGCGCTGCTGCACATCGGCGGCGAGCTGTTCCATCTGGGCGGCGTTTGAGACATCGACCTTGCGGGCCAGCACCTGGGCACCGGCGGCTTGCATTTCGGCCGTGGCGGCGTCCAGCGCGTCCTGCTGCACGTCCACGAGCACCAGGTTCATGCCCAGGCGGGCACCGATGCGCGCGCATTCCAGGCCAAAGCCCGAGCCTGCGCCGGTGAGGACGGCGGTTTTACCGGCAAAGTTGTCGATCATGGTTTTGTCTCCTTGGATTGAACGGTGGATTGATTAATTGATTTTTTCGCGTGCGCCAACAACGTCGTTTCAACCGTTCGCCCTGAGCCTGTCGAAGGGCGGGCTCCGGCGAGCGCACTGGCTTCGACAAGCTCAGCCCGAACGGGCCGAGTCGCTCTCGCTGCGCGGTGTGCTCAGGTGCGGCCGTTGAAACTTGCAAGGCAGAGCAGTGATGCGCCCTTCAGGACGCCACCGCCCGCAGCACATACCCGATGCGCGGGAAGTGCACATGCACCGTGCCTGTACGCGGGTCCGTGCGGCGCAGGGTGTAGCGGGTGCGCGTGGCGGCGATCAACTCGCCCTCGGTCGGCTCGGTGCCAAAGCTCTCGGCGGCAATGGTGACCTGGCTCCCTAGCGGGATTCCATGCTCGTCCTGGAACACATCGTCCATCAGGGGCAGCGGGTCCATGCCAGCCGCTACGGTGATGGCGTCCTCGGCGCTGAATTTCTCCATGCGGCCATGGCCCAGTGCGGCGATGCGGTCCATCCACTCCAGCACTGCCGGCGTGGCCGAAAAGATGTCGGCCATCAGCGGCACACACTGGCGCGTGAACCACAGCGGGTGGTAGGCGGCAAAGTCGGCCAGGCAGGGCTCAACGCCAAACAAAAAGTCGTGCTCTTCGGCCATGTGGGCGATGCGGCGCAGGTACGAGCGGTAGGCGGCCGTGGCATCGGCCGGGCGCAGGCGCTGCATGCCCGCACTCATCTCGCGGCGGTCTTCGCCAAAGGCTTGCGCGGCAGCGGGTGGAAGGTTGGCAAACAACGCAGCTGCGCCCTTGGGCTGCAGGTTGTAGGCCATGGCGGCCCAGAACAGCGTGGAGTCGGCCCACTGCGCAAACACGCGCGAGACGCCTTTTAAATGGGGCGGGTACAACACGGGCTCGGGTTGTTCGTGCTCCAGCACGTCGCAGATCAGGGCTGAGTCGCAGTAGATGTCGGCGCCGATCTGCAAGAACGGAGTCTTGCGGTAGCCGCCCGTCAGCGCCAGCACATCGGGCTTGGGCATGATGCGCGGGATGATGACGGACTTCCAGGCGAGTTGCTTGAAGCCCAGCACGGCTCGGATTTTTTCGGAGAACGGCGAGGAGGGGTAGTGGTGCAGGATAAGGTGGGACATTGTGATCTCCGCAAAAAATTCAGGCAGGCAATGCTCGGGCCAGCAGCACATCCAGGTTCACCCCGGCGCCCAGCGTGCCGAAAGCGTAACCCCAATCACCGCCCAAGCGCGAATCGCAAAAGGCCCGGAACACGGCGCCGGGCGCGCTGCGCAGAAGTAGCGCCGCCTGCACGGCCAGAGCCACGTCCTGCGCCAGACGCCGGGCCTCGGCCTCGGTGGTCATGGCGTCCACGCGCAGTGGCAATGCGCCGGCAAGGCGGTCCAGTGCCGGGTGGGCTCCGCGTGCCGGGGCTAATTCCGCAGCCAGCGCAGCAGCCGTGTCGGCGCGGCGCACGGCGCGCATCAAATCCAGCGCCATGATGTTGCCCGCGCCTTCCCAGATGGAGTTGAGCGGCATCTCGCGGTAGATGCGGGCCATCACGCCCTCGCCACCCTCCTCCACGTAGCCATTGCCTCCCAGACATTCCATGGCCTCCTGGGCAAACGCACTGCCGCGTTTACACACCCAGAACTTGGCCACGGGCGTGAGCAGGCGGGCCATCAGCGCCTCGTGCTCGCTCTTGTCTTTATGGTCAAAAGCTCTGGCAAGCCTGATCGATAGAGCGGTAGCCGCTTCGCTTTCGAGCGCCAGATCAGCCAGCACATTGCGCATCAGCGGGTGGTCGATGAGCTTCTTGCCAAAGGCGGTGCGCTGGCGCGTGTGGTGCAGTGCAATGCTGAGGGCCTGGCGCATAAGGCCGCTGGTGCCTAAAGCGCAATCGAGCCGCGTCATGGTGCCCATCTCCAGGATCTGCGCCACGCCGCGGCCCTCCTCGCCCACGCGCCAGGCCATGGCTTCGTGGAACTCGACCTCGGAACTCGCATTGGCGTGGTTACCGAGCTTGTCCTTCAGGCGCTGGATGCGGATCGTGTTGACCGTACCCTCACCGCCATCGGGCAGCACGCGCGGCAAAAAGAAACAGGTGAGCCCGCCGGGTGCCTGCGCCAGCACCAGGAAGGCATCGCACATGGGCGCGGAAAAGAACCACTTGTGGCCCGTCAGCCGATAGCGTGAGCCCCAGGCATCCTTGCCATCGGGCACGGCCTGCGTAGTGTTGGCGCGCACGTCCGATCCGCCCTGCTTCTCGGTCATGCCCATGCCCATGGTGAGCGCGGATTTTTGCGAGAACAATGCCAGGCGCGGATCGTACTGCGTGCTGGCCAGGCCGGTGTTCCAGTCGGCCCACAGGGCTGCATTGCCGCGCAGTGCAGGCGTGACGGCGTAGCTCATCGACACGGGGCACAACACCGAAGGCTCAGCCTCAGTGAACAACATGAAGCCTGCGGCGCGTTCGATGTGGGCATGGGCTGCCTCCTGGCGCGCCCAGGGCGTGGCATGTAAACCATGGCGCATCGCAGCGCCGATCAGCGCGTGGTAGCTGGGGTGAAACTCCACCACATCGGTGCGGTGGCCAAAACGGTCGTGCGTGCGCAGTTGTGGTGGGTGCGTGTTGGCCAGCCGCGCGTGGGTCAACATCTCGCTCGATCCCATCTCCGCGCCCAGTGCGGTCAGGCCAGCGAGCGGCAGGTCGGGCGCATGCAGGCGCAACGCATCCTGCAACGGCTGGTTGGTGGTAAACAGGTTCACATCGGCCCAGGGCGTGCTCTGGTTGAACACGTCGTGGGTGCGCGTGAGGCTGGCAGTTGGGCTGGATGCAAGGGTCATGGGGCACACCACAACATTTCGATGTGCGGGATGTCGTCCTCAAGATACTCGTCCGACACGGCCACAAAACCCAGGCTGCCGTAAAAGCGCTGCAGATGCGCCTGGGCGCTGATGCGGATGCTGCGACCGGGCCACAGGGCGTGGCAGCGGGTCAGCCCCTCCACCATGAGCGCACGGCCGGTGCCGTTGCCGCGCGCCTCTTTGGCGGTGACCACCCGGCCGATGGAGGGCTCGGGGTAGCTGACCCCAGGGTCTACCACCCGCAGGCTGGCCTGCAATGCGCCCGCGTCGTCGTAACCCAGTAAGTGCCACGATTGTTTGTCGGCACCGTCCGGGTCCTGGTACGGGCCCTGCTCCAGGATGAAGACCTTGCAGCGCAGTGCCAGCGCATCGTGCAAGGCATGCACACCCAGTTCGTCGAACCGGGCCCAGGTCCAGCGCAGCTTGGGTGGCACGGCGCTCATCGTCAGATCAGCTTGACGAGCTGCTTGCCAAAGTTTTTGCCCTTGAGCAGGCCCAAAAAGGCTTCTGGCGCGGCAGCAATACCTTCGGCCACCGTTTCGCGTGGGCGCAGCTTGCCGGTGCCGACCAGCGTGCCCAGTTCCTTCAGTGCCTCGGGCCACACTTCCATGTGTTCGCTCACGATGAAGCCTTCGACCTTCATGCGGTTGACCAGGATGAGCGCCGGGTTCTGCATCGGCAGCGGTTGGCCATCGTAGCCCGCAATCATTCCGCACACCGCAATGCGCGCAAAGGCGTTAGAGCGCAGCAGCACGGCGTCCAGGATGTAGCCGCCCACGTTTTCGAAATAGCCATCAATGCCGTTCGGGCAGGCTTCCTTGAGCGCCTTGGACATGGACTTGAGGTCGCCATGCTCGCGGTGGTCGATGCACACGTCAAAGCCCAGTTCTTCGACCGCGTATTTGCACTTGTCCGGGCCACCGGCAATGCCGACGACGCGGCAACCACGCGCCTTGGCCAATGCGGCAAACGCGCTGCCGACTGCGCCGGTGGCAGCGCTCACCACCACGGTTTCGCCCTCCTTGGGCGCAATGATTTTCACGAGGCCGTACCACGCCGTCACGCCGGGCATGCCCACGGCGCCCAGGTAGTGGGACAGCGGGACGTGGGTGGTGTCCACCTTGCGCAACGCGCCCACGGCGTTGCCGTCGACCACGCTGTATTCCTGCCAGCCGCCCATGCCCACGACCTTGTCGCCCACGGCGTACTTGGGGTGGCGGCTCTCGGCCACCTCGCCCACGGTGCCGCCGATCATCACTTCGCCCAGGCCTTGCGACGCGGCGTAGCTCTTGCTCTCGTTCATGCGGCCGCGCATGTAGGGGTCCAAGCTCAAGAAGTGATGGCGCACCAGCACCTCGCCGTCCTTGAGTGCAGGCGTGTCAGTAGCCAGCAGCTTGAAGTTGCTGGCCACGGCTTCGCCTTGGGGGCGGTTGTCGAGAACGATTTGTTGATTGCGTGGCATGAAAGGCTCCTTCAGAATGTCTATCACTATGAATTCAATAGCTACTAGCGCTTATGGATAAAGCGCTAGAGGCCTATTTGATATAAAAATCAGGCTCAATCGGTGGAGATGACCTTGAGGTCGTTCACATTGCGCCCATCGACTGGCAGGCGCCGCACGTACTTGAAGGTGCCCGTAGCGTGGCTGCACACCTTGCCTTGTGCGTCATACACCGTGCCTTCGGTAAATGCCATGGTGGCCGTGCGGTGGATGAGCCGCCCCTTGGCCACCAGCGGCCCACGCGATGCCTGCATGAAGCTGGTCTTCATCTCGATGGTGACCACGCCCATGTCCGGCGTGTCGCTGCGCGCGGCCGTGGCCATGGTCACATCCAGCAGCGTCATGGTCGCACCACCATGCGTCACGGCAAACGAGTTCAGGTGTTCGGGTTTGGCTTCGTAGTGCAGCTCGGACTCGCCACCCTCCATGCGGTGCAACGTGAAGCCAAGGTGGCTAACAAAGGGGATCTCGACGCCAAAACTTTTCACAACATGTCCTCAGTACACAAACTCAAAAACTGGCGCGCCCCAGACCAGGGCAGCCGAGCAGGGGCCGACCCGCAGCGAGGGCTGTGTCCCCCTTCCAGGCAAAGCCGAGAGAAGGGGCTGAGGGCCGCGGCTCCAAGCCTGCCTGCGCAGGCTTGGACGTGCCCGAAGATCTGCCGCCTCTGGCTGCCGCACCGAGGCGCGCAGCGCCTCAGGGGGATGTACCGAATTCATCCGCCCGTGACAATGCTGACGCCGCCATCGACCGCCAGCCACTGGCCGGTGATGTGTTTACCGGCGTCCGAGGCATACAACGCGCACAGGCCCTTCAGATCTTCGTCATCACCCAGGCGACCCAGTGGGGCGTGCGCGGCCAGCGCTTCTTCGCCCATGGCCTTCAAGGTGCCCACGGTCATCTTGCTGGGGAAGAAACCTGGGCAGATCGCGTTGACACGGATGTTGTAGGCGCCCCATTCAGCCGCCAGCGCACGGGTGAAGTTGATCACTGCGCCCTTGGAGGTGTTGTACGCAATGGTGTTCATTCCCTTGGGGTTGCCGCCCAGACCCGCGATGGACGCGACATTGATGATGCTGCCGCTGCGACGCGCGATCATGCTGCGCTTGGCAATGTGCTGGGAGAGAATGAAGTAGCCGCGCACGTTGAGGTTCATCACCTTGTCCCACGCTTCCACGGGGTGGTCTTCGGCAGGGGCACCCCACGCAGCGCCTGCGTTGTTGACCAGGATATCCACGTGGCCGAGGCGTTCCAGGGTTTCATCGGCCAGGCGGCGAATGTCGGCTTCGTTGGAGCAGTCGGCAGCAATCCAGCGCGCATCGATGCCCGCAGCCTGCAAGTCAGCGGTCGCCTCTTCCAGATCAGACGCCTTGCGCGAGCTGAGTACGATCTTGGCGCCTGCCTCGCCCAGCGCATGCGCCAGTTGCAGGCCCAGGCCGCGCGAGCCGCCGGTGACCAGCGCGGTCTTGCCCGTCAGGTCAAACAGTTGTTGGATGGTGCGTGTCATGGTGTGTCTCCTTGTGTTCTGGTTGGGTGGTGGGGTGGTGGGATCGTCGGTGCTGCAACCCACACGCAAAGAATGATTGTGCGACGCAACGCGGGGCTATTGTGTCGCCCCCGCGTCGGTCGCGGTTTCAGCGATGGTGGTCGCTCTGCAGCCGGGCCCGCACGCCAATCAGCACCACGCCCGCCGCTGCCGCCACACCACCTACCACCGTCAGCGTCCAGCCGATCATGTCGTCCGTGCGCGCGGTGGCCAGGCCCAGCACCAGGGTCAACAGGCCGCCATAGATCAGCGCCCAGATGAGCTGGTGCAGGCGTTGCAGGCTCTGGGGAGAAGCCATCAGAAAGCCTCTTCAGGGAACGCCGCGCAGGTCGCGTCACGCGCGCTCACCACCTGCAGCCAGGCGCCGATCTTTGGCAGCTCGTAGTGGAAGAAAAATTGCATGGCCCCCATCCGCCCCACGCTGGCGGGTTGCGCCAGTGCGGCATCGGCCTGCAGGGTGGCCAGCGCCACATCCAGCCATACCCACGCCAGCACCGTGTGGCCAAAGGCCTGCATGTAGGGCACGGCATTGGCCAGCGCATCGGACGGCTGCCCCGTGGCCCACGCTGCCTTGGTGGCGGCGCCGACCTGCTGCAGCGCACTGCCCAGCGCGTTGGCATGGGCAGCCAGTGTGGGCACCTGAATCGCACGCTCGATCGTGGCATTGATGCGCCCGGCCAGCAGTTGCAGCCCCCGCCCGCCTTCCATCAGCACCTTGCGGCCGAGCAGGTCCATGGCCTGGATGCCGTGCGTGCCTTCGTGAATCATGTTCAGGCGGTTGTCGCGCCAGTACTGCTCCACCGGAAAATCGCGCGTGTAGCCATAGCCACCGTGAATCTGGATGGCGAGGCTGTTGGCCTCCAGGCACCACTCGCTGGGCCAGCTCTTGGCGATGGGGGTGAGCACCTCCAGCAGCAGGCGGGCTTCGTCGGCTGACGCCGAATCGCCGGTGGCCTGCTCGTCCACCAGGCGCGCGCAAAACAGGTTGAGCGCCAGCGCGCCTTCGCCATACGACTTTTGCGCCAGCAGCATGCGCTTGACGTCGGCGTGTTCGATGATCCGCACCTGCGGCTGGGCCACATCCTTGACCACGGCGGCGGCTGCGGCCGTGTCCTTGGGCCCCTGCACCGGGCGGCCCTGGGGCCGGTTCTTGGCGTAATCCAGGCTGGCGTAGTACCCCGCCAGGCCCAGCATGGTGGCCGCCATGCCGATGCCGATGCGGGCCTCGTTCATCATGTGGAACATGCAGTGCAGGCCTTTACCCGCCTGACCGACGAGGTAACCCACCGCACCGGCTTCGCCGTCGACCGGGTATTTGCCTTCGCCAAAGTTGAGCAGCGTGTTGGTCGTGCCGCGCCAGCCGAGCTTGTGGTTCAGGCCCGCCAACGCCACATCGTTGCGCACGCCAGTGAGGTTGCCTTCGGTGTCCACCATCTTCTTGGGCACGATGAACAGTGAGATGCCCTTGGTGCCGGGCACCAACTTGCCGTCGGGCCCGGGGATCTTGGCCAGCACCAGGTGGATGATGTTCTCGGTCAGCTCGTGCTCACCCGCCGAGATCCACATCTTGTTGCCCTTGAGGCGGTAGCGCGGGCCTAGCGGGTCGTTCTCAAAACCTTCGCCGTCGGGCACGGCGCGGGTGGCCACATCGCTGAGCGACGAGCCTGCCTGCGGCTCCGACAGGCACATGGTGCCGGAGAAGCGGCCCGAAAATTCGTTGAGCGCAAACACCTTCTGCTGCGCCTCGGTGCCGTGCACCATCAACAGGTTGGCATTGCCCACGGTGAGCAAACCCGAACCCATGCTGATCGATGCCACCGCAAAAAAACTGTTGGCCGCCGCCTCGACCGTGTAGGGCAGCTGCATGCCGCCAATGTCGTAGTCCTGCGCGGCGCTGAGCATGCCGGACGCGGCATACGCCTTCTGCGCATCGTGGGTGCACTGGGGCAGCGTGACCTTCTCGCCGTCAAAATGCGGCTCTTGCGTATCGACGGTGCGGTTGAAGGGGGCGTACTTCTCGCGCGCAATCCGTTCGCAGGTGTCGATCACCGCATCGAAAGTTTCGCGAGAGTGGTCGGCAAAGCGGCTGCGCTCTTGCAGCTTCTCGGCGTGCAGCCATTGGTACAGCAGGAAGTCGACGGTAGGGCGTAAGCTCATGGCATTCCAAGCAAAAAGTGCCTCTAGCGCTTATCCATCAAGCGCTAGCAGCTATGAAAAAATGAGTCCAGTGAACTGATCGATTTTGCGTAGCCACCGCGCTGCAGTCTCACGCACTGGCTGCAGGCGTGGCTGCATCGCCTTGGCGCGCAGGCAACGCTGCAATGGTGCCCTGCGCCACGGCGCACAGCTTTTCGCCCCCCGCCTGAACCACAAAAACATCGCACTGGCACACGGCCTGCGAGCGGCTGTGGTGCACGGCTCGGGCACGTGCAATCAACAAATCACCCACAGCAGGCCGCAGGTAGTTGATCTTGAACTCGGACGTCACCACCGGCACCTGCATGGCGGTGCCGCCGGCGTAGGTCAGAGCGTTGTCGGCTACGTAGCTGAGCACGCCGCCGTGGACAAAACCGTGTTGTTGGAGCAGATCGGGCCGGATGGGCAAGTGAAGCTCGCAATGCCCTGGCGACAGTGCTTGCAGCGTTGCGCCCAGCAACTGGCTGAACGCCTGGGCCGTGAGCACCTCGCGCCCCATGGCCAGGAAAACCTCTGGCGACACCCCGCCAGCCGGTGGTTGCGCAGAGGTTTCACCCGGCATTTTCAGAACACTTCAAAAATGCCCGCAGCGCCCATGCCGCCGCCAATGCACATCGTCACGCAGACCTTCTTGGCGCCGCGGCGGTTGCCCTCGATGAGCGCATGGCCCGTCAGGCGCTGGCCCGACACACCGTAAGGATGGCCCACAGCGATCGCGCCGCCGTTCACGTTCAGGCGGTCAGCCGGAATGCCCAGCTTGTCGCGGCAGTACAGCACCTGCACGGCAAAGGCTTCGTTCAGCTCCCACAGGTCGATGTCCTGCACGGTGAGGCCCAGCTTTTTCAGCACCTTGGGCACGGCAAACACGGGGCCAATGCCCATTTCGTCGGGTTCACAGCCTGCCACCGCAAAGCCAAGGAAACGGCCCAGGGGCTTGAGGCCCTTCTTGCTGGCGTACTCTTCACTGGTCACCACGCAGGCACCAGCGCCGTCGGAGAACTGGCTGGCGTTACCGGCAGAGATCAAACCACCTGGCAGCGCCGAGCGCAGGCCGCTGATGGCTTCTACCGTCGTGCCTTCGCGTGTGCCTTCATCCTTGCTCACGGTGACTTGCTTGGTGATCAGGCCCAGCGTCTTGTCGGCCACACCGGCGGTGACGGTGATGGGGGCGATTTCAGCATCGAACAGACCGGCAGCTTGCGCAGCGCAGGCCTTTTGCTGGCTGGCGGCGCCGTATTCGTCCATGGCTTCGCGGCCGATGTTGTAGCGCTTGGCCACTTGCTCGGCGGTCTGCAGCATGCTCCAGTAGATCTCGGGCTTTTGCTTGGCCAGGGCCAGGTCCTGGATCATGTGCAGGTTCATCTCTTGCTGCACGCAGGAGATGCTTTCGACACCACCGGCCACGAACACATCGGCTTCGCCAGCGATGATGCGCTGGGCGGCCATGGCAATGGTCTGCAGGCCCGACGAGCAGAAACGGTTGACGGTGACGCCGGAGGCCGTGATGGGCAGGCCGGCCTTCAGGGCGATCTGGCGCGCGATGTTGCTGCCGGTGGCGCCTTCGGGCGTGGCGCAACCCATGATGACGTCGTCTACGTCAGCGCCATCAATGCCAGCGCGTTGCACGGCATGCTGCACGGCATGGCCGCCCAGGGTGGCGCCGTGCGTCATGTTGAAAGAACCCTTCCAGCTCTTGGCGAGCGGCGTGCGGGCGGTGGAAACAATCACTGCGGAGGTCATGTGAATTCCTTGTATTCGGTTGATAGCTGCGCGCTTGCGGCTTATTGGAAGGACTTGCCTTCAGCGGCCAGCTTGGCCAGCAGCGGAGCGGGCTTCCAGAACTCGGCGTCGTCCAGCGGGTTCTTGGCAAAGCGGTCCATGGCCTGCACCACGTTGAACAGGCCCACTTCGCTGGCGTAGTGCATAGGGCCGCCACGGTGGATGGGAAAGCCGTAACCGGTGAGGTAGACCATGTCGATGTCGCCGGACTTGCTGGCAATGCCGTCTTCCAGGATGTGCGCGCCTTCGTTGACCAGGGCGAACACCAGGCGCTGCACGATTTCTTCGTCCGAAATCTTGCGCGGCGTGATGCCCAGCTCCTTGCGGTGGTCCTCGATCATCTTGTCGACCAGGTCGCTCGGGATCGCGTCGCGCTTGCCGGCCTGGTAGTCGTACCAGCCTGCGCCGGTCTTCTGGCCGAAGCGGCCCAGTTCGCACAACTTGTCGGCCGTGCGGCTGTACTTCATGTCGGCGCGTTCGACGGCGCGGCGCTTGCGGATGGCCCAGCCAATGTCGTTGCCGGCCAGGTCGCCCATGCGGAAAGGGCCCATGGCAAAGCCGAACTTTTCCACGGCCTTGTCCACCTGCTGCGGCGTTGCAGCCTTCGTCCAGCAGGAAGCCGGCCTGGCGGCTGTACTGCTCGATCATGCGGTTGCCGATGAAGCCATCGCACACGCCCGAGACCACCGAGGTCTTCTTGATCTTCTTGCCAATCGCCATCACGGTGGCCAGCACGTCCTTGGCGGTCTCCTTGCCGCGCACCACTTCCAGCAGCTTCATCACGTTGGCAGGGCTGAAGAAGTGCATGCCGACCACGTCTTGCGGACGCTTGGTGAAGGCAGCGATCTTGTCCACGTCGAGCGTGGAGGTGTTGGAGGCCAGGATGGCACCGGGCTTGGCCACGGCGTCGAGCTGCTTGAACACGGCTTCCTTGACGCCCATTTCTTCAAACACGGCCTCGATGATGAGGTCGCAGTCCTTGAAGTCGTCGTAGCTCAGCGTGGTGCTCAAGAGGGCCATGCGCTGCTCGTACTTGTCTTGCTTGAGCTTGCCCTTCTTGACCTGGGCTTCGTAGTTCTTCTTGATCGTGGCCACGCCACGGTCCAGGGCTTCCTGCTTCATTTCCAGAATCTTGACGGGGATACCCGCGTTCAGGAAGTTCATGGAGATGCCGCCGCCCATGGTGCCCGCACCAATCACGCCCACCAGCTTGATGTCGCGCTTTGGGGTGTCAGATGGCACATCTGGAATCTTGGAGGCGGCGCGCTCGGCCATGAACAGGTGGCGCAGTGCGCGCGACTCAGCGGTCCACATCAGGTTGATGAAGATCTCGCGCTCGACCAGCATGCCTTCGGCAAACTTCTTCTTGGTGGCTGCTTCGACCGCGTCCACGCATTTGGCGGGCGCGGGGAAGTTCTTGGCCATGCCCTTGACCATGTTGCGCGCGAACTGGAAGTACGCATCGCCTTCGGGGTGCTTGCAGGGGAAGTTGCGCACCAGGGGCAGAGGACGGGCATCGGCCACGCTCTGCGCAAACGCCAGGGCTTCGGTAGCCAGCGATTCGGCCGACGCGGCCATCTTGTCGAACAGCTTCTGGCCGGGCACGCCAGCAATCATTTCGCTCTTGACAGGCTCGCCGCTCACGATGAGGTTGAGCGCGGCTTCGACACCGATCACGCGGGGCAAGCGCTGCGTGCCACCGGCGCCGGGGATCAGGCCCAGCTTGACTTCGGGCAGTGCAATAGAGCAACCAGGCGCTGCAATGCGGTAATGGCAACCCAGGGCCAGTTCCAGACCGCCGCCCATGGCGACGCTGTGCATGGCAGCCACGACGGGCTTGGCCGAGTTTTCGATGGCGGCAATCACTGACAGCAGGTTGGGCTCTTGCAGCGACTTGTCGGTGCCGAACTCCTTGATGTCGGCCCCACCGGAGAAGGCACCGCCAGCTCCCGTGATGACGATGGATGTGACCGCTGCGTCGGCATTGGCACGGCTGAGGCCGTCCACGATGCCTTGGCGGGTCGCCAAGCCAAGTCCATTGACAGGAGGGTTGGCCATGGTGATCACGGCAACGGAGCCGTGGACTTTGTATTCAGCGGTCATGGTGCTGTTGTTCCTTGGAAAGTGAAAAAGAACGATCGTGCGTTTTTATTGTAGAGACTTCGCGCAGCAATGGCGTGTCAATTTGTCCCCGCGGGGACATTGCCGTTGGCAGCGAAGGCGCTCCATAGGGCAAAAAAAAGAGGCGCCATGGGGTTCCATGCGCCTCTTGGCAATTCAGGGCTTGCCGGGAAGCCTGCAGCTCGTGAGAAGGGCGCTGCCTATGCCAACGCCCCCACGCAAGGGCCGCCCCGTCGCGCCGGGAGCACCCCCTCTCAGGAGGGAAGACGCGAAGCGACTCAGGGGGGACTTCATACCTCCAGCCATTCTTTACGGATGTAGTTGTCGGCCCGCAGGCTGTCTGGCGTGCCCTGGAACACGATAGCGCCGTGGCCCATGACCAGCGCGCGGTCCGAGATTTTCATGGCGATGGTGAGCTTCTGTTCAATCAGCAGCACCGAGATGCCACGACCCTTGATGGTCTGCAAGTACTGTCCGACCAACTCCACAATCTTGGGCGCCAGGCCTTCCGTAGGCTCATCGATGATGATGAGGTCCGGGTCGCCCATCAGCGTGCGGCAAAGCGTCAGCATCTGCTGCTCGCCGCCCGACATCACACCGGCTTCGGTGTGCTGCCGCTCCTTGAGGCGCGGGAACATCTCGTACATGTCGTCAAACGACCAACGGCTGCCCTTGCCATTGCCCTTTTGGCCCAGCAACAGATTCTGGTGCACCGTCAGGTTGGGAAAAATGTCGCGGCTTTCTGGCACGTAGCCAATGCCCAGATGGGCAATTTCATAGGCCTTTTTGCCGCTGAGCTCTTGCCCTTTCCATTGCACAGTGCCTTCCCAGTCCACCAGCCCCATGATGGCTTTGGCGGTGGTGGAGCGGCCCGATCCGTTGCGGCCCAACAAGGCCACAATTTCGCCCGGCTGAATGTCGAAGGTGACGCCATGCAGCACATGGCTCTTACCGTAATAGGCGTGAAGATTTTCGATTTTCAACATAAGTCAGTGTCCCCCGCTCTGTTCGTCGGCCACCGCCGATCCCAGATAGGCCTCCTGCACACGCGCGTTCGCGCGCACCTTGTCAGGGGTATCGAAAGCGATCACCTCGCCGTACACCACCACGGCGATCTTGTCGGCCAGCCCGAATACCACGCCCATGTCGTGTTCGACGGTCAGCAGCGTGCGGCCTTCCGTCACCTCCTTGATGAGGGCGATGAACCGCGTGGTCTCGCTCTTGCTCATGCCAGCGGTGGGTTCGTCAAGCAGGATCACATTGGCTCCACCGGCGATGGTGATACCTATCTCCAGGGCCCGCTGTTCGGCATACGTGAGGTTCATCGCCAGCGTGTCACGTTTCTTGTCGAGCTTGATCATTTCCATCAGCTCTTTGGCGCGCTCATTGGCATCGTGCAGATTCGACAGGAACCGCAAAAAGGTGTACTTGTAGCCCATGCTCCATAGCACGCCGCAGCGCAGGTTCTCAAACACGGACAGCTTGGGAAAGATGTTGGTGATCTGGAAACTGCGCGAGAGCCCCATGCGGTTGATCTCATACGGTGCCAGGCCGTTGATGCGATGGCCGTTCAGGATCACGTCGCCACTGGTGGGCGCAAAGCGCCCGCTGATCAAATTGAACAGCGTGGACTTACCCGCCCCATTGGGGCCGATGATGGCCACACGTTCGCCAGGTGCCACCATCAGGTTGGCTCCACGGATGATTTCTGTCTTGCCAAAACTCTTGCGCAGGTCACGCAATTCGAGGGCATAGGTTGCGTTGTCAGCCGCCATTTTTACAGCGCCTCCCCACGCTTGATTTCATGTTCAATCTCTTCCTGGATCGTGCTCCACTGGCGCAAAAATTGTCGGCGGCAGAGCTCGAACAAGGCGAACCCCGTCACCATCACAAAGATGGCGCCAAACCAGCTGGTAAAGCCCTTGGCATTGAGCGTGGCCCCCAGGAATTTCAATTCAGACCCGAGGGCCGCATTGAGCTGCAGGTGGTAGGTCATCTCGATCATGCAGGCTGCTCCCAATACGCCAACCAGGGCGGTGCCACCCAACGCCAGGTACGAGCCCCAAAGCGGGCGCAGCTTGCCGTACTTGGCCAGGCGCAGGTTCATCATGATCAGGCTCGCAATACCGCCGGGGGCATACATCACCATAAACAGGAACACGAGGCCCAGGTACAACAGCCATGCCATCGACAGCTCGGACAACAGCACCGACGCCAGCACCAGGAGTACCGCGCCAATGATGGGCCCGAAGAAGAACGTAGCCCCACCGAGGAAGGTAAACAGCAGGTAACCACCCGAACGGATCACGCTCAGGCTGTCAGCACCGGTGACGATTTCGAAGTTGATCGTGGCCAGCCCGCCGCCAATGCCTGCAAAGAAGCCCGCAATAATGAAAGCAAAGTACCGAACGCGCTGCGTGTTGTAGCCAATGAACTCCACGCGCTCCGGGTTGTCGCGCACAGCATTGAGGATGCGGCCCAGCGGTGTGCCTGTAAAAGCAAACATCGCAGCCGTGCACACAAAACAGTACACGGCAATCAGGTAGTACACCTGAATGGCTGGGCCAAAGCTGATGCCGAAGAACGCGGTGCCATACACGCGGTCAGTCGTGATGCCACCCTCGCCACCGAAGAATTCGGGGAACATCAGTGCCATGGACGCGACCAGCTCGCCAATACCCAGCGTGATCATCGCGAACGTAGTGCCTGATTTTTTGGTGGTGACAAAGCCCAGCAAGATGGCGAAGAACGCGCCAGCCAAACCGCCCACCAGTGGGATCAGCACCAGCGGAATGTTGAACGTGCCTTTGGTGGCCATGTTCATGGCGTGGATCGCAATGAACGAGCCCAGCCCTGTGTAAACCGCATGACCAAAACTCAGCATCCCACCCTGCCCCAACAGAATGTTGTACGACAGGCAGATGATGATGAGGTAGCCGATCTGCGAGAGCATGGTCAGCGCCAGGCTGCTGCGAAACACCATGGGTGCAACGATAAGCATGGCAGCAAACAAGGTCCAGATGATGACCCGCCCCACATTGAAGGGCTTGAACCGGTAATGAGACGTGGCGCCGGAATCGGCAATGGTTGTCGTAGTGGAATTCATGGCGTCAGTCCTCCCGCGTGCCCAGGAGGCCCTTGGGACGGAAGATCAGGATCAGCACAAGGAACAGGTACGGCAAGATGGGCGCCACCTGGGAGATCGTGAGTTTGAGCAAGGGGTAGCCGAAGGTCTGGTCGGTAACCGCCACACCCACGGCCTTGAACACGTGGATCAGCGAGTAATCCAGGGCCACCGCAAAGGTTTGCACCAGCCCGATCAGCAGCGATGCCAAAAAGGCACCCGCAAGCGACCCCATGCCCCCTACCACTACCACCACAAAGATGATGGAACCGACCGACGCCGCCATGGCAGGCTCGGTGATGTAGGTGTTGCCACCGATCACACCGGCCAATCCGGCAAGTGCCGCGCCGCCACCGAACACCAGCATGAAAACGCGCGGCACGTTGTGGCCCAGCGCCTCGACCATCTCGGGGTACTTCAGCGCAGCCTGGATCACTAGGCCGATACGCGTGCGTGTCAGCAGCAGCCACACCGACACCAGCATCACCAGCGCGACCAGCATCACAAACGAGCGGGACTTGGGGAACTGTGTGCCATACAGGCTGAACAGCGGTCCTTGCAGTTGCTCTGGCAAGCCGTAAGGTACGGTGGAGCGGCCCCACACCAGTTGTACCAATTCGAGGATCAGGTAAGACAGGCCAAAGGTGACCAGCAGCTCTGGCACGTGGCCGAACTTGTGGACCCGGCGCAGGCAATAGCGCTCGAACGCGGCCCCCAATGCAAACACGGCAAGGGGTGCCAGCACCAGCGCCGGCCAAAAGCCCACCACCCCGGAGATGGTGAACGCGAAATAGGCACCCAGCATGTAGAAGCTGGTGTGTGCAAAGTTGAGCACGCCCATCATGCTGAAGATCAGCGTGAGGCCGGAACTCAGCATGAACAGCAGGAGCCCATAGCTCACGCCGTTCAGCAAAGAGATCACGAAAAACTCAGGATTCATTGGAATTTTTCATTACAAGGTAAAAAAAAGGCCCGAGTAGGTCGGGCCTCGAAGGTCTGTAACGGAAGTTATGGACGCTTCATCTGGCACGAAGTGGGCGTGCTGGCGACATAGGGCTCGTAGTACTTCACGGGTACAAACGTATAGCCTGTGCTTTCAGAGTCGATCGGGTACTTACCTCCGGCTTTCTCCCACTTGGAGATGAACAGGCCCTGCTGCAATTGGTGATCGGTCTTGCGCATTTCGACTTCGCCGTTGAAGCTCTTGAACTTCATGCCTTCAAACGCGGCAGCCACCTTCACAGGGTCGGTCGACTTGGCCTTGACGAAGCCATCCGACAGCATCGTGAACGCGTGGTACACAGCACCGGTGTACATGTCGTCGTTGAACTTCTTCTTGTAGTCCTGAACGATCTGGTTCAGCGGGCCAGGCAGGTTCATGTGGGCATAGGCCACCATGTAAACGCGGCCTGCAGCGGCTGAGCCCATGGCAGTTGGGCTACCCGTGACGGAACCGTAGTAGGTGTAGAAGTTGACGTTGTTCAGGCCAGCGTCGTTTGCGGCCTTGATGAGCAGCGCCAAGTCAGAACCCCAGTTGCCAGTAATCACGCTGTCTGCGCCCGACTGCTTGATTTTGGCGATGTAGGGCGAGAAGTCGCGCACCTGGGCCAAGGGGTGCAAATCGTCGCCCACGAATTGCACATCAGGACGCTTGCGCTGCATCATTTCTTTAGCGAACTTCGAGACCTGGTGGCCGTGCGAATAGTTCTGGTTGATCAGATAGACCTTCTTGACCTCCGGCAGGTCCTTCATGTAGGTCGTCAGCGCTTCCATCTTCATGGAGGTGTCCGCGTCCAGACGGAAGTGCCAGTAGCTGCACTTGCTGTTGGTCAGGTCTGGGTCCACCGCAGCGTAGTTCAGGAACAGAACTTCTTTGCCGGGGTTGCGGGAGTTGTGCTTTTCCAGCGCATCCATGATGGCGAGCGCAGGGCCCGAACCATTGCCCTGCACCACATAACGCGCGCCTTGGTCCATGGCAGACCGCAGGGCGCTGGTGGTTTCCTGCGGGCTGAGTTTGTTGTCGATGCCGATGATTTCAAACTTGACGCCTGCGGGGTTCTTTTTGTTGAACTCTTCAGCGATGAACTGGAAGCTCTTGAGCTGGTTCGTTCCCACCGCGGCCATGAGGCCCGAAAGGGGGTCGAGCCAGGCGATCTTCACGGTCTCGCCCTTTTGAGCGATCGCGCCGCTAGCGCCTACCAACATTACCGAGGCTGCTATAGCCTTAATAGCGAATTTCATGGTCTTGTCTCCTTGTAAATCGACACAACGCAGCGTACCGCGTTGCAACAAAGCGATGCTCAGGGATTGCCCCTAGCAGCGTCGCCCACGTGACTGCGGCGGTGCTCCCCCGAGCACCACCACGGTGCATTGCCCCGGTTTAGAGACCCGGAAGCTTGTAATCCTTGAGCTGCTCGCGCAGTTTGGTCTTGAGCATCTTGCCGGTCGCCCCCAGCGGAATGGCATCTACAAACACCACGTCGTCCGGAATCTGCCACTTGGCGGTTTTGTCCTCGTAGAAGGCCAGCAACTCCTCGCGCGTGACCTCGGTACCTGGGCGCTTGACCACCGCCACGATGGGGCGTTCGTCCCATTTGGGATGGGGCATGCCCACGCAGGCGGCCATGGCAATGGACGGATGCGCCATCGCAATGTTCTCAATGTCGATGGAACTGATCCACTCGCCCCCGGACTTGATCACGTCCTTGCTGCGGTCCGTGATCTGCATAAAGCCGTCGGCGTCAATGGTGGCCACGTCTCCGGTGGGAAACCAGCCGCGCCCCTGGTCGTCTTTGACGAGCGGATGGCCGCCTTCACCCTTGAAATAGCTGTCCACAATCCACGGGCCCTTGACCAGCAGATCACCGTAGGTTTTGCCGTCCCATGGCAGCTCATTGCCGTCGCCGCCAACAATCTTCATGTCCACGCCGTAAATGGCACGACCCTGCTTTTGCAGGATCTTCATCTGCTCATCCTTGGACATCGTCAGATGCTTGTTTTTCAATGTGCACAGCGTGCCAAGCGGACTCATCTCGGTCATCCCCCAGGCGTGCAACACCTCGACGCCATAGTCTTCCTTGAACGCATGAATCATGGCGGGCGGGCAGGCCGAGCCCCCAATGACCGTGCGGCGCAAGGTGGAGAACTTCAGGCCCGTCGGCTTCATGTGGCCCAACATCATCTGCCACACGGTGGGAACCCCGGCGGCGTAGGTGACCTTTTCGGATTCGATGAGTTCGTAGATGGACTTGCCGTCCATCGCGGGACCGGGAAACACGAGCTTGCAGCCCGTGAGCGCGGCTGAATAAGGAATGCCCCAGGCATTGACGTGAAACATGGGCACCACGGGGAGCACCGCGTCCCGCGCCGAGAGGCACATCACGTCGGGCAGGGCAGCGGCATATGCGTGCAAAGTCGTGGAGCGGTGGCTGTACAGCGCAGCCTTGGGGTTGCCCGTGGTACCGCTGGTGTAGCACATGCTAGACGCAGAATTCTCATCAAACTCGGGCCAAGCGTAGTCAGACGATTGCGACCCAATCCAGTCTTCGTAGCTGGCGAGACCCGGGATGCCGGAATCCGCAGGCAGCTTGTCAGCATCGCACAGCGCAACCCACTTTTTCACCGTGGGACACTTGGCATGCACCGCCTGCACCAGCGGCAAAAATGTCAGATCAAAACACAGCACCTGGTCTTCGGCATGGTTCATGATCCAAGCGATCTGGTCGGGATGCAGACGCGGGTTGACGGTGTGCAGCACACGGCCAGAACCACTCACCCCAAAATACATCTCCATGTGGCGGTAGCCGTTCCAGGCCAGGGTGGCCACGCGGTCGCTGAATTGCAGCTTGAGTTCATCCAGCGCATTGGCCAGACGGCGTGCACGTGCCCCCAGGTCACGGTAGGTGTAGCGGTGAATGTCACCTTCTACTCGGCGCGAGACGATTTCGGCATCGCCATGGTGGCGCTCGGCAAATTCGATCAACGACGAGATCAGCAACGGTTGGCTCTGCATCAGGCCCAGCATGTGTGCTCCTTGGATGTTGTAGTAGATAGGTTGATCATCGTAGCGCGGGACGTGCGGTTGAACTGACTCCGGGGTCATGCAAATCTGCCGCAGGCCCCGAAAACACAGTGCCAGTGTGCGCCTGCCCATCATGGTTGCCAACACATGTCGTCCCATTGACAAAAGCCAAGGGAATACCCTGCACAGGCCGCAAAGTCGCAGCGACAATGGGCCGCATGCTCGACTCCGCCCCCTCCGCTTCGCGATTCATTGCCGCCCAACCGTGGTTTGCCAGCGTCTCCGCAGCAATGCAGGAACGCCTGCGCACAGAGGTGCTAGCGGTGCAAGGCGAAAAAGGTGACGTGATGCTGCCCGCAGGCAGCGCGGTGGACGGCTGGTATGCGGTGTTGTCGGGCCTTGTCATGCTGCAAAGCCCAACCAGCCACCGGCGGTCCTCAGCCTTCATAGGCGTGCCGGACGGCGACTGGTTTGGCGAGGGATCTGCCTTGAAACCCGAACCACGCCGGTACAACGTTGTAGCACTGCGCCCCACCACTCTGCTGTGTTTGCCGTTGCCCCTGTTTGCAACGCTGCGCGAGACCAGCATGCCTTTCAACCAGTTTTTGGTCTTGCACCTGAACATGCGATTGGGCCAGGCCATGACCATTATCGAAGCGGGTCGTACACAATCGCCAGAGCACCGCGTGGCGCTGTACCTGAGCCGGTTGTTCTGGCGCAGCACACGGCGCCTGAACCTCACGCAGGATGAACTGGGCCAGTTGGTGGGGCTATCGCGGCAAACCGTGAACAAGGTGCTGCGCGCGCTCGAAGTCATCGGCATCGTGTCGCTCGACTTCGGGCGTGTCGCCATCGTGGACGATGAGGCCCTGAGCGCATACCTCGTCGCCACGGCTGCAGCATGAGATGAAACACCCCCTGAGTCGCTTCTCGCCTTCCCCCTCTCTCGCAATGCTGCGCAATGCGGGAAGGGGACGCCCCCAGTGCGGCGGGGCGGCCCTTGCACCGGGGCGCTGGCTTTGGCCGCGCCAGTTACCTGCGTCGCGTGTGGCATGAACTGAAGTGGCATGGGAAGCAGCATCAGGACCTGGGCTTACTGCTGACTCAGGCGCGTAGCTTTCTGGTCGGCGTCGAAGATGAATTTGCGTGGCCAGGGTTGCCATTCCTGGCCCAGGCCGACGTGGTTAGGGTTGCCGGTGTGCACGAATGCACGCACGCTGTCCATCATCACGCCCGACAGTGCAAGGCGCCCCGGCTGGTTGGCCGTGCTGTTGGCGGCTTTCGCCAGCAGAGACGGTCCAAAGTTGCCAAACACAAAGGGCAAATCAAAACCATGGGCCGCGCCGTACACGTCGGCCCAGGGTGCAGGCTGCTGGGCCCAATCGAACTGATAGCTCCACACGTTGGACTGCTGCGTGCGCAAGGTGCCCAGCAAGTTGTCGCGGCTCGGGTCAATGAACAAACTGCCCAACAGCTTCATGCGGGCGTTGTAGCCCGTGACGGGTGTGGTGACGGGCAAGTACGAAGAGTCCAGGATGTCCGTCACCGTGAGCGAAGCGGGCGCGTCAGGATTAAAGCTTTGCGTCATTGCAAAACGCTCTGCGTCGGTGATCTTCATGCCAGGCTTGCCACCCAGCAGCGCCAGGAAAGGGGCAAAGAGCTTGGCCTCGTCGGCTGTATAGCCGGAAAGCACAGGGACCTTGTGGTAGCGGCCTGCCGCGATCTCACCCACTGGATTCGCAGGCACCACAACCCCGTCGGGAATGGGCCCCGATCCTGTGAGCCCTTTTTGCAGCACCGTCTGCAACACCAAGCGCGCATCTTTGCCGCGCAGATAGGTTGCCGTCTGGACCGGCGTCCAGCTGGCCACCAAAGCCGCCGCAGCTGCCGCGTCTGGTGCCAGTCCATCGGCGAGCGCCAACGCCCCCAGCAAAGCGCCCGACTGCGCGGTGTATTTCGACGCCGGATTGAGCGTGGGAATAGTGCCAGCCGGCAGGTTGCTGGGCAGGGATATGCCACCGCTGATGGGCAGAATCTTGTGAAACAGCCCGGCTGCCTGGGGCGCGGTGAGCAATGCCAGCGCATTGATGGCACCTGCGGACTGCCCCATCAGCGTGACGTTGCCCGCGTTGCCGCCGAAATTGCCAATGTTGCGTTTGATGAATTGCAGCGCCTGCACGTTGTCCAGCAATGCATAGTTGCCGGTGTAGGCGCCGGTTCCGGAGTGCAACTGCGGCATCTGCAGAAAACCCAGTACGTCCAGCCGGTAGTTGGCGGTCACCACCACGGCATTGGCCTTGCGTGCGAGCGCGGCGCCGTCGTATACCGGATCCGCCGTGTAGCCCGAGATGGCGCTGCCTCCATGCAGGAACAACAACACGGGCAGGTTGTCCTGCGTGTTCGCGGGGCGCCAGATGTTGAGCGTGAGGCAATCCTCATTGCCCACCGGGGTTCCCAGCGTTTCGCCAATGGTGTTGTCAAAGCGATTGTTGGCGCCGGGTCCGTACAAGCGCCCCATCTGCAAGCAAGCATGACCAAAGCGCGTAGCGTCGCGTTCGCCAGACCAGGCCGCTGGCGCCACGGGCGGCTGCCAGCGCAGGTCACCGACCGGAGGCTGAGCAAACGGGATGCCCTTCCAGGCATAGGTGCCGGTGACGGTGCTGTCGTCCACGCCGCGCACTTTGCCGTAAGCGGTCTCGCGCAGTTCGGGGACCAGGCCAGAACCTCCGCCGCAGCCCGCCATTGCCAGCACGGAAACCGCCGCTCCCAACCATTGCAAACGCCAGCGCGAATCGATCATGTCTTGTCTCCTTGGGGGTTTTCAGGAATGGGGTGCGCTTCAGTCTCACGTCACACTACGCGCAGAGAAATCAGGGCGCGACCTCGGGACCGATTGTGTGAACGGGCAGCGCTTTGGCTACTATCGCAACCTTGCCAAAACACTGACTTCAGACCACCCCCTGGCGTAAACCCTGATCGCATGACAGCTCCCACAAATCCCCGCACAAGTTCTGCCGCCTGGGTGCGCGGCATTGCCGACATGCTGGCCGCCGAAGGCTTGCCCGCGGCTGAACTGTGCAATGAGGCAGGGATCGATCTGCCAGCGCTACAGCACTCGCAGGCCCGTGTCGACGTGGACCGGGTCAGCCGACTGTGGGAGCTGGCCGTGGAACGGTCGGGCAAGGTGGACCTGGGACTGTCCCCACAACTCACGGCCCGCTTTGGCAATGTGGACGTGGTGGGCTACGCGCTGGCTTCGGGCCCCAATCTTCTGGTGGGCTTTCAGCATCTTGTGCGCCACATGGCGGTGATATCGGACTGCACCACGTTCGACCTGGAGCGCGATGCACAGGGCTACTGGCTGTCGATCGCCCACATCGGCGCAACCCGACCCATCCCACGCCAACGAGTGGAATACGCCCTGCTCACCCTCTTTACGCTGTGCTGTTGGCTCACACGGCGCGAATTGCAGCCCCTGGCGGTGGAGCTGATCACACCAAGGCCGTCAGGCAACAACGATGCGCGGTACCAGGCAGCGTTTGGCTTGCTACCGCGCTTTGACCAGCCCAGCAACCGCTTTTTACTGGCCGAAAGCGATGTGCTGGCGGATATTCCCACGCACAACCCCAGCCTGTGGGCCATGCATGAACGCTTGGTCGAAACCGAGCTCGTTCACCTGGGGCAAGCACTGACCAGCACGCGCGTGCGCACCGAAATTGCGCGCATCTTGAACAAGGGCGAGCCGCGCCGCGACGACATCGCAGAACGCCTGCACATGACGGATCGCACGCTGCAGCGGCGGCTGCAGGCCGAATCGACGACCTACCAGCAACTCCTGGATGACACGCGTTGCGAGCTGGCCCGTCAGTACCTTTCAGATCCGCGCCACAGCTTGACGGAAGTGGCTGACTTGCTGGGCTTCGCAGACCAAAGCAACATGTTTCGCGCGTGCAAGCGCTGGTTTGGCATGCCTCCCGGTCAATACCGCGCGCAGTTGCTTCAGCCCGAAGCGGACCACAGGGTGCTTGCCCGCGAGGCTTAGGCAGCGCCCACCCCAAGGCCCTGCACCCGCCGGGGCATCCACGGTGCGAGACAATCCGGCTCATGAACTTGCCCGCCGAAAGCGACCCCACCACCGGCCCTGTCGGCTTGGCCTGGAGCCACGGATTTGCCGCCCTCGGCCCGGATTTTTTTACCGAACTGCGCCCCACGCCCCTGCCGTCGCCGCATTGGGTAGGCGCGAGCAGCGACGTAGCAAAGCTGTTGGGTCTGAACGAAACCTGGTTGCGCAGTGACGAGGCGCTGCAGGCATTTACCGGAAACACGCTTCTCCCGGGCTCTCGCCCGCTGGCCAGCGTCTACAGTGGGCACCAGTTTGGCGTGTGGGCGGGACAGTTGGGCGATGGGCGGGCCATCCTCCTGGGCGAGACTGCGGGCGGCTTGGAGATTCAACTCAAGGGGGCTGGCCGCACACCCTATTCCCGGGGAGGCGATGGCCGCGCGGTTCTGCGCTCCAGCATCCGAGAATTTTTGTGCAGCGAAGCCATGCATGGGCTGGGCATTCCGACATCACGTGCCCTGTGCATCACCGGCTCACCCGCACATGTGCGGCGCGAGGAGATCGAGACCGCCGCCGTGGTCACCCGGGTCGCACCCAGTTTTGTGCGCTTTGGTCACTTCGAACACTTTTCAGCCAACGACCAAGAACCACAACTGCAGACACTGGCCAACTACGTCATAGACCGGTACTACCCGGAGTGCCGGTCTGTCAGCACCTTGGGCAGCAACCCCTACGCCGCTCTGCTGCAGGCCGTGAGCGAGCGAACTGCCCATCTGATGGCGCAATGGCAAGCAGTTGGGTTTTGCCACGGTGTGATGAACACCGACAACATGAGCATGCTGGGCCTCACGATTGACTATGGCCCCTTTCAGTTTCTCGATGCGTTTGTACCCGGCCACGTGTGCAACCACAGCGACACCCAGGGCCGATACGCCTACAACCGCCAGCCCAACGTCGCGTACTGGAACCTGTTCTGTCTGGCACAGGCTTTGCTGCCGCTGATAGAGGACCAGGAGATTGCCAAGGAAGCCCTTGAGTCTTACAAGACCGTGTTCCCAGCGGCCTTCATGGCCCGCATGCGCAGCAAGCTGGGCCTGCTTCAGTCGCACGCAGAAGATGCAGAGTTGATAGACGGCATCTTGCTGTTGCTGGCCCAGAACGGTGTGGACTACACCATCTTCTGGCGCCGCCTTTCACTGGCGGTGCAAAGCGACCACTTCGAGCCGGTGCGCGACTTGTTTGCCGACCGCGCAGGCCTCGATCAGTGGTTGCTATCATATTCAGAGCTAATAGCGCTTGATGATAAAGCGCTAGCGGCCAATTTGATGCTAAAAACCAATCCTAAATTTGTGTTGCGCAATCATCTGGGCGAGCAGGCCATCCAGGCTGCGAAACTTGGCGACTTCAGCGAACTCCAAACCCTTCAGCGGCTGCTGGAGCACCCCTTTGACGAGCACCCGGGGCACGACGCCTATGCAGCCTTTCCGCCCGACTGGGCATCTTCCATCGAGATCAGCTGTTCATCATGACCTACCCTGTCCAGAAGACCGATGCCGAATGGCAAGCCATCCTGCGCGAAAAAGGCGCTGAACCGGCGGCCCTGCAGGTCACTCGCCATGCCGCCACCGAGCGACCCTTCACGGGAAAATTCGAAGCCCACTGGGCCGACGGCAGTTACCACTGCATCTGCTGTGGGGCCAAACTGTTTGACTCAGTCACCAAGTTTGATGCAGGCTGTGGCTGGCCCAGTTTCTCTGAAGCCATCCCCGGCGCCATCACCGACATCGTGGACCGCAGCCATGGCATGGTCCGCACCGAGACGGTGTGTGCACAATGCGGTGCTCATCTGGGCCATGTCTTTGAAGATGGCCCCACGCCCACCGGCCTGCGCTATTGCATGAACTCGGCATCGCTGGACTTCGAGTCCGATGCAAGCTGATCGCCGGGACTCATTTCTCAATTCATGAAAATTCTGATCGACTTTTTCCCCATCCTGCTGTTCTTTGGGGCGTACAAGTTTTATGGCATCTACGTCGGCACAGCAGTGCTCATGGCCGCCACAGTGGTGCAAATGGGCCTGATCTACGCCATCGACCGGCGACTGCAGACGATGCACAAAGTCACTTTGGTGCTGATCCTGCTGTTTGGCACGCTCACCCTGGTACTGCAGGATGACCGGTTCATCAAGTGGAAGCCCACCGTGTTGTACGGCGCGATGTCAGTGGCGCTGGCGGTGGCGCTGTGGGCCATGAAGAAAAACTTCCTCAAGATGCTGCTGGGTAGCCAACTGGAGCTTCCAGACGCGGTATGGCTGCGCCTGAACGTGGCCTGGATTGCATATTGCGCCTTCATGTCCGCACTCAACGCCTATGTCGTCATGAACTTCAGCACCGAGGCCTGGGTGGACTTCAAGCTCTGGGGGTATGCGTTCCCGCTGGTGTTCCTGGTTGCCCAGGGAATCTACATAGCGCCGCACCTCAAAAGTGACGAGCCTGCGGCATGAAACAGGTGCCCATGACCGATCTTGCGCAGCGCATGCACGACACGTTGAGCACTCGGCTGAACCCCAGCCACGTCGAGGTGCTGGATGAAAGTGCCGCCCATGCGGGCCATGTCGGTGCAAACGGCACTGGCTTTGGTACCCATTTCCGGGTACGCATTTCGTCACCTTTGTTTACCGGCCAGTCAAGGGTCGCACGGCATCGCCTTGTGTATGATGCGCTGCAAGAATTTATTGACCAAGGCGTCCACGCCCTCGCCATTGAAGTTCTCTGAACCGGCCCCCATATCCTTCTTCGCCGGATCTCAGCTGGCACCAACCCCCTCATTTTTTGGATTTCGCATGAAGAAACAGCTCCTGTCCGGCCTCGTGGCCGCCGCCGTGCTGGGCACCATGGCCCTCCCCGTTTCCGCCCAGAACCTTGCCATCGTGAACGGCAAGGCTGTGCCCAAAGAGCGCGCTGAAGTGCTCAAGAAGCAAGTGGAACGCTCGGGCCGTCCAGTGACGCCTGAAATCGAAGGCCAGATCAAAGAAGAAGTCATTGCCCGTGAAATCTTCATGCAGGAAGCCCAAAAGCGCGGCCTGGAAGCCTCGGCGGACTACAAGACCCAGATGGAACTGGCCCGCCAGACCATTCTGATCCGCGAACTGTTCGCCGACTTCCAAAAGAAGAACCCAGTCACCGACGCAGAAATCAGGCGGAATACGACAAGTTTGTAGCAGCCAATGGTGGCAAGGAATACAAGGCCAGCCACATCTTGGTGGAAAAAGAAGACGAGGCCAAGGCCATCATCGCGTCCATCAGCAAGGGTGCCAAGTTTGAAGACATCGCCAAGAAGCAGTCCAAAGACCCAGGCTCCGGCGCCAAAGGTGGTGACCTGGATTGGGCAGCCCCTGCCAACTATGTGAGCGAATTCACCGAAGCCATGGTGAAGCTCGAAAAAGGCAAAATGACCGAAACCCCAGTGAAGAGCCAGTTTGGTTGGCACATCATCCGTCTGGACGACGTGCGCCAAGCCGAGTTGCCCAAGCTGGACGACGTCAAGCCCCAAGTGGCAGAGCAACTGCAACAGCAAAAGCTCGTGAAGTTCCAGGAAGATCTGCGCGCCAAAGCGAAGATCCAATAAGTCAGCCTGATGAAGGCCTCTATGGGAGGCCGAAAAAAACGCGGCCAAAGGCCGCGTTTTTTTATGGCCGCGAGCGCTCCGTTGCCACGATTCGCAACCAGTTCAACCGCGCCTCAGCGCACCGCCCAGACCACTACCATCAACACTCCGATCAGCACCGGCTGATGGACCATGTAGTAGCTCAGGCTCCAACGACCCAGCATTGCCAGTGGTTTCAAGAACCGGGGCACGGACGAAAGCATCCAGTGTCTGCGATGGCCGAGCACCCATTGCCCTAGCGCCAAGCCCCACCACAGCACGCCCAACCACGGCAGCACGGGCACGTAGTCTTCAGTGAAGGGCTTGCGTGACACCAAACCCATCCAGTTGAGCGCGCGGCTATTGAGAAGGGGCGCGGCATCTACCCAGGCTGATGTCAAAAGATGCTGCGCGAGAGGCGGCAGAGCCAGGGCGACCAGCCCCGCCAACCACAGCCAGTTACCCCAACCCGCGGTGCACCTTGCAATGAGTAGCATGACAGCCATGCCGTGCAGCACACCGAAGTGAATAAAACTCTGCGGAAACATCACGAACGAGCCCGCGCTGACCAACAAAGCACAACCCAAAATTTGGGCCCACCGTCGACCAAATCGGTGCCAGCCTTGCCCCTGGTGCAGAGCAATCGCCTGCCCCAGACCCGCACAAAAAAGAAACAGGCTGACGATGACCGTCCGCTGCATGGTCCAGAACGGATCCACGCGAAAATTTTGGGGCCAGAAGCCAAAGTGGCTGAGGTCGAAGCAAAAATGAAATACGGTCATCCACACCATTGCCAGCCCACGCAATGTATCCACCGAGTCATAGCGGCCGGAGCGATTGGACACGCCATCGTGTAATGGCAAGGACGACATGGGGGATGAAGTAGGCGATGGGGTGCGCATTGACGGACAAGTCAGAAAGGCCATCGAGTTTGTTTGACCCGAAGCGACAGACGCATCGTACGAAAGTCTAGTGCCCCTCGCAGGCGAGGATCGCATGCGGACAAGAAAAAAGGCCCTGCAGCATTTGCTGCAAGGCCTTCAGACATTGGTCGGAGCGGCGGGATTCGAACTCGCGACCCTCTGCTCCCAAAGCAGATGCGCTACCAGGCTGCGCTACGCTCCGACAGCTCGTATTCTAACCCGTCAATTTTGTGTTTTTAGGCTCGCTGGTCATTTTTTGAAATTTTTTTAAAGCGATCGAGCCAATCACAAGAACAGAAAGCTGCAAAACCGACTCAGCCCGCAGGCTGAACACTCACCATCAATTAACGGCTCGATGGACCAGGGCCACGGCCTGCCAAATGGCGGAACGTGATCCGGCCCTTGGACAGGTCATAGGGAGACATTTCCAAGGACACTTTGTCTCCGGCCAAGATGCGGATGTGATGCTTGCGCATCTTGCCGCCTGTGTAAGCAATCAGCTGGTGACCGTTATCGAGCGTCACGCGAAAGCGCGAGTCAGGCAACACTTCTGTCACGGAGCCTTGCATTTCAATCAATTCTTCTTTGGCCATGTTCTCTTGTCTTTTCAAATATCAAAAATCTGACGATCAGCGCTTAACGCTGAGGCATCCACCACGGCCGATGCAGCGTGGTCGTGCTCGACACACGGTGCGTTGCGGGCGGTGGGAGTCGCTGCACCCGGGGCGCAGATCAGGCAGAAGGCCGGTGGACGGCCTCAATGGACAGGCTCAAGCGCTGTGCATAGCCTGTCAATTGTACCGCGATGTGCTTGTTTTTGACTATGGCCCGGCTTTGGGGCTACCACAGCTGCCATTTGCCCCTTGGAATTGCCAGGTGAAACATCAGTATCACGCCCGTATACAGCGACTACCAGGTTGCGTACCAAGTCGGTCTGCGCAATCACAGCGACCAAGCGTGCCCGAGGATCCACGATCGGGATATGGTGCCCCTCCTGCGAAAGCAAGGGAACCTAGTCCATCGCCTGCTGCGCCACATGGGCTGGTTGCACCGGATCCGAAATGATCTCGCCGATCGTCGCGGGCAGACAGCTGCAGCCCGGTACTGCGTTGAGCAATCGCTGGCCCAGCCCTTCATTCAGGTCAACGTTCGATAACCGCATGAAGTCGGCAACAGTCACCGTACCGAGGATAAGGCGCTCTGCATTGACCATTCGCAGCGCCTTGATGTGCTCGGCACACATCAACGTCCACGCGTCTTTGAGAGACACGCCTCGCTCCAGAAAAGGGCGGAATTTCCCTCAAATTCCACACGCCCAGCCACCGCCAGCCGGACTGAAATACCAGGATGGTGGCAATTCCCCTCTGCATCACTTTTACCGCCAACTCTGGAAACTACTTAGACGTTAGCCCCGAATAGCCCGCTGCCAAACCAATTTCAGGATCTATACTGCATGAAATTGAAGTTTATGCACTTTAATTCATTTTCGCTGATATAAATTTATGCACCCCCTCAACACATAGCTTGATTTTAGGGGTGCAGGCCGACATGCCCCATCCCATCGGTACGGGTAAGCCATAGGTTTTCACCACAGGAGGCTTGGAGTAAATTACTTTAAGCCTAAACAAAGGAGTCCCTTCCCATGACCACACGCCGCCTCGTCATCAGCCGCAGCGCAGCCCTCGTTGGCGCCGCTTCCACGGGCCTGTTGCTGCCCTCCATCGTGCGTGCGCAAAGCGGCAAAGTGCGCGTGGGGTTCATGCTGCCCTACACCGGCACCTTTGCCCAACTGGGCGTTGCGATTGAAAACGGGGTGCGGCTGGCGATTGACCAGCAAGGTGGCAAGCTGGGTGGACGCGAGATCGAGTGGTTCAAGGTGGATGACGAATCGGAGCCCAGCAAAGGCGTCGAAAACGCCAGCAAGCTGGTTCAGCGCGACAAAGTCGATGTGCTGATTGGCACGGTGCACTCCGGTGTTCAGATGGGAATCCAAAAGGTGGCGCGTGACACCGGGGTGCTCAGCCTGATCCCAAACGCGGGCGTACATGCGGCGACGCGCGCACTCTGCGCCCCCAATGTGTTCCGCACATCGTTCAGCAACTCCCAACCCACCTTGGCGCTGGGCAAGGCGATGGTCGACAAAGGCCACAAAAAAGCGGTGTGGATCACCTGGAAGTACGCCGCTGGCGACGAAGCCTTTGAAGGGTTCAAGCAAAGCTACACCGCCGCCGGCGGCACCATCGTGAAAGAGTTGGGTCTGCCCTTCCCCAACGTCGAGTTCCAGGCGCTGCTCACCGAGATCGCGGCGCTCAAGCCCGACGCTGTAGCCTGCTTTTTTGCCGGTGGCGGTGCCGCAAAGTTCATTCGCGACTACGCAGCAGCCGGCCTCAAGGACAAGATTCCCCTGTATGGCTCGGGCTTTCTCACCGAAGGCGTGCTGGACGCCGCTGGTCCTGCCGCAGACGGCATCATTACCACGATGCACTACAGCGATTCGCTGGACACTCCGCGCAACAAGCAATTCCGCCTCGAATACGCCAAGGCGTTCCGCAGCCAGCCTGACGTGTATGCGGTGCAAGGCTATGACACTGGCTTGCTGCTAGTGCAAGGCGCCAATGCGGTCAAAGGCGACATGTCGTCCAAGCCGGCGCTTTACAAGGCGCTGGAAAGTGCCGTCATCGACAGCCCCCGTGGCAAATGGACGATGAGCAAGGCCCACAACCCAGTACAGGATATTTACCTGCGGCAAGTTGAGAACAAGGAAAACAAGGTCATTGGCGTGGCTGCCAAGGCCCTGGCCGACAGTGGCGCCGGTTGCCGCATGGGCTGATGCACCGTAGCGCAGGCTAGGCTGCCGTCAGGCATCGGCAACGTCCGAGCGCCTTTTACACGCAACAGGTTTTGACACAATGGGTAAGCCGTCTGCCATTTTGGCGGGCGGCCCCATCGTGCGCCCGCGCGCTGTGGCCATCCATCCCTCTTACACACCCATGTCGCTCAGTACCTATCTGCTTTACCTTGCCGCGGTGGCCCTGCTGGTCTTGTCCCCTGGACCCACCATGCTCATGTGCATGACACATTCACTGCAGCACGGCCCTCGCAAGGCGCTTGCAGCAGCGGCTGGCAGTGTGACCGCCGTGCTCGGCACCATGCTGCTGTCCGCATTGGGTCTTGGGGCACTACTGGCGGCCTCAGAAACTGCTTTCTGGGTGCTCAAGGCTGCAGGCGCCGCCTACCTGATATGGCTGGGCATCAAGACCTTTCGCAGCCGTGCCACCGTGTTTGACGCGTTGCCGGAACAAGAAGGGAAAGGTGCGAAAGCGCTGGCGACCCCTCGTGCACACAAGCTGTTTGTGCAAGGACTGATCGTGGGAGGCAGCAACCCCAAAGCACTCCTGTTTTTCACCGCGTTCTTTCCGCAGTTTCTCGACCCTGCCGCCGCCTGGGCGCCGCAGTTTGCCATTTTGGCCAGCACCTTCGTAGCGTTTGAATTCACGGTGCTCACGCTGTGCGCGCTGGGTGTGGCGCGTCTGGCCCCAGTGCTGCGTTCCGGCACCCGCATGCGGTGGTTCAACCGCGTCTGCGGCGGGTTGTTCACGCTGATGGGCACCTTGCTTCTCGCCACGCGCCGCGCCGCATAACCATTCAGCCAACCTCCATGGACTTCGCCACCTTTCTGATCCAGCTGCTCAACAGCGTGCAGTACGGCCTGTTGCTGTTCATGCTGGCAGCTGGCCTCACACTGATCTTCGGAATCATGGGAGTGGTGAACCTGGCGCATGGCAGCTTCTACATGCTGGGTGCCTACCTGGCCTATTCGCTGTCCGCATACTTTGGCAGTCTCACGTTGGCCATTCTCGGAGGAGCCGCCATTGCCGTGGTTTTTGGCCTGGCACTGGAATGGCTGCTGTTCCGCCACTTCTATCACCGCGACCACCTCGATCAGGTGCTGCTGACCTTCGGTCTGATTTACATCTTTGAAGAACTGCGCTCCATCCTGTGGGGAGACGACGTGCACGGCGTGGCGATTCCGCCTCTGCTGGAATGGTCCATTCCGCTCACAGACACCCTCTCCTACCCCGCATACCGGTTGTTCATCTCGGCGGTTTGTATAGCTTTGGCCATTGGACTGTATTTGCTGATTTCCAAGACCCGCCTGGGCATGAAGATCCGGGCTGGCGCTTTCAACCGCGACATGGCCGAATCGCTGGGCGTCAATATCAAGTTGATTCACGCCATCGTCTTTGCGCTCGGTGTGGGCCTGGCCGCCGTCGCGGGCATGGTGGCAGCGCCAGTCTCCAGCGTGTACCCCAACATGGGATCGTCGGTGCTGATCATGTGTTTTGTCGTGGTGGTGATTGGTGGTATCGGATCCGTTCGCGGCGCACTGATTTCGGCGCTGCTGGTGGGCCTGGTGGACACCTTTGGCAAAGTGCTGCTGCCATCGATGTCCGGCATGCTGGTGTACATGCTGATGGCAGCCGTGCTGCTGTGGAAACCGGAAGGCCTCTTTAAACAATGACTGCCCCCATGCTCGTCACTTTACGTACTTCGAAGTCTCCAAAAAGAGCATTCCCAGCCCTGGGGTGGACCGGCAGCGGCTCATGAGCACACCCCGCGCCAATATCGAAGTGCTGCCGCGCAGCGTGCAGTTCGCCCTTGGACTGGGGTTGGCCGCGCTGCTGCTGTTCCCTGTGGTCGGCAGCGATTTTTATGTGCAGATGGTCACGCGCATGATGATCATGGCCATCTTCGCGATGAGTCTGGACCTGCTGCAGGGCGTCACCGGCCTGGTGTCGCTGGGCCACGCCGCCTACTTTGGCGTGGCGGGCTATGCGCTGGCCTTTCTCACACCGGCAGATACGACCGGTGAGCCTGTGGTGGACACTGCCGCTGGCCGTGGCGGGCTCAGGGTTGGTGGCCTTGATCATCGGATTCTTCGTCGTTCGCACCCACGGCATCTACTTCATCATGGTCACCATGGCGTTCGCGCAGATGGTGTTCTATCTGTTCTTTGACAACAAAGCGCTCGGCGGATCGGATGGGCTGTACATCAACTTCCAGCCCGATGCCTCGGTGTTCGGCTGGTTGCCCGTTCGACCTCGAAGGCCGCAAAACTTTCTACTACTTCACGCTGGCCCTGGTGGTGTTGGTCTATGTATTGCTGCGTCGCCTGCTGTGGAGCCCTCTGGGCCGTGCGCTGGCAGGCATTCGCGTCAACGAGCACCGCATGCGCGCCATGGGCTTTGGCACCTTCGGCTACAAGCTCACGGCCTTCACGGTGGCGGGTGCCCTCGCCGGCCTGGCAGGGTATCTGTGGGGTGCGCAAACCGGCTATGTGAACCCAGAGCTGATGGGTTTTCACATGAGCGCACACGCCATCATGATGGTCATCCTGGGCGGCATGGGCAACTTTGCGGGAGCCATCGTGGGCGCGTTCGCCTTCGAATACCTGCTGCATGTGTTCAAGGACATCACCAAACACTGGCAGTTGTTGATGGGCGGGTTCATTGTGCTGGTGGTGGTGGCTGCACCGCGCGGGCTGCTGGGCATGCTGGGGCAACGCACCGCCAGCAAAGCGCAGGAGGACACCCCCCATGGCTGATGTACTGCTTTCGGCTCAGCAATTGACCAAGCGGTTTGGTGGCCTGGCTGCTGTCAATGGCGTATCGGTGGATCTGTGGCGTGGCCGCATCCACGCCGTGATCGGGCCCAACGGTGCAGGCAAGTCGACGTTGACCAATTTGCTCTCTGGCGACTTGGTGCCCACCTCGGGCCAGGTGCACGTGGGCACCACCAATGTCACCGGCTGGGCGCCCGAACGCATCTCACGCCAGGGTCTGGGGCGCAGCTACCAAAAGACCAACATCTTCCTGCCGCTCACCGTGCATGAAAACGTGCGACTTGCAGCCCAGTCGCGCGATGCGCAGCAACCATGGAACCCGCTGCGGTGGTGGCTCGACACGCGCAAGAACACTATCAAAAACAGAGCTACCAACGACCGACTGGAAAGCGCTATCGAGCTTTCCGGCTTGAAAGATCGACGCACCGCCATTGCGGGCGCCATGAGCCACGGCGAACAGCGCCAGTTGGAGATCGCGATGACCCTGGCGACAGAGCCTCAGGTGCTGCTGCTCGACGAGCCCCTGGCGGGCATGGGGGTGGCCGAGGCCGAACGCATGGTGGAGCTACTGCAGCGCCTTAAGCCCGACCACGCCATCATGCTGGTCGAGCACGACATGGACGCGGTGTTTGCGCTGGCCGATCACCTTACCGTGATGGTCAATGGCGAAGTGATTGCCCATGGCACGCCCGCCGAGGTGCGAGCCGATCCCACGGTGCAAGCCGCCTATCTGGGCGAGGACCACTGACATGAACGACACACCTTGGATCGATGCCCGGGGCATCCACACCTTCTACGGCGCCAGCCACATCCTGCACGGGGTGGACTTCACCGTGGGTCAAGGCGAAACCATCGGACTGATGGGCCGCAACGGCATGGGAAAAAGTACCTTGCTCAAATCCCTCATGGGGCTGGTCAAGCCGCGCTCCGGCAGCATCACCATGTCGGGCCGCGACATGACCGGCAAACCGCCCTATGAGGTGGCTCGGCTGGGCATCGCGTATGTGCCCGAAGGCCGTGGCATCTTTGGCAACCTTAGCGTGGTCGAAAACCTGCAGATGGCTGCACGCGCTGGCACACGCGGTCAGCGCGACTGGACGTATGACCGGGTGCTGGAGACCTTTCCGCGCCTCAAGGAACGGCTGGGCCACGGCGGCCAGCAACTGAGCGGCGGCGAGCAGCAGATGCTGACCATTGGCCGCGCGCTGATGACCAACCCCGACGTGCTGATTCTCGACGAAGCCACCGAAGGTTTGGCGCCGCTGATCGCGCGTGAGATCTGGCGCATCTGTAGCCTGATCAAGGAGAGCGGCATCAGCAGTGTGATCGTGGACAAGAACTGGAAACACGTCACCCAGATTACCGACCGCAACATCATCCTGGTCAAAGGCCAAGTGGTGTTTGAAGGCAGCTCCGACGCCCTGCACGCGCAGCCGCAGTTGCTGGAGCAGTACCTGGGTGTGTGAGACCGATGCGGCTCGCGTCGCTGCGCCGATAGAATCGTCCGCTTTCGTCCTCGAGGGGTTCGCCCGTGTCTGATCGCCTGGCAGTTCTGCCGCAATACCTCATGCCCAAGCAGGCCCTGACCACGCTGGCGGGCAAGTTTGCTTCGGCCCAACTGGGGGGGCTGACCACGTCAGTGATCCGCCGCTTTGTGGCCCGCTACAACGTCAACATGGCCGAGGCGGCCAACCCCGACATCACCAGCTACGCCTCGTTCAACGATTTCTTCACTCGGGCCCTCAAACCCGGGGTTCGCCCGCTTGCCGATGCTGACCTGATCTGCCCCGTTGATGGCGCCATCAGCCAGTTCGGCCCCATTGCCAAAGACCAAATCTTCCAGGCCAAGGGCCACACCTATTCCACTACTGCGCTGGTAGGTGGCGACGCAGAGGCGGCGGCACGTTTTGACAACGGCCACTTCGCCACGCTGTACCTGAGCCCACGCGACTACCACCGCATTCACATGCCGTGCGCCGGCGAGCTGACGCGCATGGTGCATGTGCCCGGGGATCTGTTCTCGGTCAACCCCACCACGGCGCGTGGTGTGCCCGGCCTGTTTGCGCGCAACGAGCGCGTGGTGTGTTTTTTTGAAACCACCGACGGGCCGTTTGTACTGGTCTTGGTGGGCGCCACCATCGTCGGCAGCATGGCTACCGTATGGCATGGGCAGGTCAACCCACCACGCAGCGGCACATTGCGGCAGTGGGACTACGCCCCAGGGCAGGTTCAACTGCAAAAGGGTGAAGAAATGGGCCGCTTCTTGCTCGGCTCGACCGTGGTGATGTTGTTCCCCCACGGCCCACTGCAATTCAACCCGCAATGGGCCCCCACGCGTGCGATTGCGCTGGGCGAGGCCATGGCGCAGCGTGTGCCTTCGTCCACTCCAGTAAATTGAAGTCTGCTCGCGCCCTAAACACCACCCCCTCACCCGGAGGAGCGTTGCCTGGATCAGCGTTACACCCGGTCTGGCACACGGGTCAGATGGAAGGCCGTCGGGGCCAATTGCAGGGCTTCGGGGTAAACCGGGACGTCATTGCCGACCAGATAGACCATCAGCATATTGCGGCGGATGACGACGTGGCTCACCGTTTCGCGTTGCTGATTCCACCGCACGGCAACGCCGGGCTTGAAATGGGGCATGTAGTAATAAGCGGTGGGATCCATACGGCGCGGCTCCTTCCGCTGGAGTGGGCCAAACACGGACCCACACGTCAGTCTGTGACAGACTGTAAGCCCATACTAGCACTGAAGCCGCATTCATGGTGGGAAATTACACCCCCATGACAACGCGGCTCCCTCAAGCAGTCGATGCCGACGATGCCGCCGCAGTAAAACCCAGCGCCGCTTTCAACATGCGTTGCAGGTGCGGTTGGACCCCTGCGGCCACCTCGGGCAGGTAGTCAAACGGCAGGGCCTCTTGCATGTAGCTGCACTGGGTCATCTCTAGCTGGATGGCGTGCACGCCCTGCCCTGGCTGGCCATATTGGCGCGTGATGTGCCCCCCTTTGAAGCGACCGTTGAGCACCGCGGTGTAGCCGCTGGCTTGCTTGGCGATGGACAGCAGCTCCTCTGCCAACGCGGGGTCGCAGCTTTCGCCGTTGGCCGTGCCCAGGTTCAGATCGGGCAGTTTGCCTTCAAAAAAGCGCGGCAGTACCGAGCGGATCGAGTGCGCGTCCCACAACACCGCCACGCCGTGCCGGGCGCGGATGCGGTCCAGCTCGGTGCGCAGTTGGGCATGGTACGGCGCCCAGATAGCATCGCGCCGTGCAGCAACTTCTGCGTCATTGGGCACATCCCCGTTGGCGTAGATGGGCGTGTTGGCAAAGGTATCGACCGGGCACAGGCCCGTGACGCTCTGGCCGGGGTACAGGCTGGCGCCGTCGGGCGGGCGGTTCAAATCCACCACATAGCGCGAATGGGTGGCCACCAGGATGGAAGCACCCAGGTCTTTGGCAAACCCGTACAGGCGTTCCATGTGCCAGTCGGTGTCGGGCACGTGGCGGGCTTCTTCGGTAAAGCGGGCCGCCAACGCGGGCGGCACATAGGTGCCCGCATGGGGCATGGAAATCAGCAAGGGCTGTGTGCCTTGGTGAAAAAGAAACGGGGGTGGAGAGGTATCGGTCATGGCGGGCTCAGAAAAGCAAAACTGGGACAAGTTCAATCCGGCGCAATGGTGGCTGAGCGTGCGGCCACAAAAGCCTGGGCGGCTGCGTCGTGAAGCGCATGCTGGCCGCCAGACACGCGGCAGGCACCAGCCACCCACAGGCTGTCGATGGCCGAGGTGCGGTGGCTGCCAAACACATGCGCCGAAAGCATGCTGTGCGCGGGCAGATCACGCAGCGCCACATGGTGGGCATCCAGCACCACCATGTCCGCCTGCTGGCCCACCGCAATGCCGCCAACGGCACGCCCTGCGGCCTGCGCACCGCCCGCCACAGCCTGCAGGGTCATGGCCGTGGCCACCTCGGCCTGCGCAGCACTGGCCAGCACATTGCGCTGGCGGCGCGACAAGCGCTGGCTGTATTCCAGCATCAGCAGCTCTTCGGCCGCGTTCACGCAGGCGTGGCTGTCCGAACCCACACCCCAGCGACCGCCGTGCTGCAGCCACAGCGGCATGTCGAAGATGCCGTCGCCCAAGTTGGCTTCTGTGGTGGGGCAGATGCCCGCCACAGCCCCCGTGCGAGCGGCCGCGGCGTACTCATCGGGCGTCATGTGCGTGGCATGCACCAGGCACCAGCGGGCATCCACGGGGGCGTGGTCCAGCAGCCATTGCACCGGGCGCTGGCCGCTCCAGGCGATGCAGTCGTCTACCTCTTGTGTCTGTTCGGCGATGTGGATGTGGATGGGCGCCTGCGGGTTCAGCGCGGTCAAGCCTTGCACCGCTGCCGCCAGGCTGTCGGGCGGCACGGCGCGCAGCGAGTGCGGGGCAAGGCCCAAAACAGCCCCTTGCGCTTGTGCAGCGGGCGCGAGGCGCTCTAATAATGAGAGCATGTTGTCTGTACTGCGGATGAAGCGGGCCTGATCAGCGCGCGGCGGCTTGGCGCCAAACCCGCTGGTCTGGTACAGCACCGGCAGCAAGGTGATGCCGATGCCCGCATTGCGCGCCGCCCGCAGCAGCGCCAGCGACAGAGTGGCGTCATCGGCATAGGGTGTGCCACCCTGGTCATGGTGCACGTAGTGAAACTCACAGACCGAGGTGTAGCCTGCCTCCAGCATCTCCACGTACAGCCAGGTGGCAATCGCCTCCAGCGATTCGGGCGTGATGCGCGACGCAAAGCGGTACATCAGATTGCGCCAGCTCCAGAAGCTGTCCTGGCTCTCTCCGCGGTATTCCGTGAGGCCCACAAAAGCGCGCTGGAAAGCATGCGAGTGCAGGTTGGGCATGCCCGGCAGCAGCGGCCCCTTTGCCACGGGCACACCCGCTGGGGCCACGGAGTCGGCAGTCAGGTGGGTGATGCGCCCTGCCCCATCCCACTGCACCAACACGTTGCGTGCCCACCCGGCGGGCAGCAAGGCATCTGCCGCAAAAAGGCTGCGGTCAGCCGTGGGGGATTCATGCGCCATGGTGCTCTCCCTGTGCTGCGCACACCCCCAGGCCATCGGCCACCACGCGGCCTTGGCGCACGATGGTGGCCGCTGGCTTGTGGCCAAACCAGTACGCCAGCTCGGCGGCCTCGGCCATCGGCCACAGCACAAAATTGGCAGGCCTGCCCGATGCGATGACCCCGTGCGAATCGTGCAGCCCCAGCGCGCGTGCCGCATGGGTGGTGATGCCTGCCAGTGCCTCGGGCACCGTCAGGCGGAACAACGTGCACGCCATGTTGGCCATCAGCAGCAGGCTCAGCGCGGGTGACGTGCCGGGGTTGTGGTCGGTAGATACCGCCATGGGCACACCTGCTGCGCGCAGTTGCGCAATGGGTGGCAAGTGCGTGTCGCGCAGCGTGTAGTAGGCGCCGGGCAGCAGCACCGCCACAGTGCCTGCGGCCTGCATGGCTGCAATGCCGTCGGCCGAGAGGTGCTCGATGTGGTCACACGACAGCGCACCGTACCTCGCAGCCAGGGCTGAGCCGCCCATGTCCGACAACTGCTCGGCATGCAGCTTGACGGGGATGCCCAGTTTTTGCGCGGCCTGGAACACCTGCTCGGTTTCGGCCAGAGTGAAGGCAATGCGTTCGCAGAACACGTCCACCGCATCCACCAAGCCTTCGGCCGCCAGCGCAGGCAGCATCTGGTTGCAGACCAAGTCGGTGTAGTCCTGGCTGCGCCCCGCATATTCAGGCGGCAACGCGTGGGCACCCAAAAATGTGGTGCGCACCGTCACGCCAAAGGCATCCCCCAGGCGGCGGGCCACGCGCAGTTGTTTGCGCTCGTGTTCCAGCGCCAGCCCGTAGCCCGATTTGATCTCGATGGCGCACACGCCTTCTTGAAGCAGCGCTTGCAGGCGCGGCGCCGCCAGGGCGAAAAGCTCATCGTCCGTCGCCTCGCGCGTGGCGCGCACCGACGACACGATGCCACCACCGGCCTTCGCCACCTCTTCGTACGTGGCACCTGCCAGGCGCATCGCGAACTCGTTGGCACGCTGGCCGCCGTAGACCAAGTGCGTGTGGCAATCCACCAAGCCCGGGGTGGCCAGCGCGCCGTGCGCTTCAAAGAGCGGCAGCACACCAAAATGGCTTGGCAATAGCTCTTGCGGGCCCACCCAACGGACCACGCCATCCTGCACCGCCACGCACACCCGTTCATCGGGCGGCACCGGCACGTCGGCCACCATCAACTCAGCCACCGGGCGCAGGCCAGCCCACACTCCATCCGCACTGGGGGCCGACAAAACCCGGTGTTGTTCGTCACACATCTTGTTGGCAGCCATGGTGTTCAGGGATTCAATTGCTATATTAATAATAGCTACTAGCGCTTATTGATAAAGCGCCAGAGGCCAATTTGACTCATATTTTCTCGAAAGAGGCTGTCCCGCAGACTCAACGCGTCGGCTCCAGGGCGATCCACGCGAGTGTCGCGGACTGCCCGCCGACTCCGGCGGTGAACGCAGCGCCCACCGGCTCCACCCGGCGGCCCCCGTCGTGTGCTTCCTGGTGCTCGTCGTTCACCCACCACACGCCCTGCCCCGCAGCCAGTGTGCGGGTGGACGAGCCATCGCTCCAGCACCACGTGCCTTGCAGCACCATGCACAGACCCGCGCCCATCCCGTCCAACGATTGCGCACTGCGCACCACCTGCAGCGCACCGCGCCAGGCGCCACGGCGCACCATCAGGTTGAAGTCGGTTGAGGTACCGCCCAGCATTCGGCAATCCACCGGCTCCTCGCCCGCAAAGGCAAAGGGCACGCCAGCCTGGTCCAGCATGTGCTCCCACCCACCGGCCTTGCCCGTCAGTTGTACGCCGTCGCCCCCCAGCAGCATGATCTGCCGATCCACCCCCGGGAACGCAGAGAACGGCCCCGGCGTGGCAATGGTGGCCACGCTCACCCGCCACTCAAACCCCTCCATGCCCGCACCGGGGGGCCAGCAGACCAGCTCCTGAGTGCTGCCGCCACCGTTTTTCCAGGGCACGCTGGGGGCCGCGGCCAGATCAAAAAACTCCAGCATACCGAGGCATTCATGCAGCATGGTCGCCCGCCGTCGGTGCACCACCCACCAGCAGCGGGAACAGCGGGTGATTCATCTCGGCGCCTGCGGGCAGCTCATCGGCAAGCCCCGGAAACTCGGGCGAGGTCTTCCAAGGCCGGGGCGCATGGCGGGTGTCATCGCCGAGGAATCGCACTGAGAACACGCGACGTCGGTTGGTGCCCTCCACCCCACCCGCGGCGTGCAAAGTGAGCATGTGAAAACACACCACGTCGCCGGGCTCGATCTCCCAGCCCACGATGGGGAAGGCGCTCGCGGTCGGCCTCGACATTGGGCAGATCCTGCAGGCTGCCTTCGGGGAACCACTTCGCCTGGTTGTCCATAAAGGTGCGCGGCATGAGCCACGGGCCCTTGTGTGAACCCGCCACGAACTCCAGCGTGGCCGCACGCGACACCGGGTCCACCGGTATCCACATGCTGATGTTCTGCATGCCGTCGATGTTGTAGTAGGGCTGGTCCTGGTGCCAGGGCGTGCGCTGGCGCGTGCCCGGCTCCTTCACCAGCACATGGTCGTGGTACAGCCGCACGGTGCGCGACTGCATCAGCCGCTGCGCAGCCAGCGCCAGCGGTGTCTCGTGCACAAAGCGGCCAAACTGCGGGATGTCCTGCCAGTTGCAGAAGTCCTCGAAGAACCGGCCCGGGTCGTCTGGCCGGCTGGCCACCTTGGCGCGCGGGCTGGGCGCGGCCAGGTTGGCGTCGATGCCCTCGCGCAGCAAGGCCACCTCATCGGGCGTGAGCAGCTGTTTGATGCACAGCGCGCCGTCGCGGTCGAAGCGGGCGATGTCGTCCGCCGTCAGTCGCTGCGCAACCCGTTGCTGCAGGGCCTCGGTGGTAGGAAGCGTTGTCATGGTGGGCTCCACTCAACAAGTCTCATCAAAACAAAAGGCGCGCCGGTCACTTCACCATGGGCAGCTTCAGGCCCTGCTTCTTGGCCGTCTCCACCGCCAGTTCGTAACCCGCATCAGCGTGGCGCATCACGCCGCTGCCGCAGTCGTTGACCAGCACACGGGCCAGGCGTTCAGCGGCGTCATCGGTGCCATCGGCCACGATCACCATGCCCGAGTGCTGCGAGTAGCCCATGCCCACGCCGCCGCCGTGGTGCAGGCTGACCCAGGTGGCGCCGCCTGCGGTGTTGAGCAGCGCGTTGAGCAGCGGCCAGTCGCTCACGGCGTCGGTGCCGTCCTTCATGCCTTCGGTCTCGCGGTTGGGGCTGGCCACGCTAGCCGGTGTCCAGGTGGTCGCGGCCGATGACGATGGGGGCCTTCAGCTCGCCGTTCTTCACCATCTCGTTGAAGGCCAGGCCCGCGATGTGGCGCTCGCCCAGGCCCAGCCAGCAGATGCGTGCGGGCAGGCCCTGGAAGGCGATGCGCTCGCCCGCCATGTCGAGCCAGCGGTGCACGTGCTTGTTCTCGGGGAACAGCTCCTTGATCTTGGCGTCGGTCTTGCGGATGTCCTCCGGGTCGCCCGACAGCGCCACCCAGCGGAACGGACCCTTGCCTTCGCAGAACAGTGGACGGATGTAGGCAGGGACGAAGCCCGGGAAGTCGAACGCGTTCTTCACGCCTTCGTCGAACGCCACCTGGCGGATGTTGTTGCCGTAGTCCACCGTGGGGATACCCATGGACTGGAAGTCGAGCATGGCCTGCACATGCACGGCGCAGGACTTGGCAGCGGCTTTCTTCAGCACCTCGTGCTGCGCCACGTCCTGCTGGGCTGCGCGCCATTGCTCAACCGTCCAGCCCGCGGGCAGGTAACCGTTGACAAGGTCGTGTGCCGAGGTCTGGTCGGTGACCATGTCGGGCTTGAGTCCGCCCGCTTTGGCGCGTCGCACCAGCTCGGGCAGCACTTCGGCCGCGTTGCCCAGCAGGGCAATCGACACAGCCTCCTTGGCTGCCGTGTGTTGCTGGATCAGCTCAAACGCGTGGTCAATGTCGCGCGCCTGCTTGTCCACATAGCGCGTGCGCAGGCGAAAGTCGATGCTGCTTTGCTGGCATTCGATGTTGAGCGACACCGCGCCCGCAAAGGTGGCGGCCAGCGGCTGCGCGCCGCCCATGCCGCCCAGGCCAGCGGTCAGAATCCAGCGCCCTTCGAGCGAGCCGCCAAAGTGCTTGCGGCCCGCCTCGGCAAAGGTCTCGTACGTGCCCTGGACGATGCCCTGTGTGCCGATGTAGATCCAGCTGCCGGCGGTCATCTGGCCGTACATGAACAGGCCCTTCTGGTCCAGCTCGCTGAAGTGCTCCCAGTTGGCCCACTTGGGCACGAGGTTGGAGTTGGCCAGCAGCACGCGCGGTGCGTTGGCGTGCGTCTTGAACACGCCCACCGGCTTGCCGGACTGGATGAGCAGGGTTTCGTCGTCGTTCAGGTCCTTGAGCGAGGCAAGGATCTGGTCATAACACTCCCAGTTGCGCGCGGCGCGGCCGATGCCGCCGTACACCACCAGGTCCTGCGGGCGCTCGGCCACCTCGGGGTCCAGGTTGTTCTGGATCATGCGGTAGGCGGCTTCGGTGAGCCAGCTCTTGCAGGTGAGCTGGCTGCCGCGCGGCGCGCGGATCACGCGGCTGGCGTCATGGCGGGGGTCGGTGTTGGCGGAAGCTGCGGCAGCAATGATGGCGTCGTTGGCGTTCATGGTGGGCTCCTGTAAATCAGTGGGTATGTGTAAAAAATCAGGCGAAGCTGGGCAGGCATTGCGTGAGCGCTACGGGCCAGGTGGACTGCTGGGCCCACTCGCGCATGGCTTCGATGTCGGTGGCAAGGTAGCGGTCTTGCTCCAGGTACGCCACACGCTCGCGGATGGCGGCGAACTGCGCTTCGACCAATGGAGAAGACTTCAAAGCGCGATCGAATTCCATGCCCTGTGCGGCGGCCATGGCCTCGATGCCGACCATCACCGCCGCATTGCGCACCATGTCGCCCAGGCGGCGCGCGCCGTAGGTGGCCATGGAGACATGGTCTTCCTGGTTGGCCGATGTGGGCAGGCTGGTCACGCTGCTGGGGTTGGCCAGGCACTGGTTCTCGGCCGCCAGCGCGGCTGCGGTGACCTGGGCGATCATGAAGCCCGAATTCACGCCGCTGTCGCGGATCAGGAACGCGGGCAGGCCTGACAGGCCGGGGTCCAGCAACAGAGACAGTGCGACGTTCGGAAATCGCACCGATCTCGGCCACGGCCAGCGCGATGATGTCCGCGACGAAGGCCACGGGCTCGGCGTGGAAGTTGCCGCCAGAGATCACGTCGCCGTTGTCGAAAAACGAGCGGGTTGTCCGAAGCAGCATTCGCCTCGATGGTCAACACGCGCGCAGCGTGGTGCAGGTTATCCAGGCACGCGCCCATCACCTGCGGCACGCAGCGGATGGAGTACGGGTCCTGCACGCGGCCGCAATTCGGGTGCGAAGGGTCGATCGCACTACCGTCCAGCAGCGCGCGCACGGCGGCCGCCACGGCGATCTGACCGGCCTGGCCGCGTGCCTCGTGGATGCGTGCGTCAAACGGCTTGACCGAGCCCTTGATGGCCTCAAGCGACAGGCAGCCTGCGACCAGAGCGGCAGCGAACACGCTCTCCGCGCCAAACAGTCCGGCCAGCGCGAGCGAGGTAGACACCTGCGTCCCGTTGAGCAGCGCCAGCCCTTCCTTGGGGCCCAGCACAAAGGGCTGCAGGCCGATGGAGCGCATGGCCTCCGCCCCCGGCACCACCTTGCCGTCCACCTTGGCCTGCCCTTCCCCGATCAGCACACAGGCCAGGTGGGCGAGCGGCGCCAGGTCGCCCGACGCGCCGACCGAGCCCTTGGCCGGAATCACCGGCAGCACGTTGGCATTGGCCATAGCCAGGAGCGCATCCACGATCTCAGGCCGGATGCCCGAGTGCCCACGCGCCAGGCTGATGGCCTTGGTCGCAAGGATGAGGCGCACGACATCGTCCGCCAAGGCGTCGCCCGTGCCCACGCTGTGCGACAGCACCAGGTTGCGCTGCAGTTCGGCCAGGCGCTCGTGGGCGATCTTGGTGCTGGCGAGCTTGCCAAAGCCGGTGTTGATGCCATAGACCACCTGGTCTTCATCGACGATGCGCTGCACCGTGGCCAGCGACGCCTGCATGAGGGCGCGGGCCGACGGGTCGAGCGACAGTTGCACGGGTGCGCCGTGGATGCTGCGCAGCGCGGCCAGCGACACATGGCCGGGGAGCAGGGTCAGGGAGGCAGTGGTGGCTTTTGTCATGGCGTTAATCCTGTATATACAAGTAGGTACAAGCGAAAAAATTCTGTGCTTTTGGCGAAAAACTTTCAACCGGCGACGGGATTGCCGTCGGCGCGGAAGCGGCTGCCCAGGCGGTAACGGGTGGCGGGGTGCAGGCAGCGCACCACCGTGATCGGCACGCCGCGCGACCAGGTGCGGCGGGTGAGCAGCAGGCACGGCTCCTGCGGCGACATCTCCAGCAGCGCTGCTTGCTCGGCGGTGGGCATGACGGCATCGACCACATGCTCGATCTGGTCAAAGGGCACGTTGCGCACCAGATATTCGGAGGGCTGCAGCTGTGTGAAGTCCTGCGCTGCGAACTGAGGTACCTGGCGCGGGTTCACGTGGCGGTCTTCGAGCTGCACAGGCAGGCCGTCTTCGCGGTGGATGCACAGCGAGTGGAACACCGACTCACCCGTGCGCAGGTCCAGCGCGGCGGCCACCTCCAGCGTGGCGGAGATGCGCTCCACGGCCAGTACGTCACAGCGGTAGTCATGCCCGCGCTGGCGGATCTCGCTTGCCAGGTTGGCAATCTGCAGCAGCGTGGACTGGGGCTTGTCCTCGGCCACAAAACTGCCAACGCCTGCCACGCGCACGATGCGGCCCTGCTCCACCAGTTCGCGCAGCGCGCGGTTCACCGTCATGCGAGAAATGCCGAACTGCGTGACCAGTTCGTTCTCGGAGGGCAGGCGGTCGCCCGCGCGCCAGATGCCTTCCTGGATCTTGCGCGAGATGTGGTCCTTGACCTGCTCGTACAGCGCCATGGCTTGCGCAGGTGCAGCACTGGCCGCGACCACGGGGGACGCGGCGAAACGGACACTGCGCGGAGCAGCGGCGGGACGGCGGGAAGGACGGGCGCTCATGTCGTGAACTCAGTTCAATGCAGATCCGCCGCCATCGACTCGGCGCGGATCTCTTCCGTCAGGCGTGCCTTGAGGTCCATGAACTCGGGGCTGGTCTTGATCGTGTAATGGCGCGGGTGCGGCAAATCCACCGCCAGCTCGGTCTTGATGCGGCCAGGCCGGGCACTGAAAACGGCCACGCGGTTGGCCATGAAGATGGCTTCGTCGATGTCGTGGGTGACAAAAAGCACCGTCTTGCGCTCGGCCTCCCAGATGCCGAGCAGCAACTCTTGCATCAGCACGCGGGTCTGGTTGTCCAGCGCGCCAAAGGGCTCGTCCATCAGCAAAATCTTGGGGTCGTTGGCCAATGCGCGCGCAATGGCGGTGCGCTGCTGCATGCCGCCCGACAACTGCTTGGGGAAGTGCTGCTCAAACCCGCGCAGACCCACCTTGGCGATGAAGTAGTCGGCACGCTCCTTTTGCTGCGCCTCGGGCATGCCGCGCTCGCGCAGGCCAAAGCGGATGTTCTGCTCGATGGTGAGCCAGGGGAACAGCGTGTAGCTCTGGAAGACCATGCCGCGCTCGGCGCCGGGCCCTTCGACGGGTGCGCCATCCAGCAACACGCGGCCGCTGGTGGCGTGGTCCAGCCCCGCAACGATGCGCAGCAGTGTGGACTTGCCGCAGCCCGAGGGGCCGAGGATGGTCACGAAATCGTTGTCTTGCACTTCAAAGTCGACCGGCTGTAGCGCCTGCGTGCGCTGGCCCTTGGCGGTCTCAAAGGTGCGGGAAACAGCTTGTATGGAAACGCGGCTCATCGCACAAAACTCCAGGCAAACAGACGGTGGTTGAGCGCCTTGAAGGCGAAGTCGGACACCAGCCCGATGAGGCCGATGACGATGATGCCGAAGATGATCTGGCCGGTGTTGAGCAGCGACTGGCTGTCGGTGATCATGTGGCCGATGCCGCTCGATGACCCGATCAGCTCGGCCACGATCACATACGTCCAGGCCCAACCCAGCACCAGGCGCAGCGTCTCGGCAATGTCAGGGGCAGCGCCCGGGATGAGCACCCGCGTGACGATGCCCTTGTGGCCCGCGCCCAGCGTGTAGGCAGCCTCCACCAGATCGCGCCGCGCGCTGCCTACCGTGACGGCCACCATCAGCGTGATCTGGAACACCGAGCCGATGAAGATGACCAGGATCTTCTGCGCCTCGCCAATGCCCGCCCACAGAATGAGCAGCGGGATGAAGGCCGAGGCTGGCAGATAGCGGCAAAACGAAATGAAGGGCTCAAAAAATGCCTCGATGCCTTTGTAGGCACCCATGGCAATGCCCAGCGGCACGGCCACCACGGCGGCCAGGATGAAGCCACCGAACACGCGCCACACCGTCATGCCGATGTCCTTGTGAAAGCCGTACTCCGCGAACAGCAGCCAGCCCTCCTTGGCCATGGTGACGGGGCTGGCCAAAAACGTGGGCGACACATAGCCGCCCAGCGTGAAGAACGCCCACACCAGCACAAACAACACAAAAAAACCAAAGCCCAGCAACCAGCGGGCACGGGCGCTCACGGGCTCCAACGGAGCGAGTGAGCGATGGCGCACGTTGGCTTTTGGCTCGGTAGCGGATAAGGGTTGCACAGCGGACATGGTGCGTTCTTTTTCTGGTGGTTGGGAGTGGCCAAGACAACTCAGCGAAGCGGTTCTGGCTAGGCGCTTCCTCGCAGGCAGTACGGTGAGTACGACAAGAGGGAGCAACGACGCCAGAAGAGTTGTGTTGGCCGCTCCTTTTACTTGATGAAGCTCGCGTCGAACGTGACGTTCAGGTCTTCATTCGCCTTGCGGATGATGCCGGCCTCCAGCAGGATGGCTGTGGCGTCCTTCATGAAGGACTGCAATTCGCCCGCAAAGAACTTCTGGTTGGCGGCCTTGTCTTGCCAGCGCAGGAAGGACGATGACTTGGCAAACTGCTCACCCGTCTGCTTGACGGCGGCGCCCATGATCTCGTTGGACTTGGTCGGGTCGGCCTTGATCATGTCCAGCGCCTGGAAGTACGAATTGGTGAGGGCCTGTGCGGCCTTGGGATTGGCCTTCAGCCAGGTGGGGTCGCAGCCCACGGTATCCATCACCATGGGGTAGTCGAGTGTGGTGGCCAAAATTTTGCCTGCGGCAGGGTTGTCACGCACGGTAGACAGGTAGGGCTCGTACGTCATGGCGGCGTCGTTCTGGCCGGCCACGAAGGCCTGCGCGGCCGCCTGAGGCGACAGCGTGGTGGTCTTCACGTCCTTGAGGCTCATGCCGTTTTTGCTCAGCATCCAGGCCAGGCCGAAGTACGGCGCCGTGCCGGGCGCGTCCACACCAATCGTCTTGCCCTTGAGGTCGGCAAAGCTATTGATGTTGCCGCGCACCGCAATGCCATCGGCACCGTAGGACTTGTCCATCTGGAAGATCTGCACGATGGGCACGCCGTTGGCGTTCCAGGCGACGTGTGTCTCCACTGTGGTGGCGGCGCACTGGATCGATTTGGATGCCAGCGCCAGGTGGCGGTCCTTCTGCGGAATCATCTTGATCTCCACATCCAGGCCGTTCTTCTTGAAGATACCCGCCTTGTCGGCCAGCGTGAGCGGTGCAAAGCCCGTCCAGCCGGACATGCCCAGCACGATTTTGGTGTCCTGCGCCTGGGCCGGTGCGGCCAGTGCCATACATGCATGCCGTTGCCGCTGCCAGCGACGTCCATTTCACAACCGATCGAGTCATCATCTGCTCCTGTTTGAAGAAAAATTTCTGGGCCCACCCGGCCGGGCTGCACCCGCATCCCGGCCGCCATGATGACAGTTGAAGCATACCTGTATATACAGGGTAAACACCAAAATCACCGATTCATGCGGCGAGGTGATCTGTCTAAGCAAAAGCGGGGCCAGGGTGGAAATCGGCGGTTCGGCATGCTACCGGCTCCCATTTGATGGCTATCTATTTGATAGCTATCTGCGCTTTATGGATAAGCGTTAGATGCCGATTTGGCTCATTTTTTTCGGATGTTTTTCTCTCGCACTCTACAGACCACACCACCCGCAGAGCGGGCGCTTGCACCATGTGTGGGCAGTGAGAGTGGTGCCCGGGTGGTGCACCCGCGGCTGTGCGTTGCCACGATTGCACCGCCAAGCCCGGCCCTGCAGTGGTTGCCAATCGCACTCGCCTGCTTTTTTCTGTCAATCCATCACCGGCAAGCGCACCGTGACGGAAAGGCCGGGTTCGACGTTGCGCATATTCAGTTGTCCGTCGTGCGCCTGCGCCACCAAGCGGCACAGGTACAGGCCCAGACCCACGCCGCCGGTGGTGCGCTGGCGGGCCGTGTCTGGTCGATAAAACGCCTGGGCCAGATGTGGCAGATGCTCGGGCGGCACACCCGGGCCATGGTCGCGCACCTCGATTTCGACCGCACCATCCACCAGCCGCAAGTGCAGTTCAGGCGGCGGTGCACTGGGGTCGCTGTGGCGCAGGCTGTTGTCGAGTAGATTGCGCAGCAACAGCCGCAGGCGGGACCGGTCGAGCCGGACTGCGGGCACCGCTTGCGCGACATGCACCGCGATCAGAGCAGCGCCTGCATGGCGCGATTGCAGGTCTGCAATCACCTCACGCGCCAGCTCGGCAATGTCCGTGGGCTCGCGGTGCAGTGCGGCATGGCGGCCCGCCAGGCGCTCGCTCTCCAGCAAATCAGTGATGAGACCCGCCATCTCGCCCAGGTCGCGCATCAGGGCCAGGCGCTGGGTCTGCACATCAGCGGTTTCGGGTAAAAGCTCAGTGTTCAGCCGCGCGCGCGTCAGGGGGCTGCGCAGCTCGTGGCTCATGGCCAGAAGCAAGGCGCGTTTGGCCTCCAGCATCTGGTGGATGTCGTCCCCCATGGTGTTGATGGTTGCGGCCAGATGGCCCAGTTCATCCGGCCGATGCGCATGTCGCACCGGTATGGGTTGCGCAAAGTTGCCGTTGCCAAATCGTTGCGCACCGCTGCGGATGTCGTCGAGCGGGCGCAGAAGATGGCGCACATAGACAAATGCCAACGCGGTCAGCAGCAATAAAACGGTGAGCGTGCCCCACGCGATGCGCGGGCGCTTGTCCCAAGACAGTGCGTTGAGCCCGAAGTCAATGGTGTGACCATCGGTAGTTGTGCGCTGCAACAAACTCTTGCCGTTCTCGTCTCCGGACCAGTGATCGTCCTTGCGAACCTTGTCGCTCATCCAATGGGGCTGGGGTTGATCCGGGTGAGAGGCCCAGTTCACCTCTGGACCTTGAATGTGTAGTGTCAGGGGAAGGCGCTTAGCAATGGCCTGCGCTCGCTCGACACTGGGTGGGTTACCAATCTCTGCCGTGAGGCGGTCGACGTAGTCCATCAACAGAGGACGCGCCGCCTCGCGCCAGCCCACCGACACGGCTTTTTGCACACCGCCCATGAAGGTGACGGCAACGGTCACCGCAAGTGCCATAAAAACCAGCACCAGCCGAATACGCAGCGAGTAGCCCACTGCGTTGCGCGCGCGCAGGTGCCAGGGACAATCGTGTTCGTCTAGCCGGTGCGCCGGGAGGTGCCAAAACCTCATGGCACGGCCTTTCGCAATGCCAGCGAGTAGCCTGCGTTGCGCAGCGTCTTGATGCAGTCGAGCGGTTCCAGCTTTTTGCGCAGGCGGCTGACCACGATATCAACTGCACGGGTGTAAAGCTCGGCCTCATGGCCGCGAAGTTGGTTCAGGATATCGTCTCGGCTGAACACCTTGCCTGGCTCTCGCGCCAGCATGTGCAACAGGTCAAACTCGGTGCCCGTCAGCTCTACGACCACGCCTTGTCGCAGCACGCTGCGGCGGGCTGCATCAATCACCAGTCCTTCAAATTGCAGGGACGCCAGCGCCTCTCCCGGCCCTGGCACACGGCGGCGGCGCAACACCGTCTGCAGCCGGGCCACCAGCTCGCGCGGCTCAAATGGCTTGGGCAGATAGTCGTCGGCACCCAGTTCAAGCCCCACCACACGGTCCATGACTTCGCCACGTGCCGTGAGCATCACGATGGGTAGATCACCTTGCTTGCGAATGGTGCGACACAGCTCAAAACCATCCATCTCGGGCAGCATCACATCCAAAATGGCCGCATCAAAACCACCCGCCCCCAGCTGGGCCAACCCGTCGCTGGGTTTGAGGGCATGAACCAGTTCCAACTCGAACCGCTGAAAGTAAACAGTGAGTGGAGGCCCAAGCTGTGCGTCGTCGTCAATAAGCAAAATGCGGTGCATGAGCAATTCTTACACCGTCAGGCGTTATGGATGACCTCGGGGGCTGTGCAGGGTACGTTGCCCTCTGCAGCACGAACGTTAACCGCACGCAATGCGCGGTGACGCACGATGAGCCTGCGCAACCGGCCTTGTGCCGGGGCATGCAGCGCGTCGAAGTGGTCGGCTGCCGCAAGCAACGCGGGCAATGTGTAAGCGGCAGTCTGCGGTTGCCGGGCCAGTAGGCCGAGCGCGTGTTCACGGTCAAAGCGCGGGCCCCAAACCAGCGACATGAGCTCGTCATGCGGGTCGTCCATGCCCGCCAGCAAAGCGGGGCCATGCGCCCGCACACCTTGCGCGAGCTGATGAATGGGTGCAAGTGTGGGAGACATGGATTGACCCACCCACGTCACCCGCGGGCCATCCAGCCCTTGCGACGCTGCATCAGCTCACGCACTTTTTGCTGTTGCTCTACGTTCAGGCTGTCATAAAAATCGGCCAGCGCCGTGATGACTTCAGGACTGTTCGCTTGAACTGCGCGGGTTTTCTCCTCCAGCAAGCTCTGCGCACGTACCCGATCAAACTTGTCACCCGACACAATCGCCTGCATTTCGGCCCGCGGGTCTGTCGCCTTGCCCATCAATGCAATGCGCTGAGCTTCCATCTTGTCTGCCAAAACATTGAGCTTTTGCTTTTGCGCTTCGTTCAGGTCCAGCTTGCTGGAGACTCGATCCACCACTTTGCCGCGCACTTCAGACATTTTCTCCGCCGTCATGGGGCCGCGATGGTGGTGGCTGCTCGAACACGCCGTCAATCCGCCCACCACGATGGAGGCGCCAAACACGGCCATGAGGGTTCTCTTGATCCAGGGTTTCATGATGCAGTCCTTTCGAGGACGGTGTTGAACATGACCCTGATGGTGCCGAGTGACGCACCAGACGTCTTCTCGACGCAGTTTCGGTTTATTTCACTTTGTATCCATCGGCGCGACTGCGGAGACGTCAGCGAAGTACCGCTGAAAGCACAACCAGACGACTCGCCAGATCAGGAGCGTCGGTGCGCATTTGCTCGAGTGGCACCTCGCCAATACTCCACCCGTCGTACCAGATTTCAAACGCTGAAACCCCTGGAAAGCGCTGCCCTCCATGCTCTCCATAAGAGGTGATGGCTTCGTCGATTCGAGTGTGGTCCGTAGGCTCTCCCACCAATTCCCGGCCGTCAAACACCCTGGCCAGGTAGTGGTGCGACCCCTTGTGTCCGATATGCAGCGTCAGTACCACGACTGAATCCTTGCTGGATGACTCAAAAGACTCAAAGCCAAGGTTAGAACCTCATCAGCCCAATGCCTGGGCTTGCGGAAGACCGCGGTCTGCAAACTGAAGCTCCCTGTCTACGCCGTGGCTATCTCCTGCATAGAAGTCCACTCGATCACTCAGCTGTCGCTGTTCCGCCCGATCCGCCGGCTGCCCCATCTGCAACGATGGCCCGTCTGCCCACGTGTCTGTGTCTACGTGGTGAGATATTTTTTCAAAAGAATACATGCTGTGAACCTCGCGGTGGGCGTGCTGGACTTGACAGGCTTCATGGCCATTGGGTCGCACTGCGTATCCGCTGTTGGTCAGATTGAGCGATACACGCGCGTAGGAGGAAGACTACGAACACGAGCCGCCACATGGCCTCCACAGCGGGAACCTGCCGAGCGAACATCAAGCCGCTTTGGCAAACTCCCGAGGATCAATCCCCAAGGCATCGCCCTCCCCCGCCAAGAGCCCAATGCAGTCCAAGGCGGTGGGTGGATCACACGGCTTCGCATACACGCGCAGCGCGATGTCCGCAGCTGCAGGAGAGAAATACAAGCACAAGTTGTCTTTATCTTTGTCATAACAAGAGAACAGCGCACGCCCCGAACCTGGAGGGCACATCAGAAACTTCGACATGAACATCTGCTGAATGCGCAACGTAGGCTCGAAAGCCTGATCATCGTTGCCCAGTTCCAATTTGTACCAAGTGCTCATATGCGCCTTTCAACCCGGCCAAGCCAGTAATACGGATGGCCTATCGTATTTTTGGGGCGTCGAAATTTCTCTTCTTGTGCAGCGCATCAATTTGTAGGACGCATTCGCGCAGGAGACACACCATAGGCGCGGACATCAATCTAGCGACGACTCAAGGTCACACTGCATTTGCAGCCGCGGCGCCGCCCGGCCCGCGCCATGGACGCGCAATGTGGCGCAACCCAATCCTGTGATGTAAAGCACATGAGCTTTCGGCTGCAGCGCATCCACTGGCGGCAACCGAACTTCTACCATCCCCGCGGCGTGCAGCACGCGCAGCTTGTCGATGTTGCCTACATCTGTTTCGATCAAGGGGAGGTCATCACGCTCCAACCCCCGTAAGTACTCCATTGGCATGTCGGCGTCCGGCTAGTTGAAAGGGGATTGTGAGACCCTGATTCCGAAGACTCAAGAATTGATACACGACGGTACAACCTGTTCGCTAGACGGCAAATTGAGGGCAGGCCTTGCGGGTGGCACCAGCAACAAACGATCCAAGGCTGCGACTTTTCCAGTTGTCCTCCCTCTGCAATTTGGATACGCAAGGAAGACAGCACACCTGTATGTGCTGTAAGCCTTTGATTCGGCAAAGAAAAAGGGCGTTCGCTGGATTAGTCAGCGAACGCCCTTGGACGTCGTAATGGTGGAGCTGGCGGGAATTGAACCCGCGTCCGCAAGCCTTCATCGGGCAGATCTACATGCTTAGCGGTCTGATTTAAGTCTCGCCACCGTTGTCGCGCAGTCGCACGCTACACCGGCCGCCAGTACCCTATTGTCTCGCCCCAATCCAAGGTACCCGGATCAGGACCAGCCCATGTAATTATCCTTGCAGCCGGGAGGCGCTGATTGCTCAGAACCCCCTTGCCCAGCCCATCGGCCAACTGTTGCAAGGCTCACTGGCAATTAAGCAGCGAGTGCGAAACGTTCGTCGTTTGCAGTTAGTTTTTTAAATCGAGATTTACGAGCGTGACTCAAGCTCGACATGCACCACGCCGATTCCGAACCCACGTCGAAACCAGGACAGCCCCATAGCCTCTATTTTAGGTGCCCCGAAGCAATTGCAAGAGCTCGTTGGGAGAATTTATTGAGGCGTGCGCACCCCACTCCTTCGGATTTGTCTTGGCGCCCAGGTATCCGTAGGTTGCGGCCACCGTGCCCATCCCTGCAGCAAGCCCGGCAACGATGTCGCGCTCGTCGTCACCAACGTAGATGCATTGATCAGGCGAAATATTCAAGCGCGATGCTGCTTCCAACAAAGGCGCGGGGTGCGGCTTTGCGTGAGGTGTGGTGTCGCCGCTCACAATGGCTCCGGCACTCACAAACAAAGGGATGGCGCGGGTTAGCGGATCGGTGAACCGCGCCGCTTTGTTGGTGACAACACCCCAAGTCATGCTGCTTAGCAGTATCTGGTTCACCAGTTCTGCCACGCCTTCAAAAATCATGGTGCGAGTCGTCATCTGCGACTCATAATTCAAAAAAAACTCTTCTCGCATCGCAGCGAACTCCGGATGATCAGGCGTCATGCCGAAAGCCTCTCCCAACATCCCACGGGCGCCGGCGCCCGCCATGGGGCGGTAGCGCTCCAGCGGCAATGAAGGAAGACCTCGATCTGTCCGCATTTTGTCTGCCGCAGCCCCCAAGTCGGGGGCACTGTCTATCAGCGTGCCGTCAAGATCAAACAGAACCGCGCGAATGTTGCTGAACATATTTATATGTATGGAGCGTCGACGTTAAGCAGTTCGACGCGTAGCGAAAAGATAGTTCACGCTGGTATCCGCACTGAGCCAATAGCGCCGGGTCAGGGGGTTGTACTCAAGTCCGCGCGTGTGCTGAACATCCAGCCCTGCAGCACGACAACTGGAGGCAAGTTCACTGGGTCGGATCATTTTTGCGTATTCATGGGTGCCGCGTGGCAACATGTTCAGAACATATTCGGCACCCACAATGGCCAACATGAATGCCTTGGCATTGCGGTTGATGGTCGAGAAAAACACCCAGCCGCCGGGTTTGACCAATTCGGAACAGGCTCGCACTACCGATACCGGGTCAGGTACATGCTCCAGCATCTCCATACAAGTAACGATATCAAATCCGGAGGGTTGCTCTTGAGCCAAGGCTTCAACGCTGACTTCTCGGTACTCGACATGGCTTGTTTGCGCTTCCAAGGCATGCAGTTGCGCAACGCGCAAGGCCTTGGCAGCTAAATCAATGCCCAGCACATCAGCACCCTTGCGCGCCATGGAATCGGCGAGGATTCCACCGCCACAACCCACATCCAACACACGCTTACCCTGAAGCCCGCTCAGTTCATTGATCCAGTCCAATCGCAACGGATTGATTTGGTGCAACGGACGAAACTCGCTCTCAGGGTCCCACCACCGGTGTGCGAGGGCTGAAAACTTGGCCAATTCGGCCGGATCTGCATTAACAAGGTCGCTCATGCTAGTGATTGTCCATGAAGGAAGTGGATCGTCAGACAGCGCCAGACGTAAAAAAGCCCCGTCGCCGGGGCTTTTTTACGAAGTAATTCGAAAATTACTTGGAAGCGCGGGTACCGACGACTTCGATTTCAACGCGGCGGTTCTTGGCGCGGCCTTCTGCAGTCTTGTTATCTGCAACTGGCTGCTTCTCGCCCTTACCTTCTGTGTAAACGCGGTTCTTTTCGATGCCCTTGGACACCAAGTAAGCCTTGACGGCTTCGGAACGACGAACCGACAGCTTTTGGTTGTAAGCATCGGAACCGACGGAGTCAGTGTGACCCACGGCGATGATGACTTCCAGGTTGATGCCCTTGACCTTGGAAACCAGGTCGTCCAGCTTGGCCTTGCCTTCTGCCTTCAGCACCGACTTGTCGAAGTCAAAGAAAGCGTCAGCGGCGTAGGTCACCTTCGTGGCGACGGCAGGTGCTGGAGCAGCAGCGGGTGCTGGGGCAGCAGCAGGTGCTGGAGCAGCAGCAGGTGCTGGAGCAGCAGCAGGTGCTGGAGCAGCAGCTGTGATAGCGCCATCGCAACCTGGAGCGGCAGTTGCAGGCGTCCAGTTGGCATCGCGCCAGCAGTATTCGTTGGTACCGTTTTTCCAGACCACGCCAGAAGCGTTTCTCCAGTTGTCAACAGTTTGTGCGCCTGCGGCGGTTGCGAGCGCTGCAGAGGCAAACAACATCGCCACTTTGTTCAGTTTCTTCATGGTTCTCCTCTTGGGGAAAAAGCCGCAGCCGCGCTGCGAATCAGGACGCTTGGAGTGACCATCACCCAAAGCGTTCAAACGATTGTGCCATACGTAACAGGGCAAAAGCGGGGGCACCCACCCGGGCGCCGTAGGACAAAACCTGAATTGCCACCATATGTTGCGCAGTCGCTACACGGTCTTGCCCCTAAAATGACTCTCCTTTGCCGCCACCGCCGTCCCCAATGACCCAGTTTGCCAAAGAAACCCTGCCGATAAGCCTTGAAGAAGAGATGCGGCGCAGTTACCTCGATTACGCGATGAGCGTGATCGTAGGTCGAGCCCTGCCCGACGCGCGAGACGGCTTGAAGCCGGTACATCGACGCGTGTTGTATGCCATGCACGAGATGGGCAACAACTACAACAGCAAGTACCGAAAGAGTGCTCAGGCGGTTGGCGAGACGATGGGTAAGTACCACCCCCACGGGGACTCTGCGATCTACGACACGATCGTGCGCATGGCGCAACCATTCAGCTTGCGCCATCCGTTGATTGATGGTCAGGGCAATTTCGGTTCGGTCGATGGCGACAACGCTGCGGCCATGCGGTACACCGAAATCCGCCTGGACAAGATCGCCCACGAAATGCTGGCCGACATCGACAAGGAAACCGTCGACTTTGGCCCTAACTACGACGGTAGCTTGACTGAGCCCATCGTACTGCCCAGCAAGCTGCCCAATCTATTGGTCAACGGCTCGTCTGGCATTGCTGTGGGCATGGCCACCAACATCCCGCCGCACAACCTGAACGAGGTGGTGGACGCTTGCCTGCACATGCTGCGCAATCCAGATGTCACCATCGACGAGCTGATGGAGATCATCCCTGCGCCTGACTTCCCTACGGCCGGCATCATCTACGGCATTAACGGCGTAAAGGACGGCTACCGCACGGGCCGCGGCCGCGTGATCATGCGCGCCAAGTGCCACTTCGAAGACATCGACAAGGGCCAGCGCCAGGCGATCATCGTCGACGAGTTGCCCTACCAGGTCAACAAGAAGACGCTGCAGGAGCGCATGGCCGAGCTGGTGCACGAGAAGAAGATCGAAGGCATCAGCCACATCCAGGACGAGTCCGACAAGTCGGGCATGCGCCTGGTGATCGAACTAAAGCGCGGCGAAGTACCCGAGGTGGTGCTCAACAACCTGTACAAGCAAACGCAGCTGCAGGACACCTTCGGCATGAACATGGTGGCGCTGATCGACGGCCAGCCCCGCCTTTGCAATCTTCGCGACCTGATCAGTGTCTTCCTGCAGCACCGCCGCGAGGTGGTTACCCGCCGCACGGTGTTCGAGCTGCGCAAGGCACGCGACCGTGGGCATGTACTGGAAGGCCTGGCCGTAGCCTTGGCCAACATCGACGATTTCATCGCCATCATCCGCAACGCCCCTACCCCACCGGTGGCCAAGGCCGAGTTGATGGCCCGCCCATGGGACAGCAAGCTCGTGCGCGAGATGCTCACCCGTACCCGTGCGGATGGCGGCGTGATCAGCGCCGACGACTACCGCCCTGACTCGCTGGAAAAGGAATTCGGCATGGGTCAGGACGGCCTGTATCGCCTGTCCGACACCCAAGCCCAGGAAATCCTGCAGATGCGCCTGCAACGCCTGACGGGCCTGGAGCAGGACAAGATCGTGGCCGAGTACAAGGAAGTCATGGCGGTCATCGAAGACCTGCTAGACATTCTGGCAAAGCCCGAACGTGTTTCGACCATCATTGGCGACGAGCTGACATCCATCAAGACGGAGTTCGGCCAGAACAAGTTGGGCGCACGTCGCAGCATCGTCGAGTACAGCGCGCAAGACCTGTCTACCGAAGACCTGATCACGCCCACCGACATGGTGGTGACCCTCAGCCACACGGGCTACATCAAGAGCCAGCCTTTGTCCGAGTACCGCGCGCAGAAGCGCGGCGGACGCGGCAAACAGGCCACGGCGACCAAGGAAGACGACTGGATCGACCAGCTCTTCATCGCCAACACGCACGACTACATCCTGTGCTTCTCCAACCGTGGCCGCCTGTACTGGCTCAAGGTGTGGGAAGTGCCTGCCGGCTCGCGTGGTTCGCGCGGCCGCCCCATCGTCAACATGTTCCCGTTGCAAGAAGGCGAGAAGATCAATGTCGTGCTGCCGCTCACGGGCGACATGCGCACCTTCCCTGCCGACCGCTATGTGTTCATGGGCACCAGCATGGGCACCGTGAAGAAGACCGCGCTCGACGAATTCAGCAACCCGCGCAAGGGCGGCATCATCGCCGTCAACCTGGATGACGGCGATTACCTGATTGGCGCCGCGCTGACCGATGGTAAGCACGACGTCATGCTGTTCAGCGACGGCGGCAAAGCCGTGCGCTTTGACGAAAACGACGTGCGCCCCCTGGGCCGTGCGGCGCGCGGCGTGCGCGGCATGATGCTGGAAGACGGTCAGAGCGTGATCGCCATGCTGGTGGCCGAGGACGAAACGCAAAGCGTGCTCACTGCCACCGAAAACGGCTACGGCAAGCGCACCAGCATCACCGAGTACACGCGCCACGGCCGTGGCACCAAGGGGATGATCGCCATCCAGCAGAGCGAGCGCAACGGCAAGGTTGTCGCGGCCACGCTGGTGCATGCCGACGACGAGATCATGCTGATCACCGACAAGGGCGTGCTGGTGCGCACCCGGGTGTCTGAGATTCGCGAACTGGGCCGCGCCACGCAGGGAGTGACGCTGATTGCACTGGACGAAGGTTCGCAATTGAGCGGCCTGCAGCGCATTGTCGAGAACGACGCGAACGTGATCGAAGCAGAATCTGGGAGCGAAGACGCCTCCGGCACTGACAACGGCCCCGCAGCAGATACACCCGAGCCACCTGACGCCTGACCGACCCTGCATGGCGATTCACGGCCAGCAGAGACTTGCCGAATTGCCATGCTATTAAATGCAGAGCTACTAGCGCTTATCTAGCAAGCGCTAGAGCCATTTTTACCAATATTTCATGACACGCCCGTACAACTTTTCGGCCGGCCCGGCCGCCATCCCTGCCGACGTGTTGGAACAGGCCGCAGCCGAGATGCTGGACTGGCACGGCAGCGGCATGGGCGTGATGGAAATGAGCCATCGCGGCAAAGAGTTTCTGTCCATCTATGAACAGGCAGAAGCCGACCTGCGCGAGCTGCTGGCGGTTCCATCGCATTTCAAGATTTTGTTCATGCAGGGCGGCGGGTTGGCCGAGAACGCCATCGTTCCACTGAATCTGTCGCGCGCCGGCGTCGTTGATTTTGTGGTGACAGGTAGCTGGAGCCAGAAGTCACACAAGGAAGCCCGCAAGTACGCCTCTGAAGTGAACGTGGTGGCCACCGCGGAAGACACCGGGTTCACCACCCTGCCCGACCCAGCCACCTGGACGACGAGCCGCGGTGCCAGCTATCTGCACATCTGCACCAACGAGACCATCAACGGCATCGAATTTCACCAGCTGCCAGACCTGAAGGCGCTGGGCTGCGATGCGCCGCTGGTGATCGATTTTTCATCGCACGTGGCCTCCCGACCCGTGGACTGGTCCCGTGTAGGCCTGGCGTTTGGTGGCGCGCAGAAGAACCTGGGCCCCGCGGGGCTCACGCTCGTGGTCGTGCGCGAAGACCTGCTGGGCCACGCACTGCCGACCTGCCCCAGCGCGTTTGACTACAAAATCGTGGCCGACAACCAGTCGATGTACAACACGCCCCCCACCTGGGGCATTTACATCGCGGGTTTGACCTTTCAGTGGCTCAAGCGCCAGCAAGAAGGCGCGCTCACCGGCGTCGCTGCGATGGAACAGCGCAACATCGCCAAGGCAAACCTGCTGTACAACGCCATCGACAGCTCGCAGTTGTACGTGAACAAAGTGGCGGTCAATTGCCGCTCGCGCATGAATATTCCGTTCTTTCTGCGTGACGAAAGCCGCAACGACGCCTTTCTGGCTGGCGCCAAAGAACGCGGCCTGCTGCAGCTCAAGGGCCACAAGTCCGTGGGCGGCATGCGCGCCAGCATCTACAACGCCATGCCCATCGCAGGCGTGCAGGCGCTGGTGGACTACATGCGAGAATTTGAAAAAAAACAGGCCTGACAGAGAGCACTCCGACCGCCATGTGATGGCACGACTCTGGCAGCTACCGTCATTCCAAGGCCCGCCCCCGACAGCACCCCATTCATGACCAATCCGCAAGCATCACCCGACCTCGCCAGCCTGCGCGTGCAGATTGACAGCATTGACCAGCAACTTCTTTCGCTGCTGAACCAGCGGGCGCTGGTTGCAGAGCAAGTGGGCGAAGTCAAGAAGCGCGAGGGTACCCCCTTCTTTCGCCCGGACCGCGTGGCCCAGGTGATCGAGAAGATTCAGACCGCCAACCCGGGCCCGCTCAAAGGACCCCACGTAGCAGCCATTTGGCGCGAGATCATGTCCGCATGCCTGGCGCTGGAGTCGCCACAGCGCGTGGCGGTGTTGGGCCCCGAAGGCACTTTCTGCGAGCAGGCCGCCATCGAGTTCTTTGGCGGCGCCGCCGACCTGATGTACTGCGCCAACTTCGACGAAGTGTTCCACGCCACCGCTGCAGGCAGTGCGCAGTACGGCGTGGTCGGTGTAGAGAACTCCACCGAAGGCGTGGTCACACGCTCGCTGGACCTGTTCCTGCACACACCCACGCATGTGGTGGGCGAAGTCAGCCTGCTGGTTCGCCACAACCTGCTGCGCACCAGCAACTCGCTCGAAGGTGTTGAAGTGGTGATGGCCCACCCACAAGCCCTGGCCCAATGCCAGGCCTGGCTGACCAAACACCTGCCCCACGCCGAGCGCCGCCCGGTGTCCAGCAATGCCGAAGGCGCCCGCCTGGCCACGACCAACCCTGGCTGGGCAGCACTGTCCAGCGAGCGCGCGGCCACCCAGTTTGGCCTGCACATCGTGGCCCACGCCATTCAGGACGACGCCTATAACCGCACGCGTTTCGCCATCATTTGCCTGCCGCACACGCTGCAAACTCCGCCGCCATCGGGCAAGGACTGCACCAGTCTGGTGGTGTCGGTGCCCAACCAGCCCGGTGCCGTTCACGATCTGCTGGTGCCGCTGAAGGCCCACGGTGTGTCGATGACCCGCTTTGAGTCCCGCCCGGCCCGCACCGGCCAGTGGGAGTATTACTTTTACATCGACCTTGATGGTCACCCCGCCCAGCCCCACGTGGCGCGTGCCCTGGAGGAGCTGCGCAGCCTCTGCGCGTTCTACAAGGTTCTGGGTACCTACCCCGTGTCATCCTAAGGAGCCGCCGCCATGTTTGAACAACTGGGACTGATCGGCTGCGGGCTCATGGGTGGCTCGTTTGCACTGGCCATGAAGAAGGCCGGATTGGTCAAACGTGTGGTGGGCTACAGCAAGTCGCCCTCCACGACTGACCGCGCTCGCCAGATGGGCGTGATCGACGTCGAAGCGCCATCGGCTTTGCTGGCCGTGGCCGGCGCCGATATTGTGCTGGTCGCCGTGCCGGTGGCAGCCACAGAGGCCACGCTCAAGGCCATCAAGCACCTGGTCACACCGCAGATGCTGATCATGGACGTGGGCTCCACCAAAGCCGATGTGGTTCAGGCCGCGCGCCGTGCCTTGCGCGACCAGGTGGGCTCATTTGTGCCTGCGCACCCCATTACCGGCCGCGAGGTGTCGGGCGTCGAACATGCCGAGGCCGATCTTTACAGCGGACGCCAGGTCATCCTGACGCCCACCGAACGCACCTTCACGGCCCAACTGCAAAAGGCCGAGGAGATCTGGACGGCGCTGGGCAGTCGCGTGACCAGCATGTCGCCCGAGTCGCACGATGCAGCCTTCGCAGCCGTCAGCCATTTGCCGCATGTACTGGCCTTTGCGATGATGAACAGCATCACCGGCCAGTCGACCGGCGACGAATTCTTGTCTCTGGCAGGCCCCGGGTTCCGGGATTTCACCCGCATTGCAGCCAGCGACCCCAAGGTGTGGCGCGACATTTTGTTGTCCAACCGTGAAGAGCTGATCGCCCAGTCCAAGCTGTTCCAGCAAGCGCTGCGCACCCTGGAACAAGCCATGGAAAAAGGCGATGCACAGGCGCTCGAAGACATGTTGACGTTGGCCAGTGAGACCCGTGCCCACTGGCGCATGGGGGCGCAGAGAACCTCCAAGCCGCGCTAACCCATTTGCCCGCATCCGCGCGCGCTCCTCTGTTCCTTCAGCTTCGCCCATGTTCAGCACTGCCTTCCTCGACCTCCCTGCGCTTGCCGCTGCTGGAGGTGAAGTTCACTTGCCCGGCTCCAAGAGCATCTCCAACCGCGTATTGCTCTTGGCAGCCCTGAGCCACGGCACCACCACCGTGCATGACCTGCTGGCGTCCGACGACACCCGTGTCATGCTGGATGCGCTGCGCCAGATAGGCTGCAACGTGGACGAAGCGGGCAGCACGGTCCACATCACGGGCCTCGGGGGCCGCGCTCCGCAGTCGCCCGCCAAGCTGTTTCTGGGCAATGCAGGTACTGCCATGCGCCCTCTCACCGCAGCGCTGGCGCTGCTGGGCGGCGAATTTGAGTTATCTGGCGTGGCGCGCATGCACGAGCGCCCGATTGGTGACCTGATCGACGCGCTGCGCCAGCTCGGTTGCCACATCGACTACCTGGGCAACGACGGGTACCCGCCGCTGCGCATTGCCCATGCAGACGGTGTGCCTCCTCTGGCACTGGCTGCGCCCATTCGCGTGCGCGGTGACGTGTCCAGCCAGTTCCTGACCGCACTGCTGATGGCGCTGCCACTGGCGGCCGGCACCCAGAACATCGTGATCGACGTCGTGGGCGAACTGATCTCCAAGCCCTACATCGCCATCACACTGCAGCTGCTGGCGCGGTTTGGCATCGTGGTCGAGCACCAAAATTGGCAGCGGTTCACCATTGCTGCGGGCAGCCGCTACCAATCGCCCGGCGATATCCATGTTGAGGCAGACGCCTCATCTGCTAGCTATTTCATAGCACTTGGTGCAATAGCATCAAGCGCTAATGGCCAAAAAGGCATCAAAATTCAGGGCGTAGGCCTGGACTCGATCCAGGGCGACATCCGCTTTGTCGAAGCAGCGCAAGCCATGGGCGCTGTGGTCACCGGCGGCCCCAACTGGCTGCACATCCAGCGGGGCGCGCCCGGACAAGGCTGGCCGTTGAAGGCCATCGACCTGGACTGTAATCACATCCCCGATGCCGCCATGACGCTGGCCGTGATGGCGTTGTATGCGCAAGGCACCACCACCCTGCGCAACATCGCCAGCTGGCGCGTCAAGGAAACCGATCGCATCGCGGCCATGGCCGCGGAGCTGCGCAAGCTCGGCGCAACCGTGGAGGAAGGCGCCGACTTCATTCGCGTCACGCCACCCGCGCAGGTTCAGGACTGGAAAGCCGCCAGCATCCACACCTACGACGACCACCGCGTGGCAATGTGCTTCTCGTTGGCCGCGTTCAACCCAGCGGGGCTGCCGGTGCGCATCGAAGACCCCAAGTGCGTGGCCAAGACGTTTCCGGAGTATTTCGAAGCCTTGTTCTCGGTGGCTCAGGTTGACACTGCGCAGATTCCGGTGATCTGCATCGACGGCCCCACAGCCTCGGGCAAAGGCACGGTGGCGGCGGCGGTAGCGCAGCGGCTGGGTTACCGCTTTTTGGACTCCGGCGCGATGTATCGTATTACAGCCTTGGCCGCCCTGCGGGCAGGTTTTGCCATCGATACGGACCACGAAACCCGCATTGCCACGATGGCCCAGACCCTGCCTGTGCGTTTTGAAGGGGGCCGGGTGTTGCTGGGCAGCGACGATGTGACGGATGACATTCGCACCGAAGAAGCCGGCATGAATGCATCCCGCGTGTCGGCCCTTCCGCTGGTGCGTGAGGCGCTGGTGGCCCTGCAGCACAGCTTTCGGCGCCTGCCGGGGCTGGTGGCGGATGGCCGCGACATGGGCACGGTGATCTTCCCAGGAGCCGCACTCAAGGTCTACTTGACGGCCAGCGCCGCTTGCCGCGCCGAGCGTCGTTATAAACAGTTGATTTCAAAGGGTTTTTCGGCTAGTATCGAAGACCTTCGCGCAGATCTGGAAGCGCGCGACGCCCGGGACAGCACCCGCAGCGTTGCACCTCTCAAACCCGCGCAGGACGCTCTGGTCCTGGACAACTCCACCTTGACGATTGATGAAGCCGTCGAGCAGGTGCTGACCTGGTGGCAAGAGCGCCAACCTTTCGCAGTCCCTGCGCAGGGTTGAAAAGTACGGGGCCACATCTCACCATATGGCCCCCAGCAAGCCGAAAGGCCTTGCAACAGGCCCATACCGCCCCTCTCGCGCGCCAGCGCCCAAGTGGTATGGATCGTTAACCTAACCCGCGGTTTCACCGCAAAAAACCACCGCAAGCAGCTATAAAAACAGTAGCAATAGTGCTACTGGAATCCTGTTTGTGGCAAGGAAACACATGTCCGAATCTTTTGCCGCCCTTTTTGAAGAATCCTTGCAGCGTACGGAAATGCGCCCAGGCGAAGTCATCACCGCTGAAGTCGTGCGCGTCGAGCACAACTTCGTCGTGGTCAATGCTGGCCTCAAGTCCGAAGCCTACGTGCCGCTGGAAGAATTCAAGAACGACAAGGGCGAACTCGAAGTCCAAGTGGGTGACTTCGTATCGGTGGCCATTGGCTCCATCGAAAACGGCTACGGCGACACCATCCTGTCGCGCGACACGGCCAAGCGTCTGGCTTCGTGGATGAGCCTGGAAAAGGCCCTCGAATCCGGCGAATTCGTCACTGGCACGACCAGCGGCAAGGTCAAGGGCGGTCTGACCGTTCTGGTCAACGGCATCCGCGCATTCCTGCCCGGTTCGCTGATCGATACCCGTCCGATCAAGGATCTGACGCCGTACGAAAACAAGACCATGGAGTTCAAGGTCATCAAGCTGGATCGCAAGCGCAACAACGTGGTGCTGAGCCGCCGCGCTGTGGTGGAAGCCTCCATGGGCGAAGAGCGCGCCAAGCTGATGGAAACCCTCAAGGAAGGCTCCATCGTTCAAGGCGTGGTCAAGAACATCACCGAATACGGTGCGTTCGTGGACCTGGGCGGTATCGACGGCCTGCTGCACATCACTGACATGGCATGGCGCCGCGTCCGTCACCCATCCGAAGTGGTGACAGCTGGCCAAGAAATCACCGCCAAGATCCTGAAGTTCGACACCGAAAAGAACCGTGTCTCGCTGGGTCTGAAGCAAATGGGCGACGACCCATGGATGGGCGTGAACCGCCGCTACCCACAATCGACCCGCCTGTTCGGCAAGATCACCAACATCGCCGACTACGGCGCGTTCGTTGAACTCGAACCCGGCATCGAAGGCCTGGTGCACGTCTCCGAAATGGACTGGACCAACAAGAACATCGCTCCCGCCAAGCTGGTTTCGCTGGGCGACGAAGTCGAAGTCATGGTTCTGGAAATCGACGAAGACAAGCGCCGCATCAGCCTGGGCATGAAGCAGTGCAAGGCCAACCCATGGCAAGAATTCGCACAGGACACCAAGCGCGGCGACCGCGTCAAGGGTCCTATCAAGTCGATCACCGACTTCGGCGTGTTCGTGGGCTTGGCTGCCGGTATCGACGGCCTGGTGCACTTGTCTGACCTGTCTTGGAACGAAGCTGGCGAAGCCGCCGTGCGCAACTACAAGAAGGGCCAAGAAGTCGAAGCCATCGTGTTGGCTGTGGACGTGGACCGCGAACGCATCTCGCTGGGCATCAAGCAGCTCGACGGCGACCCATTCACGACCTTCGTGACCGTGAACGACAAGGGCCAGACGGTGACCGGCAAGGTCAAGACCGTGGACGCTCGTGGCGCTGAAATCGACCTCGGCGAAGACATCATCGGTTACCTGCGCGCTTCGGAAATCTCCCGCGACCGTGTGGAAGATGCCCGCAACGTGCTCAAGGAAGGTGACGAAGTCACTGCCGTGGTGGTGAACGTGGATCGCAAGACCCGCAACATCCAGCTGTCGATCAAGCAAAAGGACATGATCGACGAGCAAGGCGCCATGGCCAACCTGAGCCAGCAATCGAGCCGCGAAAGCGCCGGCACGACCAGCCTGGGCGCCCTGCTGCGCGCCAAGCTGGACAACTCGGAAAAGTAAAACGCTGACTTTTTAATAAGTCATACAGCGGGCGCCTCGGCGCCCGCTCCTCATTCAGCCGCAGCAGCCCGCCTATGCCCCAAGACTCCATGACCCGCTCAGACCTCGTTGAAGAACTGGCCGCGCGCTTTGGTCAGCTTACCCACCGCGATGCCGAATACGCCGTCAAGACCATTCTGGACGCCGTAGGAGACGCGTTGGTGCGTGGGCACCGCATCGAGATCCGGGGCTTTGGCAGCTTCTCGGTCAACCACCGTCCGCCGCGCATGGGGCGCAATCCGCGCAGTGGCGAGGCCGTGGCCATTCCCGAAAAGCGGGTGCCACACTTCAAGCCCGGCAAGGCCCTGCGAGAAGCCGTGGACAAACGCACCGCCGAAATGGAAGAAAAGTCAGGAATAGCGGGCAGCCCTACTATTCAAAAATGATAGCTATCAGCGCTTTATAGATAAGCGCTAGAGGCCTATTTGACCTAAATTTTCACCTTGTGCTGGCCCTGCGGCCCGCCAGGCCCAAGCTCTTAGAATCGCCCCACCACTGGGGAGACCGATGAAATACCTCCTGTGGCTGCTCAAGGCAGCCATTTTTTTTACGTTGTTCGCTTTCGCACTGAACAACCAGCAAGACGCGACCGTGCACTTTTTCTTTGGCACGCAATGGCGCGCGCCACTGGTGCTGGTGGTCCTGACCGCGTTTGCCGCAGGGCTGGCCGTGGGGGCGCTGGGTATGGTGCCTCGCTGGTGGCAGCACCGCAATGCTGCGCGCAGAGCGCAGGCGGTCATCGTGGCGCCTACGGCTACCGCCACGGTTTCCAACGCCACACCCGCTCCTCCTCCACCGCCCGACCTGCCCTCCGTCCATGGAATTTGATCTGAGCTGGATCCTGCTGGGCCTGCCAGTCGCGTTTGTTTTCGGCTGGCTGGCATCGCGCTTTGATCTGCGTCAGTTGCGGGCCGAGAACCGCCGCGCACCCAAGGCTTACTTCAAGGGGCTGAACTTCCTGCTCAATGAGCAGCAGGACCAGGCCATTGATGCCTTCATCGAAGCGGTACAGAACGACCCCGACACATCGGAATTGCACTTTGCACTGGGCAATTTGTTCCGCCGCCGTGGCGAATACGACCGCGCCGTGCGCGTGCACGAACACCTGCTGTCCCGCGGCGACCTCAGCCGCACCGACCGCGAGCGTGCACAGCATGCGCTGGCGCTCGACTTCCTGAAAGCCGGCCTGCTCGATCGTGCCGAAGATGCCTTGCACCGCCTGGAAGGCACGCCTTTCGAGCCACAGGCCCGCCTGGCCCTGCTGGCCATCTACGAACGCTCGCGCGACTGGCCGCACGCCGCCACCATTGCCCGCAAGATGCATGCAGCGGACCAAGGCGACTTCAGCACCCGCCAGGCGCACTACCTGTGCGAGCAGGCGTTGGCGCTCATCGCCCAAGGTGACCTGCCCGGTGCCAAGGCGCTGCTGGACCAGGCAGTGGCCGCCGCGCCCGATGCCGCACGCGCACGCATTGAAATGGCGCGCCTCCAGCGCCTCATGGGGCAGTCCGCAGCCGTTTTGTCGACCCTCAAGACACTGGGCGAACGCAACCCCGCTGCCGTACCACTGGCGGCCCCGCTGATGGTCGAGGCCGCAACGGCCACTGGCGAACTTCCCGAAGTTCAAGCCCTCCTGCAGGCGCACTACGCGCTCAACCCCTCACTCGATGTACTCGAAAGCATCGTTGCCATAGAGGCCGCTAACGAAGCCACGCGTGACGCCGCGCGGCAACGCTATGTGCAGCACCTGGACAAGGAACGGTCTTTGGTGGCCGCCGCCAAATGGCTGGCCACAGAAAAACTGGAACACGAAGAGTTCCATCCGCAGATCCAGCGCGCGCTCGACCATGCCGTCAAGCCGCTGACCCGCTACCGCTGCGCGGCCTGCGGTTTTGAGGCGCGCCAGCATTTCTGGCAATGCCCAGGTTGCCAGACCTGGGACAGCTACCCGGCACGCCGCGTCGAAGAACTCTGAACCTCTGAAACAACTGGCTACACCGCCTTCTCAGCCGTAGATAAGATGGCCTCGCAGACCGAAAACCCATGACTTCTATGGAGTCTGGCTGCGATCAAAACCAACCATCTACACACCGAGGGAGTTCCATCGTGTTCAAGAAAATACTGCTCATCATCACCCTGTTGTATGCCGCCGCCTCGTTTGCGGCCGTGGACGTGAACAAGGCCACCGCCGCCGAGCTGGACGGCATCAAGGGCATCGGCCCCAGCCTCTCCACCAAAATCCTGGACGAGCGCAAGAACAGCAACTTCAAGGACTGGAGTGACTTCATCGCCCGGGTAGGCGGCGTGGGTGAGAAAACTGCGGCCAAGTTTTCATCGGAAGGCCTGACCGTGAACGGCAAGAAGTTCAGCGCCGCCGCAGTCGCAAAAGCGGATGCCAAAGCGGACAAGGCAGCCAAGAAAGACAAGGACACCAACGCTGCTGACAAGAAGGCTGCCGCCAACAAGACCAAGAAAGACGACAAGCCTGCTGAAGCAGCGCCCGTGGCAAAGGCACCAGCCGCGGCCACAACCGCTGACGCTGCTACCAAAAAATAAGCACGCCACGCAGTCGCAAAGCCCGCTTCCGCGGGCTTTTTCTTTGGAGCCCCGCAGAGCGTTCGTTTCAAACCATGGGCCGCGCAGTCAAAAGGCTTTTATCTTCACCGCCTAAAATCGTCCGCGCATGCCCTTGATCACCCTCATTCTTCTACCCTTCATTGGCAGCCTGCTGGCGGCGGTTCTGCCCGCCAATGCGCGCAATACCGAATCCACGCTGGCGGGCCTGATCGCCCTCTTTTGCACCATTCAGGCTGCGCTCTACTTTCCCGAGATTGCGGACGGCGGCGTGCTGCGCCAGGAAGTCACCTGGCTGCCTGCGCTGGGGCTGAACCTCATCATCCGCATGGACGGCTTTGCCTGGATGTTCTGCATGCTGGTGCTGGGCGTGGGCAGCCTGGTGGTGCTGTATGCGCGCTACTACATGTCGGCAGCCGACCCGGTACCGCGTTTCTTTGCATTTTTTCTGGCATTCATGGGCGCGATGGCGGGCGTGGTGCTGTCGGGCAACATCATCCAGATTGCGTTCTTCTGGGAGCTGACCAGCCTGTTTTCCTTCCTGCTGATCGGCTACTGGCACCACCGCAAGGACGCCCGGCGTGGCGCGCGCATGGCGCTCACGGTCACGGGCACAGGCGGGCTGTGCATGCTGGCCGGCATGCTGGTGCTGGGCCACATCGTGGGCAGCTACGACCTTGACCACGTGCTGGCTGCCGGGCAGCTCATCCAAGATCACGCCCTGTACACCACTGCACTGGTGCTCATCCTGCTGGGCGCGCTCACCAAAAGCGCGCAGTTCCCCTTTCACTTCTGGCTGCCGCACGCCATGGCCGCGCCTACGCCGGTGTCGGCGTATTTGCACTCGGCCACCATGGTCAAAGCAGGGGTGTTTTTGCTGGCGCGCCTGTGGCCTGCTTTGGCAGGCACCGAGCAATGGTTCTGGCTGGTGGGGGGCGCGGGCCTGTGCACTTTGCTCGTGGGTGGCTATGCCGCCATGTTCCAGAACGACCTCAAAGGGCTGCTGGCCTATTCGACCATTTCACACCTCGGTCTCATCACCCTGTTGCTGGGGTTGAACAGCCCGCTGGCCGCCGTGGCCGCTGTGTTCCACATCATGAACCACGCGACCTTCAAGGCGTCGCTGTTTATGGCGGTGGGCATCGTCGACCATGAAAGCGGCACCCGCGACATCAGGCGGCTGTCCGGGCTGCGCAAGATGATGCCCATCACATCGACGCTGGCCATGGTGGCCAGCGCTGCCATGGCCGGTGTGCCTTTGCTCAACGGGTTTCTTTCGAAGGAAATGTTTTTTGCGGAGACGGTGTACGTGAACACCACGCCGATGCTGGAATGGTTTCTGCCCGTGGCTGCCACGGTGGCGGGCATGTTCAGCGTGGCGTATTCTTTGCGCTTCACCGTCGATGTGTTCTGGGGCCCCCCAGCCACCGACCTGCCCCGCCCGCCGCACGAGCCTCCGCACTGGATGCGGGTGCCGGTGGAGTTGCTGGTGCTGGCCTGCCTGGTGGTGGGCACCTTGCCCGCTTGGTCGGTGGGTGCGTATCTGGCAGCGGCGGCGCGGCCTGTGGTGGGGGGCGAGTTACCCACCTACAGCCTGGCCGTGTGGCACGGTTTCAACACGCCGTTTGTGATGAGCCTCGTCGCACTGGGCGGCGGCATAGCGCTGTACGCGGCGCTGCGCTGGCAGCGTGCGCGGGGCTCGCTGGATGCGCCACCGCTCATGCAGCACCTCAACGGCCAACGATTGTTTGAAGGCTTGTTGGCAGCGGTGTCCCTGGCTGGGCGCAGTGGCCGTCGCCTACTGGGGACCGGGCGCTTGCAGTGGCAGATGCTCTGGCTGGTTAGCGCCGCGCTGGTGGCGGGAGTCTTACCGCTGTGGGCAAGAGGACTGCCTATTGGCGACCGCGCCCAGCTACCACTGTCGCCCGCCTTTGCACTCATCTGGCTGCTCGGCGCGCTGTGTGCCATGGCGGCGGCCTGGCAGGCCAAGTACCACCGGCTGGCGGCGCTCACGCTGCTGGGTGGGTCCGGGCTGTGTGTATGCCTGACATTTCTGTGGTTCTCGGCACCTGACCTGGCACTCACGCAAATCGTGGTCGAAATCGTCACCACCATCCTGATCCTTCTGGGCCTTCGTTGGCTGCCACGCCGGGACGAAAGCCTGCGCGTGCCCACGCTGGCCGAAGCGCAGCGCACGCAGTTGCGCCGCTACCGCGACATGACACTGGCACTGGTCACTGGTGCGGGCATGGCCCTGCTTTCGTTCGCGATGATGAGCCGCCCGTTCCCGGACAGCACCTCCACCTTCTTCCTGGAAAACGCACTTACCGGTGGCGGCGGGACCAACGTGGTCAACGTGATGCTGGTGGACTTTCGCGGTTTTGACACCTTTGGCGAAATCGTGGTGCTGGGCGTGGTGGCACTCACGGTGTATGCGCTGCTGCGGCGCTTTCGCCCGGCGCGCGAGGTGATGGACCTGCCGCCGCAGCAACGCGCACTGCCCGCCGACGTGGACACCGACCTGGCCAACCCGCGCCAGATGACGGACACCGCCATCGGCTACCTCATGGTGCCAGCGGTACTGGTGCGCTTGCTACTACCGTTCGCCACGCTGGTGGCGATGTACATCTTCATGCGTGGGCACAACGAGCCCGGAGGTGGCTTTGTCGCTGGCCTGGTGTTCTCGGTGGCGCTGCTGCTGCAGTACATCGTTTCGGGCACCTCGTGGGTCGAGGCCCATCTGCCGCTGTACCCACGTCGGTGGATCGGCGTGGGCCTGCTCACCGCACTGGCGACCGGCCTGGGCGCGCTTTTCTGGGGCTATCCGTTCCTGACCAGCCACACCGCCCACCTCAGCCTGCCGGTGCTGGGCGAGGTCCATGTTGCCAGCGCGCTGTTTTTTGACATTGGTGTGTTCACGCTGGTGGTCGGCTCCACCCTGCTCATCCTCACCGGCATCGCCCACCAATCGGTGCGCAGCCACCGCTACAACAACGCACGCGCCGCCGATGCAGCCGAAGCTGAAGCCGAAGCGGCAGGCAACGCAACCGCCAGCGACATCGCCGCCCAAAGACGGGGAGAAACCTCATGGAACTGATACTGGCCTTGGCCATTGGCGTACTCACCGGTTCGGGCGTCTGGCTGCTGCTGCGTCCTCGTACCTTCCAGGTCATCATGGGCCTGTCATTGCTGTCATACGCGGTCAATCTCTTCATCTTCAGCATGGGCCGCCTGGGTCTGGCCATTGACAAGGAACCCGTGCTGCAGCCTGGCCTGCCGCAGGACCTCGCCCACTACGCCGACCCCATGCCGCAGGCGCTGACGCTCACGGCCATAGTTATCGGTTTTGCCATGACCGCACTCTTTCTGGTGGTGCTGCTCGCCTCGCGTGGCATGTCAGGCACCGACCATGTGGACGGCACGCGCGCCAAGGATGCGCAGGAGATGCCTTGACTAGAGAACACCCCCCTGAGGCGCTTCGCGCCTTCCCCCCGCTCTCGCAGCGCTGCGCGCTGCGGGCAGGGGGACGCAGCCCTCGCGTCGGGGCGGCCCTAGCTCGGCTGCCCTGGCTTAGGCCACGCCAGTTTCATGCGCAGCGCCGTGGACTACTGACATGACATCCATGGAATCTTTTCTGCAAGGGCTGATGCCGCACCTGATCCTGGCCCCCATCGCAGTGCCGATGGTCGCCGCCGGGCTGATGCTGCTGTTGCGCGAAGAGCGCCAGCGCACCAAGGTCACGCTCAACATCGTGGCGACTTTTGTGGGCCTGGTGGTGGCCGTACTGCTGCTGGTGCAGGCCAAGCAGCCCGGGGTGCAGACCAGCATGGGCGTGTACCTGCCGGGCAACTGGCCTGCGCCCTACGGCATCGTGCTGGCCATCGACCGGCTGTCGGCCATGATGCTGGTGCTCAGCAGCACGGTGGCGCTGGCCACGGTGCTGTTTTCGGCCGCGCGCTGGCACCGCGCGGGGGTGCACTTTCATCCGCTGTTCCAGTTCCAGCTGATGGGCCTGGCCGGGGCGTTTCTCACGGCCGACCTGTTCAACCTGTTCGTGTTTTTCGAGATCATGCTGGCTGCGTCCTACGGGCTGTTGCTGCATGGCTCGGGTCGGCCGCGCGTGTCGGCTGGGCTGCACTACATCGCCATCAACCTGGCGGCGTCGTCGCTGTTCCTCATCGGCGTGTCGATGCTGTACGGCATCACCGGTACGCTGAACATGGCCGACCTCGCGCAGAGCATGGCGGGCATCGCACCCGCAGACCGTGGCCTGCTGCATGCGGCGGCCGCCATATTGGCGGTGGCGTTTCTCATCAAGGCCGCCGTGTGGCCGCTCAACTTCTGGCTGGTGCCTGCCTACAGCGCCGCCACGGCGCCTGTGGGCGCACTGTTTGCCTTGATGACCAAGGTGGGCGTGTACAGCGTGTTGCGGTTGTGGACCCTGCTGTTTGGCGCAGAGGCCGGAGATTCTGCGCAGTTCGGCAGCCAGTGGCTTATTGGCGGCGGCATGCTCACCCTGGCGTTTGGCGCCATCGGCATGCTGGGCTCGCAGCGGCTGGGGCATCTGGCCGGGTTCGCGGCGATCCTGTCGTCGGGCACCTTGCTGGCCGCCGTGGGCTTTGGGCAAAACCTGCTCACGGCCGGGCTGCTGTATTACATGCTCGGATCCACGCTGGCCATCAGTGCGCTGTTTCTGCTCAGCGACCTGATCGACCGCTGGCGCAACAACGGCTCCAACCTTGCGCCCTACGAGCAGACCGACGACGCACCCTTTCTGTCCGCCGACCTGGTACCCACTGACGGTATCAACCTGGACGACAAAGAGCAGGCCCTGATCGGCAAGGTGATCCCTGCTGCAGCCGCGTTTTTGGGCCTGGCCTTCATGGCCTGCACGCTGGTCATTGCGGGCCTGCCGCCCCTGCCGGGCTTTGTGGGCAAGTTCGCCATGATCCATGCGCTGCTCAACCCGCTGGGGCTGGGCTCATCCAACGGCTTTCAACTGGGTGCAGCAGGATGGATGCTGGTGGCCTTGCTGGTGGTTTCGGGGCTCATTGCCCTGCTGGCGCTCACGCGTTCGGGCATTCGCCATTTCTGGTCTGCCCAAGGCCGTGCAACGCCCCAACTGCTGGTCCTGGAAGGCCTGCCGATTGCCATGTTGCTGCTGGCCTGCGCGGCACTGGTGTGGCAAGCGGGCGCGGTCATGCGCTACACCCAGGCCACCGCCGATGCGCTGCACGCCCCCGCGACCTACGTGCGCGCCATCATGACCGCGGCCCCCGTGCCCACCCCGCCGCCGAGCAGCACTTCACCCACGCACGGCAATGCGGCACCTGTACAAGGCGGCACACCATGACGCCCCAGCACAAAGAGCGCACAGAAAACGCCCGCGCTGCAGCGGTGGACAGCCCCTCCGCCAAACCCGCCCGTCGCAGTCCCCTGCAGCGACTGGTGCCTGCGCCCTTGCTGTCCCTGGCCTTGCTGGGGCTCTGGCTGGTGCTCAACCGCAGTCTCAGCGTGGGCCACTTCGCGCTGGGCGGCCTGATGGGACTTGCCATACCGCTGCTGACTGCGGGGCTGCGCCCGCTGCCCGTGCGCATCCGCAAGCCCGGCGCTGTGCTGCGCCTGGCACTCACGGTTGCCAAGGACACGGTGCTGTCCAACCTCTCCGTGGCGCGGCTACTGCTGTCGCCCAAGAGCCGCAAACACCCATCCGGGTTTGTGCACATACCGCTCGACCTGCGGGACCCCAACGGCCTGGCCGTGTTGGCCATGGTGGTGTGCATCACGCCCGGTACGGCGTGGGCCGAACTGTCGCTGGACCGCAGCATGCTGTTGCTGCACGTACTGGAGGTGGACGATGCCGCAGACATCGCAGCCAAGGTCAAGGAACGCTATGAACGCCCCCTTATGGAGATTTTCGAATGACGCCCGTGCTTGACTGGGCCCTGCCCATCGCCTTGTTCATGCTGGCGCTGGCCATGGGCTGCGCACTGATTCGTCTGCTCAAGGGCCCCTCGGCGCAAGACCGCGTGCTGGCGCTGGACTGCATGTACCTGAGCGGCATGCTGGTGATGCTGGTGCTGGGTCTTTTGTACGGCAGCAAAAACTACTTTGAAGCCGCGTTGCTGCTGGCGCTGTTCAGTTTTGTCGGCTCCATGGCCATGGCCAAGTTTTTGCTGCGTGGCGAGGTGATCGAATGACCGAAGCCGTCTTGCCACTTTGGCTTGAAATCATCGTCGCCGTGCTGGTGCTGTCGGGCGCGGCGCTGGCGCTGCTGGGCTCCACCGGGCTGCTGCGGCTGCCCACATTTTTTGAACGCGTGCATGCCCCTGCCATCATCGCCACGCTGGGCTGCTGGCTGATCATGCATGGCACGGTGCTGTACTTTTCGGTGGCCGACAGCAGCCTCGCGTTGCATGCGCTGCTGATCGCCGTGTTCGTGGCGATCACGGTGCCGATCATGTCGATCTTTTTGATGCGCGCCGCGCTGTTCCGCGCGCGGCAGATGGGGCTGGATGTGCCGCCCAGCCTGAGCCATCCCAAAGCGCCTTCAGAGCCCGAGGACTCCTGATTTAATAGCTGCTAGCGCTTATTGGATAAGCGCTAGAGGCCATTTTGACCATTATTTTTGGCCGGAGATGCCGAATCCACCACCACCTGGCGTGTGGATCTCAAACACATCGCCCGGCTGCATCTGCACCTGGCCGATGTGGTCCAGCAGCTCCACGCGGCCATCGCTGCGCACCACCTTGTTGATGCCCACCGCGCCGGGCTGCCCACCCGCCATGCCAAACGCACCGTGGTGGCGGCCGTTGGACAAAATGCTGGCCGTCATCGGCTCCAGAAAACGCACACGGCGGATGCCGCCATCGCCGCCCCTGTACTGCCCGCCGCCGCCCGATCCCTTGCGGATCTCGTAGCCCTCCAGCCGCACGGGGAAGCGGAACTCCAGCACCTCGGGGTCCGTCAGGCGCGAGTTGGTCATGTGGCACTGCACGACGCTGGTGCCAGCAAAGCCGCCGGTGAGCTGGCCGCTGACATCCCACACACCACCCGCGCCACTGCCGCCCGAGATAGTCTCGTAATACTGGTAGCGCGTGCTGCCAAACGTGAAGTTGTTCATGGTGCACTGCCCCGCCGCCATCAGGCCCAAGGCGCCATACAGCGCATTGGTGATGCAGGTAGACGTTTCCACATTGCCCGCCACCACCGAGGCCGGTGGGTTGGGATTGAGCATGCTGCCCGGCGGGATGATCACGTTGAGCGGCTTGAGGCACCCCGCGTTCAGCGGAATGTCGTCGTCCACCAGCGTGCGGAACACGTACAGCACCGCCGCCATACACACCGCCGTGGGCGCGTTGAAGTTGTTGGTCTGCTGCGGGCTGGTGCCGGTGAAGTCGATGGTGGCGCTGCGGTTGATCGCATCCACCTTCACAGCCACGCTGATCTGCGCGCCGTTGTCCAGAGGCAGCGTGAACGCGCCATCCTTCAGGCGCGTGATCGACACGGCGCACCGACTCTTCGGCGTTGTCCTGCACATGGCGCATGTAGGCCTGCACGACGTCGAGGCCAAACTCGCCCACCATGCGGCGCAGCTCCTGCTGGCCTTTTTCGTTGGCCGCGATCTGCGCGCGCAGGTCGGCCATGTTCTGCTGCGGGTTGCGGGACGGGTATTCGCCGCTTTCGAGCAACGCAATCATCTCCGCCTCGCGCAGCACGCCGCGCTCCACCAGCTTCACGTTGTTGATCTGCACGCCCTCTTCCTCTATGCGCGTGGAGAACGGCGGCATGGAGCCTGGCGTGGTGCCGCCCACATCCGCGTGGTGGCCCCGGCTGCCCACGTAAAAAGTGGGCTCAGCTTCATCACCGATGTAGACCGGCGTGATGACCGTGATGTCCGGCAAGTGCGTGCCGCCGTGATACGGGTCGTTGAGCACGAACACGTCGCCGGGCTGCATCTTGCCTGTGTTCTCGCGAATCACCGTCTTGATGCTCTCGCCCATGCTGCCCAGGTGCACGGGCATGTGCGGTGCGTTGGCAATCAGGTTGCCTGCCGTGTCGAACAGCGCGCAGCTGAAGTCCAGGCGCTCCTTGATGTTCACCGAGTAGGCCGTGTTCTGCAGCTGAAGGCCCATCTGCTCGGCGATGTTCATGAACAGGTTGTTGAACACCTCCAGCAGCACCGGGTCTACCGTGGTGCCCACGGCGTGCTGCACGGCGCGCGCCACGCGGCGGTTGAGCAGCAGATGGTCCAGGTCGGTCAGCGCAGCTTCCCAGCCGGGCTCGACGATGGTCGTGGCGTTCTTCTCGGCAATGATGGCCGGGCCGGGGATCACGTCGCCGGGGCGCAAATCTTCGCGCACCACCAGCGCAGCGTCATGCCACGCGGCGACACCATCCACGCCACCCGTGTACATGCGCACGGTGCTGCGGCGCGGCACTTCGCGCGCGGGCTGCAGCGCGTGGCGCGGCTCCACGGGTGCATCGCCGGGCACCACGGCCTCGACCGACACGGCCTCCACCACCAGGCCCTTGCCCTGCATGAGGAAGGCAAAACGCTGGCGGTACGCGTTCTCGAACGCAGCGGTGATCTCGGCCTGTGTGCCAAACGGCACGATCAACGCGGAGTCGCTGCCCTCGTAACGCACATGCACGCGGCGGTGCACCACGGCTGTGCCGCTGCCCGACTGCTGGCGCTCCAGTTCGGTGCGTGCGGTGGTGGCTAATTGATCCAACGTGGCTTCAATGCCTGCCAATGCATCGGGCGCGAGCTTGGTTTCCACGGCCTGCTCGCGGATCACGTTCTGGTCGGCCAGGCCCATGCCATAGGCGCTGAGCACGCCTGCCAGCGGGTGCACAAAAACGCGCGTCATGCCCAGCGCATCGGCCACCAAACACGCATGCTGGCCACCCGCGCCACCAAAACACTGCAGCGTGTAGCGCGTGACGTCATAGCCGCGCGCCACGCTGATCTTCTTGATGGCATTGGCCATCTGCTGCACGGCGATCTGGATGAAACCGTGGGCCACGTCTTCGGCCTTGCGCCCCGTCTGGGTGGCAAGGCCGTCGAATTTTTGCGCTACCGCATCGCCATCCAAGGCCTCATTGGCGCCATGTCCAAACACCTGGGGGAAATGCGCGGGTTGGATCTTGCCCACCATCACGTTCGCATCCGTCACAGCCAGCGGGCCGCCCCGGCGGTAGCTGGCGGGGCCGGGATTGGCACCCGCGCTTTCGGGGCCGACGCGGAAACGCGCGCCGTCAAAACCCAGGATGGAACCGCCGCCAGCCGCCACGGTGTGGATGCTCATCATCGGCGCGCGCATGCGCACGCCGGCCACCTGGGTTTCGAACTCGCGCTCGAACTCGCCCGCGTAGTGGCTCACGTCCGTGCTGGTGCCTCCCATGTCAAAGCCGATGACCTTGTCGTGGCCCGCAAGGCCTGCCGTGCGCGCCATGCCGACGATCCCGCCTGCGGGGCCGCTCAAAATCGCGTCCTTGCCCTGGAACACCTGCGCATCCGTCAGCCCGCCCGACGATTGCATGAAGAACAGCTGCACGCCCGGCATCTCGCTGGCCACCTGGTCCACATAGCGGCGCAGGATGGGCGACAGGTAGGCATCCACCACCGTGGTGTCGCCCCGGCTCACCAGCTTCATCATGGGGCTGGTGGCGTGCGATGCGCTCACCTGCGTGAAGCCGATCTCGCGCGCGATGCGGGCCGCGGCCTCTTCGTGTGCGGTGTAGCGGTAGCCGTGCATGAAGACAACCGCTGCGCTGCGCAGGCCCGCGTCGTAGGCGGCCCACAGGCGCTCCTTGAGGTGCGCCTCGTCCAGCGGCTCGATCACATCGCCGTGCGCACCCACGCGCTCCTGCGCCTCGATCACGCGCTCGTACAGCAGCTCGGGCAGCACGATACGGCGGTCAAACAGGCGCGGGCGGTTTTGGTACGCAATGCGCAGCGCGTCCTTGAAGCCCTTGGTGGTGATGAGCAGCGTGGGTTCGCCCTTGCGCTCCAGCAGCGCGTTGGTGGCCACGGTGGTGCCCATCTTCACGCACTCCACCAGCTCGGGGGTCACTGCCTCGCTGGGTTTCAAACCCAGCAGGTGGCGAATGCCCGCCACGGCCGCATCTTTGTATTGCTCGGGGTTCTCGGACAGCAGCTTGTGCGTCACCAGCGTGCCGTCGGGCCGCTTGCCCACCACGTCGGTGAAGGTGCCTCCGCGGTCGATCCAGAACTGCCAGCGGGACAAGGGGTTGGGTTGATTGGACATATCAATGCTACTCAATGTATAGCTATTAGCGCTTTATAGATAAGCGTTAGAGCCACTTTTCATTCAAATTTTGAGGATCTCGAAACCAGGGGTCACAGTGACGCGGCAGACCGCGCCGCCTGGTCGTACATGCCGGACAACACACGCAGCAAGCGGGCCAGCTCACCGATGTCGCGGTTCAGCGCATCGTCGGCGTTCAAGGCATCGATCAGGCAACTTTCGCGGATCTCGCGGTAGCGCTGCACGTACGCGCGGCCCGAGTCGGTGGCGGCGTAGGTCACTTCCTTGCCGTTTTTCTGCGAGGCCACCACGCCCAGGGTCTGCAGCTTCTTGAGCGAGTAGTTCACCAGGTGCGTGTCTTCCACATTCATGATGAAGCAGATGTCCGCCAGGCGTTTGTCGCGCGCCCGGTGCGACACATGGTGCAGCACCACCACATCCAGTGGCATCAGGTCTTTGAGGCCCGCAGCCGCCATGCAATGCACCACCCAGCGGTGAAACGCATTGCCCGCCACGATGAGGCCAAATTCAAACTCGCTCATCTCCGCGCTCTGCGCCGACACCAGGTGCGATGACGACACGATGGGGCCGGAATCTGTCTTGGGCTTGGCTTGGGTTTTCATGTCGAGGTCCATCCAACGTGGAGTTGCCATTGGCACGGGATATGCATGGGGCATTGTAGGCAAGTCGATAGCAATTTGTTGGCAATTTGTCAGCGTTTAGGCAAAACACCTATCGCATTCTGATCGGCTTCCGATACAGTGCCCTCTCGTAAACATTTGTCACCCAACCCTGCGGAGCTCCCCCATGAAGCGTCGAATCTTCCCCGTCACCGCACTCAGCCTGGCCCTGGTTGCCGGCCTGTCTGTCACCTCGGCTTTTGCCCAGACCAAGTGGGACCTGGCCGCAGCCTACCCCGCCACCAACTTCCACACCGAGAACATGGTGCAGCTGGCGGGCGATGTGGACAAGGCCACCGGTGGCAAGCTCAAGATCACGGTGCATGCCAACGCTGCGCTGTTCAAGGCGCCCGAAATCAAGCGCGCCGTGCAAGGCGGCCAGGCGCAGATGGGCGAGATCCTGCTGGCCAACTTCCAGAACGAATGGCAACTGTTTGGCGTAGACGGACTGCCCTTCCTGGCCGACAGCTACGACGCGTCGAAGAAGCTCTATGCGGCCCAAAAACCTTTCCTTGAAAAGAAGCTGGCCGAACAAGGCATGGTGCTGCTGTACGCCGTGGCGTGGCCACCGCAAGGCATCTATACCAAGAAACCGCTGGCCACCGCAGCCGACCTCAAGGGCATCAAGTGGCGCGCCTACAGCCCTGCCACCGCACGCATTGCCGAGCTGGTGGGCGCGCAACCCGTCACGGTGCAGGCTGCAGAATTCTCTCAAGCGCTGGCGACCGGCGTGGTCGAATCGACCATGACCTCCGGTGCCACGGGCGTGGACAGCAAGCTGTACGAGCACCTCAAGTATTACTACGACACCCAGGCCTGGCTGCCCAAGAACGCCGTGCTGGTGAACAAGAAGGCGTTCGACGCGCTGGACAAGCCCAGCCAGGACGCCCTGCTGAAAGCCGGTGCTGACGCGGAAGCCCGCGGCTGGGCCAACAGCGCAAAGGTCAACACCGACACCATCGCCAAGCTCAAGACCAACGGCATGACGGTGGAAGCCCCACCCGCCCAACTGAAGGCCGACATGGCCAAGGTGGGCGACACCATGCTCAAGGAATGGCTGGACAAGGCCGGCCCCGAAGGCAAGGCGCTGATTGACGCGTACCGCAAGTAAAACGAGAAGCAGCCTGCCTTATGCGTCGATTGCTCGATTTTGTGTATGACGGCGCTGCCGCGGTGGCAGCGCTTTTCATGGTGGGGCTGCTGGCGATGGTGCTGTTGTCCATCATCAGCCGCCAGTTGCACTTTCATGTACCGGGTACCGACGCCTATGCAGGCTATCTGATGGCTGCCGCCGGGTTTCTGGCGCTGGCCCATACCTTGAAGCGTGGCGAACACATCCGTGTGACGCTGCTGCTCAACGCGCTCAAGGGCCGCTGGAAGCAGGGGTTTGAGATCTGGTCGCTGGGCATCGCCACACTGCTGGCCGTGCTGTTTGCCTACTACAGCTGCAAGCTCGCGTGGCAGTCTCACGAGTTCCACGATATCTCCACCAGCAGCGATGCCACCCCGCTGTGGATTCCGCAGATCGCGATGGCGTTGGGCACGGTGGTGCTGGCGCTGGCTTTTGTGGACGAGCTGGTCATGGAGCTGCTCGGCCGTCGCACGCGCCCCAACGCCGACGAACAGCTGCGCAATGAATGACCGCGGAACCGCACTTTGTGCCTTGGCCTTCCGCCTGACCGCTCCCCCATCCACACAACGAACCTACGCCTTGCAGGCCCTCGACCATGAGTGATCTCGCCATTACCGGCTTGCTGGTGCTTTCTCTGTTCCTGATTCTGGGCAGCGGTGTGTGGATCGGGCTCACGCTGTCGGGCGTGGCCTGGATCGGCATGCAACTGTTCTCATCGCGCCCGGCGGGTGATGCGATGGCCGTGACCATCTGGGGGTCGGCATCGAGCTGGACGCTGACCGCCCTGCCCCTGTTCATCTGGATGGGTGAGATCCTGTTTCGCACCCGGCTGTCGCAAGACATGTTCAAGGGCCTGGCGCCCTGGGTGCAATCGCTCCCCGGTCGTTTGCTGCACACCAATGTGGTGGGCTGCACCATCTTTGCAGCCGTGTCCGGCTCCAGCGCGGCCACCTGCGCCACCATCGGCAAGATGACGCTGCCCGAGCTGAAAGCCCGCGGCTACCCCGAGCACATGATTGTTGGCACGCTGGCCGGGGCCAGCACGCTGGGCCTCTTGATTCCGCCGTCCATCATCATGATCGTCTACGGCGTGATGGCCGAGGTGTCGATCTCCAAGCTGTTTGTGGCCGGGGTGCTGCCAGGTGTTTTGCTGGCGGCCCTGTTCTCGGGCTACATCATCGTCTGGGCACTGCGCAACCCGGGTGCAATTCCGCAAGCCACGGAGCGGCTCACGTTCATGCAGAAGCTTTCTGCCTCGCGCGCGCTGATTCCGGTCGTGCTGCTGATCGCCGCGGTTTTGGGCTCCATCTACACCGGTATCGCCACCGCCACCGAGGCTGCCGCCGTAGGCGTGGTGGGGTCGCTCGTGCTGTCAGCCCTGCAGGGATCTATGAGTTGGGCCAGCTTTCGGGATTCCCTCATGGGAGCCACCCGGCTGTACTGCATGATCGCGCTCATCCTGGCAGGTGCTGCATTTTTGACCCTGTCCATGGGGTACATCGGCCTGCCCCGCCACTTGGCCGAATGGATCGCATCGCTGGGCTTGAACCAGGCGCAGCTGATCGCAGCGCTCGCGGTCTTCTTCATCATCCTGGGTTCGTTCCTCGATGGAATCTCGATGGTGGTGCTGACCATGGGTGTGCTGATGCCTACAGTACAGGCTGCCGGCATCGACCCGATCTGGTTCGGCATTTTTGTGGTGCTGGTGGTCGAGATGGCGCAGATCACGCCGCCCGTGGGCTTCAATCTGTTTGTGCTGCAGGGTATGACGGGGCGGCAGCTGACCTGGATCGCCAAAGTCACGCTGCCCATGTTCCTGCTGATGTGCGCGGCCGTGGCGTTGATCTATGTCTTCCCTGGCATCGTCACCTGGCTGCCACAGCAAATGTCAGCCCGCTGAAACGGGCACCTAGCGCCACGGGGGAACGCGCAAACGGGCCAGCCGAAGCGTTTTCTTCAGCGACAATGCCCTGATGCTGAACGTTCTCGCCATCTGCATAGGGGCCTCTGTAGGCGCGCTTGCGCGCTGGCGCCTGGGCTTGTGGCTCAGCCCCGGCGGCATCATCCCCTGGGGTACTCTGGCGGCGAACCTGGTTGGCGGCTATCTGGTGGGACTGTGTTTGGCAACGTTCCACGCCATGCCCCAGCTGGACCCCGTGTGGCGCCTGGCGCTGGTCACCGGTTTTTTGGGCGCCCTCACCACGTTCTCCAGCTTTTCTGCCGAAGTGGTGCAGATGCTCATGGCGCAACGCTACGTTGCTGCCGTGGGCACCACCGCCTTGCACTTGGTGGGGTCCCTCGGCCTGACCGTGCTGGGCATGCAAACCGCTTCATATTTAATAGCATCCCGCGCTTCATAGACTTGCGCTAGAGGCCAATTTCGTATTAACCCGCTCCTGTCACCGCACTCATCGCACTCACCGCACTCGCTGCAATCCCCTAGAGACTTCGTCGAGCAAACTCCCCGCCCTCTTCGCTTTTCTCGGTCTTCGCACCCTCCTCTTCTTCAACCCCACTGACACCGCGAGCCTTCCATGGAAGCCAACACCCAACTGAACGACAGCCGTCTGGCCGATGCCTGGGCAGAACTACAAAGCCATGCGGCCGAAGGCAACGCACTGCACGCAGACGCTTACCGCCTTGCGTTTGCCGACCCGGAATTCCTGCTCCGCCGCGAGACGCGGGGCATTCGCTTTCAGCTGGAAATGCTCAAACCCGACCTGGGCCAAGCTGAACAAGGCATTGAAAACACCGTGGTGGTGTACGGCAGCGCCCGCTTTGTGGCGCCCGACGAAGCCGCCACGCAGCTGGCCGAGGCCGAAGCCAGCGGCGATGAGGTCCGCCTGCAACGCGCCCACCAAGCCGTGCGCAACGCCCGCTACTACGACCTGGCCCGCCAATTTGGGCGGGTGGTGGCAGAGCACAGCGAACGCCAGCCACCAGCGGACCGCATCTACATCTGCACCGGCGGTGGCCCCGGCATCATGGAGGCCGCCAACCGCGGCGCGCACGACGTGGGCGCGCTCAACGTGGGCCTGAACATTGCCTTGCCCCACGAACAAAGCGGCAACCGGTTTATTTCACCGTCGCTGAGCTTCAAGTTTCACTACTTTGCGCTGCGCAAAATGCACTTCATGATGCGCGCCAAGGCCTTGGTCGCCTTCCCCGGCGGCTTTGGCACGCTGGACGAGCTTTTTGAAGTGCTCACCCTGGTACAAACCAAAAAGGCCAAGCCCGTGCCCATCGTGCTGTTTGGCACGGACTACTGGAAGCGCCTCGTCAACTTCGAGGTGCTGGTCGAAGAAGGCACCATTTCAGCCCAGGACCTGAAGCTCTTCCACTACACAGACGACCCGCAGGAAGCGTGGGAGCTGATCAAGTCGTTCTACCAACTGTGATCAGCAGCACCCGACCATCCGTCCATTGAATTCGCTCAGCGGATGATGGGCGGCGGTGGCGGCGGAACCGCAATCGGCGGCAGCACAAAAATGGGCCGCACGATGGGTGGCAAAACAAAAATGGGTGGCCGTACCACCGGCGGCGTCGTAGGGGGCGCCGCAGTGGGTGGTGGCGTCGTGGTGGGCGGTGGCGTCTGGCCTGATGGGGGCCGCGTGGCAGGCGGAGTGGTCGGCGTGGGTGCGCCTGTGACAGGCGGTGGCGCAGGCACTGACGGGTCGAAAGGCCCTGGTGGCGGGACCGGCACTGGCGCAGGCGTTGGCGCGGAGGGCGCCGGTGGTGGTGGCACGGGGACAGGCGACGGTTCCGGCACCGTCGGGTCGGGTGAAACCCGCTCACCGCCGCCCAACTGCTCTCCGGTAGCAAACGGCACGGGAGGCGGCGGCAACGGCAGCACGGCGCGCGTGTGGGTATAAAACGGCAGTTGACTGCTGGACACCACACGCACCGATTCACCCGCCTTCACGCCCACGCAGCCTGCCTCGGTACACACCTCAATTTCATCCTGCTCCCCGGACACCACCAGTTCGCCCTGGTCATTGAACGCCACCAAAAAGGCCGAGCCGCGAATGCCCACCACCGCCGTAGGCGTGATGACCTTGTAGTTTTGCGGGTTGCGTTTGCCGATCAGGCCGGTCACCGCGCGCATGCCGCCGCGCAGCAGGCTGACCGCAAAATTCTCCTGGGTCGGGTCGCCCGTATCGGCATACCGAGTCACGGTAAATTGCGAATCCGGGTACAGCGCCACCAGGCCGCCGTCCGAAAAACGGATCTGCGCGCGACCGCCCGCACCTGTCACGACCACGTCGCCGCTTTCCACCTCGGACCCCTTCGTGGCCGCTGCCACTACAGCCCCTCGGCGCAGTTGTACATCCCCGGTAGCGAATTGCACAGACCCGGCGGCCGCGAGCCCTTGCACAGGCCAGGCAGCCACCATGGCCATCCAGAGCGCGAGCCGGGAAGAAGGAAAATTGGATTGCTGCATCACGGACTCCCTCAGAACTCACGCCGTACGGTGACGGAAAAAATACGGCGGTCGTAGTCGGTGATGGGCAATGTGGAGTCATTGCGCGTCAACGCCCATTGGGGTGTGATCCGCCACCCCGGGGCCGGAAGCCACGATGCCCCCAGCACCCATTGCGCCTGTCGGTCGCGCCGCGTGACGCCGAAGAAAGGATCTACCGCACCGTAATTGCGTCGCTCGTAGTTGAGGTGCGTGAACGCAGCCCATTGGGTGCTGATCGCCCATTGCACCCCACCCCGCAGCCCCACCAGATCGTGCCCGAGGTTGTCTACGCCCGTGGCCTTGGGTTCCTCCTGCCCGGCATAGAGCCCTGCATAAAACAGGCTGCCATTGCGCAGGACGTGGATGTAAGACGTGCCACCTACCGTGCGGCGCGCATCACGCAGCGTTTGGGTCGGGTAACGCAGCCCCTGGACCTGCAAGAAAGTGTCCCATTGGCGGAATCCGTCGATCCGGTAGATCCATTCGCCCAAAACGCCGCCAATGTTGCGCAGGGTGTCGCTGTCCAACCGGTAGGTCGCGGCTTGTGCGCTCAGCATCCACTCATGGCGCTCTATGCGGTAGGCCACACCGGCGTTCATGTCCAGTTGGGAACTGTCGTAGGGCTTTCCAGCGTTGGAGTGCCCACGCACCTCTGCCGTTGCAGCGCCAATGAGGGACCAGCGCGCATCCAGCACATGTCGGCCCCGCACGTTGCCCGACAAGGCTGCGTACGAAGCCCGTTGCCCATCGGCACCGGGCTGAAGCGTCCAGGGAGGTGTTCCGGGCGGCGATAGCGCGGGTGCATTCAGTCCGGGCCCCGCATTCACGTTGGAGTCGCGGCCCAGCGTGACGTCAAGGTACCCCTTCCACGTGGACCGCCCTTCATGGCCCATGCGGTCGTACGACACCAAAAACTGATCAATGCTGAGCGCGGCATCCACCGGAATGGCCCGGGCGCGCGCCTGCTCAGACAACGCCAGCACCGCTTTGCGGTCGCCAACGGCATGCAGCGCCCGGGCAAGCTCCAGCTGTGCCACCGCATTGTCTGGCTGTGCGGCCACCACACGCTCCCAGGCCATGATCGACCGGCTGTACTGGTGTGCGGCAAAGGCCGCTCGGCCCATGGCCTCGTCAAATACCGGGTCACCGGCCCGGCTGGACTCCTGCGCGTCCAGCAGCTGAAACGCCCGCAAGGCGTCTCCTTGCAGCACCAAGGATTGCGCCTGGCGCAGCAGATCGTCGGCATGACTGAGCGACCAAGGAGCCAAACACAGCAACGGGACCAGCAGCAGGTGCCGTGCAGGCCGTAAACCCATTTGAAAGCGCATAGCAGCCCCCAGTCTTTTACGCTGGAATCTACTCCTTTTCCCCCTCTTTGCTCACCCCCCATTTGCCCTATCCACGGCGCCGCAACATCCACCGCAGCTCAGCGCCACTGATCAAAACCCAGTCCAAGCGCATCAATGGTGTGTGCTGCCTTTGCCTGCAGGACCCATTCGCCAGGCCGTACGCGCACCCGCCGCCACCGAGGCGCCCACCACCCAGAACAGGCCGCCCACGCCTATCACAGCCCCCGCGGTGCCGAACAGCATGGGCATGAGCACGCTGGACGCATTGATGGCCATCAGGCGCAGGCCCAGCGCCTCGCCATGGCGGTGCGGGCGGCGTGATCTGGTGCAGCATGCTCATGACCATGGGCTGCACCGAGCCCAGCGCAAAACCCAGCAACACCGAACACAGCCCATGCCCAGGGCGCTGCTCAGCAAGGGGTAAACCCCGAACAACACGGCCGTCACCACCATGGCGCCGGCCACCACCACCCGCTCGCGCAGGCGCTCGGCCACCAGGGGCATCAGCACGCGGATTAAGCGCAGCGGCAATGGCAAAGGCCCCCAGGATCGAGCCGATGACCGACGCGCGACAACCCCCGCTCGTGGCCCAGCAGCGGCACCACAAAGGTGTGCACGTCCCAGCACGATGACAAACAGCCAGTTCACCAGCAACAGGCGGCGAAACGGCGGCTCGTTCATCAGGTCCCACGCACGCTGGGGCGGGCCGCCTGCGGCGGCAATCACCGGCGGCAGTTCCACCGTGTCGCGCACCCAGAACCAGGTGAGCAAGGGCAGCACGGCCATCAATGCAAAAGCGGCGCGATAGCCCTCGGTGCTGCCAGCCGCGCTGCCCGCGTGGTCGATCATCAGCCCCGCGCAGAAGGGCCCGATGAAGTTGGACACCGCCGGGCCAATGGCCAGCCAGCTGAACACCTGCTTGAGTTGGGTGGAGTCATGCGCCGCTCGGCCCACATGCCGCTGCAGCGCAATGGTGGCAGCGCCGGTGGCGCCACCGGTCATCAGCGCCGCCAGGCACAACACCGGAAAAATGGGAAAAGCCAACGCCAGTGCGGCGCCCGCTGCAGCCAGAGCCACCGAATAGCCCACGGGCCGCTTCAGCCCATGGCGATCTGCATAGCGGCCCGCAGGCAGCGCCAGAAACACCTGCGTCAGCGCAAACAGCGCGAGCAACACGCCCACGGCCGCCGCGCTGTAGCCCTCACGCAGCGCCAGCAACGGGGCAGCCAGCCGCATTCCCGCCATGCAGGCGTGGATGCAGACCTGCCCCAGGATCAGCCGGGCCAGCGCCCAGTTCACGGCAGGTTGTCCTCGGCGTCGGCGTCTGCGTCTAGGTCTTCGCCTTGCAAGGGCAACAACCCATCGGCCTGCATACCCGCCAACGGCACCGCGGTTTCGGGCGCAGGCAAATCCTGCACATCGCGCAGGCGCTTCTGAATGGCACGGGTGCGCACGCCCACCTCGTCGAACTTGCGCGCGGCGGCGTCAATGGATTTTTTAGTGGCCTCGACCACATCGCCAAACTTGGCGAATTCGGTCTTCACGCTGCCCAGCAGGCTCCACACTTCGGACGAGCGCTTTTCAATCGCCAGCGTCTTGAAACCCATCTGCAGGCTGTTGAGCATGGCCGCCAGGTTTGCCGGGCCGGTGATCATCACGCGACAGTCGTTTTGCACCGCTTCGACCAGGCCCGGGCGACGCATCACCTCGGCAAACAGGCCTTCGGTGGGCAAGTAGAGCACCGCAAAGTCGGTGGTGTGCGGGGGCGACACGTATTTGGCAAAGATCTTTCGCGCTTCCAGTTTGATCGACGTTTCAAACGCGTTGCCAGCCGACGCCATCAGCAGCTTGTCTGCCGCATCCTGCGCGTCCATCAGCCGCTGGTATTGCTCCACCGGGTATTTGGAATCAATCGGCAGCCACACCGGGTGTTCGTCGCTTTTGCCTGGCAGGCGAATGGCAAATTCCACCAGCTCGTCGCTGCCCGGAACCGTCTTGACGTTGCGCGCGAACTGATCGGGCGTGAGCACGTTGTCGATGATCGCGCCCAGCTGCATTTCACCCCAGGTGCCACGCGATTTCACGTTGGTCATCACGCGTTTGAGGTCGCCCACGCTGCCCGCAAGCGTCTGCATTTCGCCCAGACCCTTGTGCACCTGCTCCAAGCGGTCGCTCACCAGCTTGAAGGATTCGCCCAGGCGTTGCTCCAGCGTGGCGTGCAGCTTTTCATCCACGGTGCGGCGCATTTCTTCGAGCTTGGTGGCGTTGTCCGCCTGGATGGCGGCCAGCCGTTCGTTGAGTGCGGTGCGCAGTTGCTCAGCGTTGTGCTGGCTGCCCTGTACCAGGCCGGTGAGCTGCTGCGACACCGCATCTTGCAGCACCGAGAACTGGTTTTTGATCTGGGTGCCGTTGGCCTCCAGCTGGTCTTTGAGTGCGGTGGACATGCTGCCCAGCTGCGTCTGGATGTCTCCCTTGAGCGAGTCGAGCGTCAGGCGCGTGGCGACCTGCAAAGCTTCAAACCGCTCCTGAATGCGCTTTTCAAACAGCGCCGTGCTGTCGGCCATGGCTTCGCGGGACTTGACGCTTTCGGCCGCCAACGCGGCCGTGGTGGCCGTGAGTTCGGTGCGAAAGCCGGTCAGGGTGTCAGACAGCTCTTTGCGCGCAGCAGCCGAGTCGGCCTGGCCCTGCGCCAAGTGGGCCAGCAGGGCTTTGCTGCTTTCTTCCAGTCGCCCCGCCACCGCCTGCTGCAGGCCATCAAAGCGCTGGGCCAGAGACGCATCGAGCGCCGTCTGCCGCTGCGCAAGCCGCGACTCGAACTCGCCAAACGCCGACAGCAGCTCGGCCCGGCCATTGCGTGATTCCGCGACCGCCTGGGCCAAACGTTCGTCCACCGCGTGTCGCAAGGTCTCCAAGGTGTGCTGGGTGGTCTGTGTAAACCCACTCAACTGCTTGGCCAACGCATCCATCGCGCCGTCGTTCTTGGCGACCGCCAGTTGCGTGGCCCGCGTGGTGTTCTCTAAGGCGTGCAGGCGCGCCAGCCATTCGGGTGGCAGGTCCACCGCAGACCGCCGCACCAGCAGCACCACCAGCAAAATCACCACCACGGCCAATGCGGCCAGCAATACAAGCGTGTCAGTAGTCAAGACTGGTTACTATATTTTTTATAGCTGTTAGCGCTTTATGGATAAGCGCCAGAGGCCAATTTCATTCAAATTTACGATGTCAGCGTGCACGCGCGGCATCTGGGGCGGGCGTGTTCACCGGTGTCAACGCGCCACGCCCATCAAAGAACGCAATCAGGTTGTCCGCCGCCAAGTCCGCCATGGCCCGGCGTGTGGGCACGGTGGCGCTGGCAATGTGCGGGGTCAGCACCACGTTGGGCACGGTGAGCAGGTCGGGGTGCACACTGGGTTCGCCCTCAAACACGTCCAGACCGGCGGCGGCGATGCGTTGCTCGCGCAGGGCCACGGCCAGCGCAGCGTCGTCCACAATGCCGCCGCGCGCAATGTTGACCAGCGTGGCTGTGGGCTTCATCAGCGCCAGCTCGGCCGCGCCTATCGTGTGGTGCGATGCGGGTGTGTAGGGCACTACCAGCATCACGTGGTCTGCAGTGCGCAGCAGCTCTTCTTTGCTGACATAGCTGGCCTTGCATTCGGCTTCCAGCTCTACCGACAGCCGCGAGCGGTTGTGATAGATCACCTTCATGCCAAAACCGTGGGCACCGCGTTTGGCAATCCCCTGACCAATGCGCCCCATGCCGATGATGCCCAGCGTGCTGCCGTGGATGTCGCTGCCCGCAAACATGTCGTAGCTCCACTTGGTCCACTGGCCGGCGCGCAGGTAATGCTCGCTCTCCGTCATGCGGCGCGCGGTGGCCATCAGCAGTGCAAAGCCGAAGTCGGCGGTGGTTTCGGTCAGCACGTCGGGCGTATTGGTGCCCTGCACGCCCGCGGCCGTCATCGCATCCACATCAAAGTTGTTGTACCCCACCGCCATGTTGGCGACGATCTTGAGGCGCGGTGCAGCGGTCAGCAGGTCGGCGTCGATGCGCTGGCTGCCGGTGGTAAACGCGCCGTCTTTATCGGCCAGCCGCGCGGCCAGCTCGGCGGGGCTCCAGATGGTGTCTTCGGGGTTGGCCTCGACCTCGAAATGCTGGCGCAGGCGGTCGACGATGTCGGGGAAGATGGCGCGGGCTACCAGGATGCGGGGTTTGGTCATGGCTGTTGTCTCGTCGGAAAAAGTGGATCGGACTGGTTGGCGCCGCAGGTGTAACGCCCGCGCAGGTCAAACGGTGCCAGGAATGTCAAACACCTGGCGCAAATAGGCCAGGTACTTCTCGTCGTCGCACATGCCTTTGCCGGGTGTGTCAGACAGCTTGGCCACGGGCTGGTCGTTGCAACGGGTCATCTTGATCACCACCTGCAGCGGCTCGTGCGCAGGCGCGCTGCCCAGATCGTTGGTCAGGTTGGTGCCAATGCCAAAGGCCAGCTGGCAGCGGCCACGGAACTGCTGGTACAGCTCGATGGTGCGCGGCACCGTCAGCGCGTCGCTGAAGATCAGCGTCTTGGTCAGCGGGTCCACCCGGTTCTTGCGGTAGTGGTCCAAAAGGCGCTCGCCCCAGGCAAACGGGTCGCCGCTGTCGTGGCGTGCGCCGTCAAACAGCTTGCAAAAATACAGGTCAAAGTCGCGCAAAAAGGCGCTCATGCCGTACACGTCCGACAGCGCAATCCCGAGGTCGCCGCGGTACTCCTTGGCCCACATTTCAAAACCAAACACCTGGCTGTCGCGCAGACGCGGGCCCAGTGCCTGGCAGGCCTGCAGGTATTCGTGCGCCATGGTGCCCAGGGGGGTGACGCCCAGCTTCATCGCATACAGCACGTTGCTGGTGCCCGCAAACTGGCCTGGACCGGCGGGCGAGCCGGGGCGGCGGTCGCCGGTGCCCAGGCGGGCCACCAGCACGCGCAGCACCTCTTCGTGCCACGCGCGCGAAAAACGCCTGCGCGTGCCGTAATCGGCAATTTTGAGATCCGACAGACCATCGGCCTGCAATTGGGCGATCTTGACGTCCAGGCGTCGGCGGCCTTCGGGAAAGTCCGGCACCTTTTGCGTGTTGCGAAAGTAGACCTCGTTCACGATGGCCAGCACCGGAATCTCAAAAAGGATGGTGTGCAGCCATGGGCCGCGGATATTGATGTCGATCTCGCCGTTGGGCTGCGGCGTGACGGTGATGTATTTTTCGTTGAGCTTGAACAGCCCCAGAAAATCCACAAAGTCGCTCTTGATGAAACGCATCGACCGCAGGTAGGCCAGCTCCGCGTCCTGAAACTGCAGGCTGCAAAGCGAGCGGATCTCGTCGCGGATCTCGTTGGCAAACGGCGCCAGCTGCACGCCGGGGTTGCGGCACTTGAACTTGTATTCGACCTGCGCCCCGGGAAACTGGTGCAGCACCACCTGCATCATGGTGAACTTGTACAGGTCGGTGTCGAGCAGGCTGGTGATGATCATGGACAGGTCAGGCCTCAGAACATGCGAGTGGTGTCTGCGGGCCGCAGGCGGGGCAACAAAGCCGCAAAGTGTAGGCCATCACGGGCAGCGGCGCAGGGCACGCACGCAGTCGGGGCGCAGCAAGCTCGGCCACCCGAGCAGGCAGTCGCACGGTCACTTACGCTGGCAGAATTTTTCAAGCCAAAAAAGGCTCTAGCGCTTATCCATCAAGCGCGACCAGCTATCAAATTGATCAAATCAGCGGTTCAGCGCCTCAGCCTGCGACCACCAGGGCCTGCAGCACTTGGCGCAGCGCGTCGGGCACCGGCACGGGTCGGCGCGTCGCGCGGTCTACATACACGTGGATGAAATGCCCTGCCGCCGCGCTGAGCGCTTCGCCCTGTGCAAACAGCCCCACCTCGTACCGCACGCTGGAGCCACCGAGCCGTGCCACGCGGATGCCTGCCTCCACCGTCTGCGGAAACGCGAGCGGCGCGAAGTAGTTGCACTGGGTTTCGATGACCAGCCCAATGGTTTCACCCGCATGGATGTCGAGCACGCCCTGATCAATCAGGTGCGCATTCACCGCGGTATCGAACCAGCTGTAATACACAACGTTGTTCACGTGGCCGTACACATCGTTGTCGGACCAACGCGTGGTGATGGGCCGAAATACCGGGTAGGCGCTGCGGGGCTGCGGCGCCGGGCGGGCTTGCATCAAGGGCGCGGGGGTGGCCACGGAGCTGGATGAACGGGCGGATGGGGAGGTGCTGGCAGGCGAAGTCATGGCCGCACATTCTGCCAGCGCTGGTGGTACTGCTGCGCCACCCGCCAGGTGGTGAGCTGGGCCTGCAAGGTGTCTTCCAGGTCGCGCCCGTAGCCACCGGCCATGGTGAAAGCGAGCGGAATGCGCCGCTGCCACGCCCAGTCAAACACGCGCCGGTCACGGGCCTCCAGGCCATCGTGGGTCACGGCCAGGCGGCCCAGGCGGTCGCCTTCGTGCGGGTCAGCACCTGCCAGATAAAACACCAGACCGGGCGAGAACCGCTGCTCCAACGTGTCAAGCGCGTGCTCCAGTGCCTGCAGGTACGCGTCGTCAGTGCAGCCGTCGGGCAATTCCACATCTAGGTCGCTGGGCTCCTTGCGAAATGGAAAGTTGCGCGCGCCATGCACGGACAGGGTGAACACGCTCTCGTCCCCCTGAAAGATGTGGGCCGTGCCATTGCCTTGGTGCACATCCAGGTCAACCACGGCCACCTTGAGCGGCTTCGCCTGCCCGCCCTGCCCCCGTGCCCATTCGATTTGCATCAGCCGCGCAGCCACCGCCACGTCGTTGAACACACAAAATCCGCTGCCCTTATCGGCATAAGAATGATGGGTGCCACCCGCCAAGTTGCCCGCGATACCCTGCGCCAAAGCGTCGCGGCTTGCGGCCACCGTGGCGCCCACGGAGCGCCGCGCACGCTCGGCCATGGCCTCGCTCCAGGGGAATCCAATTTCTCGCTGGGCTGCTGGCGTCAAGCTGCCAGTGGTAATCGCGTCTATGTAGGCGGCGGTATGGGCCAACGCCAGCTCATCGTCGGATGCGGGCAACGCCACCTGCATCGCCACGCCTGGCAACTGCTGGCCGATCCGGTCACGCAGCATGCGGTACTTAGCCATGGGAAACCGGTGGCCTTCCGGCAGGGGAAGGACAAAGTGGTCTGCGTAATACGCGTTCAACGCGGGATTCATCGAGGCTTGCATGACGCGATTGTGGCAAGCGCCGGTTTGTGGGTGATCACCCCTAATTTGCTGCAATGCAACAAAAAGCCCTTGCAATACCGCACCAAGTCCCTAAAATTCGATCCATGCTGCACTGCAACATGACTTTACCGAGTCAGGGCCAGCGCAGATGTCTGTAAGCCACCTTGCCCCTTGGGGCACCATTTTTAGGAGATATGACATGTCGCTGACCGCAGAACAAATCCTGGCATCCCACAAAGCCAACATCGAAACCCTGTTTGGCCTGACCACCAAGGCTTTCGAAGGCGTCGAAAAGCTGGTTGAACTGAACGTGACCGCTTCGCGCGCTGCACTGTCGGAAGCATCCACCCACACTCAGGCTTTCCTGGGCGTGAAAGACGCACAAGAGCTGCTGGCCCTGCAAGCTGGCTTGTTCCAGCCCCTGGCTGAAAAGACCGCTGCCTACAGCCGTCACCTGTATGACATTTCTTCGGGCACTGCCGCCGAGTTCGGCAAGGCTTTCGAAGGCCAGGCCACGGATGCACAAAAGGCATTCACCAACCTGGTAGACAGCGCCGCCAAGAACGCCCCCGCCGGTTCCGAAACCGCTGTGGCCGTGATGAAGAGCGCCGTCTCTGCCGCCAACAACGCTTTTGAGTCGGTTCAAAAGGCCGTCAAGCAAGCATCGGATGTGGCTGAAGCCAACTTCAACGCTGTTGCCAGCACTGCTGCCAACGCCGCCAAGACCGCTGCTCCACGCAAGCGCTAAGCCACCGTTGGTTTCTCGCGATCTGGAGTGCAGACTCTAGGTTGCTTTCAGGGAATACCCTGATAATTCAACCCACGCGCTGCAGACACTGTCTACAGCGCCCCAGTTGTCTCCTTGGATCCTCTCGAAACCCCCGTTTCAAGGATCCTTTTAAAGCCCGGTTTTACGACCGGGCTTTTTTTTGCCCTGTCATTTCCGGGGTGGTTTTGGCGCTTGCGACAGATCAAAACATCTTCGGCAAAACCCGGGCTTCTGCACAGACTTTAACAAGAATAATTCGTGTTTGCTTTATCATTGGCGCAGTTTCAACCATGAAAGATGCCTCCATGTCGAAGACCGTGAAAGCCTTGCTGAGCGCTTGTGTTCTGGCCGCTACTGCGGGCGCTGTGAATGCCCAGGACCAGGTAGTCAACCTCTACTCGGCTCGCCACTACTCCACGGATGAAGCACTGTATTCGGGCTTCACCAAGGCCACCGGCATCAAGATCAACCGCGTGGACGCGGACGACGCGGGCATTCTGGCCCGCCTCAAAGCAGAAGGCTCCGCATCGCCTGCCGACGTGATCCTGCTGGTCGACGCGGCCCGTCTGTACAAAGGCGAGGTCGATGGCCTGTTTCAGCCCATTCAGTCCAAGGTGCTTAACGACGCGATTCCCGCCAACCTGCGCAGCGCACCTGCCGCAGATGGAGGCATCGCTTGGTTTGGCCTGTCCACCCGCGCTCGCGTGATCGTCTACAACAAGGTCAAGATGCAGAAGTCGGATGTGGCCACCTACGAATCGCTGGCCGATCCCAAGAACAAGGGGAAACTCTGCATCCGCTCTGGCTCGCACCCTTACAACCTGAGCCTGTTTGGCGCAGTCACCGAACACATGGGTGAGCAAAAGGCTGAGGCCTGGCTCAAGGGCGTGGCGGCCAATCTGGCGCGTCCACCCAAAGGCGGCGACACCGACCAGATCAAGGCAGTAGCAGCCGGAGAATGCGACATTGCAGTCACCAACAGCTATTACCTGGCCCGCATGATGCGTTCGAACAAACCTGAAGACGTGGCCGTGGTGAACAAGGTCGGTGTGGTGTTCCCGAACCAGGAAACCTGGGGCACGCACCTGAACATTGCGGGTGGCGCGGTCGCCAAGCACGCAAAGAACCAGGCCAATGCGGTCAAGTTTCTGGAATACCTGGCCAGTCCGGAAGCACAAAACTACTTTGCCAACGGCAACAACGAGTGGCCAGCCGCCAAGGGCGTGACTTTGGACAACCCTGCTCTCAAATCCATGACGGGCGGCCAACCCTTCAAGAGCGAGACGATCCCGATCAGCGCGGTGGGTGCCAACACAACCAAGGTGCAGCAAATGCTGGACCGCGTAGGCTTCCAGTAAGCGTTCTCTTGCTCCGCTCTCTTTCAAAGCCCGGCCCAGTCCGGGCTTTTTTACGCCACCAGCGCGCACAGCAGATACGCGATAATTGACGTTTACGTTAACGTCACTTACAGGAGACAGAACCATGGAAATCAAAGGCAAGGTATTTATCGTGACCGGCGGCGCATCGGGCCTGGGCGAAGGCACTGCCCGCATGCTCGCGGCACAAGGCGGCACTGTGGTTATTGCCGACATGCAGGCTGAAAAAGGCGAAGCCGTGGCCAAAGAAATTGGCGGGGCGTTTGTGAAGTGCGATGTGAGCAACGAGACCGACGGCCAGGCGGTGGTGGCCAAGGCCGTGTCCATGGGCAAGCTGATGGGGCTGGTGAACTGCGCTGGCATTGCGCCTGCAGAAAAAACAGTGGGCAAAAATGGCGCCCATGCATTGGCGGTTTTCAGCAAAACGGTCACCGTGAACCTGGTCGGCAGCTTCAACATGATTCGCCTTGCTGCAGAAGCCATGTGCAAAAACGAACCAGAGGCCACCGGCGAACGCGGTGCGTTGATCTCCACGGCGAGCGTGGCAGCCTACGACGGCCAGATCGGGCAAGCAGCCTACTCGGCGTCGAAAGGCGGCATCGTAGGCATGACCTTGCCCATCGCCCGGGACCTGGCCCGCAACGGCATCCGCAACATGACCATCGCTCCCGGGATTTTTGGCACTCCTATGCTGTTTGGCATGCCCCAGGACGTGCAAGACGCGCTGGCCGCTGGCGTGCCCTTCCCAAGCCGCCTTGGCACACCCCAGGACTACGCTAGGTTGGTCCAGCACATCTTTGAGAACGACATGCTCAACGGCGAGGTGATTCGACTGGACGGCGCCATCCGCCTGGCACCACGTTAAGCCTATTTGCTATCTTATTTATAGCTTTTAGCGCTTTATCAGTAAGCGCTAGAGGCTATTTTTATGCAAATTTAACAGCACAGACAATTGGGGCAACTGACCTGACGGACATAAAAAAACCGCTGCAGCCTTGCGACTGCAGCGGTGGATGACTGGCGGAGTGGACGGGACTCGAACCCGCGACCCCCGGCGTGACAGGCCGGTATTCTAACCAACTGAACTACCACTCCTGGCAGGCAGCTTTCGCTTGCATCTTTTCAACACAAGCCAAGCGCTACAACTTGGCGACCCCACGGGGATTCGAACCCCGGTACTCACCGTGAAAGGGTGATGTCCTAGGCCTCTAGACGATGGGGTCAAAACCTTGGAACTAACCGTATCTAATCAACAAACTTTGGTGGAGGTAAACGGGATCGAACCGATGACCTCTTGCATGCCATGCAAGCGCTCTCCCAGCTGAGCTATACCCCCAAAACCTCTTTGGTTCACACCAAAGAAAAACCCTTGCATATCAAAGACCTGCAAGGGTTTTTGACTGGCGGAGTGGACGGGACTCGAACCCGCGACCCCCGGCGTGACAGGCCGGTATTCTAACCAACTGAACTACCACTCCTGGCAGGCAGCTTTCGCTTGCATCTTTTCAACACAAGCCAAGCGCTACAACTTGGCGACCCCACGGGGATTCGAACCCCGGTACTCACCGTGAAAGGGTGATGTCCTAGGCCTCTAGACGATGGGGTCAAAACCTTGGAACTAACCGTATCTAATCAACAAACTTTGGTGGAGGTAAACGGGATCGAACCGATGACCTCTTGCATGCCATGCAAGCGCTCTCCCAGCTGAGCTATACCCCCACTGAGTGACAACTTACACACTGTGTTTGTCATCACCATCTGAGCCTTGAATTATAGACAGATTTTTAGTGGTTTCGCAAACGCGCTACAACTTTTTCGCGTCCGACCAGTTCCAGCACCGCATCCACCGATGGCGTGTGAGCCGTACCCACGGTCAGAACACGAGCGGGCATGGCCAGTTGGGGCATCTTGAGCCCCTGGGCTGCGAGCACCTGCTTGAACGCCGCACTGATGGAGGCTTTGTCCCATTCGCACACCGCCAGCGCATCGGCCAATGCATGCAGCGCAGGCGAAATGGCCTCAGTGACATGCTGGGCGCGCTCGGCGTCCACCGGTGTGACATCACCGTAAAACACCTGCGCCCAGTTGGCCAATGCCACTGTGGTGTCGCAGCGGTCCTTGAACAGTGCACAGATTCGGGGAAGGCGTCCGTCTGCAAGTTCCGTGGCACTGACACCCCGTTGTTGCAACTGCCGCATCACCAGCGCCGCCAGAGTGTCATCTGCCATCACCTTGAGATGCTGGGCATTCACCCAACGCAGTTTGGCTTCGTCGAACTGGGCCGCACTGCGGCCCAGGTGGTCCAGGTTGAACCACTGCAGGAACTGTTCGCGGCTGAAGATTTCGTCGTCGCCATGGCTCCAGCCCAACCGTGCCAGATAGTTCACCATGGCGTCGGGCAAATAACCCTCCTCCCGGTACTGGGTGACGGGCTTGGCACCGTTGCGCTTGCTCATCTTCTCGCCCTGCTCGTTGAGCACCGTGGGCAGGTGGGCGTAAATGGGCGGTTCTTTGCCCAGAGCCTTGAAGATGTTGATCTGCCGCGGCGTGTTGTTCACGTGGTCATCGCCCCGGATCACGTGGGTGATTTCCATGTCGATATCGTCGACCACTACGCAGAAGTTATAGGTGGGAGTGCCATCGGGGCGCGCAATCACGAGGTCATCAAGCTCGTCATTGCTGATTTCAATGCGGCCCTTGACCTTGTCTTCCCAAGCCACCACGCCACCCTGCGGGTTTTTGAAACGCAGCACGGGTTGCACACCTTCGGGCACAGGCGGCAGGGTCTTGCCATCTTCGGGTCGCCAAGTACCGTCGTACCGGGGCTTCTCTTTGGCCGCCATCTGTTTTTCGCGCAGGGCATCGAGTTCGGCCACGCTCACGTAGCAGGGGTACACATGGCCTGCGGCCTGCAGATCGGCCAGCACGGCCTTGTAGCGGTCCATGCGTTGCATTTGATAGAACGGACCTTCGTCATGGTCGAGCCCCAGCCATGCCATGCCTTCGATGATCACATCGACCGCAGCCTGGCTGGACCGCTCCAGATCGGTGTCCTCGATGCGCAAGATGAAATCCCCGCCCGTGGCACGCGCAAAGGCCCAGGGGTACAGCGCCGAGCGGATGTTGCCCAGGTGGATAAAGCCCGTGGGAGACGGGGCAAAACGGGTGCGCACTCGGCCCGTGTTGGAAGCAGTGGTTTCAGTCATAACAATAAGTTCTGGCCCCTTGCGGGGCCAGCTTCAAGATTCAGTCAAACGGAGAGACGATGGGAACGTTTGCCCCGCCTTCAAAGCTGTTCAAGTCCTCAACGGTCAAGCCTCTTGCGCGTTCGGAAGCGCCAGGCGAGACGTATCTTCCTCGCCCTCTTCCGCCCCCACACGCCCTTCATTCAACCGGGCAATACCCTCGGCGGTGATATCGCCGGTCACGTAGACGCCGTCGAAACAGGAAGCATCAAACCCCACGATGGCGTTGTTGAGTGCACCAATCGCCCTCTTCATGCCATCCACATCTTGATATATCAGGGCGTCGCAGCCAATCGCCTGGCGGATCTCTTCCACGGTGCGGCCATGGGCCACCAGTTCGCTGCTGGTGGGCATGTCAATGCCGTACACATTGGGGTAACGCACCGGTGGTGCAGCGCTGGCAAGGTAAACCTTGCGGGCGCCGGCATCGCGGGCCATCTGCACGATCTCGCGGCTGGTGGTGCCGCGCACGATGGAATCGTCCACCAGCAGCACATTGCGGCCTTTGAATTCGCTGGCGATCACGTTGAGCTTTTGGCGTACCGATTTCTTGCGCACGCCCTGCCCCGGCATGATGAAGGTGCGGCCCACATAGCGGTTCTTCACAAAGCCTTCGCGGTACGGAATGCCTAACAAATGCGCGAGTTGGGTGGCGCTCGGGCGGCTCGACTCGGGAATCGGGATGATCACATCGATCTCGTTCGGAGGAACCGTGGAAACCACACGCTTGGCCAAAGCCTCACCCAAGTTCAGCCTTGCCTGATAGACCGAGATGCCATCCAGCACCGAATCGGGCCGTGCCAAATACACAAACTCGAAGATACAAGGGTTGAGTTGAGGGTTGTCGGCGCACTGACGCGCGTGAATCTTGCCGTCCAGCGTGATGAACACCGCTTCGCCGGGATCGATGTTGCGATCAAACACTTGCGAGGTTCCTTCCAGCGCCACTGATTCGCTCCCAACCATCACCGTGCCATCCTGGCTGCGGCCCATGGCCAAGGGACGGATACCGTGCGGGTCCCGAAACGCCAGCAGGCCGTGGCCCGCGATGAGGGCGATCACGGCGTACGAACCCTTGATGCGCTTGTGCACGGCGCGCACCGCGGTAAACACATCTTCTGGCTGCAGGGGCACGCCGCGCGTCGACCGCTCCAGCTCATGCGCAAACACATTGAGCAGCACTTCCGAGTCACTGTCGGTATTGGTGTGGCGATGGTCCGTCTGGAAAAGCTCTGCGCGCAACTCGCGGGCATTGGTCAGGTTGCCGTTGTGCACCAGCACGATGCCAAACGGCGCGTTCACGTAGAACGGCTGGGCTTCCTCTTCGCTGTAGGCGTTGCCCGCAGTGGGATAACGCACCTGGCCCAGGCCCACATTGCCAGGAAGAGCGCGCATGTTGCGGGTGCGGAACACGTCACGCACCATGCCCTTTGCCTTGTGCATAAAGAACTTGCGGCCCTGCTGGGTCACGATGCCCGCCGCGTCCTGCCCGCGATGCTGCAAAAGCAGCAGCGCGTCATAGATCAGCTGATTGACGGGCGCTGGACTGACGACGCCGACGATTCCACACATAGTTGTATTCCATCCGTTTGCGGGAACAGCCCCGCGGCAATCACACGACAGCGGCTTCTGGCCACTGCCGCATCGATATCAAGAAGGCAGATGCCTACCAAATTCTTCCGGTAACGTCGGTTTCAAGCCCCTGAGCATTTCGGAGAGCACCGGAGCAGCCTGGGACTCCTGCCACCAGAGCGCCTCTTGCAGCGGCGTCAGTCCCACCACAACAGCGACTACCAGCAACAACACCATGCCGCGCAACACCCCAAAAGCAGCGCCCAGCGTTCGATCTGCGGGGCGCAACCCGATGGCGTCCACCAATTTTTTCCCCAACCACGCGAAGAATCCGCACACAAACACCGCCGCCACAAACACCACGACAAAGCCGGCCGCATACCGCAGTGATCCTGCGGACTCCCCCATAGGCAGCAGTTCCGCCATATCGGCAGCGAACCACTGCGCCACAAAAAATGCCACAACCCAGCCCACCAGAGACAACACTTCGAATACCAGACCGCGCCATGCACCGATCAGCATCGACGCCAGCAACACCGCCACAAAAACCCAATCCAGCGCAGCCATAGGAACGACAGTTTCTTCGGCAAGCGGTTGTCGGTGCTTTTAAAGCGTCAAGACGGACGCCGACAAGTCGAGCGCCTTGATTCGCGCTGCCGCTTTGTCTGCCTCCGACCGACTAGGGAAGGGCCCCACGCGCACCCGTGTGCGCTTGCCATCTTTGGTGTCCACCACCTGGGTGTAGGTTTTGAGCCCCGCCCGTTCTACCTTGGTACGGACCTCGCGGGCTTTGTCGGCCTCGGCAAATGCGCCCACCTGCACAATGAATCGACCTTCCTCTGCCTGGGCAGACCCTGAAGCGTCCGCTGAGCGTCCTTCCAGAAGCGCTCGCGCCCTAGCAGCTTCGTCCGCGCGAACGGGCCGCGGTTCAGGCGTCGGCGCCACGGGCGTCTTGGACTCAGTCCTTGCTTCAGGCTTGGATTCAGTGGTGGTCGGTGCGGCAGCCACCGCTTGCGCCGGGCGGGACGCGGCAGGTCGCGCACCTTGCAACAGCTCCTCGCCATCGGTAATACCGCTTCCAGCTGCACTGTTGGCGTTGCGGGACGTGGGGCGCTGGTTGGCTGCGCTCTGCACTGCAGATGCGGCCGGTTGAGCCACCGGTGCCTCTGCAACAGGCGCGGGCACGACCAGAGGTGCAACCTTGTTGCGATCCGGGATTTCGATGGGAATATCGACTGGAATGGGCCGGGGCTGGGTGTCGAACAACAGCGGGAACCCGACCACCCCCAACAGCACCAGCACGGCAGCACCGATGAGGCGATGCCGGGCACGCCGACGCATTGCCTCAATGCTCTCGGCCTGCGAGGAGCGCGAGCGTTTGGCCGGCTTTTCGGCCTGTTGTTCACTCTGACCGGGCCACCGAAACTTGAAAAATGCCATGGAGTAGAGACTCGTACGAACCTGAGAACCTGCTGAAACAGGCTCCGTCAGCCCAGATGTTTAGCGTGCAAGCGGGGTGTTCCGTTGATCAGCACACCACCCACCGTGTAAAACGAGCCAAAGACCACGATTCTATCAGCGGGGTCCGCCGCAGCCACGGCTGCCTGCAGGGCTTGCATGGGGTCGGCGTGCAATGTGGAGGTCACATCGTGGCGCCCTCCCGCCACCATCTGCACTGCATTCCATTTCTGCTGCAGGGCCACTGCGGTTTCGGCGCGTGGTGTTGGCAGATTGGTGAAGTACCAGCGATCCACCAGCGGTCCGACTTTGGCCAGCATGGGACCAAGATCTTTGTCGGCCATGGCTCCAAACACAGCGTGGGTGGTGGGGAAGAAGCCCATCGCGTCCAAATTGGCCGTCAGCGCAGCCACCGAATGCGGGTTGTGCGCAACATCCAGCACCAGAGTAGGTTGCCCTGGAACAATCTGAAAGCGACCGGGCAGCTCGACCATGGCCATGCCGTTGCGCACTGCCTGAGCGGTCACCGGAAGGCGGTCACGCAGTGCCTCCAGTGCTGCCAACACCCCTGACGCGTTGATCAACTGGTTGGCACCACGCAATGAGGGATACGCCAGCCCCGCATAGCGCCGGCCTCGCCCGGCCCAGCTCCACTGCAGCTTGTCGCCCGAGAAGTTGAAGTCCTTGCCAAAGCGCCACAGTTCAGCTCCGATCTCCATCGCGTGGTCGGTAACACTCTGAGGCGCCATTGGGTCGCTCACGATCACGGGGCGGCCCGTGCGCATGATGCCGGCCTTTTCCCTGCCGATCGTTTCGCGGTCGGGACCCAAAAACTCGGTGTGGTCAATGTCGATGCTGGTGATGATGGCGCAGTCGGCGTCAATGATGTTGGTAGCGTCCAGGCGGCCGCCCAGACCCACTTCCAGAATCGCCACATCCAGCAGCGAATGGCTCATCAGCCGCAAGATCGCCAGCGTGGTGAACTCGAAGTACGTCAACGATATTTCGTTGCCATTTAGGGTTCTAGCGCTCTCTACTGCTTCAAAGTTCGCTATCAAATCTGAAGCACTCACGATCTCGCCATGCACACGGCACCGCTCTTCAAAGTGCACCAGATGCGGCGACGTATAGACCCCGGTGCGGTACCCCGCCTGCAGCGCCACGGCCTCCAGCATCGCGCAGGTAGAACCTTTGCCGTTGGTGCCCGCCACGGTGATCACAGGGCATTCAAAGTGCAGCGCCATGCGGCGCGCCACCTCGCTGACCCGATCCAGGCCCATCTCGATGTTGTGGGGGTGTAATTGCTCGCAGTGGCGAAGCCACCCGTCCAGTGTGTGGGGTTTGATTTGCATACAGCCCGCGATTGTCGCCCACCCCAAAGTTCGGAGATGATGCGCGGCATGACAACCTCACTCATCACCGTCTACGGCATCCCCAATTGCGATACCGTGAAGAAATCGCGCGCATGGCTCACAGAACAAGGCGCGGAGCACCAGTTCCATGATTTCAAGAAACATGGCGTTCCGCCGGACCGGATTGCCGAGTGGATGGCCGCCGCAAGCTGGCAGAAACTGGTCAACCGCCAGGGCACGACCTGGAGAAAACTGGATGCGGAAACCCAGGCCGCAGTCACCGATGTAGCCAGCGCCAGTGCGCTGATGCAAGCCCAACCCAGCGTCGTCAAACGCCCGGTGGTGGAATGGACACATGAGGGACGCACCCATATTTCAGTGGGATTTGCGCCCGAACAATGGCGAATCTGGCTGGATTCGTCGCGCAAAGCCTGAAATCCATCACCAAGACCGGAAAAACCGCACAAATCTTTACGCAGATTTACGGCTCGCGGGTCCGCAATTGACGTGGCAGGCCTAAACTTTTCGACAGTCTGGTGCGTTATGTACCGACCCGCAAAGGAGTTTCTCCATGAAAAAGATCGTCATTTTCTCTGCCATCGCTGCTGTCGCCACGTTGGCAAGCGCCCAAGAACAAGGCCGTGTCCTGTCGGCTACGCCCGTCGTCCAGCAAGTGGGCACGCCCCAGCAAGTGTGTGGCAATGAAACCGTGTACAGCGGCAATCGCACCAGCGGTGCGGGCGCGGTGATGGGAGCCATTGCCGGAGGCGCTGCCGGCAATGCCATTGGGAAGGGCAGTGGTCGTGCCGCTGCAACGGCCATTGGCCTTATCGGTGGCGCCGTGATTGGCAACCAGATCGAAGGTGGCCAGCCGCAATACCAGAATGTGCAGCGCTGCACGACCGAGACGTACTATGAAAACCGCACCGTTGGCTACGACGTGGTTTACGAATACGCGGGGCGGCAGTACACCACCCGCACCCAGTACGACCCCGGTCGCTGGATTCCGGTCAGTGTGCAGCCTGCCGGGCAAACCTATTCCACGCAGCCCGACCCGTATGCATCACAGGGCGTCTACAGTCAGCCTGGCGTGGTCACGTCCACCTACCCGCCTCAGCCCATTTACCAGCAACCGACCTATGTGTCGCCGCCCGGTGACGGTGATCGAGTACGGGTATGGCGGTGGCCGCCCCTACCCGCATCACCGCAACCCTTACTGGCGCTAAATAGCCCATCTAAAGATCTGCTGCTTAGGAGATCGTCAGATCGCCCTTCACAAATCAAGAGCCCTTCGGGGCTCTTTTTTTTGGAGCCAAACCGGCCATTGGAGGCTGGCGGCAGATCGACCTGCAAGAACGGCGGAGCCCCTGCCCTAAAATCTCGGGTTTCCTCTAACCCTAGCTGCGCACCCATGACCACCGAAAAAATCGACGGCGTGTCCGTCACGACCCAGGCCAATGTGTACTTTGACGGCAAGTGCGTGAGCCACGGCATCACCTTTGCCGATGGCACGAAAAAGTCTGTGGGCGTGGTCTTGCCCGCAACGCTGACCTTCAACACCGGCGCGCCCGAGATCATGGAATGCGTAGCCGGATCCTGCGAATACAAGCTCGACGGCACCGACGCCTGGGTCAAGTCTGCGGCGGGCGACAAGTTCAGCGTGCCCGGCAACTCCAAGTTCGATATCCGCGTGACCGAGGCGTATCACTACATCTGCCATTTCGGTTGAGATTGACGGCCGAAATTTGACTGTTTTTGGCCTCTAGCGCTTTCCTAATAAGCGCCAGCAGCTATCATTTTTGAGAAGCATTTCATGGCAACCATTCTCCAGAACCTTCCCCTCGGCCAAAAGGTCGGCATCGCCTTCTCCGGCGGCCTGGATACCAGTGCTGCGCTGCACTGGATGAAGCTCAAGGGCGCAGTGCCCTACGCTTACACGGCCAATCTGGGCCAGCCCGACGAGCCCGACTACGACGCCATCCCGCGCAAGGCGATGGAGTACGGCGCCGAAAAGGCCCGCCTGGTCGACTGCCGCACGCAGCTGGCCCACGAAGGCATTGCAGCCCTGCAGGCTGGCGCCTTCCACATCTCCACCGGCGGCCTGACCTACTTCAACACCACGCCGCTAGGCCGCGCCGTGACCGGCACCATGCTGGTGGCCGCGATGAAGGAAGACGACGTCAACATCTGGGGCGACGGCTCGACCTTCAAGGGCAACGACATCGAGCGCTTTTACCGCTACGGCCTGCTGACCAACCCTTCCCTCAAGATCTACAAGCCCTGGCTGGACCAGCTGTTCATCGACGAGCTAGGTGGCCGCGCCGAAATGTCGGCGTTCATGACGCAAGCCGGCTTTGGCTACAAGATGAGCGCCGAGAAGGCCTACAGCACCGACAGCAACATGCTGGGAGCCACGCACGAAGCCAAGGACCTGGAATTTCTCTCCAGCGGTATCCGCATCGTGAACCCCATCATGGGCGTGGCGTTCTGGAAGGAAGAAGTCGCCGTCAAGGCCGAGGAAGTGTCGGTCCGCTTTGAAGAAGGCCAGCCCGTCGCCCTGAACGGTGTCGAGTTCTCCGACCCCGTCGAGCTGATCCTCGAAGCCAACCGCATCGGCGGCCGCCACGGCCTGGGCATGAGCGACCAGATCGAAAACCGCATCATCGAAGCCAAGAGCCGCGGCATCTACGAAGCCCCTGGCCTGGCCCTGCTGCACATCGCCTACGAGCGCTTGGTGACCGGCATCCACAACGAAGACACGATCGAGCAGTACCGCATGAACGGCCTCAAGCTGGGCCGTCTGCTGTACCAGGGCCGCTGGTTCGACCCGCAAGCCATCATGCTGCGCGAAACCGCCCAGCGCTGGGTGGCCCGCGCCGTGACCGGCACCGTGACGCTGGAGCTGCGCCGCGGCAACGACTATTCGCTGCTGAACACCGAATCGCCCAACCTGACCTACGCACCCGAGCGCCTGTCGATGGAAAAGGTGGAAGACGCGCCGTTCTCGCCGCTGGACCGCATTGGCCAGCTGACCATGCGCAACCTGGACATCGCGGACACGCGCGACAAGCTGGGCGTGTACTCGCGCGCCGGCCTGCTGTCGCTGGGGGGCAATGCCGCTCTGGCGCAGCTGGA
>CAWATB010000015.1:0-40972 GCA_963784815.1 uncultured Gammaproteobacteria bacterium | reverse complement strand
CGCGAGGATCTTGGCGACCACCCGGCGCCCACGGTACGACCGCCTTCGCGGACAGCGAAACGCAGACCTTCTTCCATGGCGATGGGGTCGATCAGCTTAACCGTGATCGACACGTTGTCACCAGGCATGACCATTTCCTCGTCGGCGGCAGCTCGATGGCACCCGTCACGTCGGTCGTGCGGAAGTAGAACTGAGGGCGGTAGTCGTTGAAGAAAGGCGTGTGACGGCCGCCTTCGTCCTTGCTCAGAACATACACTTCAGCCGTGAAGTGGGTGTGTGGCTTGATCGAGCCGGGCTTGCACAGCACTTGGCCGCGTTCCACGTCTTCGCGCTTGGTGCCGCGCAGCAGCAGGCCAACGTTGTCGCCAGCTTGACCTTGGTCGAGCAGCTTGCGGAACATTTCCACGCCGGTGCAGGTGGTCTTGACGGTGTCCTTGATACCGACGATTTCGATTTCTTCGCCGACCTTGACGATACCGCGCTCGATACGACCGGTCACGACGGTGCCGCGGCCAGAGATCGAGAACACGTCTTCCACGGGCATCAGGAAGGCGCCGTCCACAGCGCGCTCAGGCGTTGGGATGTAGTTGTCCAGTGCGTCGGCCAGCTTCATGATGGCTTCTTCACCCAGAGGGCCCTTGTCGCCTTCCAGGGCGAGCTTGGCGGAACCGCGAATGATCGGGGTGTCGTCGCCTGGGAAGCTGTATTTGTCGAGGAGCTCGCGCACTTCCATTTCGACGAGTTCGAGCAGCTCTTCGTCGTCGACCATGTCGCACTTGTTCAGGAACACGATGATGTAAGGCACACCCACCTGGCGGGCCAGCAGGATGTGCTCACGGGTCTGGGGCATAGGGCCGTCAGCGGCCGAGCACACCAAGATAGCGCCGTCCATCTGGGCGGCGCCGGTGATCATGTTCTTCACATAGTCGGCGTGGCCTGGGCAGTCGACGTGGGCGTAGTGGCGGTTGGCCGTTTCGTATTCCACGTGGGCGGTGTTGATCGTGATGCCGCGGGCCTTTTCTTCAGGTGCTGCGTCGATCTGGTCGTAGGCCTTGGCTTCGCCGCCGAACTTGGCAGACAGCACGGTGGCGATGGCCGCCGTCAGTGTCGTCTTGCCATGGTCCACGTGGCCGATCGTGCCCACGTTGACGTGGGGCTTGGTCCGTTCGAATTTACCTTTTGCCATTTTTCCGACTCCGAAAAAAATCTACATCAATTCAACAAGATCTCGGCGCAACCAGAATCGGACGCACCCAAAATTGGTGCCCATGGCGGGAATCGGACCCGCGACCTCTCCCTTACCAAGGGAGTGCTCTACCACTGAGCCACATGGGCAACTTGGCGCCACTTTCGCAACACCAAAATTTCAAACTCAACAAACCAACACTGATAAGCAATGGAGCGGGAGACGGGAATCGAACCCGCGTCATTAGCTTGGAAGGCTAGGGTTCTACCATTGAACTACTCCCGCATCGGCCAACGACCTCTGCGAATCCAACCTCACAACAAAGCAAGGCCAGACATCCCATAACACTACTTACTTACTGGTGGAGGGGACTGGATTCGAACCAGTGTAGGCGTAAGCCAACAGATTTACAGTCTGCCCCCTTTAGCCACTCGGGCACCCCTCCGGAGAATTTCGAATTATAGCACTATTTTCACCTGGCTAAATAGGCACGTACTCAAACAAACACAACAACATGCAAGCACATCTTGCTCAATGCAACTTGGTGCGGCTGGCGGGGATCGAACCCACGACCCTTGGCTTCGGAGGCCAATACTCTATCCACTGAGCTACAGCCGCACTTGCACATCTGAACAGCCTGAGATTATCGCATGCAAGATGCGCCCCACACTCTCACTCAACTGGCACCCTCGCCACAAGTCGTTCTTCGCACAAATCAGCCTCTCACGAACCCGCATCCGACGCCAACTCAGACGGTACAGAAAGCCCCAGACCCAACAAGTAGGCATCGGTACTCACTCGGCCAATGCGAACCAAGTCAAACGCGCCGTCATTCAGTATCCAGTTCTGCATCAAGCCATTGAACATCGCGTGAAGGCCAATTGCAGCCTCCATCGCTGTCATCGGCAGTACCACTTTCTGCATTTGCGCAGCGATCTCGAAGTCACGGGCCAGTTGGCAGGTAAACGCCTCGGAGGCGGCAAGGTGTCGCTCGCGCACACCCGCCAATTCCGTCACGTATTCCACCTTGTAGATGGCAATCTCGAATACGCGACGCGTGCCCTCGTCTGACGCGACCGTTCGCAGAACCAGCGCCATCACGGCCCGCAGACGCTGCACAGGGTCTGGGCAAGTGCTGCACTCGATTTCGCTGTAGCCCTGCTCCAGCGGCAGCGTCCGCCGCTCCATCATGGCGCTGAACAAGTCCACCTTGTCCTTGAAGTGCCAGTAAATGGCACCACGGGTCGCGCCCGCGGCTTGCGCAATGTCGCTCAAGGACGACCGTGACACTCCTTTCTCAAGAAACACTCTTTCCGCGGCATCGATTAGGCCGCTACGCGTGGCAATTGCATCTTCTTTGGTTTTACGCGCCATGGCGTCTCCTTACGCTTGTTCAATCCGGCTCGTTAGCGCCACACGCCAAAGCCTCGTCCGATAATTATACATTCATGTTTGTATGTATAATCGCGCACTCACCACTTGTCCAAGCTCTGGCCTTTAGTTGCTTGTGCACAGCAACCCAATCCCCTAAAACCTTTTCCTTGACGCCCATCAGAAGGACTCCACATGCCAAAATTGCGTGACGCATTTGTCGCTCTACCAGTCCGTCCCTCATCCGCCCCCAGCGTGCTCACCCTAGCGGCACTTGGCGCGGCAGCGTTACTGCTGACCGCGTGTGGAAAACCGGACGGACAGGCGTCTGGTGGCGCACCGAAGATGCCTCCCGTCGAGGTCGGGGTAGTCACTGCCACCCCAGGAGACGTGGGACTCATCACAGAGCTCCCCGGCCGGGTGGAAGCATCCCGCGTGGCGGAAGTCCGGGCTCGTGCAGCGGGCATCCTGCAACAACGCCTGTTCAAGGAAGGCAGCGACGTCAAAGCTGGCCAGCCCCTGTTCCGTATTGATCCTGCGCCCTACTCCGCGGCCGCCGAGAGCGCGCGCGCAAGTCTCGCCAAAGCACAAGCCAATCTTTCGCAGGCGAGTGCACAGGTAGAGCGTTACCGTCCGCTGGTGAGCGCCAATGCCATCAGCAAGCAAGACTTCGTCAACGCCGAAGCGGCTGAGAAGCAAGCCCAGGCAGATGTCGCGGCCGCCAAAGCGGCAGTGCGTACCGCCGACATCAACCTTGGCTACGCCAGTGTCACATCGCCCATCTCCGGTCGCATAGGGAGGGCGCTGGTGACCGAAGGCGCGCTGGTGGGACAAGGTGAAGCGACGGCTCTTGCCGTGGTCCAGCAGATCGACCCGGTGTACGTCAATTTCACCCAATCGGCCAGCGACGTGTTCCAGCTGCGACGCGCCATGGAGAGCGGGCAATTCAAACGCGCGGGCAGCGCCGAAGCAGCCAGCGTCAAGCTGGTGATGGGCGACGGGACTGAATACGCGATGCCCGGCAAGCTTTTATTCACCGACCTTTCCGTTGACTCCACCACAGGCCAGGTCATGCTCCGCGCTGAAGTACCGAACCCCAAGGGAGAACTCCTGCCCGGCCTGTATCTGCGTGTGCGCATTGAACAAGCACAGGCCAGCAACGCTATCAGCCTGCCCCAGCAAGCGGTCACCCGGACACAGCAAGGCGACACCGTCAGCGTCGTGGGCGAGGATGGGAAAGTCTCCCAGCGCCCCATCAAGATCAGCGCTGCGCAGAACAACCGCTGGGTGGTCCTAGATGGACTGAAAGCGGGGGAAAGAGTCATGGTGGACGGCTTTCAAAAGCTGCAAATGCTGCCTCCCGGCACGCCGGTGAAGCCGGTGCCGTGGCAGGCGCCGGGCACTGCTGCTGCGCCGGCATCCGCAGCAGTTGCGCCTGCAACAGCTCCTACCGCAGCGGCATCCAAGCCATAAGGGGCGCTCCAGCATGGCCAAGTTTTTTATCGATCGCCCCATCTTTGCGTGGGTGATAGCGCTCTTCATCATGGTGATGGGTGGCGTCGCAATCACACAATTACCGATAGCGCAGTACCCGCCCGTGGCGCCCCCCGCTATCGTGATCAATGCCGCCTATCCTGGCGCTTCAGCCCAGACACTCGAAGACAGCGTGCTCTCCGTCATTGAGCGGGAAATGAACGGGTCACCCGGCCTGATCTATATGGAGTCGGTCGCACAGGCAGACGGCTCCGGCAGCATCACACTGAGCTTCCAGCCCGGCACCAATGCGGACCTCGCGCAAGTGGACGTACAAAACCGCCTTTCGCGTGCGTCGCCCCGGTTGCCGTCCGCCGTGACGCAGCAGGGAGTGCGTGTTGACAAGTCGCGCTCCAACTTCTTGCTGTTTGCGATGCTTTCGTCGACCAATCCGAAGATGGACACCGTGGCGCTGGGAGACTATGCATCGCGCAACATCGTGCCCGAGTTGCAACGGGTCAATGGCATCGGCCAGGCCCAATTGTTCGGCACCGAGCGTGCCATGCGCATCTGGATCGACCCGGCCAAGATGGTCAGCTTCAGCCTATCTGCGGCCGAGATCACCGCGGCCATCCGTGCGCAGAACGCGCAAGTGGCCAGCGGCACGATTGGTGACCTGCCAAACGTGGCCGGCCAGGGCATTGCCGCCACCGTGGTGGTCAACGGTCAGCTGTCCAGCGTCGAGCAATTTGGCAATGTGGTTTTGCGAGCCAACACCAATGGCTCCACCGTGCGCCTGAAGGACGTGGCCCGTATCGAGCTGGGCGGCCAGGCCTACTCCACATCGGCCCGCTTGAACGGCAAACCTGCTGTGGGTATCGGCGTGCAGTTGTCGCCTAGCGGCAATGCCCTCGAAGCTGCCAAGGCCGTGCGTACCAAGATGGATGAGCTGTCTCGCTACTTCCCTGAAGGCACGGAGTGGAGCATCCCGTACGACAGCTCACGTTTTGTCGACATCTCCATCACCCAGGTCGCGATTACGCTTTTAGAGGCCGTGGGCCTGGTTTTTCTGGTGATGTTCCTGTTCTTGCAGAACTGGCGCTACACCATCATTCCGACCATCGTGGTGCCTATCGCACTGCTCGGCACTTTCGCTACCTTGTTGGCGCTGGGCTTCTCGATCAACGTGTTGACCATGTTCGGGATGGTGCTCGTGATTGGTATCGTGGTGGACGATGCCATCGTGGTCGTGGAGAACGTCGAGCGCATCATGAGCGAAGAGGGCCTGCCGCCGCTGGAGGCCACCCGCAAGGCCATGCGCCAGATCTCGGGCGCCATCATCGGTGTGACGGTGGTGCTGATATCCGTGTTTGTGCCATTGGCGTTTTTCGCTGGCTCCACCGGCAACATCTACCGCCAGTTCTCCGCGGTGATGGTGGCGTCCATTGGTTTCTCGGCCTTTATGGCGTTGTCGCTGACCCCTGCCCTCTGCGCTACCTTGCTCAAACCGGTAGAAGCTGGCCACCACCATGAAAAGCGTGGTTTCTTTGGATGGTTCAACCGCAGCTTCTCGCGCACCGCCAAAGGATACGAGGGCGTTGTGTCGCGCATGCTCAAACGCGCTGCGCGCTACCTCATCATCTATGCCGCCATCATCGGCGCCGTCGTGGTCGTGTACATGCGCTTGCCCACGTCGTTCCTGCCCGGTGAAGACCAGGGCAACATCATCGTCAACGTGCAATTGCCGCCGGGCGCGACGCAAGAACGTACGCTGGCCGTGATGGAGCAAGTCGAAGAGTTCATCCTGAAGCAACCGGAAGTGCAGAGCATGGTAGGTGTGCTGGGCTTCAGCTTCTCCGGCCAGGGACAGAATGCTGCACTGGCGTTCGTGACCCTCAAAGACTGGAAGGAACGCCACGGACCTGGCCAGTCGGCCGCTGACCTTGCCAACCGTGCCTTCGGCGGCCTCTCTGGCATACGGGATGCCTTCATCTTTCCGTTGAGCCCACCACCGATTCCTGAACTGGGCAATGCCAGCGGGTTCACGTTCCGTCTGCAGGACCGCAGCGGCGCCGGACACCAGGCGCTGGTCAACGCCCGCAATCAGTTACTGGGCATGGCCTCGCAAAGCAAGGTGCTGGCCCAGGTGCGCCCCGACGGCCTGGAAGACGCACCCCAGCTACGGATCGACATTGACCGCGACAAAGCCAACGCCTTGGGTGTCTCGTTCGATTCGATCAACTCCTCGCTGTCTTCAGCCCTGGGATCATCCTATGTGAACGACTTCCCGAACCAAGGTCGCCTGCAGCGGGTCGTGGTGCAAGCCGATGCGCCCGCACGCATGCAACCGGACGATCTGCTCAAGATCAACGCCAACAACAGCCAAGGCAAACCGGTGCCGCTGTCGGCGTTTGCGACGACCCAATGGGTCAACGGCGCGCAGCAGACAGTGCGTTACAACGGCTATCCAGCCATGCGGATCTCGGGCTCGCCTGCGCCTGGCATGAGCACTGGTGCAGCGATGGCCGAGATGGAAAAACTCGCAGCCCAGCTGCCCGCGGGCTTTGGCTACGAATGGACCGGTCAGTCGCGAGAAGAAAAACTCGCAGGCTCGCAATCGCTCATTCTGTACAGCTTCGCCATCCTGGCAGTCTTCCTGTGCTTGGCCGCGCTGTACGAGAGCTGGTCAATACCGCTGGCGGTGATTCTGGTCGTGCCGCTGGGCGTGTTGGGTGTGCTGCTGGCCACCTTGCTGCGCGGCTATGCGAACGACGTGTACTTTCAGGTGGGGCTGATCACCATCATTGGTTTGTCCGCAAAGAACGCCATTTTGATCATTGAGTTTGCGAAAGACCTGCAAGCGCAAGGCAAGGGCGTGATCGAGTCGGCACTGACTGCCGCGCATCTGCGCTTTCGCCCCATCATCATGACGTCCATGGCGTTTGGACTGGGTGTGGTGCCACTGGCCATTGCTTCGGGCGCAGGCTCGGCCAGCCAACGCGCCATCGGCACGGGTGTGCTGGGCGGCATGATCACCGGCACCGTTTTGGCAGTGTTCTTTGTACCCGTGTTCTTTGTAGTGGTGCGCAGCCTGTTCAAGGGCAGCGCACGCCAGCAAGAAATGAATCGCCGCCATGCAGAAGAAGCAGGAGTTGGAGCCCATGACTAAACGAAGCACACCCGTCGCCCTGGCGGCCGCGGCACTGCTGGCAGGCTGCTCGTTCATCCCGACATACGAGCGCCCTGCAGCACCCGTCCCTGCCACGTACACCGCCAACGCTACCCAAGCATCGGCCCCCACCGTGCCATGGCAAGACTACTTTGCCGAGCCCCGGTTGCGGAAGCTGATCGAGACTGCGCTGGCCAACAACCGCGACTTGCGCGTGGCGGTGCTCAATATCGAGCAGGCGCGCGCCACCTTCCAGGTGCGCAGAGCCGACATGTACCCCGGCGTGGGTCTCGCAGCCAATGCCAGCCGCGCACCAGCTGCCGTCACGGGCAACCTGACCAACTCGTTCAGCGTCGGGCTCGCGGTGTCCGCGTGGGAGATCGACTTCTTCGGCCGCATTGCCAGCCTCAAAGAACAAGCCCTGGCCCAATACCTGGCCACCGAAGAAGGGCGCAACGCCGCACAGGTGAGTCTGGTGGCAGCAGTGGCCAATGGTTGGCTGAACCTGCTGGCGGACGAAGAATTGCTCGACCTGTCGCGCCGAACGCTCGCCTCGCGGGAAGAATCCGTGCAACTGACCCAGTTGCGCCTGGAGGCAGGAGTGGCCTCCGCACTCGACTTTCGCCAGGCCCAGTCGCTGACGCAAGCCGCTCGGGCCACCCTGGCCCAGCAGCAGCGCCAGCGCGCGCTCGATGAAAACGCGTTGGCCTTGCTGCTGGGGCAAGCGCTTCCCGACGAGGTCCGCGCCAGTTTGGCAGGCAGCAAGCTGGCCGACGCACCGGCCATGGCGCCGATCCCAGCAGGGTTGCCGTCTGAACTGCTGACCCGCCGCCCCGACATCCGGCAGGCGGAGCAGCAGCTGGTGGGCGCCAACGCCAACATCGGCGCCGCGCGGGCTGCGTTCTTCCCCCGCATCTCGCTCACCACCCAGGCGGGCACGGCCAGTGGCGAACTGTCTGGCCTTTTCAAGAGCGGGTCCTGGGGCTTTTCAATTGCTCCGTCGCTGCTGCTGCCGATTTTTGACGCGGGCCGCAACCAGGCCAACCTCGACAGCGCGCAGGCAGGCCGTGGAATTGCCATTGCCCAGTACGAAAAAGCCATCCAGACCGCGTTCCGTGAGGTGTCCGATGCGCTCGCAGGCCAGGCCACGCTGGGCGAACAGGCGCAGGCACAACAGCTGCAGTTGGACGCCGAGGCGGCGCGTTTGCAGTTGGCAGATCTGCGCTATCGCAATGGCGTGTCCAGCTACCTCGATCTGCTGGACGCTCAGCGCTCGCTGTTTGCCACCCAACAAGCGGTCGTCCAGGTACGGCTGGCGCAATTGCAAAACCAGGTGTCACTGTATAAAGCCCTGGGGGGCGGCGCTCCCGAGGCCACGGCAGGCAAACCTTCCTGACGCCAAGCGAGTACCTCAGGCGCGTCAATCGATGCGGCTGAGGGTGCCCCGCAGGCAATTCGTATCGCCTTGCGCCTGACCATGGAGTCACGGTGCGGCCAGTCTTCATAAAGCGACCCAGGCTCGGCAGATATAATTTAGGGTTGATTTCATCAAAGCCCCCGATACACCTGAGGACGTCATGAGCGACAACCACCACGAAGAAGCCCATACCGGACCGATCAAGAATCCCAAACAATTGTTGTACGCAGTCCTTGCGTCGTTTGTGATTCCGATCTTCGCCATCATTGGCTTGGTCCTGTATGTCACGTCGGCCGACAAGCCCGCTCCCGGCAACGCCAACCCCGAGAAAGCACTGGCAGAGCGCATTCAGAAGGTCGGCATGGTGGAAATCCGTGACGCCAACCGCCCTCTCGCCACCGGCGAAGCCGTATACAAAGGCCAATGCGCCGCCTGTCACACGGCGGGCGCTGCTGGAGCTCCGAAGTTTGCTGACGCTGACGCTTGGTCGGCACGCATCAAGACGGGTTTTGAAGCATTGGTGGCATCGGCTCTGAAGGGCAAGGGTGCCATGGCGCCCCAGGGTGGAGGCGACTTCAATGACACCGAAATCGCTCGTGCCGTGGCTTACATGGCCAACGCAGCCGGTGCCAAGTTTGCTGAACCTGCAGCTCCCGCGGCAGCAGGTGCAGCGGCTGCCGATGCAGCCCCTGCAGCATCTGCCCCGGCCGCTGAAGCCGTGGCGGCAGCTGCACCAGCGGCCGAAGCCGCCGCCGCAGCTCCGGCAGCAGCCCCCGCAGCTCCGGTTGCTACAACAGCATCAGCCAACGGCGAAGCACTGTACAAACAGGCGTGCCAGGTGTGCCATGCCGCTGGCGTGGCGGGCGCTCCCAAGCTGGGCGACAAGGCTGCCTGGTCGCCCCGCCTGACGGCAGGCATGGACGCGCTGTATGCCAGCGTTGTCAAGGGCAAAGGCGCGATGCCTCCCCGCGGTGGTGCAGCGCAGGCCTCGGATGCAGATTTGCGCGCTGCGGTGGACTACATGACGGCCACCGTCAAGTAAGTCATCGACCCGGAGACCCACGCAGCCAAGCGTGAGACTCACCCAAAAGCCGGTACCGGAGCGTTAGCGCCCAGTGACCGGCTTTTTTAATGTGCGGGGCGTAACGCGATCGGAAGGCAAGGGGACAGCGCCCTCTGTCGCGTGCATCTCAGCAACGCAGAAAGCCAGCGCTACTGCGACGGAGGCAAGGGCGGTGGCGCCTTGGGTCGGCCATTCGCCTCCCAGCGCGTCTTGGGGCTTATGGTGTAGCCGTACTGCGCAGGCAAATCCTCGGCCCGCACCTCACGCGGGGTCCAGCGGCCCTCCTCCACCGCCTCGGATGCCGCCAGCACGTCCAGCGTGTGCACCAGGCCTACACCCAACTCCGATGTCAGATACACACGACCTTCAGCGTCCATCAGGCAGTCCTGCACCTCAGTGCGGCGCCCCGTGTGCGATACCACCGCAAAGTCAGGCTGGATGCGCCAGATGAACGGAGTGGCTTCCAGCTCTACATACACGCGCTGCGGCCCGTTCTGAAAGAACCACTGCCCTTGCGCATCAGGCTCGTAATTACGCTCGATGAACTCAATGAGCTTTTCGTGCTCCAGCAGCGAGCCTTTGGCTTGCGGAAAGGGCCCCTGCGCCTGCGTTGCGTCGTCACGCAGATACCAGCGGCCCCGCACATCCAAACCTAGCCAGCCATAGCAATCCGGCACATTGGGCCATTTGGCCAGTGCCTGTTTAACGATGTCATCCATGGCGTGATTGTGAGCCTCGCGGTGGCGGTGAAGTTTTTCACGCTTGAAGACACATGTAAAAAGGATGGTTTTTTGGCTCTGGCAAGGCGCAAACCGGAGCCATACCGGGCGTGTCGTGAGGACTTGCAACGCTGCCTGAGGCGAAAAGACGCCTTTTTATGTGTCAGGTAGCGTGGAACACTGCACTAGCGCGTGTCAGCCTGCGCCGCAAGCCAGTCGCCCACGATGTCGGGCATGGCGCGCACATGGCCGGGGAGCCGTCCCTTGGCAAAGCCCACGTGGCCGCCATGCGCAGGCTGCCACAGCGTGACGCACTGACCCACCTCGTGCACGGCCGGCAGGCTGCTGGCGGGCACAAAGGGGTCGTTGCGCGCATTGACGACCAGAGCCGGAATGCGAATGTCGCGCAACAGCGGTTTGGCGGATGCGCGCAGCCAATAGTCCTCGGTATTTTTGTAGCCGTGCAGCGGCGCGGTGAACACGTTGTCAAACGCGTACAGGTCGCGGGCTGCAAGCAGCGCCTCTTTGTCGAACAGCCCCGGGTGCTGGGCGAGTTTCTGCAGGGCCTTGGGCACCAGGCTGCGCATGAACATGCGGGTGTAGATCTGGCGGTTGAACCCGCGGCCAATGGCGTGGCCGCCTGCCGCCAGATCCACCGGCGAGCACACGGCGGCCACGGCGTCTGCGCTGCGCGCGGCGTCAGTGCCCACTTCGGCAGCCCAGCGCAGCAGCGCGTTGCCCCCCAGCGACACCCCCGCCGCCATCAACGGCCCAGCGTGTGATGCCCGAAACCGCTGCAGCATCCAGCCGATCTCGGCGTGGTCGCCGGAGTGGTAGGCCCGCGGGGCGCGGTTGATTTCGCCACTGCAGCCCCGAAAGTGGGGCAGCGCACAGGCCCAGCCACGCTCGCGCGCGAGGTCGGCAAAGGCCTCGCTGTAATGGCTGCGCGACGACCCTTCGAGGCCGTGGAACACCACCAGCAGGGGCCGGGATGTCCCAGCAGGTACGCCGTCCTGCAGAAAATCCACGTCCACAAAATCACCGTCCGGTGTGTCCCAGCGCTCGCGCCGGTACTCGGGCCGTGTGCCGAACCCCCGGCGTGAATACAAGGCCGGCCAGATGGTCTGCAGCTGGCCACCAGGCAACCAGCGAGGAGCTACATATTTCATAGCTATCAGCGCTTATGGATAAAGCGCTAGAGGGCAAAAAGACTTAAAAATTGAGACCACCACTGGTCGCCGCAAGGCGCACCACCATGAGCGCCAGAAAACGACTCCATCGCCGTCAGTGCAGCACAGGCCGCTGCGAATCCATGACCTGGGCATCGGGCGCCGTGCCAGCGCTGGCGTGGTGGGCCACCATGCGCCAGCCTTCCGGGGTCTTGTGATAGACGTTGGTGGCCAGCACCACCGCCTGGTGCAGCCCGTCGGGCAGCATGACTTCGACCTGCTCGGCCACGCTGTGCACAGCGCTGGTCAGCGCCACCACCCGGTGCACATGCACGGGCCGCGCACGCACAGTGCCATTGGCAAACATGCCCTCAAATGCGGCGCGGATGGCACCCGCCCCTAGCAAACGGGGGCCGCCAGGGTGCACGCACACGATGTCGTCCTCTTCGGCCCAGCACGACATCAGCAGCTCGATGTCGCCACGCTGCAAGGCTTCGTAAAAGGCGGATTCGGTCTCGTCGGGGGATCCGCCGAGCGAGGCGGCTCTTGATTGGGCGCGGGGCATGCTGAAGGGAAGTGGTGAGATTCGAAAAACGGTGTGCAGCCCGCTATTGTGGGGGCACCGACCAAGGCTCGGCCGCCCTGTGGCTTTGCCATGCGTTGCACCCCGCGGGACTTGCTGCAAAATCCGAAGACTTACCGGTTTCTGGCACATTCGGCCCATCCCATTCACCTTGGCAGACGCCCCACCATGACACACCGTTTTCTCGCCCTCCTCGCCCTTGTGGTCGCCGCGTTCACGCTGAGCGGATGTGGCTACAACGACTTCCAGCGGCTGGACGAACAATCCAAAGCAGCATGGAGCGAGGTGCTCAACCAGTACCAGCGCCGGGCGGACCTGGTGCCCAACATCGTGGCCACCGTCAAGGGCGAAGCCAATTTCGAGCAAGAGACGCTGACCCGCGTGATCGAGGCACGCGCCAAGGCCACGTCCATCACGGTCACACCTGAGACCCTGAACAACCCCGAAGCCTTCAACAAGTTTCAGCAGGCGCAGGGCGAACTGTCGGGTGCGCTGTCGCGGCTGATGGCGGTGTCCGAGCGCTACCCCACCCTGCAGGCCAACCAGGGCTTTCGGGACCTGCGCGTGACGCTGGAGGGCTCCGAGAACCGCATCACCGTGGCCCGCAACCGCTACATCCAGACGGTGCAGGACTACAACGTGCTGGCGCGCAGCTTCCCTACCAACCTGACGGCGATGGCGTTCAGCTACGACCCCAAACCCAGCTTCACCGTGGCCAACGAGGCGCAGATCGCCGTGCCGCCCACCGTGGACTTCTCGGCCTCGCAGCCCAAGCAGTGATCTTCAGCGGTCAACTTCATAAAATATTGGTCAAATATGCCTCTAGCGCTTATCCATCAAGCGCTGATAGCTATATTTTTAATAGCTTTTACGGCACCTTGGGCACATGCCAGTAACGGGCTTCTGCCCGTGCCCGAACTTACCGGCCATGTCATTGACCAGACGGGCACCCTGACCGCCGCCGACATCAGTGCGCTGCAGGCGCAGCTGGTGGCGCTGGAGCAATCCAAGGGCTCGCAAGTGGTGCTGCTGATGGTGCCCACCACGGCGCCCGAAGACATTGCGGCCTATGCCAACCGCGTCGGCAACCAATGGAAGATTGGCCGCCGCGACGTGGGGGACGGCGTGCTGCTGCTGGTGGCCAAGGACGACCGCAAGATGCGCATCGAAGTCGCCAAAGCGCTGGAGGGCGCCATCCCCGACATTGCGGCGGCACGCATCATCGATGGCGCGATGAAGCCGCGCTTTCGGCAAAACGACTATGCGGGCGGTCTGAACGCTGCGGTCGCACAGCTCAGCGCCCGCATTGCGGGCGAAGCCCTGCCCGCGCCAGACGATCAACCCACCGAATCCGGGCAGGGCGACAGCGGCTTTGACTGGACCGACCTGGCCATTTTTGTGTTCTTCGGCGTGATGGTGGGCGGGCCGCTGGCGCGCAGCCTGTTTGGCAATGCGCTGGGCGGCTTGCTGATGGGCGGCGGGGTCGGTGCCGTGGCCTTCTGGGTCACATCCAGCCTGATGGTGTCTTCTGGCGCCGGGCTGCTGGCCTTGCTGTACACCTGGATCTTCAGCGGGCGCAGCGGGCCGGTGATGCATGGCGGCGGAGGTGGCGGCAGCAGCAGCGGGGGAAGTTGGGGCGGCAGCAGTAGCAGCAGCGACAGCGGCGGATTCAGCTCGGGCGGCGGCGGCGATTTTGGTGGCGGTGGCGCCTCGGGAGACTGGTAGACATGGCGACACACCCACCCGGCTACCCCGCCCACCAAACCCCCAGCTTGTGGCAGCGCATGAAGCGGCTGGTACGCCATCGCTTGGCAGAAGACGCGCTGCGGCGCACCTTCCCCGCCGATCTGATCGACCGCCTCACCCGCCGTGTGGCGGCCAGCGAACGCCGCCATACCGGCCAGATCCGCATCTGCGTGGAAGGCGGGTTGCCCCTGTCGTATCTGTGGCGCGGCGCCAGCGCACGCGACCGGGCGGTAACCCTGTTTGGCAAACAGCGTGTGTGGGACACCGAAGCCAACAACGGCGTGCTGATTTATCTGCTGGAGGCAGACCACGCCATCGAGATCGTGGCCGACCGGGGCCTTGCGCGCCATGTGGCGCCAGACACCTGGCAGACCCTGGTGGCGCAGATGGGCGAGGCTTTTCGCGCCGGACGCCATGAAGAAGGGCTGACCCAGGCGCTGTCGGAAGTGTCCGCCCTACTGGTGCAGCATTTCCCGTCAGCTACCGTCCTGGACGACAGCGAGGCCCGTAAGAACGAGTTGCCCGACCACCCGGTGATTGGCCGCACGTAATGCCGCTGGCGCCCAGCAGCTGGGCAACGCCGTGTTGGTGGCCGGGTCACAACCTCTATGGAAGAGCAGCGGGGCGATCCGTGGACTCAGCCAAGTGGCGCCTCGGGAGTGTGTGTGGGTGGTGTTGCGCAGCTTCGAAGCGGTGCTCCCGCCATTCCTCAAGATGTCTCCCGGCTCCTGCCAGAGCTCGCAAGCTACCGGGGCGGTGAGATCTTTCTGGTCAACACGCGCGGCGATAAATCCTGGGCACGCAACCCGGTGCGCTGGCCGCCACCGGCGCTGTGGTGCGTGTGCGCGCACCGCAAACGTTGATCCTGGCGGTAGATGCCCGCAGCGGCCCCAGCGAGAACCGCCCGCACGTCGCGCTGCGATGGATGAATCAGCAAGTACTGAACCCCAACAAGCGGGCGGTGGGCGCGTTGGCGTGGATGCAGGTCATGAGTGCCCAGCACTGAAGTGATGGCACAGAAGCCTCCATGGTGTCGAGAACCAGCGGCTGCATCCTGTCGGTTGGCGTGCTCTGGTCTGCACCTCCACAGCCGATCGCGGTGCCGTGAACGCGCAGGCCGTGGGTGCCCTGCGCACCGGCAAGATCTCTGCTGGCAATGTCGGGGCCCTGCAATTCGCCTAGCCTGTGCTGCTGCGCAGACTCTGAATTGCCATTGCACAAGGGCCGAGACCCCGCTGAGGGGCGTCGGCCTTTCTCAATGCCTGCCATCCTCGGCAAGCGCACTGAAGCAAAGCACAATAGGCCCGACCACGCCATCCTGCACGCAATGCAAGCCTATCGATCCGTCGACCATGTGATGTTGCGCTTACACGCACACGCGGTGGAGCCCCTGTTCGATTTGCTCACCGGCACCTTTGGGCTGCCCGTGGCGTGGCCACTGCAGCGCACCGAATTCGCCACCTATGGCTGGGTCCATATGGGCAACACGGACCTGGAATTGTGGGCAGCAGTCTCCAACGCGGATCTGCCAGATCACGCACAGCCTCCGCTTTTCCACGGCTTCGCTCTGGAACCCGCATTCCCCCTGGCCCAATCCATAGATCACATCACCGCATCCGGCATTGCCTGCAAACCCGCCCGTGCTTTCGAAAGCACCAACGCCAGTGGAGTACGGGTCACGAACTTCACCAACTCCGTTCTGCTCGACCTGTCTGCACCGAGCTGTTGTGTGTTCTTGTGCGAATGGAGCCCCCTTGCAACCATCTATCCATGGAAGGAGCCCATCACACCTGCGCAACGCCGTTCGCAGTTGACCAAAGAGTTGGCGGCCCTTGATGGCGGCGGGCCACTCGGGCTGCTGGGGCTGCATTCCATCCAGATGGGGACACCCAGCCCGAGAGAACACCTTCGCCAATGGCAATCCCTCACTGGCTCAGTGGGCCATCCGATAGGACTGACTCCTGAAATCACACTGTCGTTTTTCCCTGCCGACCACTTGCGAATCGAATCGCTAACGTTTGCCGTGCGCTCTCTGGATGCTGCTCGGCATTTTCTGAGCCGCCGTCAACTGCTGGAAATGGACACGGGCGCGGCGATCACCATGTCATCGAACGGAGTGCAACTGCGTTTCGCAGAACCGACGCACAAGAGTCCGACCTAGTGCCGATTGACAAACACAATCGCCATGGGCTTCAACGACCGTACCGCAGATCCAGCGGGCATAAAAAAACCCGGCATTGCCGGGTTTCTTGCTCGTACCGGGCCCGCACTAGGGCGGACATCGGATCACTTCTTCTGGCGGAACTTGCGCAGCGCAGCGATCTGGGCAGCCATGACGGCCAGCTCGGACTGGGCGCGGGCCAAGTCGATCTCGCTCTTGGCGTTCTTGAGCGCTTCTTCAGCCGACGCCTTGGCGGCATTGGCCTTCTCGTCGTCCAGGTCCTTGCCGCGGATGGCGGTGTCAGACAACACGGTTACGCAGTTGGGTTGCACTTCCAGAATGCCACCGGCCACGAACACGAACTCTTCGCTGCCGTCGGCCATTTCGATGCGCACCGAGCCCGGCTTGATGCGGGTGATCAGCGGGGTGTGGCGGGGAAAAATGCCCAGTTCGCCAGATTCACCAGGCAGCGCGACAAAACGTGCTTCACCGGAGAAGATGGACTCTTCGGCACTGACCACATCAACGTGGATGGTGTTCATCATTGCTCCTAGGAAAAGAGGGTTTGCTTGATTGGTCGTGAAGGCCGAGCCGCTTTAAAGGGCGACTCAGCCGCCAGGCAATCAGGCCACCTTCTTGGCCTTTTCGAAGGCTTCGTCGATGGTACCGACCATGTAGAACGCCTGTTCTGGCAGGTGATCGCATTCGCCAGCCACGATCATCTTGAAACCACGGATGGTTTCGGACAGCGGAACGTACTTGCCGGGCGAGCCCGTGAACACTTCGGCCACGTGGAAAGGCTGCGACAGGAAACGCTGGATCTTGCGCGCGCGGGCCACAGCCAGCTTGTCGTCAGGAGCCAGTTCGTCCATGCCCAGAATGGCGATGATGTCGCGCAGTTCCTTGTAGCGCTGCAGCGTGCCTTGCACCGCGCGGGCCGTGGCGTAGTGGTCTTCGCCCACAACGTTCGGGTCCAGCTGGCGGCTGGTGGAATCCAGCGGGTCCACGGCAGGGTAGATACCCAGCGAAGCGATGTCACGGGACAGCACCACGGTGGAATCCAAGTGGGCAAAGGTCGTGGCAGGCGACGGATCGGTCAAGTCATCGGCTGGCACGTAAACGGCCTGGATGGAAGTGATCGAACCGACCTTGGTGGAGGTGATACGCTCTTGCAGGCGGCCCATTTCTTCGGCCAGCGTAGGCTGGTAACCCACGGCGGAAGGCATACGACCCAGCAGAGCGGACACTTCGGTACCGGCCAGCGTGTAGCGGTAGATGTTGTCCACGAAGAACAGCACGTCACGGCCTTCGTCACGGAAGGACTCGGCAATGGTCAGACCGGTCAGCGCCACGCGCAGACGGTTGCCTGGGGGCTCGTTCATCTGGCCGTACACCATGGCCACCTTGGACTCTTCGAGCTTCTCCAGGTTCACCACGCCGGAATCGGCCATCTCATGGTAGAAGTCGTTGCCTTCGCGGGTACGCTCGCCCACACCAGCAAACACCGACAGACCCGAGTGGGCTTTGGCGATGTTGTTGATGAGTTCCATCATGTTCACGGTCTTGCCCACGCCGGCGCCACCGAACAGGCCCACCTTGCCGCCCTTGGCGAACGGGCAGACCAGGTCGATCACCTTGATGCCGGTTTCCAGCAGCTCTTGCGATGGCGACAGTTCGTCGTACGCAGGGGCCTTGCGGTGGATGGAGGCCGTCAGCTCCTGGCTGCACCGGACCACGTTCGTCGATGGGCGCACCCAGCACGTCCATGATGCGGCCCAGCGTGGCCTTGCCCACGGGCACCGTGATGGCGTTGCCGGTGTTGGACACCATGATGCCGCGGCGCAGGCCGTCGGACGAACCCAGCGCAATGGTACGCACCACGCCGTCGCCCAGCTGCTGCTGCACTTCCAGCGTCAGGGTGAACCTTCCAGCTTCAGAGCGTCGTAAATCTTGGGCATCTGGTCGCGTGGGAACTCAACGTCCACCACCGCGCCGATACACTGAACAATCTTGCCTTGCACTTGAGCCATTTTTTGCTCCAATAAAGATGTTGGTTGAGCTGCTTACACAGCAGCGGCGCCAGCCACGATTTCCGAAAGTTCTTTCGTGATCGCTGCCTGGCGCGTCTTGTTGTAGACCAGCTTCAACTCGCCAATGACGCTGCCGGCGTTGTCGGTGGCGGCCTTCATGGCCACCATGCGTGCCGACTGCTCGGACGCCATGTTTTCCGCAACGGCCTGGTAGATCAGGGACTCGACATAACGAACCAGCAGATCGTCGATCACGGTCTGTGCATCGGGCTCGTAGATGTAGTCCCAGCCATGTTCGGTCTTCTCGGCCTGCATTTGCTCGGAGGACAGGGGAAGCAATCGCTCCACCACCGACTCCTGCTTCATGGTGTTGATGAACTTGGTGTACGACAGGTACACCGCGTTGATCTTGCCTTCAGCATATGCGTCGAGCAGCACCTTGACCGGTCCGATCAGCTTGTCCAGATGGGGCTTGTCACCCAGGCCCGTCACGTGCGAAACCACCTTGGCACCCACACGGTTCAGGAAACCCAGGCCCTTGTTGCCGATGGCAACCGCCTCAGTGGACACGCCAGCGCCCTGCAGCTCACGCAACTTGCCCGTCACGACGCGCAGCACGTTGGTGTTCATGCCACCGCACAGGCCCTTGTCGGTCGTCACCACAATCACGCCAGCCACCTTGGCATCGTTCACTTTCATGAACGGATGCACGTACTCCGGATTGGCGTGGCCGAGGTTGGCTGCAATGTTGCGGATCTTCTCGCTGTAAGGGCGGGCGGCCCGCATCCGTTCCTGCGCCTTGCGCATTTTGGATGCAGCCACCATCTCCATGGCTTTGGTGATCTTCTTGGTGTTTTCCACCGATTTGATCTTGCCGCGTATTTCCTTGCCTGCTGCCATGATGGCTCCTCGTCCGGTTTAAGCGAACGACTTCTTGAACGCAGCGACTGCAGCGGTCAATTCGGCTTCAGCGTCCTTGTCCATGGCCTTGGCCTGTTCCAGCTTCGCCAGCAGTGCGGCGTGGCTGGTCTTCAGGAACTGGTGCAGGCCGTGTTCGAAGTCGAGAACCTTCTTGACGTCGATGTCGTCCATGAAGCCCTTGTTCACAGCGAACAGCGTTGCACCCATCAGCGAGATGGACAGTGGGCTGTACTGCGCCTGCTTGAGCAGTTCGGTCACGCGGGCACCGCGGTCCAGCTGCTTGCGGGTGGCTTCGTCCAGGTCGGAAGCGAACTGCGCAAACGCAGCCAGTTCACGGTACTGGGCCAGATCGGTACGGATACCGCCGGACAGGTTCTTCACCAGCTTGGTCTGAGCAGCACCACCGACGCGCGACACCGAGATACCAGCGTTGATGGCGGGGCGGATACCGGCGTTGAACAAGCTGGTTTCCAGGAAGATCTGACCGTCCGTGATCGAGATCACGTTGGTCGGAACGAAGGCGGACACGTCGCCAGCTTGCGTTTCGATGATAGGCAGTGCGGTCAGCGAACCGGTCTTGCCCTTGACTTCACCCTTGGTGAAGGCCTCGACGTAGTCGGCGTTCACGCGGGCTGCGCGTTCGAGCAAACGGCTGTGGAGATAGAACACGTCGCCGGGGTAGGCTTCGCGGCCTGGTGGGCGGCGCAGCAGCAGCGAGACTTGGCGGTAGGCCACGGCCTGCTTGGACAGGTCGTCATAAACGATCAGTGCGTCTTGGCCGCGGTCGCGGAAGTATTCGCCCATGGTACAGCCCGAGTAGGCCGACACGTACTGCATGGCTGCCGACTCGGAAGCCGATGCGGCCACCACGATCGTGTATTCCATGGCACCGGCTTGCTCCAGCGCGCGCACCACGTTCTTGATCGACGAAGCCTTCTGACCGATGGCGACATAGATACAGGAAACGCCTTGGCCCTTCTGGGCGATGATGGCGTCGATGGCCACGGCGGTCTTGCCGGTCTGGCGGTCACCAATGATCAGCTCGCGCTGGCCACGGCCCACAGGGACCATGGAGTCGATGGACTTCAGGCCGGTCTGCAGGGGTTGGTCCACCGATTTACGGGCGATAACGCCTGGAGCGACCTTTTCGATCACGTCGGTGAGTTTGGCGTTGATAGGACCCTTGCCGTCAATAGGCTGACCCAGGGCGTTCACCACGCGGCCAATCAGCTCAGGACCAACTGGCACTTCCAGAATTCGGCCCGTGCACTTGACGGTATCGCCTTCGGAAATGTGTTCGTACTCACCCAAAATCACGGCGCCGACAGAGTCGCGTTCGAGGTTCAGGGCCAAGCCGTAGGAAGGCTGACCGTCCTTAGTGGCGGGGAACTCCAACATTTCGCCAGCCATCACGTCCGACAGGCCGTGCACGCGCACGATACCGTCGGACACGGACACTACGGTGCCCTGATTGCGGATATCGCTGCTGGCAGCCAGACCTTCGATGCGGCTCTTGATGAGTTCAGAAATTTCTGCGGGATTGAGTTGCATGACTCTTTCCTTCTTTCTTTGGTTCGCTGTCCTCGCCGCGGTTACGCGGTGAGGGCCGCTTTCATTTGTTCAAGACGGGCCTTGACCGAAGTGTCCAGCACCTCGTCACCCACCACTACGCGAATGCCACCGATCAGGGACTCGTCCTGCTGAACGGTGAGATTGAGCTTGCGGCCAAAGCGCTTTTCCAGCGCAGAGCCGACTTCGGCCAATGCTGCGGCGTCCATCGCAAAAGCGCTGTAGACCACGGCATCCGAAGAGCCACTGCGGCGATTCACAAGGGCACGAAACTGCGCAGCGACTTCCGGCAGCGCGTTGAGGCGTCCGTTGTCGATAACCGTGCGCAGGAAGTTCTTGGCCGTATCGGACAGCGCCGAACGCGCAACACCCGTGACCACAGCAAACACCTGGTCTGCCGTCACCTTGGGATTGTCCGCCAGCTGACGCAACTGCGGGTTGGCGGCAATGGCCGCCAGTTCATCGACCCAGGCAGCAGTGCTGACCAGATCCACGCCCGCACCCGCAGTAGCGGCCTTGAACAGGGCTTCCGCGTAAGGGCGGGCAATGGTGGCGAGTTCAGCCATGTGTGTCCCCTTACAGCTCGGTCTTCAGGCGGTTGAGCAAGTCGGCGTGCACGCCGGCATTGACTTCCTTGCGGAGAATCTGCTCAGCACCCTTGACGGCCAGCGCAGCAACCTGCTCACGCAGGGCTTCGCGGGCTTGCACCGTTTGCTGTTCGGCTTCGGCACGAGCGGAAGCGACAATCTTGTTGCCCTCTTCCGTAGCGCGTGACTTGGCTTCTTCGATGATGGCCTGGGCACGTCGGTCGGCGTCCGCAAGACGCGAGGCCGTTTCGTTGCGCGCCTGTGACAGTTCCTTTTCGACGCGCTGGTTGGCAGCGGTCAGTTCGGACTTGGCACGGTCGGCAGCAGCGAGGCCTTCGGCGATTTTCTGGGCTCGTTCATCCAACGCCTTCGCGATCGGGGGCCACACGAACTTCATCGTGAACCACACCAGAATCAAGAAGACGATGGCCTGAACGAACAGGGTCGCATTGATACTCACGGCAACACCTTTCTAGAGTGGCGTTGAACGGGACTTACTTGGGCAGGTTGGCCAAGAATGTCGAAGCGAAGGGGTTGGCAAACGCGAACAGCAGAGCGATAGCCACGCCGATCAGGAAAGCAGCGTCGATCAGACCGGCCAAGATGAACATCTTGGTTTGCAGTTCGTTGATCAGCTCAGGCTGACGTGCCGACGATTCGAGGAACTTGCCGCCCATCAGTGCGATACCGATGGAAGCGCCGATAGCGCCCAGACCAACGATCAGACCACAAGCCAGAGCGACGAGACCGAGAATGTTTTCCATGATGACTCCTGAGTAAAAAAGAAAAGTTAAGGAAAGAAAAAACGAAAGGGAAACTTAGTGCGCGTTGTGCGCCTGACCAAGGTAGATCAGTGCCAGCATCATGAAGATGAATGCTTGCAGCGAGATCACCAGAATGTGGAACAGCGTCCAGATGGTGCCAGCGATGACGTGGCCCACAGGCAGCAGCACACCCGACAGCGACAGCGCAGCCGCACCACCCATCAGGGCAATCAGCATGAACACCAGTTCGCCAGCGTACATGTTGCCGAACAACCGCATGCCATGCGACACGGTGTTGGCGACATATTCAATGATCTGCATGAGCAGATTGATCACGCCCAGGATCAGGGCGAAGATGGGATTCTTGCTGGTACCAAAAGGAGCCGACACCAGTTCGTGGGCCCAGCCGCCAGCGCCCTTGATCTTGACGCTATACCAGAACCGGAGGATCAGGACCGCAAATGCCAGACCCAGGGTAGTGGAGAGGTCGGCGGTGGGCACAACCCGCAGATAGGCGTGGTGAGGATCATGACCCGCAGCACCGTAGATTTGCGCCCAAATTGACGGCAACAGATCGACCGGGATCATGTCCATGAAGTTCATCAGGAAAATCCAGACAAACACCGTAAGACCCAAAGGAGCGATGAACTTACGACTCTCGGCGTTGTGGATGTTGGCCTTGGCCTGGTTGTCCACCATTTCAACCAGCATTTCCACAGCAGCCTGGAAACGACCCGGCACGCCGGACGTCGCCTTTCGGGCAGCAGACCACAGAATCAAAAGCGTGAGAACACCCAGAACCAAACCAATGATGATCGAGTCGTAATTGAAGACCGTGAAATCAACAATTTTGGTCTGGTTGACGTTTTGAAGATGCTGCAGGTGGTGAACGATGTATTCACTTGCAGTCGGAGCGTGCGCTTCTGCGGCCATCGGACAACTCTTCTCTATATCAATCGGTTTTTCGGACACCAGGCCGCACCAACAGTGCCACCCAGTACGTTTTCATCGTGATCACCATACCCACCACAAGAGCCATCCAGCTCAAGCCCGGGACCACCCAGGGTGCCGCCGCAAGCAGCGCCACCGTCAGCACGATCTTGGCAATTTCCCAACCAAAGAACCCCACCATGGCCGCACGCGGATTGGTCGACGCCTTTTGACGCAACACACCACGGGCAAACAAGGCCGCAGGGACCACCACCGCCAGTGCGCCGTAAGCTGCAGACCAGCCCACCCGCACACTGCCTGTCAGAACCCAGGCCACGAGGGCCACCAATATTCCAACCAGTGCCTGACCCACCACCACCTTCCACACAGAGATGGAAGGATTGCGACTGCGCCACATTGCGGCTTCATCAGCCGTCAGGGGCTTGAAGTCAGATTCTTCAGCCTCAGTTTCTGTCTCAGGGGCGATTGTTTTCATTGTTCAATGACGCCCGCGTTACAGACTGCAACTTTCACAAAGCCTCTAATTATAAGTAAAAACCCATGCCACCCAACAAAGACCCGCAACCGCGGCACGAAACTGGTGCTCTCGCGTGCTTTGTTGTGGTGATGAGCCAACGGCTTGGGGTGCACGCGGAACACGTCAACGCACCGATTTGGCGCGTGCAAAATTTGCGCTGATCGCTGGGTGGAGATCCCGCGCCCGCACAATGGCCAAGCCGATTCAGCTATTGAAATCGAAGCAAACATACCCGCACTTTTCACCATGACCTCCTCTACCCCGCCGCCGACAAATGGCCTCGATACACAAGCTACCGATCAGCGCAAGGATTCGCTGATCGAATACCCCTCTCAATTCCCGATCAAAGTCATGGGGGCCAAGGTGGACGGCTTTGTGCATGCCGTCACCGAGCTGGCCCGCAAATTTGACCCGACCTTCGACGCTGGCACCATTGAACTGCGCGACAGCCGCGGTGGCAATTACCTCGGAGTAACCATCACCATCACCGCCACCAGCCGCGAGCAGCTCGACGACCTGTACCGCGCCCTGTCTTCGCACCCCATGGTCAAAGTGGTGTTGTAAGCACCCGGTCTGGCCCGAAGTCCTCGCATGACCATCGACATTCACAACCTCGGCCGCGCAGACTATGCCGCTACCGTGCAGGCCATGCAGGACTACACCGCGCAACGCTCGTCAGATACGCCGGATGTGTTGTGGGTCTGCGAACACGCTGCCGTTTTTACCCAAGGGCTGGCGGGCAAAAGCGATCACTTGCTCCACCCCGGCAATATCCCGGTGGTGCCCACCAACCGGGGCGGCCAGGTCACATTCCATGGCCCAGGCCAAGTGGTCGCCTACCCGCTGATCGACCTGCAGCGCGCTGGCTACTTCGTCAAGGAATATGTCTACCGCGTGGAAGAAGCCGTGATCCGCACGCTCGCGCACTTTGGCATCACAGGCCACCGCGTGGGCGGGGCCCCCGGCATCTATGTGCGCCTGGATGACCCGCACAGCCACTCCATGCTGCCCCAACGCCCCCAAAAACGCATCGGCACAGCGGCGCCAATCCCGGACTTCGAGGGCCTGGGCAAGATCGCTGCCCTGGGTATCAAAGTCAGCCGACACAGCACTTACCACGGTGTGGCACTCAACGTGGCGATGGACCTGGAACCCTTTGCGCGCATCAACCCTTGCGGGTACGCAGGTTTGCAAACGGTGGACCTTTCTACAATCGGGGTCCAAACCACCTGGGACGAAGCCGCGCAGGTGCTGGGCCAGCAGCTCAGCATCCGTCTCGCGCGTTGATCTCTCTTACACGCTGCCTACACGCCATGAGCACCCCTGAAGTCGTCCGCGAAGCGCAATCCACCGAAGACTACAACCCGCTGGCCAAGCAAAAGGCTGCGGCCAAGCTGTCGCGCATTCCGATCAAGGTGGAGCGCGGTGAAGTGCTCAAGAAGCCCGACTGGATCCGCGTGAAAGCAGGCAGCCCCACCACGCGCTTTTACGAGATCAAGGAGATCCTGCGCGAGCACAAGCTCCACACCGTGTGCGAAGAAGCCTCGTGCCCCAACATCGGTGAGTGCTTTGGCAAGGGCACAGCCACCTTCATGATCATGGGCGACAAGTGCACCCGCCGCTGCCCGTTTTGCGACGTGGGCCATGGCCGCCCCGACCCACTGGACAAAGACGAGCCGCTGAACCTGGCCAAGACCATTGCCGCGCTCAAGCTCAAATACGTGGTGATTACCAGCGTAGACCGCGACGACCTGCGCGATGGTGGCAGCGGGCACTTTGTGGAATGCATCCATAACATCCGCGAGCTGTCGCCCGCCACGCAGATCGAAATCCTGGTGCCCGACTTCCGAGGCCGCGACGACCGCGCGCTCGAAATCCTGAAGGCCGCGCCCCCCGATGTGATGAACCACAACCTGGAGACCGCACCCCGCCTGTACAAGGAGGCGCGCCCGGGTTCGGACTACCAGTTCAGCCTGAACCTGCTCAAAAAGTTCAAGGCCCTGCACCCCAAGGTGCCCACCAAGAGCGGCATCATGGTCGGCCTGGGCGAAACCGACGAAGAGATCTTGCAGGTGATGCGCGACATGCGCGAACACAACATCGACATGCTGACCATTGGCCAATATCTGGCCCCCAGCAACAGCCACCTGCCCGTGCGCCGCTACGTGCACCCCGACACCTTCAAGATGTTCGAGGAAGAAGCCTACAAGATGGGCTTCAGCCACGCGGCGGTGGGCGCGATGGTGCGCAGCAGCTACCACGCCGACCAGCAGGCGCACGCTGCGGGCGTGTAACCACAACACCGCCAGAACCAACCCGGCGAACCCGATGGCCCCGGCTGGATTGCTCTCGCTGCGGCACTACGGCGCGTCGCCTGGCAGCCACAGCCACGACCACTTCCAGATCCTGCTGGGTCTGTCTGGCGCACTGGAGCTGGAAGTCGCCGGGCGAGGGATACGCGTCGTAGCTGGCGACGGCTGCGTGATTTCGCCGGGGGATCGCCACGACTTTGAATCCTCTCGCGGCAGCGTGTGCCTGGTGCTCGACACCACACATCCCGCATGGGCGCAGTGCGCCGGGCGACCCGGCAATGCTGTGCCGCCTGCGGATGCGTTGCCGCTGGCGCGCTACCTGGCCAGCGCCTTGCAACAAGGCCGCCCGCTGGCCACCACCCACGGCCCAGCCCTTCTGCTGGAGGCGTGGCTTGGCGGATCGGCGAAAAACACGTCGCCCGCGGTCATTTCACGCCGTCGCAGCATTGACTGGCCTGCGCTGCAGCAATGGGCGGCACAGCGGTGGCACAGCGGCCTGTCCGTGGCCGACCTGGCGGCGCAGGTGCATCTGAGTCCCAGTCAATTTGCCGCGCGCTGCCGCGAAGCGCACGGCATGGGCGCCATGGCCTGGTTGCGCGACCAGCGCATGGCGCAAGCCCGGTTGCTGCGCGACGGCGGCATGGCCGTGGCCGAGGTGGCACGGCGCACCGGATACCGCTCTCCCTCGGCGCTCACCGCAGCGCTGCGCCGCGCGAACCCTTGAGTTGCACCGACCGTTGACGCGCGACGACAGACCGCCGTTGCGCGACGATCCACTACAAGCGGCCCGCGTAAGCTCCGCACCATGCAAGCCAATCTGTTTGCCCTGGGCGCCATCGCGCTGTGGGCCTCCCTCGCATCGCTGGGCGTTTCACTCACCCATGTGCCTCCGTTTTTGCTCACGGGCATTGCGCTCATCATCGGCAGCGTGCCCGCGTGGCCCTTTGTGCTACGTGACCCGACCCAGTGGCGCATTCCGCTGCGCACGCTGGCGTTGGGCGTCTACGGCCTCTTCGCATACCACTTCCTGCTGTTCATCGCGCTGCGCAACGCGCCGCCCGTAGAGGCCAACCTGGTCAATTACCTGTGGCCGCTGTTCATCGTGGTGCTGTCGCCCGTGATGTTGCCCGGCGTATCGCTGCGCCTGCCGCATGTGCTGGCGGCGCTGCTGGGTTTTGCGGGTGCGGCCATCGCCATCGTGGGTGGGCGCGAGTTGAGTGGCACGCTGGCGTGGGGTTATCTGCCCGCACTGGCGGCGGCGTTCATCTGGGCCACCTACTCATTGCTCACCAAGCGCGTGGCGGCTTTTCCGACCACGGCGATTGGGTTGTTTGGGCTGGTGTCGGGGGTGCTGTCGCTGCTGTGCCATGTGGCGCTGGAGCCTGCGGTGTCGCTGCAGGCGCGCGACTGGGCACTGTTGGCAGTGCTGGGCCTAGGGCCGCTGGGGGCGTCATTTTTTATGTGGGACAAGGCGCTGAAGCTGGGCGACGCGCGGCACATCGGCATCCTGAGCTACATCACGCCACTGGCGTCCACCGCGCTGCTGATTGTGGTGAGTAGTCGCCCGTTCACCTGGAGCATTGCACTCGCCACCGTGATGATCATCAGCGCCGCGGTAATGGGAATGCGGGCACGTTGACCCACAAAATATGAGTCAAATTGGCCACTAGCGCTTATGCAGCAAGCGCTAACAGCTATAAAATTAGGAGTATTTTTGCCACTTGGCTATGACGCCAACAAGGTGGCGGGCTCGTCCCCTTCGAGCACCTGTTGCGCCCACGGTGCCAGCTTGCGGGTGTCGGCGCGCAACACCTCTTGTTTGATGGCCAGGATCTGCGCCGGGTGCATCGAAAAGCTGCGCAAGCCCAGGCCCAGCAGCAGACGGGTCATGGTCACGTCGCCCGCCGTTTCGCCGCAGACACACACGCTTTTTCCCTGGCGCTCGCCTTCGGCAATCACATCGGCCACCAGCCGCAGCACGGCGGGGTGCAGCGGGTCATACAGGTGGGCCACGGCCTCGTCGGCGCGGTCAATGGCCAGCGTGTACTGGATCAGGTCGTTGGTACCGATGGACAAGAAGTCGAAATACTTGAGAAATGTGCGCACCATGAGCGCCGCCGCGGGCACCTCGATCATCGCGCCCAGCTGCACCGGGCCGTGGGGCACGCCGCGCGCGTCCAGCTCGGCGCGGGCCAGATCGACCTGGGCCAAGGTCTGCTGGATCTCGCGCGTGTGCGCCAGCATGGGGAACAGCAGGTTGACCTTGCCATGCGCCGCCGCACGCAGCACGGCGCGCAGCTGGGTGCGGAACATCGCCGGATCGGCCAGGCTCCAACGGATGGCGCGCAGGCCCAGGGCGGGGTTCAGATAGTTGTCCTTGTGGGCCTTGTGGTCCAGGGGCTTGTCGGCGCCCACATCGATGGTGCGGATGGTGACGGGCAGGCCCTGCATGCCGTCGATGGCCTCGCAGTAGGCGCGGTACTGCTCGTCCTCACCGGGCAGGTTGCCCGTGCGGCCCATGAACAGAAATTCGCTGCGGAACAAGCCCACACCTACAGCCCCGGCACGCACGGCGGCTGCGGCATCGCCGGGTTGTTCGATGTTGGCCAGCAGCTCGACCTTGTGGCCATCAATGGTGATGGCCGGGGTGTGGCGCAGGCGCGCCAGGCGCTCGCGCTCCAGCTCGACCTGGCGCTGGCGAAAGCCGTACTCGGCCAGGATGATGGGCGAAGGGTCGACGATGATCACACCCGCGTCACCGTCGATGATGACCCAGTCGTCCTGGCGCACCAGCTGGCTGGCGCTGCGCGCGCCCACCACGGCGGGGATGTCCATGCTGCGCGCCACGATGGCGGTGTGGCTGGTCTTGCCGCCCACGTCGGTCACAAAACCTGCAAACACGCTTTGCTTGAACTGCAGCATGTCGGCCGGAGACAGGTCGTGCGCCACCAGCACCAGGGGCACATCCACTGTGTCGTCCAGCAGCAGGTCTTGCTGTGTCTTGCGGCGCGGGCTGCTGGCGGGCGGTGCCACGGGGCTGGCCACGCCTTTCATGTAGCGCAGGATGCGCTCGACCACCTGTTCGAGGTCGGCCTTGCGCTCGCGCAGGTACTCGTCCTCCATCTCGTCAAACTGGCGCGCAATGACTTCGAGCTGGGTGGTGAGCGCCCATTCGGCGTTGTACAAGCGTTCGGTGATCCAGTGCTTGACGCCGCCTGTCAGGGCCTCGTCCTGCAGCAGCATCAGGTGCACGTCGAGCAGCGCGGTCAGTTCATGCGGCGCATCGGCGGGCATGTCCGTCTGCAGGCGCTGCAGCTCCTCGACCACGGCATTGCGGCCGTTGCGCACCCGCTCAATTTCGCCCTCGTACCTGCTCGGGCTGCACAAAATAATGCGCCACGTCCACACGGCTGGAGGCCACCAGCACCGCGCGGCCGATGGCAATGCCGCGTGCAACAGCGAGACCGTGGACGGAAAAAGTCATGGGGGTGTCACAGGTTCAACAGTCTAGGAAAAGCGCGGGGGCTGAAGGCTCTACTCGCCCTCACCAAACTTGTCAGCGATGAGCGCAAGCAGGGCGTCCATGGCCTCCTGCTCGCGGTCGCCGCTGGTTTCAATTTCTACTTCAGTGCCGATGCCAGCCGCCAACATCATCACGCCCATGATGCTTTTGGCGTTGATGCGGCGGTCGCCACGGCTCATGAAAACGTCACACGGAAAGCTGCCTGCCAGCTTGGTGAGCTTGGCCGAGGCGCGGGCATGCAGGCCCAATTTATTGCTGATGGTCGTACGAGTCTTGATCATGTCGGTTTCGGCGGTTCTGATTCTGCGGTGCGGAGATGGCCACCTGCATCACGCCTTGTGTGCCACCCACCACCGCGCGGGTGACGACGGAGTCAAGGGGCTCAGTGCGGTAGCTCACGGCGCGCAACAGCATGGGTAGATTCACCCCCGTCACCAGCCGCGAGCGCACGCCGTCCACGAGGCGTTGCGCAATGTTGCAGGGGGTGGCGCCAAACACGTCGGTCAGCACCAGGGTTGAATCGGCACCCAACTGGTCCAGCAGGATGCGTGCCTGCGCCAGCGACTCTTCGGGCGGCTGGTTGGGCTGCACATCCAGCGCGGTCACGCTGCTGCTGCAATCGGGAAACACGTGCAGCGCACATTCGCGCAGCGCATGGGCCAGCGGAGCGTGGGCAATGATGAGGATGCTGGTAGTGCTCATGGCGTGGAGGTTGAAAGGACATTATGGCGCTGCCCCCGCAGCAGGAACCACGCATAGGCGAGCGCGTTGCACGCCAGGTACACGCCCATGGCCGCCTGGAACGATGGCACGGTCGACAGGCCCGCGGCAGCAAACGCATCCACCGCCAGCCCAATGCCCCACTGCACCACAAACACGCCGGCAAAGATGACCAGGTTGTAGGCCGACAACGCCCGCCCGGCCAGCGCCTGCGGAAACGCCATGGCCACTGCGGGTTGCGACAGCGAGACAAAGGTGCACGACACACAAAACAGCGCCCACGCCCCACCACCCGCCTGCGGCCCCGCAACGATGATGCCCAGCAACACGACCAGACACAGCGGCAGGCCCGCAGCCATCAACCGGTCAGCCCCCAGGCCTTTGCGCAGCAACCACGGGCTGACCATGCCCCAGGTCCAGAACGTGCACAGCATGGAGACATTGATCCAGAACAGTCCTGTGGCTGACTCCAGCGGTGTATAGCCCGCTACCCGCTGCATCCAGGGCCCGGCCCACAGTGTTTGCATGGCCACCATGCCGCCGTAGACAAAAAAGCCCAGGGGCGCCAGGCGCTGAAAGTACGGGTGGCGCCACACCATGGCGTAGCCCTCGGGCACCGACCCCTCGCCTGCCACCTGCGGCCCGTCCGCGCCCAGCGGCTTGGGGGCGCGACCCCAACTGGGCACCCACACCGCAATCACCACCATCGACAGCGCAATCAGCCCGGCCAGCCCCCAGAACAAGGGCCGCCACCCCACCAATGGCAGCGGCCCACTGCACCGGCAGTGTGGACGCCACCATCCCCAGCGATCCTGTCATCAGCATCCAGGAGTTGGCGCGCATCTGGGCGGTCGGCTCCAACCAGCGCCGGTAGCCCGTCAGCGGCGCCATCAGGCAGGCGCTGACGCCCGCGCCACACAACACGCGCCCCGCGAGCAAGCCCGAGAACCCCGTCGCCACGGAAAACACCAGGCTGCCCACCACCGCCACGCCCAGAAAGCCCAGAGCCACCTTTTTGGGGCCATGGCGGTCCAGCCAGGTGCCCAGCGGCAACTGCGTGGCCGCAAACCCCAGAAAGTACCCGCCCGCCAGCAGGCCCAGATCGCTGGCCTGCAGCGTGAATTCTTCTGCCAGCGTGGGCGCCAGGGTGGCGGTAACCGCCCTCACCAAGGCCGACAAAAAGTATGCGAAGGCAAACGCCAGAAACACGATGACGGCAGTGCGCCGCGGGAGCACGCCGCTCATTGCAACGCCAACCCGGCAAAGAACTGGTCAGCCACCTCTGGCCGGGGCTTCGGGGTGTAGACCACCGCGTGGTACAGCCGCACCTGCGGCCCCACCGCGCGCGCGAACCACACGCCCTGCGCCGCAACAGCGCTGCCGTCTGCGCGTTGCCCCTGTGCGACGGTGCGTATCGATTGCGGCACGGGCAATACGCCCGGCGGTGCATACGGTGTGTCTAACGCAGTGGCATAGGCCTCTTTCCCCAGCACGGCCAGCACCGCGGCGCGCCAGTGGGTCAGTGCGTCTCCCAATTGCGAGGGGTCCGAAAGCGTCACATGCGACACCGCAAAGGTCGCGCCGTCGGCATCGCAACCCACCATGGACAAGTCCACAGGCGCGCCCGCCAGTTCCACCTGGCGCGTGGCCCGGTCGGGCTTGCAAGGAAGCGTGATGGTGAGTGCGGCCTCCGGCACCGGCACGTTGCGCCAGTTCAGCGCGGGGCTGCAGCCCGCAAGCAGCAGCAGGGCGGTTGCGCCCGACAGTGTCCAATTCATTGGGTCGATTATCGACAGTGCCGCCCATGTTGGGTGCGCAGCCCCGTCAAACCCGTTGCGACCCCGAACTTTTGCGGCGCTCCCGAGTCCACCCCCGCTGGGAAAGGGGGCGCTGCCACGCAGACGGAGGCCCCGGTACCGCGTCCGGCACAATGCCGGTTTGGGCTTGGCCCTTGTTCTGGATGGATGGTGAAGTCATGGCGATCAAGCATTGGGCAGCAGGTGTGGCAGTGGCGGCGTTTGCGGCCGTCGGGGCTTATGTGTATCTGGATACCGGCCGTGCTGCCGCGCCTGCGTCGACTTTTGTGCTGCTGGATGGCTCCAGCAAAACCACCGCCGACATGCAGGGCAAGGTGACTCTGGTGAACTTCTGGGCCACCAGCTGCACCACCTGCGTGGCCGAAATGCCCGAGATTGTGGCCACCTACAACAAGTACCAAAGCCAGGGTTTTGACACCGTGGCGGTCGCCATGAGCTACGACCCACCGAGCTACGTGGTGAACTTTGCCGAAACCCGCAAGCTGCCCTTCAAGGTCGCCATCGACAACACCGGCGCCGTGGCCCATGCCTGGGGCGACGTGCGGCTGACACCGTCCACCTTCATCGTGAACAAACGCGGTGAGATTGTGAAGACCTTCGTCGGCGCACCCAACTTCCCCGAGTTGCACCAGCTGATCGAGAAGCTGCTGGCAGAGACCTGAGTCGTTTCTGCCTTTGCAAAAACAAAGGCCGATTTCCTATGAAATCGGCCTTTAGCGCTTATGAGCCAAGCGCAAATAGCTACCATTTTGATAGTTTGCGCATCCAACCGGCGCGACCCAGACCAGGGGCGCCGCGCAACGGCCGCCCGCCGCGCTGGCGTCGCCCCCCTTCCCGGAGCGCGCAGAGAGAAGGAGGAAGCGGCAATGCTTCTCCGGGGGATGTACCTTATTTCGCGCGGTAGTTGTCGTGGCAGGCTTTGCAGGTACCCGCCGCGGCGCCAAATGCGGTCTTGAGGTTGTCCAGATTGCCCGTCTTGGCAGCAGCCGCCAGCTTGATCGATTCGGCTTCCAGCTTGTCGGAGTGTTCCTTGAATTTGGCCTGCTCGGTCCAGATCTCTGGCAGCGCCTTGGTCGGTGCACCCTTGTCGGTGCCCGCGCCAAACCCTGCCCATGGCAACTTGGCCATCTGAACCACCACATCGGCGTTGTCTTGCGCCACCTTGGCGTCAAACGGTATGCGTCCGTTGGCCATGGCACCCAGGCGACCGAAGTGCTGGCCCATCACAAACAACGCGCTTTGGCGGTATTTGATGGCGTCTTCGGCTTTGGCGAACTGGGCAGACGCTGGTGCCGACAGGGTCAGGGTGGCAGCGGCGAGGGTGAACGCGGCAAGTGTTTTCATGGGAGCTTCCTTTTTTCGTGGGGGACAGAAACTATCGAGGGGCTTTGGCAGTATGCCGGTTTGCCTGCTTTTACGCATCCTGCAGGCTTCCGGACAAACCCCCAGTCCCGCACAATGCCATCATTTCGCCCCACACCAACGCCCAAGCAGGCAAGCAACAGCCACCCACACCATGACGACGCCGCACACCGTACGCATCTGGGACCTTCCCACCCGTATCTTTCACTGGACACTGGCCGCCAGCGTCATCGCGTTGGTCATCACCGCCAAGGTGGGAGGAAACGCCATGGAGTGGCACTTTCGCCTGGGGCATCTGGTGCTTGCACTGCTCGTGTTTCGCATCGTCTGGGGCCTGATCGGTGGTCGCTGGTCACGGTTTGCCGCATTTGTGTACGCCCCGGCCCGGCTGGTGCGCTACCTGCGCGGCACGCCACACCCCGAAGACAGCGTGGGCCACAGCCCGCTGGGTGCACTGTCCGTGTTTGCGCTGCTGGCAGTGTTGGTAGTGCAAGTGGCTACCGGTCTGCTCAGCGATGACGAGATCGCCTTTGCAGGACCACTGACCCGTTTTGTCTCCAACGCTGTAGTCGGCCAGGCCACCGGGTACCACAAGGAAATCGGCCAATACCTCGTGTTGGGCCTGGTGGCACTGCATGTTCTGGCCATCCTGTTCTACGTGCTGGTGCGCAAACAGCGGCTGGTTCGCCCCATGCTGCACGGAGACAAGGCCTTGGCCCACCCCGTGACCGCTTCGCGCGACGACATGCTGACCCGGGCCGTCGCGCTGGTTGTGCTGGCCCTGAGCCTGGGGTTGGCGTGGTGGGTTTCGTCCCTAGTCCAGTGAATCTGAAAAATCGGCGGTACGCAGGTGCTGCACGGGGTGCAGGCCAAGGCGCAGGCCGCAGCCAAGGCTGGAGCCTTGGCAAGGACTGCAACGCTGCCCTGCGCCCCGTGCAGCACCTGCCCTTGGGGTGAGCGCCTGGCCGACCCGCAAGCGTCGTTGCCGTGCTCGCCGGGTGAGCAACCCGGCTGCGCCCGCCGCCTTGCCTGCGGGCCAGCCAGGTACTCACGTACTGCCGATTTCTCAGATTCACTGGACTAGCTGCTGCGGCGTTCTGAATCGGACTCGCTACACTGCGGTTTTTGTTGTTTTACCCGGCGCGTTTTGGACAAACCTACTGTCACCTTGCGAACCCCAGCCTCGCCTGCCGAGCTGGACACGGTTCGCGAAATCTTTCGCGAATATGCTGACGCCTTGGGCGTGGACCTGTGCTTTCAGGACTTCGAGGGCGAACTGGCAAACTTGCCTGGCGACTATGCAGAGCCACGCGGTGCGCTGCTGCTGGCCGAGGTGGAAGGCGCCATTGCAGGCTGCTGCGCACTGCGCCCCATGGACACCGCAGACTATCCCAACGCCAGCGAGATGAAACGCCTGTTTGTGCGCAAGGCTTTCCGCGGCTTCGGCCTGGGCCGCGAACTGGCAGAAGCTATCCTGGACCGCGCCCGCCAGGCGGGGTATGCCTGCGTGTTGCTGGACACACTGGACGACATGGAGTCGGCACGGGCGCTGTACACCGACCTGGGCTTTGAAGAAATCCCGCCCTACTATCACAACCCGATCGCAGGCGCGCATTACCTCAAGGTCGATATCTTTTGATGTTTTTGGGCACTAGCGCTTATTTCATAAGCGCTAGCAGCTATTGATTCAATAGCAAACCCAATGAGAGTCAGCCTTTGGCTTGGGCCAGCAGCGTATCGGCGTCGCTCACTTCAAACTTGCCTGGGGCTTCCACGTTCAGTGTGACCACCTTGCCGTCGCGCACCAGCATCGAGTAGCGGTTGCTGCGCAGGCCCAGGCCCTTGCCATTGAGGTCCAGCGTCAGGCCGGTGGCCTTGGCGAACGTGGCGTCGCCATCACCCAGCATGCGCACCTTGCCCTCGGTCTTCTGGTCGCGCGCCCAGGCGCCCATCACGAAAGCGTCGTTCACGCTCACGCACCAGATTTCGTCCACACCGGCGGCCTTGAACTCGTCCACCTTTTCCACATAACCGGGCACGTGCTTGGCCGAGCAGGTGGGCGTGAAAGCGCCGGGCAGCGCGAACAGGGCAATGGTCTTGCCTGCCGTGGCCTTGTCCACCGGCACGGGGTTCGGGCCAATCGAGCAGCCTTCGCCCTCGACTTCCGAATATTCCATCAGGGTGCTGGCTGGCAGGGTGTCACCGACTTTGATCATTGAGTTCTCCTTGGGATGATGGTCTGCAGAATGCAGGCGGTTTGAAAACACGCGTTGCCCAGAGCCACGCAACGCGGCCCACAAAGCAAAACGACCCACATTGTGGGTCGTTTTTGAAGGGCCTTTCCACTCAGGGCTTTCGCCCCGAAGCGGTGAGATGCTGATTTACAGCAGACCAGCCTTTTGCACCAAGCGGGTAGCCACCCAGTTCTTGGTCTTGGAGAGCGGGCGGCTCTCGGTGATTTCGATGGTGTCGCCCAGCTTGTACTCGCCATTTTCATCATGGGCGTGGTACTTGCTCGACTTACCAACGATCTTGCCGTAGAGCTCGTGCTTCACACGGCGCTCGACCAGCACGGTCACAGTCTTTTGACGCTTGTCGCTGACCACCTTGCCAACCAAGGTGCGCTTGAGGGATTTTTTAGGTTCCGTCATAGGGGGCTCCTTACTTGGCGGCTTGCTTTTCAGCAAGAATGGTCTTGGCACGGGCGATATCGCGGCGGGTGGTGCGCAGCGTGTTGGTGTTACCCAATTGCTGCGTAGCCTTTTGCATGCGCAGGCCGAAATGGGCCTTTTGCAGCGCCTTGATTTCGGTTTCGATGCCGGCGACGTCTTTTTGGCGCAGTTCAGTAGTCTTCATTGCTTGTTCTCCTGAATTAAGCGCCAAGCTGACGGCTGACGAACGTGGTGCGCAGCGGCAGCTTGGCAGCAGCCAGGCGGAACGCTTCACGGGCCAGTTCTTCGGGCACGCCGACGATCTCGAAAACGATCTTGCCGGGCTGGATTTCAGCCACGTAGTACTCGGGGTTGCCCTTACCGTTACCCATACGCACTTCTGCGGGCTTGGTAGAGATTGGCTTGTCCGGGAACACGCGGATCCAGATACGGCCGCCACGCTTGACGTGACGGGAAATCGCACGGCGTGCAGCTTCGATCTGGCGGGCCGTCAGACGGCCCCGATCGGTGCACTTCAGACCGAAATCACCGAACGCAACGGTTGCACCCCGAGTTGCGACGCCAGTGTTACGGCCCTTTTGCTCCTTGCGGTACTTGCGGCGAGCAGGTTGCAGCATCTTTTATTCTCCTTTTCCGTCCGCTGCTGTAGCGGGCGCGGCGACTTTGCGTACGCGCTTAACGGCGGTGTTATCAGCGCCACCAGCTTCCACTGGCTTGTCGCTGCCGTCGGCCGGAGCGGTGTTACCACCGACTGGACGACGTGGGGCTCCACGGCCTGCGCCTGGACGATCGCCACCTGGGCGGCCATCACGGCGTGGACCACGGGGGCGGCGCTCTTCGTCTGGACGAGGGGTTTCCACAGCTGGCAGGTCGTTACGACCCAGCGTGTCACCCTTGTAGACCCAGACCTTGACGCCGATCACACCGTAGGTGGTCTTGGCTTCAGAGGTGCCGTAGTCGATGTCCGCACGCAGCGTGTGAAGTGGCACGCGGCCTTCGCGGTACCACTCGCAGCGAGCGATTTCGATACCGTTCAGACGACCAGACGACATGATCTTGATGCCCAGGGCACCCAGACGCATGGCGTTCTGCATGGCACGCTTCATTGCGCGGCGGAACATGATCCGCTTTTCGAGCTGTTGCGTGATGCTGTCGGCGATCAACTTTGCATCGATTTCAGGCTTGCGCACTTCTTCGATGTTGACTGCGACGGGCACGCCCAGGCGAGCAGCGAGTTCCTTCTTGAGGTTCTCGATGTCTTCACCCTTCTTGCCGATCACCACGCCCGGACGAGCCGAGTAAATGGTGATACGGGCGTTTTTAGCTGGGCGCTCGATCAGGATGCGCGACACAGCCGCGTTCTTCAACTTGGCCTTCAGGTACTCGCGCACCTTGATGTCTTCGGCCAGCATGCCCGCGAAATCGCGATTGCTGGCGTACCAACGGCTGGACCAGTTGCGGCTGACCGCAAGGCGGAAGCCGGTAGGATGGATTTTTTGTCCCATAGTCTTCCCGAGCCTTTAATTGCCAACCGTCACGTACACATGGCACGTGGGCTTGCTGATGCGGTTGCCGCGGCCTTTGGCGCGCGCGGTGAAGCGCTTGAGCGTGGTGCCTTGTTCGACGTAGATGGTCTTGACCTTCAGTTCGTCGATGTCAGCGCCATCGTTGTGTTCGGCGTTGGCGATGGCCGACTCCAGAACCTTCTTGACGATTCCCGCAGCTTTTTTCTGCGTGAAGTTCAAGATGTTCAGAGCCTGGTCTACCTTCTTGCCGCGGATCAAATCAGCGACCAGACGGCCCTTGTCGACCGACAGACGGACGCCCCGGAGGACTGCACGTGTTTCAGACATGGTCGTTCCTTACTTCTTCGCTTTTTTGTCAGCGGGGTGACCCTTGAAGGTGCGCGTCAGGGCGAATTCGCCGAGCTTATGGCCCACCATCTGGTCGGTAACGTAGACAGGTACGTGCTGCTTGCCGTTGTGCACGGCGATGGTCAGACCGATGAAATCGGGCAGAACCATGGAGCGACGCGACCAGGTCTTGACTGGTTTCTTGTCCTTGGTGGCAATGGCTTTTTCGACCTTGGCCAGCAAGTGATGGTCAACAAATGGACCCTTTTTAAGAGAGCGAGTCATCTGTGCCCCTTACTTCTTGCGACGCGACACGATCATGATCTGTGTGCGCTTGTTGTTACGGGTGCGATAACCCTTGGTCAGATTGCCCCAAGGATCGACTGCATGGCGGCCTTCGCCGGTGCGGCCTTCGCCACCACCGTGAGGGTGATCCACTGGGTTCATGGCAACGCCGCGAACCGTAGGACGAATACCCATCCAGCGCTTCACACCAGCCTTGCCCAATTGGCGCAGGCTGTGCTCTTCGTTGGCTACTTCGCCAATGGTGGCGCGGCATTCGATGTGGATCTTGCGAACTTCGCCCGAACGCATACGCACCTGGGCGTAGATGCCTTCACGGGCCAGCAGCGTTGCCGAAGCACCTGCCGAGCGAGCGATCTGTGCACCAGCACCGGGCTTGAGCTCGATGCAGTGAATCGTCGAACCCACGGGGATGTTGCGGATAGGCAGGGTGTTGCCAGCGCGGATCGGCGCTTCGGAACCCGACAGCAGGGTTGCGCCCACTTCCAGGTTGCGAGGAGCGATGATGTAGCGACGCTCGCCGTCGGCATAGCACACCAGAGCGATGTGGGCCGTACGGTTTGGATCGTACTCAATGCGCTCAACCTTGGCCGGAATACCGTCCTTGTTGCGCTTGAAATCCACCACGCGGTAGTGGTGCTTGTGACCACCGCCCTTGTGGCGGGTAGTGATGTGACCGTTGTTGTTACGACCGGCCTTCTGGAATTGCGGCTCCAGCAGGGGGGCGTACGCTTCACCCTTGTACAGGTGGTCACGCGTGACCTTCACCACGGCACGTTGGCCGGGCGAAGTGGGTTTCATCTTGATGACAGCCATGATTACGCGGCCTCCCCGGAGAGGTTCAGCTCTTGACCTGGTTGCAGCGTGACATACGCCTTGCGAACATTGTCGCGACGGCCCATGGTCTTGCCAAAACGCTTGGTCTTGCCTTTGGTGTTCACCACAGAAACGCCCTTGACCTCAACCTTGAACATCAATTCCACAGCGGCTTTGATTTCTGGCTTGGTTGCGTTCTGCAGCACCTTGAAAGTCACTGCATTGGACTTTTCAGCAACCATGGTGGCCTTTTCGGACACGATGGGAGCGACCAGCACTTGCATCAGACGACCTTCGTCGAACTTGCGTTCTGCAGTAGTAGGATTCACGCGGCTCATGCGAACATCTCCTTGAGCTTGTCGATGGCTCCTTTGGTGACGAGCACCTTCTTGAAGCGCACCAACGACACGGGATCCGCGTAACGTGGCTCAACGACAAGCACATTCACCAGATTGCGCGAAGCCAAATACAGGTTTTCGTCGACTTCATCAGCGATCACCATCACCGATTGCAGATTCATCGCCTTGAACTTGTCGGCCAGGACCTTGGTCTTGGGCGAGTCAAGCTTCAGCGAATCGACCACAGCCAGACGGCCTTCGCGGGCCAGCTGCGACAAGATGGCAGACATACCGGCACGGTACATCTTCTTGTTGATCTTTTGCGTGAAGTTTTCGTCAGGCATGTTCGGGAAAATCCGACCGCCCCCACGCCACAGAGGCGAGGACGTCATACCTGCACGTGCGTTACCCGTACCCTTTTGCTTGAAAGGCTTCTTGGTCGAGTGACGAACCTGCTCGCGGTCCTTCTGGGCGCGAGTGCCTTGGCGTGCGTTGGCCTGGTAGGCCACGACGATCTGGTGGACCAGATCTTCGTTGTATTCACGACCAAAAACGGTTTCGGGAACATCCAGCTTGGATGCGCCTTGGCCTTGGTCATTCAGGAGTTCGAGCTGCATTAGTTCGCTCCTTTGGAAGGTTTGGCCTTGACCGCTGGACGCACCGTCACGAACCCACCCTTGGAGCCCGGAATAGCGCCCTTGATCAAGAGCAGTTGACGCGCTTCGTCGATGCGAATGACATCGAGATTTTGCGTGGTCTTGGTGACATCGCCCAGATGACCCGTCATGCGCTTGCCGGGGAACACACGACCTGGATCCTGTGCCATACCGATGGAGCCGGGAACGTTGTGCGAACGGCTGTTACCGTGCGACGCGCGCTGCGAGCTCATGTTGTGACGCTTGATGGTACCGGCGTAGCCTTTACCGATCGAAGTGCCTTGCACATCGACCTTTTGACCCACGGAAAACACGGACGTCACAGCCACCGACCCGCCAGCTTGGTACTGGGCGGCGGTATCAGCGGTCACGCGGAATTCCTGGATGATTTCACCGGCTTCCACACCTGCCTTGGCAAGGTGACCGGCTTCTGGCTTGGTCACGCGCGATGCTTTGCGCGAACCGAACGTGACCTGCAGGGCCACGTAGCCATCGTTCTCTTGGGTTTTGATCTGGGTTACGCGGTTGTTGGATACATCCACCACCGTGACAGGCACTGCGTCCCCATCATCGGTGAACAGACGCATCATGCCCACTTTGCGACCCAGCAACCCGAGGGAGTTGCTCAGACTCATTGGTTTTCTCCAAAACTCTCACCGCCACAACTTCAATTGGCTGCGGCGTTTCCGCGAGTTCTCACTCGCGTGCATGAAAGAAGGTTAATAAAACTCCCCTCGACCTGCACCGTTTGACAGGCGCAAATTGAGCGAAGCCCTAAAGTATAACGCGAACTGCTTTTTCAAGCAAGTTCGCGTTATTTCAGACATTGCAGGGCGGGCGTGCCCGTCCTGCAACAGCTATTACTGCAGCTTGATTTCGACGTCCACGCCCGCAGGCAGGTCGAGCTTCATCAGGGCGTCAACGGTTTTGTCCGTTGGATCCACGATGTCCATCAGGCGCTGGTGCGTGCGGATTTCCAGCTGATCGCGCGACGTCTTGTTCACGTGTGGCGAACGCAGGATGTCAAAACGCTTCATGCGGGTTGGCAGGGGCACAGGGCCCTTGACAATCGCGCCGGTACGCTTGGCAGTGTCAACGATCTCAGCGGCAGACTGGTCGATCAGCTTGTAGTCAAACGCTTTCAGGCGGATACGGATTTTTTGCTTGGACATGGCAATTCCTTGTGCGACTCAGAACCAATTAC
>CAWATB010000014.1:0-13247 GCA_963784815.1 uncultured Gammaproteobacteria bacterium | reverse complement strand
TGTATTGAGCGCCAAGCAATGCATTTGCAGTCTGTTTGCTATTGAATGGATAGCTGGTGGCGCTTATCCATAAAGCGCTAGAGGCCAAAAACATCTAAAAAAACAAGTGCGGCACCCGGTGCACAACCGCGGGTCAATGCGCCCGCCCGGCAGCGCCTTGCGACGGCGTCCCCCCGCGCCCGAACTGGTGCCAGGCCCGGCGCAGCTGGGTGTCCGAACTGAACCCCGCCATCAGCGCGGCCTGCGTCACGTTGTGCCCCGATTGCAGGGCCGCCTCGGCAGTGGCCAGGCGGATGCGGCGCAGGTACTGCAGGGGGCGATGCCCGCATGCTCCAGAAACAGCCGTGTCAGGTGCCGGGGCGAGGTGTGGGCCACCTCGGCCATGGCGGGCACGTTCCAGTCGGCCTGGGGCTGCTGGCCCACGGCATCCTGCACGCGGTGCAGGGCGGCGTGCAGGTGGTTGCGGTAGTGCAGAAACGGCGACAGCTCCGGGTCGTTGGGCCCACGGCGCAGCGCCACCACCATGGTCTGCGCGACCTGCGCGGCCACCGCGGGGCCGCAGATGTCGGCGATGCGGTGCAGCAGCAGGTCGATGCCGGTGGTGACACCCGCACTGGTGTGCACCGGGCCATCGGCCACAAACACGCGGTTGGCGACCACGTCGCATTGCGGGTCCACCTCGGCCAGCTCGCTCCAGGTGCTGGTGGTGGGTGGTAGCGCGGCGTCCGGTCAGCAGGCCCGCATGGGCCGCCAGTACGGCGCCTGCGCACACGGTCACCAGTTCCAGCTGGCCGGTGGCCAGGCGCAGGCCGCGCAGCCAGTGCAGCAGCGCCAGCGCGTCCGGGTTGCTCACATCAATGCGCTGGCCGGGCAGGCCGACCAGCACCACCCAAGAGGGGCGGGGCAGGGTGGCGGTGTCGGGCAGTGGCACAAGCCCCGTCAGCATGCACGCCCACCGACGTGACCGACTGCGGTGTGGGGCTGACAAAGTGCAGCACAAACCGCTCGGGCTGGCCCAGCGCGAGCAGCGCCTGGTTGGCCATGCGCAGGGCTTCGGCCGGGCCCGCCCAGTCGAGCAGCAGGCTGTGGGGCAGCAGCGCGAAGTAGACGTGGATGGGGTCGGGGCTAGAGCGTGGGCCCACGGTGGCAGGGGTCATCGCTGTTCGGGTGGCACGCCCTGCAGGCTGGCGGCGAAAGCCGCGTGCGCAGCAACATCCACCGGGCGGTGGCGCACCTGCGTGCTGGCCGGGTTGTTGCCCAGGGTGTTGCCGTTGCGGCGGTCGTGCGCCGGGCGGATGGGGCGGGGCGCAAAACCGCCGCCGCAGTTGGGGCACACGTTGCCCAGCACGGTGTCCACACAGGTGGCGCAAAAGGTGCATTCAAAGCTGCAGATGCGGGCCTGCAGCGATGCCGGGGACAGGGCGGTGTTGCAGTGTTCGCAGGTGGGGCGCAGTTCCAGCATGGGGGCTCCTTCGGTCTATGCGGGCTGTGGGGTCGGCGTGGTGGCGCGTGTCAGCGCCTGTTGCACGGTGCACAACGTGGCAAAGCGGCCCTGCAGCACGGTGGCGGTGCGGGTCTTGATGTCGGCTGCGGTCAGCGTCTGGCCGTCGGGCTGCACCATGTCCCAGGTCAGTGTGGCGTCGGTGACGTAGTCCACCTCCCAGCCCAGGTCGCTGGCATGGCGGGTGGTGGTCTCGCAGCATTGTTCGGTGCGGATGCCGCTCACGATGAGGCGTTGGATGCCGTGCTGCGTCAGCCACACATCGAGCCCGGTGCCCACCAGCGCGCTGTGGCGGGACTTGGTGAACGTGGCGGCCGCGCTGAACGGGGCGAGCCCTTCGAGCGGGCGCACATGGCCGGATGCTGGGGCAAAAGCGTTCTCGGGCACATCGGGACCGTCGCTGTGAAACACCCGCACCACCGGCACGCCGCGCGCCAGGCAGCCGTTGATGAGTTCGTTTTGCGCGTTCAGGTAGGCGGGCAGGTCGGTATCGGTGAAGTAGGGACGGTTGCGAAACGATTCTTGGACATCGATCACTATCAGACAAGATTTCATGGGGTGAGTCTCTTTACAGGTGGTTGATGCCGCTTATTTTGTTTAGTCCCTGCGGCAATGTCCGAACCCTTGCAGACAAGAGTCGATCATTTTCGGCCATTGGATGGCGCGTTTGGTAGAGCGCTTGGTGCGTTCCTGCAGCTCAAAGGACTCGCAGATGCAAGGTTTTTGAGCCAAATTGGCCTCTAGCGCTTATTCAATAAGCGCTAGCAGCTATAAATTTGATAGTTTTTACGGCGATGGCCGGAAGCTGCTATGGTGGCAAGGGTTTTCCCTATATCTGCCGCGCCCTTACCCCAGCTTCACAACGCTTCATCAGCTCTCCACCTTTCCATGCCGCGCCGTTCCCGTCTGTTCTCGTTGTCTGCACTGACCCGGGCGTACCAGCGCAACCTCAAGGCGTTTGCGCGGGCGACGAAACCGGTGCGGCCCAAGGCCCCGGCCAAGTTACGGGTGGTGTCGCCCAAGGCGTCCTCGGTGCAGCGCACCAAGCCGTCGGTGGGCAAGCCCACGCCGGCCAGCGGTGAATGGTTGGCGGGCATTGCGCCCGGGCCTGCCGGGGCGCGGCGGTATCAGTTGTACATACCCCCCGGTTTGTCGCTCAAGGCGGGCGAAAAGCTGCCGTTGCTGGTCATGCTGCACGGCTGCGGACAGACGGGGCGCGACCTGGCCGCCGTGTCGCGCATGAATCGCTTGGCCGCGCGCCATCGCTTTCTGGTGCTGTACCCCGAGCAGGAGCGCATGGCCAACGCCCACGGCTGCTGGAACTGGTTTGAGCGCCGCAATGGCAAAGCCGAGGCCGAAGCCGCCACGCTGCTGGCCGCGGTCGACCTGATCGCGCGCAAGCAGCCAGTGGACCTGGCGCGGGTTGCCGTGGCGGGTCTGTCGGCCGGAGCCAGCATGGCCGTGCTGATGGCGGCGCGTTACCCCGAGCGGTTTTGCGCTGTGGCCATGCATTCCGGCGTGGCGCCGGGCACGGCCGAATCCGCCGCATCGGCCATGGCCGCCATGCACGGACGGCGCGAGGCCCAACTGCCGGACACCTTCGCCGAGGGGGCGGCGCCCGTTGCACTGCCACCGCTGCTGGTGCTGCATGGCGATGCCGACGGGGTGGTATCGGTGCGCAATGCCGCGGCCACTGCACTGTTGTGGGCGGACGCATTGGGCGCACGCGCGGGCGCCATTCGCACCTTGCAGCGCGGGCAGCGCCATGCGATGCGGGTCACAGAGTTCAAGACCGGGGGCCGCACCGTGGTGGCGCTGCGCGAGGTGGTCGGGCTGGCCCACGCCTGGAGCGGTGGCACGGCACACCTGTCGTTCAGCGACCCGGCCGGGCCGGATGCCTCGGCGCTGGTGTGGGCGTTTGTGGCGCGGCAGTTTGCCAAAAAATGAGTCAAATTGGGCTCTGGCGCTTATCCATCAAGCGCTAGCAGCTATCAATTTAGGTGTTTGGCGGTGCCTACTCAACACCCTACACCAGCCGTGCCGCCACCAGTTCTTTCTTGAGATAGGCGTAGAACAACGGCGCTGCCACCAGCCCGGCGGGTCCGAACACAGCTTCGGCCACAAACATCACCGACAACAGCTCCCACACGCCCATCTGCGTACGGCGGCCCACCACCTTGGCGTTGATCACGTATTCGGCCTTGTGGATGAGGATCAGAAACCCCAGGCAGGCCGCCGCCGCCAGGGGCGAGACGGACAACCCCACGATGGTGATCACGACGTTGCAGATCAGGTTGCCCACAATCGGCACCAGCCCCGCCACAAACGTGAAGGTGATGAGCACCGGCGTGTAGGGCAGCTCCAGGCCCCACACCGGCAGCACAAACAGCAGGAACAGCGCGGTCAGCAAGGTGTTGAACGCTGCGATCCAGAACTGCGCCGCCACGATCTGGCGGAACGCCTCGCCAAACAGAGAGATGCGCAGCCGCAGTTGCTGCGCCAGCGGGCCGCGCGCCAGCAAAGCTGGGCGTACAGCGGCAAGTGCACCAATCAGCAGGCCCACATAGGCAAACAACACGCCCGCCAGCCACGCGCGCCCGGCCATCGCCAGTGCACCTGCCTTCGCGCCTAGGTAGTTGGCGATGATGCGTTGGATTTCTGCCGCGCCTTCTGGCAGGTGAGAGGCCATGTCCACCGGCAGTTTCAGGCGCAGCTCCAGCACCGTTCGGGCCATGTAGTTCATCAGCTCCTGGTACTGCTGTGGCGCGGTAACGAGGTAGCCGCGCGAATGGGTCAGGCCCACGGCCAGCAACACCAGCGGCAGCAGCATGACAAGGCCCGCAGCCGCAATCTGCGCGGCGCGCAGGCCCGAGACGGACGGATGGCCGCGGCGCTGCACACGGCTCAGGCCCTGAGCAAACCAGCGGGTCAGTGCGCGGGTCAGCAGAAAACCCAGGCATACACACAACAAGCCCGGCAAGAGCCCGCGCCACATCACCAGCAGCAGCGCGGCGGCCATAAGCACGTAACTGGCCACCACAATGCCGTGCGTGCTGTGGCGCGGCGGCAGCGTGGTGGGAGCAGGCTCAGGCGTGTTGTGGATGACGACGGGGGCCGAGGGGGGGCGTTGCGCCATGCGCGGACGTTCGTGGTGTGGAGATGAGGTGCTGGGGCGGGTCAGGCCACCACGACGGCTGCGCCGTCGCCACGCGGCGCAATCGTGCCAATGGCGTAGACCTGTTCACCAGCAGCGCGCAGCGTGGCGGCCGTGGCGTCGGCGGCAGCCGCAGCAACGACCAGCACCATGCCGATGCCGTTGTTGAAGGTGCGGTTCATCTCGATGTCGTCGATGCCGGCGGTCTTCTGCAGCCAGGCAAACAGCTCGGTCTGGGGCCAGCTGCCCTTGGTCAGGTGGGCGGCGGTGCCGTCGGGCAGCACGCGGGGAATGTTCTCCAGCAGGCCGCCGCCGGTGATGTGGGCCAGGGCCTTGATGCCGCCGGGCGAGGCGGCATCGTCCGAATGCGGGTGGGCGGCCAGTGCGGCCAGCACGTTCTTCACGTACAGGCGGGTGGGTTCCATGATGGCTTGCTTGAAGGGCTTGCCGTCCAGCGTGGCGGGCAGGGTGCCGCGGCTTCTGCGCGCTCGATGCACTTGCGCACCAGGCTGAAACCGTTGGAATGCACGCCATGGCTGGTCAAGCCCAGCACCACGTCACCCGGGGCGACTTCCTTGCCGGTCAGAATCTTCGACTTCTCGACCGCGCCCACTGCAAAACCAGCCAGGTCGTATTCGCCTGCGGGGTACATGCCGGGCATTTCAGCCGTTTCGCCGCCAATCAGTGCGCAGCCCGAGAGCTCGCAGCCCTTGGCGATGCCGCCGATCACCGCCGCTGCGGTGTCCACGTCCAGCTTGCCGCAGGCAAAGTAGTCCAGAAAGAACAGGGGCTCGGCGCCTTGCACCAGCACATCGTTCACGCTCATGGCCACCAGGTCGATGCCGACGGTGTCGTGCATGTTCCATTCGAACGCCAGCTTGAGCTTGGTGCCCACGCCGTCGGTGCCGCTTACCAGCACAGGCTCCTTGTAGCGCTTGGGCACTTCAAACAGCGCACCAAATCCGCCGATACCGGCCAGCACGCCCTCGCGCATGGTCTTCTTGGCCAGCGGCTTGATGCGCTCGATCAGGGCGTCGCCCGCATCGATGTCGACGCCAGCGTCTTTGTAGGAGATGGGGGTGGAGGAGGTGGCAGAGTTGCTCATAGGGGTGCTCAAGGCAGAGATGACACGGACCAGCGTGCGCAGCAGACTAAAATTTGCCCAGATTTTACGGGTTGCGCACCCAGTGCCACCCGCTCACCCTTTCTTATCGCCCTGTTTTGCCCCCTGAACCCATGCTGATTCATGCCACCACCCGCTGCAAGGGCCCGCGCGCCTGCAGGCTGCAGCCATGATGAAACAGCTGGCGCTGGACATTGGCCTGGCCACCGGGCCCACGCTGGCCCGGTTTTATGCGGGCCCGAATGAGGCAGCTTTGCAACACCTGCGGCTGGCCGTGGGCCAAGGCAGCAGCCAGGCCACCCGCTCCCCCGTGCCCACCTACCTGTGGGGCGAGGCGGGCAGCGGCAAGTCCCACCTCTTGAACGCCGTGCGCCAGTTGTTGCGCGAGCAGGGCTCCAGCGTGGGCTGGCTGGACCCTTCGGTGGCAGAGCCTCCGGATTTCGACGACCACTGGGCCGCCGTGGTGATGGATGATGTGCACCTGTACAGCACCGCACAGCAGGCCACTGCCTTCAACTGGTTTGTAAACGCCATCAGCCCGGCCAGTGGCGGTCAGCGCTGGGTGCTGGCTGCGGGCGACTTGCCCCCTGCCGACCTGCCGCTGCGCGACGACCTGCGCAGCCGCCTGGGCTGGGGCCATGTGTTCCAGCTGCAACTGCTGGGCGAGGCAGAGCGCCGGGCCGTGCTGCGCCAGGAGGCCGACGCGCGGGGCGTGTTCCTGGGCGACGACGTGATGGACTACATGCTCAACCGCTTCTCGCGCGACCTGGGCAGCCTCATGCAGTTGCTGGACCAGCTCGACGCCTTTGCGCTGCGCACCCAGCGCGCCATCACGATTCCTTTGCTCAAAACCATGCTGGAGTCGGAATGATGCTGCGCTCCTCTTTTGCCTTTTGTGAACCCGAATGACTTCTGAACCCCGCCGCTTGCGGCTTGCGCTGTTTGACCTGGACCACACGCTGCTGCCGCTCGACTCTGACTACGAGTGGGGCGAGTTCACCATCCGCATCGGCTGGAACGACCCCGTAGAGTTCGCGCGCCGCAACGACGAGTTCTACGCCCACTACCAGGCGGGCACGCTCGACGTGCACGACTACGTGCGTTTTGCGACCGAGGCCGTGCGCGCGCGCGGGCCTGAGGCGGCAACGGCCGCGCACCAGCAATTCATGCGCGATGTGATCACCCCGGCGATCAAGCCGCAGGCGCTCGATCTCATCCGTCAGCACCAGGCCGCAGGCGACGAAGTGTTGATCGTCACCGCCACCAACGAGTTCGTGACCACCCCCATCGCCCGGGCATTGGGGGTGCCGCAACTGCTGTCGGTGCAACTGGCGCGCGACGCCAGTGGCTGGTACACCGGTGAAATCGACGGCATCCCCACCATGCGCGAAGGCAAGGTACGGCGCATGGAGCAATGGCTGGCCGAACGGCAGCTTGGATGGGCCGATGTCGAAAGCACGTTCTACAGCGACTCGATGAACGACGTGCCCCTGCTGGAAATGGTGAACCACCCGGTGGCCACCAACCCCGACCCGCGCCTGCGCGCGCTGGCCCAAGAGCGCGGCTGGCGCATACTCGATCTGTTTGCCGCCCCGGGCGGCCAGGACGCATCCTGACCCCTGCGCAAGCGCAGCATCCCTGATTACTCCCTACCCATGATCAAGAAGTTCCTAGACAAACTGATGGGCAAATCGACGCCCGGCACCTCCGGCGGCAAGCCCCATTTCGGCAAGCGCGAAGAGGTGCCCGCCTCGGTGCACGGCATCAACCCCGAGCTGGTGGACCGCCGTGCCGCCGAGGTGGTTGCCACGCTCAAGCAAGCAGGTTTTGAGGCCTACATCGTGGGTGGCGCCGTGCGCGACCTGCTGCTGGGCCTGCGCCCCAAGGACTTTGACGTGGCCACCAACGCCACGCCCGAGCAGGTCAAGGGACTGTTCCGCCGCGCCTTCATCATCGGCAAGCGCTTTCGCATCGTGCACGTGGTGCACGGCCGGGGCCGCGAGCATGAGGTGATCGAGGTCTCCACCTTCCGCGCCTACCTCGACAACGCCGCCGCTGGCCAGGTGGCGGGCAACGAAAAGACGAGCAAGGCCCAGCTGTCGGGCATGCAGCACGCCGTGGATGCCAGCGGCCGCGTGCTGCGCGACAACGTCTGGGGCCCGCAGGACGAAGACGCCACGCGCCGCGATTTCACCGTCAACGCCATGTACTACGACCCGGTCAGCCAGATCGTGGTGGACTACCACAAGGGTTTGCAGGACGCCAAGAAGAAGACGCTGCGCATGATTGGCGACCCCGCCACGCGCTACCGCGAAGACCCGGTGCGCATCATCCGCGCCGTGCGCTTTGCGGCCAAGCTCAGTGCGCTGGGCTTCAGCATCGAGGCCAAGACCGCCGCGCCCCTGGTGCAGTCGCAACTGCTGCTGGCCGAAGTGCCCCAAAGCCGCATGTTTGACGAAATGCTCAAGCTGCTGCAAACCGGTCACGCCATCGCCACCATCGAACAACTGCGCAAGCTGGGCATGGCCAAGGGCATCTACCCGCTGCTCGATGTGGCCGTGGAGCGCGCGGACACACCGTTTGTGAAAGCCGCGCTGGTGGACACCGACCGCCGCGTGAACGAAGGCAAGCCTGTGGCCCCCAGCTTCCTGCTGGCCTGCGTGTTGTGGGAAGACGTGCGCAATGGCTGGCAAGAGCGCCTCAACCAGCGCCAGCACCCGCTGCCCGCCCTGCAGGAGGCCATCGACGAAGTGTTCGACAAGCGCATCGGCGACGTATCGGGCCGCGGCAAGCTGGCGGCTGATATGCGCGAGATCTGGGTGATGCAGCCCCGCTTTGAAAAGCGCGTGGGCAGCACGCCATTTGGCATGGTGATGCAGCCGCGTTTTCGGGCCGGTTTCGACTTCATGCGCCTGCGCGCCGATGTGGGCGAGGTCGGAGAAGCGCTGGCCGAATGGTGGCAGGACTTCCAGACCGCCGACGATGAGCGCCGCGAAGACCTGATGGACCAGGCCAAGGAAGAACAAAAGGCGCGCCAGAAGGCGCAACCCGTGGTCAAGCGTGTGCCCCGCGCAGCGCCCGCCGCCGACCCGCGCGGCCTGCCCCGCGCCGAGGGTGCTGACGGGTATTCCAACGCGAACGATGGCGACGCCGAGTTTCCGTCAGACACAGGCGCCCCCAAGAAGCGCCGCCGCCGTCGCCGCAAGCCCGGTGGTGCAGGGGGTGGCGAAGGCGCCGCACCCGCCGCTGCGGGCGAGTGAAGCACCCAAACGCAGCGTGGTTACCCGTATGCCTGAGTCGGCAAATGCTGCTGAGGGGCGCGTCTCCGTATTCATAGGCTTGGGCGCCAACCTGGGTGACCGCAAAGCCACCCTGCGCACCGCTCTGGCCGCCATTGGCCAGTTGCCCGGCACGCAATTGCTGCGCGTTTCACCGCTCTACGGCAGCGCCCCGGTGGATGCGGGCGGGCCAGACTACCTCAACGCCGTGGCCGAGTTGGCGACCACGCAGACGCCCCAAGCCCTGCTGCGGGCCCTGCAAACCATCGAGCAATCCGCAGGCCGCGAGCGCCCCTACCGCAACGCCCCGCGCACGCTGGACCTGGACATCCTGTGGTTTGGTGAGCAGGCCATCGCCACCCCTGAACTCACTGTGCCCCACCCACGCATGACAGAACGCGCATTTGTGCTGCTACCCCTTGCGGACCTGGTGCCCGAGCGCGTGGGTGCTGCTCTGCTGCAAGCGGTGGCATCACAGGACATCCACCGGCTGGAAGGGCCGAGTTGGGCGAATCGGGGGGATTGAAGGTGATTTGCTCCTGAAAAAGGAGCTGTTAGCGCTTATTGGATAAGCGCTAGAGGCCAAAAACACTTAAAGAAATTCCCCGCGCACCGGGTTTGCCCGCACAGGATGAAACCGGCGCGGCCCAATGCCAGTGCCCCCGTGCAAGGGCCGCCCCGCCGCACTTGGGGGCGTCCCCCTTGGGGGAAGCGGCGCAGCCGCTCAGGGGGTCAATCTACCTTTGCGCCAGACGCCTTCACCACCTGCTGGTACTTGGCGCGTTCGCTGGTCATGAAGGTGTCGAACTGTTGGGGCGTGCTGGTCACGGGCTCAGCCAGCAGCAGGCCGAAGCGGGTCTTGGTTTCAGGCGCGTTGAGGGCGGCCACAAACGCCTTGTTCAGCTTCTCGATCACTGGCTTGGGCGTGGCCGCAGGCGCCACCAGGCCCCACCAGGTGTCGATGGCAAAGCCCTTGAACGTGGCCGACAGTGGCGGCACGCCGGGCAGCGAAGGCGAGGCTTCGAGCGAGGTGACGGCCAGGGCCTTCAGCTTGCCCGCGCGGATGTTGGGGGCGGCGGCTGCCAGGTTGTCGATGTTGAAGTCCACCTCGCCGCCCAGCAGGGCCAACTGCGCGGGGTTGGCGCCACGGTAGGGGATGTGCAGCGCAAAGATGCCTGCGCGTTGCTTGAACATTTCGCCCGCCAGGTGGCCCGCGCTGCCGTTGCCGCCGCTGCCGTAGTTGAGCTTGGCGGGGTTGGCCTTTGCGTACGCGATCAGGTCGGCCAGGGTGTTGATCTTGAGCTGCTCGGCCTTGGCGGCGTTGATGACCAGCACGTTGGGCACGCGCACCATCTGCGTGATGCCGGCGAAGTCTTTGGCCGCGTCGTACGGCATGCGCGCGTACAGCCAGGGGTTCACGGCGTGCGTGGCGGTGGCCGCGATGCCGATGGTCAGGCCATCGGGCGCGGCCTTGGCGATGGCGTCGGCGCCGATGTTGCCGCCCGCGCCGCCCTTGTTGTCGATGATGACCGTGCCCAGCGAGTCACGCACCCGCTCGGCCAGCGCGCGGGCCGTCACGTCGATGGGGCCGCCCGGTGCGTAGGGCACGATCAGCCGGATGGGCTGGCCGGAGTCCTGCGCAAATGCCACTGACGCAGCAAACGGAGATGAAAAAACCGCTGCAAGAGCGGCGCTGGCGAGGAGGTGGTTTCTGCGATTCATGGGTGCCATTGTGCAAAAGAATCGTAAGAAAGCTTATGAAACCCTGTCATGGGGTGCGAAAAACATCTCCAGACAAGCCCAGATCTTCGACCAGCATGCCCAGTTCGTGCGACGTGCGGATGTCCAGTTTGAGGAAGATGGCCAGTCGGTGGGTGTCCACCGTGCGCGGGTCTATCGGGCGCTCGGGGTCCTGCTCGGCCAGGGCGCGGGCAGCTTCTTTGCTGCTGAGGCCCGTGGCTAATAGGCGCGCCACGGCCTGCTGGCGCGGGCTCAGGCCGTTCCAGCGCTCCAGCAACTGCTGGCGGCGCTGGGCGCGCAGCGCCTCGGTCTGCGACAAGGCCGCTGCTTTGGCGACGGCGCTCAGCAGCGTCTGCTCGTTGCAGGGCTTTTCCAGCCAGTCCACCGCCCCTTGTTTGACGGCCGCCACGGCCGATGCCAGCTCGCCGTGGGCCGAGAGGAACACCGTTTTGAGCACCGTCTGCCGCTTGCGCATGTCTTCAAAAACCTGCAGACCGCTCATGCCGTCCATGCGCAGGTCCAGCAGCACGCAGCCGGGCTGGGCCAGGTCAGCAAGGGCCAGAAACTCCGGTCCGCTGCCGTAGCTGTGCGGCTGGTAGCCACCCGCCAGCAGCAGGGCTGCCAGTGAATGGCGCACGCCCTCATCGTCATCCACGATGTGGACGGCGGCGGGCTCGGTTTCATCAGGTCGGGCGAGGGGAGCGTCTGTCATGGGGTGGGCGCCTGGGGCAAGCGGATTTCAAAGATGGCACCGCCGCCTTCGCGGTTGCGGGCTAGCAGCTCGCCGCCCATGCTCTCCACAATCGAGCGGCAGATGTTCAGGCCCAGACCCAGGCCGTCCGAGCGGGTGGTGAAGAACGGCTCGAACAGCCGCTCGGCGATTTCGGGCGGCAGGCCGGGGCCCCGGTCCAGTACCTGCAGCGATGCCTGGCCTGCATCGGTGGTGGTGCGCAGCAGCAGTTCTTGGGGGTGCGTGGCAGTGTGCACACCCTTGGAGGCCGACTGCAGGGCCTGCATGGCTTGTCCTCGTCTTGTCGATGCGCGGGCGTCCGCGATCGATCACGGCGAGGTAGAGATAGTTCGCGACCAGATCATCCACGGCTTTCAGCGATTCGGTGGAGGCCTGCACGCAGCGCCGGAGCTCACTCGGCTCGAGACCGCCGTCGACGAGCCGATCCTCGATCATGTCGAGATAGCCGAGCGCGACGCTGAGCGGATTCGTGATGTCGTGGCGCAGCGTCGCGAGGAAGTCCTCGCGCACCTGCGTGCGCGCGGCGTCGAGACCGAGGGCGGCCATGGCACCGACGATCGCGAGCAATCGGCAGTCGGCGCGGACATCCTCGTCGATGCCGCGCGTGTGAATGAGCAAGCCGCCGGTCATCTCCCCACGGAGCACCGTCGGGGCCCACAAGACAGTGCCCCCGGCCAGACCGAGACGGCGGGACAACGACGGGAGCCGCACGACTTCGGTACCGCCCGCTTCGATCACGTCGACCAACAGCTCGTACGCGCGCGTCGCGTTCGCCAACCCGCCGAGGGCATGAACCGGAGTCACCGCCTCGAGTCTGGCCGTCCCTCCACCGGCATCCACGGCCAGGTACCCCACGCTGTCCGCGCCCCGCTCGGTCCAGATCAGATCGGTCAGCGCCTGACAGGCCCCGCCGAAATTCGAAGCCGCCGCTAGGCGATCCGACAGTGTACGCAGCAGCGACAGCTCCTCGATCTTCTCGAGAAGCGCGACCGCTTCGGGTGGCGGCGTACGCCACGGTGGATCATTCGAAGAAGGCATAGTTTCACGCGTGATCGAGCCCGACCTGAAAACGATCGAGGACTGCATCGAGGGTCGGTGCGTCGAGCCCGAGGCGGGCCCATGCTCCAGGATCGATCATCGGAATCCTGGCGTCACCGCCGGAGCCGTAGCCCGTGCCGCGAATGAGCGTATTGGCGACGTGGACGATGGCGGTCTCGTCGATCGCCTGCACCGCCAAGCCGGGCTCATGGTGGTAGCGAATCGGCTCGGCCAGCACCGGCGGGAACGACCACTGGTCGGCCAGCCAACCGCCGATCTCTGCATGGTGGACGCCCAGCAGCTCGAGCTCCACGTCGCGCAGGCTCCGGCGTTCGGCCTGCGCGCGCGCCACAGGCCAGGGCGAAGAGATCGGGCAGCTCCTTGCAGAACATGACCTTGCCGAGATCGTGCAGCAGCCCGGCGGTCATCACCTCTTCCGGACGCCCTCGGCCCGTCTCCGCGGCGATGGCGCTGGCCACGACCGCCGTACCGAGCGCGTGCTCCCAGAAACCGAGGAGCCGTGTGTGGCGCAGGTCCATCACGCTGGTCGCGAGAATCATGCACCGGGTCACCACCGACCCGAGCATCACCAGCGCCGGCTTCACCTGGCTGATGCTGCCCTGCGCTCCATAAAACGCCGAGTTCGCCAGCAATACATTGCC
>CAWATB010000013.1:0-38570 GCA_963784815.1 uncultured Gammaproteobacteria bacterium | reverse complement strand
TCTGTGACCGGCTGCATGTGGTGGCCAAGGGGCATTTGTCGCCCTCCGTACCGCGTGCCGAGGCCACGGTGGAGCGTATTGGCGAATGGATGAGTGGACTGTGGCATGCCGATGTACAGGCCCACCTCGCCCACCAACAAGCCCACACCGGGGAGGCTCAGCATGCTTAAGCTGGAACCGCGTCCCCAGGCTTCCCGGCTCTGGACCTATGGCTCGCCCTTGCTGGCGCTGGCCTTCACGGTACTGATTGGTGTGGCCTTGTTCGTGGCGTTGGGCAAAGACCCAGTGCGCGGGCTGCAGGTTTTCTTTTGGGAGCCCATCAAGACGCCGTACGCCATCGGTGAACTCATGGTCAAGGCCACGCCGCTGCTGCTCATTGCGCTGGGGCTGGCTGTGTGTTTTCGCTCCAACGTGTGGAACATCGGGGCCGAGGGCCAGTTTGTGATTGGGGCAGTCACTGCGGGGGGCATAGCCCTGCTGGCCGACAAGACCACTGGGCCCTGGATCGTGCCAGCCATTTTGCTGGCGGGCGTGCTGGGCGGCATGGTATGGGCAGGGCTCACGGCGCTACTGCGTGACAAGTTCAACGCCAATGAAATCCTGGTCAGCCTGATGCTGGTCTATGTGGCCACTCTGGTGCTGGGCTACCTGGTTTACGGCCCCTGGAAAGACCCCATGGGCTACAACTTTCCGCAGACCAAGACGTTTGAGAAGGTCACGCAGATCCCACGGCTGATGCAGGGCTCGCGCATGTCTATTGGCCTGCTGCTGGCGCTGGCGGGGGCTGCGGCGCTGTGGGTGTTTCTGTTTCGCACACGGGCTGGGTTTGCCCAGCAGGTCGGCGGCTTGGCTCCGGCTGCGGCGCGTTATGCGGGGTTCTCGTCGCGCCGCGCGTTGTGGACGGCGCTGCTCATCTCGGGCGGCGCAGCGGGCCTGGCGGGCGCATTGGAAGTGGCGGGGCCCATCGGCCAGCTTACGCCGTATGTGCCTGCAGGCTACGGGTTTGCGGCCATCATCGTGGCCTTTGTCGGGCGACTGCATCCTGTGGGCATGATTTTGTCGGCCATTCTCATGAGCATGTTCTACATCGGTGGTGAACTGGCGCAATCGCGACTGGGGCTGCCCAAGTCGCTCACTGGAGTATTCCAGGGCTTGTTGCTGTTCACGCTGCTGGCGTGTGACACGTTGATCGCCTACCGCATCCGCTGGGTGTCTACCACCGCAGCCACGAAAGGAGGCAAATGATGGAATCCTACGCACTCCTGATCGGCGCGACGCTCAGCGCTGGAACGGTACTGGCCATCGCGGCACTGGGCCTGCTCATCAATGAAAAGGCGGGCATCGTCAATCTGGGGGCCGAGGGCATGATGCTCTGCGCCGCCATTGCGGGCTTTGCCACGGTGGTGCACACGGGCAACACCTGGCTGGGGTTTGCGGCGGGCATGGCCGCAGGCGCGCTGCTGGCGGCCATCTTTGGTGTGCTGGTGATCTGGCTCAACACCAACCAGTACGCCACGGGGCTCGCGCTCAGCTTGTTCGGCGTCGGCTTTTCAGCGTTTGCCGGCATCAGCTATGTGCAGGCCAAGCTCCCAGAGCTGCCCAAGTACGCGATTCCAGTGCTGGGTGATGTGCCGCTGCTTGGCCCCGCGCTGTTTCGGCAGCACCCGCTGGTGTACATCACCATGCTGTTGGTGGTCGGGTTGATCTGGTTCCTGTACCGCTCGCGCGCGGGTCTGGTGTTGCGTTCGGTGGGTGAGTCGCCCGAGTCCGCCCACGCACTGGGCTACCCCGTGCGGCGCATTCGCCTGGCCGCTGTGGTGGCCGGGGGCGCTCTGTGCGGGCTGGCTGGCTCGTACATCTCTACCGTCTACACCCCGCTGTGGGTCGAAGGCATGGTCGCGGGCCGTGGCTGGATTGCGCTGGCGCTCACCACCTTTGCCACGTGGCGCCCGGCACGGGTGTTGCTTGGTGCTTACCTGTTTGGCGGCGTGACCATGCTGCAGTTCCATTTGCAAGCCACGGGTGTGCAGGTGGCCAGCCAGTTGCTCTCCATGCTGCCGTATGTGGCGACCATTGTGGTGCTGGCGTTGATCTCGCGCAATCCGGCGTGGATTCGCATCAACATGCCTGCATCTCTGGGCAAGCCGTTTTATCCGGGTAGCTGAAATGGAAGAGGCAAGCGCCGCAAATGTGCGTTACCCAGCGGTAGATCGCCCCATAATTAGTGTTTTTCGCGTGTTTAACCCCCCAAACGTTCTCAAGAAGGAACCGACATGACTGATCTGCAGAAACGCTCCATGCTCAAGGTGGCAGCGCTCTCCGCCGTTGCCGCCGCCGCACTCGTGGGCTGTGGCAAGAAGGAAGAACCGGCACCGGCCCCTGCGCCTGCACCGGCCCCTGTGGTAGAGGCCCCGGCACCCAAGCCCGAGCCACTGAAGATCGCTTTTGCCTATGTCGGCCCTGTGGGCGACGGTGGCTGGACGTTTGCGCACGACAACGGCCGCAAGGCCATCGAAAAAGAGTTCGGCGACAAGGTGGTGACCAGCTTTGTGGAAAGCGTGCCCGAATCGGCTGACGCCGAGCGCGTGCTGCGCGACATGGCAGGCCAAGGCAACAAGCTGATCTTTGGCACCACCTTTGGCTACATGAACTCCATTGAGAAGCTCGCTCCCGACTTCAAGGATGTGAAGTTCGAGCACGCCACGGGTTACAAAACCGCCGAAAACGTGCGTACCTATGACAGCCGCACCTACGAAGGCGCGTACATGGCTGGCGTGATTGCAGGCGCCATGACCAAGTCCAACACGCTGGGGGTGGTCGGCTCGGTGCCAATCCCTGAAGTGATCCGCAACATCAACAGCTTCACCATGGGCGCACAGTCGGTCAACCCCAAGGTCAAGACCAAGGTGGTGTGGGTGAACGAATGGTTCAGCCCACCCAAGGAAACCGAAGCCGCGACCAGCCTGATCAACGGCGGCGCCGACGTGCTGTTCCAGAACACCGATTCGCCCGCCGTGCTGAAGACGGCGCAAGAAAAGGGCAAGCGCGCCTTCGGCTGGGATTCGGACATGACTGCCTACGGCCCCAAGGCCCACCTGGCATCTGCCGTGATCAACTGGGGCCCTTACTACGTCAAGGCCACCAAAGACGCGCTGGAAGGCACCTGGACCACCGGCCAAAGCTGGTGGGGCGTGAAGGAAGGCGCGATCGACATCGTCTCCATCGCCGAAGACGTGCCTGCCGACATCAAGACCAAGGTCGAAGAGATCAAGAAGGGCCTGGCCGACGGCACCTTCGACATCTGGAAGGGCCCTATCGTGGGTCAGGACGGCAAGGAAGTGCTGGCCAAGGATGTGGTCGCCGATGACAAGTTCCTGGGCGGCGTGAACTTCTACGTCAAGGGCGTGGAAGGCAAGATCCCCGGCGGCGAGAAGAAGTAAGTAGAAAAATCAGTGGGCCTGTGGGCCCGCTGCACACAGAGAGGGCCGCCTGCGGGTGGCCCTTTTCCATTTCTGTTTTGGTTTTAGAGGTGCTGGCAGATGGTCGAATCAAGCTTGTGGCATCCGGTGGCTTTGGGGAGCGACGTGGCGCAGACCCCTGTGGCCGTGCAGCTTCTGGAACAACCCGTGGTGGTGTGGCGCGACGCGGCGGGTGCGGTACAAGCGTTTGCCGACCAGTGCCCGCACCGCGGTGCCCGGCTGTCGCTGGGCCGCGTGACGCCACAGGGACAACTGGAGTGCCCGTACCACGGCTGGCAGTTTGCGGCCGATGGACGCTGCACCCAGGTGCCTGCATTGCCCGCGTTTGTGCCCCCGCCTGGGCATTGCGCACGGGTCTTTGAGGCGCGTGAAGCCCATGGCCTGGTCTGGGTGCGCATGGAGCAGGGGAGTGCAGCGCTGCCCGCATTTGCTGGCCGAAGACGACGCACGCCTGCGCAAGCTCAACTGCGGGCCCTACGACGTGGCCGCCAGCGCACCGCGCATCATTGAGAACTTTCTGGACATGTCGCACTTCGGTTTTGTCCACGAAGGCTGGCTGGGCAGCCGTGACGCCACCGCCATTGACGACTACCGCGTTGAGGCCACACCCACCGGCCTGCTGGCCACGGGCTGCAAAGCCTGGCAGCCGCAGTCCAACCTGCATTCGACCGCACCGGCCCAGGTGGAGTACACCTACGAAGTCACCGCGCCCTATGCAGCCGTGCTGACCAAGGTGCCCGAGGCGGGCACCACGGCCGTGGATGGCTGGCGGGAGTCCATTGCGCTGTTCATTTGCCCGGTCACCCCGGTGCGCAGCCGCGTGTGGTTTCGCCTGGCGGTCGCAGACTTCGATTCGCCCGACGAAAAGCTGCAGGCTTTTCAACACACCATCTTCACGCAGGATCAGCCGGTGCTGGAATCGCAGGTACCACAGTGCCTGCCGCTGGATCTGCGCGCAGAGTTGCATACCGCTGCCGACAAGGCATCATCTGCCTACCGCCGCTATCTGCGCCAGAGCGGCATCACCTTTGGAGTCTGCTGATGTTTAAAGTGCCCCCCATTTCCGCCGAGCGCCTGCCCGGCCTGCTGCGCGTCCATGCCCAAGGCTGAGCTGCACATCCACATCGAAGGCTCGCTGGAGCCTGAGCTGATCTTTGCCCTGGCGCAGCGCAACGAACTGACCTTGCCCTACGCCAGCGTGGAGGAACTGCGCAGCGCCTATGCGTTCAGCAACCTGCAGAGTTTTCTGGACATCTATTACGCGGGTGCCAGCGTGCTGCTGCATGAGCAGGATTTCTACGACATGGCGCGCGCTTACCTGGTGCGCGCCGCCAGAGACAACGTGCTGCACGCCGAGATCTTCTTCGACCCCCAGACCCACACCGCACGCGGCGTGGCGATGGAAACAGTCATCAACGGCCTGCACCGCGCATGTGAAGACGCACGCACGAACCTCGGCATCAGTGCAACGTTGATTCTGTGTTTCCTGCGCCACCTGAGCGAAGAGTCTGCCTTTGAAACCCTGGAGCAGGCCATGCCCCTGCTCGACAAGATTGTGGGCGTAGGACTCGACTCCAGCGAGGTGGGCCATCCGCCAGAAAAATTCGCACGCATCTTTGCGCGCTGCCGAGATCTGGGTCTGCGATTGGTTGCCCATGCGGGCGAAGAGGGCCCGCCGGCCTACATCTGGAGCGCGCTCGACGTGCTCAAGGTTGAGCGCATCGACCACGGCGTGCAGGCGGTGCACGACGCCGCGCTGATGCAGCGCCTGGCGCAGGACCGCATCGCACTGACGGTGTGCCCCCTGTCCAACCAGAAGCTGTGCGTGTTCCCCAACCTGGCGGACCACAACCTGGGCAAGCTGCTGGACGCTGGTCTGGCGGCTACCGTCAATTCAGATGATCCGGCCTATTTTGGTGGCTACATCAACGAGAACTTCACCCAGGTGTTTGCCGCCACTGGCCTGACGGCCAAGCATGCCTACCAACTGGCGTTCAACAGTTTCGAGGCGAGTTTTGCGGGCAATGCCGACAAACGTGTTTGGGAGCACAAGCTCAAGGAAACCTTTGAGCGGTGTGTGGAGCACGACTATTGAACCAGTTGAGCCTTTAGCGGCTGGATTGGCCTATTGCCATTGCCTGGCGCAATTGCTGCGCGTAGCCGAGGAGAACCTCCGATGACGGTTCCTTGCGCGGCCAGGTCAGAGCGATTCCGTCGTTGGCATGGCGTGGCACGACGTGCATGTGAAAGTGGAATACCGTTTGGTCTCCCTCTCGGCCATTGGCCTGTAAGAGCGTCAGTCCGGGCGGACTAAAGGCCATTTGGATGCATTTGGCGACGCGTTGCGCGGTCTGCATGACCGCCGCAGCTTCTTCAGGGGTGATCTCCAGCACTGTGGCAGCATGGCGTTTGGTTGCCACCAGCACGTGGCCGGGGTTGACTTGTCCGATATCCATGAACGCCAACGTTAAAGGGTCTTCATACACCTTCGCTGCGGGGAGATCTCCCGCCACAAGCCTGCAGAAGATGCATTGGCCGGGAGGCGAGGAGTCAACAAACATGGGCATGGTGGCGACATCGGTTGATTGCGAGAAATGGATGGTAGCCCTTTGCATGGGCTGGGGCGCTTTGCTCGACGCTGCACTTTGCGCCAGGTGATTGCGTAAAATATCGGTCGGAAGGCTGCTGTCCCGGCAGCCTTTTTCTTTTTCTGCCATCGGGACCATGTAGAGGAACACCATGTACAAAAACCTCGCCACCGCACTGCGTGCGGCTTGTGTGAGTGCGCTTGCGAGCGCCAGTTTTATTTCTCCCTCCAACGCTCAGCCACCCGCTGCGCAGCCCAAAGCGTCTCCTGTGAACGCTGGATTCGTCTACGTCTCGCCCATCACCGAAGCGGGCTGGACGCGCCAGCACGACGAAGGCCGCAAGGCCGTAGAAGCTGCGCTGGGCAGTCAGGTGAAGACTACGTTTGTGGAGAACGTGGCAGAGGGTGCTGATGCCGAGCGTGTCATCCGCGACCTCGCGGCCACTGGCCACCAAATCATCTTCACCCCCAGCTTTGGCTACATGGAGCCCACGCTCAAGGTAGCGCAGGACTACCCGAACGTGAAGTTTGAGTCCATCACCGGCTACAAGTCCGCCCCCAATGTCGCCACTGCCAATGCGCGCTACTACGAAGGCCGCTATTTGGCGGGCATTGCTGCAGGCCGCATGAGCAAGACGGGTGTGGCCGGTTTTGTGGCGGGTTTCCCCATCCCTGAAGTGCTGCAGGGCATCAACGCCTTCACGTTGGGCATGCGCTCGGTCAACCCGAAGGCTGTCGTCAAGGTGGTGTGGCTCAACGTGTGGTTTGACCCGCCCAAGGAGCGCGACGCGGCCATGGCACTGTTCAACCAGGACGTGGACGTGATTGCGTTCCACACCGGCTCCACAGCCGTGATGGCGGCTGCGCAGGAGCGCGGCAAGATGGCCGTGGCCTACCACTCGGACATGCGCAAGACGGGGCCCGATGCGCAGATCGTGGCCGTGACCCACCAGTGGGGCAGCTACTACACCGAACGGGTGCGCGCCGTACAAAACGGCACCTGGAAAAGCGCCAACCTTTGGGGCGGCGTGCGCGAGGGCATGATCCGCGTCGGCGACTTTGGCACGCGCGTGCCTGCCGCCGTGCAGCAGGAGGTACTGACTGCGCAAAAGGCCATTGGCGTTGGCAAGCTCCAGCCTTTCCGCGCGGGCAAGGCGCCGGTGCGCGACAACGACGGGCAAGAGCGGATCGCCGCGGGACAGGCGCTGTCAGATGCACACATCCTGCAGATGAACTGGCTGGTGGAGGGTGTCGTGGGCAAATTGGCCCGCTGACCCGCCTTCGTCCACCAGCGCTCCCTGATCGCCCCCTGATCGCCCCATAGCCACTATGGGGTGCTCCGTATACAAACGGCTCCCCCTGCCGCTAAGCTTGCATCCATGCCTGTTTACCGATCTGCCCTTTTGCGCTTTGCCGACGACGGCACCGCTGTCTACGATGAAGATGGCCTGCTGGCCATTGGCCCCGATGCCCTGGGGCGCCAGCGGGTGCTGGCAGCAGGTGCCTGGAACGCGCTGGCGCCGCAATATGCTGACCAGCCTGTGACGCATCTGCCGGGGCGTATTCTGGCGCCGGGTTTTGTGGACATGCACATTCACTTCCCGCAGACCGATGTCATCGGCTCGCCTGCGGATGGGTTGCTCCCCTGGCTTGAGAACTACACCTTTCCCCATGAGTCGCGTTTTGTCGAATCCGAGTACAGCGCACAGGTGGCGCAGTTTTTCGTTGCCGAGTTGCTGCGCAACGGCGTGACCACGGCGCTGGCCTTCTCCACGTCGCACCCGACATCGGTCGACGCGCTGTTTGCCGAGGCGCAGCGCCAGCAGATGCGCTTGATCACCGGCAAGGTGCTGCAGGACCGCCATTCGCCCGATGGCGTGCGCGACGACACCGAACAAAGCCTCATCGACACCGAGGCGCTGATCCAGCGCTGGCACGGCGTGGACCGCCTGGGCTATGCCATCACCCCGCGGTTTGCGCCCACCAGCACCCATGAACAATTGCGCGGCGCGGGCGAGCTGGCTGCACGCTACCCCGATGTGTGGATTCAGTCCCACGTGGCCGAAAACCTGGACGAGATTCGCTGGGCGCGCGAGCTGTTCCCCGCCTCGCGCAGCTATCTGGGCGTGTACGACGACTTTGGCCTGATGCGCGAGCGCGCGGTGTATGCGCACTGCATCCACTTCGACGATGACGACCGGGCGCTGATGCGCGACACCGGTGCGGTGGCGGCCGTCAGCCCCACCAGCAACCTGTTTCTGGGCAGTGGATTCTTTGACTACGCAAGCGCCGACCGCGTGGGCTTTGGCTACGGCCTGGCCAGCGACGTGGGCGGCGGCACCAGCTTCAGCCCGTTCCACACCATGATGGCCGCCTACTACGTGGGGCGCGAGGGCCAGACCAAGCAGGGCCTGAGCCTGTCGCCCCAGCAGCTGTGGTGGCAGCACACGGCAGGCGCGGCCAAGGCGCTGGGCCTGGAGGGCGTGGTGGGCAATCTGCAGCCCGGCTGCGAGGCCGATTTTGTGGTGCTCAACCCGCAGGCCACGCCGCTTTTGGCGCGCAAGACAGCCCAAGCGCGCAATCTGGATGAGCTGTTGTTTGCGCTGATCGTGCTGGGCGATGACCGGGTGGTGGAGCAAACCGTGATTTCTCAAGCAAAATACGGCTCTAGCGCTTGATCATCAAGCGCTAATAGCTACATATTTAATAGCGCCCGGCGGTTTGCAGCCTGCCAGGGCCACAGCGCAGGAAATTCAGCCATGAGCATCAAGAGCGACAAATGGATCCGCCGCATGGCGGCCGAGCACGGCATGATCGAGCCTTTCGAGCCCGGCCAGATGCGCGAGGTCGAGGGCAAGAAGATCATCAGCTACGGCACCAGCAGCTACGGCTACGACATCCGCTGCGCGCCTGAATTCAAGGTGTTCACCAACATCCACAGCACGGTGGTGGACCCGAAGAACTTCGACGAGAAGAGTTTTGTCGATTTTGACGGCGACAGCTGCATCATCCCGCCCAACAGCTTTGCGCTGGCGCGCACGATGGAGTACTTCCGCATTCCGCGCAACGTGCTCACCATCTGCCTGGGCAAAAGCACCTACGCGCGCTGCGGCATCATCGTCAACGTCACGCCGTTCGAGCCCGAGTGGGAAGGCTATGTGACGCTGGAGTTTTCCAACACCACGCCGCTGCCTGCCCGGATCTACGCGGGGGAGGGCTGCGCCCAGGTGTTGTTCTTCGAGAGCGACAAGGACGACGTGTGTGAGGTCAGCTACAAAGACCGCGGCGGCAAGTACCAGGGCCAGGTAGGGGTGACGCTGCCCAAGGCCTGACGGGTAAGGGGTGCGGCGGCGGCGATGTCCTGCATCCACCCGTGCGGCAACGGTGGCGTCCTACAACGCCACTGCCGGTTGGCCGAAATGCAAGCAGGGGTAAGTTTTCTTAGCATGGACGTCATGTTCCAGCGGCATGCTGGGCCAAACGAATCTGGAAGGAACCTTGCCATGTTGACCTTTGCCTCTCCCTCAGTCGCTCCTTCGGTGGCCGCCTGGATCGGTTCGTTGGCGGCTCCGTTGGGCACCTTTTTCACATCAGGTTTCAGTCCGTCAACCGGGAAACCGGCTGCTTCCAACGCGCTAGCAGCACAAGCGTCACCGGTCACATTTCGGTCGGGTACTCCGGCATTTGACGCCGGTTCGAGGGATGGCGACCGGCCTTGTCTTCCTCACACTGGCGATGCCGCAAGCGGCGTGACCTACTGGCCCTGCGAGCGACTCAATGCCTTTATTCTGCAGATGGCAGCCCATGGTCACTGCGTGAGCGCCGCGATGATGCTGGGCCACCGCCCTTACGCGGTGCAGCAACTGGCCGCCGCGCAGCAGGTGCCCGACGAGGCGCTGCGCAGTCTGGTTGCAGAGCTGCAGGCCTATTTCGACGCACCGCCTGATAGCGCGGTGCAGCGGCTTGCGGATTTGTGACAACGGGCACTCAGGCCTCCACACACACCCGGTTCCGGCCCTGCCCTTTGGCTTCGTAGAGCGCGGCGTCCCCCCGGCGCAGGATGTCGGTGCCGTTGTCCTGTAGGCCGCGCATGCTGGCCACTCCGGCACTTACGGTGATGGTGCCGACCACAGGGTCTTGCTGCTCGGCAATTGTTTTTATCAGGGCCTGGGCGATGGCTTGGGCTCCGGCCAAGTCGGTGTCCGGCAGCAGCACCACAAACTCCTCGCCGCCTAACCGTGCCACCACGTCAGAGCCACGCAGGCGCTCTTCCAGCGTGTGCGCAAGCCGCCTGAGCACTTCGTCTCCAGCTTCGTGACCATAGGTGTCATTCACGCGCTTGAAGTGGTCTACATCCACTGTGATCAGGCTCAACGGCCTTCCACTGCGGCGCGCCATGGCCAGGCCAAACGCCATCTGGGTTTCGAATCCGCGGCGGTTGAGCAGGCCGGTCAACGCGTCGGTGCGTGCCTGCAGGTCCAGAGCGCGGTTGGCTGCCTCCAGCTCCAGCGTGCGCAGGCGGACTTTTTCTTCCATGGCCTCGCGGGCGGCCAGCAGGCGGTGGGTCATGCGGCCCAGCGCCACAGAAAGCTTCTCGACTTCACGGTTGCTGTGTACAGCAGGGATGTCGGCGCCTGGTTTTCCAGCCTCCACTGCGCTGGCGGCATCGGCCAGGGCGTACAGGTCTTCACTCAGCCTGCGTGCGGCCAGCCATGCAAGCCCAGAGGCAAGAAGTGCTGCCACAAGTCCGATAGCCAGGGCACTGCCTACGGCACGATTGGCATCGGCAAATGCCAGTTCCACGGGCTGACGCGCCACGATGCGCCAACCCAGATCGCTGGCAGCGTTGCGTGGCTGAAGCTGGGTGGCTGCAGTGAGGTAGCGCTGCCCGTCCTGCCACCGCGCCACGACCGTCTGGACCCGTCCGCCGTCGCGGTTGTTGTTGATATTGATGCCCTCTGGCAAAACCTGGCCAGCGGCTTGCAAGGCACGCGCTTTGTCGCGGGGCGCCAACACCATCTGGCCTGCGCGGTCAAAGATGAAGAGTTCCAGCGCACTCTCGTCCGACTTGGGGGGCGTGAGGCTCTCCAGTACCTCCCGGGTCCATTCCCAACTGCCGTGAATGCCGAGCACGCCCACCGTTTGAGAGTTGATCCGTATTGGAGCTGCAAAGTCCACGAAACGGTGGGGTTCACCAGACGGCAGGGGTGGCAACAGGCTTTCGAGCAGCTTTGCTGGGTGCACATCGCCCACGTGGACCTCTTTGAGGCCCGCCTGGAACCAGGGGCGCTCGGCAACGCTGCGACCCTCCAGCATGCCGCGTGTGCCAGAGCGCACGACGCCTTGTGTGTCGGCGACGCCGATCCACAGGCTATTCGGATGCATGGCCTGCGCGCGTGCCAGCAGGTAGCGTGCTTCGGGAGCGTCAAGGCCTTTGGTCCACACCTGACTGGAGCCAGCCAATACTTCTGCCTCAAGAACTCCGTCCATCAGCCCTTTTGCAAGCTGCATGCCCGCGTTTTCGGCAACGATCTGCAACGACGCACCTGCATCGCGCTGAAGACGGTGCTTGAACAACTCCCCAAAGGCCAGAGACAGCAGCACCGACAGGCTTACCACCAGCGTGCCGAAGACCAGCGCAATCTGCATGCGCAGACCCCTGTCCGAAAATCGGGTCATCAGATTCATGGGTGCCTCCGCCGTGTGATGGATTGCATCGCCAGGCGCGCGGCTGCCAGGTCCCACCCCGCCCAGCCGCAGCTTTTGAACAGCACGGGCCCCTTGCGCGCCGTGAACGGGCCGCGAACCACATCGCGCAGCGTTGGGATGGATGCTACATCCAGGTCCGCCTGCAGCAGATCGCCCGCCTCGTGGCTGGCGTCTTCGGTGTCCACGACGATCTGTCCATGCTGTGCCATGTGCAGGCACAGCGACGGTGACAGTTCCGCCATGCTGGGGGTGAAGGCACCCACCGCAGCGACAAACGCATCGGTCCGCGGCGTGGCAGTCAGCACTACGGCGTGGGCGGGAGTGCAGGTCACGACCAGCGGGCAATGGGGCAGGGCGGCGTCTGCATCGGTGACCACGCGGGTGGTTGCGCCCAGGGCGCGCACCTGCTGCGCCAGCAGTTCGGCGCTGGCCGCGCTGCGCGACGCAATCCACACCTCTTGCACGTCCAGCCCTTTGACAAAGGCTTGCGCATGCGCCAGCCCCTGCACGCCCGCGCCCACCAGCAGCAGCGGGCCCTGCTGCACGGGGGCCAGAAGCCGGGCCGCCAACAACGATACCGCAGCGGTGCGGTGTGCGGTGACGGTGGGGCCGTCCAGCACCAGACGGCGCTCGCCCGTGGCGATGTCAAAAACCACCACGTCACCCTGGATGGCGGGGCGCCCCGTGCCCGCGTTGCCGGGAGTGAGGGTGATGAGCTTGGTCATCGCCACGGTGCTGTCGGTGGCGGGCATCACAAAAAGACAGGCGCCCTGGGGGAGGGGCAGCACGCTGCGGGCAGGCACCGAAACGGTGCGGTCCTGAAGCAAGACAGAAATCTCATCGGCCAAAGGGCCCCATGGCAGCAGCGCTGCAGTCGCCGCTGCGTTCAGGGAGCCAGAAGGGTCAGGAGCGGGAGCGAAAGGCATGACGGGACTTTACACAGCGCAAGGCGTCGGAGGGAGCGGGCAAGCCCTCAAGCGCCGCCGGGTAAAAGACTGGCAACGGCGCCAGGTCGTTGCCGCGTTTGCAGCCAATCAGTGTGTGGCGCCCGCACCGAGCGTGATGTCCTGTTGCGCCAGCACGGCCGTCCACAACGCGGTGTAGACGCCACGCACCATGTCCCGCAACGCCAGGTGCGGCACGCCTTGCGCGGGCAACCAGGGAACATGCGCAAATCCACCCCGTGCGCCCGCAGGACCGGCGCCGCGCGCCAGCAGGTGCATCAGGCCATACAGCACGTGGTTGCAGACAAAGGTGCCTGCGGTTTGCGACACCTCGCAGGGCACCCCTGCATCCAACACAGCGCGCAGCATGGCTTTGATGGGCAGGCTTGAAAAATACGCAGCGGGGCCGTTGGGCATCACCGGTGTGTCGATGGGCTGGCCGCCCCGGTTGTCGGCAATGCGAGCGTCGTTGATGTTGATGCCAATACGCTCCAGCGACAGGGCGCTGCGCCCACCGGCCTGGCCCAGGCAGAGGGTGATGGCCGGTTGGTGCAGTGCCAACAACGCCTCTAGCCGCTGCAGCGATTCTTCAAACACCGTGGGTAACTGGGCTGCCACCACCGTATGGCCTGCAATGCGTTGGCCGTGCAGTGCCTGCGCGATGAGCCAACTGGGGTTCTGGGTGTCGCCTCCGAACGGGTCAAACCCGGTGAGCAGAATCAGCCGCTCTGCCCGGGGTGCGAAATGGGGTGCGTCATGGGGCATGGGGTATTGGGTACGGCAGCGGTGGGAAGCGGGGGGCAAAAGCGGCGGTTTCTTCTTTCTCGGTGGATGGTAGCGGGCCGCCCCGATGCGCCCCTCGGCGCGTAATATGTCGCCCATGCCCTCCGCCTCTGGAGCGTGCGGGAGAACCGGTATGAAATGGGAAGGCAATCGAGAGTCTGACAACGTGGAAGACCGCCGCAGCGGCGGGGGCGGTGGTGGATCGCCCATCTTTGGCGGGCGCAGCATCGGCATCGGGACCATCGTGATTGCGCTGGTGGGCGGCTGGGTACTGGGGATCAACCCACTGACGATTTTGGGACTGCTCAGCGGTGGCCCGCCCGCACAGGTGCAGTCCCAGGGCCCCGCGCAGCGCCCGCCTGCAGATGACACCATGGCCCGGTTTGTTTCTACCGTGCTGGCGGACACCGAAGACGTGTGGAAGACCGTTTTCCGCCAGGGTGGCGGCACCTACCAGGAGCCGCGGCTGGTGCTGTTTCGCGGCTCTACGCCCACCGCCTGTGGCACGGGGCAGGCGGCCATGGGCCCGTTTTATTGCCCCGCTGACCAGAAGGTCTACATCGACCTGGGCTTTTATGAAACCCTGAAGAACCGCCTGGGAGCGCCGGGTGACTTTGCCCAAGCCTATGTGATTGCCCACGAAGTGGGTCACCACGTGCAGAACCAGCTCGGTATCAGCGGCAAGGTCGACGAGATGCGTGGCCGGGTGAGCAAGGTCGAATACAACGCACTGTCGGTTCGCCTGGAGCTGCAGGCCGACTGTTTTGCGGGGGTGTGGGCCCACCACGCCCAAAGCGCGCGCCAGATTCTGGAAAAAGGCGACGTCGAAGAGGCCATGAACGCTGCCGCAAAGATTGGTGACGACGCCCTGCAGCGCGCCGGTGGCGGTGAGGTGGTGCCCGACAGTTTCACCCACGGCACCAGCGCTCAGCGCCAGCGCTGGTTCAACAACGGGCTACAGAACGGTAGCGTGAAAGGCTGTGACACGTTTGCGGCCCGCAGTCTGTAGCAGGCCGCGCTGATAAGCAAGCTGTTGATCAAAGCCGCTGCCTATGTCGCCCGCGCCGCACCGGACGGATCTGGCTACGCCTGCTACGGGCAAGGCAACTGTCAGCGGTCCTTCTGACGGCGTGCAGGGCGCAGCGGTCGGGCCGTCCGCTCCGCCGCCTTCGGGTGTCGCCGCGGCGTGGTCCGCAGCTGCGGTCACCGTGCCCCATGCCGTGGGGCTGGGACTGCTGGCCTTTGCGCCCTTGGCGGGCGACTATTCGCTGGCGGCATTGGCCCTGTGGTCGGCGGCCTTGCCGGGTTTGCTACTGACCCTGGTGGCGCCACGTGCCGGTGTGGTCTACGCGCCCACCACCGTGGTCGCCTTGCTGTTTGCTGCAGTGCTGGCCACAGCGCACGGCGCAGCGCCCTCGCTCGGTCTAACTGCACGGCAGGTGCTGGCTGTGAGCGGCGCTACGGTGGCCCTGGCCTTTGTCTTTCAATGGTTGCTGGGCGTGCTGCGGCTGGCGTCGGTGGCGCGGTTTCTGCCCATATCGGTCACGCACGGTTTTGCGGCGGGTGTGGGCTTGTCCATGGTGTTGGGCCAGGTGCACAACGGTTTTGGTGCGGGGGCCGCCGCGTTGTGGGACGCGCGCACGGGCTGGCATGCGCTGGCGGCTTTGGCGGTGGTGGGGCTGGCATGGTGGTTGCGCCGACTGTGGCCGCGCATGCCGGGGCTGATGTCTGCGGTAGTGCTGGTGGCGCTGGCCGTGGCATTGGCGGGCGTTTGGGGGGCGGGGCTGGGGGATGTGTTTGCACCCGCCACGCAACCCAGCGCGTTTGCCTGGCCCTTGCTGCCCGATTGGTCGGGCATCCCGTGGATGACGCTGGCGCGAGATCAAGGCTCGGCGCTGGTGGTGCTGGCGCTGCTGATGGCGTTGGTCAACAGTCTGGAGATTCTGGTGTTCAACCAGGAGCTGGAGCTGGACCACGGCCTGCGCGGCAACGCCAACCTGGCGCTGCGCCGCGAGAGCCTCCTGGGCGCCTTGTGTGGCCTGGCCGGGATGATTCCGGCGTCTACCAGTGCGTCGCGCTCCCGCATCGTGCTGGCGCAAGCGGGGCCCTCGCGCGATGCACCGCGCTGGCATGCCGGAATCATGCTGGGCGTGGCCGTCACGGGCGCATGGTGGCTGCACTGGGTGCCCATGGCCTGCCTGGCGGGTGGGCTGGTGCTGGCAGGGTTGATGCAGGTGCCGGGGCTGATGTGGTCGCTGCGCTACGCGCGCCGCTCGCGGGTGACCTGGGCGCAAAGCTGGCTGGTGGCGCTGGTGTTTGCGGTGATGGGCGGCGTGGGGGCGTTGGTGGCAGGCTTGGTGGTGGCCACGTTTGTGTTGCTGCACGACTCGGCTGCCAAGGTGCTGCGACATGTGCGGCTGGACGGTGAGTTGCGCTCGCGCCGCCTGCGCCGGGCGGGCTCGGACACCTGGCTGGCGCCGCGCATGAACCAGGTGGCCGTGTTTGAACTGCAGGGCGTGATGTCGTTTGGCGTGGCCGCCCACCTGGCAGAACAGGTGCGCCTGATGTTGCTGCCGCGCCACCGCTGGGTCATTCTGGATGCGGGTCGCGTACCCGCGTGGGACAGCACGGCCATGGCCCAACTGCGCGCGTTGGTGCGTGACCTGGGCCAACAGGGCATTGCAGCTGCCGTGGCGGCGTTGGACCCCATGGCCGCAGAACACGTGGGCGACCAAGTGCGCTGTTTTGCGGACCTGGACCGCGCGCTGGAATGGGCCGAGGCAGGCATCCTGTCGCAACGCCCCATTGAGCAGCGTCCCGCGCACCCTGAACGAGATCTGCTCGGCGAGATCGGCGAAGGTGTTCCGCGCGCCGCGTCTGATGCGCTATTGGCGCTGCTGCAGCACCAGACAGTCCCCGCGCAAGCCGTCGTGTTCAATGCTGGCGACACCGACCACGACCTGTTGGTGGTGCAGTCCGGGCATATCACCCTTGTCACGCAGTGGCCGCCCGACAAGGGCCTGCGCCTCGCCACGGTGGGCCCGGGCATGGCGTTTGGCGAGATGGCGTTTCTCAACGGTGCGGCCCGCAGTGCCAGCGCAGGGGTCGAGCGAGGCACCGCGCATCTGGTGCGTTTGTCGCGCGGCCACTTTGACGCCTGGGCGCGGCAATACCCCGAAGCAGCGCTCACCGTGATGAATAACCTCGCCCAGATCGGGGCGAGGCGTTTGGCCGTCACCACCCGCCAATTGCGGGCGGTATTGGAGTGAATTTCTGATAAAAATTGGCTACAGCGCTTTATGGATAAGCGCTAGTAGCTATGAAAAGTGAAGCAAGCCATTGCAGCCTTGTAGAACGAAGGATGCGCTCCGTACCACGCCCTGATCGTGAAAAATCGCGTTTTCGGCCACCGGTGCGACAATAGAGGGCTAAATGACAAGTTCCTTTTCCAATCTATCGCTGGCCGAGCCGCTGGCGCGCGCCGTAGCCGAAATGGGCTACGAGTCCATGACACCCATCCAGGAGCAGGCCATTCCGGTGGTGCTCACAGGGCAAGACGTGATGGGCGCCGCCCAGACCGGCACGGGTAAAACGGCGGCATTTTCGCTGCCTTTGCTGCAGCGCCTGCTCAAGCACGAAAGCAGTTCCACATCCCCCGCCCGTCACCCAGTGCGTGCCCTGGTGTTGCTGCCCACGCGGGAGCTGGCCGATCAGGTCGCCCAGCAGATCGCGCTGTACGCCAAGTACACCAAGCTGCGCAGTACCGTGGTGTTTGGCGGCATGGACATGAAGCCCCAGACCATCGAGCTGAAAAAAGGCGTCGAAGTGTTGGTGGCCACGCCGGGCCGTCTGCTGGACCACATCGAGGCCAAGAACGCAGTGCTCAACCAGGTGGAGTACGTAGTGCTCGACGAGGCCGACCGCATGCTGGACATCGGCTTTTTGCCTGACCTGCAGCGCATCCTTTCGTACCTGCCCAAGCAGCGCACGACGCTTTTGTTCAGCGCCACGTTCTCGCCCGAGATCAAGCGCTTGGCCAGCAGCTACCTGCAAAACCCCATCACCATCGAGGTGGCCCGCCCGAACGAGACGGCCTCCACGGTGGAGCAGCGCTTCTACAGCGCCAACGACGATGACAAGCGCCGTGCCATCCACCAGGTGCTCAAAAGCCGTGGCCTGAAGCAGGCCTTTATCTTTGTGAACAGCAAGCTCGGTTGTGCCCGCCTTGCGCGCAGCCTGGAGCGCGAAGGCCTCAAGACCGCCGCGCTGCATGGCGACAAGAGCCAGGACGAGCGCCTCAAGGCCCTCGAAGCATTCAAGAGCGGTGAAGTCGATCTTCTGGTGTGCACTGATGTGGCGGCTCGCGGGCTGGACATCAAGGACGTGCCGGCGGTATTCAACTTCGACGTGCCGTTCAACGCCGAAGACTACGTGCACCGTATCGGCCGCACGGGCCGTGCGGGCGCGTCGGGCCTGGCGGTCACGCTGGTGTCGGGCAGCGATACCCGCCTGGTGGCCGACATCGAGAAGCTGATCAAGAAGAAGATCGATCTCGAAGCCATCGAATACGAAGAAGACCAGCCCCGTGGTCGCATCAACGACGGCCGCCGCGCCTGGCGTGAGGCGGGTGAGACCGGCGACGGGCGTGACGCCATCTCGGCGGCACCACGCCGTGAACGCGAACCTCGTCCCCTCGGCCGCGAATCCCGCGAGCCGCGCGAACAGTACCGCGGGTTCCGCCCCGCAGTCGCCTCCCGCGACCCGTTCTTTGAAAAGCCGTACGAAGCCAGTGCTGCACCCGATGCCGCACCTGCGTGGGAAGCGGCCAAATCGGCACAACGCAGCAGCATCTCTGCCAACATCAAGCCCAAGCGCAAGGTGGCAGCGCTGTTCAAGGCGGCTCAGCCAGAGACTTCTACTCAATAATTGTGGTCAAAATGGCTGCTAGCGCATGATGGTAAAGCGCTGATAGCTATACAAAGAATAGCGGCGTAAAGGCCGCTATTTTTTTTTGCGTTTGTTGTTTAGTTGCCGGGCTGTTGCGCCTGTTCGCAGTGCACTTGCAGCAATTCGCGGTCTGCCAGGGTCGCACCAAAGCGCACGGCGCTCAGGCACCCACCCCACACACACCCGGTGTCCAGCCCCAGCAGATCGCTGCGGTTGAGCCAGCCCAGTGTGGACCAGTGGCCAAACGCCATCAAGGTTCCGGCGGTTTTGCGGCCAGGGACGTCAAACCACGGCATCAGGCCTGGCGGGGCGTCGCTCGCGCTTTCCGTGCTTTCAAAGTCCATCACACCGCTCGCAGAGCAAAACCGCAGCCGCGTGAGCGCGTTCACGATCACGCGCAAGCGGTCGGTGCCTGTGAGCTGATCGCTCCATTGATCCGGCGTATTGCCATACATGGTGTGCAAGAAGGCCGACAGGTCGCTGCTCCGCAGCACCGCGTGGACCTCTTGCGCCAGGGAGATGGTGTACGTCGCCGACCAGGCGGGCAACACCCCCGCGTGCACCATCAGCAGAGTTTGCCCGGCAAGGTCATGGGTGCGGGCCAGTGGTTGCTGGCACACCCAATCGATGAGTGCAGCGCGATCTGGCGTTTGGAGCACCGTGTCCAAGGTGTCGCGGCGCGATGGTTTGCGGGCGCCGTGTGCGGCGGCCAGCAGGTGCAAGTCGTGGTTACCCAGCAGGCAGCGAATCGCGTCGCCGTGGGCCATGCAGCGGCGCAGCACGGCAGCAGAGTCGGGGCCGCGGTTGACCAGATCTCCCAGAAGGTAGACCGTGTCCCGGCTGGCTGAGAAACCGATCACGTCCAGAAGGCGGGCGAGGGCGGCGTCGCAGCCCTGAATATCGCCAATGCAGTAAAGAGCCATGGTGTGTGCGAGGTGGAGGAAGCGTGGATTTTCTGCTGAAAGTGCTGTACGGATTTTTCGCAACGGCTATGTCAGGGCGGGTGCCAACATTCAGCCGCCGGGCATATGTGCGTTATGGCTTGACGCTGCACCCAGCGGATTTTCGGGCCAGGAAGTGATTTGTGACAGGGATTCGAGCTGCGATTGGCTATTAGGCTCGAATCTGGACGGGTTTCAGCGTCAGAAAATGGACACTTGTGCGCAGTTGTAGCGCGACGGGTGTGTGGCGGTCCGATATTCGGTGTTGGGAGTTTGAGGATGGATGGATCGGGTGCTCAAAAGAGCCTATGCCATTGAGGGATACCCCGAGCTAACGATTGCATCGTTCTCTCAATATGCTTGTCCGTGCAGGTAATCAAATTTTGAATGAAATTTTGGCACTGCCGAAAAAAAACATCGTTATATTTATATAATTCGTTCGTCCTCCACCTCCTCTTAAATTCAGACACCATGACCAGCTACAAAGACCTGTTGAAGCAGCGTGAAGCCCTTGAGCAACAAATCAACGAGGCGCGTCGCCGCGAATTGTCAGACGCTGTGGCCCAGGTTCGTGCGCTGGTCGCTGAGCATGGTCTGACGGCTCAGGATGTGTTCCCGGCAGGCAAAGCTGCCGGTAAGGCAACTCGCAGCTCCACGGCGGGGACCAAAGTGGCTCCCAAGTACCGCGATCCTGCAACGGGACAGACCTGGACCGGCCGGGGCAAAGCCCCCAAATGGATTCAAAATCAGGACCGTGCAAAGTTTGCGATCGTGGCCTGAGCGCATTCATTGAAAAAAGCCCGCATTGGCGGGCTTTTTTTATGGCCGTTTGATTTTCGACGATTGATCCAGCACGGTGACACTGCTCTGCGCTAACCACCATTAAATGCCTATTGATGGCAAGGAATGGCGGCAGAGCGCATTGCGCGGCATCGCTATTCTTGCGTAGGTGCAATCTCTGGGTGCCAATACTTCCATAGTGAGTTGCCAAGCCTCCCAGAAGCACATCACCGGGAATCCGGGTATTTTTAAACCGCTGAATTCTGCTGCGCCACGTCGCGCAATACCTTTGCGGTGAAATCGTCGGCTGGAAAAAACGATTCCACCGCCAGTTCCTGCAGTGTCACATCCACTGGCGTGCCGAATATGGTGGTGGTGCTGATGAGCGACAGCATTCCATGCACGCTTTCAAAGCAAAAAGGCATTACCACCCCCAGCATTTCGCCTGCGAGTACCAAGGGGCTGGGTTCTTCGGGCGCCGGGTATTGCAGCAACTCTTCTTGCAGCGCAATCAACGCCGGGTCGGCGGTGGCCTGGATTTGCTGGCGCAGACGTTCAAACAGGTGGGCGCGCCATTGGGCCAGGTTGGCAATGCGTGGCGCCAGGCCCTGTGGATGCAGGCTGAGGCGAAACACGTTGATCGGCGGCGCAAGCAGTTCGGGGCTGATGTGGGCGGACAGCAGGGCGTGTGCAGCCCGGTTGGTGGCCACCACGTTCCAGCAGCGGTCCAGGGCAATGGCGGGGCAGGGTTCGTGGCCTTTGAGCACCAGTTCCACCGCTTGGCGCGCGGCGGCCAATGCGGGGTCGTCCAGTGCGCGTTCGCGGTACATGGGCGCGTAGCCGGCCGCCACCAGCAGTGCATTGCGCTCGCGCAAGGGCACGGCCAGGCGCTCGCACAGGCGCAGCACCATGTCGCGGCTGGGGTTGGTGCGGCCGGTTTCCATGAAGCTCACGTGGCGGGTGGAGATGTCTGCCTCGTCCGCCAACTCCAACTGGCTCAGATGCCGCTGCTGGCGCCACGTGCGCAGGTGGTCGCCAAACGATGCTGCGGGCCCTGTGGTCGCCGTGCGGTGCGGCAGCGCGTGGCGCGGAGGGCGGTGCGAGGGACTTGACGAGGAGGGTGGCATGGAGGTCATGTCCCGCATCCTATGGGCAATCTGTGCGCCAGCCATTACCTGGCAGGTCATCGACGCGGTACGCAGGAGCGGCAACGATGCAGCCTTCTTTCAACCCCAAGGAGCTTGCCATGTTGATGAATCTGTTGTCCTCCTCCTCGACCCTGCGCGCCGTGGTCTGGTTTGATGCCTCTACCGGGGTGTTGCTGGGTGCCTTGCACCTGTTGCTCACCGCATCGCTGGCAGAGTGGCTGGGTCTGCCCGCAGGCCTGTTGACCGTGACCGGCGTGATGCTGCTGGGCTACGCAGCGCTGGCCATCACCATTGCCCGCGCCCCTTCGATGCCGCGCGGATTGTTGTGGGTGCTGATCGCCTGCAACATTGCCTGGGCGCTTGCCAGCCTCGGGTTGCTGCTGGGCGGTGCACTTGCCCCCACGCTGTTCGGCCAGGCGTATCTGCTGGTGCACGTGGTGTCGGTGGCCATACTGGCAGAGCTGCAATGGATGGGCGTGCGTCGCCTGCCGGGGTTGGCTGCGGCGTAATGTTCGCTGATTTGCTATTGAATATATAGCTGCTATCGCTTATGAATAAAGCGATAGCAGGCATTTTGGCTTGAATTTTTTCCGGTAGATTGTGTGTGCCGCTTCTTGCGAAGCGCTGGAGTCCGGGCCTTATTTGTTGGCGCGGCACATGTCCCCACAATTGCGACATCACTTGGGACTGCCAGAATAGGCCTTGTTGCCTTTTACAGGAGTTCGCCATGGCCTCAAAACCCAAGCCAGCCACATCGCCGACCAAACCCGTTCGTCACGCGTTTGCCAACACCCTCAAGAAGTTCAAGACCGCCTCTGGCAAGGAAGGTCAGTTCTACTCCTTGCCCGCGCTGGCCAAACAGTTTCCCCAGATCAACCGCCTGCCCGTCTCGATCCGCATCGTGCTCGAATCCGTGCTGCGCAATTGCGACGGCCGCAAGGTGACCGCCGAGCATGTCAAGGAGTTGGCCCACTGGGCGCCCAACGCCGCGCGCACCGACGAGATCCCATTTGTCGTCTCCCGCGTGGTGCTGCAGGATTTCACCGGTGTGCCGCTGCTGGCCGATCTGGCTGCCATGCGCAGCGTGGCCGTGAAACTGGGCAAGAACCCCAAGAAGATCGAGCCGCTGGTGCCCGTGGATCTGGTGGTGGACCACTCGATCATGATCGATCACTTCGGCAAGAAGAATTCGCTCGACCTGAACATGAAGCTCGAATTCCAGCGCAACCGCGAGCGCTACGAATTCATGAAATGGGGCATGCAGGCCTTTGATACCTTCAAGGTGGTACCGCCGGGCTTTGGGATCGTGCACCAGGTCAACCTCGAATACCTTGCGCGTGGCGTACACAAGCGCAAAGACGGCGTTTATTACCCCGACACGCTGGTGGGCACCGACAGCCACACCACCATGATCAACGGTATTGGTGTGGTGGGCTGGGGCGTGGGCGGCATTGAGGCTGAGGCCGCGATGCTGGGTCAGCCCGTGTACTTCCTCACACCCGACGTAGTGGGCTTTGAGATGACGGGCCAGCTGCGCGAAGGCGTCACGGCCACTGACCTCGTATTGACCGTGACCGAACTGCTGCGCCAGCACAAGGTGGTGGGCAAGTTTGTGGAGTTTTTCGGCGAGGGAACACGCACCCTGGCGCTGCCCGACCGCGCCACCATTGGCAATATGGCACCCGAATACGGCGCCACCATGGGGTTCTTCCCGGTCGATGAGAAAACCATCGACTATTTCCAGGGCACGGGCCGCACCAAGACCGAAATCGAAGCCTTCGAGGCCTACTTCAAGGCCCAGGGCCTGTTCGGTGTGCCGCTGGCGGGCGAGGTCGATTATTCGCAGGTTGTCAAACTTGACCTTGGCAGCGTCACTCCCAGCTTGGCGGGCCCCAAGCGTCCGCAGGACCGCATCGAGCTGGGCAAGGTCAGCAGCCAGTTTTCCGACCTGTTCAGCAAGCCCAATGCCGAGAATGGTTTCAACCGCCCGGCCGATCTGCTGCACACGCGCCACCATGTTCGCGGCAACGAGGCCCCCCCGCTGCTGAACCCACCAGAAGAGAAACCCGCACCATCGGGCGCACCGCGGTTCGTCGTGGAAATGGAGCAGAACAAGCCCACCCTGGCCGCAGCCCATGCCGAAGTTCCTGCGCAGCAAGGCAGCCGCACGGGTGACGTCACGGTGGGCAACGGTGACGTGCTCATTGCCGCCATCACCAGCTGCACCAACACCAGCAACCCCAGCGTGCTGCTGGCCGCAGGCCTGCTGGCCAAGAAGGCGGTGGAGGCGGGGCTCAAGGTCAAGCCACACATCAAGACGTCGTTGGCCCCCGGCTCGCGCATCGTCACCGAGTACCTCACCCAGACGGGCCTGCTGCCCTACCTGGAAAAGCTGGGCTTTGCACTGGCCGGTTACGGCTGCACCACCTGCATCGGCAATGCGGGCGACCTCACGCCCGAGTTGAACGAGGCCATTACCAGCAACGATCTGGTGTGTGCGGCGGTCCTCTCGGGTAACCGCAACTTCGAGGCGCGTATCCATCCCAACCTCAAGGCCAACTTCCTGGCCAGCCCGCCGCTGGTGGTGGCTTATGCCATTGCGGGCACGGTGCTGAAAGACCTGATGACCGAGCCGGTGGGCAAGGGCAAGGGTGGCAAGGACATCTACCTTGGCGACATCTGGCCGACCAGCGACGAAGTCCACGCCCTGCTCAAGTTCGCCATGAACGGCAAGGCCTTCCGCGAGAACTACGCCAAAGTGGCCACCGACCCTGGCAAGCTGTGGGAGAAGATCAAGGGCGTGAGCGGAACAGCCTACACCTGGCCTGCCAGTACCTACATCGCCGAGCCGCCATTCTTTGCCCAGTTTGCTCTTGAAAAAGGAGCTGCCAGCCAAAGCGCATCAAGCGCTGGAGGCCAAAATGATGCCAAACTTCCGTCGGTGTGCGGGGCGCGCATCATGGCGCTGTTTGGCGACTCCATCACCACCGACCACATCTCGCCTGCGGGCTCCATCAAGGAGACATCGCCTGCGGGCCAGTGGCTGCTGCAGCACGGCGTGATGAAGGCCGACTTCAACAGCTACGGCGCGCGCCGCGGCAACCACGACGTGATGATGCGCGGCACCTTTGCCAACGTGCGCATCAAGAACCTGATGCTGCCCGCCACGGCCGACGGATCGCGCGAAGAGGGCGGTGTGACCGTGTTCCAGAACGAGGGCGCGCTGCAGGGCGAGAAGATGTTCATCTTTGACGCCGCCATGCAGTACATGTCGCAAGACACCCCCACGGTGATTTTTGCGGGCGAGGAGTACGGCACCGGCTCCAGCCGCGACTGGGCAGCCAAGGGCACGCAGTTGCTGGGTATCAAGGCCGTGGTGGCCCGCAGTTTTGAGCGGATTCACCGCTCCAACCTGGTGGGCATGGGCGTGTTACCGCTGCAGTTCAAGGGCGCAGACTCGTGGGATTCCTTGGGACTGGTAGGCAATGAAGTGATCGACGTGGTGCCCGACCCGGCGCTCACCCCGCAAAGCGATGCACAACTGGTGATCCAACGGGCCGACGGAACGCGCACGGAAGTGACGGTAACTCTGCGCATCGACACCCCCATCGAAGTGGACTATTACCAGGCCGGGGGCATCCTGCCCTTTGTGCTGCGCCAGCTGCTAGAGGGCTAAGCATCGCTTGGGCCGAAGAGAGGAAAGAACGGGGCTTAGGCCCCGTTCTGCATGGATATTTGGGGTGCGAGAAGTCAACTGCGCACTGGCAAACAACATGAACATTCACCTTACTCGTCGATACACTTGTGACGCTATGTTGATATAACCCCCGCACATCGTTCGTATGCCGCCTCTGATCACCCCTTCGCGTGAGCGCTCGTCGCTGTCGGGCGCGCCTGCCCTCACGGTGGTGCTGGTGGTGGTGGTGCTCGCGCTGGTGATCGTGCCGCTGGCCCAAATCCTGGGAGATGGGGCTGGTGCCCAGCATGGGCTGGAGCCGTTTATGGAACTGGTGGCCGTGCTGTTGGGGCTGCTGGTGGTGTCGGTGTCGCTGCACACGTTGGAGGCGCGCGAACAGGCGCGGGCCAATGTGCTGGTCGTGGGGTTTGGTGTGGCGGCGGCCTGCAACTTCCTGCACGGGGTGCTGGCGCATTCCACCCCGGTGCACCTGCCTGCAAGTACTGCGGATATTTCTCTGTGGCTCAGCAGCTGGGCGCGGGTGGCCGAGGTGGTCACGCTGCTGCTGACGGCGCTGCAGGTGGCGGCTCCCGGCCCGGCCAAGGGCTGGCTTGCGGCGGCGGCGGGGGTCACGATGCTGCTGGTGGGCTCAGCCTTGGGGTCGCTGCCTTCCTGGTTTACGCAGGCTGCGGGCGGGGCCTTGCGGCAGGTGGCGGCCATGGGCTTTGCCGCTGCGCTGGCCGCAACGGCGGTGCTGCTGTACCGCAGCGCAGCCCAGCACGCCCAGCCGCGCGAGCGGGTGTTTGCCTGGGCGGCGGGGGCGTTTGCGTGTGGCGAGCTCACAGTGGCGTTGCTGGGTGCGCATTCGCCTGTGGGAGGCCCGCTGGCGCATGGTTTGCGCGTTTTGGCCTATGCGCTGCTGTACCAGGCGGTTTTCAATGCGGGCATCCGCCTGCCCTTTGCCCGGGTGCAAGAGGCCGAGCGCCGTTTGCGCGAGAGCGAAGAACGCCTGTCGCTGCTGGGGCGTAATCTGCCCCACAGCGTGCTGTTTCAGGTCATGCGGGAGACCGATGGCAGCTCGCGATTTGTGCACATGGGCGAAGCCATCGAGAGGCTCAACGGAGTCAGTGCGAAAGACGCCATGGCCGACCCCAGCGTCTTGTACCGTCAGGTGCTGGAACAGGACATAGATCGCCTGCGCGAAGCTGAACGTTTGTCCTTCACAACCATGACCAGCATGGAGGCCGTTTTCCGCGTGCGCCGCACCGACGGGCAGGTGCGCTGGATGCACTTGAGCTCGTCCCCCCGTGCGCTTGACGACGGGCGGGTGGTGTGGGACGGCGTGCAGACCGACATCACAGCCCACCACCAAGCGGAAGAGGCCGCGCACGCCAAAGAGGCGCTGATGGCCAACATGCTGCGGCAGGTACCTGGCGGTGTGGCACGTGTGGACCGCGATATGCGTGTCTTGTATGTCAATGAACAGCAGGCGCTGTGGCTGCGACGGTCGGCCGACGATCTGCAAGGGCGCCGTGTGCAGGAGGTCATTCCCACCGAACTGATGGCGCGCATGCAGCCCTATTTCGACAAGGCCTTTGCGGGCGAGACCACCGTGTTCGAGAACAGGGTGGATGGCCCTGATGGTTTGATGGTTCGTCACACCACCATCGCTCCAGAAGGGGTGAACGAACAGGGCGTGGTGCCTGCCGTGGTGTTGTTTGCGTATGACCTGACCGAACTCAAGCGTGTCGAGGCTGAGCTGGCCGACCAGAAGGCGCAACTCGCGCGTGTGGTCAATGCCATGCCGGATATGGTGTTTTTGAAGGACGCCAACGGCGTGTATCTGTCGGTCAACCCGGTGTTCGAGCGTTTTGCCGGGAGGCCTGAGCGGCAGATTGTGGGTTGCAACGACTACGACCTGACCTCACCCTCCGAGGCGGAGCGCTTTCGCAAATACGACCAGCGCGCCATGCAGGCCTGGCAGCCTCTGGTGTACGAAGAAACGCTCACCTTTGCTGAAGACGGCTACCAAGGCCAGTTCGAAACCATCAAGACCCCCATCCGCGACCTGACAGGCCGCGTGACGGGCGTGCTGGGCGTATGCCGCGACATCACAGACCGCAAGCGAGCGGAACAAGAGATCGAACGCCTGGCGTTCTACGACGCGCTCACCGGCCTGCCCAACCGCCGCCTGCTGCTCGATCGCCTGCAACGCTCCATCGCCGCCTGCCAGCGCAGCAAGAACCAGGGCGCCCTGCTGTTCATTGACCTGGATAACTTCAAAGACCTCAACGACACCCTGGGCCACGACATGGGCGACCAACTGTTGTCCCAAGTAGCCGCCCGCCTGGTCAGCAGCGTGCGCGAAGCCGACACCGTGGCCCGCTTTGGGGGCGACGAATTCGTCGTCATGCTCGACAACCTCAGCCCCGACCTGCAGGACGCCGCCACCCAGGCAGAAACCGTGGCCGAAAAACTCCTGGCCAGCCTGAACCAGCCCTTCGAGCTGCACGGCGGCCAACACTACAGCACCCCCAGCATCGGCATCACCCTCTTTGGCGACACCCGCCTCACCGTCGACGAACTCCTCAAACGCGCAGACCTGGCCATGTACCAGGCCAAAGCCGCAGGCCGCAACACCCAACGCTTCTTTGACCCCGACATGCAAGCGGCCGTCAACGCCCGCTCCAACCTGGAAGCCGACCTGCGCCAGGGCCTGGCCCGGGGCGAACTGCTCGTGCACTACCAGCCCGTCGTCGACCACCACGCCACCCTCATGGGAGCAGAAGCCCTGGTGCGCTGGCGCCACCCCCAGCGCGGCATGATCAGCCCCGGCGACTTCATCCCCCTGGCCGAGCAGACCGGCCTCATCCTCCCATTAGGCCAATACGTCCTCAAAACCGCCTGCGAACAACTACAGCGCTGGAGCCAACACGAAACCACCGCCCACCTGACGATTGCCGTCAACGTCAGCGCCCGGCAATTTAGGCAACCCGGCTTTGTCGCCGAAGTCCTGCACACCCTGCAGCAACACAACGCCGACCCCAGGAAACTCAAACTGGAACTCACCGAAAGCCTGCTGCTGGGAGACATCGAAGACACCATCGAGCGCATGGTGCAGCTTAAAAGCGAAGGCGTGGGGTTTGCGCTCGATGACTTTGGCACAGGCTACTCCAGCCTGTCCTACCTCAAACGCCTGCCACTGGACCAGGTCAAGATCGACCAGAGCTTCGTGCGGGACGTGCTGACAGACCCCAACGACGCGGCGATTGTGCGCACCATCCTGGCACTGGCGACCAGCCTGGACCTGCAGGTGGTGGCAGAGGGCGTGGAGACGACGGGGCAGCTGGGTTTCCTCAGGCTGCATGGGTGTGAGGCGTTTCAGGGGTATTTGTTTGGGCGGCCAGCCCCCATCGACGTGTTTGCGCGTGAACACGAAATGGGCTTGATGGCACCGCAACCGGTGATGGCGTCCGCCGAGCGAAGGGAGTCCCTATGACGGCACCCGGCGTGTTGTGGGTAGACAGCGACACCCAGCATGCGGCCGCCGCGCGGCGGTTGATGGTGGTGCGCCACCCCGACTGGCGGGTGGTCAACACCCCCACGGCTGAAACCGCGCTGGCACCGTTGGCATCGCAGGCCTGGGCTGCGGTGGTGCTGTGCCTGAGGCCTTCTGTGCATGAGCTACCAGGTCTGCTGGAGCTGTGCGCAGGCCGCCCCGTGTTGCTGTGTATCGACGCCGCGCAAGAGGCGCTGGCCGCACGTGCGTTTCGCTGCGGGCTGGGCGACTATGTGCTGCGCGATCCCGAAGTGGACGGCGTCGCCCACCTCAGCGAGTTGCTGCACCGACTGGCGGCCCTTATTCACAACGCCCAGGGCAAGGGGCAGCCGGTGCGCATGGTGGACGCCCGCATCTGGCAAGAAGCACTGACGATGCTGCAAGAGCAGCGCGCGGCCTTGCAGGCTACGCTGGCCAGCATGAGCCAGGGCATCTTCAAGACGGGACCGGACGGTCGCATTACGGTCTACAACGAGCGCGTGCTGGAGCTGCTCAACCTGCCCGAGTCCTTGATGGCCACACGTCCTACGCTGGCCGACCTCACCCGGATACAAGCCGAGCGGGGCGACTTTGGCGATGGCTACAGCCTGGTGGACCAGCGAGGGCACGACTATATTGCCCAGGGCGCTGTGGCGCCCGCGCCCGCGTTGTACTGGCGCACCGCCCGCGATGGCCGAACTTTGGAGGTGCGCACCACCACGCTGCCCGACGGTGGCCTGGTGCGCACCTTTGCGGATGTGAGCGACTACGTGCGGGTGGAGAACGAGCTGCGCGAGAGCGAGGCGCGGTTTCGATCGCTGAGTGACCTGTCGTCCGACTGGTACTGGGAGCATGACGCCGAAGGGCGCTTTGTGCAGCTGGCGGGCGACCTCAGTGTCAACGGCATCCCGCTGTCCAGCGTGATGGGCCGTACACGGTGGGAGATCGGCGCGCTCAACATGACCGAGGCAGACTGGACAGCGCACCGTGCTGTGCTGCAGGCCCAGCAGCCGTTTCGCGACCTGGAGCTGCAGCGCGAGCGGCCAGATGGCACCATGCACTGGATTTCGGTCAGCGGCGTACCCGTGTTTGACAACCAGGGCACGCTGCGTGGCTACCGCGGCGTGGGCCGCGACATCACCGAACGCAAACGGGTAGAGAGCCAGATTGAGCAGCTCGCGTTCTACGACGCGCTCACAGGCCTGCCCAACCGCCGCTTGCTGGTGGACCGCCTGCAGCGCGCGCTGGCATCGGTGCAGCGCACCGAGACCCAGGGTGCGCTGCTGTTCATCGACCTGGATAACTTCAAGGACCTGAACGACACGCTGGGCCACGATACGGGAGATCAGTTGCTTGTGCAGGCCGCGCAGCGCCTCAAAGCCTGTGTGCGCGAGGTAGACACCGTGGCCCGTTTTGGGGGCGATGAGTTTGTGGTTCTGGTGGAGGGATTGAGCGCAGAAACTGCGCACGCCAGCGCCGAAGCGGCGCTGGTAGCCAGCCACATCACCACCACGCTGGGCAAGCCCTATGCACTGGGCGACACCAGCCACCACAGCACCCCCAGCATCGGCATTGCGCTGTTTGGCCAACAAGCCTGCACCGTGGACGAACTGCTCAAACACGCCGACCTGGCCATGTACCAGGCCAAGGCGGCGGGCCGCAACACCCAGCGGTTTTTTGACCCCGACATGCAGGCTGCCGTCAGCAACCGGTCCGCACTGGAAGCGGACCTGCGCCGGGGCTTGCAAGACAAAGAATTGGTGTTGTATTACCAGCCCATTGTGGATGCCAAGGGTCGCCTTCAGGGTGCCGAAGCGCTGGTGCGCTGGAAGCATCCACGCCGGGGACTGGTATCGCCTGCCGAGTTCATTCCACTGGCAGAGCAGACGGGGCTTATCTTGCCGCTGGGGCATTGGGTGCTGGAGGCAGCGTGTGCGCAGTTGGTCGCCTGGTCGCGCAGCGCGCTCACGCGGCAGTTTTTCTTGTCCGTCAACGTGAGCGTGCGGCAGTTTCGCCAGCCCGAATTTGTAGAGCGGGTACTGGGTGTGCTCAACGCCAGCGGCGCCAACCCGGAGCGACTCAAGCTGGAGCTGACCGAAAGCCTGCTGCTGGCCGATGTCGAGGACATCATTGCGCGCATGGAATACCTGCGCCGTTTTGGTGTGGGCTTCTCGCTGGACGACTTTGGCACGGGCTATTCCTCGTTGAGCTACCTGAAGCGCCTGCCACTCGACCAGCTCAAGATCGACCAGAGTTTTGTGCGCGACCTGCAGACCGACCCTAACGACGCGGCGATTGTCCGCACTATTTTGGCCTTGGCAGACAGCCTCGATCTGGCGGTGGTGGCCGAAGGCGTAGAGACCACCGGCCAGCTGGAGTTTTTGCAGCGCCATGGCTGCAAGTCGTTTCAAGGCTACCTGTTTGGTCGTCCCATGCCCGCTGAAGTGCTGGAGCGTGCGCTGCGGCCGGCGCTATGACCTGCGCCAGGACAATGGCACGCCAGCGCGTGCAGTTCACAATTGCGCCATGAAAAAACAGGTGTTGGTTGCCGGTGGCGGCATCGGTGGTTTGGCCACGGCTTTGGGCGCGGCGCGCGCCGGGTGGGATGTGCGGCTTTACGAGCGCGCCGCGGCCTTCAGCGAAGTGGGCGCGGGCGTTCAGATCGGTCCCAACGTAGTGCGCCGCCTGCAGGCGTGGGGGTTGCAGCAGCCGCTGCAGACAGTGGCCGCTTTCCCCAGCCGCTTGCAAGTGCGCAACGCCGTCAGTGGCAAGGAGCTGGCGGTGCTGCCGCTGGGCCCCACCGCCGTACAGCGTTATGGCGCCGCGTATGCCACCATCCACCGCGCCGACCTTCACAACCTGCTGCTGTCAGCCGTCACCAAATACACCGACACGCAGCTGCATCTGGAGCACGCCATTGAAGGATTTTCCGATGCCGAGGGTGTCGTCACGGTGCGCACCAGCCGCGGCAAGGAGATAGAGGGCGATGCGCTGATTGGCGCCGATGGCCTGTGGAGCCGCACCCGCACCCAGCTGCTGGGCGCCGTCGCTCCGCGCGTGACGGGTCACCTGGCCTATCGCGCGCTCGTGCCGCAGCATGCGCTGCCCGATGCGTTGCGCACCGGCCAGGTCACCGCCTGGCTGGGTCCACGCCTGCATGCCGTGCAGTACCCCGTGCGCCGGGGCGAGCTGCAGAACATCGTCGTTATCGTGCAAGGCTCCGCACCCCAGGACCTGGAGAGCTGGGACCATGCTGCCAACGCCGCGGGTCTCGAACACGCGCTGCAGGGCACCTGTACCGCATTGCAGGATGTGGTGCGCAGCGTGGGTGCCGCAGGAGGCGTTGGCTGGCGCCTGTGGCCCCTGTGCGACCGCCCCCCCGTGCGCAACGCAGCCGAAATGGCGTGTGGCCTGGTGGCCCTGCTGGGCGATGCGGCCCACCCCATGCGCCCCTATCTGGCGCAGGGTGCAGGCATGGCCATTGAAGATGCGGCCGAACTGCAGCGCGCTTTGGCGATGCACGACATGGACGTGTCACTGCGCCTGCGCCGCTACGCCCTCAACCGCTGGCAGCGCAACGCACGTGTGCAGGCACGCTCCACGCGCAACGGCCGCATCTTCCATGCCATGGGGCCAGTGCGGTGGGGGCGGGATCTGTCGCTGCGTCTGCTGGGCGAACGGCTCTTGGACGTGCCGTGGTTGTACCGCGGTGACGGCGCTGGCGCGAGCTCGCTGTAACGTCCTTGGCGGTATAGCGCCCAATACGGAAGGGCAGCAACAGTTGCTTTCCTAGCCTCAGGAATTTCCCTATGCGCACATGCCCTTGGATATGCGCCACGGGGTGAACTTTGCTGAGTGTGCCACGCTCTACCCCAGAGCGTGCTAAGCCCGTTAAAGGCACCCAATGTCTCCATGAATCCGCTGTTCAAGCGCAGGCCGTGGTGCTACAAAGGACCGAGCCGGTAACGATTCCGACAGCAACACCGTGGCACTACCCGAGCCAGCCGGGGGCGCCGCCAGAGGAGGTCGTATGGATGCCATCAGCAGTTTCGCCGCGCGTTACGCCCGTAGCCGCGAAGAGGAAATGTCGATCGACGAGTACCTTGCCGAATGCAAGCGTGACCCCATGGCCTACGCCTCGGCCGCCCAGCGAATGCTGGCCGCCATTGGCGAGCCCGAAACGGTGGATACGCGCACAGACCCAAGACTGTCGCGTCTCTTCGCCAACAAGCTGATCAAACGCTACCCCACGTTTGCCGAGTTCTACGGCATGGAAGACTCCATCGAGCAAGTGGTGAGTTTTTTCCGTCATGCAGCGCAGGGGTTGGAGGAACGCAAGCAGATCCTTTACCTGCTGGGCCCCGTAGGTGGAGGCAAGAGTTCAATCGCCGAGCGGCTCAAGCACCTGATGCAGAAGATCCCGTTCTATGCGCTCAAGGGCTCGCCCGTGAACGAATCGCCGCTGGGTCTGTTCGACGCGATGGAGGACGGCCCCGTGCTGGAAGAGCAGTTCGGCATCCCCCGCCGGTACCTGCAACGCGTGCTCTCGCCCTGGGCCGTCAAGCGGATGGAAGAGTTTGGCGGCGACATCCGCCAGTTCAAGGTGGTCAAGCGCTACCCCAGCATCTTGAAACAGGTGGGTGTCGCCAAGACCGAGCCGGGCGACGAGAACAACCAGGACATCTCCAGCCTGGTGGGCAAGGTGGATATCCGCAAGCTCGAAACCTTTGCCCAGGACGACACCGACGCCTACAGCTACAGCGGCGGCCTGTGCCTGGCCAACCAGGGGCTGCTCGAATTTGTGGAAATGTTCAAAGCGCCCATCAAGGTGCTGCACCCCCTGCTCACGGCGACGCAAGAGGGCAACTACAAGGGCACAGAAGGGTTTGGTGCCATCCCGTTTGATGGCGTGGTGCTGGCGCACAGCAACGAGAGCGAGTGGAAGGCCTTTCGCAACAACAAAAACAACGAAGCGTTTCTGGACCGCATCTACATCGTCAAGGTGCCCTACTGCCTGCGCGTGAGCGAGGAGATCAAGATCTACGAAAAGCTGATCCGCGAATCGTCGCTCGGCAACGCCGTGTGCGCACCGGGCACGCTCAAGATGATGTCGCAGTTCGCCATCCTCACGCGCCTCAAGGAGCCTGAGAACTCCAGCATCTTCAGCAAGATGCAGGTCTACGACGGCGAGAGCCTGAAAGACACCGACCCACGCGCCAAGAGCTACCAGGAGTATCGCGACTACGCCGGTGTGGATGAGGGCATGACCGGCATATCCACGCGCTTTGCGTTCAAGATCATGTCGCGGGTGTTCAACTTCGACAGCGCCGAAGTGGCGGCCAACCCGGTGCACCTGATGTACGTGCTGGAGCAGCAGATCGAGCGCGAGCAGTTCCCTGCCGAGCTGGAAACCAAGTACACCAGCTACATCAAGGAGTTCCTCTCGCCGCGCTATGCCGAATTCATCGGTAAAGAGATCCAGACCGCCTACCTGGAGAGCTACAGCGAATACGGGCAGAACATTTTCGACCGCTACGTGACCTATGCGGACTACTGGATCCAGGACAACGAGTACCGCGACACCGACACCGGTGAGGTGTTTGACCGTGGTGCGCTCAATGCCGAGCTGGAGAAGATCGAGAAGCCCGCAGGCATTGCCAACCCGAAGGATTTTCGCAACGAGATCGTCAACTTCGTGCTGCGCGCGCGCGCCAACAACCAGGGCCAGAACCCCAGCTGGACCAGCTACGAGAAGCTGCGGCTGGTGATAGAGAAGAAGATGTTCTCCAACACCGAAGAGTTGTTGCCGGTGATCAGCTTCAACGCCAAGGCCAGCGCCGAAGAGGCGCGCAAGCACGAAGACTTTGTCACCCGCATGGTGGACAAGGGCTACACGCCCAAGCAGGTGCGGTTGTTGTGCGAGTGGTACCTGCGCGTGCGCAAAAGCAGTTAGATATGGTGCAACCCCCTGAGGCGCTGCGCGCTTTCCCCTTTCCTCGAACGGCTGCGCCATTCGGGAAGGGGGACGCTGTCGGCGCACGCAAGTGGAACGCTGCTGCACAGCGAGTGCGGCCCTTGCGCGGCTGCCCGCGCGGGGGCTGGGGCGGGCGGTGGCAGAGGGTGGTGGCCACACGGGGGCTGAAAAATGGCACTGCAAATCATCGACCGCAGGCTCGCAGGCAAGAACAAATCCGTGGGCAACCGCGAACGTTTTGTCCGCCGCTTCAAGGAGCAGATCGCGGAGAGTGTGCGGCGTGCGGTGTCGAAGCGGGGCATCCGCGACATGGAGCAGGCCGAGAGCATCACCATTCCCCGCAAGGACATCAATGAGCCAGCGTTCCACCACGGCCAGGGCGGCATCCGCGACGTGGTGCACCCCGGCAACACCGAGCACGTGCGCGGCGACCGCATCGAACGACCCCAAGGCGGCAGCGGGCGCGGATCACAGGCCAGTGACAGCGGGGAAGGGGAGGACGACTTCACCTTCACGCTGACCAAGGAAGAGTTCATGCAGCTCTTTTTTGAGGATCTGGCGCTGCCGCACCTGCTGCGCACGCACATTGGCGAGAACCCGCAGTGGAAGTCGCGCCGCGCGGGCTACAGTCAGGACGGCATTCCCAACAACCTGGCGGTGCTGCGCACCATGCGCGGGGCGCTGGGGCGGCGCATTGCGCTGGGCAAGTCTGCAAACCGCGAGCAGCTGTCTCTGCAGGAAGAGCTTGACGCCTTGCTGGCCCAGGACGATGGCACCAGCGAGGCGGTGGCCGAGCTGCAGCACCGCATCAACGTGCTCAAGGAGCGCGTCGGGCCGGATTCCGTACCTCGACCCCATCGACCTGCGCTTTCGGGCCCGCGTGCAGGTGCCCGTGCCCAACAGCCAGGCGGTGATGTTCTGCCTGATGGATGTCTCGGGCTCCATGGACGAGGCACGCAAGGACCTGGCCAAACGCTTCTTCATCCTGCTGTACCTGTTTTTGACGCGGCACTACGAGAAGATCGACATCGTCTTCATCCGCCACCACACCCAGGCCGCCGAGGTGAACGAGGAGCAGTTCTTCCACTCCACCGAAAGCGGGGGCACGGTGGTCAGCAGTGCGCTGGTGTTGCTCGACCAGATCATCCAGGCGCGCTACCCGCAGGGGGACTGGAACATCTACGTCGCCCAGGCCAGCGATGGGGACAACTTCACCAATGACAGCGACAACTGCCGCAACCTGCTGGCAGATCGAATCCTGCCGCTGGTGCGCTACTTTGCCTATGTGCAGGTGACCGAAGTGGAGCAAAACCTGTGGGAGGAATACAGCCAGTTGCTGCCGTTGTTCTCTCACTTCGCGATGCGCAAGGTGTCAGAGGCTAGCGAAATTTACCCTGTGTTCCGAGACCTCTTCAAGAAAGAGGGTGTGCAGGTATGAGCGCCGTGCCGCGGTTCACATGCCAAGCCCGGCCCGCAGTGCCAAGCCCGGAGGTAGCCCCGTGATCAACATGACCCAGTACCCGGTGCTGGAGCGCCGCATCCGCGACAACCCCTGGAAGGCCGCAGCCGTGGGCGAGCGCCGCCACCGCGCGGTGCCCGGGCAGCCCCTGCCCGCCGGGGCACGGCCCGCGCAGCCGCTGCCCGACCCGAGCGACTGGACGTTCGAGTTGATTGATCGTTACCACGCTGCCATCGCCGCTACGGCCGAGCGGTTTGGGCTGGATACCTACCCCAACCAGCTGGAGGTCATCACTGCCGAGCAGATGATGGACGCGTATTCGAGCGTGGGCATGCCGGTGAACTACCGCCACTGGAGCTACGGAAAGGAATTTTTGGCCACCGAGCGGCGCTATCGGCGCGGGCACATGGGGCTGGCGTACGAGATCGTCATCAACGCCAACCCGTGCATCAGCTACCTGATGGAGGAAAACACCACCGCCATGCAGGCGCTGGTGATTGCCCATGCCGCGTACGGACACAACAGCTTCTTCAAGGGCAATTACCTGTTTCGCATGTGGACCGACGCGTCCAGCATCATTGACTACCTGGTGTATGCCAAGGACTACGTGGCCCAGTGCGAAGAACGCTACGGCTTGGGTGAAGTGGAGCAGCTCATGGACTCCTGCCATGCGCTGGCCAACTTTGGCGTAGACCGCTACCGCCGCCCCTCCAAAAAGCCCCTGGCGCGCGAGCGGCTGGAGCGCACCCAGCGCGAGGCGCTACGCCCAGCAGCAGGTGAACGAACTCTGGCGCACACTGCCCACCCGCCCAGGCAAAGAGGACGCGGCGCAGGAGAACGACCGCTTCCCGCAGGAGCCGCAGGAAAACATCCTGTATTTCATCGAGAAGAACGCGCCGCTGCTGGAGCCTTGGCAGCGCGAAATCGTGCGCATCGTGCGCAAGATCGCGCAGTATTTCTACCCCCAGCGCCAGACCCAGGTCATGAACGAGGGCTGGGCCACGTTCTGGCACTACACGCTGCTCAACACGCTGTACGACGATGGCTACCTCAGTGACGGGGTGATGATCGAATGGCTGGGCTCGCACACCAACGTCATTTTTCAGCCCCCCGTGGGCCACCGCGCCTACAGCGGCATCAACCCCTATGCGCTCGGCTTCGCCATGTACCGCGACATTCAGCGCATCTGCCAAAACCCCACCGCCGAAGACCGGCACTGGTTCCCCGACATTGCAGGCACGCCGTGGCTGCCCGCGCTGGACCATGCCATGCGCAACTTCAAGGACGAGAGCTTCATCGGCCAGTTCTTGAGCCCGCACCTGATGCGCGAGATGCGCCTGTTTGCCTTGCACGACGACACCAGCCAGAGCGAGTTGCTGGTCAGCGAGATCCACGACGAAAACGGCTACCGCAACCTGCGCCAGACCTTGTCTCAACAGTACGACCTGGGTACGCGCGAACCCAACATCCAGGTGTGGAACGTGAACCTGCGTGGCGACCGCAGCCTGACCCTGCGCCACACCCAATACCAGGGCCGCCCGCTGGCCGACGATACGCAGGAGGTGCTGCGGCACGTGGCGCGCCTGTGGGGTTTTGGGGTGCAGATCGAAAGTGTGGATGCTTATGGCAACCATCCGGTGCTGCTGCACTCGGTGTCTGCATCGGCCGCGTGACCCGGGCTGAGAGCGAACACGCTCTGAGGGGGATGGCAACGCAAGGCAGCGCGCCGTGCCGATCCGCGAAGCTGCCGCTGTCACCACTCGCACGACGCGTGGGCCTGCGTATCTCCTAAAGCTGGAAATGTTTTTGCTATGCAAAAAATAGCTGTTAGCGCTTATTGGATAAGCGCTAGAGCCTATTTTGACTCATATTTTGGTGGCAATAGCCCGCCTTGGACCACTGTGCCTTTCGTTGCCGACGCCCTTCAGCCGCTCAGACTGTCGCCGCCCGCAGCGGGCAGGCGGTCGCCGATTTCGGCCAGCGTAAAGCCGAGCTGCAGTGCGGTGCGGATGTACTGCACCAGCATGGCGGTTTCGGCCGGGTAATCGCGGTAGCCGTTGGCCAGGCGTTGTGCGCGGATCAGCCCCTGTTGCTCGTAAAACCGCAGGGCTTCGCGGCTCAGACCCGAGGCGGTGGCGAGATCACCGATCAGCACGGTCGCCTCCGCCGGGGGCCTCGCTGGCTGCACCCAGCGCCCACCGCAGGATGGCGGTCTGCACCGGCAGCAGCAGTTGTTTTTGCGGGTAGCCCACAAAGCCGGGGTATTCCACCGGGTCCACCGTCAGCTCGCGGCCCAGAGTGAAGGGCGGTGTGGGCAGCAGGGCGGTGGATCATTCTTTACCTTACCCGTTTTGCGCACTGCTTTCGGCAGGAGAACCAATTTTTGCTCGATTTGATGACGCATTTCGGTTAAAGCCGGTTTATCTGCGTCAAACAGTTTAATCCCGAGAATCGCAGCCACCTCAATGCAGCGCCGATTGAGCAGGCTGGATTCCCTCTTCGATTCTGGATAACATAGGACGCGAAATAGCTGCTCGCTCTGCCAACTCCTGAGCGCTCCATTTACGCTCAGTACGAGCGACACGAATCATCTAGCAATATAGCA
>CAWATB010000012.1:0-55365 GCA_963784815.1 uncultured Gammaproteobacteria bacterium | reverse complement strand
CGCTCATGTTGATGGTGATGAGGTTTTGCTCCCCGCCATACAGCGCTTCTGCCAATGACAGGGCCGTCTCGGTCTTCCCCACACCGGAGGGCCCGGCCAGCAGAAACACCCCAATGGGTTTGCCCGGGTTGTCCAATCTTGCGCGGGCGGTCTGTATTCGGCGAGTAATGGCCTCCAGGCCGTGGCGTTGGCCGATCACACGTTTTTCCAGCGTTTGCGTCAACTCCAGGACCGATTTCACTTCATCGCGAACCATGCGGCCCACGGGGATCCCCGTCCATTCCGCAACCACCGCGGCTACGACGCCCGCATCGACCACCGGATGCAGCAAGGGGTCGTCGCCTTGCAGGGCGCTCAGTTCCTTGCGCAATGCATCGAGATCTTCTGCACTGAAGTGCTGGTGTGTGGTTGCAGACGGATCTTCGGCGGTCGAGGCGTCAGCAGCAGTGCCAGACAGGGTTGTAGCGTTGGGGGTGGTTGCCGCACCACTGGTGGTTGGGGGGCGGTGAGCCGCCATCAGCGCAGTTTCCGCGGCGACGATGCGCTGCGCCAGGTCACTCTCGTGCGTCAGTCGCTCGGACAGCGCCACTTGTTCAAGTTGCAGCGCCTCCAGGGCTGCGGCCAGTTCATCGAGGCGACTGGCATGGGCAATGCCGAGGGCGGCTTCTCGCTGCACCACTTCCAGCTCCACCCGGAGTGCTTCTTGCTGGCGCTGCACGGATTCGAGGCGTGCGGGTGTAGCAGTCAAGGCCATGGCAACGCGGGAGCACGCTGTATCCAGCAAACTCACGGCCTTGTCGGGCAGTTGGCGCGATGGAATGTAGCGGTGCGAGAGGCTGACGGCGGCCGCAACCGCCTCGTCGGCAATGCGCACCTTGTGGTGCCCTTCCAGTTTGGCCGCCACGCCGCGAAGCATGTGAACGGCTTTGGGCTCGTCAGGTTCGTGGATATGCACCAACTGAAATCGGCGGGTGAGGGCGGGATCCTTTTCAATGTACTTTTTGTACTCTGCCCAGGTGGTCGCTCCAATGGTGCGCAGCACACCGCGTGCCAGAGCGGGCTTGAGCAGGTTGGCCGCGTCGCCTGTGCCTGCCTGGCCACCAGCACCGATCAAGGTGTGGACTTCGTCGATGAACAACACGATGGGTGTGGTGCTGGCCTGCACTTCGTCGAGCAGTGAGCGCAGGCGGTTTTCAAACTCTCCCTTCATGCTGGCGCCCGCCTGGAGGAGGCCCACATCCATCACCCGCAATTGCACGCCCCGAAGGGGCGGCGGCACATCATCTGCCGCGATGCGCAGTGCCAGACCTTCTACGACGGCGGTTTTTCCGACGCCTGCTTCGCCCACCAGAATGGGGTTGTTTTGCCGCCGACGCATCAGGATGTCGATCATCTGGCGCACTTCCTCGTCTCGCCCGGTGACAGGGTCTAACTCTCCCTTTTGTGCGCGTTCGGTCAGGTCTACGGTGTAGCGTTGTAGCGCGTCCTGCTTTCCGCTACCCAGCGGCGATGTTGCTCCGCTGGCTTCCCCTGGTGCACCTTGCAAGCCGGAGCCATCGGCCGCTTGCAGCTTGGCCTCTGGAGACGTCGGCAGCAATTTCGAGAACGCATCGCTGAGCGCTGGTTCAGTGATTTTGTCCAGCTCCTTGGAGATAGATCGCAGTTCGTTGGCCAACGCGCGCGTGCGCGCCATGCCAGACAGCCAGTAGCCGCTGCGAATCTGAGATTCATTGAACATCAGCGTGGCGTAAACCCAGCCGCGTTCAATGGAGGTTTCGATCTGGTCCGAGAAGTCGCTGATGGACGTAGCCCCGCGCGGCAACCGATCCAGGCTGCGCAGAACATCGTTTGCCAGTTGCTGCGCGTCCACTTCGAAATGGCGAAAGATGCGGTGGAGATCGGAATCATTTTCTTGGAGCAGCTGGTGCAGCCAGTGCACCAGTTCCACATACGGATTGCCTCGCAGCTTGCAGAACACCGTAGCACCCTCCAAGGATTTGAAGAGCAGAGGGTTGAGTTTTCCAAACAGGGCGAGTCGGCTGATCTCAGACATGGGAGTGAAGGCAGTGCGTTAAAAGAGAAAGAGGGGTTGGGTCGCGCGTTGGACCTATGAAGGTGAGCGGTGCGCCTGCGATTGGCCCCGCACTTTGTGGCCGCGGTGCTGGAGCCAGCTTTCTGGATCCAGTCGAAAATCGTCAGCGTCCTGCGCTGCGGGAGCGCCGAGCATCCAACTGGTCCAGCCCAGGCGCGTTCCGCCACCGAGCCGGGTGCCAGGAACTTCTTCCCGCTGCAGGACCAGTTCGAAGTCCCAGGCAAATTCGATGCCGAGGTAGTTGCGCACCCAGTCCACCAACGCCTTGAAGTCTTGCTGGGCAGGAAGAAATCGCTCGTACTGCTCCAAGGTCATGGGGCCAATCCGCAGCCGGAATTTGCTCTGAGCGTCCGGAACGCGTGAGCCCACGACTGTGTCCACACCCAGTTGGGAGTTGCAGGGGTGTCTTGACAGGCGCGTTTGCTGCGCTGGCTCCAGCGCCAGAAAGTGCAGGCAATACTCCTGCAGCACGACTTTGACGCCGAAGTAGCTGCCGATGGCCCGTTGCAGCCCTTCGGGATTGCGCGTGGTCCGCGTGAGGTGTCCGGCCATGTGCAGCTTGGCATGGTCTGCCACGGCATCGCGCTGGCGCGCGGTGGTCTCCCCCACGCCGACGATGCTTGCCATGTGCCGACCGAACATGTCATCACCAGCGCGGTCCAGAGAGGCGGTTGGTTGAGCATCTGACCAGGCGCGAAAAAACAGCAGCAGCAACCGGTGGTGAAAGATGTCTGAGAAGCGTGCGAGCGTGGGATCATCATGCTGGCGCTGGCGCTCGCGCACGTATTCGGTCAGGTGGGTCGGCAGAGGTCCATTGGGTCCATACAGGCCAAAGTTCCAGACTGTCAGGCGTTCGGGTTGGCCTGCCACCGGCGGGAGGAGTTCTGCAATGGTGGCGGGCGCAAAGGCGAGCGAAGGGTCCTGCCCCAGGCGGATGGGTTCTGCCTGCGGACGGGCGGCGCGCCCCAAGCGCGGCAGATGGGGGCTGCGGGCTTGCAGCCATCGCAGTGTGAAGAAAAGGTCGAACGCATGGGGATTGCGGCGCAGCCGCTGCCAGAGGTCTGGGGTGACGGCGCGCGGCCGCTGCACCGAAGGCGATGATGAGTCGGCAACAGGGCTCGGCGGGGTGCTCATGTGGCGGGCCTTTGCCCGGGGCGTACGTCCCATTGCGCGATCTTGCCGCGTTGGCGCGAATGCAGAGACAGTTCCGTAAAACTATTGACACCCACATGCCGGGCGAAGAAGCGCTCCAGCACGGCGACCAGCGGCCAAGCGCTTACGCCGGCGAAAGAGGCATCGTCGACCGTGAGAGAAATGCCCACCCCACGCCCGTACACAAGCTGTTTGTGCTGCGTGAGACGCCGAGTGATTGGGTCGATGCGCATTTCCTTGAGTCCTGAAACTTGGCCTGCAAGCGCGTGGTTACCCAGTGCCAAGTAGAGCGTCATCAACTCCCGCAGGGTGGAGGCACCTTCCTCATCCGACAAATCAGTCATTGCCAAGTAATTCAGTGTGAGGTGCGAAATCAGGCGCCACGTGATTTCGTTCTCAGCCACGCTGCCAACCGGTCGCGACGGACCCGTTACGGTGCGAATGAGACCAATCGGTGCCGATTCGATGGTGGTGAAATCCCCTTCAGGACGGTTTGTCGCCATCAGCAGTGGCAAGTCCCGATTGGTGCACAAAGTACGCACGGACAACTGCTTGAGGTCGTCAGAGAAGGGCGCAGCCCGCTGGTCCACCAGTGAAAGAAACACCTCGCTTCCCAGATATTGGGTGCGTGGCCCAAAGCGGACAGCGTGTTCTGAGAACAGCCTGGGCTCACGCCGCATCGCAAAATAGGCCTGATCTTCTGAACGGATGCCATGCACAGAGGCATACAGAGGTACGAAAGCACGGTCGTTGACCTGGCCTTCCTGGTGGCCAGTGACGCTCAGGACGCTGTAAACCTCAAAGTCACGTGGTCGCGTTCGCTCCATCACGACGTGGTATTCGTTCACATCGGACGACACATGAATACGGTCAGCCATGCGCTCGAACAGGTTGATCGCGGGTGTGCAATGCAGCAAGAATTTTTGGTGATCCACTACCGCTTCGAGGCCTGGCGCTGCCTTGCGCAGCAATAGGGTGATAGCCACCTTTTTTGCGGGTACCTGCCGCAATGTGGTCGACAGCCCTCTGATGGAGAAGAAGCGAAATCGCGGGGGGAACGCGAAATACTCGTGCAGCAAGCGATGCCCTTGAAATGCCCTGTGGGAGTAAGGAAGCAACGCCTGGGATTGCTCGTAGCCTTCTGCATGCAGCGCTTGCGCGGGAAGGTATCCGTACACCTTTGCAGGATCGTGAACATCGTGCACCACGATCCCTGCGACCGATTGGTGCAGCAGTTCTTGCAGATGCGAGGCAATGGCGTCTGTTGCGTTGATGTAGAGATCCAACCTGTCCATCGCCAGGTGCCCGAACTCCATCGCTCCCTGTGTGTCTATCTCTAGCCGCAGGTGCCCTGCAGTTTCAGCAGGGAGACGAAATCGGGATAGTGGAATGTCGAGCGGAGGGCCGCCCAAAGCGGCGCGTGTCAGTGCAATCGGCCACAGCGTGACGTCGTGGCCTGTGCGGAAATCGCAAGGTGTCTGGTCGTCGGTAGTTTTGCGTGAGCGCAGCATGCTGCCTGCTGGCAGGCAGAAACCATCAGCGACATTTCCTTCAATCTCACTGGGAGACATCTGAACGACCACCATGGACGGAGTAGGCGCCAGATAATGTGGGCACACCATTTCCAGAATGCGCTGGGACAAGCGCGGAAACTCTGCATCCATCTTCATCTGTACCCGTGCCGTCAGAAAGCTGAAACCTTCGAGAAGGCGTTCGACATAGGGGTCAGCAACTTCCAGGTCCCGCAACGCGAGGCGCCCTGCAACTTTTGGGAATGCGGCGGCAAACTCGGCGCCTAACTCGCGCAGGTACGCCAGTTCGCGGTTGTAGTACTCCACCAGACGCGGGTTCATCGTCGTGTTCTCACGGTCAGCTTCTCAGGTCCGAGACCACGACCTGGCCCGTTTCGAGGTCCAGGCTGGTTTTGAGCAGCAACTCCAGCGGGTAGGGCATGGACCAGAACTGGCAACGGATCTCGAACTGCAGGGTGTTGTGGTGGTTCAGGGAGTCGAACGAGGGCAGCAAGGTGACGGCCAGGGTTTCCGGCAGGATGCGAGGTTCGAAGGCCAGAATTGCGCGGCTCACATGGGCTTCAACATCCTTCCAGTCAAGGTCGGACAGAAGCTTGCCCGCCAGAGGGGCCATTCCGTAGTTCAACGTCGACTGCTCTGCGTGCGACAACGCCTCGAAATCAATGTGCCCCGAAGCATTGCTAGCGTTCAACAGCCAGCCCAGATCGCGTAGCAAAGCTGCTACGCAGTCGCGACTCGGTGACATAGACGGCATCCGCCTGCTCGGTGCGTTTTGTTGGTTCGTGGTCTGTGAGTCGGTCAAGCAGCGCAGGCTGCAAACGGTCCTTCTCGGTGCCGGCCCCGCTCAGTCGCCTGGACAGCATGATGTGGCTGCGTCAGACGTTGAAGGCAACGGCACGCACGTCGAGCAGGGCGTGGTCGCCCTGCTCGGTAATCAGTACCTTCTGCCCTCGGCCTGCGACATGGTCGCCACCGATCTCTGACCACTCTGTGCGACGCGCTAAGCGCAAGCCATCATCGTCGCCAGCGTGGGCGGGATACCGTGCCGGTACCACCCCTTGCAGCGTGCCTTCATTCACCAGCGTCAGCTCCGCTGGCTGCCACACCACATCGCGAAGATCCTGAGGCTTCTCCAATGCAATGCTGCGGATAGCCGAAAAGGGCACCCAGTAATAGCAACCATTGGAATAGAGCTCAAAAATGGGCCCGAGGCGCGAATCAGAATCGGAGAGCCATTCGAAAGTTTCTCCATTGATGGAGCCGGAGATCGCAGGGGCCATGTCCAGTGCCTGGGTGCGCAGATCGAACGCTGCTTCTTGGGATGTGCTTGTTTGCGCCTTCAGTGCGTCCACCATGTAGCTGAGCCATTTGGGTGGTTCCCCCACAACGAAGGGCGTGCGTCGTCCCTCAAACACTTCACTGCGCAAGAGCTCGCAGCGCAGCGCTTCTCGATAGGCATGCGCCATGGGTATCGCTTTGGGGTCGAGCTGCGCGCAGACCTGCAACTGCGCGAGTGCCTTGTTCCAGTCGCCCATGACGGCAAGCAGCTGAAAGTAGAAGGTACGCAGAGATGCATTGGAGGGCTCTGCGCGAATCGCGTCTTTGATCTGATTCAGCTGTACGTCGAGGGATTCTTTCGAATCAAAAAAGGTAGTGCTCACTTGAAAACTCTTTGGTGTGCGTAGTACGCAATGTCTTGGCAAATGACTGACAACTGGTGACCGCGCGACGTATGTGGAAAGCAATAGGTTCGCAGGCTAGGCGCTAGCGACGAGTCGGATGCAGTTGCGCGCTGTGCTGGCGGAACCCGAAACCGAAGAAGCAGGCCATCGACCACAAGCCCAGGTTCAAGCGGGGCGTCGCGGTCTAATAAGCTGACAACGTTCGTGCGTGAAGCAGGGCCGCACCCAGACAGATCTCTCGGCGAACTCAGTTGACTTGTTTTGCCGCAAGCAGATAGGGCGTTGTTCCGTTGCTGGCTATCTGCTCCAGCAACGGCTTCCGGCGCAAAACTAGTTGCCCGCTTCCTTAACGGACGGGAGCTTGGACACCAGCCGCAGCGATACGGTCAAGCCTTCCAGTTGATAGTGCGGACGCAGGAAAAACTTGGATGTGTAGTAGCCAGGGTTACCTTCGACTTCGTTAACTTCTACCTCTGCAGCAGCCAATGGCTTGCGTGCTTTGGTTTCCTGCGACGAGTTCGACGGGTCCCCGTCCACGTAATTCATGATCCAGTCGTTGAGCCAGCGCTCCATGTCGCTGCGCTCTTTAAACGAACCAATTTTGTCGCGCACGATGCACTTGAGATAGTGAGCAAAGCGGCAGCACGCAAACATATACGGCAGTCGGGCCGACAGGTTGGCATTGGCCGTCGCGTCGGCGTCGTAGTACTCAGCCGGTTTGTTGAGCGACTGTGCACCAATGAATGCCGCAACATCCGAATTTTTGCGGTGGACCAGCGGCATGAAGCCGTTCTTGGCCAGCTCTGCTTCGCGGCGGTCACTGATGGCGATTTCTGTGGGGCACTTCATGTCCACACCACCGTCGTCAGTGGGGAAGGTGTGAGCGGGCAGGTTCTCTACCGCACCGCCGGATTCCACACCGCGAATGGAGGTGCACCAGCCGTAGTATTTGAAGGACCGGTTGATGTTCACGGCCATCGCATATGCCGAGTTGGACCAGCAATATTTGCTGTGGTTGCCGTCAGAGGTTTCTTCCTCGAAATCAAACTCGTCAACCGGATTCGTCTTGGCGCCATAGGGCAGGCGTGCCAAGAATCGTGGCATGGCCAGTCCGATGTACTTCGAATCGTCCGACTCTCTCAGGCTACGCCAGGCGGCGTACTCGGTGTTGGTGAAAATCTTCGTGAGATCGCGAGGGTTCGCCAATTCTTGCCACGAGTCCATCTGCATCAAAGCGGGTGACGCGCCTGAGATGAAGGGGCAGTGCGCTGCAGCGGCCACTTTTGCCATCTCGCCCAGAAGTTCGACGTCTGGTGGGCTGTGGTCGAAGTGGTAGTCACCGACCAGGCAGCCAAACGGCTCACCCCCGAACTGACCGTATTCTTCTTCATAGACCTTCTTGAAGATGGGGCTCTGATCCCAGCCAACACCTTTGTAGCGACGCATGTTGCGATGAAGTTCCTTCTTGGAAATGTTCATCACACGGATCTTCAGCATCTCGTCCACTTCCGTGTTGGTCACGAGATGCTGGAGACCGCGCCAAGCGCCTTCCAGCTTTTGGAACTCTGCGTGATGAATCACAAGATTCACCTGTTCTGAGAGTTTGCGGTCAATCTCGGCAATGATGGCTTGCACCGTTTGGTAAGCGTCATTGGAGATCGTCGCTACAGATGCCAGTGCCTGCTGTGCCAAGGTTTGTACGGCTGCTTCCACTGCGTCGCGGGCCTGGTCCGTCTTGGGCTTGAACTCCTTGTTCAACAACGCTGCGAAGTCGTGCCCCTCCAAGGACTGGGCCGCAGAGGATTCGGTGATGGGTAGTGCGCTCATGGGTAATTTCCGTTCGCTTGGCAGCCTCAGGCGGCGTCGTTTTGAACCGAGCCTTCAGCAGGCTCAGTGATGGGCTTGGCGCTGGTGGCCAGAGACTTGAGCAATGCTGGGTCTTGGAGCACTTTTCGGATCAGCTCTTCCGCGCCTTGTTTGCCATCCATGTACGACAAGAGGTTGTGCAGTTGTGTACGAGCCTCCAACAGGGTGTTCAGCGGACCGATGTTCCGTGCTACGGCTGCTGGGGAGAAATCGTCCATGCTCTCAAACGTGAGATCCACGCTGAGATAGCCTTCTCCGGTCAAGGTGTTGGGGACCAGGAACGATGCACGCGGCTTGATCGACTTCATGCGCGCATCGAAATTGTCGATGTCGATATCAAGGAACTTGCGATCAGCAATTTCGGGCAAGTTTTCCAGGGGTTTGCCCGACAGGTCTGCCATCACACCCATCACGAAGGGGATATGGACCTTTTTCTCGGATCCATAAATTTCGACGTCGTACTCAATCTGTACACGAGGCGCCCGGTTTCTGGCGATGAACTTTTGACCGCTTTTCCCCACCTTGGTGATTGACATGTTTACCTCTTAAGTTATCTGAATCTAAAAATCGGAAACCGCGTGGACCTGCGACGTGAGCCAGCAGGCTAGCTCTGCTTCAAATACTTACAAAAATTTGCGGATCCACAACAGGCTGATGCAACTCACACACAAAGTTTTTGAAGGCTCATGAGCCGCGTCCTCACAAACGCACGTGAACGACTATTGCCTCATCAACGGATTTCGCTTCTGCGCCCGGTTACAAGCGAAACGTTTGAGTACTTTGCATACGTTGTCGTCGACTGGCCTGCGTAATTCAGTATCCAAGTCTCGGACGAAGTGACTGTTACAGTTCGTAGATTCACTGGGATGTTTCCGATTGCGTTCCCGTGATGACTTCGATCTGTTGCAGGCTCTGTGGAGCCAACTCCCGCAAGATGTCGAGAAAGCCCATGCGCATCAATCTGGCTGATCTTCGGATAAGTAGTGATGCCGGATTGGTAGGCTCCGTAGATTCGAGAAACTCGGCGATCTTTACCAATTGCTGGATGGCATCGTCCCTTGTCTTGATCTCCAAACCTGTTGGTGCCGGTGCTTGTATGCCGGGGAAGGTGGCTTGTCCCTCCGCGCCAGGCAGTTCGGTGGCGATGGTGGTTCTGGGCAGGAGGTCATTCAAAAGTCCAACCAGCGACTGGATATTCCCCAAATCAGGTTGCTGATGGCTGGGCAGGTTGTCGGTGCAAATTTGGGCGAGCTTTTGGAGCCATGCCTTGGCTTGCGGCACCGCCGACAAGGAAGGGTCTGCCCGCTTTGTCGCATCTTCAATCCCCAGCCGTAGTTGTTCAACCGTGAGTTGCGGGTTGGACTCGGCGCGCTGACCACGCGCCAGAACTTCTGCGTCACGGATAGTGAAAATTCCAAAAGTAGATCTCACAAACTCCGTTTGTCGGAATTCCCGCAGCAGCCCCGCAACATCATTCAAGATCGAGACCGCATTCATGCGCATGAAGTAGTCATCGTCTTCAGGAAGGGGGTGCACGTGCTCCCAGTGCTGCTCCAACAAGGAAGCCATGAGCCCCAGTCCGCGGGCCAAGCCGGCGAATCCATGGGTGTTGGTCCAAGACCGGCACAGCAGACCTGCAATGCGCATGTCCTTGCATTGTTTCAGCAATTGCGAAGCGCTCTTTTCCACGGCTTGCCAGTCCGGATCCTCTGCAGGAATGATGGTGTCGCCGTATTGCTGTTCCAGTTTTCCGCGGGCCGCCTGTTCCAAGGCGAGGAACTCGGGGGCGTACGTCATTTCCGGCCCGCAAGGGGGGCTTGACGGAACTTCACGCAGGAGTTCGTCGATGTCGGTCATAGAGATGTGAGATTTCGGGTTACGGATGGGACGGCTGTGGCGTGGGTGTTGTCGGCTGCTTCATGAACAATTGCACGAACAGGGAACGGTCCAGTACACCGTGATGCAAGTGTTCTTGGTAGCCTAAGCGCGGCGTAGGAGTTGTCCACCACAGACTTTGCTCGCTGGTTCGACTCACCCGATGTCGCCACTCGCCGACAGGCAGTTGCACTCTTGCGTTAGGCGCTTGGTGTGCTGACGAGGCTTCGCTCAGATCGGACAGGATGACGTCAATCAATGAAGGCTCCCGAGCTATCGCTTCACCCGCGTCGAACGGGTTGGGCAGATGGTTGACGCGCTGGTCAAGCTCTTCTGCGGACAGCGTCAAGCGTCTCGCCTCCACAATCGCAGCGCGTGCTCCGGCGAGAAATGTCCTCAAGCGCTCATCATCTGCTAGCAGGCTATCGGTGCGGAAAGCGGTTGCCATGACCGTGAGTGGGTAGTAGCGCCCCACGCGGTCCATGCTCGGAGCAAGCGCACCAACCACGGAAGTTCCGGTGACCGCGGCAGGCGCCACAAAGAACCACAAGGGGGCATTCACGAATTTCTCGTGCCAGGCATTTCCGTTCAACGCCCGAAACTCATCCATCCCAGCTCTCAACCATGCGTCCCACTCAGCGGTCAATGCGTGCGGCATCCGCCGACCCACAAAATCCCCCAGGCTCGGCAGCTTGCCGAACCAGGCGACGGTGCCTTGTGGTTGCACACCACGGGTTTCTTGGATTAGAGGTTGTTCGGGCATTCGAACTCCTCCATCGCTTTGAGTCGGAACGGATTGAAGACACTGCTGGTCGTGACTTCAAATCGGACCCTGCGTCCGTCTACATTGAAGATTGCCGTGAATTTTTCCGGAGCGTTGCCGGGCAGAATTTGAGCCCGGTCAAAGAGTCGGTGCAAAGCCCAAGGGCCTTCAGTGACAAGGCCGGAGTTCTCAGCGCCCGTTGCCGTGATCTGCAGGCGCACCTGACCCGTTCCGCGCGTGCCAGGCCAGTTCACCGACTTCGGGATCTGAGGGCCGTGCTGATACCGCAAAACGTCGCCGTCAACGTCCAGCACCATCTGCGAGATGGACGCGTCCATTTCGATCGGTTTGATGTCCAAGCGAATGCCGGGTGCTTTTCCGCCTGATCGGAAGAACACGTCGCGAATGGTCGCTGCTTTCTGGAACGAACCGAGTGACGCAGAACCGCCCACTGGCGTTCCGTCCACGCCTTGCTTGAACGTCCAGGTCGCCGTGGAGATATCGACCATCGGTTGAAGCGTGCTGCGGAAGAACTCGTCCATGGTCCCGCCCATCGCAAACAGCTTGGAGAAGTCGTCGGCTGTGACATCGCGCCCGGCACTTCGGGTAAACGGATACCGGCCCAGGATGGCGCGGCGGCAAAAATCCCCAATGGTGGCATTGAGGTTCCCGCCGATGGTGCTCCGCACATCGCGCCCGACCATGGTGGAGGTGGCTTCGGCCAAGTCGCCATACATGACATTGAGTGGCGGCGGAAGCCGCTTGGCCTCAGCGCGCACTCTTTCCAGGGTCGAGGAGAGCGTCGGTGGCACTGTTCCGCCCGACTTCACTTGCTGCCGCGCTGCGGCGATCACGGCAGACGCCTCGTTGAGAACCTGCAGGCTTTGCGTCAAAGGCGTTGGGCCAGAGCCATTGCTGGTTGCCAGCCGTCGATACTCGCGAAAGCGGAAGTCGACAATGTCTGCTTCGAGAGTGCCGCTGGACGTCAGACCTCCCACATTGACCTGTTTTCCGGTCAGACGGCTGAGTTGGCGTTGCTCTTCGCGAATGCGATTGAGCTTCTCTCCCAACCAACTGCTGGTGCTGGCGCCGTTCCCGCCTTCAACGTCGGGGCGACGTGCCAGCGTCGTTTCTCTGGATACGGCGCGGACGAACTGCTCCAGGCTGGAATTGGCGGACGAGTACAGGCGCGCTTGTTCGCCAGCCTGGTCCAGAGACCCGATGCGGGTCGGGCGCACATCCGCCAGATAGTCTTCCCAAAGCTTTGCATACTCCATCAGGTACAAACGCTTGACCTCGTTCGCTATCTGACCGGTCAAAAGCTCCTGCGCAGTGCTGCGTTTGCCGTCAGACTGCCCGATCACCCATCCCTCCTCTTTGGACAGCAATGTGGTGACTTTAGGAAGTTCGTGCAAAAAGACCCCGTGATATCCGTCGTACGTAAAAAGTCCAGATATTCCTTGTGTCAGTGGGCGCCCGCTGCGCCGACTGAACACTTGTGGGGCTTCAGGGCCGCTAGCGCGCACGACGGAGAAGTCAGCGGGTAAATTGTTGCCTGTAGACAATAGCTGCTTGAGGCGGCTGTATGCACGCTGGGCGGGCGACATCTGCGCCAACCGCTGACGAACTTCTGCGACCAACGCGGTGTCGATGGGCGTGGTCGCAAGTACCACGCGCTCGTCCATAAGTCGATCCAGGTGGTGAGACAGACGCTCGCTGACACCCGCCTGTACCAGCTCAGGGGTTAGGCTTGCGTCCCATTCGTGGCGTATCCATGCCTTCACCGTTCGTGCGTCAAACCGGTCCGCATCATGGACCATCAGGTACGCTTTCAGGGCCTCGTAGCTAGCTTCTGGATTGTTGGTTGATGTTTGCTGGAGCGAGCGCCGCAGTTGTTTCACGATGCCGGGCAACCAAGCATCCTCCAGCAAGCGCAAGTAGGTGTTGTCAGCAGCTGTTTGCACCTTGGGAACCTGCAACAAGCCCCAGCGCCAGCTCACTGGGGCAGACCCCGTGTATTGGTCACTGATGGCCAGGGACTCTGCATGGTCCAGTAAAGGAAGCAGTGCCACCAAGTTCTCTGGATCGGCGGACTTGGCCTCATCCACAGCATGGCGAAGTGTTTCCACGCTGGCCTTTACCTCGTCCAAATAAGCCAGATTGTTGCTATTGCTGAGGCTCCAGGCGAGGGCTGCTCCGGTCAGTGCCAGGACCAATCCAATCAAGCCGCCCGCCTGCAACAGTCGGAGTTGACGTTCTTTCTTCGCGTTGCGACCGGTTAGCCCTGCCTCGTTGAACATCACTCCCTTGAAGAGGGTTTCGATAAAAAAGCTCTTGCCTTGTTGTCCGCCGCCTGCTGTGGTAGCGCTGCTGATGGAGAAACGCCGTTTTAGCGCGGAAAGCACTCGATCAAACGGCATGCCTTCCTGGGTGCCGCTGGTGAAATAGACACCCCGGAAGAGCGGCTTTTCCTTGAATCGCGATGAGGAAAACGCCTCTTCCAAGGTCTGGTTCACTACTTCACGAAGGCCTACGAACTGCTGGGGGAGCGCATAAATCAGTCCGCGCCGGGCCAGATCAGGCTCGGCAAGAAGACGTTGCGGTAGCAAGCGGTTGATCTGTGTGGCAAGCGCGTCGAACTCTGCAGTGAACTTCGCCGTTGGGTCGATGTGGGAGGCGGATTCCTTGTATGCCTGCGTAAAACCCCAGACCTGCGATCGTTCTTCGCGGGTCATTTGTCCAAAGAATTCGTTGAACCCCGCCAGCAGATCGGTCTTTGTAATCACTACGTAAACCGGAAACTTGATGGCCAGCTCATCGCACAACTCTCCCAGCCGCATTCCGATGGTTTTGGCGAGTCGCGCGCGCTCTACATCATTGCTGCTCAGCAACTCCTGAACGCTGAGCGTGACGATGACCCCATTGATGGGTTGCCGCCCCCGAAAGCGCTTTAGCAACTGTAGGAATCCAGACCATGCCGCTTTGTCCTGAACCGCGTCGCTTTCCTGCGTGGTGTAGCGTCCAGCGGTGTCAAGCAGTACCGCCTGATCCGTGAACCACCAATCGCAGTTGCGTGTTCCGCCTACACCCCGGATGGAGCCCTTGCCAAATTGTTCTGACAGTGGAAAGTTCAACCCAGAATTGACCAGAGCGGTCGTCTTCCCAGACCCTGGAGACCCGATGATGAGGTACCAAGGAAGTTGGTAGACGTAGCGCTTAGTGAATCGGCTGAACAGTCCGCTTTCTGTTTCGCCAAACTTTGTCTTTGCCAAAACATCAACGGCCTCTTTGAAGCGGCCTTCCAGTTCTGCCACTTCCTCGTGTCCGGGCGACAGGTCTTGGGTTCCATCACGCCCCGCCGTGAACCGTGCAAGCTGACCCAGTAGCTTGTCGTTCATCCGTTTGGCTCGCCACCATTGCAATAGCAGTTTGATGAACCAGGCGACAAAAAGGAGGGCGATCAGCGTCCAGCGTACGCTTTCACTCTCCAGTGGTTGGTAAGGTTTGATGTAGACGAGTGGTCCAATGAACCAGATGACCAGACTCAAAAAGATCAATCCACAAAACACAAAGGTGTGGCGATTGAACAGCAGCGCTGCCATTTTTCTCAGAATGCTCATTTCCTGACGCTCTCGCTGCGGGCGGCGTTGTCGCCAAGGGCCTGTAGTTCGTTGTCGCGCACCTGAGGCGCTACCAAAAGAATAATTTCAACGCGCCGATTTTTCGCCTTGCCTTCGTTGGTGGCGTTAGATGCCACAGGGTCTGCCTCTCCGCGCCCCTCCGCACGGACTCGCGTGCTGTCTCGCACCGTGCGGACGAGCATCTCGGAGACTGATTGAGCACGCTCTTGGGAAAGGTGCCAGTTGGATGGGAAGCGGGCGGTGCGTATAGGCGATGTGTCTGTGTAGCCGTACACCACGACCCTGCCAGGAACTTCGTTTAATGCAATGGCCACGCGCTCGATCACTTGCACATAACGGGGCTTGACGTTGGTAGATGCTGGGTCGAACAAGCCGTCGCCTCGCAAAATGATGGTGCTGCGGTCTGCCTGGTCAATGACTTCTACCAGGCCTTCCCTAATTTCGGGCTCCAGAAACTGGCGTAGCCGGGGCTTGTCAACGGCCGCGACGGCTGCAATGGCTTTGGGGAAGCGGATGGAATTGACGGAGGCAAACAATGCGTCGGATTGAGCAGCCAGCCGATAGTTAAACCAGAGAAACAATAGAAAAGCCAAAAGCAATGCCAGCGCAGTGGCGACCCACAAGGGAACCATCGTCCAGGGAGGTGCTGCTTTGCGTTCTTCGCCCTTCCAGCGGATCGAGAGTGCACCGCTGCGATCGCCGCGCGTACTTTCAATCAATGCAAGCAGCCGCGCCTTCAGCGTTTCCAGTTGGCTGCGGCCGTTTTCAATCACCCGATAGCGGCCTTCAAAGCCAAGCATCAGGCAAAAGTACATGAGCTCGATCAGGTCGATGTGCTGATGCGGTGTTTGCACCAATTTTGCGAGTAGCTGAAAGAATTTCTCCCCGCCCCATGTCTCGTTGTGCAGCGCAACGAGCAAACTGAATTTGGGCCATACCCCAGATCCGCCCCAAGGCGTTTGCGCAGCGGCTTCGTCCACTACCGTGCAAAGACAGTAACGTGCCCCGATCACGGTTTCGATGGGAACACCAGCTACGCCGGCGCCGCGCTCAAATTCCCGAACATTCGCCAGAAGCAACCGTTGAAAGCCCTCCGGGTCGGAGTTGGATGCCATGGCGCGAATCTGCGGAATCAGGTTGAGCAGCGCGTTGGCAGATGCCACCAGTGGATTTCCTCCACTGATCACGTCTGGCAAATCTGTTCTTGCAGCTGAAGGGGGAGGCATCGATGTATCCATGAGGCCTGAGGTCCCGCCAATCGCATCTCCGCCTGAGCTTGCGACGAAGAGGTTGTCTGTCATTTGCATTGTCATGGACATTTCTTATCTGCGAATCGCCCAGAACTCCAGTTGCAACTCTGGAAATTCGCCAGAGACGTGCATGGCCAACCCCCCCGAGTTGTTCAATTGGCGCCACAGGTCGTGGGTCGTGTCCACCTCGAAATACGAGTAACCAGCGTGGTAGGGAATCTCGCGCGGCGCAACCGAAAGCGAGCGCAAGATAACGCCAGGGAGGTGCAGGTTGACGAGATCGCGAATTTTCTCGACGGGTCCCAACTTTGTTTGCGTGGGAAAGTGAGTGCGCAGAAACTCAACCGTGGTCTGGGCGTGCACCGCGAGAACAAAGTCGCAGGTGGTGAGTAGTTCGGTTGACGGGATCAACGCTACGCGTACACCGTACTGGCGCTCCTGCAGTTCGATCTGGATTGCATTCTGCTCAAGGACCGAGGACAGGCCACGACGAAGTTCCAACATCAGTGGTGGAAAGCAACTGCGCAAATCGTCATGGTCGTAGGCGGGTAGTAGGGGGGGGCGCCGTTGCTCGCGGGTGAACGTAGCAAGCTCCCCAGCCATTTTGAGAAGATCATCAAACAAGCGCTCCGGGTGGATGGTACGAACTCTGCCCCAGTGCTCTACCGCGGACTCCCAGCGGTTGATAAATTGCAGCATCAAAAAATCTCCCACTTCGCCGACGCCGCCCCGGCCTGGCTGTATCAGACGCTCCTCCAATGCCGCCCCGCGTTGCTTCAACAGACCGTGTAGTTCGCGGCAGAACGCAAACAGGGCCGAAGTTTCTGAGTTGTTAACTACGGTGGGTATAAATGACTTGTCGAGAAGGACCGATCCATCGGACTTGCGTTCGACCACATGAGCGACTGGGAGTGCTACCCATCCCTCCGACAGATCCCGCGTGGCCCGCAGACTGAAGCGGGCCTTGCCTAGTTGCACTTCAGCGGGTTGCGCGCCCACATCGTTCACATCGGACACCTCCATGACTTCTGTCTGGTAGCGTGTCATTCCACCGTCAACGTCGCTGAGCGTGACTTCTGCACCACTGCGCCGACGCAATGCAAGTGAGAGATAAACGAGGGAATCCTTGCTTTCTTTATCAACATCCAGTGGTGGTGGTGCATCGTCCACTTGCGGTATTTGGAAAGGCGTTCCGTCCGGCAGAACCCCTTGCGCCGAGATCAGTGCGACTTTGCCGAGAGCCAGCATCTGGGTATCCAGCGTGAGTTCTGAAAATCCCCAGTAGAAAGGTTGCGCTGGCAGGCAGCGCCCTTGCACGAGAAAATCGATGTATCGCTCTTGTTGCTGGAAGTGTTGCGGGCGCAAAAACATGCCCTCTGCCCACACCACTTTTCTTTGCCAGACCATGGTTCTACCTTGAAGTGATTTGATGTTGAACGCGGACTGCATCGCGCGAAACTGTGACCAAGTAGTGCACAGGTTTGAGTCGCTCGGTCTGGCCGAGGCCCCACCATCGGCGACGCATCTCTACGGAGTTGGGTGCATCCACGGAAGCCCGCCACGTGCTGCGCTCCAGGTCTCGGTACCCTGCGAAGAAGCCAAATGCACGCACCTCCGGATTGCCCTTGCGCTCAATAACTCGGCGTTCTCCTGGCGCGATTAAAAATTCTTCGCGATGCACAAAATCACCCCCAAGCTGGCTTTCGTCTTTGTCCTGAAGATCAAAAAAGCTTGAACGCTCAAAGGTTGCTGGCGCGCGAAGTTCGTAGAGACGCAGCAAGATGGGTTTTGGCAGACCGTCAATGTCCGGGTTCAGGCTGCGCTCAGCGATGATCTCGATGATTGCTGAGGGGACGGCCGTGGGGGCTTCCGCCGGTCGGTTGAGCGTGTTCACCACACCGCAAGCCGCCAGCGCAGATAGGGCAACAGCGATGAGAACGGATCGGAGAACCGATCGACGCAGATTTTTGTCGATGATCACAGCAATAGTCCTTGCAATTTCAGTTGACAGCAGGGTTGGCAGAAACCCAGACAGCGAATGCACTGAGGTTGTCTTGATGGGGGCGGCTTTGTGCATTCACGGCGCTCGCCATGTTCTGCAGCCATACGTCTGGGCGGTCTGATACGTGAAGCGCGTCTTCCATTGCGGATTCGTGCAGGTTCTCCCACAGGCCGTCGGAACACAACAAAAATGCATCGCCCTCGATCAACTCCATGGACTCGTGGAGCACCGTGGGTGGAACCTGAGACTCGGCACCGACTGCTCCCGCCAGCACACTGCGATTGGGGAGTGACCTTGGATCGCTGTTGGCATACATACCAGCGTGTAATAGTTGCTGTACCACGCTGTGGTCTTCGGTCACGCGGTGGACTTTGCCGCTCCGAAACCAATACAGTCGCGAGTCGCCCCAGTGGGCCCACAGTGCGCGGCCAGCAATTGGCTCAATGCAGAGGAGCACGACCGTAGCGCTCATGTGCAGGCGCGAAGTTGAGGTGGGTTGTTCTTCCGAGACCGTGTGCTCGGCCCGAAAAATCAGGGAGGCCAAGCTGGCGGGGGCGAACATAGGGTTCTCTCTGTAGGCGCCCAGCACTGCATCCACTGTCAGCCGCGCTGCCAGAGCACCGTTTCCATGCCCTCCGGCGCCGTCTGCCAACGTGCAGCAGAATCCCTTGGCGCCAAGATCGATCATGCCGAGGTAGTCTTCATTGGACGCACGACCACCCTTTTCTGTGATGGCAGAAACCGTGAGCTGAAGCCGATGCGCCTCACCAGCGATGTGAGCGATCACAGGTTTTCCTCCGCCGCTTGTGCAGCGGTCTCGTAGGCCTCCACAAACGTTTTGCCGGAAAACGCCATCAAGTCATCCTCAGCGTGGCGGCGAATGGACTCGTACCGTTGTTGATAGTCGTCCCACAATGCCGCCTTGCGGTGTAGCGTCGATACCTTGGTCAGGAAACCTGCGGACTTGGAAGCACTCCTCTCCAATTCTGCAGGGCTCAGGCGTGCAGTCGCTTCCGCATAAGCTGCGCGAATTCCAGCCATCAGTGCAATCTGGTGTACCGCGAGGTCGTTGTAGGCCTCCTGCATTGCAGGCACGGGCTTCATGAACCCCGGAAATGTCTGCCCGGTCAACTGCAGCATTACGCCCTCTGCCGTGGGTAAAAATTTCAAAGGGTTGTTTGCTCCTGACGCAATGATCGTGACGTCCGCTCGGAACTCGCGTTTGATTTCAGATCGCGCAGATAACAGATCAATAGACCCTTGCACTGCAATGCGTATAGCTTCGCCAAATGTCCGCATGAACTCTGGTGTGATGGAGAGGGATACCTTGTCTTGCGCTATCCCTGCTCCGTCCAGAAAAGCGTTTGCCAGTGCTTGCGATAACTGCCGAGCGTCATTTCGGCCAGAAACGCTTTCTGCCGCAATAGTGTTGGACACTGGAGCATGGCAATCGGTGGCGACTGCCGGGCGCTCTATTGTCCCGAAGCTGCGCCCTTGAACTCGCTCCGAAGGTTGCGCAGTTTGGGTAAGGCATCCGACTTGCTGGCTTGTGTCGTCACCGCGAATTTCGGTGTGCGCGATGGTGGTTTGGAGAGGCAGCGCTTCGTGTCCTGAAGCTTCGTCTGTGTATGTATCCAGAATGGAGATGTTTGGGGTGGGGCTGGTCGTTGCACCTCCAAATAGGCCCAAGTCCAGACCTTGTGTGGGTTGAAGACCTGCCGCAAAAACGGGCTCCTCTACCTTTGACTCCTGTGGTACAGGGGATCGCTGCATACGCTCTGGTTCTGCATGCAACCCGCTCCGGACCTCTCGTGGCATGCTGAAAACTTGCGTGAGATCGGATCCCCGCGACATGCCGTGGTCTGCAGTTTCGGCGTAGATGGCCTCCCCCGGTTCGCGAAATAGCTTGAGGGGGTTGAGTTCAACGGTGGGATCCAACTGCTTCGGCAGACCTGTATGCGCAGCGTTGTCCATTTCCCCTGCGAATTGGCTCGTCTTGGGTAAGGACTGCAGAAGTTCGTCATGTTTAAGTTGTGCGACTTCCGCCAGGCTTTTGGCAGCCAGATTGCCGCTCCAGGCGTCGCGGCTGGCCGACATCTCTTTCGGGTCTGCCGCGAACGGGTCGAAGTCGTCTGGTATCACCATGGCGCGGTGTTGGGACGATTGCAATGGCAGCGACCTTGCCATGGGCACGCTCTGCTCGAAAGGGTTGTCGCTGAATTCCTGCGGGCCCGCTGGCTCGGTGGCGGCGTCTGAGCCCAATCTCTCGTCGGGCGTCGCGTTGTCCGTTGTCTGGCGCGCCACGTAAGGCGGTTGGGTGGTCGTCTCTACCCGGCCGAGTAATGCAAATGGATTGTCTGAAGTCGGGCGCTCGTCGCTTTCATGCTGGTGCTGGGGTCGCAGGCCTGCGAATTCAGGTAGGTACGACTCTCCACCGACGATGGATGGAATATCTGCCCAAGGGTTCGGCAGAGAGGCTAGGTTGAGCGCCGTCGTGCTTGCTTGCAGTGTGGCGTCCAGTGTCGGCTGGATGGGCTGCGATGGAACGCTGGTGGCAGCCGTGCTAGCTGGTGCAGCACTTGAGGAGGGAGCTTCGCGGCGGACCTCCCCCGGACGACTGGCTATGAGTTGATAGGGGCCAATGCCAATCTCTGCGCCAGGCAATAGGGGGACCTCTTGTCCTGATAGAACTTCCAGTCCGCTCACTAGCATGGATCGGCGCTCACACAAGTTCGCGATGTAGGCACGATCTGAGTCCAGGCGCACCATGGCATGGACCCGTGCAACAGCTGCATCGGCGTCAGGTAGCACCAATTTGTTCTGACCGGCGCGCCCAACGGTGCCCCCGGCCATGCCAAATACCGCAGACCAGAGGCGATCAACCGGCACTCCAGTTTGGTGTGTGACCACCAGTTCAATCTTGTCCATCAGATGCGCGCTCAATATTCGTCTTGCAAGTCAGGGTGCTTTGCGTGTCGTGCGCTTGTTGCGCGCTGCGTTGCGGGCGTTGATGAACTCGCGCCCCCAGACTGGGTGACCTTTCTCCGCTTCGGTGAGTTGAAATGTTGGGTCTTGTTCCAGAGCCAAGTCGAACTGCTGTCGACATGGGCGCGTACGTCCCAGGGCGCAGTGACCAAATGCCATGAACTTTCGTGCCTTGATCTGGGATGTCAGTGACAGTTCCGGGGCATCGGCCAAGGGGGTGAGCTTGGATATGGCATCTTCGAACTGACCTTCTGCGTAGGTATTGAGGGCTTCGGTGAGTAGCGCCTCCTTTTGCGCACGCGGGTCTATGGGCGCGACGGGCGCAGCAGGTAGCTCGGGCGCCACCGGTTGTACCGCTTCCACCTTTTCTGGAGGTGTGTCCGGAGTGGTTTGGCATGCCGCCACAAGCATGCAGGTACAGCCAATAAGCAGGTAGTTGAAGAAGCGGTTTTTCATCATTTATCTCGCGTCAAAGTCATGGGTAATCGTGATCGTCTGGTCGTTGTCGACCTTCAGTGTTTTGCGCACTGTTTCAAAACCGGGGTTGATCAGATCAATCGTGTGAGAACCTACTGGCAGCTTGATCTCTGTGAGGGGTGGAGTAACTCCCAATCGCTTACCGTTGAGGTTGACGTTTGCCCACGGCGACACACGCAGCTGGATGTTGTGGTCCGAGCGTGGTCTCGCCCTCAAAGTGGCTGAAAGCATGCCCCCACTCGACGTCTGGAAATAGTCTGTTGACGGCAACAGCGGGGTGATCGCAGTAATCACCGTGCTATTCAGCGAGAAGCTACGCGGGTTGGTATCTGCGTCGCGTTGGCTACCGATGGCGCTATGCGGTGGCCTTGCGCATCTCAATCCCCGCCTTCCTTGGGCTTTCAGGTAGGCCTCGCGCCATGGGGTACCTTGCAATTCGTATTCTTCGAGTGCAAAAGATGGCCTGGCTTCGAACGCAGCATCAAACGCCGCATCGCACCTTGCCCACTCCTTGTTGGTGCAGTACACAAATGCGAGGTACCTGTGGGCGGTGGATCGCTCACGGCGGTCTGGCAAACCGGAAAACAGAGATGCCTGCAGAGCCTTCTCAGCCATGTCCAACTTGCGAGAGTCATAAAGTGATATGCCCTGGCCCAGCAACTGGCGGCCCGAGGCCGAGTCGGTCCCTCGCACGTCTGAACTCACAGGCTCATCGCAATCTGTCGACGCAAATGCAGCGTGAGCACACACCCATAGGCAAAGCGCAACCCCGCGCAGCAAAGCGTTCATTGGCATGGCAGCAAGACTTGAGAGAGTGGTGGAAGAGTTATTCGAACTGGTGGCTGAGTACCACGGGTTCGCCCTTTTTCACCTGCACGGTTTTGACCACAGGCGCTGCGGCTGGATTGCTCACTTCGATGCGATGCGTTCCCTCTGGAAGCTCGACTTGCGTGAGCGGAGGGGTCGTCCCCATGGCATTGCCGTTCACAGAAATCCGCCCCCAGGGGCTGACCCGAAGCACCACGCGCCCAACATCGCCAACAGGCTTTGTCGTTGCCTTGGCTGCAGAGGCTAAATCGGCTGCATTCGGCGCAGAACCCGTTGCGATGGAAACATCAGGTTTTGGCACTGATTCAGGCGTAGGGGGGCGTTCAGGGGTGGGCGGTGCTACCGCGATGGCCAGAGGATCGGTAGTCGTTTGGGCCGGCGTTGCAGGCGAAGAGGCTTCTGTGGCCTCAAGTCGATTGATCAATTCAAACGCTTCGCTACGGTACTTGCCCGTTGGCTGTGCCTCTAAGTAGGCATCCAGCGCGGCAACTGTTCCCAGGGCTTTCGACTCTCTCCATTGCTGCTCATCCGAAATGAACGAAGGAGCCACACTTTGTGGCGAAGAAGAAAAACCGTTTCCACCCCACCACAAAGCCATTGTGGTTGCTGCAACTGCCGCGAGACCGATGGCAATCCAGCGCATCGACGCAGAGTTGCCCGAAGGCCCGGCCTTTTTGTCCGTGGACGGAGGCGCAGTGCTTTGTTTTGGCATCTGCGCCGTAAACGCAACTTGGGCGTGCGTCGCTACGGCGGCCTTATCTCTTGCCGCCGTGGCTGACTGACCGACTTCTGGGATCGAAATGCTTGGAGCGCCCAGCGAATCGGGTAGCTGCATGACGATAGTCTCGGCCGATGCAAGCGGTGCGTCCGGATTGATGGGCGAGGAAGCGCTACCGCATTGGCCCTGCTGGGCATCGGGGGCGTTTGTCGCTGTGCCAGGCTGCACTTTCCCGAATTGTCCCCAGTCAATATGACTTTCAGGCGGTGAGCCTGCCGGTTCGCCTGCGCTCGTAGTTGCGAATGGGACCTGAGCTGGCGTCAACCCGATTGTTGTTAGAGTGGGTAGCAAACTGGGCAAATCGTGGGCAATGCCAGGGGCTTCTGTATTCACCCATGGCGTGAAAACGGGAGAAGTGAAGGTGGTGATGCCCAGCAGTTCTTTGAGTTCTGCAATCGTCTGTGGTCGATCCTGGGGCTTCACTGCAAGCGCGCGGTGGACACCTTGAAGGAACTGAACCGAATAGCCGGCATGGTTCGCTGGGGTCAATGCAGCCACAGGGTCGTTGATCATCCGAGCCACCGATGTCGCGGGGGGCTTGCCGGTGATCGCCAGGTACAGCATTGCGCCTATCTGATAGATATCTGTCCATGCGCCTTGGGGCATGGCGCCATCGTCGACGTACTGTTCGATAGGCGCAAACCCAGGTTTGAGCACCATCGTCAACGCCTGTGTCATGTCGCCGATGATTCTCCGCGCTGCTCCAAAGTCCAGCAGCACTGGCATGCCGGAGTTCTGCAAGAAAACATTGTCGGGCGCGATATCTCGGTGGTAACAGTCAGCCGCGTGAAGCATCTCGACCACGTCGAGAACTGGGCTGACGATGGCCGAGAGCATGCGCTGATTCATTCGGTCATGTTGTGCGCTGAGGAACGCACGAAACGTCTGTCCTTCGTAGTGACGCATCACCATGTAGGCCGTTCCGTTGAACTCGAAGAACCGGTACACATGGACCAACGCAGGGTGCGAAAACTTTGCTAGCAAGCGCGCTTCGTTGATAAAGCTGCGCAATCCCGCATCAAAGGCACCGCGGTGCTGAGAGCGCACATGGATTTCATTGGATGACTTGCGACCAGCCAAGGTGGCGGGCATGTATTCCTTAATCGCAACGATCCGATCCAGGCTGATATCGCGCGCCTTGTAAACGATGCCGAACCCCCCTTCACCAATTACGTCGAGCAGCCGGTATTCACCAATATGAACACCGGGCTCTAAGCAGTTGGCTGAACCTCCGACAGTTTCAATCATCACGCGACGCCCTCATTTTTCATTCTTGGATATCAGCCTGCTCAACCTGTGGTCCGCGGCATGTAGTGCAAAGCCGACGGGTGCGCTGGCAAGTCAGCGCGGGGGCACCGCACGGTTGATACGGCGACCAACACAAGTTCTTCGACGCACCGGTGTGTCATCGGTGATGCGCAAGACAAGCCTTACAAGTTGCCGCAATCTCTCGTGAAACGAGTACTAAGCATTCACATCAACTCAAACCACATGGCTACCCTTGTGTGGAGCCATGAGAGGCGAGCATTCGTAAACAGGCCGTCCTTCTTATGAAGGCGAGCGCTTCTTCGGACGCGGTCAACTGGTCTGCTGATCGCGGGCGAGTCTACCGTGTAGAAATTGCAAAAGAGGTCGCAAAACACACACTTTTAGCGCCAAGAAACACACTGTTTCTAATGTTGCGGAGGTAGGCTTATTTGCTGTCACTTGAAACCCCCTTTTCTGATTTGCGCCCGTATCATGCGCCCGCAAACAAGCTTGCGAGGGAGGGGATTTCAAGCAAGCAACGGGTAGCTCCGTGAAAGAGATGCCGAGTATTAAGTGCGGGTGGTTCATGCGAATCCGTGGATTCAAACTGAGCTCTACCTGCGTCTTTTTGCAGGTGATTTCGTACTCCTCTCTGGGCAGATCTTCTGTGAAGGACTAGCGCCTTTGCGGAAATTTAGAGCGCAAGCGCACTGCCGGTGGTAGTGATTGCTTCGCATTTTTTGAACCAAGGAGAGGTACCCGAATGACAGTTGCAATTTTTATGAAAGTTGAAGGCGCCAGCGGTGAGTCGAAAGACGCGGCGCATAAGGACTGGACCGATGTCGAGTCGTTCACCTGGGGGGTCACTCAGCCGCACTCGATGGCGTCGGGTGGTGGTGCAGGCGCTGGCAAGGCCGATTTCCAGAACCTGAACATCGTTGCCAACATCGACAAGTGCTACCCCGCAGTGCTGAAGCATTGCGCTACCGGTAAGCATTTGGGTCAAGTTGAAATTTCGATGTGCAAGGCCGGTGGCACGCAGATCGAATTCGGCAAGATCACGTTGACTGACGTCATGGTGACGAATGTCACCGTGAGTGGCACCAGCTCTGGTGACACAGTGGTCGTGAACTACGCCTTCCAGGCTGCCAAGGTCAAGACCGAGTACTCCGAGCAAACCAGCCAGGGTGGCAAGGGCGCTACCAGCCAGATGGGCTTCAGCATCAAGGAAAACAAGGAAGCCTGATCGGCTTTGCTTTTGGTTGTGCCCACACCGTGAGCGCAACCCAAGAGCCGTGTCTTTGGACGCGGCTCTTTTTTTGTGTTCGCCTGGCGAGGTGGTGATGCATGTGCTTCGCTGCCTGCGCACCGCATGCACTGCTTGCCCTCCACGGCGTTCGGCTACGTTGCTGATCGCTTCACACCAGAGATTTCTTCATCTGTCATGACCCGTCGCGTCACTATCCAAACGCCCTTGGGCGAGCAATTACAGTTTCGCAAACTCGACGGAACGGAAACGCTGAGTGAGCTGTTTTCCCTCGACGTTGATCTTGTCAGCCAGAGCAAGAGCATCGACCCCAAAGCCCTGCTGGGCAAGGCGGCATCAGTGGTGGTGGAGACGGAAGGTCTTGGCAAACGCTACCTCAGCGGCCTCATCACTCACTTTGGCATGCAAGGGCAGGACCACCGCTGGGCCTCGTACCGGCTGCGCTTGAAGCCCTGGCTGTGGATGGCCACCCGCAAGACCGACTTCAAGATCTTCCAGCACATGACGGTGCCGGACATCATCATGGAAGTTCTGGGGAAATACGGTTTTCCCATTGAGAAGAAGCTCACCCGCGCATACCGCACCTGGGACTACTGCACACAGTATGGAGAGAGCGACTACAACTTCGTTGCGCGCCTGCTGGAACACGAAGGCGCCTACTACTACTTCACGCACAGTGCGGGCAGCCACACCCTGGTGCTGGCAGACGACATCGTGGGTTCGCACAGCCCCTTGCCGGGCGGCCACGTTGTCCCGTTTCATCCCCCTGGCAAGGCAGCGATTGCCGACAAAGAGCACTTCCATGCGTGGGAGTTGTTGCAGGAAGTGCAACCAGGACGGCACTACAACGACGATTACGATTTCAAGAAGCCCAAGGCCGACCTCTCCAACATGCGCCAGAACCCGCCCGGGCATGAGCATGACAAGTACGAGATCTACGAATGGCCCGGTGGCTACACCGAATTTCCTGATGGCGAAACCTACGCCAAGCTCCGCCTGCAAGAACACCTGACCAAACAAAGTCGCGTACTTGGCCGCGCCAACAAACGCAATCTGGCGCCTGGCTACACCATCAATCTGGAGAACTACCCGCGCGAGGACCAGAACCGCCAGTATTTGGTGCTCAGCGTGCATTACCACTTCGAAGAAAACCCTGAAGTGAGCAGCAGTCGAGGAGGCGGAGTCACCCCCACCAAGAACCCGCAAGAGGCAGGCTCCATCCAGCAGTTTGAAGTCCGAGCCCAGCCCACCAGCATCGAATACCGGCCCAAACGCAGTACCCCCAAGCCCCGCACCCGCGGTCCACAGACCGCTGTCGTGGTTGGCCCACCGGGCGAAGAGATCTGGACCGACAAATACGGACGTGTGAAGGTGCAGTTTCACTGGGACCGCATCGGCGCCATGGACGAGAACTCCAGCTGCTGGGTGCGCGTATCCACCAGCTGGGCGGGCCCCCAGTTTGGCGCCGTGTTCATTCCCCGTATCGGCATGGAAGTCATCATCGATCACATCAACGGTGACCCTGACTACCCCATTCTTACAGGCTGCGTCTACAACGCCGTCAACATGCCGCCCTGGACATTGCCTGCCAACGCCACCCAAAGCGGCATCTTGACGCGCTCTAGCAAGGGTGGAGCCTCAGGACCCGGTATGAAAAAAGGCCCGGGCGACGCCAATGCGCTGCGCTTCGAAGACAAGGCCGGGCAAGAGCAACTGTGGATCCATGCGCAGAAGGACCAACTCACTGAGGTCGAGAACGACGAAGAAAAATGGGTTGGCCGGGACCGAGAAAAGACGATTGATCGGGATGAGACCAACGTCATTCATCGTGACCGCACGGAGACGGTGGACCGCAATGAGAAGATCAACATCCACGGCTGGCGCACGGAAGAAGTTGACGGCGATGAGACGATCACGATTCATAGCAATCGTACAGAGCGTGTTGACCACAACGAAGAGATCAGCATCGGTGACGACCGGGACGAAACTGTCGGCAAGAACGAAACGGTGAAGATCGGCCTTACCAAACAGCACACCATCGGCATCATGTCCATGCTCAATGTTGGGCTGGTGCGGGTGATGAGTATTGGCGTCGCCTACAGCCAGAACATCGGCATGATGATGTCCACCATTGTGGGCATGACGCAGACCACCAAAGTCGGGCAAAGCCAGAAAACCACGGTGGGCAAGGATTACGTGCTGGAGGTTGGGGGTGGGGGCGGTGACGCGGGCTCTGGAGCAGCCGGTGCCGGTGTTGACAATATCGTCGCGCCATCCGGTGGCAGCGCAGGCGGGGGCGGTGGAGGCGAGGCACCCAGCTGCATCAAGATCGACGCAAGCCAGATATTCCTGGAATCCAAAAAGATTCATCTCAACGCCAAAGAAGAGATTCTGCTGACGGTGGGCAGCAGCACCATCAAGCTCACCCCCGGGCAGATTGAAGTGCTTTCGCCGCTGGACAAGCTCAACTGCTAGGCGGGCACTTCGGACTAAATGTCGTCGCGCGGACATCACGCGCATCGCGGCGCTACTGCAAGCGCCAGCATCTTAATAACAACACATTTGATTGAGGGAGAAACCATGGGCAAACCGGCTGCCAGACAAGGAGACCTGACGGAATCCGGGGGGCCGATCATCCAGGGCTCGCTCACAGTCCTGATCGGCTCCCAAGGCGGCATAGCCTGCTCCACCTGCCCCGGCGGTAAAACCATCGGCAGCCCCGTCAACCCCACCCTGGGGGCCAAAGTGTTGCTTGGTGCAGAAGACCTGGACTTCGCCCTGCCCGGCCCCATGCCCCTGGTCTGGCAGCGCCAGTACAGCAGCTACATCAACGCAGAACACGGCGCAGACTGCGGCCTGCTGGGCTACGGCTGGAAGCTCCCCCACGAGTTGAGCATCGAACTGCAGCCCACCCAAACCCTGCTGCACGACGCCGGTGGCCGCGTCATCACCTTCGACGAACCTCTGCGCGCAGGCCAGAGCCTGCACAGCGACAGCGAAGGCCTGCTGCTACTGCGCGGCGGTGGCGGCAGCGCAGAGCATTACAGCAACAGCGCCCCTGCCAACCAGGCCCAGGAACTCCTGCCCTGGATGCACCAACAACGCTGGTCCCACGTCCCCGCAGCCGCCAAAGCTGACGCTAGCTACCTCCTGGCAGCCACCCAGACCGGCCGCACCGTCTGGCTCTTCAAAGCACAGCCAGCAGGACCCTGCCGCCTCATCGGCCTCATCGACGCCTTTGGCCGCAGCCAGCAATACCACCACGACGAACACGGACGCCTGCAAGGCATCACCGACGGCGCAGGCCGCCGCTACGCCCTGCTGTACAACCAGCCAAGCAAAGCGGTAGCGGCTGCGGCAGCGACACCAACTACAGCGCCCCCCGCCCAAGCCCCAGCCCCGCACGTCACTGGACTGAACCCCGACACTGGCCTGCGTCTGCTCGGCGTGGACTGCGTCTACAACCCTCACGATCCCGCCCATGCGGGTGTGAGTGTGAGGACTGCAGGTAATACCGGATCCTTTGCACACCCTCCCATCCCCCTGGTGCGCTACCACTACAGCCCAGAGGGCAACCTCATTGCAGTGCACGCCCGTGACGGCCAGCGCACCCGCCAGTTCAGCTACGACAGCGCCCACCGCATGGTTGCCCACCGCGTGCGCAGCGGCCCCCAGCACACCTATGTTTACGCCAACCAGAACCCTGGCGCCCGCGTGGTCGAACACCACAACGAAGAAGGCCTGAGCTACACCTTCGACTACCAAGACGCACTGCCCCAAGACCCCAAGGCCGCCAGCTGCACCACCGTGCGCGACAGCCTGGGCCGCACCACCCAATACCACCACGAAGGCCGAGGCGGACTCAAGCGCATCACCCGCCAAGTCAACCCCGACGGCAGCGAAGAACACTTCCAGTACGACGGCGCAGGCCGACGCATCGCCGCCACCGACCCCCTGGGCCGCACCACCCACTGGCGCTACGACGGCCAAGGCAACCTGCTCGGGGTGCAAGGCCCTGATGGCCGCAGCAGCCAACAGCGCTGGGGCCTACCCGGCACAGACGCCGACGGACTGCTGCTGCAAAGCACCAGCGCTAGCGGCATCCACACCCACTACCAATACGACCCCTGGGGCCGCCTGCTGCAAACCACCGTGGTTGCGGGCGACATCGCCACCAGCACCCAGCTGGAATACCTGCCGGAACTTCCCCCCACTGCCCCTGCCAGCGCCCGCGCCTGGGTGGACCAACCCATCGCCCTCATCGACCCCCAGGGCGGACGCAAAACCCTCACCTACACCAGCACCGGCCAGCTCACCAGCTACACCGACTGCAGCGGCCACACCAGCCGCTGGCACCACGACGCCTGGGGCGAAGTGGTTGAAGAAACCGACCCCTTGGGCCAACACACCCGCCACCAGCGCGACGCCATGGGCCGCCTGCAACACACCCAGCAGGCCGACGGCACCCTCATCCAATACCGCTGGGGCGGCAACGACCAAGTCCAGGCCATCACCCTGGGCGCATTGGCCAACGGGCACCCGGTGCGCCCGTCCAGACAACCACCATCACCTATGACCACGACCTGTGGGGCCGCGTCACCGCACAGACCCAGGCAGGAGTCAGCCTGCACCTGCGCTACGACAGCGCAGGCCGCGTCACAGAACTCATCAACGAGAACCACGCCAGCACCCGCTTCACCTACGACAGCCAGGACCGGCTGATACAGGAAGTGGGCTTTGACGGGCGCACCCAGACCTACCGCTACGACGCAGCAGGCCAGTTGATCGAGAAGACCGACGCGCAAGACAACGGCATGGCCGCGCAAAGCGAAGGCGAAGGCACCGTGCGCAGCCGCTACCACTACGACGGTGCCGGGCGCCTGACGCACCGCATCACAGCCAAAGCAGGGGCAGCTAAGCGAAGGAGCGACAACAACCACAAACACCGACCTGCAAATCCACCAGTTCGGCTACAGCGACAGTGGCGAACTCCTCACCACCCAGGGCTGGGAGCTGAGCGTAGATGCGTCAGCCCCCTTGGTCACCGCTTGGCTGCAACTCACCACCGAGCAGCTCCAGAGCATGCTCAGCCAGCAGCAAGACGCCCAGGCCCTGGCAAGCAACCCGCTGCTGCAAAGCCTGCAAGCCCATCGACTGCAAAAGGGCAGCCGCGTGGACCTGCAACGCGACGCCCTGGGCCGCACCACCGGTGAAGTGCAAACCCTGTATCGACAGGGAACTGCAAAGGATGGGAGCGCGGCACCCACCATCGAATTCGAACACCGCATCCACCATCGCCTGGGCGCCTTGGGCCAGCGCGAAGCCAGCGACCTGCAAGGCATCGGCCAGCTTGGCTGGCTCAGCTACGGCGCAGGCCACGTGCACGGCGTGCTGCTCAACCAGACCCCGCTGCTGGCCCTGGAGCGCGACAAACTGCACCGGGAAGTGGGCCGCACCATGCACCTGTTGCAAAACGACGCAGAGCAAACGCCGACCGCCATCACCCAGACCCGCCAGATGGACCCCCTGGGCCGCCTGCTGCACCAGCGCTGGCAGGGCCTGCCCATACAAACCAGCGGACAGAACGCAGCCGCCCCCTCCAGCGCAGCCCCCCTCATCGGCGGCCTGCAGCAGCGCCGCTACACCTACGACAGCCTGGGCCAGCTCATCGGCATCCAGACCCCCACCGAGGCCAACGCCTACCAGTACGACGCACGCCAGCGACTGACCGGCCAGACCCAGGCCAGCGCCCAGGGCGAACGCCAGGAGCGCTGGCGCCTGGACCCCGCAGGCAACCGCCTGCCCGCCAAAGCAGCGGCCCAGCACCGAGCCGCAAAGACCGCAGCGGGTGCCGACTGGACCGCCCAGGTTCAGCAAAACCTGCACGACCCGCGGTTTAACCTGCTGCAACCCGACCAGAACCCGGACAGCCCTGCATCAAAAAACGTAGAGCGTTGGCGAGATAACCGCATTGGCTGGAGCCAAGGCCAGAGCCAAGACCAACGCATCGGCGACGAAGAAACCACCCACTACCGCTACGACAGCTGGGGCAACCGCACCCACGCCCTGCACAGCGACGGCAGCACCACCCATCTGCACTACGACAGCCTGCACCAGCTGCGCGAGGTCATACAGATCGACGCTCAAGGGCAGGTGCAAAGCAGCACCACCTACCGCTACGACCCGTTTGGACGGCGGGTGAGCAAGACACACCAAAAGACGGGACAGCAAATCCAGGCCACCCACTACGGCTGGGATGGAGACCGGCTGATCCACACCGAGGATGCAGAGCACATCCACCACACGGTGTACGAGCCCGGCAGCTTTGTGCCGCTGTTGCAGATGCAAAGAAACAAGGCGGGGCAGACCAACCCGGTCAAGACCTTGCTGGGCTTGGGTGGCAGTGAAGCCAGGAAGACTCTGGAACAAGACCTACCTCGCCACGAGCGAGAAATGCTGCACCACGCCCTGAAAGAGGTGCTGCAACCGGGCTACCAGCTGTCAGCGCTGCTGCCGCAGGAGATGCGGGGACAGGTGCAGGAATCGATCAAAGCCCTCAAAGACGCCCAAGCCCAAACGGAAGAGGCGCACCCGCTGACCATCCGGCACATGCTGACGGACCATCTGGGCACGCCCATTGCGCTGGTCAATGCGAACGGAGAACAAGCAGGGCAAGTCGCTTGGGCTGCAAGGTACGGGGCATGGGGGCAGGTTGAAGAGGAATACAACCCGAGCCAAGTCCACCAGCCGATCCGGTTCCAGGGCCAGCAGCTGGACCAGGAGACGGGGCTGCATTACAACCGGTTCAGGTACTACGACCCGCAGGTGGGGCAGTATGTGAGCCAGGATCCTATTGGATTGGGCGGTGGAATAAATAAGATGAAATTCCCAAGTAGTCCTATAACGGTCTCAGACCCACTGGGACTGAATCCGACTTCGGGGCCAAACCCGCCGCTGGACATCGGAAAGGCAGAGGGCTGGTGGGATAAGGTTACTGGTGTTTGGAAATGGAAAGAAAATGTAGAAGAAGGGAAAAAAGTAAAAATAGAAGGTGCAATACTATCGTGTAAAAGAGCCGCCGAAAGAGAGAAAAGATATGAGGAGGGGCGCCAAAATAAGTTAGAAGACGCTGCTGCGGTTGTTCGCGACGGTATGGGAAATGAGATCAGTGAGGTAGTCCAATTGGGTAAGGATCTAAATTCGCTAGGCAAAGTGTATGGATATGTGACCTCAAGCGCCCCTGACTGCGCTACGTTGCTGGGCCCTGACAACGCTCCATCCTCAATAGATTTCTTTAAATAATGAAATATTTTTTGATGGCTGTACTCCTCTGGGTGACTACTTCTTTGTTTTTTACGTTTGCGGGGCGGTATTTTGAATTTAATTCCTTAGATTTTTATGTGGCATTTCAGGGGGTGCGAATAATCCTGTCATATTTTTTGGATTCCCTTATTATTTTTTCTGTGTTTTTTATGGCGCTGAATCCTGGTCGTGTGAAAAAAATAGTATTTTTCATCTTTTCAATTATTCTTGCCCTCACACCCGCGTTTCCCTTGTTGCAAGCTTTCGGCTTTGGCGAAGGATTTGTGATTTGTGATAAGAAGTATTTTCCTGAGAAGGAATTTTCCTATGATTTTTGCAAGTTTTATGGACAGGGCTTAATTAACCTGTTTTTGAGTTTGCTATTCACAATTTTCTTTGTCTTGGCAATTGATCTTGTGACAAAAGCCATCAAATCAATTCATAGGGAAAAGCCATAGTTTTGTCGTCGGCGGTAGCCGCCTTTGGCGCTACTGGGTAGCCCTGTTGCCGCAGTCGACGCTCAACATCAAGACGCTGGGGCAGGCGATGAAAGAGCTGTACCAACGCATCCGCACCGGTTTCATGAGCGACCACATGATCGTCGGGGATGCGAAAGTTAACCAACACGCACAGGTCTTCGGGCACTCAATGATTCGTTTTGCGATTCATCAGCCACCCTCTTGCGGCCTCCCCGCATCCATCGGCACCGACACCACAAACCCCTGAATCAAATCGCACCCCAGCCCCGCCAACAGCCCCACCTGCTCCTGCGTCTCCACCCCCTCCGCCACGGTCTTCAGCTGCAGGCTGTGTCCCATCTGGATAATGGCAGTGACGATGGCAACGTCGTCTGCGTTGCCGGGGGTGTCTGCCACAAAAGACCGGTCGATCTTCAGCTTGTCGATGGGGTAGCGCTTGAGGTACGCCAGGGATGAGTAGCCTGTTCCAAAGTCGTCAATCGAGATGCCCACGCCCAGCGCCTTGAGGGCGTTGAGCGTGTCCAGCACCTGTCCGGTCTGGTGCATCAGCACGGACTCGGTCAGTTCGATCTCCAGGTATTGCGGTGCCAAGCCCGTCTCGCGCAGCACGGCGGCGATCTCGGCCGCCACGTCGCGCTGGCGGAACTCGATGGCGGACAGGTTGACGGCTACCGGCACCATGGCAAGGCCTTGGTCCTGCCATTCCTTGAGTTGGCGGCAGGCTTCGCGCATGACCCAGCGGCCGATGGGGGTGATGAGGCCGCGGGACTCGGAGAAGGTGATGAACTCATCGGGCCCCACCAGGCCGCGTTCAGGGTGGCGCCAGCGCACCAGGGCTTCGATGCCCTGAAGTGCCCCGTCGGCCAGGCGCACCTGGGGTTGGTAGTGCAGTTCGAACGCGTTGTTGGCGACGGCATCGCGCAACTGGCGCTCGTGGCGCAGTACGTCCAAAGCGCTGGCGTCCATGCTGGAGTCATAAAACTGGCGGTTGCCGCGCCCGCTTTCTTTGGCGTGGTGCATGGCGGCGTCGGCGCAGCGCAGCAGCAGGTCGGCGCTGTTGCCGTGCTCGGGGTAGAGCGCGATGCCGATGGAGGGCGATATGGTCAGCGGCAGTTGGTCAACGGTGAACACACCATTCATCGATGCCAGCAGCTTGTCCGCAACCAGTGCCGCATCGTCCGGGCTTTTGACATCGGTCAGCACCACTACGAACTCGTCTCCGCCCAGGCGCGCCACTACATCGGCGTCCCGCACGCCAAGGCGCAGGCGTTCGGCCACGTTGCACAGCAGCTGGTCGCCAGCATGGTGGCCCAGCGAGTCGTTCACCGTTTTGAAGTGGTCCAAGTTGATGAACAAAACCGCCGATCTGCCGTGGCGCCTGCGGGCCAGAGACAACACCTGCGCGAGTTGCTCCATCAAAAAATGGCGGTTTGGCAGCTGCGTGAGGGTGTCGTGCAGGGCGATGAAAGCCTCTCGTTCTTGCGCCTGCTTGCGCACGGTGATGTCACGCACCACCACGATGCGATAGTCCGCATGGTGCAGCGGCATGGTCTTGCCGACCACCTCGACAGGGATGGCGTGGCCCTCTTTGTGGCAGATGGTGACTTCGTAAGGGTCTTCTCGCCCGCTGCGGGTGTAGTCCAGTGCAGTGGCACGCCATTCGGGACTAATGAAATTGAAGATGGACAGGCCAATCACTTCGTGCAGCCCGTAGCCCGTAAGGCGGGTCAGCGCTTCGTTGCCGTCGGTGATGATGCCGTCGCGGTGAAACACGATGGCTTCGTCCGTGGCCTCGGTGAACTTGCGCATGCGCTCTTCGCTTTGGCGCACCGTGCGCTCCGCGCGCCAGCGTTCGGTGATGTCGGTAATTAATACAAACGAGCCCAACTGCTGACCCCCATCCGTCGCAAAGTGCGGGATCAGGTTGACCTCGATCATGCGCGCCTCGCCATTGGGCAGTGTCTGCTCGCGGGTGTATTTGACGTGCTCGCCGTGGGTAGACCGCTCGACATGGGGCTCAATGGCCGCCCAGGCTTTGTCGCCGATGGCCTCTTGGACGGTGAGGCCCAGAATCGATGAGGTGCTGTGGCCGTTGTAGGCTGCGTACCCCTGGTTGGCAAACTGGCAGCGCAGCGCGGGCACGTCGTAGTAGGCCATCAGCGCGGGCACTGAGTCGGCAATCAGGCGCAGCAATGAGTCGCTGGAACCTCCCTGGCTGGGGGTATTGGCTGCGTTGGATGAATCTGGCATGGACCACTCGGTGCGTGTTCAATTGTTATAGCCGATACGCCTTGTGTGTGCGTCAGGTAGTTGCCCGCATACCGAGCCTTAGCACCCGGGGCCGGATAATCGGGCCATGACCTCCAAAGAAAACCAAGCCAGCACTGATTTCAGCACGCTGGCCCTGAACCCCGCCATGCTGGCCAACCTGCAGCAGCTGGGCTACAACCAAATGACCCCCATCCAGGCGGCCAGCCTGCCTTCGGCGCTGCTAGGCAAGGATCTGATCGCCCAGGCCAGCACCGGCAGCGGCAAGACCGCCGCGTTTGCCCTGGCCTTGCTGGCCAACCTCAACCCCCGCCGTTTTGCCGTGCAGTCCCTGGTTCTGTGCCCCACGCGCGAGCTCGCCGACCAGGTCAGTACCGAGATCCGCCGTCTGGCGCGCGCCGAAGAAAACATCAAGGTGGTGACGCTGTGCGGCGGTGTGCCCCTGCGCGCACAAACGCTGAGCCTGGAGCATGGCGCCCACATCGTGGTGGGCACCCCTGGCCGCGTAATGGACCACCTGGAGCGCCAGCACCTGAGCCTGGAAGCGATGAACACCCTGGTGCTGGACGAAGCCGACCGCATGCTGGACATGGGCTTTTTCGACGACATCGTGACGGTGGCCAAGCAGTGCCCCAAAGAGCGCCAGACCCTGCTGTTCTCAGCCACCTACCCCGAAGGCATCGCCAAGCTCAGCGCCCAGTTCATGAAGGCGCCCGTGCAGATCACGGTGCAGGCCCAGCATGCCGAGGGCAAGATCGAGCAGCGCTGGTACGAGGTGAAAAACAGCGAGCGGTTGCACGCGGTGTCGCAGCTGCTCAACCACTTCCGGCCCGAATCGTCGATTGCCTTTTGCAACACCAAGCAGCAGTGCCGCGACCTGGTGGGCGTGCTGCAGGCACAGGGTTTCAGCGCGCTGGCGCTGTTTGGCGAGCTGGAGCAGCGTGAGCGCGACCAGGTGCTGGTGCAGTTTGCCAACCGCAGCTGCTCGGTGCTGGTGGCCACCGATGTGGCCGCGCGGGGGCTGGACATTGCCAACCTGGCGGCTGTCATCAACGTGGACGTGACGCCCGACGCCGAGGTGCACATCCACCGCATCGGCCGAACGGGCCGTGGCGACGCAGAGGGCCTTGCGCTGAACCTGGCCAGCCTGTCCGAGATGGGCTTCGTCGGCAAGATCGAGGTGCTGCAGGGCCGCGAGTCGCGCTGGTCGCCGTTGACTGACCTCACACCCACAGGCAGTGGGCCCCTGGTGCCGCCGATGGTCACCATTCAGATCATCGGTGGCCGCAAGGAGAAGATCCGTGCGGGCGACGTGCTGGGCGCGCTGACTGGTGAGATGGGATACACCCGCGAGCAGATCGGCAAGATCAATGTGAACGATTTTTCCACCTACGTGGCAGTGGACCGCGCCATCGGCGCGCAGGCGGCGCAGCGCCTGAACCAGGGCAAGGTGAAAGGCAAGACCGTGAAGGCGCGGCTGGTCACTGGGAATCAGGAATTTGAGTGAAATTGGCCTCTAGCGCTTATCCAGTAAGCGCTAGTAGCTATCAAAATTGCACGATAACGGTGGCGCTGTAGTCCCGGTAGCCGGGTTGGCGCCGCACAGCCGACACGCCCCATCAACTGCACTCAGCGTGCTGCGCCCGCGGCCTGGAGCATCTGCACCATTTCGTTGTAACCCCGCTGGCGTGCCAGCTGCAGCGGCGTGTTGCCCTGCCGGTCGGTCAGCGTTTGGCTGGCTCCCGCTTGCAACAGGGCCTGCAAGGTGGCCTGGTGGCGCGGGCCGCCGTTGCCCAGCACGATGGATTCGATGAGCGCCGTCCAGTGCAGGTTGTTCACATGGTCCAGTGGGGCACCGGCGGCAATCAGCTGGCGCACCACGCCGTCATGCCCCAGGTGCGCGGCCGCGATGAGGGCCGTTCCGTCGTAGCGGCTGGTCACTTGTTTGGCGCTGGCGCCCAGTTGCAGCAGCACGCGCAGCGTGGTCTCGTCGTCGGCCACGGCGGCAATGGTCACGGCGTCGTAGCGGTCGTTTTCCAGAAGGTCCAGGCCCGCTCCCGCTTTGGCGAGGGCGCGGATGGCGTCGACCTGCCGGGCGAACGTGGCCACGTGCAGCGGCGTGCGTCCATGTGCGTCGCGAGCGTTCAGATCGGCCCGTGCGGCCAGCAGTTTGGTCAGAGCGGGCATGTCGCCCCGCGCGGCAGCGGAGTGCAGGCCCTGGTAAGCCGCTGATTCAGCAGCCGATGGAGGCACCTGGGCGATGGCGGGGAGGGTGCAGGTCAGCAGCGTTGCGGACAGCGCGAATGCAAGATTCCATTGCTTCATGGGTGCCTCCGATGGGGTGCGTGCGTAAGGGAGTGTTGTGTGCCGGGGGAAGTTACTTCAACAACTCTTGCACCTTGGCGATGCCTGCCACGGCACACTGTTCATCCAGGTGGCCGCCGGGTGCGCCGCCCACGCCCTACGGCGCCAATCACTTCGTTGCCCACCTTCACCGGCACGCCGCCGCCCAGCAGCAGGTAGCCGGGGATGTTCACCAGGTTGGCGGCTGCGGGGTTCTTCTGTGCGCCTTCCATCATGGCCAGCGTGGTGTTCTTGGCCGATGCAGAGGTGTAGGCCTTCAGGCGACTGGCCTCCAGCGTGTGGGGGCCGGCGTTGTCGGCGCGCTGAACGGCGCGCACGGTGCCTGCGCGGTCCACCACGGTGGCGGTCACGTTGTAGCCGTTGGCGCTGCAGGTGGCCACAGTTTGCGCGGCGATCTGGGTGGCCAGGTCCAGCGAAATGTTCTTTTCGGTGCGCACGCCTTCAGCATGGGCTGCAGCGGTTGCAATGAGGGACAGGGTGAGTGTGGCGGCGACGGTGGCGAGGCGGTTTTGCATGGTGTTCTCCGGTGATTCTGGGTCGGTGCCACCCGTTGTGGCGCCGTGGGAGAACTGTAGAAATTGCCGCTGTTTTTAGCCATTCGTGCGGCTACGCGCGGCGCTCCGTAGAACTACGCAGTCAGACGCTCACGCCTCTGCGCGTTCCATAGGCGAGAACCGCTCGTGCTGTGAGAAGCATTGCGCTGCGCTTCAACGGGCTCAGCATGATCGGTTCGTTGCATGGATGCGCTGGAATGCGCAAGCGTTGGCATCAATGCGCCGCATCCACCAGCGCCGCATACCGCCGTATCAGCTGCGCCAGCGACTCCGCGCCCAGCTTGGCAAACAGGTTGGCTCGGTGAGTTTCCACCGTGCGCGGAGACAAAGTCAGCGCCTTGCCGATTTCCTTGTTGGTCAGCCCTTCGACGATGAGCCCCAGCACCTCGCATTCGCGGGCGGACAGTTGCGCATAGCGCTCGCGCGCCTGCTGGTCGGCCTGGTGCCGCTCGCGCGACCGCACATGCTGGCGCACGGCGTTCTGCAGGGCTTCAATCAGCACCTCGTCGTCCACCGGCTTTTCCAGAAACTCCGCGGCCCCGGTCTTGAAGGCGCGACGGCACATCTCCACCGTGCCGTGGCCGGTCAGCAAAATCATGGGTTGGTCTACCCCCTGCGCCAGCAGTTGCTCCAGCACGGTCAGGCCGCTGATGCCCGGCATGCGCACATCGAGCACGATGGCGCCGATGCTGGCGCGGTCAAACCCCGCCATGAACGCCTGTGGTTCGGCCCAGGTCTGCACGCGCAAGCCCACGGTGCTGATCAGCAGGGAGAGGCTGTCGCGCACGGCAGCGTCGTCGTCCACCAGGTGGATGAGGGGCGAGAGAGAAGAGGCGTTGTCGGTCATGGCCGGGAGGCGGTCAGTGTCAGCACAAACTCGGCACCCCGGTCGGCACCTGTGGGTTGGGGCGTTGCGGGTGACAAGGTCAGCTGCGCCCCCATGGCCTGCGCCAAGCTTTCGCACAGGGTCAGCCCCAAGCCCAGACCGCCCGTGCGGGTGGTGAAAAAGGGCTCGAACAGATGCTGGCGCGCGTCGGGCGGAATACCTGGCCCATGGTCGCGCACCGACAGGGTCACCTGGCCCGCGTTCGTGGTCGCCATGTCAAGGCGCAATTGGCGCTCTGCGGGGGGCACTTGCTCCATCGCCTGCAGGGCGTTCATGAGCAGGTTGTGAATGATCTGTTGCAGGGCCACAGGCTCGGCCAGTACGGCGGGCAGGTCGGGGGCGGTGGTCACTTGCGGGGTAATGCCGCGCTGCGCCATCTCGGGCTCCAGCAGATGCAGCACATCGTGCACCGCTGCGGGCAGGGCCAGCGGCTGCGCCTGCCCGGCCAGGTCGGGTCGCTCTACCAGGCGGCGCAGGCGACCCACCACGGTGGCGGCACGGCGGGCTTGCTCCACAGCGCGGGCCATGGCCGTCTCGGCGGTATTCAGGTCGGGCGGGTCCTCGGCAAGCAAGCGCTGCGCGGCCTGGGTGCTGGACAGCAGCGCGGTCAGCGGCTGGTTCAGCTCGTGCGCCATGCCGGCGGCCAGCTCACCCATCGTGTTCAGGCGTGCCACCTGGCCCAGCCGCAGCAGCTCCTCGGCGCGCTGGCGTGCCACGCGCTGGCGCCACAGTGCGTGGCCTGCTGCCCACAGCGCCGCGGTCAGCAGGCACCAGCCCAGCATGCCCCACCAGGGCAACTCGTGCAGGCCCACGCTGCGGCGGGCCACCACATCCAGCGGCTGGCTGGGTGCGGCCAGCAGTTTGTGAAAGTCATAGCTGCGGATGCCGCTGCCCAGGTCGCCTCGGCCCGGCTGAACCACAAAAGCCTCGCCGCCTTGCTCCAGCGTCACACGCACGGGGCTGGTGGCCATGTCCATGGGCCACTCGTCGGCCGGGATGGTGGTGCGCAGGTCGATGTGCAGCGCGTAGCTGGCGGGTAGGCCTGCCAGCACCAGGTAGTAGCGGCCGGCTGGCAGATTGAGTGCGGCCAAGGCGGCGTGGCCCGTACGGCGTGAGGCGGCTTCGGCCGCCGCCAGTTCCGCCTGCAGGGCGGGAGGCCATTCGCCCTGCGCCGACCGCTGCAGCACCGCCAGGATTTGGGGGTACACCGAGGTCAGGCGGGGCAGGGGTGATGGTGCGGCGCTGGTGTTGTCGCCCGCTGCCGTGGCGGGCTGCAGCAGCGCCAGCGTGGCCATGATGGCGTCGTGCTGCACCACGCGTTGGCTGAGCAGCCGGTGAACGATGCGAGCGTCGGTCTCAAACGCAGCATGCAATTGCTGCAGGCGCGCCACTGCAAGCCAGCTGGCGCCTGCGCATGCGACCACGGCCCACAGCAGCAGGCTGGGGAGGTGCAGGGTGCGGTGTGAAGGAAGGCGGCGGTGCCATGCCGAGGTCATGCGCGGATTCTGGCATGGGGGCTTGTGTGCATTGCTCTTCAATGACGGGGCACTTTCGGTGCGAACGGTGTAAAGCGGGTCTTAAGGCCGCTCTGGTGTAATTCCAGACGCGGTTCTTTTGCGCCGCGCCAATACCTCGCCATGTCCAGCCCTCCCCCCAAGCCACACCACTGGCTCACGCCGCGCAATCTGCTGTGGGCTTCCGTCGCAGTGGCGGTGGTCACCATTGCGCTCAAGACGTTGGCCTGGGTGGTCACGGACTCGGTGGGCCTGTTGGCTGACGCCATGGAGTCCTTTGTGAACCTGGCCAGCGCCATGTTTGCTCTGGCCATGGTGACGGTGGCGGCACGGCCCGCGGATGACGACCACCCCTATGGTCACCACAAGGCCGAGTATTTTTCGTCGGGGTTCGAGGGCATCCTCATCGTGGGGGTGTCGGCAGGCATCTTGTGGGCAGCGGGGCACCGCTTGTTCGACCCACAACCCGTTGAGCAAGTGGGTTGGGGCCTGGGCCTGTCGGTGCTCAGCTCGGCCCTGAACGGGTTTCTGGCGTGGCTCATGTTCCGGTCGGCGCGCGAGTACCGCTCCATCGCGCTGGAGGCCGATGCCCGCCACCTGGTCACCGATGTGTGGACATCCGCTGGTGTGCTGGTGGGTATCGCGGGAGCGGCACTCACCGGCTGGCTGTGGCTGGACGCCGCGGCGGCGATTGCGGTGGCTTTGAACATCCTCAAGGAAGGTGTTTCGCTCGTCTGGCGCTCGTCCCAGGGCCTCATGGATTCGGCGGTGGAGCCTGAAGTGCAGGCCACCATTGATGCCACGCTGCAGCAGTTCGTGGTGGCCCAGGCGCCCGGCGCCGTGCGGTTTGACCACGTGTCCACCCGCCGCGCAGGCCAGCGCCAGTTTGTCGACATGCACTTGCACATGCCCGCCGATTGGACTTTGCGCCACGCCGCCGAACTGCGCGGCCAGGTCGAGCGCGCGCTGATGACCGCCGTGCCTGGCCTGCGTGCCACCATTGAGCTGCTGCCCACCGATGTGGAGGCGCATTTTGACGACCCCCGTGACGATCTCAAGGAAACAACGAAGTGATCAGTGTGTTGCAGCGGGTGCGTGAAGCCCGCGTGGATGTGGAAGGGCAGACCATGGGCGCCATCGGTGCCGGCCTGCTGGTGCTGGTGTGCGCCGAGCGCGGCGACACCGAGGCCGAGGCCGACAAGCTGTTGGCCAAGTTGTTGAAGCTGCGCATCTTCAGCGACGACGCCGGAAAGATGAACAAAAGCGTGCAGGATGTGGCGGGCGGCCTGTTGCTGGTGAGCCAGTTCACCCTGGCCGCGGACACCACCGGCGGTAACCGCCCCAGCTTTACCCAAGCCGCAGCGCCCGACGAAGGGCGACGGCTGTACGACTACTTTGTAGCCCAGGCCCGCAAGGCCCACCCCGAGGTGGCGACGGGCCAGTTTGCGGCCGACATGCAGGTGCACTTGGTCAACGACGGTCCGGTGACGATACCGCTGCGCATTGCACCCGCAGTGGGTTGATCATTCAAAATTCATAGCTGCTAGCGCTTGATGGATAAGCGCTAGAGCCTGTTTTTGTCATTATTTCTGGCGCGCAATCAGTGGCGACACTGGCAGCACCCGGAATGCCACCGATGCCAACGCCAGCCAGGCTGCGATGGTCAGCATGACAGCGGTGTGCGCATCCCACCCCCAGCGCTGCGCCCATGTGGCGACGATGCCGGTGAACCACTGCATCAGCGCCACGCCCAGGAACATCGCCATGGTGTAAGCCGACAGGGCGCGGCCCGTGAGCGCGGGCGGGTAGGACGCACGCACGTCGGCGTACTGCAGCACCCCGTAGCCCGACAGCAGGCCCATCAGCAGAATCAGCACCACGCTGGCCGCCGGGTGCACGCGCAGAAGTGCGAGCAGCACGAACAGCGCCGCCATCAGCAGCGACGCATTGCCGATCCACCACCGGCGGCGGCCAATGCCTGGGTCCAGCCGCCCTGCCAGGCCCGGCGCAAAAAGGGCGATGAGCGAAAGGCCCAGCGCCACGTTGCCGCTGTCCACCAGAGAGAGGTGGTAGCGGTCCATCAGGAGCGGTGCCAACCACAGGCCGCGCAGCGACAGAAATGCTGCGTAGCCCGACATGCCCAGCACCAGGATGCCCCAGGTGTGGGGCACGGTCAGCAATTGGCCGAAGCGCATCAACGCTTGGCCCCAGGTCTCGCGCTGGGCGGGCGGTGCAACCAGTGGCGCCGGTTCATGCACCCGCAGGTAGATCATCAGCCACGAGAACGCGCTCAACACCGTCAGCACCGCATACCCCGCGCGCCATCCGCCGCCGTGCTGCACCAGCCACGCCAGCGGTGTGCCGGTGAACAGCAGGCCGAGCCCGCCCACGCCCATGGCCACGCCCGAGAGGTAGGCAAACCGGTCCGCCGGGAAGTGGCGGGCGATGAACAGCGTGCAGGCCAGAAAGGCGGGCGAGCAGCCCACGCCCAGCATCAACTGGCCCACCATCAGCCACGTGTAGCTGGGCGCGGCGGCGGAGAGCGCGGCCCCTGCAATGGCCAGCGGGAAGGCGGTGAGCACCGTGCGCCGCAGGCCCCAGAGATCCAGCCCCACACCCATGAGCAACTGGGCCACGCCGAACGACAGGCCGAACAGTCCTGCGAACGCACCCAGCGATCCCGGCGAAAGCCCGAACTCGGCCGTCAGCCCCTGGGCCAGGATGGCGGTTGTGGTGCGAAAGGCCTGGCTCAACGCAAAGCCGCTGAGCAGCGTCAGCAGCATGACCCAGAGCGTGCGCGGCTGCGGGCGGTCGTTGCCTTCAGTCGATGGCGCGGAGGGTGGGGGTGGTGTTTGGTGGCTCACTGACGCCAGAAGAATACCGCGGCCATCACCAATCCCGTCACCACAATGCCGCCGCGCAGCCAGTCGGCGGGTATGCGCCGCGCCATGCGCGCGCCGCCATAGCCGCCTGCGGTGGCGGCCACCATCATCATCAGCGCCTGGGGCCACAGCACCACACCGCCCGCGGCGTAGATGGCAACTGCAATGGCGGTAAGCAAGGCCGAGACCCAGTTCTTGAGGCCGTTCATGGCATGGAGATTTGTTTGCCCGAGCAGGCCGAACAGCGCCAGCAGCAAGATGCCGAGCCCACCGTTGAAATAGCCGCCATATGCCGCCACCATCAGCACACTCAGGGTGGCTTTTGGGGCGGATGGTTTGCCGCCTGCCAGCCTCTTGCGCAGTGCGGGGCCGAAGGCGAACAGGGCTGTGGCAACCAGCAGCAGCCAAGGCACCACCAGCCGGAAAGTGGCGTCGGGCGTGACCAGCAGAAGCGCTGCCCCCGCTGCACCGCCGATGAGCGACAGCGTCACCAGCAGGCGCATCGACAGCCCCGGAGGAGGTGCAGTGTCATCTTTGAAACCCCATGCCCCCGCCATGTATCCCGGCAGCAGGGCGACGGTGCCTGTGGCATTGGCCACCACGGGCGGCACGCCGGTGAAGACCAGCGCTGGCAGGGTCAAAAAGCTGCCGCCCCCCGCGACGGCATTGAGGGCCCCCGCCACAAAGGCGGCGGTGAGCAGCAAGGCAATCTCGAACATGTCTCTTCCATCTCGTTGTTGTGCATCTGGCTAGCAGCCAGTGGGAGAGATGTTAGGCGGCACAAGCGCGGCTGAAGGCGTTGGCAAGCACTCTGTTTTGTGAAGGTGCTGTGTGCAAAAGGGGGGCAATCGCAAACGCAAATCGCAAACGCAAACGCAATCTCGGGTTTCATCGGGAGTGGCAAGCGGGCCGACGCCACGCCACCTCATGCCTCGCAGGTCAGACCCGCTTCTTGTCCAGCTTGCGGCTCAGGGTGCGGCGGTGCATGCCCAGGCGGCGTGCGGCTTCGGAGATGTTGAATTCGGTTTCAGCCAGCACTTCGTGGATGCGTTCCCATTCCAGCGTCTTGATGGAGCTGGAGCGGTTGGTCAGCTCGACCTCGGCGTTGCCTTCCATCAGGCCGAAGGCGGCTTCGATGTCGTCGGTGTTGGACGGCTTGGCCAGGTAGTGCACGGCGCCCAGTTTGACGGCCTCTACCGCGGTGGCGATGCTGGCAAAACCCGTCAGCACGACGATGCGGGTCTTGGCGCTGTGGGCGTGCAGCTGGCGCACGCAGGCCAGGCCCGAGGCTTCGCCTTTGAGTTTGAGGTCCACCACGGCGTAGACCGGTGTGTGGGTGGCCAGCAGCACTTGCATCTGCGCCATGCTCTCGGCGTGCAGCACCTGGTAGCCGCGCCGCTCGAACGAGCGCGCGAGGGTGCGGGCAAAAGCCTCGTCATCCTCCACAATCAGCAGCAAGCGTTGTTCAGTGTCCATGGTCGTTGGGTAGCGCGTCCGGCAAAGCAATGGCGGCGAGAGGCAGCGTGATGGTGACTTCCGCGCCACCTTCTGCCAGGTTGCGTGCCGCAACCGTGCCCCCCAGGGTGCGGGCCACGTTCATCGACAAAAACAGTCCCAAGCCGCCGCCAGGGCGCCCCTTGGTTGATTTGTAGGGGGTGCCAATCTGTTTCAGCACGGCGGGTGAGAAACCCGGCCCTTGGTCGCTCACCACAATGCGCAACACCTCGGCGTCGCTGGTTGCCTGCAGGCCCACCCACTGGGGCGATGCATCTCGGGCATTGTCCAGCACATTAAAAACCATTTGCTCCAGCGTGGCATCGGCCACCATGGGGTGATCGTCCGTGACGCGGTTGTCAAACACAAACTGGTCGACCGACCGCGTGCCGCGCCAGTCCAGCACCAGGGTGTCCAGGAATTGGCACACCGTGGTCTGGCTGGAGTCTTCGCCACGGGTCTCGCCCGCCGACAGCAGGATGCCGCTCACGATGGTCTTGCAGCGCTGCACCTGCGCTTCCATCTCGGCGATTTCTTCTTGCAGCATGCGGTCGGTGGCCAGCGCGGGGATGCGCCGCCAGTCGCCCAGGATGACCGCCATCGTGGCCAGGGGTGTGCCCAGCTCGTGCGCAGCGCCGGAGGCCAGGAGGCCCATGCGCACGATGTGTTCTTCTTCTACTGCCCGCTGCCGCACCGCGGCCAGCCGTGCATCGCGCTGGCGCAGGTTGTGGCTGATGCGCGTGATGAAGATGACGACCAGGATCGCGTTGAGCACAAAACACACCAACAGGCCCAGCACATAGGGGCTGGTCCAGCCTTCGTGCATGTTGGGCGCCATGGGCAGGGGTTGGCTGTGTTGGGCCAGTAGCACCACGCACGCAGATGTCAAGACAACGATGAACCAGATGTAGCTGCCCCGCAGCAGCATCGCGCCCACTGCAATCTGCAGCACGTATAGAAAAACGAAGGGGTTGCTGATGCCCCCGCTCAGGTACAGCTGGGCGGTCAGCGCGGCCACGTCGATCAGCAGGCCAATGAAGATCTCGACGTCGTGCACGCTGCGCCGGGTGCGCCAGCGCACCAGGCTGACGATGTTGAAGATCGCCATGCAGCCCACGATGGTGAGCATCTCCCGCATCGGCAGGGGCATGCCCAGGATGTAGTGTGTCGTCTCGATGGTGAGCAGCTGGCCCACCACGGCAATCCAGCGCAGCTGAATCAGCTGGTGCAGGTTTTTGAGGCCCGCGGTCGCGGTGGCAGAGCGGGCCTTGCTGAAGGGCCGCAAGGGGCGGGAGGTTCTGCGGCTACTGGGTCGGGAACTTGTCATGGAGGAGGGGCCGCGCGGCTGTGGGCGCGCAGACGCATCTCGTAGCGTGCCACAACCACAGTGGCCCCTACCACCATCAGTGCCAATCCAAACCATGTCAGCGCATACACCAAGTGGCTGTTGGCAAAACGCACAACCGTCAGGCCGGTGCGGGGCCAGGGGCCTTGCGCTGCGGGGCGCTGCTCGGTGTTGGCGGCGACTTGCCGGGTCGGGAAGCCCACATCCACAAAATACGGCGCTGCGTTGGGCAGCTGCAATGCCTGCGCCATGGCCCCCACATCGCGTGAGTGCCAGCGCTGTTGCTCAGGCGCATTGCGGCGAAGGAACCCTCCACCCGGCTCGCTGATGCGCAGCAGGCCTTCGATGGTCACCGGCCCACCCGCCGTGGCGTTGATCGCTTGGCTCTGCCACTGCGCGCGCTGGTCGGCAGGCACAAACCCCCGGTTCACCAGAACCTGTGTGCTGTCGTCCTGTTGTAGGGGGGTCATCACCCAGAACCCGGCACCCAGTTCGGTGGTGGCTTGGGTCAGCAGGGTTTTGTCTGCCAGCCATTCGCCCTGCAGCCGTACCGCCAGGTACTCGTGGGTGGGGGCTGTGATCTGCGGCCACTGTGCCGCGGGTGGCGGCGCGCTGGGGGTGGCGTAGAGGCGCTCCGTGGTGCGTTCGATCAGATCGAGCTTCCAGGCGCGGCGTTGCACTTGCCACATCCCCAGGGCGATAAACCCCGCAAACAGTGCCACACCCACCAGCGCGAGTACGGCCAGCGTCCACGTGGAGTGCGGGCTGCGGCGGCGCGTGTGCATGGGAGCGTCCACCTTGACTCTGGCCCGTGCGTCAGGTCAGGGCGACGAGCGCAGCTCGGTGCCCGCTGGTGCCATGCCCGGCATGGGCGGGTGCTCCGGCATCATGTTGGCGTTCATGTGGAACATCACCCACAGCGTGCCCGCAATAGTGATGGCCACAAACACCACGGTAAAGATGGTGGCCAGCAGCGTCCAGCCGCCCTCGATCTTGCCGTTCATGTGCAGGAAGTAAACCATGTGCACCAGGATCTGGATGACGGCAAAGCCGCCCAGCACCAGCACGGCGGTGTTGCGATCGGCAATCACCTTGGCCATGACCAGCCAGAACGGAATGGCCGTGAGGATGATCGACAGCACAAACCCGGTCATGTAGCCCGAGAACGTGCTGTGTGGTTCATTGGCGTCGTGGTGGTGGCTATCGCCCTCATGCCCGTGCCCGTCGTGGCCACCATGGTGGTCGTGTGCGTGCGTTGTGTGTTGTGCGCTCATTTACAGCACTCCCATCAGGTACACAAAGGTAAATACGCCAATCCAGATCACATCCAGGAAGTGCCAGAACATGGACAGGCACATCAGGCGGCGGGTGTTCTCCGGGATCAAGCCGTGCTTCTTGATCTGCAGCATCAGCACCACCAGCCAGATGAGGCCAAAGGTGACATGCAGGCCGTGGGTGCCCACCAGCGTAAAGAAGGCCGAAAGGAAGGCACTGCGCTGGGGCGTGGCGCCCTGCTGGATCAGGTGATAAAACTCATAGAGTTCCAGTGCCAGAAAGCACAGGCCGAAAAAGCCGGTGACCGCCAGCCAGAGCAGCGTGCCGTTCACATCCTTTTTCTGCTTGCGCAGCATGGCAAAGCCGAAGGTGATGGACGACAGCAGCAGGAACGCTGTGTTGATCGCGACCAGTGTCAGGTCGAACAGCTGCGCGCCCGTGGGGCCCGCCGCATAACTGCGGCCCAGTACGCCATAAGTGGCAAACAGGGCGGCAAAGATGAGGCAGTCGCTCATCAGGTACAGCCAGAAACCCAGGGCCGTGCCGTTTTCAGGGTGAGGATCGTGCGCCAGGTGGTAAGCGCGCGGGGCCAGGGCGCCAGCGGCGCCCGCTTGGATGCGAAGTTCAGACATGGCGGGCCAGTTGCAAAGTGCGGGCTTCTTCGGTGGAAATCACTTCGGATGCCGGGATGTAGAAGTCACGCTTGTAGTTGAACGTGTGGATGATCGACGCCAGCAGCAGCACGGCAAATGACACGCCCGCCAGCAACCACATGTGCCAGATCAGTGCGAAGCCGAACACCAGCGACAGGGCAGAGATCACCGCCCCCGAACCTGTGTTGGCAGGCATGTGAATGGGCGCAAAGCCAGTGAGCGGGCGCTGGTAGCCATGCTTTTTCATGTCCCACCAGGCGTCGATCTCATGCACCACGGGCGTGAACGCGAAGTTGTAGCTGGGCGGAGGCGACGAGGTGGCCCATTCCAGCGTGCGTGCGTCCCAGGGGTCGCCCGTCCAGTCGCGCAGCTCGTCGCGCTTGAGGTAGCTCACCACCAGCTGGATCAGGAAGCAGGCAATGCCCGCTGCGATCATGGCCGCGCCGATGGCAGCAATGACGAACCAGATCTGAAGTGACTGATCTTCAAAGTGGCTGACGCGGCGGGTGACACCCATCAGGCCCAGCACATACAGCGGGCCGAACGCCACCCAGAAGCCCACCACCCACAGCCAGAACGAGCGCACGCCCCAGGTGCGGTCGAGCTTGTAGCCAAAGGCCTTGGGGTACCAGTAGTTGATGCCCGCAAACAGGCCAAACAGCACGCCGCCAATGATCACGTTGTGGAAGTGGGCAATCAGGAACAGGCTGTTGTGCAGCACGAAGTCGGCCGGTGGCACTGCCAGCAGCACGCCGGTCATGCCGCCGATGGCAAATGTGATCATGAAGGCCACGGTCCACATCATGGGCAGCTCAAAGCGGATGCGGCCCTTGTACATGGTGAACAGCCAGTTGAAGATCTTGGCCCCGGTGGGGATCGAGATGATCATCGTCGTGATGCCAAAGAACGTGTTCACGCTGGCGCCCGAGCCCATGGTGAAGAAGTGGTGCAGCCACACCAGGTACGACAGGATGGTGATCACCACAGTGGCGTACACCATCGAGGTGTAGCCGAACAGGCGTTTTTTGCAGAACGTGGCCACCACTTCAGAGAAGATGCCAAAGCACGGCAGGATCAGGATATAGACCTCTGGGTGGCCCCAGATCCAGATCAGGTTCACGTAAAGCATGGGGTTGCCGCCCAGCTCGTTGGTGAAGAAGTTGGTACCGATGTAGCGGTCCAGCGACATGAGCACGAGGGCAGCCGTCAGCACGGGGAACGACGCCACGATGAGCGCGTTGGTGCACAAGGCTGTCCACACGAAGACGGGCATCTTCATCAGGCTCATGCCGGGCGCGCGCATCTTGATGATGGTCACGATCAGGTTGATGCCCGAGAGCGTGGTGCCCACCCCCGCGATCTGCAATGCCCAGATGTAGTAATCAAGCCCGGTACTTGCGCTTTGGGCCCCCAGGTTGGAGAGCGCCAGCCAGCCTGATGTTGAAAACTCTCCCAGGAACAGCGACACCATCACCAGCACTGCGCCCGCAGTGGTCATCCAGAAGCTGAAATTGTTCAGGAACGGAAAGGCCACGTCGCGCGCACCGATCTGCAGCGGGATCAGGTAGTTCATCAGCCCCGTGACCAGCGGCATGGCCACGAAGAAGATCATGATCACGCCGTGCGCTGTGAAGATCTGGTCGTAGTGGTGCGGCGGCAGGTAGCCCATGTTGTCGCCAAAGGCCATGGCTTGCTGCAGGCGCATCATCACCGCGTCGGCGAAGCCGCGCAGCAGCATGACGATGCCCAGAATCATGTACATGATCCCGATCTTCTTGTGGTCGATGCTGCAGACCCAGTCGCGCCACAAAGGCCCCCACAGGCGGAACCGCGTGACTGCCGCGGTGACGGTCAGGCCGCCCAGCATGACGGCGATGAAGGTGGCCAGCACGATGGGGTCATGCGCCATTGGAATGGCGTCCCAGCTGAGGCGGCCCAGTGCCCAGTGGGCGGGAGAGGTGGTTTCGTAGGACATGGAAATGCTCACTGGCGAATGCTTGCGCCGGACGTTGGGGCCGGTGCGTTGCGAAGTTCGAGCTCGGCCACCACCTGGGTGGCGTTCTGTACCGTGCACCAGTCCTGCGGCAGGTTCAGGCCCACGGCCCGCACATAGGCATCACCGCCCAGCGCGTCAATGGCCATCATGTGGTGCATGCACATCTTTCCGTCTTCGACGCAGCGGTTGAGCACCTTGTCGTACAAGCCTTCTTCCACCGATGAGAAATGCTGCACGGGGTCACGTTCGCTGGGTTTCACGAGATTCAGGTAGGTGCTTTTGTCCAGGGGCTTGCCGTCGGTCTTGGCCTTTTGCACCCACTGGGCAAAGTCGTCATCGCTCAGGCCGTGGAACTTGAAGGTCATGCCCGAGAAGCCCGCACCGCTGTAGTGCGACGACATGCCCTTGAACACGCCAGGCTTGTTGATCACCGCGTTCAGCTCGGTCTGCATGCCGGGCATGGCGTAAATCATGCCGGCCAGGTCGGGCACATAAAACGCGTTCATCGTGGACGTGGCGGTCAGCTTGAACAGGATGGGGCGGTCCACCGGGGCGGCCACTTCGTTCACGGTGGCAATGCCCAGTTCGGGGTAGAAAAACAGCCATTTCCAGTCCATGGCGACCACTTGCACCTCCAGTGGCTTGACGTGGGGCGCCAGCGGGCGCTGGGCATCAATGCGGTCCAGCGGGCGGTAGGGGTCCAGTTTGTGGGTGCCGATCCAGGTGATGGCGCCCAGCGCAATGATGATGAGCAGTGGCACCGTCCAGATCACCAGCTCCAGCGTGGTGGAATGGTGCCACTCCGGGTCGTAGTCGGCCTCGGTGTTGGCGGCGTTGTTCTGGCGGTATTTCCAGGCAAACCACAGGGTGAGTGCGATCACCGGCACGATGATCACCAGCATCAGCAGGGTTGCGGTGATGACCAGCTGGCCTTGCTGGGCTGCGATATCGCCTGCCGGGTTGAGAACGACGGCCTTGCTGCAACCGGCGAGGAATCCGGTGGCCAGGGCGGTTGCGGCAAGCCAGGCAAGCCTGCGGGGTTCCTTGGTATGGTTCATGCGGATGGCGCGACAAAAGCGCTTAGGTGTAAACACGAATGACTGGACCACTGCACTGTAGTAGCCCCACCAAATTTGTCGATTGGACATTTTGTCCAAGATCAAGGTTTGGCAGATTTGGCGTGGGGTGGTCAACGTGGATCAGCCCCGATTCCCCGCCACGCAAGCTTTCGGCTGGTGCTTTTTAGGCTGAAAGTGGTGTGTTATCAGGGTTTTCCTACGCTTGCTGCTGGCAAATCACACTTGTGACGAGCTGCGGCGCAAGGTAGAACAGGGGCAGTGATTCAATTGAGGTATTTCGATATGGTTGGCCAAGGTTCTGTGGCGCTGGGTGCGCCAGGGTTTGAAGGTGAAGGTTCGCTGGCGCGGGCCCATACGGATGAGGATGTCACCCCCGGCGAGATCGCGGTGGGTGTGATCATTGGCCGGTCGTCCGAATATTTCGACTTCTTTGTCTTTGGCATTGCCAGCGTGCTGGTGTTTCCTTCGCTGTTGTTCCCGTTTTTGTCGCGGTTGGACGGCACTTTGGCTGCTTTTGCCATCTTTTCCGTCGCTTTTGTGGCTCGCCCGTTTGGCACCGCGATTTCGATGGCTGTTCAGCGGCGCTGGGGGCGGGGCACCAAGCTGACGCTGGCGCTGTTTCTGCTGGGGGCCAGCACCGCGGGCATGGCGTTTTTGCCAAGCTACGCAGCCGCCGGCACGATTGCCATCGTGGCACTGGTGGTGTTGCGCATCGGCCAGGGGCTGGCGCTGGGTGGGTCTTGGGACGGCCTGCCGTCCCTGCTGGCCTTGAGCGCCCCCAAGGAGCGCCGTGGCTGGTTCGCGATGATTGGCCAGTTGGGCGCGCCCATCGGGTTCGTGCTCGCCGCCAGCCTGTTTGCTTACCTGTACAGCAGCCTCAGCGTGGCCGAGTTCCTCGACTGGGGCTGGCGCTACCCGTTTTTTGTGGCGTTTGCCATCAACGTGGTGGCCCTGTTTGCCCGTCTGCGCCTGGTGGTGGGCCAGTCGTATGCCGAATTGCTGCAACAACTGGAATTGCAGCCAGTGGGCGTGACCCGCGTCATGCGCGATGAAGGGCGCAATGTGCTGTTGGGCGCTTTTGCCGCCCTGGCCAGTTTTGCACTCTTCCACCTGGCCACGGTGTTCCCGTTGTCTTGGATCGCCATGTACTCGGAGCAATCCATCACCGAGGTGCTGAGCGTGCAGATCGTCGGCGCGTTCCTGGCTGCAGCGGCCATCATGGTATCCGGCTGGCTGGCTGACCGCGTGGGCCGTCGTAATCTGCTGGGCACCATGGCACTGTTCATCGGCGCGTTCAGTTTGGTCACGCCCTGGCTGCTGGGTGCTGGGCAGGTGGGCAACAACGTGTTTTTGTTGGTGAGCTTTGTGCTGCTGGGCCTGTCTTATGGGCAGGCATCGGGCACCGTCACAGCCAACTTCTCACCGCAGTACCGCTACACCGGCGCTGCACTGTCGGCCGACTTGGCATGGTTGGTGGGTGCAGGTTTTGCGCCGCTGGTTGCACTGGCGCTGTCGGCCAAATTTGGGCTCGGCGCCGTGTCGCTGTACCTGCTTTCGGGCGTGGTCTGCACGTTGGTTGCCTTGCGCATCAATCGGCGGATTGAGCGCAAGGAATAAGAGAGAACGGTATTGTGTGTCCGTGGGTGGCGCCGGGCAGCTAGCCCGCACCCGGGCGCCGAAGTGATAGACAAGTTTGCGGGTACTTACTTGGCGTAAGGATCTGCAAACCCGAGCTCTTTCATGATGTCCGTCTCGTAGGCTTCCATTTCGTCGGCATCCGCCGCGCTGGTTTCATGGTCCCAACCCTGGGCATGCAGCGCGCCGTGCACCAGCAGGTGCGCGTAGTGTTCTTCCAAGCTTTTGTTCTGCTCGCGCGCCTCGCGTTCGATGACCGGGGCGCACAAGACCAGATCGGCCGTCACCACGGGCTCTTGCGTGTAGTCAAACGTGAGCACGTTGGTGGCGTAGTCTTTCTTGCGAAAGTCGCGGTTCAGTTGCTGGCCTTCGTCCGCGCCCACGATGCGCACGGTGATTTCCGCATCGGTGGCCAGAGCGTGGCGAATCCAGCGGGTGACCTTGTGGCGTGGTAAGACGGCGCGATGAGCGGCCACTTCGGCAAAGCGGCCAAATTGCAGCGATAGGGCGAGTTGGTGGAGCGACATTTATAGTCTTTTTGGCCTCTAGCGCTTTATCCATAAGCGCTAGTAGCTATTAATTTGTGAGTAATGGCATCAGCTGCGCGTGGGGGCGGTACGGCGCGGTGCATCGTAGGCGTCCACAATACGCGCGACCAGCGGGTGGCGCACTACATCGGCGCTGGTAAAGCGGGTGATGGCGATGCCTTTGACCCGTTTCAACACCCGTTCGGCATCCACCAGCCCGCTCATTGCGCCTTTGGGCAGGTCGACCTGGCTCACATCGCCCGTGACCACAGCGCGAGCGCCAAAGCCGATGCGGGTCAAAAACATCTTCATCTGCTCGGGTGTGGTGTTCTGGGCTTCGTCCAGGATCACAAACGCGTTGTTCAGCGTGCGCCCGCGCATGAAGGCCAGCGGCGCGATCTCGATCGCATTGCGCTCAAACGCCTTTTGCACCTTGTCATGGCCCATCAGCTCATACAGCGCGTCGTACAGCGGGCGCAGGTACGGGTCCACCTTTTGCGCCAGGTCGCCCGGCAGAAAGCCCAGCCGTTCGCCCGCTTCTACCGCGGGGCGGGTCAGCACGATGCGCTGCACGGTGCTGCGCTCCAGTGCATCCACCGCGCAGGCCACCGCCAGTACGTTTTGCCCGTGCCGGCGGGGCCGATGCCGAACGTGATGTCGTGGGTGGCAATGTTCTGCAGGTACAGGTTCTGCGTGGGCGTGCGCCCGCGCAGATCGGCGCGGCGGGTGTTGAGAATGATCGCGTCGTCGGGCGCCTGCAGCAGCTCGCTGTCGCCCGCCAGCATCAGCTGGATGTAGTCCTCGGTGATCGGGCGCTCGGCCATCTCGTACAGCGCCTGCAGCAGCTCCATCGCCTGCGTGGCCTTGGCCTTGGGGCCGTCCACCTTGAACTGTTCGTGCCGGTGCGCAATGCTCACCGACAGGGCCACTTCGATGGTGCGCAGGTGCGCATCGGCCGGGCCACACAGGTGGGTGAGGCGGGTGTTGTTGTGGGGGGTGAAGGTGTGGCGCAGGATCACGCGGATAATTCCAGTCTGGCAATCGAGAACACGGCAAGAAACGGCGCTGCAGCATGTGCAGCCGCCGACAAAGGACACCCATGATAGGCAAATTGACCGGCACCCTGCTGGAGAAGAACCCCCCGGAGGTGCTGGTGGACTGCCAGGGCGTCGGCTACGAGGTATATGTGCCCATGAGCACGTTTTACAACCTGCCAGCCTTGGGCGAGCGGGTCAGCCTGCTGACCCAGTTCATCGTGCGCGAAGACGCGCAGCTGCTTTATGGCTTTGCCACTGCGCCCGAGCGGCAGGCGTTTCGTGAACTCATCAAGATATCTGGGGTGGGGCCGCGCACGGCGTTGTCAGTGCTGAGCGGCATGGGCGTAGGCGACCTCGCGCAGGCGATCACGCTGCAGGAAGCAGGCCGCCTGGTCAAGGTGCCCGGCATTGGCAAGAAAACGGCCGAGCGGTTGTTGCTGGAGCTCAAGGGCAAACTGGGCGCGGACATGGGAGTCCGCGCACGGCGCGGCGAACAGCGACGCGCAGGCAGATATCCTGCAGGCGCTGCTCGCGCTGGGTTACAACGACAAGGAGGCCGCAGCGGCCTTGAAGGCGCTGCCTGTGGATGTGGGTGTAAGCGACGGTATTAAGCTGGCGTTGAAGGCGCTGGCAAAGT
>CAWATB010000011.1:0-78954 GCA_963784815.1 uncultured Gammaproteobacteria bacterium | reverse complement strand
CCCTGATGGGCATGTATGCGGTGCTGTACCGGTTGCGGCGGGTGCGTTTTTTCTATCAGCTTTTCTTTTATTTCAACTACGTCACTGCACCCGCGTTGCTGCTGCTGCCTGCATGGATCGCCAATGAGTTGCTGCAGCACTGGCTCAGCGGCAAGGGCGTGGCCTACATGGCCCACCTGGGGGGATTGGTCACGGGCGCATCGCTGATGGCGCTGACCATGCTGCTGCGCAAGAAGCCGCTGGAGGTGCCAGTGACCCATGACGTCATGCAAGAAGACGACGGCTTTGACACCCATGTGGCCAATGCCCAGCGCCTGGCGCAAGGCATGCAGTTTGAAAAAGCCCTGACCCAATGGCGCGCCGCCGCCAAGCTGCGCCCCCAAGACCAGCCCGTGCTGAGCGCCTGGTTCAAAACCGCGTTGCTGTGGCCCGAGGGCGAGGACTTTCACCGCGCCGCGCGCCGCATCTTCCGTCTGCAAGCCCATGATGCGGCGACGCTCGATTTTCAGCACACCAGCTACCGCACGTACCTGGACAAAGCCAAGCCAGGCGCCCGTTTGCAGCCCGAAGACATGGCCCGCCTGTCACGCCGCTTTGCGCGGGCGCAGCAGTGGGGCGATGCGGAGAAGCTGTTCAACGCACTGCACAAAACGGCCCCTGCGCACCCGGAGCTGGGGGAGACGCTGGGCATGCTGGTGTCGGCGTTGTGCCATGCGGGGCGCCGGGAGCAGGCGGCTGCCTTTGGTCCGCAGCTGGAGAAGCTGGCGCCGAGGAGCGCGGGGTTGCAGATGTTGCGAGGGCGGTGAACTTGTGACCAAATTTGGCTCTAGCGCTTATGGGATAAGCGGTAGCAGCTATGAATTTGGTAGTTGATGCGCTGGATGCTCTCTGCCGATTGCCCTCTGCCGTTTTCCGTTTGGGGAGAGCTTGCCGAAGCAATTGCGGTACATCCACCCGTCGGGTTTCAGCCCGAACGGGGAGGAGAAGCCCAAGAAATATCAAAACAATAGCTGCTAGCGCTTATTCCATAAGCGCTACAGCCCATTCAGGCGCCTAAACCGCCAGCCGCCCTCTGCGGCACGTGGTTCCGCAGCAACCACTGCGTCTCCCGCGTGGCATCGGTGTCCGGGTGGCGTGACTCCAGCGTGGCCAGCACGCGCAAGGCCATGTCCACGCGGTTCATGCCCTGCAGCAGCACGCGGGCGACCAGTTCATAAGCGGCGGGCACGCTTTCGTGGTCCTTGAAGCGGCGGTCAAAGCCCTGCAGCAGGTCCAGCGCGTCTTTCGCCTCGTTCGCATGCCAGGCGGCTTTGGCGAGGTTCAGCGTGGCGTTTGCATCTTGCAGCGCAAATTGGTCGTTTTTGCTGCGGCAGGTGTGAAAGGCTTTGAGCGCTTCACCCCCGTGGCCAGACTTCAGCAGCAGCGGGATGTAGCGCTGTGCGTGGTCGAGCAGGGTGGCGGTTTTGCCTTCTGCCAGGGCCAGCACCCGGTGGTAGCGGCGTTGTGCGGGCACTTCTTCGCCATGGGTGCGCTGCTCTTCATACGCCACCGCCAGGGCGGCCACCATGTCGCCTGCGGTGATCAGCTCGGCCACTTGCGCGTCGAGGGCGTCTTGCTCAATGCGGCGCGGGCTGCGGCGGTCCACGGGCGGGGCGTCTTCGTCCAGTCCGGCGCCCGGCAGCAGGTCAATGCCAAAGGCTTCGTGGTTTTGGTACATGGCATAGCCCAGCAGGCTGGCCATGACCCAGGCGAAGTAAATGAGCACCCAGTTGATGATGGGCAGCAAAATCCAGCCACTGAAGACGGGCAGCAACATGCCCAGCGCGATGAAGGTGCCCTGGCTCAGCAAAAAGAGAAACAGGCACAGCAGCAGGTAGGGCCAGCCAATGGTGCGCACAGCGTTCCAGGCGTTGGCGGGGTTCAGGGTTTCGGTGAAGCTGCAGGTTTGCACCAGCACGATTTGCGTGGCGGGCAGCAAAAAGCACATGGCCATCCAGGCCAAGGTGCCCAGGCCGGGGTTGAGCCGCTGCAGCCAACCCACGGCGATGGATTGCGCGATCAGGATGGCGAACAGTTTCCAGGGCAGGTTCTTCCAATCCGGGTCCAGTTCGGCGGGGTAGTCCTCTGCCTTGTAGATGCCGCGTGAGCCCAGGGCCGTCACTTTGAAGCCATAGCGCGATGCCGCCAGCAAAATCCCGATCTCCACAATCAGGATGCCCAGGGCGTCCGGCAAGAAGAAAAACACCTTGTACAGCATGCTGGCGAACGCCAACATCAGGCTGTACATCAACGGCTTGGACTGCAGCGGAAACGCAAAGAAGGTGTTGAGCCGGTGCCAGAACGGCGCTGGCCGTTTGGCGGGCTGGGCGGCGTTGTCGTTGCCTAGTGGTCTTGTGGCCATGGTGGTTCTCCCGCCTCCCTCCGCGGGGTGCGCGGCCGGGGCTGCGCGGATTGTGCGCGGGAGTATAGGCCGCACACATGTGCTGGCATCTGCAGCACTTTCTCACACATTCAGGCTCTGGACAGGCGGCACAAGGTGGCGCCTGAGCGGGTGAATCGGCTACCCTCGGAACCCTTGCAGGCACAAGCAAAACACAATGAAAACAACACTTTGGAGGAAAGCTCCGCTCGGCGCAGTGGTGCTGCTGGGCGGGTTGCTGCTGGCCACAAACGCGCAGGCGTTGCAGATCACCAGTTTTTCGCCCCAGGGCGAGGTGGCGCGGGTGCGGCAGGTGGTGGCCAAGTTCGATACCGCTGCCGTCAACTTTGGCGACCCGAAGGCGCCGGCCCCGATCAGCCTGAGCTGCAGTGACGCCGACGCCACCAAAGGCACGGGCCGCTGGACGGGCGAGCGCGAATGGGTGTTTGACTTCGAGCGTGACCTGCCGCCGGGTGTGCGCTGCACCGCCACGGTCAAACCAGGGTTCAAATCGGCCGCTGGCGCTGATCTGACGGGCGCTAAGAGCTATCAATTCAATAGTGGCGGCCCGTTTGTGCAGAACATCCGCCCCGGCACCTACCAGAAGATCGACGAAGAGCAGTTTTTTGTGCTGCAGCTCAATGGCCCCGCCACGCTGGCCAGCGTGCAGGCCAACGTGTGGTGTACGGCCGAGGGTGTGGGCGAACGCGTGCCAGTGCGTTTGATCGACGGCCCGCAGCGCGCCGAAATCCTCAAAACTCTGGGCCTGGACAAGCGCGCCACGCAAGACCCTTTGCAATTCGCCACGCTGGCCTGCAACCGCCGCCTCACGTCGGGGTCGCGCATGCAGATCGTGTTCGGCAAAGGGGTAGCCACCCCCAGCGGTGTGCCCAATACCGTCGAAAAGCGCTTTGACTACACGGTGCGCGAGCCGTTTGCCGCCGAGTTCAGCTGCGAGCGCGAAAACGCCCAGGCTGCGTGCTTGCCGATCCGCCCCATGTCGCTGTCCTTCAATGCGCCCCTGTCGCGCAAGCTGGCGGCGGCCATTCGCCTCAAATCTGGCAAGGAAACCCTCAAGCCCCAGCTCGATGGCATTGCCGAAGGACAGCAAGCCGATTCCGATGCGCTGGTCAACAGCGTGCAGTTTGCTGCGCCTTTGGCTGAGAACACTGCTTTCACGCTGGAGCTGCCCAAGGACTTCAAGGATGCGTCGGGCCGCCCGCTGCGCAACGCCGACAACTTTCCGCTGAAGGTCGCGACCGGCGGCATGCCGCCGCTGGCCAAGTTTGCAGCCGCACCCTTTGGTGTGGTCGAGCGATTTGCCGAAGGCCCCGCAGCCGACAAGCCGCCCGCGCTGCTGCCCGTCACCTTGCGCAACGTGGAGGCCGCCCTGCGCGTGCAAGGCCTGCAGCCCGGCGCTTTGGCGGCTGCGCCCGCAGGCAAGGTCAGCACCCTCAAACCGCGCACCGACGCCGACATCATTGCCTGGTTCCAGAAGGTGCAGCGCTACGACAACTACGTGGTCAATCGCAAGCAGGCGCCGCCAGGACGTGACCGGCCCGCTGCCGCAGGTGCTGGACAACGACAAGGACTATGTGCAGTCGCGCATGGTGTCGCTGCTGGCCGGCCAGGGCGGGGTGCAAGACGCTCGACCTGCCCAAGCCCGCCAGCAGCGATCCGCGCCCGTTCGAGGTGGTGGGCATTCCGCTGTCGCCGGGCTTCCATGTGGTGGAGATCGCCTCGCAAAAGCTGGGTAGCTCGCTGCTGGACGAGCGCCATGGCGACGCCCGCACGATGTACGTGCGCACCTCGGCGCTGGTCACCAACCTGGGCGTGCACTTCAAGCTGGGCCGCGAAAACGCGCTGGCCTGGGTCACCACACTGGACAAGGGCCAGCCGGTGCAGGGCGCCACGGTGCGTGTGTCGGACTGCCGGGGTAACGAACTGGCCAGCGCCATGACCGATGCGCAGGGTGTTGCCCGCATCGAAGGCATCTCGCCCGACCCGCGCCGGCTGCAGCGACGACGGCGACTAGGCGATGGCGGCAACGCCTACTTCGTCAGCGCCGCGCCAGCACGGGCGCCGATGGCGTGGAGGACATGGCCTTCACCTGGAGCGACTGGCAGCGCGGCATCGAGCCCTGGCGCTTCAACGTGCCCACCAGCAGCGACGCCCGCCCCGACGAGCGCGCCCACACCATCTTCGACCGCACGCTGTTGCGCGCCGGCGAAACCGTGTCGATGAAGCACCTGCTGCGCACTGAAACCCGCCAGGGCTTTGCGCTGCCCGAAGCGCGGCCCGACACGCTGGTCATCACCCACGTGGGCAGCGGCCAGCAGTTCACGCAGCCGCTGGCCTGGCGCAACACCGCCACGGGCGGCCTGAGTGCGCAGAACACCTTTGCCATTCCGCCCGCCGCCAAGCTGGGCGTGTATCAGGTGGAGCTGCGCAACGAGTCCGGCAGACGAGCGCAGCTTCGGCTCGGGCGAGTTCCGGGTGGAAGAGTTCCGCCTGCCGGTGCTCGAAGGGCGCATCACCCCCACCGACAAAAAGGCGCTGGTGCGCGTGCGCTCGGTGCCCACCGATGTGCAGATCAACTACGTGGCCGGTGGCGGCGCGGCCAACCTGCCGGTGCGGGTGTCGGCCCTGGTGCGCGGCAAGTCGCTGCAGTACAGCGACTACGACGACTTCAGCTTCAACCCGCCGCGCAAGCGCGAGCAGTCGCAACGCCAACAGCGACGACGAAGAAGCCACGGCCAGCCAGGACGCACGCGTGATCGCCGACAAGCTGCCGCTCACGCTGAACAAGGACGGCGCGGGCAAGCTCACCATCGACAACGTGCCCCAGGCCCGCCAGCCGCAAGAGCTGCTGATGGAGGCCACCTACGCCGACCCGAACGGCGAGGTGCAGACGCTTCGCAGCACCCAGACGCTGTGGCCCGCAGGCGTGGTGGCCGGCATCAAGACCGAAGGCTGGGTGTCTGCCCGCCAGAAGATCCGCTTCCAGGCGCTGGCGCTGCAACTCAACGGCAAGCCTGCGGCCGATACGTCGCTGCAGGTGCAGGCCATTGCGCGCATCACCACCACCACGCGCAAGCGCATGGTGGGCGGCTTCTACAGCTACGACAACCAGACAGAAACCAAGGACCTGGGCACGCTGTGCAGCGGCAAGAGCGACGCGCGCGGCCTGCTGCTGTGCGAATCCAAGCTCGACGAACCCGGCGAGGTGGAACTGGTGGTGACCGCCACCGACAAGGACGGCAACACCAGCGTGGCCGCATCGTCCGTATGGGTCACGCGCCAGGGCGAGCTGTGGTTTGGTGGCGAAGACCACGACCGCATCGACCTGCTGCCCGAGAAGAAGAGCTACCAGCCCGGCGAGACCGCCAAATTCCAGGTGCGCATGCCGTTCCGCTTTGCCACCGCGCTGGTGGCGGTGGAGCGCGAGGGCATCATCGACACGCAGGTGATTCAGCTGAACGGGCAAGACCCCACCGTGAGCCTGAAGGTGTTGCCCGACTGGGGGCCCAACGTGTACGTGAGCGTGCTGGCCCTGCGCGGCCGCCTGCGCGAAGTGCCGTGGTACAGTTTCTTCACCTGGGGCTTCAAGTCGCCGCGCGAGTGGTGGACGTCGTTCTGGTACGAGGGCAAGGAATACGAGGCGCCCACCGCGCTGGTGGACCTGTCCAAGCCCGCGTTCCGTCTGGGCGTGGCCGAAATCCGCGTCGGCACAGCAGCGCACCAGATCGACGTGAAGGTGACGACCGACAAGGAGAGCTACGCCGTGCGCGGCAAGGCCCAGGTCACCATCACGGCCACGCTGCCGGACGGCAAGCCCGCCGCCAACGCCGAGGTGGCGCTGGCCGCCGTGGACCAGGCCCTGCTGGAGCTGATGCCCAACACCAGCTGGAACCTGCTCGAAGCGATGCTGCAGCGGCGCAGCTGGGGTGTGGAGACCTCGACCGCGCAGATGGAGATCATCGGCCGGCGCCACTACGGCCGCAAGGCCGTGCCGGCGGGCGGTGGCGGCGGCCAGGGCGCAGACGCGCGAACTGCTCGACACCCTGCTGCTGTGGGAACCCGCGCATGCAGCTGGATGCCAACGGCCAGGCCAAGGTGACGGTGCCGCTCAACGACGCGCTGACCACTTTCAAGATCGTGGCCGTGGCCGATGCCGCCACGGGCCTGTTCGGCACCGGCAGCACCAGCATCCGCGCCACGCAGGACCTGCAGATCATCAGCGGCCTGCCGCCGCTGGTGCGTGAGGACGACCAGTTCCGCGCCCAGTTCACGCTGCGCAACACCACCAAGACGGCCATGAAGGTCGAGGTGGCGCCGCGCGCCACGTTGCTGGACCTGAAGCCGCAGACCATCGACATCCCGCGCCGGAGAAGCGCGTGAGGTCGCCTGGAACGTGACGGCGCCTGCGCAACTGGCGCAGACCCGCGCCGAGGCCATCCTGTGGGAGATCGAGGCCAAGGACACGCGTGAGCGGCGCGCGCGATGCGCTCAAGGCCCGCCAGCGCATCATCCCGGCCGTGCCACTCACGGTGCAGCAGGCCACGCTGGTGCAGGTGGACGGCAGCTTCAACCTGGACGTGAACCCGCCAGCGGACGCCATGCCCGGCCGGGGCGGCCTCAAGATGTCGCTGCAGCCCAAGCTGGCCGAAGGCCTGCCGGGCGTGCGCGACTGGTGGGCCCGCTACCCCTTCGCCTGCCTGGAGCAAAAGACCAGCAAGGCCGTGGGCCTGCGCGACGGCGCGCTGTGGCAGACCGTGGTGGCGCAGCTGCCCACCTACCTGGACAGCGACGGCCTGGCCAACTACTTCCCGCCGCGCGACGGCGATGGCAACCGCGGCAGCGACACGCTCACCGCCTACCTGCTGGCCGCCACGCACGAAGCCGCCAGCATCGAACCCCGCGTTTGCGCTGCCCGACGAAGCGCGCGCACCCATGGAGCGTGGCCTGATCGCGTTTGTCGAAGGCCGCATCCAGCGCGACTTCTGGAGCCCCCGCAAGGACCTGGACATGCGCAAGCTGGCCGCGCTCGAGGCCCTGTCGCGCTACGGCAAGGCCCAGGGCCGCATGGTCAGCAGCATCACCATTGCGCCCAACCAGTGGCCCACGCACGCGGTGATCGACTGGGTGAACGTGCTCAAGCGCGTGGCCGACGTGCCGCAGCGCGACCAGCGCCTGGCAGAGGCCATGCAGATCCTGCGCAGCCGCCTGTCGTTCCAGGGCACCAAGCTGATCTTCAGCACCGAGCAGGACGACTACTGGTGGTGGCTGATGCAGAACGGCGACGTGAACACCGCCCGCCTGATGCTGGCCGTGATGGACGACCCGAGCTGGAAGGACGACATGGGCCGCCTGGCCAACGGCTTCATCAGCCGCCAGCAGGCCGGTGCGTGGCACACCACCACGGCCAATCTGTGGGGTGGGCTGGCGCTGGAAAAATTCAGCGCCAAGTTCGAGGCCACGCCCGTGGCGGGCACCACCAAGGCCACGATGTCCGGCAACAGTGCCACCGTGGACTGGAGCAAGGTCGAGCGCATCAAGACCAGCGACGTCACCGGTGCGGCGCACCAGACCACCTGGTTTGGGGCACCCGCCTCGCCCGGCAACTTCAAGAACAACGACATGTTCCTGGCCTGGGGCAAAGCTGGTGGCAAGGAGAGTCTGGCGGTAGCGCACCAGGGCCCGGGCAAGCCCTGGCTCACGCTGCAGTCCGTGGCGGCAGTCCAGCTGAACGCACCGTTTGCGGCGGGCTATGCCATCAAGAAGACCATCACTCCGGTGGAGCAGGCCAACAAGTCGCTGCCCGCAGGCCAGTACACGCGCGGCGACGTGCTGCGCGTGACGCTGGAGGTCAACGCCAGTGCCGACATGACCTGGGTGGCCATCACCGACCCCATCCCGGGCGGCTCCACCATTCTGGGCAGCGGCCTGGGCCGCGATTCGGCCATTGCCACGCAGGGTGAAAAGCGCAGCGGCAGCGGTTGGCCTGCGTTTGAAGAGCGCAGCTTCGAGTCCTTCCGCAGCTACTACGAGTACCTGCCCAAGGGCACGGTCAAGATGGAATACACCGTGCGTCTGAACAACGTGGGCGACTTCGCGTTGCCGCCGAGCCGTGTCGAGGCGATGTATGCGCCCGAGATGTTCGGTGAGGTGCCGAATGCACGCGTGAAGGTCGACGCAGCCAAGTGATTTGCGCGGTGCCCCTGTCCGTCCGTCTGTCATCTACACAGGGCACCGCACCATGAGCCTCAGTGTTTTTGTCGAACTGCGGTTCTGGGTGCTGGTGGCGTTCTCGGTGGTGCTGCCCGCAGGCATCTACGGGCTGCTGCTGGCAACCCGCTCCATCTCGCGCACGGCGGTGCTGGGTTTTGGGATTGCGCTGGTGCTCATCTCGGGCGTGGACGTGTACCTGCTGCAGTCCCTGGCGACTGTGGCCAAGAACACGCCCTCACTGGCCGACGATGCGGTGTTCATCTCCGAGCTGTCGATTGCGCTTTACATCCTGCCCGTGGTGTTTGGCGGCATCGGCGTCAACCTGATATCGCATGTGTTGCTGCGGCACCTGACCGAAGCGGAGAAACGATTTGATCGGGAGCACCCGGATGAGTGAGCGCGTCGTGGCCCTGGCCCGCGGTTGCCAGGTGGCGCGGCGGGCAGGCTGCGCAATGGATTGCTGCGATTTTGATAGCTATCAGCGCAACACCAGCAAGCGCTATACCGTCTTTTAGTGAAGTTCGAGACGACTTCAGACCCTCCGACACGCAAATCCTCTCGCGCGAAGGCGAGGTCCTGCAGCGCTTGCGCACCGATGCCACCGTGCGGCGCGGCCAGTGGGTGCAGCTCGGCGACGTGTCGCCCGCGCTGCGCACGGCCTTGGTGCTGAGCGAGGACAAGCGGTTTTTTGAACACAGCGGCGTGGACTGGCGCGCCGCCTCGGCCGCCGCCTGGGGCAACCTGTGGAACCAGCGCACGCGCGGGGCCAGCACCATCACCATGCAGCTGGCCGGCCTGCTGGACGGGGACTGGCGCCAGGGCCCCGGCGGGCGCACGGTGGTGCAAAAGCTCGGGCAGACGGTGGCCGCGCAGGTGCTGGACCGGCGCTGGCGCAAGGACCAGATCCTGGAGGCGTACCTCAACCTCGTGCCGTTTCGCAGCGAGCTGGTGGGCATTGACGCGCTGAGTCGCACGCTGTTTGGCAAGGCTGCCCACGGCCTGGACGACCGCGAGGCGGCGGTGGCCGCAGCGTTGGTGCGCGCGCCCAATGCGCGGCCTGCGCTGGTGGCGCAGCGGGCGTGCGGCGTGTTGCGCGATATGCAAGCCAGCGCCGCCCCAAGTTCGTCCACCGGTTCAACACCGCGGCGCGCAAAAGGGGCTGCACCCGCAGCGGCAGCCAAAACCGCTGCCACGCCCGTCGATTGCGATGCGCTCGACCTCTTCACCACCGCCGCCCTGCAGCGCCGCGCGTTTGACGCGAGCGAAGGCGTGGCGCCGCACTTTGCGCGTTATCTGCTGCGCCAGCGCTTCAAGGATGGAGCGGTTGTGCCCGAACGGGTGCCCAGCACGCTGCGTGCGCCGCTGCAGCGGTTTGCAGTGCAGACCTTGTCACAACACCTGCGTGAGCTGCGTGGGCGCAATGTAGAAGACGGCGCCGTGCTGGTGCTGGACAACGCCACGGGCGCGGTGCTGGCGTGGGTGGGTTCGTCCGGTCAGCTCAGCCAGGCCAGTGAGGTGGATGGCGTGCTGGCGCTGCGCCAGCCGGGCTCCACGCTCAAGCCTTTTTTGTATGCGCAGGCGATTGCCGAGCGGCGGCTGACAGCGGCTTCGCTGGTCGATGACTCGCCCGCACACATCGCCACGGCCAGTGGCCTGTACATCCCGCAGAACTACGACCGGCAGTTCAAAGGCTGGGTGTCGGTGCGCACGGCGCTGGCGGCGTCGCTCAATGTGCCGGCGGTGCGCACGCTGGTGATGGTGACGCCCGATGCCTTCCACCGCCAACTGGGCGCGGTGGGGCTGCCGCTGCGCGAAAGCGGTGATTATTTTGGCTACAGCCTGGCGCTGGGCAGCCCCGAGGTGCCGCTGCTGCACCTGACCAACGCGTTTCGCACCCTGGGCAATGGAGGGCGTGTGGGGGCCGTGTCGCTGTCTGACGCGCAAGGCGCCGTCTTCTCAGGCGCTGGATGCGCGGGCGGCGTTCATCGTGGGCGACATCCTGTCTGACGGCAATGCCCGCGCCCGAACCTTTGGCACCGACAGCGTGCTGGCCACCCGCTTCTGGACGGCCGTCAAAACCGGCACCAGCAAAGACATGCGCGACAACTGGGCCGTGGGCTGGTCAGAGCGCTACACCGTGGGCGTGTGGGTAGGCAACGCCAGTGGCGCCGCCATGCATGACGTGAGCGGCACCAGCGGCGCAGCGCCCATCTGGTCGGCGGTGATGGGCTTTTTGCACGCGCGCGAACCCAGCCGTGCGCCCAAGGCTCCGGCGGGCCTTGTTCAGGCCGCCGTGCGGTTTGGCCCTGCGCAAGCAACCCCCATTGCCTCAGCCGCCCCATCCCACACAGCCGCCGCGGTTCCTCTGGAGGCTGCCCGCCAGGAGTGGTTCCTACCCGGCACACAGCAAGCGCTATTTGCTATGGATACTGGAGCTACTAGCGCTTATGGGACAAGCGCTAGAGGCCAAAATGACCATAAAAAAACCGTCCGCACTGCAGCCACGACTACCGCAGTTGCTGCCGCAGGCATGGGCACCGCTGCCACTGGCGCAGCAGCGCGCATCACCGGCCCCGCGCCCGGCACCATCATTGCGCTGGACCCGGACATTCCTCCCGCACGCCAGCGCCTTCAGTTCACCGCCACCGGCGATGGAGTGCTGCTGTGGCGCATGGACGGCAAGCCTCTGGGCCGCGGCCCGCGGGTGGCGTGGTTGCCTTGGCCGGGGCGCCATGTGGTGCAGCTCACCGACCCCGAAGGCCGGGTGCTCGATGAGATCCGGCTGGAGGTGCGAGGCGCCGGGGTGGTCGTCGCACCACCAAGGGCTGCTGCGCATTGACGGGCCCAATCCCGACGAATACGGTGTGACTACGCAGTTATCTGCGCGCCAGCCGTGGTTTAAGATTGGTTACAAATTATCTCTATGCCCTTGTTTCGTCAGTTTTTCTCACACCGCCTGATCTGGCTAGCACTGTTGGTGGCGATGGGCATTGGCGTGTTGTTTGCGCGAACGATCTGGACCATCCGCGACGACGAGTGGAGTTTCGCGCAACAAACCAACAGCAATCTGGCTCGCACGCTGGATCAGGGCCTGGGCTGGGTCTTGGACTCGTTTGACAAGTCACTGGAGGGGGTGGCCCGCGAAGTCAGCCGGCCCGAGGTGATGGCCCTGCCCGCGGACTTGCGCGCCCGCGTGGTGTTTGACAATTCCTTGCGTGCGCGTGGCGCAGGCGACGTGTTGGTGCTTGATGCGCAGGGCAACGTGGTGCTGGGTTCTGGCTCGCTACAGCCGCGCAATGTCAACCTTGCCGACCGTGACTATTTTTTGGCGTTCAAGGCTGAAAAGTATCAAGGTTTGTTCATCGGCAAGCCGGTGCCTTCGCGGGTTTCGGGCCTGAACGTCCTGCCCATGTCGCGTGGCTACTACCACGCCGATGGGAGTTTGGCTGGGGTGGTGGTGGGGGCTATTCGCCTGAGCTATTTCAACGAGCTTTTTGGCTCGATTGACCTGGGTTTGAACAGCGGCGTCAACTTGTTCAGGCAAGACGGAGTGGTGATATCGCGCTTTCCGTATGGAGATGCCGATGTCGGCAAATCCCTCGCGGGCAGCCCCAACATGGTGCGTTTTCAGAAAGAAGGCACGGGCTCTTTTGTTGGCATCGCCGCGTTCGACGGCGTTGAGCGCATGTACTCATTTCGCCCAGTGGGCAACTACCCGTTGATCATCAACGTGGCGCAGTCCACCGACACCATCTTGGCCAAGTGGTACCGCAGCGCCTGGGTGCTGGGCGGTTTTGCGGCGCTGCTGATGGCAGGCTGCTTGGGCCTCGCCATGCTGTTCATTCGCGAACTGGCCTTGCGCCAACAGGTGTCGATCACGCTGCGCGAGGCCGAGCACGACGTGCGCACCATCCTCAACAACATGCCGTCCATGATTGGCTACTGGGACGCGCAGCTGCACAACCGCTTTGCCAACGAGGCCTCACTGCGACTGGTTCGGCGTGCATCCCGACAAGCTGCGCGGCATGCACATCAGCGAGCTTGCTGGGCGCCAGTTTGTACACAGCAAATCAGCCTTATCTGGAACGCGCGTTGCGGGGTGAGGCGCAGTTGTTTGAGCGGACGGATCGTCGACACCCGTGGTGCGCCGCGCCATACGATTGCGTCCTATCGGCCCGACATTGAAGGCGATGAAGTGCGCGGCATTTTTGTGCAGGTCACTGACATCTCCGAGCGCAAACGCATGGAAGACGAGCTGTTCGATGAGAAAGAGCGTGTGCGCCTCACGCTGCAGTCCATCGGCGATGCCGTGGTGTGCTCCGACGCGCAGGGCCGCGTGACCTACCTCAACCCCGTGGCTGAACGCCTGACGGGCTGGCAGGCATTTGACGCTGCGGGCCACAACGTCGACGAGGTGGTCAGCCTGCGCAGCCCGGACAACGACGACCTGCTGGCCAGCCCGCTGCGTGCCGCCATCCAGAAAGCCACGGCGGTGGACGTGGTGCGTGGCGTGGTGGTGCACCGCCTCAGCGGCCAGCGTTTTCAGGTGGAAGAAACTGCCAGCCCCATCACCGACCGCCATGGCACCGTGACCGGCGCCGTGGCCGTGCTGCGCGACGTGACCGAGGCCGCTGCCATGGCCGAGCGCATGGCCCACCTGGCGCAGTACGACGCGCTGACCGACCTGCCCAACCGCGTGCTGCTGCAAGACCGCGCCCAGCTGGCCATCTCGCAGGCGCGGCGCGACGGCAAAAGCCTGGCGGTGATGTACATCGACCTGGACGGCTTCAAGGCAGTGAACGACCGCCTGGGCCACGATGTGGGCGACCAGCTGCTGGTGCAGTTTGCCCAGCGCTTGCAGACGGCTGTTCGCGCGTCAGACACTGTGTGCCGCCAAGGGGGCGACGAATTTGTGGTGCTGCTGCCAGGGCTTGATGGCGCGGAGGCCGCCTGCGGTGTGGCGCGCAAAATTTTGGCGTCGTGTGACCAGTCGTTTGACCTGGGGGGCGAGATGCAGCACGTGGGCCTGAGCGGCGGCATCGCACTGTACCCGCAGCACGGCGACACGTTCGATGCCCTGTCGCGCCACGCCGACAGCGCCATGTACGCCGCCAAACGCGGCGGGCGCATGCGCTTCATGCTCTACCAGGGGCCGCAAGCGGAGCCCGTCGTGGTGGTGACGACCAGCACTTTGGCCGCGTTGGGAAAGTGACCCTTTTCTGCATGGCACTGCTTGGCGCTGCATCGCACGGATGGCACCACGGTGTCACGCGTGAATCATCCATTCACTATTAAAAATATAGCTGTTAGCGCTTATTCAGTAAGCGCTAGAGGCCATTTTGGTTTGTATTTTTGGCGATGGTGACTTGCGATGCTTCATGCGCCGCCCTTGCGCGCAGCGCCCCAGCCACCACCACGCTGGAAATTTGTTGCAGCCCCGCGCAAATAATTTTGATGGTCCGGCGTCGGACAAGTGCCTACCATCCATTGCATCCCTGCCTGGCCTGCGGGCTCTGCGCGTGGTAGCAGTTTGTTGTCTGCCGCTGCGGGTGTTGTTGCCCCAAGCCCATCTATCTCTGGAGTGTCTGCGTGCCCAATCTGTCCAAAATCACCTGCATCGAAGACCTGCGCGTCATTGCCGAGCGCCGCGTGCCGCGCATGTTCTATGACTACGCCGATTCAGGCTCGTACACCGAGGGCACCTACCGGGCCAACACCACAGATTTTCAGAGCATCAAGCTGCGCCAGCGCGTAGCCGTGAACATGGAAGGCCGCAGCACCCGCACCACCATGGTCGGCCAGGACGTTGCCATGCCCGTGGCCATTGCGCCCACGGGCCTTACCGGCATGCAGCATGCCGACGGAGAAATACTGGGAGCCAGGGCGGCCAAGGCGTTTGGCATACCGTTCACGCTGTCCACCATGAGCATCTGCTCCATCGAGGATGTGGCCGAACACACCGGCAACCATCCGTTCTGGTTTCAGGTGTACGTGATGCGCGACCGCGACTTCATCGAACGCCTCATCGACCGTGCCAAGGCCGCCAACTGCTCTGCGCTACAGCTCACGCTCGATTTGCAGATCCTGGGCCAGCGCCACAAGGACATCAAGAACGGCTTGTCCGCGCCGCCGCGCCCCACGCTGAAGAACCTCATCAACCTGGCCACCAAACCCCGCTGGTGCCTGGGCATGCTGGGCACCAAGCGCCGCAGCTTTGGCAACATCGTGGGCCACGCCAAGGGGGTGGGCGATTTGTCGTCGCTGTCGTCCTGGACGGCCGAGCAGTTTGACCCGCAGCTCAACTGGGGCGATGTGGAGTGGATCAAAAAACGCTGGGGCGGCAAGCTGATCCTGAAGGGCATCATGGACACCGAAGACGCGCGCCTGGCCGTCAACAGCGGCGCCGACGCGCTCATCGTCAGCAACCACGGCGGCCGCCAGCTTGATGGGGCGCCATCGTCCATCGCCGCGCTGCCGGGCATCGCCGCCGCAGCGGGCAAAGACATCGAGGTGTGGATGGACGGCGGCATCCGCAGCGGGCAGGACGTGCTGAAGGCGCGCGCGCTGGGCGCCCAGGGCACGCTCATCGGCCGCAGCTTTCTGTATGGCCTGGGTGCCCACGGCGAAGCGGGCGTGACCCGCGCCCTGCAGATCATTCAGAAGGAGCTGGACATCACCATGGCGTTCTGCGGCCATACCAACATCAATACCGTGGACCGGTCGATCCTGCTGCCAGGCACCTATCCGGTCTGAAGCGTGGGGTTCAACGTTCGATAGCGATGTGCGTTGGTGCCCGGGTTGCGCCGGGGGGCTACGGGTGACAGTGACCGGCTGATTTTGAGACCAGAGCCGACGCCCGAAAGCAGCCATTGATTTTCTGCAGCGGGTGTTAGAAATCCCGATGTCTGCCTACGGCAAGCTATGGTTTGCTGACATAACGCGTGTCGTATATGGTGCGCATCGTGGATAACTTCAGCACGTTATCGGGAAAGGTAACCATCACCCGGCTTTGCCGGGTGACGGTTACTTACGCCTCAATCACGTCCACGTCAATCTTGAACACCTCGCGAAAGAGGGTCCGTCCCGTGGCGCGGTAGCCGTGCCAGCAGTGCAAGCCCTTGTAGCCCGTGGCATGCAGCGCCGCGCTCACAGCGGCCTCACTCATAGGCTTGCCGTGGTCGCGCTGGCCGGGAAACACGTATTCACCGCCGCCAGTCAGGGGCTGTAGTGCGCTTATGGCCTTCACCGCCTGGCGGGGCAGCGGCACCTTGTGCGCCGTGCCATTGCGCTTGGCCACCACGCTGCGCTTTAAGTCGGTGCTGGGGATCGTCCGCACGCCTGCATCAAGGTCAAGGTCTGCCCATCGCATGGTGCGGAGGTTGCCGGGGCGCTGGAACAGGATGGGGGCGATGTACAGGGCCGTTCGCACCATGGGCCCGCCGCCGTCGCTGGTGCGCAGCAACTCGCCCAGCTTGGCGGGGTTGGTGATGGCCGGGAAGTGTCCTTTCTGACGAGGTCGCAGGGCTTTCTTAATGTCTTGGGTTATGTCCCGTGTCGCACCCCCTCTGGCAATGGCGTACTGCCACACGCCCGATGCAGTGGACCAAAGCCGGTGTGCGCTCTGAGCCGCGTCACGGTTCTGAACCCTCTCAAGCGTCCCCAGCAGCTCGGGCGGCTCCACTTCGCCTATTGGGCGCGGGCCCAGAAACGGGTACAGGTCTTTTTCTAGGCTGCGAGCCTCGCGGTCGTAGTGGGTGGCTGACCATCCCTCGCGCTTGTTCGCAAGGTAGGCGCGGGCCATTGCTTCAACGGTGTTGACTGCCGCCGCCTTCACTTCGGCAAGGCTCGCGCGCTTGGCGGCGCTGGGGTCGATACCGTCTGCCAGCAGCGTCCGCGCATCGTCGCGGCGCTGGCGGGCCTGCCCCAGAGTCACAGCCGGGTACACGCCAAGGGCGAGTGTTTTGCGCTTGCCCGCGTGGCGGTAGTCAAAGCGCCAGTATTTACCCGCCGCCTTCGCCAGCAGAGAGAGCCCCTGCCTATCGGCATGCTTGTTCCCGGCTGGCTTGCCGGAGTGTCAAACTTGCCTCACGAACGTGTCGATCAGTGCCATGGGCGCCCCTTTGACGGTATCTGAAATAACGCATGCTACGTCCTACCTTGAGAAGCACCGACAAATTCACTGGCTGTAGGCGGAGGTTGCCGAACGACTGCGGACAAAAAAAGACCGCTGCCCTATGTGGAGAGCGGGTTCTTTGGATGTTGCCGGGCGTTGGCGAACTTCAATTTGGCGGAGACGGTGAGATTCGAACTCACGGACGGTTGCCCGTCGGCAGTTTTCAAGACTGCTGGTTTAAACCGCTCACCCACGTCTCCGGGAACGGAAGCCGCGGATTCTAGCCCACGGCGGGTGCTGCATTTTGTAGCATGCCCCGCGTCCCGATGAACTTCAACACATCGGCGTGTGGACCAGGTCGCTGCATTACTCCCATGCCCTCGCGCCTGCATGCGGAAACAGCGACCAGTAGATCAAATTCACAACATTGGTTCGCCCAGCGTTGTTTTTGATGTGTATTGCGCGGCGTAGCTGTGATGAGAATAAAGAGAAAGAACGCTCAAACCGTGGCGATAGATTCTTGATAGACAATGTAACTATCTGTAGTTTGAAAAAGATATATATGACTTTAAAGCTTGTACCGCGATTGATGCGGGCTGTTGTCGGTGGCTTGGTTGCTGTAGCTGCTATTTCGGCTCATGCAGATATGACCACAGGGTTGCTTGGCTGGTACGGTTTTGAGAACAACGTCAACGATTCATCTGGTGGCGGACGAAATGGTGCGGCCACCTCGCTGACGTACGCCGCGGGGCGGGTTGGACAGGCTGGTAGCTTTGACAACGCAACTAGTTTTGTAGAGGTACCAGGACTCGCCGGAGTCCTGCCTGGCGGCGCCAGTACCCGTACCGTTGCATTTTGGGTGAATCCTGTCCTCCACTGCAGATAACGGAAACGTGGTGAGCTGGGGGCAACCCAACGCGAGTCAGCGGTTCTCTGTACTGATGGAAGGGGGGAGAAGCTGCGAATGATTGGTGAAGGCAACGATCATTCCTCCGGGTTTCTCCTACCTCAGGGTGTTTGGACTCATGTCGCTGTGACTTATGACGGCAGCACTCTTGTGTTTTATGTAAATGGATCAATTCAGGACACAAAACTGGGCGTCGTGTTGGCTACTGATAACGCTCAACCGTTGCGGATCGGAATCAATGCTCAAGGTCGTGACGACGAGTTTTTCGGGGGATTAATTGATGAGGTTCGCGTTTATGGTCGCGTCCTCACACCCAGCGACGTCACCGAAGTTTTCAATAGTACGAATGTGGCGGGGGCTGCCAGCACTGCGGTATCGGTTCCTACTATTGGCGAGTGGGGAATGATGGTGCTCAGCACGCGCTGCTGGGAGTTCTATGGATGCAGCGCCGACGCTGGCTTCGGTGAATAGAGGAGATTTGCCGTCAACTCGCGAGCCTCTCTCGCTGCGCCACTCACAAAAAAAGCGCTCCGTGACTGATGCCAACCCGCAGAATTTTTGACAGTCGCAAAATCACAAGGGGCCGCTCCTTGAGAGCTCGGCAGGTGACTCTAGTCGATTTAGGGGACTTGGTTTTTCAGCATGCCCCGCGTCTCGATGAACTTCACCACGTCAGCCACACCCGCCAGGGTTTTCAGGTTGGTCATCACAAACGGCTTGAGCGCCCTGGGCGTTGGTGCGCATGCGGGTGGTGTCGGCGTGCATCACGTCCAGATTGGCGCCCACGTGCGGGGCCAGGTCGGTCTTGTTGATGATGAACAGGTCGCTTTTGGTGATGCCGGGGCCGCCCTTGCGGGGGATTTTTTCGCCGGCGGCCACGTCGATGACGTAGATCGTCAGGTCGCTCAGCTCGGGGCTGAAGGTGGCGGCCAGGTTGTCGCCGCCGCTTTCTACAAACACGATGTCGGCGTTGGGGAACTCGCCCAGCATGCGGTCGATGGCCTCCAGGTTGATGGAGCAGTCTTCGCGGATGGCGGTGTGCGGGCAGCCGCCGGTTTCCACGCCCAGGATGCGCTCGGCGGGCAGGGCGCCGCTCACGGTCAGCAGGCGCTGGTCTTCCTTGGTGTAGATGTCGTTGGTGATGGCGATGAGGTCGTAGTCATCGCGCATGGTCTTGCACAGCATTTCCAGCAGCGTGGTCTTGCCGGAGCCCACGGGGCCGCCGATGCCGACGCGCAGCGGGGGCAGGTTTTTGGTGCGGTGGGCGATGTGGTGCAGTGCGGTGGTCATGGCGTTATTTACTATGAAATGAATAGCTGCTCGCGTAAGCTTATCAAGCGCTAGGATCGAAAAAGTCTTGAATATTGCACTTCATGCTGGGCACTCAGGATGGCCAGCATGGGGGAGAAGGCCTGGCGTTCGCTGTCCATCAGGCCGATGGCGTGGTCGGCGGCGGCGGGTATGGCGTCGGCAAGCTGGGCCAGGATGCGCTGGCCTGCGCTTTGGCCCAGCTGCATGGATTTGAGGGCGGCCTGCACCATGTTCTCGGCCCAGCCAAAGGCATAGGCCAGCAGCACATCGCGCACGGGCGCCTGGGTGGTGGATGCGGCCAGCGCAAACGCCACCGGGTAGGTGGGCGGCAGGGCGGCCAGGTGGCGGATGGCGGGCAGGGCCTGTTCGTCGCCCAGGTTCTGGTTGCGCAGCCAGTCGGCCATGGAGCGACCCATCTGCTCGGTCTGCAGCCGCAGTTCGCTGGTTTCGCGGGTGTGCAGCACCCAGTCGTTGAGTTCGCGCACATGGTCCCAGTCGGCGCGGCGCCAGGCGCCCACGGCCTTGGCGATCAGCGCCATGTCGCCGCGCGACTGGGTGATGTGCAACTGGTCCAGCAGCCAGTCGGCCACGTCCGCTTCGCTGGCGACGCCCGCGTTTTCAATGGCGCTTTCCAGCCCTTCGGAGTACGAGAAGCCGCCCACGGGCAGCGCGGGGGATGCGAGCCAGATGAGTTGCAGCAGGCTGGCTGCGGGCAGGGGGGCGGGGCGGTCGTTGCGCATGGGGGCTCAGCGATTTGGCAGTACGCAAACAGCCAAGTGGGCGCAATGCGGTGCCCCGGCTTCGACAGGCTCAGCCCGAGCGGGTAGTTGTGGTGCCCCGGCTTTGACAGGCTCAGCCCGAACGGCGGGGGTGGAGGTCACGGTCGCTGGCAGGTTCACTGGCAAGGTCACGGGCCGTGGTCAGTGATCGTGGTTGCAGTCGGGGCCGTGCACATGGCCCTGGGCGACCACGGGGATGGCTACCGTGCGACCGCGTGCGGGAGCAGCCGCCGGGGCAGCGGACTCCGTTGGCCCATGCGAATGGGTGTGTGCGTGTTCGTGTGCATTGCCGTGGCTATGTTCCGCAGGGCTGGCGTGGTCGTGTGCCGCGTCGTGGGAGTGGTTGTGGCCATGGCCATGGTCATGGTCGCTGTCATGGTCGTGTCCGCCGTGGTGGTGCCCGCCGCCATGCCCTGCGGCATAGGCGCCGCCTTCGGGTTCAAAGGGCAGGTCTTGCGCTTTGACGATGAGGTGCATGGCGCGCAGCATGTCGGCCAGCACGTGGTCGGGCTCGATCTTGAGGTGGTCGGGCTGCAGCTCGATAGGCACGTGGCGGTTGCCCAGGTGGTAGGCGGCGCGGGTCAGGTCGAACGGGGTGCCGTGGTTTTTGCAATGCGTGATGACCAGCACGGGCTGCGGCGCTGCAATCACGCGGACCATGGAGCCGTCTTCGGCCACCAGCACATCGCCGCCGCGCACCAGGGTGCCACGGGGCAAGAAGACGCCCAGTTCGCGCCCGGCGGAGTCGGTGGCGGCAAAGCGGCTTTTCTGGCGCACGTCCCAGTCCAGCTCGATGGTGGTGGCGCGCTTGACCAGCACGGGCGCAAGGCCCTTGCCTTGGGGGATGAGTTTTGAGGCTTGGATCATGGGGTTTTGTTTCGTTGCGGCGGGCAAAACGCGCATTGTGGGCCCGGGCGCAAGGCAGATGGCCGGACTTGGTTTACAGCGCGCGGGTCATGAAGAAGCTGTACGGGTCGGGGCCATAGTCGGCAAAGGGGCCGCACTCGACAAAGCGGTTCTGAAAATACAGTTGGCGTGCCGGCTCAAAGAAGGGCTGTGGCCCCGTCTCCAGGCTCAACCGCGCAAAGCCACGTGCGCGGGCTTCTTCGAGCACATGGTGCAGCAACTGGCGGGCTATGCCCTGGCCCCGGTGGCGGGCGCTGGTGCGCATGGACTTGAGTTCCGCATGCGTGGCACTGAGCCGTTTGAGGGCGCAGGTGCCCACCAAGGTGTCACCATCGTCTTCCGACAGCCAGGCCGACCAGAAGGCGATGTCGGGCTGGCACAGCTGGTCCATGTCCAGCGCATGCACGCTTTCTGGTGGCGACACGGCGCGCATATCCACCAGATGCTCTTGCATGAAGGCTTCAATGCGCGGGTCGCTCAGGTCGTCCAGGCGGATGTGCAGCAGTGCAGTGGCTTCGGCCATGGGGCAATCAATCGGTCAGAACAAAAAGTAGCGCTGCGCCATGGGCAAGACGGTGGCGGGCTCGCACGTCAGCAGCTGGCCGTCTGCGCGAACCGAATAGGTCTGCGCATCAATCTCCATCTTGGGCGTGTAGCTGTTGTGCACCATGTGCTGCTTGCGCACGCCCCGGATGTTGCGCACCGCGCTCAGCGTTTTGCGCAGGCCAAAGCGCTCGCCAATGCCTGCAGCCAAACCGGCCTGCGAGACGAAGGTGAGCGATGTCTTGGCAAGGGCGCCACCAAAGGCGCCAAACATCGGCCGGTAGTGCACGGGCTGGGGTGTGGGGATGGAGGCATTCGGGTCGCCCATCGCGGCCATGGCGATCAAGCCGCCTTTCAGGATGAGCGCGGGCTTCACGCCAAAGAACGCAGGCTTCCAGATCACGATGTCAGCCCATTTACCCACTTCCAGCGAGCCCACTTCATGGCTGATGCCGTGCGCAATGGCGGGGTTAACGGTGTACTTGGCTACATATCGCTTGATGCGCGTGTTGTCGTTGCGGGCGGTGTCGCCTTGCAGGCTGCCGCGCTGCACCTTCATCTTGTGCGCGGTTTGCCAAGTGCGCAGGATGACTTCGCCCACGCGGCCCATGGCCTGGCTGTCGCTCGACATCATGCTGATGGCGCCCAGGTCGTGCAGGATGTCTTCGGCCGCGATGGTCTCCTTGCGGATTCGGCTTTCGGCAAAGGCCAGGTCTTCGGCAATGCTGGCATCGAGGTGGTGGCACACCATGAGCATGTCCACATGCTCATCGAGCGTGTTGTGGGTGTACGGCATGGTGGGGTTGGTGGAGCTGGGCAGAAAGTTGTCCTCGCCCACCACGCGCAGGATGTCGGGCGCGTGGCCGCCGCCCGCGCCTTCGGTGTGGAAGGCGCAGATGCCGCGCCCGCCCACGGCGGCAATGGTGTTCTCCACAAAGCCCGATTCGTTGAGCGTGTCGGAGTGGATGGCCACCTGCGTGTCGGTGGCTTCGGCCACGTCCAGGCAGTTGCTGATGGCGGCGAGGCGTGGTGCCCCAGTCTTCGTGCAGCTTGAGGCCAATGGCGCCTGCGTTGATCTGCTCGTGCAGCGCATCGGGCAGGCTGGCGTTGCCCTTGCCGAGGAAGCCCAGGTTCATCGGGAAGGCATCGGCCGCCTGCAGCATGCGCTCCATGTTGAAGGGGCCCGACGTGCAGGTGGTGGCCAGCGTGCCGGTGGCAGGCCCGGTGCCGCCGCCCAGCATGGTGGTAATGCCGCTGGCCAGAGCTTCTTCGATTTGCTGCGGGCAGATGAAGTGGATGTGGCTGTCGATGCCGCCTGCGGTGACGATGTTGCCCTCGCAGCTGATGACCTCGGTGCCGGGGCCGATGATGATGTCCACGCCCGGCTGGGTGTCGGGGTTGCCCGCCTTGCCGATGGCTGCAATGCGGCCTGCGCGCAGGCCGATGTCGGCTTTGAAGATGCCGGTGTGGTCGATGACCAGGGCGTTGGTCAGCACCGTGTCGACCGCGCCGCCCGCGTTGGTGCGCTGGCTTTGCGCCATGCCGTCGCGGATGGTCTTGCCGCCGCCAAATTTGACCTCTTCGCCGTAGCTGCCTGCGCGCAGGGTGTGGTCGGCCTCGACTTCTAGCAAGAGTTCGGTGTCGGCCAGGCGCACGCGGTCGCCCACGGTGGGGCCGAACATTTCGGCGTAGGCGCGTCGTCCAATGGTTGCCATAGGGTGTGCTCCGCGAGAACTGGTTACTACTGTTTCGATAGCTATTAGCGCTTGTCTGATAAGCGCTAGAGGCTGTTTTGATTCGAATATTGCGCCGCGCCCTGCCGTCCGCTCGCCCCGCGTATGTTGAAGGACCCTCGCGTGCACAGTGCGCGCCACGGCTTCGACAAGCTCAGCCCGGACGGGTGGGGGACCCTGGGAGCGCTGATGTGCACGGAGTGCCGCGGCTGCATCGGACTACAGCGCGCCCTGTGTCAGGCCCTGAAAGCCGAACACCTTGCGCTCGCCCGCGTAGTCCACCAGCTCTACCGTGCGCTCCTGGCCGGGCTCAAACCGCACGGCGGTGCCGGATGCGATGTTCAGCCGCATGCCGCGCGCGGCGGCCCGGTCAAAGCCCAGGGCGTTGTTGGTCTCGGCAAAGTGGTAGTGCGAGCCCACCTGGATGGGGCGGTCGCCGGTGTTGCGCACCACTACGGTCAGCGTGCGGCGGCCGGTGTTGAGCAGGTGTTCGCCGGGTTCGGTGAAGAGTTCGCCTGGGATCATGGTGGGGTCCTGAGGGTTGGCGGGATCAAACCATCTGCACCAGCAGTGCACCACCCAACGTGGCCACGCCCGCTCCGGCAGCGCGTGCCAGCCACACTTGGCGGTTGCGCAGCGCCCAGCCTGCCGCCAGACCGGCGCCGTGCAGCAGCACGGTGGCAGTCAGCATGCCTGCCAGGGTTTGCCAGGCGCTGTCGTCGCCCGCCAGCTCATAGCCGTGGGCCACGCCGTGGAACACGGCAAACACGCCGACCACCAGAGCCGCCACCACGCCAGGTACCCGCAGGCGCGACACCACGAGCAGGCCCGTGACCAGCAGCGAAGCGGCAATCATCGGCTCCACCGCAGGCAGCGCCACGCCCTGCAGGCCCAGCACGGCGCCCACCAGCAGCATGGCCGCAAAGCCCACGGGGCCCCACAGCAATTCGCGTCCGGCGCTGCGCGCAGCCAGGGCGCTCCACAGGCCCACGGCCACCATGGCAGCCAGATGGTCCAGGCCGAATAGGGGGTGGGCAAAGCCGCTCAGAAAGCTGTTGTGGAGGTGGGATTCAGCGCCTGTATGGGCGATGGCGCCTGTGCTGATTGCGCTGGCAGCTATGAAAAGAAGAGCTGCTATGTGGCGGTGTGAAAAGGTGATGCGCATGGGGGCTCCCCGGAGAAGGGGGAAAGGGGTCAGACGATCGGCTGGTGCACGGTGACGAGCTTGGTGCCGTCTGGGAAGGTGGCCTCGACCTGGATGTCCGGAATCATCTCGGCGATGCCCTCCATCACGTCGGCGCGGGTCAGCACGGTGCGGCCCTCGCTCATGAGTTGCGCCACGGTTTTGCCGTCGCGCGCGCCTTCCATGACTGCCGCGCTGATCAGTGCCATGGCCTCGGGGTAGTTGAGCTTCAGGCCCCGGGCCTTGCGGCGCTCGGCCAGCAGGGCGGCGGTGAAGATCAGCAGCTTGTCTTTTTCGCGAGGAGTTAATTCCATTTCGTTTCACTCAATGCTGGGGTCAATGGCTCGCGCGACCGCTGAGGGCGGTCGAACGCGAGGAGTCAGTTCCGTTTCGTCTCATGCGTGTGTGTATTCAAAAAAACACAAATCCGTTCACGCTGAGCTTGTCGAAGCGCCGCGCGAGGCTTCGACAAGCTCAGCCCCAACGGGTCTTGGTGATCGACCGTGAAGCCGTACTACACCAGGGTGTACCGGGGATATCTGCTTGAGTCCGTTCCATCTTAGGCAGCAAGCCCCGTGCCCGCCATACGTCATCTGGCGCAGGGGCTGACCGCGGGGTGGGCAGTGGCATGGAAACTGCACCGGAAGGGGTGACCGCCGCCATTGCCCATGCCTCCCCACACCGCCTCTCTTGCCTCCGCAGCCCCTGCTGATGCCGCCCCGCTGCTGCCGCCAGAGTCCGGCGTGGATGCACACGAGCCCCAGCAGGCCCCCCAGCAGGTGGTCAAGGTCCGGCGTGACTACAACAGCTGGGTGGCTACCGAGACCATGGAGGACTACGCGCTGCGCTACACGCCGCAGCGGTTTCGCAAGTGGTCCGAGTGGCGGGTGGCCAACACGGCGTTTGGTGCGGCGTCGTTTTTGATCCTGGAGGCCGTGGGCGCCACGCTGCTGGTGCAATACGGCTTCCTCAATGCCTTCTGGGCCATCGTGGCCACGGGGCTCATCATCTTTCTGGCGGGGTTGCCCATCAGCGTGTACGCCGCGCGTTATGGCGTGGACATGGACCTGCTCACGCGCGGCGCGGGTTTTGGCTACATCGGCTCTACGCTCACCTCGCTCATCTACGCCAGCTTCACCTTCATCTTCTTCGCGCTGGAGGCCGCGGTGATGGCCTATGCGCTGGAGCTGGCGCTCGACATCCCGCCCACCTGGGGCTACTTGATCTGCGCCATTGTGGTGATTCCGCTGGTCACGCACGGGGTGTCGGCCATCAGCCGCCTGCAGATGTGGACACAGCCGCTGTGGCTGGTGATGCTGGTGGTGCCGTTTGTGTATGTGCTGATGCGCGATCCTGGTGCGTTTTCCGGGGTTGTGCACTACGGTGGTGAATCAATGCGTGGTGCAACGTTTCAACTGCCCTTGTTTGGTGCGGCATTGACCGTCGGGATTGCACTGATCACCCAGATGGGGGAGCAGGCCGACTACCTGCGCTTCATGCCTGCATCCACCCCGGCCACGCGCGGGCGCTGGTGGCTGGGCGTGCTGGTGGGCGGGCCGGGCTGGGTGGTGCTGGGCGTGCTCAAGATGCTGGGCGGTGCGCTGCTGGCCTACCTGGCAATCACCCACATGGTGCCCGTAGACCGTGCGGTCGACCCGAACCAGATGTATCTGGCCGCATACGAATATGTGTTCCCCAACTACGGCTGGGCGGTGGCGGCCACGGCGTTGTTTGTGGTGATCTCGCAGCTCAAGATCAACGTGACCAACGCCTACGCGGGCTCGCTGGCGTGGTCCAACTTCTTCTCGCGCCTTACGCACAGCCACCCGGGGCGCGTGGTGTGGGTGGTGTTCAACACGCTGATCGCCTTCATGCTGATGGAGATGAACGTGTTCCGCGCCATGGGCGAGGTGCTGGGGCTGTACTCCAACATCGCCATCGCCTGGATCATGGCGGTGGTGGCCGACCTGGTCATCAACAAGCCGCTGGGCCTGTCGCCCAAGGGCATCGAGTTCAAGCGGGCGCACCTGTATGACATCAACCCGGTGGGCGTGGGGTCGATGGCGCTGGCGTCCGTCGTGTCCATCAGCGCCCACCTGGGGTTCTTCGGCCCGCTGCCGCAGGCGTTCTCGGCGGTGATTGCCATGGCGGTGGCGTTTGTGACCGCACCGCTCATTGCCTGGGCGACAGGCGGGCGCTACTACATAGCGCGCCAGCCCGAGCCCGATGCACTGGCCGATGTGCAGGCGGTGCCCATGCACGGCCCCGGCAAGCTGGGCCAGGAAAACCTGGGCAGCTACGTTCGCTATACCGTGCAGCGCTGCGTGATCTGCGAGCGTGAATACGAAGCGCCCGACATGGCCCAGTGCCCCGCCTACCGCGGTGCCATCTGCTCGCTGTGCTGCACGCTCGATGCGCGCTGCGGCGACCTGTGCAAGCCGCACGCCAGCATGGCGGTGCAGTGGTCGGCCGCGCTGCGCTGGGTGCTGCCGCGCGCCATGTGGCGCTATCTGGACACGGGCCTGGGCCACTTCCTGCTGCTGATGCTGGTGATAGCGCCGCTGCTGGCGTCCGTCATGGGGCTGCTGTACCACCAGGAGCTCAACACCATCGCGCAGGCCCTGACCGACACCGAAGTGCTGGCCGCGCCGGAGGTGGCCCTGCGCTCCGGCCTGCTCAAGGCGTATCTGGCGCTGCTGGTCATCTCCGGCATCGTGGCCTGGTGGCTGGTGCTGGCGCACAAGAGCCGCCAGGTGGCGCAGGAGGAATCGAACCGCCAGACGGGCCTGCTGGTGCGCGAGATCGAGCTGCACCGCCAGACCGACGAAGCCCTGCAGACCGCCCGCAGCGTGGCCGAGCAGGCGCGCCAGGTGGCCGAAGAAGCCAAGCGCGCCGCCGACCAGGCCAACCAGGCCAAGAGCCGCTACATCAGCGCCATCAGCCACGAGATCCGCACGCCGCTTAACTCCATCCTGGGCTACGCGCAACTGATGGGCGAGGACGCGGGCGTGCCGCCACACCGCAAGCAGGCCGTGCACGTGATCCGCCGCGGCGGCGAGCATTTGCTGTCGCTCATCGAAGGCACGCTGGACATCGCGCGCATCGAGTCGGGCAAGCTCACGCTCGACGTCACGCCCATGCGCTTTGCCGATGGCCTGCACGAGATGGCCAGCCTGTTCGAGCTGCAGGCCGCCGCCAAGGGCCTGGCCTTTCAGTTCGATGTGCAGGGCGTCATCCCGGAGGTGGTGCGGGCCGACGAAAAGCGCCTGCGCCAGATCCTCATCAACCTGCTGGGCAACGCCGTCAAGTTCACGGCGCACGGCACCGTGACGTTGCGCGTGCGCTATGCGCGCGAGATGGCGCGTATCGAGGTGCAGGACACCGGGCCGGGGCTGAGCGCCGATGAGATTGATCGCATCTTCGAGCCTTTCACGCGCGGTGGCTCGGGCGGCAGCGGGTCGGCGTCGGCCCCCGGCGCAGGGCTGGGGCTGACCATCGCCAAGATGCTCACCGCGCTGATGGGCGGCGAGCTGACGGTGACCAGCACGCCCGGCGCGGGCTCGGTGTTCCACGTCAAGCTCTTCTTGCCCGAGGTGCATGCCGACGCGCTGGGCAAGGCCACACCCCCATCAGCAGCGGTGGTTGCCCTCACGCAGCGTGCGCGCAAAGGTTACGCAGGTGAACGCCGCCGCATCCTGGTAGTGGACAACGAAGAACCCGACCGCGAACTGCTGGTGCAACTGCTCGAACCCCTGGGCTTTGAACTGCGCCAGGCCGCCAGCGGCCACGACGCGCTGGACCTGCTGGCCACTGGCTACCGCCCGCACGCCATCTTCATGGACCTGGCCATGCCGGGCATTGATGGCTGGGAGACGCTGCGGCGCGTGCGGCAGTTGCAGTTGCCCGATGTCCAATGCGCCATCGTTTCAGCGAACGCATTTGACAAGGCGCTCGACAACGACGTGGACATCCGACCCGAGGACTTCATCGTCAAGCCCGTGCGCCACAGCGAGCTGCTGGACTGGCTGGAGCGCCGCCTGGGCCTGCAGTGGCAACACGATGAGCCCGCATCATCGGCAGCGATGGCTGTTGCAACGGGCGATCCGGTCGCGCCAGCGCCCCTGAGCTACCCCGATGCCCCCGCCCTGGCCGCGCTGGGGCAGGTGGTGGCTCTGGGCTATTACCGTGGCATCCTCAACGCTCTGGACGACATCGAACGCAGCCAGCCCGCGCACACCACTTTTGTGACCACCATGCGGCAACTGGCTCGCCAGTTCCAGTTCGATGCCATGGGCCAGATCCTGGAGCAGGCGCCATCGTGATGAACATCGCAAACCCCCATCCCATTCCGGCATCGGCGCCGCCCGGCGCAGCGCTGGACCGCACCGACAGCGATGTCGTCCTGATCGTGGACGACGTGCCCGACAACCTGGCCGTGCTGCACGACGCGCTCGATGAATCCGGCTACACCGTGCTGGTGGCCACGCATGGAGAAGCCGCCTTGGCGCGCGCCGCGCAAGCCTTGCCGGACATCGTTTTGCTGGACGCGATGATGCCGGGGATGGACGGCTTCGAGGTGGCGCGGCGCCTGAAGGCATCGCCCGCCACGGCGCACATCCCCATCATCTTCATGACGGGCCTGACGGAAACCGAACACCTTGTGGCCGCCCTGGAGGCGGGAGGTGTCGACTACGTCACCAAACCCATCAAGCCCCGCGAGGTGATGGCCCGCATGGGCGTGCACCTGGGCGCCGCCCGCAAGGCAAGGCAGGACGCCAGCCAGGCGCGCGAAGCACGCAACGCGCTCGACGCCTTTGGCTACGCCAGCATCACCGTGCGCGCATCGGACGGCCGCATCGTCTGGCAAACCCCGCTGGCGCGTGAGTTGCTGCAAAGCTACTTTGGTGAGATAGGCCCCGATGGCACGCCCACCGCATTCGGCCAATGGGCGCCCGAGCCGGTGCAGGCCTGGCTGCGCCGTCACGTGCTGGCAGACAACGCGGCAGCGCTGCTGGCGGCATCGCTGGCCGAACCCCCGCGCCTGGCCGTGGAGCAGGGCGCCCGCCGCCTCACCTTCCGCCTGCACCAGCAGGCCGGCGACAGCGCTGGCGGCGGCGACTGGCTCATCGTGATGCGCGAGGTATCCGACGCCAAGATCATCGAATCCATGAGCCTGTCGTTCAAGCTCACCGCGCGTGAAGCCGAGGTGCTCTACTGGGTCGTCAAAGGCAAGATCAACCGCGACATCGGCGACATCCTGGGCGCGAGCCCCGCCACGGTGAAGAAACACCTGGAGCGCGTGTTTGCCAAGCTGGGGGTGGAGACGCGCACTGCGGCGGCGGGCATGGCGATGAACCGGATTCGGCAGTTGCATCCGCAGTTTGAGGGGTAGGTTGCCGCTGGTTCGGTCCGTCGTATGGGACCCGGCGCTGAGGAGGGCCCTGGAGAGCAGCTTGTATTGAGTTTGCTACCCTCGTGCCCATGTCTGCATCCCCCTCTGCCGCCACGCGCGGTGCCTTTTGGCGCAGCCTGTACCAGCGCCCCGCATTTCTCCTCATCGTCACCACCCTCATCTGGGGCAGCAATGCGGTTGCGGCGCGCCTGGCGGTGGGACACGTGTCTCCCATGATGCTGACCACGGCCCGCTGGAGCATTGCCTGCATTGCGCTGTGGTTTGTCGCGCGCCAGCAGGTGGTGCAGCACCTGCCTGCACTGCGGGGCCGCTGGACGTATCTGGCGCTGATGGGGGTGAGCGGCTTTACCGCGTTCAATGCGCTGTTCTACGCCGCCGCCCACCACACCACGGCGGTCAACCTGGCGCTGATTCAGGGGATGATTCCGGTGTTGGTGTTGCTGGCCGGGGTGTTGTTTTTGCGGCTGCGCGTCACCGCATTGCAGATGGTGGGGGTGGTCATCACGCTTGCTGGGGTGGCCATCGTCGCCTCGCGGGGCACCTGGGCGGTGGTGGCGGCGCTCGATTTCAACATTGGCGATCTGTGGATTTTGCTGGCCTGTGTGCTGTACGCGGGCTACACGCTGGGCCTGCGGTCGCGCCCCGTGGTGCCGCCCCTGGTTTTCTTCTCGGCGGTGGCGGGCGTCGCAGCGCTGGCCTCGTTGCCGCTGCTGGCGGCCGAAGTGGCGACCGGGCACTTTTTCTGGCCCACGCTGCAGGGCTGGTTCATCCTGCTCTACGTGGGCCTGTTGCCGTCTTTTGTCTCGCAAATCCTGTTTATCCGCGCAGTAGAGCTGATCGGCCCGGCGCGTGCCAGCGTGTTCCTCAACCTCAATCCCGTTTTCGGCCCCGCGCTGGCGGTGTGGGTGCTCAGTGAGCCAGTGGGGGCTTATCACGCCGTGGCGCTCGTGATGGTGCTCGGTGGCATCTGGATCGCGGAGCGCCTGGGCGCGCGGCGCTGAAGTTGATTTTTAGCGTGTCTGCACACGCAGCGCTTGCGCTACCACTGGCGCTGATTGGCATCCGGCAGCTGTACCTAAGTGGCAGGGGAGGGATTCTTGAGTGAAATATGGGTCTAGCGCTCATCCATCAAGCGCTAGCAGCTATCATTTTTGAATAATTACATCCCCAGCGATTTCAGCAATTCATCCGTGTCGTCCGGCCCCGCAGGCGGTGGTGGGGGCACCTGCGGTGCTTCTTGTGACTGGGCCATCAGCGCGTCGGCGTCTGGCACTTCCTGGGCTTCAAAGTCGTAGAGCTTGATGAACTCGGTGCGGTCGATGGCCAGTTCGAGGTAGAAGATGTTGTTGTTGCTGGTGTAGAAGGTGACGCGCCGGGCTTCAGGCTTGTCCAGGTTGGCGTCCACGCTCAGCATCACCTGCTTGTTCAGCACCAGCATCTTGGGCTGGTTCTGGGTGATGTGGGTCTGCAGCTCGCGGCGCACCTTGCCGGTGAAGTCGCCGACCACCTGGTTCATCAGCTCACCCATCACGTTGCTGACTTCGTCCGAGGTGTACGAGGTGACCAAATCGTCTTTGGACATGCCCATGTTCAGCAGGTAGCTGGCGTAAAGCTCCATCGCGGCGGCGGCCGAGAAGTTGATGATCACCAGCCCCGAGAAGCCGCCGTCAAACAACACAAAACAGCCAATGTCGGGCTTGAGGCAGGTTTTGCTGATGCGCTGCACCATGCCGGAGTAGTGGATCTGCCCGTGGGTGGCCACGTTCAGCACACGGGTGACGGAGTTGCACAGGCTGATCAACAGGTCTTCGGTACCGTAGACGGGGGCTTTTTCTGGATGGCTCATGGTGTGGGTCTGGGGGTGTTTTTTCAGGATAACCGCGCTGGGCAGAGCATAGGCGAAGGCGCACCGCTCTACCAGAGTGGTTTCAACCCCAGGTAGAAGAAGAAAGCTGCGATGTCAAAGGCTGTTTCAGCGCTACCACGGCCAACACCCGGCACCGAGGGGGATGCTGCGGGTTGACAACCCACTGGGCCAGGGTATCGTCCCTCACCATACAGAGGGAGCGTGTGATGGGTGCAGTTAGCTATGGTTTGACTGATTTTCAGGCGATTGCAACCGGCGCGGCCGTGTTGGCCAGTGGGGGAGGGGGCAGTTACCACGATGCCTGCACGATTCTCCAGGAGCTGGCCGACCAGGGTTGGCGCGGCACCGTGGACGTGCAGGGGTACGACGGTGCTACCGCAGCCTGCGTGCTGGCCATCATGGGCTCCCCAGACGCGGCCGATGGGCTGACATTAGCGGCCATTCAAAACTCCATCACCAACACAGTGCAGGTGCTGGAGGCCTCCACTGGCGTCCCCCTGGGAGCCTTCATTCCCGTAGAGATCGGCCCCATCAACTCTCTGGTGCCGTTGATTGGCGCTGCCATGTCGCAGCGCGCCGTGTGGGTGGTAGACGGTGACGGCGCCGGGCGCGCCGTGCCCGAGCTGCCGCAGACCACGTTTACGGGTACCGCAGCGCTTGCGCCCTGTCCCGCAGCGCTGGCCAGCGATGCATCCGTGCCTGCCAACATCGAATCTGCCGTGCTTGGCGCGTCCACCGCAGCGCGGGTCGAGACCCTGGCTGGCGGGGTGGTGTCGGGGTTTGGCGGGTATTCCGGCATTGCGATGTGGCCGTCGAACGCCAGCAATGGTTTTGCGCTGTCAGGCAGCTACATCCCCGGCACGCTGGGGCAGGCGCGTGCGCTGGGGTTGCAAATGCTCCAGGCCGTCAATCCGTTGTCCACCAGCGAGGTGGCCAGCGCCATCGCTGCCATCACCGGCCGCACGGCCCAGTGCCGTGGTCACCAACTTCTTCGTCACGGCGGTCACGCAGTCCACCTCCAGTGCGTCACTCGATTCGGGCATCATCCGGCTGGACAACACCCCCGACCCCAGCCAGAGCACGCAGACACACACCCTGTACAACCTGAACGAGAACCTCATCATGTACTCGTCTTCCAGCACCGCGCCGGACATCATCGCGCCCGACTCCATCTGCTACTACTCCGAGAGCACGGGCCGGGGCTTCTCCAACGCCAGCGACGACCTGGCGTTGTACTTTGACGCTGCCACCGGCAAAAGCACCGGCCGGGCGGTGAGCGTGATTGCAGTCAAGACTGCGCCGCAGCTCTACAACACGCCGGGTGTTGTCGCATCGTTTGCGGCATTGCTGCGCAACATGGGTTATGCGGGCGCCATGCCCGCAGCCTGATCCACTGCGCACGACGGGACCGATGGAACAAGTGTTTGCCGCCATGGTGGATGAACCGGACCTGAACAAAGAGCGGCTGGAGCTGGTGCTGGAAGCCGCCGGGCTGGACCTGTGGGAGAACGACCTGGTCACCGGCCAGGTTACCCAGAAAGCCACCAAGACCTTCCTGGAGCTGGGCTTTTCTGAAGACGAAATCGTCTCGGGCGTGCAGGACATCTACGGCCTGTTTCATCCTGGAGACCTCGACACGGTGCGTCAGGCTGTGGCTGACCATGTCAACGGCGTGACCGCGCAGTACCGAGCCGAGTTTCGTTTGCGCTCCAAGGCGGGCGAATGGGTGTGGTTTGCCAACTACGGCCGCATCATGGACCGCAGCAGCGCCACGCCCGGAAAAAGGCTGATTGGTGTGACCTTCAACATCAACGACCGCAAGCAAAAGGAACACGAAATCGCCCAGATCAACCGCCAGTTGGTTGAACAGAACAAGTTGCTGCAAGAGTTCAACACCGCGTTGGAGCTGCTGGCGTCGAACGACTCGCTCACCGGCCTGGCCAACCGGCGCACCCTGATGGAGCTGGGCGCCAACGAATGCAGGCGCGCCGAAAGGTTTGACCACCCGTTGTCGGTGCTGGTGGTGGACATCGACTATTTCAAACCCGTCAACGACGTCTGGGGACACTTCGCGGGCGACCGCGTGATCTGCGCTGTGGCCCAGGCCTGTGCCGCGCGCAAGCGCAGTGGCGTGGACATCGTGGCCCGTTTTGGTGGCGAGGAGTTCGTCATCGTGCTGCCCGAAACCGACGGCGTGAGCGCCCAGCGCCTGGCAGAGTCACTGCGCCGCGAAGTGGCCGCCATCAGCGTGCCCGTCAACGAAGCAGGCGCCTGTATTTCGGTCACTGTCAGCATCGGCGTGGCTACCCTGCACAAAGGCGCAGGGCTGGACTTTGAAGAGCTGGTCAACCGCGCCGACAAGGCGCTCTATCGCGCCAAAGAAGCGGGGCGCAACGCGGTGTATTGCGCGGACGCGCATCCCGGCAGTGCAGGGGCGGTGCATGCGCTGATCGAGCCGGGGTAGATAGCAAGCGGTCGTGCTGGTCAGCCAGCCTGCACCTCGACACTCATTCCTCGCTGGTCCACTCCACCTGCACGCCCAGGCTGCGCAGGTTTTCCACAAAGTGCGGGTGCGCACGGCGGATGGGCGTGGCGTTGCGGATCTCCGAGCGCCCGGGCGTGCTGGCCGCCACCATGAAGAGCGCAATCGCCACGCGGATGATGTAGGGGCTCTCCACCACCGCGGGCGTCAGCGCGTTGCCGCCAAAGGTGACCAAGCGATGCGGGTCGGACTGGAACACATGCGCGCCAAACTTCGACAGCTCGCCCGCCCAGCCTAAAGCGCCGTCGTACACCTTGTTCCAGAACAGCGCATTGCCCTCGGCCCGCACACCCAGGGCAATAAAGATGGGCAGCAGGTCCACCGGAAAATACGGCCAGGGCGCCGCCTCCACCTTGGTCAGCACATTGCTGGTGAACGGCGTCTGCACCTTGAGCGGCCCCGCGCAGTGCGCGCGCGACCAGCCGTCCTCGTGCGTGATCGTGACGCCGAACTTGGCGAACGTGCGGTCGATGAGCGGAAAGTTCTCGGGCGCGCTGTTCTTCACCACCACGTCGCCGCCGGTGATAGCGCCCAAAGCGAGGAAGGTGGTGATCTCGTGAAAATCTTCGTCAAAGCGAAACTCCCCGCCACGCAGCTGCGTGCCGCCGTGTACCGTGATGCGCGACGTGCCCATGCCCTCGATGCGCACGCCGATCAGGCTCATGAAGCGGCAGAACTCCTGCACATGGGGCTCCGACGCGGCGTTGGTCAGCACCGACGTGCCTTCGGCCGTGGCGGCGCACAGCACAAAGTTCTCGGTGGTGGTGACCGACGCGTAGTCCAGCCAGTGGTGGTTGGCCTGCAGCCTGCCGTCACAGCGGATCAGCAGCGACCCTTCAGCCCGCTCCACGGTGCCGCCAAAGCGGGCGAAAACCTCGACGTGCGGGTCGATTTCGCGAACGCCCAGCGTGCAGCCCTTGACGTTGTCCTCCAGTCGCGCCACGCCAAAGCGCGCCAGCAGCGGGGGCACCAGCATGATGGACGAGCGCATCTCCTCGGGCAGGCGGTGGTGGGCGGCGTCGAACGTGGTGGCGTGGTGGTGCAGATCCAGCGTGCCGGTGGCGTGGTCCATCTGCACATCGCTGCCCAGTGTGCGGAAGATGTCGAGGATCTTGCGCACATCGGTGATGTCGGGCACGCCCAGCAAGCGAAGCGGCTCGTTGGTGAGCAGCGTGGCGCACAGCACGGGCAGCACCGCGTTCTTGTTGGCAGAAGGAATGATGCGGCCCCGCAGCGGGGTGCCGCCGTGGACGACGAGGTTGGACATGGGGAGGGAGGAAGGAGAGGCCTGGGCGGGCCAGGGGTTGCGCGAGGTCGATACTCTAACTGGGTTGGGTGTTTGGGTGCGGTGTGCTTGGTTTGAGGTCGGAGGCCGGGTTGTCGCCCCGGCGGGCGAGTAACTTTCTTTTGCGTCGCCAAAAGAAAGTCACCAAAGAAAAGGCGACCCCCAGTCTGCGACCCCTTCGCTGTGCGAAGGGGCGACCTGCGTCGGGGCGGTTGCGGGGTGCGCCGCAGAACTCACTTCGCGCTGGCGCGCTCCGTTCAAACAACTGCGGCGAGTCAGTCAACGAGGCATGCGCGCACTTGCGCGCATGCTCACCCCGCAACCGCCCCGCCGCAGGCGCAGCCAGCAGGGGTTTGGACAGCCGAACATCCGAACAACCGGACAGCCACACGGGCCATTGCTTCGCTCGGCCCAGGCTGCGCAGCGCGAGGCGCTTGCGCCCGCGATTTGGGGCCGAGCGCAGCGCAGCGAAGCAATGGCCCGTGTGGATGTCCGATCCCGCGGGTTCCCTTCAGGATGCGCCGAGGAGCGCAGCGGCCAGCGGATCAGGGCTCGCGATTGTTTGAGCGCAGTGAAACGAAGCGAGTTCGAGCGAGACCCCGCTGGACGCGAGCACCGCAGGTTGCCCGCAGCGAAGCGAAGGGACGCAGCGTGTAGGGTCGCCTTCTCTTTGGTGACTTTCTCTTGGCGAAGCAAGAGAAAGTTACTGCGCCGCCGGGCGCACACCCCGGCCTCCGCCCTCCAACCAGGCATGCGGCCAGATCAGCGAGCTTGCGTGCCCTGGCTTCGACAAGCTCAGCCCGAACGGTTCGGGGACGTGCCCTGGCTTCGACAGATGTCCAGGTTTCGACACGCTCAGCCAGAACGCGCAGCTGAACCGATCCGACCCCGACAAGCTCAGCCCGAATCGCCGACAGCATGGAAAATGCTACAAAATTAATAGCTAAAAGCGCTTGATAGAAAAGCGCCAGCGGCAGAAATCACCAAAACTCAACCCCGCCCCTCAGCCGCCTGATGAATCGCCGCCCGTATCCGCGGATACGTCCCACACCGGCACGCATTGCCCCCCATTGCCGCATCAATATCGGCATCGCTGGGCTTGGGCGTTTTCTTGAGCAGCGCGCAGGCCGACATGAGCTGCCCGCTCTGGCAGTAGCCGCATTGCGCCACGTCCAGCACGGTCCATGCGGTGCGCAGGGCGGTGGCTTCGGGGCCTTGCAGGCCCTCGATGGTGGTGACATCGGCATCGCCCACGGCCGACAGCGGCGTGATGCACGCACGCACGGGCTCGCCGTTCAGGTGGACGGTGCAGGCGCCGCACAGCGCCATGCCGCAGCCAAACTTGGTGCCGTTCAAATGCAGCTCGCCGCGCAGCACCCACAGCAGGGGTGTGTCGGGTTCAGCAGTGACGGAGAAGGCTTTGCCGTTGATGCGCAGGGTGGTGGTCATCGTCGTTCCTTGGGTCGGTTCACGCAAGCTTCAGGGGCAGCGCGCGCAGGCGCTGGCCGGTGAGCGCGAAACAGCGCATTGGCCACTGCGGGCGCAATGGGCGGCACGCCCGGTTCGCCCACGCCTTCGGGCGGTTCGGCGCTGTCGATGATGTGGGTCTCCACCCGCGGGCAGTCGGCCATGCGCAGCAGTGGCACGTCGTGAAAATTGCTCTGCTGCACCTGCCCGTCCTTCAGCGTGATCTCGCCATACAGCGCGGCTGTGAGGCCAAACACCACGCCGCTTTCCATCTGCTGCGCAATCAGGTTGGGGTTGATGGCCGCGCCGCAGTCGATGACGCACACCACCCGGTGCACACGAATGGCCTTGTCGGCGTTGACCGACACCTCGGCCACCTGCGCCACGATGGAGCCGAACGACTGGTGCAACGCCACGCCGCGCGCACGCTTCTCGCCTGCGGGGCCGGGTGCCAGGGGCTTGCCCCAGTCCGCCAGCTCGGCCGCCTTTTGCAGCACTTTCAGATGGCGCGGGTGCTTTTGTAGCAGCGCGGTGCGGAAGGCCACCGGGTCTTGTTTGGCCGCTACCGCAGCCTCGTCCACAAAACTTTCTTTGAAGAACGCCTGGTGCGAATGGCCCACCGAGCGCCAGAAGCCCACGGGCAGCGGCAGGTCCACGATCTCATGTGCGATGCGCGCATGGGGCCATTCGTAAGGCTGGTCAAACGCGCCTTCGGACGCGGTCTTGTCCGGCCCCGCGCCTGCAAGGCCAAAGGTGCGCACCAGCACCTGCGGCACGATGGCCTGGCCCACGGACACGTTGTGCCATGCCACCAGCTGGCCCTGCGCATCAAAACCTGCCTTGAAGCGCGCCAAACAGGCGGGGCGGTAGAAGTCGTGCTGCGTGTCCTGCTCGCGGCTCCACAGCGTCTGCACCGGCGCACCCCCGGCGGCCTTGGCGATGGCGGCGGCCTGGGCCACGTAGTCGGCCTCCAGCCGGCGGCCAAAGCCGCCACCCAGCAGCAGCTGGTGCACGGTCACTTTTTCATCGTCGATGTCCAGCGCCTTGGCCGCAGCCCGGCGGGCCAGGCCCGGCACCTGGGTGGATGTCCACACGGTGGCGGCACCGTCCTTGAACTGCACCGTGCAGTTGATGGGCTCCAGCGCGGCGTGCGCCAGGTAGGGCGCGCGGTAGTCGGCAGTGATGGTGTTGGCCGCGCCCTGCAGCGCCACGTCCACATCGCCAGTGCTGTGGTAGCCAAAGCCCTTTGCTTGGTCCAGGGCCTGCTGCCAGCCGCGCCATCACTGTGTCGCTCGACAAAGCGGCTGGCGGGGCCGTGGTCCCATTCCACGGTGACTGCGGCTGCCGCCTTTTTGGCGTGCCAGGGCGTGTCGGCAATCACGGCCACGCCGCCGGTGCCGCCGTGGTAGGGCGCCACTTCGAGCACGTGTTTCACGCCCGGCAGCTTCTGGGCGGCGGCCGCATCAAAGCGGGCCACCTTGCCGCCGCGCGTGGGGCACATCACCAGGCTGGCGTGCAGCAGGCCGGGCGGGTTGGCGTCGATGCCGAACACGGCGGTGCCGTCGAGTTTGGACGGCGCCTCGATGCGCGTCAGCGGCTTGCCGATCAGCTTGAACTGCGCGGGCTCCTTCAGCGTCACCTTGCCCGGCATGGGCTGCTGCGCGGCCAGCGCGGCCAGATCGCCAAAGGTGGCGCGCTGGCCGGCGGCGTGTTCCACCCAGCCTGCGTTGGCCGTGCACTCGCTCGCCTGCACGCCCCACTGCGCGGCGGCGGCGCGGATCAGCATGGCGCGCGCATGGGCGCCCGCCTCGCGCATGGGCAGCCACAGGTCCTTGATGCTGCTCGAGCCACCCGTCATCATCACGCCCACCTCGCGCATGGTCTTGGCGGTCAGCCAGCCCGCCACGGCTTTCATCGAGCCATCGTTGTCGGGGTGAAAGGGCAGGCCGTCCACCACCGTGGCGAGGTTGTTGTAGATGTCGTCGATGGGCGTCATCTCCAGCCGCACCTGCGCCCAGTCGGCATCCAGTTCCTCGGCCAGGATGGCGGCCAGGCCGGTGTGCGCGCCCTGGCCCATTTCCGACTTGGCCATCATCACCGTCACGGTGTTGTCGGCGCCCACCTTGACCCAGCCGTTCAACGCGGCCTGTCCGCTGGTCTGGGCAGCGGGTCGGACGGGTGCAGCCGCTGGCGCGGCGGCATCACGCCCCAGCCAATGACCAGCGCGCCCGCTGTTGCGGTGCCACCAAGAAGCACTGTGCGTCGTTTCACCATGGGTTCGTTCCTTTGGACTGAGCGGGGCAGGGCCGTTGCGCCCATCGTAAATCCGCGGGGGCTTTCCACCCGCCGTGTAGGGACAGCAGATTCTGAGTGATTTTGGCCTCCAGCGCTTATCCATCAGGCGCTAAAAGCTACTGAATACATAGCGTTTCGCCTACCCGACACAACGGGGGTGAAGGCGGTGCGCGCGGGATGGCGGCCCGCCATGTACGCCACCCGGCGTATTTCGCCAAACGGCAGTGCTCTCCAGAATCCATTCCATCGCTCGATCACCCAGGGCCCCGCAAGGAGCCCGGCGAGCGAAGCGGTTTGATTGATTGAAACCACCACCGGAGAAGCACACATGCAACGTCGTTATTCCCTCAAGGCCCTTGCGGCCGTCGCTACGCTCGCTGGCCTGTCTGCGCTGCCAGCCCACGCACAGGACACCATCAAGGTCGGCATCCTGCACAGCCTGTCGGGCACCATGGCCATCTCGGAGACCGTGCTGAAGGACACCGTGCTGATGGCGATCGACGAGATCAATGCCAAGGGCGGCGTGCTGGGCAAGAAGCTCGAACCCGTGGTCGTGGACCCGGCCTCCAACTGGCCGCTGTTCGCCGAAAAGACCAAGCAGCTGCTGGGCCAGGACAAGGTCTCGGTGATCTTCGGCTGCTGGACCTCCGTGTCCCGCAAGTCGGTGCTGCCGGTGGTCGAAGAAATGAACGGCCTGCTGTTCTACCCCGTGCAGTACGAAGGTGAAGAGCTGTCCAAGAACGTGTTCTACACCGGCGCCGCGCCCAACCAGCAGGCCATCCCCGCGGTGGACTACCTGATGAGCAAGGACGGCGGCGGCGCCAAGCGCTGGGTGCTGCTGGGCACCGACTATGTGTACCCCCGCACCACCAACAAGATCCTGCGCGCCTACCTCAAGTCCAAGGGCGTGAAGGACTCCGACATCGACGAGAAGTACACCCCGTTTGGCCACTCCGACTACCAGACCATCGTGGCCGACATCAAGAAGTTCAGCCAGGGCGGCAAGACGGCCGTGGTGTCCACCATCAACGGCGACTCCAACGTGCCGTTCTACAAGGAACTGGGCAACGCCGGCCTGAAGGCCAAGGACGTGCCGGTCGTCGCCTTCTCGGTGGGTGAGGAAGAACTGCGCGGTGTGGACACCAAGCCGCTGGTGGGCCACCTGGCCGCCTGGAACTACTTCCAGTCCATCAAGAGCCCGGCCAACACCGACTTCATGAAGAAGTGGGGCGACTACGCCAAGGCCAAGAACATCGCGGGCCACAAGGACAAGCCGCTCACCAACGACCCGATGGAAGCCACCTACATCGGCATCAACATGTGGAAGCAGGCAGTGACCAAGGCCAAGAGCACCGACACCGACAAGGTCATCGCCGCCATGGCCGGCCAGACCTTCAAGGCACCTAGCGGCATCGTCAGCAAGATGGACGAGAAGAACCACCACCTGCACAAGAGCGTGTTCATCGGCGAGATCAAGGCCGACGGCCAGTTCAACGTGGTGTGGAAGACCCCTGGCCCGGTGAAGGCCAAGCCATGGTCTCCGTACATCGAAGGCAACGACAAGAAGCCTGACGAACCCGCGAAGATGTAACCCCCCTGAGGCGCTTTGCGCCTTCCCCCCGCTCTCGCATCGCTGCGCGATGCGGGCAGGGGGACGCCCCCAGCGCGGCGGGGCGGCCCTTGCGCGGGGGCACTGGTATGGGCTGTGCGCGTGGCACAGGCTGACCGCTTCTTGACCGACTGGCCCTTCCATGCTTTCCTCAATATTTTTCCGGCTGCTTGCGTGCGTACTGTTGTGTGTCACGGTTAAAGCGAATGCCCTCACCGCCGAGCAGGCCTTGGCCATGGCTTCGGGTGACACCGACGACCGCGTAGCCGCCCTGCAGAAAGCCGTGGTGGAGCCCAGCGACCGCATTGAAGATTTTCTGAAAGCGCTGGCCGCCGATGAAGTGAAGGTGGCGGCTGGCAAGGCGCTCATCGTGCGTGACGACAAGGGCCTGGACCCCGTGACCGGTGCCGAAGTGCCCGTGCCTGCGGAGGCCGAAGACATCATCAACAACAACCGCATGCGCGGTGAGATCGACACGGCCCTGGCGGGCCTTGCGCTGTTTGGCAAAGACGAGGCCAAGCGCATGGCCGCTGCCAAGGCGTTGACACGCGAGCCCGACGTGGGCCGCCTGCCTTTGCTGGCCAAGGCCCTGGCGCAGGAAACACGCGAGAACATCAAGGTGCAGCTGGAGCTGGCCCGCGCCGCCACGCTGTTGGGCAGCGAAGACGCGGCGCAACGCATCGCCGCCGCTGAGGCCTTGTCGAAAAGCGCCACGCCCGACACGCGCCTGCTGCTCAACGAGCGCGCTACCGTGGAGGAAGACCCCAAGGTCAAGGCCGCGCTGCAAACGGCCCTGAAGGGCCTTGACGAACAACTGGCCTGGGGCGAGCGCCTGGGCGCCGCGTTCTCGGGCATCAGCCTGGGCTCCATCCTGCTGCTGGTCGCGCTGGGCCTGGCCATCACCTATGGCCTCATGGGCGTGATCAACATGGCCCACGGCGAGCTGATGATGATCGGCGCCTACGCCACTTATGTGGTGCAAGGCATTTTTCAGAAGTATTTTCCGGGCGCGTTTGACTGGTATCTGGTCGCTGCGCTGCCGCTGGCGTTTGGCGCATCGGCCGCTGTGGGCGCGGTGCTGGAGCGCAGCGTGCTGCGTTTTCTGTACGGCCGCCCGCTGGAGACCTTGCTCGCCACCTGGGGCATCAGCCTGGTGCTGATGCAACTGGTACGCACGATTTTTGGCGCCCAGAACGTGGGCGTGGAAAACCCCGCGTGGATGAGCGGCGGCGTGCAGGTGCTCTCCAACCTCACGTTGCCCTACAACCGCCTCGTCATCATCGGCTTTGCGATTGCCGTGCTGCTGGGCATGGGCTACCTGATCGCCCGCACACGCCTTGGCTTGTTCGTGCGCGGCGTCACGCAGAACCGACCCATCGCCTCGTGCATGGGCGTGAACACCGCACGCATCGACACCATGGCGTTTGCGCTGGGATCGGGCATTGCAGGCCTGGCGGGCTGCGCACTGAGCCAGGTGGGCAACGTAGGCCCCGACCTGGGCCAGAGCTACATCGTCGATGCCTTCATGGTGGTGGTGCTGGGCGGCGTGGGCCAGCTGGCGGGCACCGTGTATGCCGCGCTGGGCCTGGGTGTTCTCAACAAGTTTCTGGAAGGTTGGGCGGGCGCTGTGCTGGCCAAGATTGCGGTGCTGGTGTTCATCATCATCTTCATCCAGAAGCGGCCCCAGGGCATCTTTGCGGTCAAGGGCCGCACCGCAGATTGAGTGGCCACGAGAAAACCATCATGACGACTCCATCTCCTACCCCTATCCAATTGCCCGCACCGGCGCCGCTGCTCACGCGCGGCGGCTGGTCGGCCTTCTTCGTCGCGCTCATCGTGGTGTGTGCGGTGGCGCCCGTTCTCAATCTTTGGGTGCCTGCAGGCAGCGCTTTTCACATGAGCGACTACGCCGTGGCGCTGCTGGGCAAGATCATGTGCTACGCCATCTGCGCGTTGGCCATGGACCTCATCTGGGGCTACACCGGCATCCTGAGCCTGGGCCACGGTTTGTTCTTTGCACTGGGCGGCTACGTGATGGGCATGTACCTCATGCGCCAGATCGGCCGCGACGGCAACTACAAAAGCGACCTGCCCGACTTCATGGTGTTCCTCGACTGGAAAGAGCTGCCCTGGCACTGGATGCTGTCCGACAGCTTTGTCGCCACGCTGATTTTGGTGGTGGCGGTGCCCGGCGTCATCGCGTTTGTGTTTGGCTACTTCGCTTTCCGCTCGCGCATCAAGGGCGTGTACTTTTCCATCATCACACAGGCAATGACGTACGCGGCCATGCTGCTGTTCTTCCGCAACGAAACAGGCTTTGGTGGCAATAACGGGTTCACTGATTTCAAGCGCATTCTGGGCACGCCCATTGCCACGCAGAACATGCGCATGACGCTGTTTGTGCTGACGGGTTTGACACTGCTGGGTTTTTACCTGCTGGCGCGCTGGCTGGTGCGCAGCAAGTTTGGCCGCGTGCTGCAGGCCGTGCGTGATGCAGAAACTCGCGTCATGTTCTCGGGCTATTCGCCGCTGCCCTACAAGCTCACCATCTGGACCATCAGCGCCATGATGTGCGGCGTGGCGGGCGCGCTTGTATGTGCCCCAGGTCGGCATCATCAACCCCGGTGAGATGAGCGCTGCCAACTCCATCGAAATTGCAGTGTGGGCCGCAGTGGGCGGGCGCGCCACCCTGATCGGGCCCATCGTGGGCGCCTTCATCGTCAACGGCGCCAAGAGCTGGCTCACGGTGACGGCGCCAGAGTTCTGGCTGTATTTTCTGGGTGCGCTGTTCATCGCCGTCACACTGTTTTTACCCAATGGTGTGGTGGGCCTGGTGAAAAAAATCAAGGACAAGACAAGCAAGAAGGGAGCAGCGCAATGACGCCCGACCTGATGGAAGAAGGCGCGCGGCGTTTTCAGGACAATTTGGTGCCTGTAGCAACGGGCCAGACGGAATCCGGCGGCCGTGCCGCCGGCTTCTCGCGCATTGCCACGCCTGGCGAAGTGGATGTGACCCACGGCCGCATCCTGTACCTGGAAGACGTGAACGTGAGCTTTGACGGCTTCAAGGCCATCAACAACCTGAGCCTCGATATTGCGCCCGGCGAGCTGCGCTGCATCATCGGCCCCAACGGTGCGGGCAAGACCACGATGATGGACATCATCACCGGCAAGACGCGGCCCGACAGCGGCACGGTGTACTTTGGCTCGACCATCGATTTGTTGCGACACAACGAGCCGGAGATTGCGAGCCTGGGCATCGGCCGCAAGTTTCAGAAGCCGACGGTGTTCGAGCAGCTGAGTGTTTTCGAGAACCTGGAGCTGGCGTTGAAGACGCACAAGGGTGTGAAGTCGAGCATGTTTTTCCGTCTCGATTCGGGGCAGTCAGATCGGCTGGCGGAGATCCTGCACACGATTCATTTGGCAGACAGCGTGACGCGCATGGCGGGGAACCTGAGCCATGGGCAAAAGCAGTGGCTGGAGATTGGGATGCTGTTGATGCAGGACCCCAAGTTGTTGTTGCTGGATGAGCCAGTGGCGGGGATGACCGACGAGGAGACTGCGCGGACTGCGGAGCTGTTCTTGACGCTCAAGGGCAAGCATTCGCTGATGGTGGTGGAGCATGACATGGGGTTCATTCGCACCATTTCGGAGATTGTTACGGTGTTGTGTGATGGGGCTGTGTTGGCTCAGGGGACGCTGGACCAGGTGCAGGCGGATGAGCGGGTGATTGAGGTTTATTTGGGGCGGTGATGGTGGTGTGCCGCTCTTTCGTTCTGTGATCTTGCAACTGAACTTCATCCGTTCGGGTTGAGCTTGTCGAAACCTTGGCGCCGAGCCTCATCCGTTTGGGCTGAGCTTGTCGAAGCCTTGGCGTGCTGGTTGAGAAAGCATGCCCGTGTTGAGGGCGGAGGCCGGGAGTCGCCCGGCGTGCGAGTAACTTTCTTTCGCGTCGCCGAAAGAAAGTCACCAAAGAAAGGGCGACCCCCAGTCTGCGACCCCTTCGCGGTGCGAAGGGGCGACCTGCGTCGGGGCGGTTGCGGGGTGCGCCGCAGAACTCACTGCGCTGCGGTGCAGCTCCGTTCAGACAACTGCGGCGAGCTAGACCACGAGGCATGCGCGCTCCGACGCGCATGCTCACCCCGCAACCGCCCCGCCGCAGGCGCAGCCAGCAGGGGTGGGACAGCCAAACAACCGGACAGCCGGACATCCACACGGGCCTTTGCTTCGCTCGGCCCATGCTGCGCAGCGCGATGCGCTTGCGCCCGCGAGGTGGGGCCGAGCGCAGCGCAGCGAAGCAATGGCCCGAATGGATGTTTTCTCCCCAAGCCCCTCTGTATGCGCCGAGGAGCGCAGCGGGCGGGGTGGCATGTGTGCCGAAGGACACACATGCTTCGTGGTCAAGCTCGTCGCAGTTGTCTGAACGGAGCGCCAACGGCGCGCAGTGAGTTCTGCGATGCACCCCGCCCGCGAGCACCGCAGGTTGCCCCAGCGCACAGCGCTGGGGACGCAGACAGCGGGGTCGCCTTTTCTTTGGTGACTTTCTTTTGGCGAAGCAAAAGAAAGCCACTGCGCCGCCGGGCGCACACCCCGGCCTCCGCCCTCAACCCCAGCATGCTTTTCAAACGAGCCAGCACCGACAGGCTCAGCCCGAACGGTCACGGAAAACTATCAAAAACATAGCTACTAGCGCCTGCTGAATAAGCGCTAGAGGCCAAAAACACTCAAAAACCCATCATGCTCACCGTCCAAAACATCAACCAGTATTACGGCGGCTCCCACATCCTGCGCGACGTGAGCCTCACCGCCCAGCCCGGCAAAGTCACCGTCCTCCTCGGCCGCAACGGCGTCGGCAAAACCACGCTGCTCAAAAGCCTCATGGGCCTCGTCCCCATCAAAAGCGGAGGCATCACCTTCGACGGCAAAGCCATCGACAAAGCCACGCCGTATGACCGGGCAAGAGCAGGCATCGGCTTCGTCCCCCAAGGCCGCGAGATCTTCGGCCGCCTGACGGTGGAAGAAAACCTGCGCATGGGCCTGGCCTACAAAAGCGGCTCCACCCCGGTGCCGCCGCATTTGTACGAACTGTTCCCCGTGCTCAAGCAGATGCTCAAACGCCGCGGGGGTGATCTGTCGGGCGGCCAGCAGCAGCAGTTGGCCATCGCGCGCGCCCTGGCCCCCGGCCCGCGCCTGCTCATCCTGGACGAGCCCACCGAAGGCATCCAGCCCAGCATCATCAAAGACATCGGCCGCGTGATCCGCATGCTGGCTGACAAGGGTGAGATGGCCATCCTGCTGTGCGAGCAGTACTACGACTTTGCGCAAGAGCTGGCCGACGACTACCTGGTGATGGAGCGCGGCGAAGTCATTGCGCGCGGCCCGGGCAGTGAGATGGAGGCCAAGGGCATCCGCAACCTGGTGGCGATTTGACGGCGAAGGGCCCTCAGGTCTTTACCAAGCCGGGCTGCGGGTTGTTGGCGTCGCTGTCATTGCTGCTACTACGCCAACGCGCCACGCTTTCCATCACCAGCACAGTGCACAACACCCAGGTGCCCGCCAGCAACCAGCCCGCCAGCACATCGCTGGCGTAGTGCACCTGCAGCACCACGCGACTCCACCCGGTGGTGAAGATCACTGCGCCCGCCGCCATCACCACAGGCAGGTGCCAGGGCCGGGGCAGCAGGCGGGTGGCGAGGTAGGCCAGCATGGCGTAGGCCGCCATCGACCCGCTGGTGTGGCCGCTCGGAAAACTGAAACCATCGGCCTGCGCAATGCCGTGTACATGCTCGGGCCGCACCCGCTCAAACACCTGCTTGAGGATCTTGGTCAACGCGCCGTTACCCGCCAGGGCCACTAGCCAGCCAATGGCCAGCAACCGGTGTTTGCGTATCCACAGCACCGCGCCAATCACCACCGTGGCCGCAGCAAGTGCCCACGCATCACCGAGGTGGGTCAGCGTGGCAAACAAGTGCAGCACGGCTGTGTCAGCCTGCGCCTGCAAACCGGCGGCAATGGCATCGTCCAGCGCGCCCCAGGGGCCTCCGGGCCGTCCGCTCTCGGCCAATTCGGCCATGGTGGCAGCTGCCAGCACCAGCGTGCAGGCACTGGCGCCCATGGCTGCCAGTACCGCCCAATGGGCCTGCACCGGCAGATAGCGGCGCAGCGGCGGGCTGTGGCGCTGGGCCGCGCGCAAACCGGCCAAGGCCAGCGCGCCCACCACGGCCGCTACCGCCATACCCGCCATCCACCACTCCATGGGGTGGCGCGCCAACAGCGCCCCGAGTTCAGAAATTTCCATCGTCGTCATCGTCATCGTCATCGGGGCTGAGCTGCTTTCTGTTGGTTCTAAGGGCCAGATGGCCGAAGGTTCTGAATGAATCGGTCGTTGTAGCGGAGTTCCCCACATCCCCCCAAAGCGAAGGTGTATCGCCCGATGTGTCAGGGTTCGCCTGTCGGCTTGCTCCCACAGGGCAAAGGCGCAGCTGCTGGCTGCGGTTTGGGTGCCGCAGGGCCACTATTCGTACCATTGCCATCAAAATTTCAGGACGACTCCATGGGTCTGCCGGGTTTGTCCCGTATGTGGCCCTTGCGTGTTGCCTTCTGATGCTGTCCACAAAAATGACCCCTTCCGATCACCCTTACCCCGCGCGTCCCAAAGGTCCCATCCATCTGGTGGTGCCCAAGCGGCCCGGCGCCGATCTGGACTTGCTGCGCGCCAAGCTGGAGGGCGTGCCAGCGCTGCAAGAGCACGACGTGGTCTGGCATGTGCCCGACCAGCGCGGCGACATCGTGCAGTTGGCGCGCGACGCCGCCCAGTCGGCGCTAAAAGACGGCGGGCTGGTGGTGGCTGCCGGGGGTGACGGCACCATCAATGCCGTGGCGTCTGCCGCGCTGCTGGCGGGTGTGCCGCTGGGCGTAGTGCCCATGGGCACTTTCAATTACTTCAGCCGCGAGCACGGCTTGGCGCTCGACCCCGAAACCGCTGTGCAAGACCTGTTGCAGGCCCTGCGCGATGGCGACATGCGCCCCGTGCAAGTGGGTTTCGTCAACCGGCGCATGTTCGTGGTCAACGCCAGTGTGGGCCTGTACCCCAAGCTGTTGGCCGAGCGTGAGAAAGCTTCGCGCCGCTTTGGCCGATCACGCTGGGTGGCGGTGGTATCTGCGGTGTGGAGCCTGTTTCGCCCCTCGGCGGGCCGCCGCTGGCGTGTGGTGATGAAGACGCACCGCGGCGCCGAGGCGCAGCAGGAAGAGCACCTGGTTACCACACTGTTTGTGGGCAACAACCCCCTGCAGCTGGACCGCATGGGCCTGCCCCAGGCGCAGATGGTGGCAGACGGCGGCAAGCTGGCGGTGGTCATGCTCAAGCCCCAAGGCCGCTGGGCCATTGCGCGCACCGTGTGGAACGCTGCCACCGGCCAGTTGCACAAGGACAATGCCGTGGTCAGCATGGCCTGCGCCGAGCTGACGGTCACGCCCGCCAGTTGGCGCCCGCCCCAGGTCAAACTGGCGTTTGATGGGGAGCGCGAATGGATGGCCCCACCCCTGCATTTTCGGCTGAGCGACCGCCCGTTGTGGCTGGTGGCGCCCAGCAATCTGAACCGCGAAGATACGCCCGAAGCCCAGCAGGCGGCGGATGTGATGGGCGCGACCCCAGAGCCCGTTGCCGCCGGTGGTTTGATGCCCGCTTGACGCAGCCTGCGCCCTTTCTGAAGGTACCGATGACCGTTTTGATGCACCTGTCCGATCTGCACTTTGGTGCGCACGATCCTGCGGTGTGTGCAGCAGCCCAGCGGTTGGCCCAGCGGCTTTCGGTGTCGATGGTGGTGGTGTCGGGCGACCTGACCCAGCGCGCCACCGCCGACCAGTTCGAACAGGCAGCACGGTTTGTCGGGGGTCTGCATGCCCGCTCGACCCTGGTGCTGGCAGGCAACCACGACCTGCCGCTGTTTGCGTGGTGGATGCGCTGGGGCAGGGCCTATGAGCGTTATGCCAAGCAGTTCGGGATGGACCAGGAGCCGGTGCGGCAGATGGGTGCTTTTTATGTGGTGGGCGTCAATACCACCCGCGCGTGGCGGCATGAGCGAGGGAGCCTGTCGTCTGCGCAGATTGATCATGTGGCCACGCTGCTGGCGCGTGCGCCGCCCGACGCCTGGCGCATCGTGGCCAGCCACCATCCTCTGGTCGCGCGCGACGCGGCGGACCGCGCGCACCGCCCCTCGCGGGCCGATGAAGCGCTGCGACGCTGGCGCACCGCAGGTGCCCAGATGCTGCTGTCCGGCCATGTGCATGAGCCCGGCGTGCTGCAGCCCATCCCCGGCCTGTGGGCGTGCCGTGCGGGCACCGCAGTGTCGAACCGCCTGCGCCACGGCAGCCCCAACAGCCTCATTGTGCTGACCGTGGAAGCCTCTGGCGCCGAAGTCGGCGGCATGGCACGGTATGCGGCGCGGTGGGACTACGACGAAGCTCGTGCAGAGTTTGTGTGTGTGATTCGGCAGGCGGTGGGGGCGGGGTGAGTTCCACGCTGTGTGAGGTGCCAGTACTGCCAGTACTGCAAGCGGCGCCAGTGCTGCTAAGGAATCATTCGTCAAAGTACTCCTGTTTTAGTAGCTACTAGCGCTTTATGGATAAGCGCTAGAGGCTAAAAATATCAAATGTTTAGATCGCTCAGGTTCGTCGCGGGTGCGTCACTTCCTCCCACCCTTGTGCGATTGGGGCGGGAAGAAAAGGGCGTACAGGGAGGAGGGAGCCCGGCAGCCCGCTTGTTGCGGTTTGGCCCGCGGTGTTTTCACTGGTTGACCGCGTGGGCATGCCCCGCCTATTCTGGCTGGCGGGTCAGGCGATACCCCACACACCAAACAATCGGCCGCTCCACTCCCTTGCATCCATGCACAAAGAATTCCACCACGATGCCGTGCGCCGCCTGCAGGCGCTGATTGAGCGCGAGACCGGTGCGCCCCTTTCTGACGTGGCGCAGGCGGAGATGGCGGGCATCCTGCACGGCATGGAGAGTCTCGACGGCGGCGTCTCGGAAGGGCTGGAGGTCGCCGCGCGCGAGGTCACCATCCTGCTGGCCGACCTGCGCGGGTTCACTGCGCTGTCGGGCTCGCAGCCAGCGTCGGTGGTCATTGCGGCGCTCAATCGCTGCCTTTCGCGGCTGTCCGAGGTGGTCTTCAAATACCAGGGCAGCATCGACAAGTTCATGGGCGACTCGATCATGGTGCTGTTCGGTGCGCCGGTCAGCCGCGACGACGACGTGGACCGCGCGCTGCTGTGCGCGGTCGAGATGCAGATCGCCATGCGCGAACTGAACCTTGCGCACCTGAGCGAACGGCTGCCCGAGGTGTTTCTGGGCATCGGCGTGAACACTGGCACGGTTATGGCGGGACGTTTTGGTTCTGACGTGTATTCCGAATACACCGTGATCGGCGAGGCGGTCAACCTGGCCTCGCGCATCGAGGCGCTGAGCTTGCGCGGCCAGGTGCTCATCAGCGACTCCACCTACCAGCGCTGCTGGGGCCTGGTGTCAGCGTCCGCACCGATGCAGGTGTTTGTCAAAGGCCGCACGCAGCCCGTCAGCCTGCGCGAGCTGATCGCCATTCCTTCGCAAAAGCTCAAGGTGCCGCGCCAGGAGTTCCGCCGCAGCCATCGGGTGGATGCGCGCCTGCCGTGCCTGTGCCAGCGCATGCAGGACAAGATCGTGGTGCCCCACATCGTGCACGGCGCCATCCGCGACATCGGCTACCACGGCTTGCTGGTGGAGCTCATCGAGCCGCTGGAGCCGCACAGCGAGATCAAGCTGGAGTTTGAATTGCCGCTGGTCGACTACCGCGTGGCCGATGTGTATGCGCGCGTCATCACCTTGAAGCAGGAAGGCGATGAATGGGTGGCGGGGCTGGAGTTCACGTCCATCAGCGCCGAATGCCACGCCAAGGTACAGATGTTTGTGCAGTTGCTGGTGGCGCGCTGACGCCGGGCTGAACACCCGAAAGTCCGCGACTGTGGCGCGGTAGCGAGGTGTCGCTGGGTTGTGGGGTGCAAAACATTGCCGACGGACTGGGTGCCGACCTTTATGTTCCTTTGGGCCTTTGGACCTTTGTTGTCTTAGTCGTCCAAACGGCGGCAGCGTTGCGTCAATCATGAGATCCGGCGGTCTACCGGATCGCGTGTAGCCCCAGCCCCTATAGCGCCCCGCAGGCCGTGCTATGGTTACCAAAATCGGGTTTACCCCAGTAACTGCGTAACCTATCGTTCGTCTCCTTTTCCCGCCTGCCCCCTCGTACCTTCGCTCCTGCACCGCCGCTGAGGCGCTGCGTTGCCCTGCCGCCGCCATGACCGCACCCATTACCCTCGCCGACGTATCTTCTTCCAGCACCACAGATGAGCGCACGCTGGTGCGCGCGGTGCTGGCGTTGGGGGTGGGTGGCTTCTCCATCGGTACGGGCGAATTCGTCATCATGGGCTTGCTGCCCGAGGTGGCGCGCGACATCGGTGTGAGCATTCCGCAGGCTGGGCATGTCATCAGCGCCTATGCGCTGGGCGTGGTGGTGGGCGCGCCCTTGCTGGCGGTGGCCTGTGCCCACTGGGGACGGCGTGCGCTGCTGATGGCGCTGATGGTGGCGTATGCGCTGGGCAATTTCGCATCGGCCCTGGCGCCTGGATATGCGTCGCTCAGCGCCATGCGCCTCATCACCGGCCTGCCGCATGGCACCTACTTTGGCGTGGCTGCGTTGGTGGCGGCTGCGCTGGCGTCACCGGGGCGACGCGCGCGCGCCGTGGGCTGGGTCATGCTGGGGTTGACCACGGCCACGCTGGTGGGCGTGCCCATTGCCGCTGCGCTGGGCGAATCGTTCGGCTGGCGCGCGGCCTTTGTGTTTGTGGGCCTGATCGCTGTGGCGGCGGTGGTGATGGTGCGGCTGTGGGTGCCTGCCATGCCCGCATCGCACGGTGCCAGTCCGCTGCGCGAGCTGGGCGCGCTGGCGCGCAAGCAGGTGTGGTTCACGCTGGGCATTGGCGCCATCGGCTTTGGCGGCATGTTTGCGGTGTTCAGCTACATCAAACCCACGTTGATCGAAGTGGCGGGCATGCCGCCTGCGCTGATGCCGTTTGTGCTGTCGCTGTTTGGCCTGGGCATGGTGGCCGGCAACATCGTGGGTTCGCGCATGGCCGACAAGGCGCTCATGCCCACGGTGGGCAAGGTGCTGCTGTGGTCCATTGCCGTGTTGGCGCTGTTTGTGCCCGCAGCCCACCATCCGGTGAGCGCAGCGTTCGCCACGTTTCTGTTGGGCACACTGGTGGCCATCGGCCCGGCGCTGCAGATCCGCTTGATGGACGTGGCGGGCGATGCGCAAACGCTGGCGGCCGCGCTCAACCACTCGGCTTTCAACGCTGCCAACGCGCTGGGCGCATGGCTGGGCGGTGTGGGTATTGCGGCTGGGTGGGGGTGGACGTCTACCGGCTGGGTGGGCGTGCTGCTGGGCTTGGGTGGTATGGGCATGTTCACGTGGGCGTTGGTCAGCGAACGCCATACCAAGCGCCTGGCAACCTGACCACCACGGCCGACCGCCCTGTGTAGCGGCGGTGCGACACCGCTGGAATCCGACAGAGAAAACGCAGCGCCGTGCATTAGAGTGGCTGCGGGCCGGCCTTTCTGCCAGCCACGTCGCTCGGACGGTTCCGGGCGCTTACGTGAAAGTCTCCACAGCATGTCTGCTTCACAAGGCAAGCGCCGCTTTGCGCGCATTGATCGCCTCCCTCCCTACGTCTTCAACATCACGGCCGAGCTCAAGCTGGCCGCCCGCCGCCGCGGCGAAGACATCATCGACATGAGCATGGGCAACCCCGATGGGGCGACGCCGCCGCACATCGTCGCCAAGCTCACCGAAGTGGCCCAGCGGCCCGACACCCACGGCTATCGCGCCAGCAAAGGCATCCCGCGCCTGCGCCGCGCCATCTGCGCACTGGTACAAAGACCGCTACGCGTGGACATCAACCCCGACACCGAGGCCATCGTCACCATCGGCTCCAAAGAAGGCCTGGCCCACCTGATGCTGGCCACGCTGGACCGGGGCGACACCGTGCTGGTGCCCGACCCGAGCTACCCGATCCACATCTACGGTGCGGTGATCGCCGGCGCCGACATCCGCAGCGTGCCCGTGGCGCCCGATGTGGACTTCTTTGCCGAGCTGGAAAAGGCCATCCGCGGCAGCTACCCCAAGCCCAAGATGATGATCTTCGGCTTTCCCAGCAACCCGACCGCGCAGTGCGTGGAGCTGAGCTTCTTCGAGCGCGTGATCGCCCTGGCCAAGAAGCACGACATCCTGGTGGTGCACGACCTGGCCTATGCCGACATCGTGTTCGACGGCTACCGCGCCCCCAGTCCATCATGCAAGTACCCGGCGCCAAGGACGTGGCGGTCGAGTTCTTCACTCTGAGCAAAAGCTACAACATGGCCGGCTGGCGCGTCGGCTTCATGGTCGGCAACCCCGACCTGGTGGCCGCGCTGGCGCGCATCAAGAGCTACCACGACTACGGCACCTTCACGCCTCTGCAGGTGGCTGCGATTGCCGCGCTGGAGGGCGACCAGCAGTGCGTGAAAGACATCGCCGCCCAGTACCAGCGCCGCCGCGACGTGCTCTACAAGGGCCTCACCGAATCCGGCTGGGCCGTGGATTGCCCAAAGGCCAGCATGTACATCTGGGCGCGCATTCCCGAGGCGTATCGCGCGCTGGGCTCGTTGGAGTTTGCGCGGCAGTTGCTCGACAAGGCCAAAGTGTGTGTGTCCCCCGGCATTGGTTTTGGCGACCAGGGAGATGAGTACGTACGCTTTGCGTTGATCGAGAACGAGGCCCGCATCCGCCAGGCGGTGCGCGGCATCCGCGCGATGTTCAAGGCGGAAGGCAAGGTGAAGGTGCCGGCGGCCGCCACAGCCTGAGCTGCCCATCGCACGCCTGGCCCCCGAGAATCCGGGCATTTTCGGGAGGCTGAGGGCGCGGGACTGTGCGGTTGAAATGGCCGACGGTGGGGCGTTGGCCGACATTTACACTGCAAAGCAATTCCACACGCTGGCAAGCTGCAATGTCTTACCAAGCACCATCCTTCTCAATCGCTCCTTTTTTTGGTCGTTGCCACGGGAACGCAAACCATGGATGAAAGTTCTCTCCGTGCGAAGGCCTCGCCGCACGATGCCAACGCATCGGTGCGGTGGCTCCGGCTTCTGGTCCTGCTGAGCATCGCGGTGCCACTGTTCATCTACTTGATTTTTGGCGTGGTCCGTTATGCATCGGCCAGGGACGATGCGCAGGCGCGCGTCAGCCGCACGTTGCGTGTCGCGCACGAACACACGTCCAAGGTCATTGCGGCTTCTGAAGCGTTGCAAGACAAGGTGCTCGCGCTGGTCAATGGCATGGACCCAGCCGAACTGCGCAGTAGCGAGGGCGCGCTGCACGAGGCACTCCGGGCCAGAACGGTAGACCAGCCCCAAATCCAGTCAATCCTGATCCTGGATGCGCAGGGCAAGACGCTGGTCAGCAGCCGGCTGCAGCCTTTTCCTGTGGTTGACATGTCCGATGGAGAGTACTTTCAAGTTCATCAAAAGGGTACGAGAGGTTCGTATCTGTCCCGGCCCATCGTGACAAGAACCTCGAAGGAGCGTGTTCTGAACCTGAGCACCCCGTTTGAGGATCACCAGGGCAGGTTTGGCGGGGTCATCAACGTGACCCTTTTGACCGACTATTTCACGGCCTACTACGGTGATATGGTGGCCGCTGACCCCGACTTGGCGGTAGGGCTCTTCAGGGAGGGCGGAGAAATATACACGCGCTGGCCAGGGCTGGGTGGCGGGGGCGACAGGCTCTCGCCGGAGGGGCCGGTGCTGCAGCGTCTGCGATCCGGCGACGAGTCGGCGCAGATGCGTGGGATTTCGTCCGTCACTGGGCACGACAGTTTTCTTGCGTATCGCAAGGTGGGCGACTACCCGCTGTATGTGAGCTCGGGCATCAGCTTCAATGCCTTGAGGGATACGGTGCTGAAAGAGCTGGCCGTTTTGTTTGCCATGGGAGCATTGCCGGTGGCGGCCCTTTTCATATCTGCCACGGTTGCACTGCGCAACGCGCGCACCGTCTTGGTCACCATGCAAAGGCTGGAGAAAGAGACAGAAACACGCCGCCGCGCCGAAGAGGCATTGCTGCAGGCGCAGAAGCTGGAAGCGCTGGGGCGGCTGACTGGCGGCGTGGCCCATGACTTCAACAACGCCCTTATGGTGGTCAGCAACAACCTCTTCTTGTTGAAGCGTCTGGCGCCTGATGTGGGCACCAAACAGATCGATTCCATGACCCGGGCCGTCAAGTCGGCCACCAACCTTACTCGTCAACTGCTGGCCTTTTCGCGCCGCCAGCCCCTGGTGGCTGAGCATGTGGTGCTGCAAGAAAAACTCCCGCCCATCACCGACCTCATCAGTCCGGTACTGGGGAGCAAGGTGCGACTGGTGGTGGATGTGGACCCTGGCACTGCGCCCGTAGTGCTGGACCTTGCCGAGCTGGAACTGGCGCTGCTGAACCTCAGCATCAACGCCCGGGATGCAATGCCCAACGGAGGATCGCTGCACATCCGCGCACGCAATGCGGCCCCCAGAGAAACGGGCCATGACACGACCGAGATGGTGGTCATTGAGGCCACTGACACGGGCACCGGTATTGCGCCTGAACTGCTGAACAAGGTGTTTGAGCCGTTCTTCACGACCAAGCCTGTGGGCGAAGGCACCGGCCTGGGGCTAAGCCAGATCTACGGCATGTGCGAACGGATGGGAGGGCGCGCAGCCATCTCCAGCACCATGGGCAACGGCACATGCATCAGTCTCTATTTCCCGCGTGCAGCCCCAAAACCGACCGTGGCGGACACAGGCCCGCTGCCCGAGCTGGAGCCGCTGAACAAGAGTGTGCTGCTGGTGGAAGACAACGATGAAGTGGCCGCGTCCATCGTGCCCATTCTGGAGTCAATGGGGTGCCGGGTCACGCGCGTGGATCGCGCCACCAGGGCACGTCAGCTGCTGGACCAGGGCTCCCACCCCGATCTGATCCTGTCAGACGTCGTGATGCCCGGGGAGATGGATGGCGTTGCGCTGGCAAAGCACGTCCGCCAAGCTTGGCCGGATCAGCGCCTGCTGCTGATGACGGGGTATGCCGAGCAGCTAGACAACATCACAAGGATGGGGTTTGAGGTGCTGCCAAAGCCTTGTACTCCGCAGATGCTGTATGCGGCGCTTGTGAAAGCCTCGAATTCTTAATACGACTTCAATCAACTTGAACCGTTCACGCTGAGCTTGTCGAAGCGCTGCGCAAGGCTGCGACCAGGTCAGCCCGAACGGTTAGTTCAAGTGCAAAGACACCGACTCAATAGGAACACAGCGGATTGGCTAGTGGGCTGCTTGCGTATTGGGCGCGTGTGCTGCCCGGCGGTGGCTTAGCTGTTCTGACGCGGAACGAAGGTTTGGCGTCGCTCTGGCGTTAGCCTTTGTACCCCGCCAGACGCGGCAGCCAAAGCACGAAGTCGGGCCACAAGGTCACCAGCGCCAACGCGCTGAGCATCACCGCCAGAAACGGGGCGACGTTGGTGAGCAACTCACGCATGGAGACATTGGCGATCTTGGTCATCATGAACAGCAGCAATCCATACGGTGGCGTGACCAGGCCCAGCATGATGTTCAGCACGCACACCACACCAAAATGCACCGGGTCAATGCCCAGGGCCACGGCGGTAGGCAGCAGCACCGGAAGAATGACCAGGATGATGGTCGATCCTTCCAGAAACGCGCCAAGCACCAAAAGCAGCACGTTGACCATGAGCAGGAATACGAGCGGCGAAAGTTGCTGCCCCGCAAGCATGGTGCTGAGGGTGCGTGGGATGTTCTCGGAGGTGATGACGTAGTTGAAAACCATCGCCCCGGCGATCAGCACACCGATGGAAACGCTCATCCGTGCGCTGGACGATAGTGCCTGGTAGATGTCGGACCAGCTCAGGCTGCGGTACAGCACTGTGGAGATGAGCAACGCGTAGGCCGCTGCCAGCCCTGCCGCCTCTGTCGGCGTGGTAATGCCGCTGTACAGGCAACCCAGCAAGATGACGGGAAGCATCAATGCAGGAAAAGCGTCGCGCGTGATGCGCGGCATGTCGCGCAGCGGCACGGGTTCTTCCACCGGAAAATTGCGGCGCTTTGCCAATATATAGATCAGCGCCATCTGCACTGCGCCCAGCAACAAGCCGGGCAGAACACCTGCGATAAACAAGAAACCGATGGACGTGCCAGACACCAACGCATAGAGCACCAGTGGAATGGAGGGCGGCAGGATGGGCCCGATGACCGAAGAGACGGCACTGAGCGCGGCGGCAAACCCCGGTGTGTACTTGCCGTTTTTTGTCATCATCGCCTGCATCAGCTTGCCCGAGCCAGCCGCGTCTGCGAGGGCAGAACCAGACATGCTGGCAAACACAACGCTTTGCAGCACATTCACCTGCGCAAGCCCCCCCGGAAACCGGCCCACGATGGCGTTGCAAAAGCGCAGCAGGCGGTCCAGCACACTGCCTGAGCTCATGAAAGCTGCGGCCAGAATAAACAGCGGTATCGCCAGCAGCAGAAAGCTGTTGTACGTTCCGTTGAGCAGTTGCTCCGCAGCCGACCCCATGTCCATGCCTTTCATGTACAGGTACAGGATGGAGCTTGCGATCATTGCGTAGCCCACTGGCACGCCCAGCAAGCTCAAGCCGATGATGGCGGCAAGGGTCAGAGAAAAGGGACTCGTCAGATTCACGGTGCGGGCTCCGAAGACTCAAAAAAAGGGGCTAGCGCCCCGGTTGTTCGTCTGGCACAGGTTCTTCAGTCGCGGCCTGACCGCCCCGCACCGCGCGGACCAGTGCTGTGGCGCTGCGAATGATCACTGCCACCACAAACAGCATGTAAATGCCATAAACGTAGTCCATGCGCAGGTTGAGATACGAGGTTTTCTCGACCTTCATGAAACTCACATACGACCAAGTGGCCGGAATCGAGATCACAAACAGAACGATGACCGCCAACGAGCCAATAGCCGTGGCAACGCGGCCGATGCGCGGCCCCGCGTGCTCTGTCAGGATGTCCAGCCGGATTTCCTCATGGTCCTTCAGCACCAGCGCAGCGCCCCAAAGCACCAGCCACAGCCACGCGATCAGCGAGACCTCAGAAGTCCAGCCGACGGGCCAGTTGAAAAAGTAGCGAAACGCAATCTGGGCCAGAAAGGCCAGGAAGATGATCGCGAGCAGCAGGGCTGCCACCGCTTCGGCGAAGCGGTGGAGCCGGGTGCGCGCGGAGTGCAGCATCGCTGAAGCCCGCACCATGTTCACATCACGCCTTCAATGCGTTGATTTTTTCGATCATGCCGGCGGGCCAGTTCTTGGCGTCATCGGAGGCCAAGTACACCTTTTGCGCGTATTCACGAAACGCCTGGATGTTGGGCGTGTACACGTCGAGCCCACCGCGTTTGAACTCCTCGGCCAACTGCTGTTCGCGCTTGAGATGCTCTGCGGTGCTGAATGCGATCGCCTTGTTCGCCGCCGCCTGGAAAGCGCGTTGCTTCTCCGCATCCATCCCGGTCCAGACTTTCTGGCTCACTGTCAGTACGTCAAAGCCCACCAAATGCGAAGTCAGCACAATCTGCGACATCACTTCGTTGAACTTCATGTTCTGAATGTTGGGCAGAGGGTTGTCCTGCCCATCAATGGCACCCGTCTGCAAGCCGGTGTACGTTTCTGCATAGGCCATGGGCGTAGGGTTGGCGCCCACCGCTCTGCCAAGCATCTGCCATGCGTCGCCGGGCGGCATGCGCAGCTTGATGCCTGCCATGTCTTGCGGCGTATTGATCTTCTTCTTGGGCTTGAGGCCCACGTGGCGCGTGCCGAAAAAGGTGGGTCCCAGGATCTTGATCTTGAGCTGGTCTTCCGCCATCTTCTTCATCTGTGTGCCGAGGTCGCTGGCAAAAAAGACGTTCAGATGGTTCGCATCGCGGAACAGGTAGGCGGATGTCAGCAGCGACCACGCCGGTACCTGGCGCGAGATGTCCTGCGGCGAAATGTTGCCCATCTCCAGGTTGTCGCGCTGCAGAGCGACCAGCTCCGTACCCTGGCGGAAAAGTGTGGAGTTCAGGTGCAGATCCACCTTGAAGTCGGCCTTTATCTCCTCGCCGAACATGCGCATCATTTCGGCGCGGATGTCCTTGTCAGAGAAGACCGCCGCAAAACGCAGAGTCTGGGGTTGCTGCTGCGCCCATGTGGGCGCCATAGTGCCTGCAGCAAGTGCTGCGCCTGCGCCAAGCAGGTGGCGGCGGTGGATGGAAAAGTTCATGGTTGTCTCCTGGTCTTTGTGGGCGGGCGGGGTGAATGGTTCAGGCGGTCGCTGCAGTGGCACTTGCAGCGGGCTGGGCGAGCAGGCGCACCACTGCACGCATCGCCATTTCATATCCCAAAGTGCCGAATCCTGCAATCACCCCGGTGGCAGCCAGCGATACCAGCGAATGCTGGTACAGGGCGTCCCGCCGGTGAATGTTCGTCACATGGACTTCGGCAATGGGTTGGTCAAAGGTTTTGAGCGCATCCAGCAGTGGGATGGAACGAAATGACAGGCCCGCTGGATTGATCACGATGGCGCAGGCTGCATCGCGGGCTTCATGGATCCAGTCCACCATCACCCCCTCGTGATTGGTCTGCCGAAACTCGCACCCAAAACCCAGGTCCTGCGCAACTGCGCGACATTGTTGCTCGACCTGAGGCAGCGTGGTGCTGCCATAAAGATGGGGCTCGCGCACCCCTAGCAGATTGAGGTTGGGCCCGTTCAAAACGTAGATCGTCCCGTTCATGGTCGTGAATCCCCAGACTTTGGTTTGGTCATACATTTGGCTCCTGTGACTGCATCTGTGAATCGAATGAAGCAAATTATTCAGCTGTCATCAGAAAGAGTTTCCAAACTGGAAACTGATTTCATATCTCGATAAATGAACACTGCTCTTGATCGCGGACTGTCGGTGCTTGAATACCTGGCCAAGCACCCCCACGGACTGCCAATCTCTTTAATCGCCACCGAGCTGGACATTCCGTTGAGCGCCTGTCACCGGGTGCTGGGCGACCTGCAACGCCGTGGCTATGTCCGGCAGATTCGAAAACAAGGCGACTACGTGCTGACCACCAAGGTGGTGTCACTGGGCCTGGGCTTTTTGAGCAGTGCTGGCATTGTGGAAATCGCCGAGCCATTGCTGGAGCGGCTCGCAGAGACGTCTGGCGAGCTGATTCGGCTGTCCATCGTGGATGACGACCGGCTCACCTGGGTGGCCAAGTCCCAAGGCAGGCGCCACGCAGGCCTGCGCTACGACCCCGACATGGGCATGGACGCGCGACTGTCTTGCACAGGGTCAGGCCACGCCTGGTTGATGACGCTGCCCGATGAGCGCGCGCTGGAGTTGGTGTCCCGCCAAGGCTTTGGACCCCCCGCCGAATACGGCCCCAACGCCCCCACCACCATCAAGGCGCTGCTCAGTTTTCTGCAGGCTGCGCGGGCGCGGGGCTACGCCATGATCGACGAGGTGTTTGCCCCAGGGATGAGTGCCATCGCCGCACCCGTACTGCGCCGCGGTGAGGCAATAGGCGTCATCAGCATTGCGGGCCCAAGGTTGCGGCTGACGCAGCAGCGCATGGAGGAGCTTGGGCCTGCGCTGCTGGCCGCGGCTGCAGAGCTGGGCCCGGTGAGTCTTGCGTCCAGTTTGTTTAACAGGCCGGCTTTGGGGAAGGGGTAAATGCCGGACGTCAGCGTTGTTAGCGTGTAAGCCCATCAATGGTAAGTTCCATTGCATGCCGCAGTGTCGCGAAACGGGCTGCATTTTCAGGAACGTCTTCCACCATAAAGAACTCGGAGAAGTAGTGGCGTGCGAGAAGCGGCCTATTCGTTGCCAACTGCCTTTTGATCTCCGTGAGCGTCGTCTTGGCTCCAGCATTTTTTGCCTTGAGGTACGTGCGCATAGCTGCAGCTTTCACTTCCTTCGGATGCGCCGCGCTCCTCAGATATTCCAGCATCAGTTCTTCAAACCAGTCCTCGGCAAGCACGAACACCATTTGTCCTCGCTCAAGTCTGTCCTGGTTGATTGCCGCCAGGGCACGATCTAGGTCTTGCGAATGGATGATTTCACGATAGAAGCTCCGAAATCTGCCCAGCAAGTCGCTGCCGGTGAGATCCTGCGACGGTCCCAGCAGCGCATAGCATGGAGATCCTCTGCTCAATCTCACTCCAGAGATGCAATTCATTCCGAAGCATGCCGATACGGAGAGGAGGAGATTGAACCCGCTGGCGCGGTTTAAGGGAATCAGTGCATCACAGATTTCGCGCCAGTGAACTTTCCCATCGCGAAGGTGAAGTCCGAAATCGTCTTCGCCGTGTGCTTCCACGTGCAGCATTGGACGTAAGCCTTCTCCCTGGGCTCTTCTTGTCAGACGCTCAACAGTGGCCCGAAATTCATTGGGTGTACTCACATTTGCGTGAGAGACGGTGATCGGCTTTTGGGAGTCTTCGAGCTGCCCGCCAAGGTACCCCGCCAACTCCCAACCAGTTTGAAATTCATTCGCTGGCAAAGACTCAACAATGGCAATGTGATTGACTTTAAAAGCGTTTACCGGAATTGCTTTCTTGGCATCCATTTTTGAACTGTAGTTTGAGTTTGGGTACACGCTCGGCTTGCCATCCCCCACTACATCGCCCAAATCCGCGGCGCCTCCCCGCTCATCCCCCACATCACCTCCCGCCAAGCCACCCGCACGGCCTTGAGCAACTGCATCGCAGGCTCCACCTGCGGCGCCAGCACGCGCAGCACGACCATCTGTGGGTTGGGGCTGGTGGCACCTGCGGTGGCTTTGAGTGCATGGGCGTCCATCACGGCGCGGGCGGTGTCCAGTGCGGCGTCGCGCCGCGTGCGGTCCAGCGGGGTGCCTGCCGCAAAGAACAGGCTGGCCATGCAGCGGTGGCCCGCCAGCCCCAGCGGGCTTTGCATGAGGCGGTGGTCGGCGGCGTCGATGGCGCCGCGCTCCAGCCACAGGCCGGGTACTTCGAGGTGTTGCACAAAGCGGCCGGTCTCAAAGGGCTGGTTGGCGTGGGGCAGGCCCAGGGCGGTCACGTCCCAGCCCATGCATTCGGCGCCGGGGGCGAGGTTGAGGGTGAGGTGGTTTTCTGCGTTGCAGGCGTTGTAGCAAAGTGCCTCCAGCGGCAGCCATTCCAGGCGGGCGCCTTCGGCCACCGACAGGCGGGTGCGCTGCAGCGCCAGCGGGCCGGTGGACCGGTAAAAGCGCGTGGCGCCCGGTGTGGTCAGCAGGCCGTGCGCGCCGGTTGCCACGGTGGCGGTGATGTCCAGCGTGTCGCCGCCTACCAGGCCGCCGGGGGGGTGCACCAGCACGTTGTGGCAGACGGCGTCGCCTTCGGGGTACAGGCTTTGCAGGATGCGCAGCGGGCCGTTGTGCTCAAAGCGGGCTACGGTGCGGGCGTTTTCACGGCTGTAGTCCAGTTGCAGGCGCGCGTGCCAGGGCATGGGTAAGATCCATTTGCTACTAAATGAGTAGCTGATTATGCCCTGTGGATAAGCGCTAGGGGCTGATTTGACTAAGAATTGGCGACGCGGGGCGGATTGCGGGTTCCCTCGCCCTGTGGGAGGGTTGGAAAGAGGGGGATTCCGTGTGTGGGTGGCTACCCTGCTCTCCCCAACCCTCTCCTGCGGGAGGAGAGGGCGGAATACTGAGAGGCGTCGTAGTGGGTGGGTTTAATTTAGGCGGGTTGGAGCACGGGTGCAACCACTACAGCGTTTGACGACTCCCCTGCCGCATACCAGCTGCGCAGCTTGCCGGGGTTGAGCAGGCCTTGCGGGTCGAAGCGGCGTTTCATGTCCACCACGGCCGGGTCCAGGTTGTTTTGTTTGCCGTCTTCCACGATGTACACGTGTGGGTTGTTGATCTGCACGCCGTGGTCGCGGTAGATCTGCATGATCTGGTTCAGCCGCTCCTCGGTGGTGTAGCGAATGATCTGCAAGCCGCTGCAGTTGAAGGCGCCTTCTTTAGTGCGCAGGAACTCCAGGTGCATCATCACCTCGCCGCCGAGTGCGGCTTCCAGCGCCTTGACCTGCTCCAGCCGGCGCGCGGGTGCGAAGCCGCTTTGGATGTAGGTCAGGCCTTTGTCCACCTTCAGCGCGTGCAGGGTGGTGTGGTTCCAGGTGTATTCCAGCAGCGTCTTGTGGCTGCTGGCCACTTCGTCGGCCGTCTTGCAGTAGGTGACGGTTCCACCATGTTGCGCCACCATGTCGCGCATGCCCGCTTCAGAGTGCGGGGCTACCAGCACCAGCACCGCGTGGTGGTTGGCGGGCAGGTGTTCGGCCAGGCTGGTGAAGTATTGCGGGATGGGCGCTGCAAGGAAGCACACCTCTTTTTTCTCCAGCCCGGGGGCGCTGCCAAAGCGGTCGGCAAATTCCAGCGCGGCGTCAAACTGCTCAAAGGTGGCGATGCATTCGGTCCACGCCACGGCGGGGGTCAGCGCCACTTCCAGCTCCAGCACGATGCCGTTGGTGCCGTAGGTGTGGTGCAGCACCATGGCCTCGGGGCCGCGCAGTTCGATGATCTGGGGCTCGGGCTCTACTGTCATGGCGCGCACGGCCAGCACGTTACCGGGCGCGGCCAGCGGGCCGTGGTTGATGGAGCCCGCACCACCAAAACCGCCGCCAAACAGCCCGCCCAGCGTGGCGCTGCGGTAGGTGCTGGGCAGCCAGCGCAACTCTTGTCCCTGGGGCTTGGCCTGTGCATCAAAGTCCGCCAGGCGGATGCCAGCTTGCGCGCGCCCCACCCCGCCGCGCACCCAGCCAAAGGCGTTGTAGCCCGACAGGTCAAGGATCACGCCGCCGTGCAGGGGTGTGCTCTGGCCGTAGTTGCCAGTACCGCTGCCGCGCACGGTGATGGGGATGCCCGCGCTGGCGCAGGCGGCGACCACTTGGCGGATTTCTTCTTCGGTGCGTGGGCGCACGGCTATGTCGCCACGCTTGCCTGCCAGGTCACGCTTGAGCACCGGGCTGAACCAGGCAAAGTCCTGCGACAGGCGGCCCACGCGCAGCGGGTCGGCGATCCAGTCCAGATCGGGCAGCAGGTCAGGCAGTTGTTGGGCGGTGGTGGTCATGTCGTTATCTCCTTGGGGCCGATGGGGCCGTTTTGGGGCGAAGGGGGGCCTGCACCGCGCAATCTGAACGTTGTGCGCGGTGTGGTGTCGGAAGTGTTGGGTTAGTCCTGCGAGTTTTCGGAGGCGTGCCAGCCGCCGAGAGCGACGCGGGTCAGCCAGGCCATCAGCACGAAGAGCGCGACACCGGTGAGCGAGATCAGCAGCAGCGCAGCAAACATGCGCGGGATGTTGAGCTGAAAGCCCGCCTGCAAAATTTGGTATGCCAGCCCTGCACCCTGGCCGCCGGTGCCCGCCACAAACTCGGCCACCACAGCGCCGATGAGCGCGAGGCCGCTGGAGATGCGCAGCCCGCCAAAGAAGTACGGCAGCGCGCTGGGGATGCGCAGGCGCAGCAGCGTCTGCAGGCGTGTGGCCCGGTTGAGCTGGAAGTAGCTTTGCAGATCAGGTTCCACACTGCGCAGGCCCAGCGTGGTGTTGCTGATGATGGGGAACAGTGCCACCAGTGCGGCGCAGATCACCATCGAGGCCATCGGGTCCTTCACCCAGATGATGATCAGCGGTGCCACGGCCACGATAGGTGTGACCTGCAGCAGCACGGCGTAGGGGAACAATGCGGTCTCGATGCGTTTGCTCTGCACGAACAGGAACGAGATCAGCACGCCCGCCACCGTGGCCACCACAAAGGCCAGCACCGTGATCTTGACGGTGACCCATAGCGATCCACCCAGGGCTGCCCAGTCGGTGAACAGCGTCTTCATCATCAGGATGGGCGAGGGCACCAGATAAGGCGGCAGCTCCAGCCCTGTGACCAGGCCTTGCCATAGGGCCACCAGCACCATGCCGACGAGCACGGGGTACACCACGCGCTGCACGCGGGGCTGGGCCATCAGCGGGGTGCGCTTGGGCGTGGCCTTGGCGACGGGCTTGGTAGGGGCGGCCTGCGGTGTTGCTGTTCGCGGGGCGGCTACGGGGCTGGGCGTCACCACGGGGGTTGCCGCCGGCGACGCCATGGGGGCGGAAGGGAAAGGGGTGCTCATGCCACGGTCTCCTCGGTATCCACGCTGGCGCGCAGCAGGCTGTCTTGCAACTGCTTGGCGTAGCGGCTGAATTCGGGCGACACCATGAAGTCGGCCGTGCGGGGGTAGGGGGCGTCGATGTGGAATTCTTCGACCACCCGGCCAGGGCGTGCGGCCATCATGACCACGCGGCTGGAGAGGAACACCGCCTCGTGGATCGAGTGCGTCACAAAGATGACGGTGAGCTTCTTCTTGCGCCACAGGTCCAGCAGATCGGCGTCGAGCTTATGGCGCGTGATTTCGTCCAGCGCGCCAAAGGGCTCGTCCATCAACAGCAGGTCGGGTTGGGTGACCAGGCCACGCGCAATTGACACGCGCATCTGCATGCCTCCGGACAGCGCGCGGGGCAGCGCGGTGGCGAACTTGGACAGCCCCACCAGGGCCAGTGCATCGGCCACACGGGCATCAGCATCCTTTCGAGGCACGCCCGCCAGGTCCAGCGGCAGCCGCACATTGGTCTGCACACTGGCCCAGGGCATGAGCGTGGGCGACTGAAAGACGAACGCCATCTTCTTGCCGCTCTCTTCCAGCTGCGCCACGGGCTTGCGCCACAGGTGCAGGCGACCGTCGGTGGGCTCCAGCAGGCCCGCCACCATTTTCAGCAGCGTGCTCTTGCCGCAGCCCGAGGGGCCGAGCAGGGTGACGAATTCGCCTTCCTCAATGGTCAGGTCCACAGGCAGCAGGGCCTGGGTGCCATTGGGGTAGGTTTTTTCGGCGGAGAGCACCTCTACGGCGGGCGCGGGGCGGGGCGCGGCTACAGGAGGCGCTGGCGAGGGTACAACGGCGAATTCAGCGGACATGGTGGTCGCCTTTCGATGGATGTGGCCGGGGAGGCTGGCCGCTGTGTCAGGGCGATGGGGCTTGCTGCGTCGGCTTCGATCCTGGCCCAGCCGCTGGAAACTGACGCGGCCCGACCCAGCGAACGCCGAGCAAGGGCCGCCCCGCAGCGAGGGCGTTCGTCCCCCTTGGGGGAAGGCGCGAACGCGACTCAGGGATGGATCGAATCAAGGAAGAACCTTGAGGTCCTTCACAAACGCCGTGGTGTACGTGTCAGCCAGCTTGACCTTGGCGGGGTCGATCAGCTTGGTCTCCACCAGGAAGTCATAGCTCGCTTTGGCGCGGGTGTCGGTCATGATGCCGATGCCCATGGTGGCGGCGTCACCGCCCGTGGCCATGCCCAGTTCCTTGAGCTTGGCCACGCTGTATGCCAACTGCTCATCGGTCATGTTGGGGTTGTCCTTTTTGATGAGGGCGTTGGCGGGTGCCGGGTCGTTGAGGTAACTCTTCCAACCTTCCATCGACGCCTTGACGAACGAAGCCACGGCGGCGCTGCGGTCCTTCACCGTCTTTTCCATGCACGAGATGGTGGTGGCGTACGCGGGGTAGCCCTGGTCGCTGAACATCAGCGTGTTGGCCTTGACGCCGGCCTTGGCGATGGCAAACGGCTCGGATGTCAGGTAGCCCTGCTGGGCGGTGTTCTTGTCGGCCACGAAGGGCTGGATGTTGAAGGTGTAGGGGCGCGTCTGCGAATCGGTGAAGCCGTACTTGGCCTTCAGCCAGGGCCAGTAGCCGCGCTGGGCCGACGACGCGATGAGGATGGTCTTGCCCTTGAGGTCTTCGAACTTCTTCACGTCCTCGTGCGCGATAAGCACTTGCGGGTCTTTCTGGAACACCGCCGCCACGTTGACCACGGGCACGCCGCCTTCGCGCATCTGGATCATCTGCAGGTCGCTCGACCCCATCACGCATTCGGCCTGGCCGGCGGCCATCATCTGCACGATGTTGACCTGCGGGCCGCCCATCTTGATGGTCACATCGAGCCCGTACTTTTTGTACAGGCCCGTGGCCACCGCCTGGTAGAAGCCGCCATGCTCGGCCTGCGCATACCAATTGGTCATGTAGGTGAACTTTTCCTGCGCTTGGGCGGTGCCTGATGTGGCGACAAACGCACCAACAGCGAGCAGGGTGGCTGCACCAAGTTTGGAAAGGCGGGGGGCGGTCTTCATCATGGCGGTACTCCGGTAGGTGGTGGAGGTTGAACGAAGGGGCAACGGGGGAAAACGAAAACGAAGGAGATGTGGCTGCGCTCGCAGGTTTCAGGCCAGTGCAGACGAGTGCTCGACGTGGCCGGTGTGGTTGGCGCGGCCCCAGGTAGGTTCGGGGCGGGCGGCCCACTGCAGCTTGTGCAGCTCGGTGATCGCAGCGGCCCAGCTCACAGCCAGCGAATCCAGGATGGCGTGGCCTTGCTCGGCCGTGGCGGGCAGTGGATCGCCAATGATTCCGCTGGGGCCGAAGTCGCGTGCGCTCCAGGCGCAGGCGGGGCGACCGTCGGGCGATAGCAGGGGCGAGTCGAAAACGGGTGGGTAGTTGACCACCGCGCGCTCCATGTGCACGGTGTCGGGGGCCAGCGCCAGCATCAGCGCCGTCTCTGCGTGGCCTGCGTGCATGGCCAGTTTTTTTTCGGTGTCGGACAGGTACTTGCCAGCCACGTGTGGAACCCGCCAGGTGAAGCTGGGCACCACGATGAAGTCGCCGTGGCGCAGGCGCAGCTCGCGTGCGCACATCTCCATCACCTGCGGCTGGCCGCCGTGGCCGTTGACGAACAGCAGCTTGCGAAACCCCGCGCGGTAGACCGACTCGCCGACCTCGTTCATGGTGGCCAGCAGCGTCTCGCCGCTCAAGGTGACAGTGCCTGGGAAATGCAGATGCTCTTCGGACTTGCCATAGGTGATGGGCGCCATCGCAAACGCGGGCACCTCAGCGGGCAGGCGGGCCAGCGCATGGCCCACCACGCCTGCGCTGATGACGGTGTCCACCGCACAGGGCAGGTGCGGGCCGTGCTGCTCGGTGGCGCCCGTGGGCAGCACGATGACGGTGTTCTCTTTGTCCGGTAGGTCGACGATCTCGGTCCAGCTCAGGTAGGGCAGATAGCGGTGAGGCGGGGTGTAGCCGTGCAGCATGGGGTGGCGTCTTTCTTGGAGGGCGGTGGATGAGTCAGCGCTGCGGCAGATACGCTGTGGCTTCGACTTCGATGAGGATGTCTGGGGTGGGCAACATGCCGGTTACTTCAACCACAGTGGACGCCGGTGGCTCGCCGGGGTAGAACAGCTTGCGCACGCGGCTGTACTGCGGAAAGTGGTCCAGGTTCTTGAAGTACTGCACCAGCTTGAAAACGTCGGACATCTGTCCGCCTGCGGCTTCAACGGTCAGCCGTATGCGGTCCAGCACATACCAGCTTTGCGCGAGGATCGGGCCCTCTTTGATGTCGCTGCTGAACTCGCCCGTGCGGCCAATCAGCGTGGCCGCTTCGTCAGGGATGTCGGCATAGCCGCGCACGATGCGACTTGCGACAGGGTCCACGGCAATGATCCCGCTCAGGTAGATGAAGTCCCCTGCACGGCGCCACGCGGCGTAGCGGGCCAGGGGCTGGGCAATGCCCGGCGTGGTGGGTGTGGCAGGTGCAGGGGTGGTCATGCCGGGCTCCTTGTCAGCTGGGGTGTGGGTATATGCCAGGCGGCGGGTGCATGGCCGCTGGCCACGCGGCCCTGGCGCAGCACCACACGGCCTTGCGCGCGCGATGGAAAGCCCCAGTGGTCGGCGTGGGTGAACACCATCAGGTCGGCCGGATCGCCGGCCTGCAATGGCAGTGCAGGCGTGCCCCGGCGCAGCCAGTCGGCACGGCACAGCGATTCGCTCCATTGGTCGAACGGCGCATCCAACTGCGCAGCCAGCACGCCGGTTGCCAGTGCCTCCAGCGGGTCAAAGCTGCCCACGGGGCAGAACGGGTCTTGCACGTTGTCGCTGGCCACCAGCACCGGGATGCCGCGAGCACGGGCTTCCTTGACCAGCGTGAGGCCGCGCTGGCGAGGCGTGCGGCCAGTGGTGGCGTCTTGCAGCAGCAGGTTGGTGATGGGCAGCGTCACCAGGGTGATGGGGCTTTGCGCCACCGCATCCAGCGTGGCGAGCGCCGTGGTTTCATCTTGCGCGGCCAGCGCGCAGGTGTGGCCGCAGACGACATGGCCTTCGAAGCGCAATTCTTTCAAAAGCGCTGCGGTGGAGGCCAAACCCAAAGCGCCCGGGTGCAGCTCTTCGTCCACATGCAGATCCACGTTCAGTCCGTGGTGCTGCGCAGCCTCGAAGAGGTGGCGCAGGGCCTGGGGGTTCCAGTTGGTCGAGTGCACAAAGCCGCCCAGCAAGGCGCCTGCGCCGCTGGCAGCCACCGTGGAGGCCAGGCGCATGGCGGTGCTGCGGTCGGCGTACAGATGCAATGGAATCAGGCTCACGCGTTCCAGCGTGATGCGGTCCGCCCAGTCATGCGCCAGCTCGCGCAACACGTTCCACGCCAGCGGTTGGGCATCGGGCTCCCACCAGTCGCAGTGGGTGCGCATGTGCACCGTGCCTGCGTCGTAGGCCCATTGCAGGGCGCGGCTGGCGCGTGCGTGGATGTCTGCCTCGGTCCAGCTTTGGCGGTCGACCATCATCGCGTCGATGGCGCCCAGCAGGCCGGGCTTGACGGCGCCCATGCGCGGCAGGGTGAAGGTCTTGTCCAGGTGCGTGTGGGCATCGACCAGGCCGGGTAGTACCAGCGCGCCAGCCACATCCCACGTGGTGCCTTGCAGGGCCATGGTGGGGTCGCAGGGGGTGATGCCCTGCACCTTGCCGCGTGCCAAATGCAAAGTGGCCAAGGCGGGCTGGTGGCCCGCTGCGGGCCAGTGCTGCGGCAACAGCCACCGGGGCAGCCGTGCGCCGAGGATGTGGTCGGGGGTGTTGGAGGCGTGCATGCAGGTGCTCTCGTGTGGTCAGGCGAACCGCGCCATGGCCTGGCCCACGCGGGCTTTGAAGGCCGCCAGGCGCGTGGGCGTGGCCACGTTCATGTGGTAGTAGGCGTGGTAGCTGACCCGGGCCTTGCCGCCCGTGAGCAGGCGCAGGTACCGCGTGATGGACTTGCGCGGTGGGTCGCCCATCAACATCGCCGTCCAGCGTGCGCGGCCGTAGGTCACCACGGCAGAAATGCGCTTGATGTGGGTGAGCGAGGGTTTGACGTTGTTCGGGTCGCTGATGTCAAAGGCCACGCCGGGCATGAGCACGCGATCAAAAAAACCTTTGAGCATCGCGGGCATGCCAAAGCACCAGGTCGGAAAGCAAAACACCACGGCTTCGGCCCACAACAAGCGGTCTACATAGCCCTGCACTGGCAGTCGGTTGCTGGGCACCTCGTGGTAGCCCAGCCGCTCTTCGCGTGTCAACACGGGATTGAAGCCCTCGGCGTACAGGTCGCAGTCGTCCACCTCGTGCCCCGCGCTGCGCAGGTTGCTCACCACCTCGGCGTGCAGGGCGGCGTTGTAGCTGGTTTCGACCGGGTGGCAATAGATCACAAGGATGCGCATGGCGGGTGTCCTTCTGGCCGGGTCAGAGATCAAGGGTCAGCGTGGCGCTGCGGCTGCGCGCGCAGCACACCGCAACGTGGGTGGCTTGCTCGTCGGCGCTCAGGCAGCTGTCGTGGTGGTCGGGGGCGCCTTCCAGCCATCGCGTAACGCAGGTGCCACACACGCCTTGTTCACACAGCGTCTCAATGGCCACGCCCGCCAGTTGCAGCACATCGGCCATGCTTTCGCCTGGTCCCACGGGCAGACGCATCTGGCTGCGGGCGAGCACCAGTTCAAAGGTGGTTTCGATGGCTGCCGAAGGTGGCGTTGGGCTGGATGTTTGCATTTTTGACCATTTGATTTGATCGATTGGTCAAACTAATGCAAAGGCTGTGCCAGCACAGCCAGGAGCCGGTGTCAGCGCGTTAAGGGGGATTGCCCTGCGTCAACGGCTGCGAAAACGGGTGGCAGCGCACGCAACCGGGCGCGGCGTGCTTAATCTGGTGCGAGCCCGCAGCCCAGCAGCACAAAAGTGGTGAGTTCGCGCACGACAGGCTCACGGTCGATGGCTTCGTCGGGGGCGAGGCCCAGCATGATGTGGACCTGTACGCCGTAATCGGCGTAGTGCTGCGTCATGCCCCATATCTGCATGAGCAGCAGTGTGGGGTTGACGGCGCGCATGCGGCCCTCGGTGATCCAGCGGTTGATCAGCTCGACCTTCTGCTGGGTGGACTTGACTGCCACGGGCCAGTATTTGCCCAGGTTGCGTCCGCCGCCCAACACCTCGGTGGTGAAGATGCGCGACAGGCCGGGGTTGTCCAGCGCGTAGTCGAGCTTCTTGCGCACGTAGCTGCTGAGCACCTTTTTGGGGTCATCGCTGTTGTTGTCAAAGATGAAGGCGCCCGACCAGCCGTTGAGGACCGAGTACAGCAACTCTTCATACAGTTCTTCTTTGCTGCTGATGTAGTAATGCAGCTGCGGCTTGGTCAACCCTGCGCGTTCGGCAATGGCTTTGGTGGACGCGCCCTTGAATCCATGGCGGCTGAACTCGGCAATCGCCGCCTCGCGGATCGCGGCCAGAATGCGCTCGCGCCCCTGCTTGGAGCGGCTGAGCAGTGCGCCGGAGACGTTGCTGCCGCTGTCGGTTTCGGGTTCGGTCATGGGAGATGGCATGGGTCGGCAAAGAAGGTGCTGATTCTCGCCGTTGATCGCTCACCGGAGTCAGGTTTTCCAGAAACCGATGTGTGGCGCGCTGGACTCTTCAATCAGTGCGGGGCCGATGCATTCGATGGCGTGGGGCGATGCCGCAAACACGTCGCGGCACGACAGCTCGGCGTCGCGCTGTTCCCCGCGCTCACCGCGGAACACGCGCAGGCGCACGGCGTCGATGCCAAACACCACCCGGCCAATGCCTGACCAGAAAATGGCGCCGGCGCACATCACGCAAGGCTCTGCCGATGAATACAGCGTGGCCTTGGCAAGCGCGTCGCGGCCCACGCTGGGGCTGAGCTGGCGCACGGCATTGGTTTCGGCATGGCCGGTGCAGTCGCCCGTTTCGGTGGTGTTGCAGTAGGCCTCGGCCAGCAGCTCGCCATCGGCGCTGATCACCACCGCACCAAACGGACGGTTGCCGCGGGCCCGTGCCGTGCACGACCAGGCGATGGCCTGGCGCAGGTAGGTGCCGTCGGTGTCGTTGAGGGGGGTGGGGTCGTCCAGATCGGTGGGGGCTGTGGACAAGAGTGCGTGCATGGTTTGTCTCCGTGGATGGCGTGATGGTCGGGATAGGTCGCGCAACGTCGTGCGGCCGGTATGCCCGCCATTGCTGTTGCCATCGCTATGCATTTGGCATGCCAACAACAAACAGTGACATGTATGCATGCTTCCTGTCGCGCAGCGTCGGCGTATTGCAGAGGTGCCCATAGGCGGAGGTGGGCATTCTTCTTGCATGACGGTTTACAAGAGTAGAAGCGTTCACTGCGCAGCCGCGCATGCCCTTGTGCATGTGGGCCAGGTCAGCCGGAAATTGCTCTTGAAGCCCGCACCATGCGGTGCGCGTGGCGCACCCTGGCTTCAGGATGAGACCGGCCTTGCCATGTAGCCACAAGAAAAAACCTGCACGCGCAGGTGCAAGCAGCGGTTTTCATTTTTTGAAGCGTGGAGCGGGAGGTGTTCACTTCATCCACTTTGTCTTCAGGAGAACCGCATGACCCCCCACTCTTCCCCACTCGACGAGCTGCAGAAAGAAACGCGCATGGGCGCGATGGGCTCGGAAACCGGCAGCCGCGAGATCCGCCGCATCGACCTGTCGGACTTTGCAGAGCGCAAAGCCGAGATCGCTGATCAGCTGTGGGACGCCGCCGTAGATGTCGGCTTTTTCCAGATCGTGAACCACGGCATCGACTTGGCCGAGGTGCGCAACGCCTTTGCCATGACCGAGCGCTTCTTTGCCCTGCCTGAGTCTGTAAAAGCCCAGTACCCCTTGAAGAAGGCGTTGAACGTGGGGTGGGAGAGCCGAGCGCAGGTGCGCCCCTCCACTGGTACGCCCGACCAGAAGGAGTCTTACCAGATCACTCGCCCGCACATGGAGGGTTTGTGGCCCACCGATGCGGAGCTGGCGGGTTTCCAGTCCACGCTGCTGGCCTTTGAAGGCAAATGCTGGCACGTGGCGATGCAGGTTTTGTCGTGTTTTGCGTGGAAGCTGGGGTTTGATGAGGCGTTCTTTCAACGTGCGCACGACCCCGCGCAATTCAGCTACCAAAGCACCTTGCGGCTTTTGCACTACTTTGCGACGCCACCCGAGCAGCAAGCCAGTTTGGGCCTGTGGCGCGCCGGCGCCCATACGGACTTTGACTGCCTGACCTTGCTGTTTCAGCGCCAGGGACAGGGCGGGCTGCAGGTGTGCCCGGGCAAAGAGATGGACAGCCAAGCCTGGACATCGGTCACTCCCGATGAAGAAGCCATTACCTGCAACATCGGTGACATGCTGATGCGCTGGAGTGATGACCAGTTGCCCAGCAACTTCCACCGCGTGAAGAACCCGCTCCCCGGTGAATACATGGGGCCGCGCTACAGCATTGCGTTTTTTGCGCAGGCCAACCGCGACGCCATCATTGAGGGCCCCGGCAAGAAGTACCCGGCCATTGCGGCAGGCGATTATCTGAACCAGCGGGTGGCTGCAAACTTCAAGGCGTATTGACCAGGAACGTGCTGTGGTGCGGGTACGAAATGCCCGTGCCCATCATGCCCCGGTGCGCAGGTATGCGTAGATGCTGAGCGCTGCGATGGCAGCCACAGCCACCCACGTCAGTGCACCGGTCTTGCGTGACACTTCACCGGGCGCAAGACCGTCTGCATCGCGCTGGCGAGACACGTCCAGTGCATCCACGCGGTCTTTCGCCTCTTTCAGTCCGATGCCTGCGTGCTCGCGCAGCAAACGGATGGCTTCGATCTTGTGGCCCAGCGCCAGGGCTTGCAGCACGGTGTCTGGCACGCTGCCCATGGCGGTAGATGCCGTAAACCCCGTGGTCCCTGCAGGCGCCGTGGTGTGAGCCGGTGCGGGTCCGTGTTGGTGTGCATCGATGATGTCCTTGGCTTCCTTCAACCCCAGGCCATGGGCGTCGCGCAACTGTTTGATGGCGTCGATGGTGCGCCCCTGGGCAAGAGACGCGAGCACCGCGGGTGGCAGGGGATCCCCGGGTCGGAACATGCAGGACTCCTTGATGCGGCAGGTGCGCCAAGGCGGGTTGTATCACGGGCCTCGTTGTTCCCAGAACCCTCGGTGGGTTCGCAGCATGGCCTGCTCTGCCTGAGCTACCGGCCCCTCTACAAGCACCTGTCGCTGCCCGCTTGCAAAGACCTCGCGGCAGGGCAAGGACAGCGTGGGGTTCTCCGGGTGATTGCCGGTCAGCGCGAGCAGGGCAGACTCTTGCGCCCCAAACACCACCCGACCTATGCCTGCCCAGTAGATGGTGCCCGCGCACATGGCGCAGGGTTCGAAAGTGGTGACGAGCGTGCAATGCGCCAGATAAGGCCCGGGCCAGTTGGCCGCAGCGGTGCGTGCCAGCGTGGACTCGGCATGGTTCACCGTGTCGATGTTGCCTTGCTCGGCCAGCACGGTTTCGCCGTCGGGGGCCACCAGCAAAGCGCCGAAGGGGTGGCGCCCCATGGACATGGCACGCCGCGCCACAGCGTCCGCGTGCTCCAGGTGGCGTTGAAGCCGTTCGGTGGGCCAGGGCCACGGAGCCTCGGAATCCAGCGGCGTTGTGCGATGGCGTGTGTTGGTTGGCTCAGTGTGCATGGCAAGGGTGTGGTGTCAAGGCTCCGTGGCCGAGCCCGTAGCGGGCAAACCAATGGCGCTGAGCCGAAACACATTGTCTTCCGGGTCGGCCAGCACGGCTTGCCATTGGCCGTAGTACGTAGCGTAAGGAGCCTTGACGACGCGCCCGCCCAGCGCAATGGCATATTGGCTGGCGGCGGTCACAGCGTCTGGGCTGTCAAGCATGAAGGTGGCGTAGCCGACGACCGCGCTCTGCTGTCGGTCTGGAGGTGTACGGTCGCCCAAGCCCAGCAGTGCGTAGGCGGCAGGTGCGTTGAACCCCAGCTGAAAGCTCTCGGTCTCCACGGCGCGGTAGATGGGAGACCGCGTGCCCACGGCCTCTGGCAGCTGCAGCAGCGCCTGGTAGAACTGTTGCTGGGCGTCGATGTCCTGGCAAAAGAGGTTGAACCAGAGCTTCATGCCATCACCGCCGTCTTGCTGTCGAGCTGCAACCCATAGGTCTTCTGGTACATGGCTTGCAGGTGCTCACCGACCGTGCACGGCGCAAAGCGCGGGTTTTCGCCTGCGGGCACGCAGGTGGCCACCGGGCTGACCTGCGCCTCATAGTCCGGTGTGTAGAAAAACGGGATGGAATGCCGCGGGGCGCCTGCGCTGTGCACATTGCGCACGCGGTGCGGGTTGGACCGGTACACACCGTTGGTCCAGCGGGGAATCATGTCGCCCAGGTTTACCACCAGCGCGCCCTGCACGGGCGTGGCCGCCACCCATTCGCCGCTGGGCAGTTTGACCTCCAGCCCGCCATGGTGGTCTTGCGCCAGCAAGGTGATGGCGCCCCAGTCGGTGTGTTCGCCCGCACCAAAGGTCAAGGCGTCTGCGCCCACGGGGTGCGGCGGGTAGCGCAGCAGCCGCAGCGTGAGCATGGGGTTCTGGTGTGTGTGGTCGAAATAGTCTTCGGGCAGGTCCAGCGACAGCGCCATCAACTGCATGAGCCGCAGGGCCAGCGCTTGCATCGCCGCAATGTAGGCCCTGCACTGCGGTGCCAGCGTGGGCAGTGGCGCGGGCCACTGGTTGGTGCCGTACGAGTGGTAGCCGCGCTGCACGTACGGATGGTCTGCCGGGTAGTCCAGTCCGCAATAAAAACTCTCTTTGAGGTCGGGGCGCGCCGCGGCGTCCAGGGTCTGGCCACCCAGGCTTTCGTAGCCGCGCATCGATGGTGACTGGTGCAGCGAGATGGCCTGCTTTTCTGCCAATGGCAGGTCAAAGAACCGCGCCGCCAGCGCAAACTGCTGTGCGATTAACTCGTGTGGCACACCATGGTGCGTGACATAAAAGAAGCCCGGCCCCATGCATGCCTCGCGCAACTGCGCTGCCACTTCTGGGCCGCGCGGCGCGCCCACCTGCAGCGCGCCAGCAAGGTCGATCAGCGGGATGCCCATGGTCGTCAGGCCTTGAGCTTGCGGTCTGCGGCGGTCGGCAAAAAGCGGTCGGTCCAGATGTCTGCAACTGCCAGGCTGGACTTGAGGCCAAACGCGGCCACGGTTTCGTCAATGGTGGCTTGCAGGCGGGTGGGCGTGGCAGCGCCCCAGCCGTTAGCACGGGTTTCGTCGGTTTTCATGGTGCCGTCCACGATGAGCTGCAGGCGCTCCTGCTCGATGGCCTCATTGGCGAGCGGCTCGCGGGCCTTGATGGCGGCGGCACCCGCTTTGGGGTCGGCAATGGCATCGATCCATCCGCGCGTGGTGGCTTTCACAAACGCCTTCATGGCATCGGGGGCCTCTTGCATGCTCTTGGGGTTGGCTATGAGCCCGTTCCCATACGACTTCATGCCGAAGTCGGAGAAACGGAACACCGTGAGCTGCTCAGGCCCCATACCGCGGGACTTGAGGTTGAGCAGCCCCGTGAAGAAGAAATAGGCTGCAGCGTCGAAGTCGCCTTTGACAAAACGTGTGTCGCCAATGTCGGGAGACACGTTCTCCCATTTCACGCCGCTCGCGTCAAAGCCCTGTGCCTTGGCAAACACAGGGAACAGCTTGCGCGATGCATTGAAGGGCTGGCCCAGAATGGTCCTGCCCGCCAAGTCCGATGGCTTCTTGATCGCCCCATCTTTGCGCACCATCACGGAGTTGGGGTTCAAATCGTACTGAATGGCTACCGCAGCAAGGCGCGCCTGCGGGTTGGCCGTGTTGAACTCGATCATGGTCGACAGGTCGGCCGACGCAACGTCGTAAGCACCGCCCGCCACCAAGCTGATAGCCGACGCCGAGCCATTGCCCGTGTCGATGGCCACATCGAGCCCCGCGTCCTTGTAGTACCCCCGGTGGTGCGCCAGCAAAAAGCCAGCGCCCGAGGCTTCGATCTTCCAGCCCAGGTTGAACTTGAACTTTTGCAGGTTGCCCTGGGCGCGCACAAACGGTGTGGCGGACAGAAGGGCGGCGGCGCCGGTGGCGCGGATGAGGGAACGGCGTTGCATGGTGGAGCACTCCTGGTCGTTGGCGGATAACCACGGGGGAGTGAAAAGCCAGGCTTCACACCCCTCCGAACGGGGTGCATGCAATCAACCGACAGGGCGCTGGGGCTGCTAGGTGGGGGCACCGGCCTCCTGAAGACGCACAGTCCTGCGCGCCCGTGTTGGCGTCAGTCCATTGCATGCTTCAAGAGCAATTTCCGGGCGGTGGCCGCTGAACGCTTCTACTCTTGGCGCCGGCGTATTTGCAGGATCTGTGCCATGCGATCCCATCGTGTGGGCGATACCCGAGCACCCTTGCGCGCCACACCATGGTGCGCGCTGCACCAGCGTCTGGCGTGCGGCGGCAACTGTGGTGCGCAGCGGGCCTTGAGAGGAACGGGCCCTTAGAGCCAGGGCTTGAGCCAGCCCAGCCCGTCGCTGGTAGCGTGGGCGGCTGCACCGCGCGCGGGGCGGTATTCGCAGCCAATCCAGCCGTCGTAGCCCAGGCTGTCCAGCAACCTGAACAGGTAGGTGTAGTTGATCTCGCCCACATCGGGTTCGTGGCGCTCTGGCACACCGGCAATCTGGAAATGGCCGACGTTGCCGGTGGGCAGGTATTGGCGCACCTTCATGGCCAGGTCGCCTTCGACGATCTGGCAGTGGTACAGGTCCATCTGCACCTTCACATTGGCGACTCTGATCTCGGCGATCAGCGCATGGGCCTGGTCCTGGCGGCTGAGGAAGAAACCGGGCATGTCGCGGCCATTGATAGGCTCCAGCAAGATCTGGATGCCGTGCGGTACAGCCTGTTCGGCGGCATAGCGCACGTTGGCGATGTAGGTGGCACGCACGGTGGCGGCATCCGCGCCCTGCGGCACCAGGCCTGCCATCACATGGATGCGCGGGCATTGCAGTGCCTGGGCGTATGCAATGGCCTTGGCAATGCCATCGCGGAACTCTGCCTCGCGCCCGGGCAGGCAGGCGAGGCCACGCTCGCCCGCATCCCAGTCGCCGGGCGGGGCGTTGAACAGCACTTGCTGCAAGCCATTGGCTTGCAGGCGTGCGGCCAGGTCTTGCGCGGGGTAGGCGTAGGGGAAGAGGTATTCCACCGCCTTGAAACCGTCGTGGGCGGCGGCGGCAAAGCGGTCGAGAAAGTCCACGTCGTTGTAGAGCATGGACAGGTTGGCGGCAAAACGTGGCACGGGGTTCTTTCTTTCTGGGGCGGGGGGCGTAGCTTTGCCTGGCTTACCACTGCGCGCCAAAGGTCTGGCGCAGTTCTTCGATCTGTGGCTCTGTCAGCGGCGCAGGCCGGGGCTGGCACAGAAGCCACAAGCGAGAGGTCTCTTCCAGTTATGTTTGCGTGTACCTTGACCCATCGTATTGCTGTGAACGCGTCCAGGGCTTAAAGGTGTAGCTCACGGTGCTGCCGACGTTGGCAAAGGCTTTGCGCACAATGTCCAAGGCAATGCCGTCATCAGGGCGCTCTTGTGTGGCGTAGGGCGGTAGCTCGCCAGTGACCAGGCGCAAGTTTTCGGCCGCTGCAGTAGCGGGTACCCCGGCCCACACCCAAGTGCTCAGCACGGCCCATGCCACCGGGCGGCGCACACACGACAAAGCAATTTCCATAACGACGTTTCCTCACGCGGGATTTCTAGTCATGATAGCCCTTAGTTTCTACCCTGATAACAGCAGCGTTAAAAGCTGCGCACCGCAATAGTGCAGACCCAAGCCCAGCGCGGGTTTAGCGGCCTGGGGTAATCTGCGCCACGCGTTGGAGCGCGGCAACTAGGAGAGATTTTTTTGCTCTTGAACACATTTCCGGGAGATACACGGGCCGTGGTGTTATGGTGCACAATAGCAGGGTGCGTTGGCGCGGCGTTGGTGGAACAACTTCAACTAGGCCTGCCACAAGGCAGTGTGCTTGCACTGTCACGCCACAGCCCACCCCATACAGATCTGACCGATGAGCCCAGCCTGA
>CAWATB010000010.1:150000-152780 GCA_963784815.1 uncultured Gammaproteobacteria bacterium | reverse complement strand
ATTTTGTATTTTTGAATGCGTCAACTTGGCATAACAATCCTTGAGTGTTCACACATTCCTTACGGTGCGATTGGCTATCAAAGTTATAGGGTCAAGCCGCACGAGCAATTAGTATCAGTTAGCTTAACGCATTACTGCGCTTCCACACCTGACCTATCAACGTCCTGGTCTTGAACGACTCTTTAGGGGGCTCAAGGCCCCGGCAGATCTCATCTTGAAACGAGTTTCCCGCTTAGATGCTTTCAGCGGTTATCTCTTCCACACTTAGCTACTCGGCAATGCCACTGGCGTGACAACCGATACACCAGAGGTGTGTCCACTCCGGTCCTCTCGTACTAGGAGCAGGCTTCCTCAAATCTGCAGCGCCCACGGAAGATAGGGACCAAACTGTCTCACGACGTTTTAAACCCAGCTCACGTACCTCTTTAAATGGCGAACAGCCATACCCTTGGGACCGGCTACAGCCCCAGGATGAGATGAGCCGACATCGAGGTGCCAAACACCGCCGTCGATATGAACTCTTGGGCGGTATCAGCCTGTTATCCCCAGAGTACCTTTTATCCGTTGAGCGATGGCCCTTCCATACAGAACCACCGGATCACTATGTCCTGCTTTCGCATCTGCTCGACTTGTCAGTCTCGCAGTTAAGCACGCTTATGCCATTGCACTATCGTCACGATGTCCGACCGTAACTAGCGTACCTTCGAACTCCTCCGTTACGCTTTGGGAGGAGACCGCCCCAGTCAAACTGCCTACCATGCACTGTCCCCGATCCAGATAATGGACCTAGGTTAGAACCTCAAACACACCAGGGTGGTATTTCAACGTTGGCTCCATAAGATCTAGCGACCCTACTTCAAAGCCTCCCACCTATCCTACACAGATCTGTTCAAAGTCCAATACAAAGCTACAGTAAAGGTTCATGGGGTCTTTCCGTCTTTCCGCGGGGAGATTGCATCATCACAAACATTTCAACTTCGCTGAGTCTCAGGAGGAGACAGTGTGGCCATCGTTACGCCATTCGTGCAGGTCGGAACTTACCCGACAAGGAATTTCGCTACCTTAGGACCGTTATAGTTACGGCCGCCGTTTACTGGGACTTCAATCAAGAGCTTGCACCCCATCATTTAATCTTCCAGCACCGGGCAGGCGTCACACCCTATACGTCCACTTTCGTGTTTGCAGAGTGCTGTGTTTTTATTAAACAGTCGCAGCCACCGATTTTTTGCAACCCCGTTGGGCTCGCCTTGTACAGGTTCACCTACTTGGGGCATACCTTCTCCCGAAGTTACGGTATCAATTTGCCGAGTTCCTTCTCCTGAGTTCTCTCAAGCGCCTTAGAATACTCATCTCGCGCACCAGTGTCGGTTTGCGGTACGGTCGTCAATAGCTGAAGCTTAGTGGCTTTTCCTGGAAGCAGGGTATCACTCACTTCGTCTGCAAGCAGACTCGTTATCACCCCTCATCTAAGCCCGGCGGATTTGCCTACCGGGCATGACTACAGGCTTGAACCAACATATCCAACAGTTGGCTGAGCTAACCTTCTCCGTCCCCACATCGCACTATTGATCGGTACAGGAATATTGACCTGTTTCCCATCAGCTACGCATCTCTGCCTCGCCTTAGGGGCCGACTCACTCTACGCCGATGAACGTTGCGTAGAAAACCTTGCGCTTACGGCGAGGGGGCTTTTCACCCCCTTTAACGCTACTCATGTCAGCATTCGCACTTCTGATACCTCCAGCATCCGTTACCAGACACCTTCACAGGCCTACAGAACGCTCTCCTACCACTTGCAATAAATTGCAAATCCGCAGCTTCGGTAACTGGCTTAGCCCCGTTACATCTTCCGCGCAGGACGACTCGATCAGTGAGCTATTACGCTTTCTTTAAATGATGGCTGCTTCTAAGCCAACATCCTGACTGTTTTAGCCTTCCCACTTCGTTTCCCACTTAGCCAATTTTAGGGACCTTAGCTGGCGGTCTGGGTTGTTTCCCTCTTGAGTCCGGACGTTAGCACCCGGTGCTCTGTCTCCCAAGCTGTACTCGTCGGTATTCGGAGTTTGCATAGGTTTGGTAAGTCGCCATGACCCCCTAGCCTAAACAGTGCTCTACCCCCGACGGTAATACTTGAGGCACTACCTAAATAGTTTTCGGAGAGAACCAGCTATTTCCAAGTTTGTTTAGCCTTTCACCCCTATCCACAGCTCATCCCCTAGTTTTGCAACACTAGTGGGTTCGGACCTCCAGTACCTGTTACGGCACCTTCATCCTGGCCATGGATAGATCACTTGGTTTCGGGTCTACACCCAGCGACTGATTCGCCCTATTCGGACTCGATTTCTCTACGGCTTCCCTATTCGGTTAACCTTGCCACTGAATGTAAGTCGCTGACCCATTATACAAAAGGTACGCAGTCACCCTTGCGGGCTCCTACTTTTTGTAAGCATGCGGTTTCAGGATCTATTTCACTCCCCTCCCGGGGTTCTTTTCGCCTTTCCCTCACGGTACTGGTTCACTATCGGTCGATTACGAGTATTTAGCCTTGGAGGATGGTCCCCCCATATTCAGACAGGATTTCTCGTGTCCCGCCCTACTTGTCTCTACCTTAGTACCACACGTCTGTTTTCGCATACAGGGCTATCACCTGCTATGGCCGGACTTTCCATTCCGTTTTGCTAACAGTCGTGCTATCAATAGAAGGCTCTTCCGATTTCGCTCGCCACTACTTTCGGAATCTCGGTTGATGTCTTTTCCTCGAGCTACTGAGATGTTTCAGT
>CAWATB010000010.1:0-145000 GCA_963784815.1 uncultured Gammaproteobacteria bacterium | reverse complement strand
AAGCCCATGCCCAGCCCCAGCGCCCACATCCAGGACGTGATCTGCGCAGGCGTGGCACCGAACGCCTGCGCGGCCTGGAAAACAATGGCGACCGAACTGGTGAAGCCCACCAGCACCGCGACAAAGCCCGCGGTGGCGGCGGACAGGCTCAGGTCTTTGAAAAATTGCATGGGCAGGATTCTGGCACCGCGCCCCTGATTGCGCCCCGACTTGGTGCAAAACTGTCCCTGAGGGCCACCAAAACTATCAAATTTATAGCTATCAGCGCTTTATGGATAAGCGCTAGAGGCCAAAAAGACCAAAACTTTTAGATCTCGATCTTGGAGCCCAGCTCCACCACCGCGTTGTTCGGCAGGTTCAGGAAGTCGGCCGCGCCGCTGGCGTTGTGGTGCATCTGCGCAAACAGCTTCTCGCGCCACTGCGCCATGCCGCTGCCGATGGTGGGCACCACGGTGTCGCGCGACAGGAAGTAGCTGGTCGTCATGGGCTCGAGCTCGCAGCCGCGGCCGCGCATCTGCTGCAAGCGCCTTGGGCACGTCGGGGTCGTTCTTGAAGCCGTAGTGGATCACGACCTGCCAGCAGTGGTGGCCCAGCGACTCGATCTCGATGCGCTTGTCCAGGCCGATCCACGGCACCTCGTGGTTGCGCACCGTGACGAACAGGTTGTTCTCGTGCAGCACCTTGTTGTGCTTGAGGTTGTGCAGCATGCGCATTGGGCACCGTGCCGGTCTCGGCGGTCAGGAACACGGCCGTGCCCGACACGCGCGTCGGCGGGCTGACGAACACCGCGTCCAGAAAATCCTTGCAGATCGATCGCATCGGCGCGCAGCTTCTCGTTGAGCAGCCGCCGGCCCTCCTTCCAGGTGATCATCAGCGTGAACACGATGCCGCCGATCACGCAGCGGGAACCAGCCGCCCTCGAACAGCTTCATCAGGTTGGACGCGAAAAACGCGAAGTCCACCACGAAGAAACAGCCGGTGGCGGCGATGCACAGAGCCAGCGGGTAGTTCCAGTCGTAACGGATCACGAAGAAGGTCAGCATGGTCGTGATCAGCATGTCGGGTGACGGCGATGCCGTAGGCCGAGGCCAGGTTGCTCGACGAGCGGAACATCACCACCGCCAGCACGATGGCGGCGAACAGGCCCCAGTTGACCAGCGGGATGTAGATCTGCCCGGTGTCGCGCACGCTGGTGTGCTGGATATCCAGGCGCGGCAGGTAGCCGAGCTGGATCACCTGCTTGGTCACGCTGAACGCGCCGGTGATCAGCGCCTGCGACGCGATCACCGTGGCCATCGTGGCCAGCACCACCAGCGGGATCAGCGCCCAGTCGGGCGCCATCAGGTAGAACGGGTTCTTGACCGCCTCGGGCTCTGCCAGCAGCAGCGCGCCCTGGCCGAAATAGTTGAGCGTCAGCGCCGGCATCACGACCGAAAACCAGGCCAGGCGGATCGGCGTCTTGCCGAAGTGGCCCAGGTCGGCGTACAGCGCCTCGGCGCCGGTCACGCACAGCACCACCGCGCCCAGAATGATGAAGGTGGTACCCGGGTTGGCGCACATGAAGCCCAGCGCATAGTGCGGGCTGATGGCCCAGCAGGATCTCGGGGTGGCCGACGATGTGCGAGACGCCCAGCACCGCGATGGTGACAGAACCAGACCAGCGTGATCGGGCCGAAAAACTTGCCGATGCCGCCGGTGCCGCGCTTTTGCACCGCGAACAGCCCGAACAGGATCACCAGCGTCAGCGGAATCACGTACTGGTTGAAATGCGGGCGACACCACCTCCAGCCCCTCGACCGCCGACAGCACCGAGATGGCCGGCGTGATGACGCCGTCGCCATAGAACAGCGCGGTGCCGAAGATGCCCACCGCCAGCAGCACACTGCGCAGCCGCGGGCTTGTCCTTGACCGCCTGCGAGGCCAGCGCCAGCATGGCCACCAGCCCGCCCTCGCCGTTGTTGTCGGCGCGCAGCACCAGCACCACGTACTTGAGCGAGACGATGATCGTCAGCGTCCAGAAGAAGATCGACAGGATGCCGTAGATGTTGTCCGGGGTGAAGGGCACGTGGCCGGACTCGAAGACCTCCTTGACCGCATACAGCACGCTGGTGCCGATATCGCCGTAGACGACACCGATGGCGCCCAGCGTGAGCGCTGCGAGCGATGACTTGGAGCTTTGCACTGACCGCCCCCGGGCACAGGGCCAGACGGGGTTCCGTTACTTTTGGGAACGCTATTGTGCGCCTGCGTTCCAAGAACCGTCTGGAGGGGACGCCCTATGTTGCACTGCAGCAACTCACGCTTGGCAAGCCGCTTCAGACGTGGCAAGCCTCGCCTTGCCACCGCCCACCCACGACTTCAGTCGTACACCTCGGCATCCGGATTGGTCGCTTCCAGCTCGTAGCTGGCGGCCAGCATGGCCAGGCGCGCTACCACGCCGTACATGTAAAAGCGGTTGGGTGCACTGACCCCGGGGCGTACGCCGGGCTGGGGCATGTGGGTGCTGTGCTCAAACGCGAGCGGCACAAAACTCGCGCCCGGTGCATTGAGGTTTTCGTCCACGCCGCGCTCGGCGTGCATGCGATAAAACCCGCCCACCACGTAGCGGTCCATCATGTAGACCACGGGCTCGGCCACTGCGTCGTTCACGCGCTCCTGCGTCAGCACGCCTTCCTGGATGATGAGGTCGTTGACGGACTGACCGTCCTTGATGAACGCCATCTTGTTCTTGGTCTTGCGGTTGACGGCGTCCAGCTCCTTCGCATCGCGCACGGTCATGATGCCCATGCCGTAGGTGCCATTGTTGGCCTTGACGATGACAAACGGCTTCTCGTTGATGCCGTATTCCTTGTACTTGCGGCGCACCTTGGTCAGCAGCGCATCCACGGTGGTCTGCAACTGGTCCATCCCCAAGTCTTCGGCAAAGTCCACGCCATCGCACTGGCTGTACATCGGATTGATCAACCAGGGGTCGATGCCCAGCATCTTGCCGAAGCGCTTGGCCACTTCTTCGTAGTTCTTGAAGTGCGTGCTCTTCCTGCGCACGCTCCAGCCCGCATGCAGCGGCGGCAGCAGGTACTGCTCGTGGATGTCTTCCAGAATGCCCGGTGCGCCTGCCGTGAGGTCGTTGTTCAGCAGGATGGTGCAGGGGTCAAAGTCCTTGAGCCCCAGGCGGCGCTTGGTACGCACCACGGGCTCCAGCGTCACGGTGTCGCCGTTAGGCAACTCGATCAATGTCGGCTTCTTGATCTCGGGGCTGACCGAACCCACGCGCACATTCAAGCCTGCCATGTTGAAGATGCGCTGCAGCTGCACCACGTTGGACAGGTAGAACGTGTTGCGGGTGTGGTTCTCCGGGATGATCAGCAGGTTGCGCGCCTCGGGGCAGATCTTCTCGATGGCGGCCATGGCGGCCTGCACGGCCAGGGGCAACATTTCCTTGGTCAGGTTGTTCCAGCCGCCGGGGAACAGGTTGGTGTCGACCGGCGCCAGCTTGAACCCTGCGTTGCGGATGTCGACCGAGGTATAGAACGGCGGCGTGTGCTCCATCCATTCCAGCCGAAACCAGCGTTCGATGGCGGGCATCGAGTCGAGAATGCGCTGTTCGAGTTCGTTGATCGGCCCGGTCAGGGCCGTGATGAGATGCGGAACCATGGGAAGCCCTCGGGATGCAATTGCGACGAATTGTAGAGAGATGGGGCGACGCGCCGGTTTCGCAAGTCGCGCTCGTCGCCAACGGCGTCAGCGGCGCCAGAAAGCGGGGGTGAGCAGCGCCATGAAACTCAGGATCTCCAGCCGCCCCAGCAACATGGCCAGCGTGCACACCCATACCTGAAAATCCGTCAGCACCGCGTAGTTGGACGCAGGCCCCACACTGCCCAGGCCCGGCCCCATGCAGTTGACGCTGGCAATGATGGCCGAGAACGCCGTCACCGGGTCCAGGTCGGTGAGCAGCAGCACCATGCTCAGGCCGATGATGGTGGCGCCGTACACCAGCATGAAGGCCAGCACCGAAAAGATCACGCGGTTGTCGACCACCGCATCGCCCAAGGCGCACAGGCTGCACGGCGCGCGGGTGCACCAGCCGGTTCATCTCGCGCCGGGCCTGCTTGAGCAAGATCAGCATGCGAACCATCTTGATGCCGCACCCGGTGGAGCCCGCACTGGTCGCAACGCCCGACAGCAGCAGCATGAACACCGGCGCAAACACCGGCCAGCCCAGGTAGTCCACCGTGGCGTAGCCCGTGGTGGTGGCGATCGACACCAGATTGAACATGCCGTAGCGCAGGGCGTCCAGCGGCTCATACACGCCTTTCACCCACAACAACCCCGCCACCAGCAGCCCGCCACCTATCAGTGTGAACAAGGTGGCGCGCAGCTCGGGGTCACGCCAGAAGCCTTGCCAGTGTCCTTTGCGGATGGCCACGAAGTACAGCGCAAAATTGCAGCTGGCGACCAGCATGAAGCCTACCGCCACGCCTTCCAGCAAAGGCGATTGATAAAAACCAAAGCTGGTGTCATGCGGCGACATACCCCCCAGGCTCACCGTGGAGAACATGTACATCATCGCGTTCACGGGGTCCATGCCCCCCATCCAGTACGCCAGCGCACACGACAGGGAAAACACCGCGTAAACGCCCCAAAGGCCTTTGGCGGTTTCGGTCATGCGCGGGGTGAGCTTGGCGTCCTTGACCGGCCCCGCGGCCTCGGCCCTGAAGAGCTGGCTGCCGCCCACACCCAGCAGCGGCAGCACGGCCACGGCCAGAATCAGAATGCCCATGCCGCCCACCCACTGCAAGAAGGTGCGCCATACGTTCATGGAGACCGGTAGCGAGTCGAGCCCGGCCAACACGGTACCTCCGGTGGTCGTCAGCCCTGAGACGGCCTCAAAGTACGCATGGGTGAACGACATCGGCCGCGATATCTCGTGGGCCACCAGCATCAGCGGCAGCGCTGCAAACAAGGGCAGCAACACCCACACCAGCGTGACCAGCATGACGCCATGTCGCGGCTGCAGCTCGCGGCGAAACAGGCGCAGCTTCCACCACAGGCTGCAGCCAAAGGCCATGGTCGCTGCCATCGCCACGGGGTACACATGCCACACCCCGTCGCCCATGAACCACGACACCGACAGCGGTAGCCCCATGGTCAGCGCAAAGATCATGATCAGGATGCCGAGCACCCGCAGCACGGGAAACATGTCCACCATGATTAACGCCTGCTATCCAGAACACCACGCACAGCCCGCAGCGGCTGAGCATGGCGCTGCCAAGGCCAGGGCCGCCGCGCAAGGGCCGCCGCGCCGCACAGGTGGCGCTTCGCTTGCGTGCGCTGGCTGCGTCCCCCTGCCCGCATTGCGTAGCAATGCGAGAGCGGGGGGATGGCGCGAAGCGACTCAGGGGGGTGCATCAGAAAAACGTGGCGCTGACGCGGAAGAGCTTTTCCACCTCGCGCACCAGCCGCTTGTGTGGCAGGAAGAACACCACGTGGTCATTGCTTTCGATGACGGTGGAGCTGCGCGGGATGATCACCTCGGGCTCGCGCAAGTCGTCGGCCGACACCTCCGCAGACTCGGGTAACCCGCGCACGATGAGGCCCATGTGCACGTCCCGCGGGAGCGACAGCTCGCTCACCTTGCGGCCCACCACGCGCGAGGTCTTGCGGTCGCCGCGCACCACAATCTCCAGCGCCTCGGCCACGCCGCGGCGCAGGCTGTGCACGGCCTGCACATCGCCCTGGCGCACATAGGCCAGCAGCTCGCCCAGCATGGCCTGCGCGGGCGACAGCGCAATGTCGATCTGCGTGCCGTGCATCAGGTCGGCATAGCTGCGCCGGTTGATGAGCGCCAGCACCCGGCGCGCGCCCATGCGCTTGGCGAGCAGGCAAGACATGATGTTGTCTTCGTCGTCATCGGTCAGCGAGAGAAAGAGATCGATCTCTTCAATGCTCTCGCCGCCGAGCAAATCCTCATCGGTGGTGTCACCCTGCAGCACCAACACGTCCGAGGGCAGCTCCGACGCCAGCGCAATGCAGCGGTCCGAATCGGCTTCGATGATCTTGATGTGAAACCGCCCGGCCTCCTTGCTCAACTGGCGCGCCAGCCGCGAGCCCACACGGCCGCCGCCCGCAATCATGATGCGGCGCACCGGCTTACCCGGTCGCGCATCGCGCCGGTGCAGTGCGGTCAAGACGTTGGCAATGTGCTCGCTGGCTGCGAGCACAAACACTTCATCGCCAGGTTCGATCCGGGTATGGCCGTCGCACGCCACAAAACGATCGGGCTCGTCCGCAAAGCGCCGGTAGATGGCGACCAGGCGCATGGCCACGTCGGGTGTGCTCTCGCGCAACTCGCAGATGGTGTGGCTGACCATGGGCGCACCGGCCCGTGCACGCACCGACACCAGGCAGGCCCGCCCGCCCGCAAACTCGCGCACCTGCATGGCCTCGGGGTAGTCGATGAGTTTGCCGATGTAGCGGGTCAGCGATTCTTCGGGGCAGATGATGCGGTCCACACCAAAGCCCTCGGGGCCGGTCAGCCGCTCATCCACCATGAACCCGGTGGAGCGCACCCGCGCGATGCGCTTGGGAATGTTGAACATCAGCTGCGCAATCTTGCAGCACACCAGGTTGGTCTCGTCCTGCGCGGCGCAGGCAATAAGCAAATCGGTGTCCTGCGCGCCCGCCTCGGCCAGTACGGATGGCTCGATGCCATTGCCCACCACCCCCCGCAAGTCAAAACGCGACTCCAGATCGCGCAGGCGCGCGGCATCGGTGTCGATGACGGTGATGTCATTGCGTTCGGACACCAGGCTGTCCGCCACGCTCTGGCCCACGCGGCCCGCGCCGAGGATGATGATTTTCATAAGAAATTGGGCCTTAGCGCTTATTCAGAAAGCGCTAACAGCTATGAATATAGGAGCAAATCACCCCCGCACCTCGCCTTCGCCCAGCACCACGTACTTGAGCGAGGTCAACCCTTCGATGCCCACCGGCCCACGCGCATGGAACTTGTCGGTGCTGATGCCGATTTCCGCCCCCAGACCGTATTCAAAGCCGTCAGCAAAACGCGTGCTGGCATTGACCATCACGCTGGCCGAATCCACCTCGCGCAGGAAGCGCTGGGCGTGTACGTGGTTGGTGGTGAGGATGGCGTCGGTGTGGTGGCTCGAATACTGGTTGATGTGCGCAATGGCCTCATCCACCCCCGCCACGACCTTCACGCTGATGATCGGGGCCAGGTACTCCTCGCTCCAGTCCTGCTCGGTGGCGGGCGTGAGCAGCGCGCCGGGCACATCGGCCAGCAGCGCCAGCGCCTCGGGGCACCCGCGCATCTCCACGCCCTTGGCGGCGTACACCACACCGATCTGCGGCAGAAACTCCGCCGCCACGCCGCGTGCCACCAACAAGCCTTCGCTGGCATTGCAGGGGCTGTACTTGTTGGTCTTGGCGTTGTCGGCCACCTTGACTGCCATGGCGATGTCGCAAGGGTCGTCCACATAGGTGTGGCAGTTGCCGTCCAGGTGCTTGATCACCGGCACCTTGGCGTCACGGCTGATGCGCTCGATCAGGCCCTTGCCACCGCGCGGAATGATCACGTCCACAAACTGCGGCATGGTGATGAGCTGGCCCACAGCCTCGCGGTCCGTGGTCTGCACCAATTGCACCGCGTCTTGCGGCAGACCGGCCTCGGCCAGGGCTTGCTGCACCAGCTTGGCCAGCGCCTTGTTCGAATCAATGGCCTCGGAGCCGCCGCGCAGGATGCAGGCGTTGCCGCTCTTGATCGACAGCGACGCTGCTTCGATGGTCACATTGGGGCGGCTCTCGTAAATCATGCCGAACACGCCAATCGGCACCCGCATCTGCCCCACGCGGATGCCGCTGGGCTGCTGCTTCATGCCCAGGATCTCGCCAATGATGTCGGGCATGGCAGCGAGCTGCTCGCAGCCTTCGGCGCAGGTCTGAAGCACCTTGGGGCTGAGCTTGAGGCGGTCCACCATCGGCTCGGCCAGCCCGGCGGCGCGGGCGCGCTCCAGGTCGCGGGCGTTGTCCACCTGCAGCGCATCGACGTTTTCGCGCAGCAGCCGTGCCAGGGCCTTGAGTGCTTTGTTTTTGATAGCTGCTGGCGCTTTGGCCATCAGCGCGGAGGCCGTTTTTGCCTGGAAACCGAGGGTGTGGGTGTATTCAGCCACGTTGAGCGCGTTCATGCGGCGATTTTGCCGCAGATGCCCTGGTAGGTCATCCTCAAGCCCGGTTACCCTTGCAGCCCCGGCTTTCTCCCACTCCGCTGCCATGACCCGATCCCACCTCGTCACCCCCGTGCAGGAGGCGCTGACCGCATTCACCCAGGGCTCCGTCTCTGCATCAGCCCTCAGCCACACCGCCCGCAACCAGGCCGACCTGCTCGCCGCCCTGCCGCCGCGCTACACCGAGGTGCTGCATGGCCTGATGGACCGGCTCGAATCCAGCGCGCTGTTCTCGGAAGAAAGCTGTTCGTTCAGCCAGAAAGACCTGGTGGACAGCTTGCAGATGTGGGTGGACAAGGCGCGGGGCGTGCTGGAGCAGGCTTGAGCCCCGACCGGTTTGGGCGGCTAGATACTGTCTTTTCGATAGCTATTAGCGCTTGACTGATAAGCGCTAAAGGCCAAAAACACTCAAACTTTTGAACCCAATCCTCAGCGCGCCGCCTGCGTCAGCCTGCACATCTGAAACGCCAGTCGATGCAGCGCCTCCCATCCATTGGTGGGCCAGTCGGGCACTTTCAGACCTTTGACGATGCCATCCACTGTGTGCGCCGACTGCAGCAGCCGCGCCAGCGCCGCATCGCTGGCCTTGGGCAGGATGCGTTCGTAGAGCTTTTCCTTGGCGCCCCAGACGCGGTTCTCGCGCAGGGCCATCGGCAACGGACGGCCAGCGTTCATGGCGTCTTTCACGCGTTTGAGGCCACGAATGTCTTCAGACAGCGCCCAGTGCACCAGCACCTCGGCCTCGCCTTCGGCCTGCAGGCCGTCGAGCATGCGCTGCACGCGACCGGTATGCCCAGCCAGCACCGATTCGGACAGCTTGAACACGTCGTAGCGCGCCACGTTGAGCACGGCGGCTTCGACCTGGGCCTGTGTCAGCTCTCCCGCGGGGTGCAGCAGGGCCAGTTTCTGGATCTCCTGGTGCGCGGCCAGCAGGTTGCCTTCCACACGGTCGGCAAAAAACTGCAGCGTGCGCTGGCCTTCTTCACCCGACACCACACGCTGGCCTTGCGCGGCCAGGCGCTGGGCAATCCACTGCGGCAACATGCCGCGCTCGATGGGGTCGATCTGGATCGAGGTGCCGCTGGCTTCCAGCGCTGCAAACCACGCACCGGTGCGCGTGGCTTTGTCCAGGCGCGGCAGCATCACCAGGGTCAGCGTGCTGTCGTTGCCCTGTGCAGACGCAGCCACCTGCTGCAGCGCCACGCTGCCGTCCTTGCCGGGCTTGCCCGAGGGAATACGGATTTCGACGATCTGCTTGTCGGCAAACAAGCTCAAACTGCCGCCCGCCGCCAGCACAGCACTCCAGTCAAAGTGAGCGCCTGCTACCGTGTAGGAAGTGCGTTCGGTATAGCCCTGCGCACGGGCCGTGGCGCGGATGGTGTCTGCGGCCTCCTGCTGCAGCAAGGGTTCATCGCCGTGCAACACATAAAGCGGCGACAGGCCCCGTTGAAGATGCGAGGAGAGTTGGGCCAGGGCGACTTGCATGCGGCAAAGTTTATCGCCTTGGCGCTGCCGGAGCACCGCTCACCGCCGGTTCCTGCCAGGGTGCAGAGCCACAGTTTCGTGCAAAACGTCAAAATCTACCGAGCAAATTGCGCGTTTCAGTCGCAAAAACTGCACAGCTTTCTCCCTTTTCTTTGGCTGCAGCCCACCAGACAATTTTGCCCATACCGCCATAAACCGAGCGCAGTGCACCCCTGCCCAGCCTCGCATCCCAAACGTACGGAGACACACACCATGGTCAACTATCTGGGCGTCAACAGCGTGCGCCAACTGGTCAAACAAGTGGGCCTGGCCGCTTTTCTTCAGCAACTGGTGGACGCCATGGAGCACGACTACCGGCGCTGGGAGAGTTTTGACAAATCGGCACGCCACGCCATCCATTCGCCCGGCGGCGTGATTGAGCTGATGCCCACCAGCGACGGGAACATGTACTGCTTCAAGTACGTGAACGGCCACCCCAAGAACACGGCGGAGGGCCTGCTGACCGTGACTGCCTTTGGCGTGCTCGCTGATGTAGACACGGGCTACCCCTTGCTGGTGTCCGAACTGACACTGACCACTGCGTTGCGCACCGCGGCCATGTCGGTGCTGGCGGCACGCCACATGGCGCGCAAAGAAGGCCCGGGCAGCCGCACGATGGCGCTGATCGGTAACGGCGCGCAAAGCGAGTTCCAGGCGCTAGCGTTCTACCACCTGCTGGGCGTGCGCGAACTGCGCCTGTTTGACACCGACGCCGCCGCCACTGCCAAGCTGGCCCGCAACCTGAAGCATCTCCAATTGCAGGGGCTGACGGTGGTGCCGTGCACCTCCACCGCCGAGGCCGTGCGTGGCAGCGGCATCGTGACCACGGTGACGGCCGACAAACGCAACGCCACCATCCTCACGCCGGACATGATCGAGCCCGGCATGCACCTCAACGCCGTGGGTGGCGACTGCCCCGGCAAGACCGAGCTGCACCCCGATATCCTGCGCCGCTCGGATGCGCGTGTGGTTGTGGAGTTCGAGCCCCAGTCCCGCATCGAAGGCGAGATCCAGCTGATGCCTGCGGACTTTGCCGTGACCGAATTCACCCGGGTGCTGCGCGGCGAGGCCCCGGGGCGAGCGAGCGATGAGGAGGTGACAGTGTTTGACTCGGTGGGCTTTGCGCTGGAAGATTTCTCCGCGCTGCGCACGCTGCATGCACTGCTGCACACCCACCCCCACCTGGCCACCCCCATCGACCTGATCCCGCAGATGGACAATCCGAAAGATCTGTTTGGTGTGCTGCAAGCTGCGCCTGCATCCACAACACGCCCTCGCCCCGTCATCGACCTTCAGGAAGCCCCCACACCATGAACTCCACAGCCCTGCGCACCGCCCAGCCCACCAGCCTGATTGGCGCCCCCACCGACATTGGCGCGGGCGCACGGGGTGCATCGATGGGCCCCGAGGCGTTGCGGGTCGCGGGGCTACAGGCCGCGCTGGAGAGCCACGGCCTGCAGGTGTTTGACCGGGGTAACCTGAGCGGCCCACCCAACCCGTGGCAACCACCGGTGGACGGCTACCGCCATCTGGCCGATGTGGTCGACTGGAACCAGCGGGTGTTTGATGCGGTGTATGCCGAACTGCAACTGGGCCACCTGCCCATCCTGCTCGGGGGCGACCACTGCCTGGGCCTGGGCAGCATCAGCGCGGTGGCCCGCCACTGCGCCGAGGCGGGCAAAAAGCTGCGCGTGTTGTGGCTCGATGCGCACACCGACTTCAACACCAGCGACCTCACGCCCAGCGGCAACGTGCACGGCATGCCCGTGGCGTGCCTGTGTGGCTTTGGGCCCGAGGCGCTGACGGGGCTGGCCCGCATGCCCGGCGGCGGCCCCGCACTGCAAACCAATCAGATCCGCCAGATCGGCATCCGAAGCGTGGACGAGGGCGAAAAACGCTTTGTGCACGAGCAGGGCCTGGAGGTCTTTGACATGCGCTACATCGACGAGGTGGGCATGCGCCAGACCATGCAGCAGGCGCTCGAGGGCGTGGATGCCAACACCCACCTGCACGTGAGCTTCGACGTGGATTTTCTGGACCCCGCCATCGCGCCCGGCGTGGGCACCACCGTGCCCGGCGGCCCCACCTACCGCGAGGCGCAGCTGTGCATGGAGATGATTGCCGACAGCGGCCGTCTGGCGTCGCTGGACATCATGGAGCTGAACCCCGCACTGGACGTGCGCAACAGCACCGCGGTGCTGGCGGTGGACCTGGTGGAGTCGCTGTTTGGCAAAAGCACGCTGATGCGCATCCGCTCCACGTAAGGGCACCGCGCGCAGCCGTGCAGGGGTGCAGCCGAGGCAGGCCTGCACAGCACTGACTTGCAAATTTAATAGCTATCAGCGCTTATCCAATAAGCGCTAGAGCCATATTTCATACAAATTTCGCTTCGGAGGTGCAGCGGGCGTCGGAGGCAGGCAGTCAGCCAAGCCGTCGCCCCGCTGCGCACGACCTCCCCCGCCGACCGACTCAACCGCGAGGCTTGTACGCCGTCACGTCGATCTCGACCTTGGCGTCGATCATCAGGCGCGACTCGACCGTGGAGCGGGCGGGACGGTGGTCACCAAAACACTCCATGTACACCCGGTTGAAGCTGCCGAAGTCGCGCGCATCGGCCAGCCACACGCTGACCTTGGCCACATCCGCCAGGGTGCAGTCGGCCAGCGCCAGCGCCTGCGTCAGGCGCAAGAACACCTGGCGCGTTTGCGCCTCGATGCCGCCCACGATGACCTGGCCCTGGTCATCGGTGGGCACCTGGCCCGAGACAAACACGAAATCGCCCGCACGGGTGGCAGGAGACAGCGGACGGGCCTGGCGGTCCGACGCGAGTGGAGATTGACCGAGGGTTTCTACTGGCATGGGAAGCACTCCTTTAAGTAAAAATATTACACAACAACACGCCAAACTGCGCATATGGACGGCAATTCTGGCATCAAACGTGCTTGTTTGTGTAAACTTATTACTTCGAGGTGTGCAATGCAAACTTCTGGAACCAATGTGGTGCGGCAACGGCTGCCAAGGCTTGAACATGCGGGGCGCCGCAGCGCGCTGGGCGCCATGGCGCTCGCAGCGGGCGTTACCCTGGCCACGCTGGCGGGCAGCGCCAGCTGGGCCCAAACCGCTCCCGCGGCCACTGCCGCCAAGGGTGGCGCGGCCAACCTCGCCATGGTGGGCGAACCCCAGGGGCTGGACCCCATGGTGAGCACCGCCGACCTGGTGGGCACCATCATGCAGCACGTGTACGAGCCGCTCTACACGTTCGACGCCAACTGGGCCATCGCCCCCATGCTGGCCGAGGGCCTGCCCGAGGTGTCCAAGGACGGGCTGACCTACACCATTGCCCTGCGCAAGGGCGTGAAGTTCCACAACGGGCGCGAGATGACCGCCGACGATGTAGTGGCCTCGCTGCAACGCTGGATGGAGCTGAGCCCCCGTGGCAAGGCCGTGGGCAAGGAAGTGGCGTCGCTTACCGCCAAGAACCCGCTGGCCGTGGAGCTGAAGCTGAAGACCCCTTACGCCCCACTGCTCGCGCAGCTGGCCTTGCCCAGTGGCATGGCCGCCATCATGGCCAAGGAGAGCATTGCGCCGCAGCTCAAGGAATTCATCGGCACCGGGCCCTACCAGTTCAAGGAACGCCGCCCCGACCAGTTCACCGTGCTGGTGCGTTTTGACGGCTACGCCAGCCGCAAGGAAGCCGCGAGCGGCTACGCCGGCAAGCGCGAGGCGCTGCTCGATGAGCTGCGCTTTGTGCCTGTGCCCAGTGCCAACACCCGCGTGGAAGGTGCGCTGTCGGGCCAGTTCCAGTACGCCGACCTGCTGCCGGTGGAGGCCATTGGCCGCATCGAAAAAGGCGCCCCGACCGTGGTGCCCATCGTGACCCCAAACTTTGGTTTTCCGTACATCGTGTTCAACACCAAGGAAGGCGTGCTGGCCTCGCAGCCCCTGCGCCGGGCGGTGCAGACCGCCGTGGGCACTGGCGAGCTGCTGGCCGCAGGCTTTGGCGACAACCGCTTCTTTGTGGTCGAGCCCAACTTCTTCCCCAAGGGCACTCCGTACTACTCGGACGCGGGCAGCAAGCTGTACAACGAGCGCAACCCGCAAGCCGCCAAGGACCAAGCGGCCAAGGCGGGCTACAGCGGCCAGCCCGTGCGCATCATGGCCAGCCGTCAGTACGAGTTCCACTACAACATGGCGCTGGTGATGTCCGAGCAGCTCAAGAAGGCCGGTTTCAAGACCGAGCTGCAGGTGGTGGACTGGGCCACGCTGGTGCAGCGCCGCAACGACGCCAAGCTGTGGGACGTGTACTTTACGCACTCAGGCTTGTTCCCCGAGCCCATGCTCTCACCGCCTCAACTAGGCGATGGCGCGCCGGGCTGGTGGGATTCGCCTGCAAAGAAGGCAACGCTGGCCGCCTTCAACCAGGAAACCAACCCTGCCAAGCGCGGCCCACTGTGGGGCAAGGTGCAACAGGTGGTGTACGAGGAAGTGCCCTTCATCGAAGTGGGCAAGTTCAACGGCCTGTCGGCCCGCTCGGCCAAGCTGCAAGGCTACACACCGGCCATCTGGCCGTTCTTCTGGAACACCGGCTTGAAGAATTGACTCCCCCCGATGCGCCTGCGGCGCGTCCCCCTCAAGGAGGTGCTACCCGTGGCCCGGCAAAGCCGGTTCTACGGTGGCACTGGCCTGGGGCCGGGGCAGCATTGCGCACGATGGAGCTTAGGGACTCTTCAAAGAGACAAACATGCGATTTCTATTAAAGCGCCTGGGCGGCGCCGTGGTGGTGCTGGCCCTTGTGGCGGTGCTGGTGTTCTGCCTGACAAGGCTGGCCTCGGGCGACCCGGTGGCGCTGCTGCTGGGCGACCAGGCCACCGCAGCCGACATCGCCCAGGCCCGCGCGCAGTACGGGCTGGACAAATCCCTGCCAGTGCAGTTTGGGCTGTGGGTGGGCGAGCTGCTGCAGGGCAATCTGGGGCAGTCGTTGTTCCTGCAGCGCCCCGTGGCCCAAGCGTTGCTGGAGCGGGCGGAGCCCACGCTGTTCCTCGCGCTGTTTGCCGTGGGCATTGCCGCGCTGGTGGGCATTCCCAGCGGCATGGCGGCCGCCGTGTGGCGTGGCAGCGCCGCCGACCAGGCCGTGAGCGGCGTGGCCATGCTGGGCGCGAGCGTCCCCAGCTTCTGGCTGGGGCTCATCCTGATCCAGCTGTTTGCCGTCAAGCTCGGGTGGTTTCCGGCGTCCGGCTATGGCAACCCTGACGCCACGCTGGGTGAGCGGCTTTCGCACCTGATGCTGCCTGCGCTGGTGCTGGGGCTGCTCAATTCGGCGCTCATCATCCGCTTCACGCGCGCCTCCATGCTCGACATTCTGGGCGAAGACTATGTGCGTACGGCCCGCGCCAAAGGCCTGCCCGAGGGCACCATCATGGTCAAGCATGTGCTGCGCAATGCGCTGGTGCCCATCGTCACCGTGCTGGGGCTGACCCTGGCGCTGATGATTGGGGGCACGGTGGTGACCGAGACCGTGTTCAACCTGCCCGGCGTGGGCAACCTGGTGGTGCGCGCCGTGCTTCGGCGCGACTACCCGGTGATCCAGGGCACGCTGCTGGTGATTGCCGCCATCTACGTGTTCATCAACCTGGCCATCGACTTTCTCTACACGCTGGTAGACCCCCGCATTCGCCTGGAGGCATCATGAACCCGTCACCGTCCAACGGACACCGCGTTCTGACCCTGCTGCGGCGCCTGTTTGCCCGCAAGGTGGTGCTGGCCGCTGCGCTGGCCCTCACCCTGGTGGTGGGTGTGGCCGCCATCTACCCCCTGGTGTCCGACGCGGACCCCAACGCCTTGTCAATCAGCGAGCGGCTTCGCGCACCCTCGGCCACCCACTGGGCAGGCACCGACGAACTGGGCCGCGACGTGATGCTGCGCATCGTGCACGGCGCGCGCTACTCGCTGCTGATTGGCCTGGTCACCGCCGCGGGTGCGGTGTTGCTGGGCACGCTGCTGGGCATGTTTGCAGGGTTCTTTCGGCGGCTGGATGCGCCGTTGATGCGCGTGGTGGACGCGATGATGTCCTTCCCCGACATTCTGCTGGGCATTGCGCTGGTGTCCATCCTGGGAGTGTCGCTGTGGAACGTGATGCTGGCGCTGGTCATCGTCTACACCCCGCGTGTGGCCCGCGTGGTACGCGCCACCACACTGGTGCTGCGCGAGCTGCTGTTCGTCGATGCCGCACGCGCCCTGGGCGTGCGCACGCACCTCATCCTGTGGCGCCACATCCTGCCCAACCTGATGTCGCCCATCCTGGTGCAGGTGACGTTCATCTTTGCCTACGCCATCCTGGCCGAGGCGGGCCTGTCCTTCCTGGGCGTGGGCGTGCCGCCTGACATTCCCACCTGGGGCACCATGATCGCGGGCAGCCTGGACTACGCGGACAAGGCGTTCTGGACCATTTTTGCGCCCGGCATCGCCATCGTGCTCACCGCCCTGTCGCTGCAGATGCTGGGTGACGGCGTGCGCGACCTGCTCGACCCCAAACTGAAGAAGGCCGTATGACCTCCGAAACCGTTCCTCAGGCACCGCGCCTTGCGGTCAGCGGCCTGTCCACCTCGTTCGCCACCGACGCGGGCCGCATCCAGAGCGTGGCCGATGTGTCCTTTGCCATCCACCCCGGCGAAACGCTGGCGCTGGTGGGCGAATCGGGCTCGGGCAAGTCGGTCACCAGCCTCACGCTGATGGGGCTGCACGCGCGCACCTCGCAGGCCGAGGTCACGGGTCAGGCCTGGTTCGTGCAGCGCGACGGCCGCAAGGTCGATTTGCTGGCAATGCCCGAGGCCGAGAAGCGCGCCCTGCGCGGCAACGAGCTGGCCATGGTCTTCCAGGAGCCCATGACCAGCCTGAACCCGGTGCTGACGGTGGGCGAGCAGATAGCCGAATCGGCCCGCCTGCACCTGAAGATGGACCGCCCCACGGCCCGCGCCCACGCGCGCCGCATGCTGGAACTGGTCGAGATACCCGCTGCTGCGCAGCGTGTAAATGAATACCCGCACCAGCTCTCCGGCGGCATGCGCCAGCGCGTGATGATTGCGCTGGCCATGGCCTGCAACCCCACGCTGCTGATTGCGGATGAGCCCACCACCGCACTGGACGTGACCATCCAGGCGCAGATATTGGCGTTGATGGGGCGCCTGCAAAAAGAGACCGGCATGAGCATGTTGTTCGTCACCCACAACCTGGGCGTGGTGGCGCAATACGCCGACGCGGTGGCCGTGATGTACGCCGGGCGCATTGTCGAATCGGCCCCCGTGCACGACCTGTTTGCGCGGCCCGAACACCCCTACACCCGCGGCCTGCTGGCCTGCCTGCCTGGTGTGGCGCGGCGGCAGGAAGGCAACACGGGCACCGCAGGCGCAGGTCGGCGCAAGCTGGTGGCGATTGCCGGGCAGGTGTCGAGCCCGCTGGCCCCACCGCCTGGCTGCGCCTTTGCACCCCGCTGCGCACGCAAGCAGACCGACTGCGACAGCGCCATGCCTCCGCTGGAGTCCACCAGCGCACGCCGCATGGTGCGTTGCATCCACCGTGAGGTGACCGTATGAGCGCCGTACCGCAATCGCTGGTGGACAACGCCGTGCCCGCGCTATCGACACCCTTGTTGGAAGTTGCGAACTTGCGCAAATACTTTGGGGGCGGTGCTCACCCCGTGCGCGCAGTGGACGATGTGAGCTTCACCATTCGCCAGGGCGAAACCCTCGGCCTTGTCGGCGAGTCCGGCTCGGGCAAAAGCACCATTGGCCGGCTGCTGACGCGGCTGGTCGACCCCACGGGCGGCGAGATGCGCTACCACGGCGCTGGAGCTTCACAAGATCTGGCCGCGTTGTCGCAGTCGCAGTACCGCCCGCTGCGCTCCAAGATTCAGATCATCTTTCAGGACCCCTACGCCAGCCTCAACCCGCGCATGCGCATCCGCGACGTGCTGGCCGAAGCGCTGGACACGCATGGCCTGGCCAAAGGCCGCGCGCGTGCGCCCCGCATCCACGAGCTGCTGGAGCAGGTGGGCCTGCGCCCCGAACATGCCGAGCGTTTTCCGCACGAGTTCTCGGGCGGCCAGCGCCAACGCATCGGCATTGCGCGCGCACTGGCGGTGGAGCCCCAGTTCATCGTGGCGGACGAGCCCCTGTCGGCGTTGGATGTCTCCATCCAGGCGCAGGTGGTGAACCTGCTGGGCGAGCTGAAAGAGCAGTTGGGCCTCACGCTGCTGTTCATCTCGCACGACCTCGACGTGGTGGAATACCTGTGCGACCGCGTGGTGGTGCTGTACCTGGGGCGCGTGATGGAGATCGCGCCCACCGAGGCGCTGTACGCGCAGCCCCAGCATCCGTACACCCGCGCCCTGCTGGCGGCGGCGCCCATTCCAGACCCTGCGCAGCGGCGTAGCATCCCCCTGCTGCAGGGCGACCTGCCAAGCCCTGCCCACCCGCCCTCGGGCTGCGTGTTCCGCACCCGCTGCCCTTTGGCCGAAGAGCGCTGCGCCAGCGCCGACCTCACGCTGCGCGAGGTCGGCCCCGGCCACCTGCATGCCTGCTGGAAAACAGCGCTCACACCTTTTTCCTTGTCTACGCCATGACCGACTCTTTTCTTCTGGATCACCGCTGCAAAAGCTATCCACTGACGGCGGCCCCGTGCCGCCCCGCGGACCTGGGCCGCAGGGGCTGGAACGTGCTGGCCGACGACCTGGCCTATCCGCTCGCGGTGATCAGGACCAGCGCCCTGGCACACAACCTGGCCTGGATGCAGGACTTTGCGAACCGCAAGGGCGTGGCACTGGCGCCGCATGGCAAGACCACCATGTCGCCCGAGCTGTTTGGGCAGCAGTTGCAGGCCGGCGCGTGGGGGCTGACCTTTGCCACCGTGTACCAGGTGGCGGTGGGGGTAGAGGCGGGCGCGCGCCGCATCCTCATTGCCAACCAGGTGGTGTCCGATGCCGACCTGGATGGCCTGCAAACGCTGCTGCAGCGGCATAGCGACTTGCGCGTATGGTTCCTGGTCGACTCCCTCGCGCAGCTGCGCTGCATCGAAGACTGGGCGACACGGCGGGGCGCCACGCAGCGTTTCGACACGCTGCTGGAGATGGGCATCCCCGGCCAGCGCACCGGTTGCCGCACGCTTGAAGAAGCCGTGGCGCTGGCGCAGGCCATGGCGCAGTCGCCCGCCGTGCAGCTGGGCGGTATCGAATGCTACGAAGGTGGCGTGGCCCGCTGCGACAGCGAACACGACGCCCGCGAGGTGACCGCGCTGGTACGGCGCGTGACCGAAGTCGCCCGCCATTGCGACGCGCAGGGGCTGTTTGCCGACCCCGAGGTTCTGCTCACCGCAGGCGGCTCGGCCGTGTTTGACCTGGTAGTGCCACTGCTGCGCACGCAGGGGCTGTCCAGGCCGGTGCTGGGCGTGCTGCGCTCGGGCTGCTACATCACGCACGACCACGGCAACTACCAGCGTTTTTTGGCGCTTGTGGAGCAGCGCGAGGGACTCGACGCCTCGCTGCGCCCGGCGCTGGAAGTGTGGACGGTGGTGCAGTCGGTGCCCGAGCCCGGGCTGGCCTTGCTCAGCGGTGGGCGGCGCGATCTTTCATACGACCTGGAAATGCCCATCCCCGTGCGCTGGGCCAGCCGTGGCGAGCGCACGGCCACCACGTCCCCCGCAGGCTGGTGGGTGAGCGCGCTGAACGACCAGCACGCGTACTTGCGCTACGACGCGGCAGTCAATACCGCCCCGGCCGTGGGCGACCGTGTGGCCCTGGGCATCTCCCACCCCTGCACTACTTTTGACAAATGGCGCTGGCTGCCGCTCGTGGACGACAACGAGGCCGTCACCGGCGCCATCAGCACCCGTTTTTGAACCGCGTATGTCCAAACTTTCTTCCCTCAGCCTGCTGCAACAACTGCGCGAACGCCAGACCGAACTGCCCGAAGCACAGCGCAGCGTGGTGCGCGTGGTGCTGGACGACCCGCGCGCCGCTGTGGTCGCCACCGTGGAGCAACTGGCCCAGCAGGCGGGTGTTTCCATGCCCACCATCGTGCGCACCTGTCGCAGCTTTGGCCACGATTCGGTGCGTGATTTCATGGTCGCCCTGGCGCAGGACCTCGCCGTGTCGGGATCACACCTGCACCGCAGCGTGCTGGCCGATGACAGCGCACACGACGTCGCCAGCAAAATCATTCATGCGGCGGTGTCGTCGCTGACCGAGCTGGGTCGCGCCATTGACGCAGACGTGCTAGACCAGGTGGCCGAGCGGCTGGCCCGTGCGCGGCGCATCGACTGCTATTCCGTCGGCGCGGCCTCGACCTTCATGGCCAGCGAGCTGCAAAGCCGGCTGTTCCGACTGGGCTGCACCGCCAATGCCATTTTCGATGCACACCAGCAGCTGGTATCGGCCAGCACGCTGGGACCGGACGGCGTGGCCTTTGTCATCTCGCACGTGGGGCGCATGCCGTACGCGCTGGAGGCCGCGCGTTTCGCCCGTTCGCAAGGCGCCACGGTGGTGGCCCTCACACAGCCGGGCACACCCCTGGCCGAGGTGGCCGACCTGGTGCTGGCCGTGTCGGTGCCGCAAGACGCCGTCATGCGCGTAGGCACCGAGGCCTATCTCGCTCACCTGGTGGTGATCGAAATCCTGATGGTCCGCCTGGCCCAGAAACTGGGCCCCGTGGCCACGCGGGACCTGCAGCAGTTCAAGCAGCTGCTGCACAAACACGGGTTTGACAGTGCCGAATATGTGGGCGCTACGCCTGGGCCGGCTTCCGTATCAGAACCCGCACCCGCACCATCACCCGCACCCTCGGCAGACGAATGACATGGCGCACGCAACCCTGCTGAAAAACGGGCTCATTGTGGACGGCACGCTGCAGCCCGGCTGGGTGGGCGACCTGCTGATCGAGGGAGACCGCATTGCCGCCCTGGCCGCGTCGGGGCAGGTCGATCCCGCCACGTTGGCCAGGCTGAAGGCGGAAGGGGCGTTGACTGTGTTGGACTGCACCGGCCATGTCATCGCGCCCGGCTTCATCGACGTGCACACCCACGACGACGCAGCCGTGCTGGACGCCCCGACCATGCTGCCCAAGCTGTCGCAGGGCATCACCACCGTCATCGTGGGTAACTGCGGTATCTCGCTGGCGCCCGTGGTCACCAATGCGCCATCGGCCCCGCTGTCGCTGTTGGGGCGCCTGCAGTTTCGCCATGCCAGCATGGCCGACTACGCGCGCGCCGTGGACGCGGCCCAGCCCGCCGTGAACGTGGCTGCGCTCATGGGCCACACGGCCCTGCGTATGCGCCACTTGGCCGACCTGCGCCAGACGGCCACCGCCGACGAGCGCAACGCCATGGCCGCCGACATGGAAGAGGCCATGGCCGCCGGGGCGCTGGGCCTGTCGTCCGGCATCTTCTACAGCGAGGCCTATGCCGCCGATGTGGAGGAACTGGTGGCCGTGGCCTCGGTGGCGGCGCGCCACGGCGGCGTGTATGCCACGCACATCCGTGACGAGCTGGCGGGCATCCTGCCTGCGCTGCAGGAGGCTGCGCTCACCGCCCGCCAGTCGGGCCTGCCACTGGTCATCTCTCACCACAAATGCGCCGGCCCCGCCAACTGGGGCCGCACGCGCGAGACCCTGCCGCTGATCGACCAGCTGGCGCAGGGCCAGGAGATTGCGATGGACGTGTACCCCTACACCGCAGGCTCCACCGTGCTGCGCGAAGACCTGGTGGACGGCATCATCGACATCCTCATCACCGGCAGCCAGCCCCACCCCGAGATGGCTGGGCGCTACCTGGCCGACATCGCGCGCGAATGGGGCATGCCCCAGCAGGAGGCCGCCGTGCGGCTCAAGCCCGGCGGGGCCTGCTACTTTCAGATGCGCGAGGACGACGTAGAGCGCGTGATTGCGCATCCCCTGTCCATGATCGGCTCAGACGGCCTGCCCCACGACGAACGCCCCCACCCGCGCCTGTGGGGCGCGTTCCCCCGCGTGCTGGCCTGCTACTGGCGCGACAAGGGGCTGTTGCAGCTGGAGCAGGCCGTGCACAAGATGACCGGACTGTCGGCACAGCGTTTTCGCCTGGAGGGGCGCGGCGTGCTTCGGGTGGGCCACTGCGCCGACGTGGTGGTGTTCGACCCCGCCCGGGTCAAAGACGCGGCCACCTTTGAGCGCCCACAGCAGTTCAGCGAAGGCATCGAGCAGGTCTGGGTGAACGGTGCCCTGAGCTACACCGCTGCGCAACGCGCCACGGGGGCACGCGCGGGCCGCTTTGTGCGCCGAGGCAGCAACCCAAAACTATCAAAAACATAGCTGCTAGCGCTTACTCAGTAAGCGCTACAGGCTGTTTTCATTCAAATTTTTGCGGTTCAGCGGGCCGCGCGTGTCAGCGATAACCGGCGCATCAGCTGCTGCACCAGGTCGGTCTGCATGTTGCGAAACAGCAGCGCCTCTTCGGCCTCTTTGGCCAGGGCGATGGTTTCGTTGTAGCTGATGTCGCGCTGCTGCTGCAGCTCGGTTTCGGGAATCCACTCCACTCCGGTGGGCGTGCGCAGGCGGAACTTGATGCGCAACCGCAGCTGCAGCTCACGCACCTGGCCCGATGCGTTCTGGCCAACGACCACGCGCTCTTGCTGCTCCTGCAGCAGGTCCAGGATGACCTCTGCGGTGGGCATCAACGCGGCGTCACGCAGCACAATCAGCGGGCTGCCCGAGCCCTGCAGCGTGCGCTGCAACTCGCGCGCCAGCGGCGAGCCGGTGGGCGCTGCGATGTACACCGACTTGAAGGCGAACTCGGGTACGCCCCGCAGCCGGAAGCCGCAGGCCGACAGCAGGGCCACCGGCGCGAGGGAGAGCAGTGTGCGCTTGTTCATCACCGTTACACCACGATGTTCACAAGGCGCCCCGGCACCACGATGACGCGCTTCGGATGAGCGCCCGCAGCCTGCGCGGTGAAGGCTTCGCTGGCCAGCGCCACACGCTCGATCTCGGCCTTGTCGGCCTGTGCGGGCACCAGGATGGAGCCACGCAGCTTGCCGTTGACCTGCAGCATGAGTTCGATCTCGTCCTGCACCAGTGCATTGGCATCCACCTGGGGCCAGGGTGCGTCCAGCAGGTCGCCCAGCTGGGCCGGCATAGCCCAGGCTCGCTCCACAGGCTGTGCGCCACGTGCGGCGTGGCGGGGTACAGGCAGCGCAGCAAGATGCCAAAGCCTTCGATCAGCGCCACCTGGGCGCCAGCCGAATCGGTGGCCTTGAAGTCTTCCAGCGCGTTGATCATCTTCATCGCGCCCGAGACCACGGTGTTGTACTGCATGCGCTGGTAGTCGTAGTCCACCTGCTTGAGCACGGTGTGAATCTCCAGACGCAGGGCCTTGGCCTCCTTGCTGAAATCAACGTCATTTAAGGCGCTAGCGCTTGCCACGCTTGCGCTGAGCAGCTTCCATATCCATAGCAGACAGCTTGACGCCGAAGTTCCACACGCGGCGCAGGAAGCGGTAGCTGCCTTCCACGGCCGCATCGTTCCACTCCAGCGTGGCCTCGGGCGGGGCGGTGAACATGGTGTACAGGCGGGCGGTGTCGGCGCCGTACTTTTCGATCAGGTCCTGCGGGTCCACGCCGTTGTTCTTGGACTTGGACATGGTGCCCACGCCCTCGTAGTCGATGGGCGTGCCCACGGGCAACATGCCATCGCCACTGGTCGGCTTCGTTCTTGAGCTTGGCGCCAATGATCTTGCCGCCTTCGTCCAGCACATGCTCCACATCGTGCGGCCAGAAGTAGTCCTTGCCGCCCTTGGCGGTGCGGCGGGAGTAGATGTGGTTGAGCACCATGCCCTGCGTGAGCAGCTTGGTGAAGGGCTCGTCCACGGTCACCAAGCCCAGGTCCCGCATGACCTTGGTCCAGAAGCGCGCGTACAGCAAGTGCAGGATGGCGTGCTCGATGCCGCCGATGTACTGGTCCATGCCGCTGCCGCCGGTGGCGGCTTGCTGGTCGCGCATCCAGTAGGCGGTGCCGTCGGCCACCATGGCATCGGTGTTCTTGGGGTCGCAGTAGCGCATGAAGTACCACGAGCTAGTCCACGAAGGTGTCCATGGTGTCGGTCTCGCGCCGCGCGGCCTTGCCGCAGACGGGGCAGACCACACCGGCGTGAAAGCCTTCGTGCTTGTGCAGCGGGTTGCCGGAGCCATCGGGCACGCAGTCGTGCGGCAGCACCACCGGCAGGTCTTTTTCGGGCACCGGCACGGCGCCATGCTCGTCGCAATGGATGATGGGGATGGGCGTGCCCCAGTAGCGCTGGCGGCTCACACCCCAGTCGCGCAGGCGCCAGGTGGTCTTCTTCTCGCCCAGGCCCTTGGCCTGCAGGGCGGCGGCCACGGCGTCACCGCCTCTTTGTAGGCCAGGCCGCTGAAGCTGTCGGAGTTGATGGTCACGCCGCGCTGCTTGTCGCCATACCAGTCGTTCCACTGGTGGTAGTCAAAGTGCTCGCCGTCCACCAGCACGACCTGTTTGATCTCCAGTTGCCGTACTTGAGCGCAAACGCAAAGTCGCGCTCGTCGTGCGCGGGCACGCCCATCACGGCGCCGTCGCCATAACCCATCAGCACGTAGTTGCCGACCCAGACCTCGACCTGCTCGCCGGTCAGCGGGTGGGTGACGAACAGGCCCGTGGCCATGCCCTTTTTCTCTTGCGTGGCCAGTTCGGCCTCGGTGGTGCCGCCGCTCTTGCATTCTTCGATGAAGGCCGCCAAGCGCAGGGTTGGTCGCGGCCGCGTGCGCGGCCAGCGGGTGCTCGGGCGCCACGGCGCAGAAGGTCACGCCCATGATGGTGTCGGCGCGCGTGGTGAACACGTACATCTTGCCGTCGCCGATCAGCGCGCCGTCGTCGCCCTGGATGTCGTGCGGTGAAGGCAAAGCGCACGCCTTCGCGACTTGCCGATCCAGTTCTCCTGCATCAGCTTGCACGCGCTCGGGCCAGCCGGGCAGCTTGTCGCCGGTGCACGTGGTCGAGCAGCTCTTCGGCGTAGTCGGTGATCTTGAGGTAGTAGCCGGGGATCTCGCGCTTTTCGACCACCGCGCCGGTGCGCCAGCCCTTGCCGTCAATCACCTGCTCGTTGGCCAGCACGGTCTGGTCCACCGGGTCCCAGTTCACGACCTGGGTCTTGCGGTAGGCAATGCCTTTTTCCAGCATCTTCAGGAACAGCCACTGGTTCCACTTGTAGTAGGTGGGGTCGCAGGTGGCGACCTCGCGGCTCCAGTCGATGGCCAGGCCCATGGCCTGCATCTGCTTCTTCATGTAGGCGATGTTCTCGTACGTCCACTTGGCAGGCGGCACGCCGTTTTTCAGCGCGGCGTTTTCGGCGGGCAGGCCGAACGCGTCCCAGCCCATGGGCATCAGCACGTTGTGGCCGTTCATGCGCAGGTAGCGCGTGAGCATGTCGTTGATGGTGTAGTTGCGCACATGGCCCATGTGCAGCTTGCCGCTGGGGTAAGGCAGCATGGAGCAGGCGTAGAACTTCTTCTTGTTGTTGTCTTCCGTCACGCGGTAGGCGTCGGTGGCGGTCCAGTGGTCGTGCGCGGCGCGCTCGACGTCTTGGGGAGAGTATTTGTCTTGCATGAGGGCTCGGGGGGTGAGAGAAGTGGGCAGCCGCAGGGCCGCGCTGGGGCGATTTTAGGCTGTCATGCCCGCCAACCGGCCCGCCGTCAGGACGAGCGCCCTCGGTGCAGCGTCAAACAGACGCCTCAGGGTGCCTTGGCAGGAGTCGCTGGAGCGCCGGGCACCCGGGGTTCGGCCACAAATCCAATGCGCTGCAGCCCGGCCAGGTGCGCCGCGCCCATGACCTCGACCACGCGCCCATACGGCACGGCGGCGTCAGCGCGCAGCTGGATTTCGGTGTCAGGCCGTTCGACGCCGATGCGGCGCAAGCGCTCGGCCAGCGCGGGCTGAGACAGCGGCTGGTCGTCCAGGTACGCCTGGCCTGCGGCATCGACCACAACGGTGATGAATTGAGGCACAGCACCCGGCGTGGCGCCCTCGGTGGCGGGCAGGTCGAGCCGGATGGAACTGGCCATCAACGGCGCCGTTAGGATGAAGATGACCACCAGCACCAGCATGACATCCACCAGCGGCGTCATGTTGATGTCGCTCATGGGCTGCGGCCCGGTGGTGCGTTCAAGTCGTCCGAAACTCATGCCCCCACGCTGCGCTGCCGCCAAGGGGCTGACCCGCCTTGGGGCGGCCCGGCGGCGGGTCGGCTCCCGCTGCCATGACTTCCTGTTGTGCAAGCCACACTTTGGACAGGCGCCGTGTCGATGAGCAGTTCGCGCAGGTCGCGTGCAAAGCCTTCCAGGTCGGCCTCGATGCGCCCGATCAGGCGGCCAAACACGTTGTACGCGAGCACGGCCGGAATCGCCACGGCCAGCCCGGCGGCCGTCATCACCAGCGCCTCGCCCACGGGGCCGGAAACACGGTCGATGGTGATCTGCCCTGCCCCAGCCATGGCGGTGAGCGCGTGGTAGATGCCCCAGACCGTGCCCAGCAGCCCCACAAACGGCGCGGTCGAGCCCACCGTGGCCAGCAGCACCTGGCCAAACTGCAGACGCCCCAGCACGCCGTGCAAGGCATCGCGCAGCACACGGGTGAGCCGCTGCGACAGGCTGCCTGCGGCGGCCAGGGTGCCCTGCCCAGCGGGATCCGAATGATTTGCTATTGAATTTGCAGCAACCACCAGAGGCAGGACAAGCGCTGAGCGGTCAAACGACTGCAAACGCTGTACCGCAACGTCAAGCGCAGGGGCCTGCCAGAACGCCGCCGTGCAGCGGGCCACGTCAGCGCTGGCCTGGCGCATGAGCCGCAACTTCCAGACGATAACCACCCAGCTCGACACCGACATGGCCAGGAGCACCAGAGCCGCGCCCTGCGTGACTGCGTCGCCCTGGCGCCACCAGTGGAGGGCGTCCATGGGTTACCCGATGACTAGTTCAAGCCGAGCACGTCGAACATGTCGAACATGCCCGCCTTGTGCTGCGCCAGGAACCGCACCGCCCGCAGGCTGCCCTGCGCGTACGTGGAGCGGCTGGAAGACTTGTGCGTGATCTCGATGCGCTCGCCAATACCGGCAAACAGCACCGTGTGGTCGCCCACGATGTCGCCACCGCGGATGGTGGCAAATCCGATGCTCGACGGGTCACGCTCGCCCGTGACACCTTCGCGGGCGTACACGGCACATTCCTTGAGATCGCGGCCCATGGCGTCGGCAATCACTTCACCCATCTTGAGCGCGGTGCCCGAGGGCGCATCTACCTTGTGACGATGGTGGGCCTCGATGATCTCGATGTCGTAGCCGGTGGCCATGGCCTTGGCGGCCATCTGCAGCAGCTTGAGCGTGACGTTCACGCCCACGCTCATGTTGGGCGCCATGACGATGGCGGTGCGCTCTGCAAACGCTGCGATTTCGGCCTTTTGCGCATCCGAAAAACCCGTGGTGCCGATCACCGCCTTGACGCCGAGCTGGCTGCACACAGCCAGATGGGCCAGCGTGCCTTCGGGGCGGGTGAAGTCAATCAGCACGTCGGCATTCTTCAACCCCGTGGCGATGTCTGCCGTGATGGCCACGCCGCTGGCATGGCCCAGAAAAGCCGTGGCGTCCGATCCAATCGCAGGGCTGGCGGTGACGTCGAGTGCCCCGGCCAACACGCAGTCGTCACTGGCACGAAGGGCCTCGATGAGCATGCGGCCCATGCGGCCCGAAGCTCCGGCAACGGCCACACGGCAGGGAGTAGCAGCGGTCGCTGCGGGCAAAGATGTCCCAGTCATGAGAGTCCTGTACGTTGTAGGGCAGCGGGCAGGCCAGAGCCTTGCGCCGCCGAGCCGATCGCGTCAGCGCGCTGGCGCTTCGAGCGGCGGGTAACTGATGGAAGCTGGCTCCAGCGGCGCTGCCGTCGGTGCCGCAGGTGGGCGTGGCGAAGCGGGGTACTTGGCGAGTTGCTCTGGTGTCGCCTCCAGCACCGGCACCTTGCCTTTGCTGCCACGCGAGCCGAGAGTGGCCACAAACTCGGTCTCGGTAGGCATCTCGTCGCCTTCCGACCGCTGCAGCACGTCACCGGTGAAGTACACGGTCAATTTGCGGGTCTGGAGGTTTTCGCCAGGACGTTTGAGTGTGAACACGTATTCCCAGCGGTCCGCATGAAACAGGCTCGTCACCAGCGGAGTGCCCAGGATTTCACGCACCTGCTGACGACTCATACCGGGCTGCAGGGCTTCCACTTGTTCGCGCGACACAAAGTTGCCTTGCACCACATCCACCTTGTAGGGCGTGACCAAGTTGGCAATGCGGTTACTGGCGCCATCGAAGCTGCTGCAACCAGCCAAGGCAACCAAGCTGGCACCGATCGACAGGACCAGGCCCAAACGGGCGCTGCAACGGGCTTTGACGTGCATGGATAAAAAGGCTGAGGATATGATCGCCCCATTGTAGCGGCTGACCTTGCGACACCAAGGAGGAGGCCCGTACCCGAAAGAGCATGCCATGACCAATATCGACGAACTCAAAAGCACGGGACTCAAGGCCACGCTACCCCGCCTCAAAATTTTGGAAATCTTCCAGAAGGGCGCCCAGCGCCACATGACGGCAGAAGACGTGTTCCGCGTGCTGCTGGAAGAGCGCTCGGACATCGGTCTGGCCACTGTGTACCGGGTGCTCACGCAGTTCGAGCAGGCCGGCATTCTGATTCGCAGCAACTTCGAGAGCGGCAAAGCGGTTTACGAGCTGAACGAAGGCCAGCACCACGATCACTTCATCTGCACGTCCTGTGGCAAGGTGGAAGAGTTTTACGACCCTGAGATCGAAAAGCGCCAGCAGATCGTGGCCAAGGCCAAAGGCTGGGTGGTGCAAGACCACACCATGGCCCTCTACGGCCAATGCGCCAGTTGCGCAAGTAAATAAAGCTCCCCCTGAGGCGCGTCGCGCCATCCCCCTGAGGGGGACGCACCCGGTGGCCCGGCAAAGCCGGTTCCACGGGTGCACTGGTTTTGGGGCGCGCCAGTTTTGGCGAAATTGGGTGAAAACCGGTGCTAGCGCTTATAGGACCAGCGCGGACAGCTATCAAATACGCAGCAGATTAGCCGCCCGTGTCGTGCTCCATGGCGCGGCGGTGTCGCTCCACAAATTCCTGGTAGGTATCAATTCCGCGCAGTTGCAAGATGGTGTTGCGCACCGCGGCCTCGACCAACACGGCGATATTGCGGCCTGCCACCACCTGGATCACCACCTTGAGCACGGGCACGCCCAGCACGTCCTGCGTGAGGGGCTCGTAGGGCAGGCGCTCGTAGTCGCGCTCCAGCGTCTCCTTGCGCACCAGGTGCACGATGAGCTTGAGCCGCATCTTGCGGCGCACCGCCGTCTCGCCAAAGATGGCGCGGATGTCCAGCAAGCCGATACCGCGCACCTCCAGCAGGTTCTGCAGCAGCTCGGGGCACTTGCCCTCGATGGTGGTCTGGTTGATGCGAAACAGGTCCACCGCATCGTCCGCTACCAGGCCGTTGCCGCGGGAAATCAACTCCAGACCCAGCTCGCTTTTGCCCAGGCCTGACTCGCCGGTGATCATTACGCCCAGGCCCAGAATGTCCATGAACACGCCGTGCATGGTGGTGCGGTCGGCAAAATGCTTGGACAGGTAGGCACGCAGAACGTCGATGACAAACGCCGACGACTCATGGGTGGAGAACATCGGGATCTGCGCCCGTTCGCACATCGACACCAGTGCGTCTGGCGCCACTTGGCTGTCGGCCAACACAAGAACGGGCGGCTCCAGCGTCACGATGCGGGCGATGCGCCGCTTGCAATCGTCCGGGGAGGCGCTGCTCAGGTAGGCAATTTCTCGCTCGCCCAGGATCTGGACGCGGTAGGGGTGGATGTAGTTGAGGTAGCCGACCAGGTCTGCACCGGAGCGTGCGGAGCGCACGGCCACTTCGTCAAATCGCCGCTCAGAGGCCCCGAGGCCCGCCACCCATTCCCATTTCAGAAGGCCGCGAAACTCTTCAAAGAGGACATCGGCACTGACAACGTTGGGCTTCACGGCGGTGGCTGACGGCGAATGCGAAGCAGGGAAAGGACTAAGCCGTTTGCGTGGACTGCCAGCTGGCAATCATGCCGTGCAGCACAGCGGCATCGTTGCAGGCCTTGAGGTTTTCACGCAGTACGGAGTCACTCAGCAACTCGGCAATTTCGGAAAGAATTTCGAGGTGTTTTTGGGTAGCCGCCTCGGGCACCAGCAAAAAGATGAGCAGTCCGACCGGCAATTCGTCGGGTGCATCAAACCCGATGGGGTTGAGCAACTGAAACACGGCGGCCATGGGCGCCTTGAGGCCCTTGATGCGCCCGTGCGGAATAGCCACCCCATGGCCCAAACCTGTGGAACCCAGGCGCTCACGCGCAAAGAGGCTGTCAGTGATGAGCGCACGCGAGAGGCCGTGCTGGCTCTCGAAAAGCAGACCCGCCTCTTCAAAAGCACGCTTCTTACTGGTGGCGTCCAGGCTCACAAGCACTTGAGCGGGAGGCAGGATGGAGGCAAGTCGATTCATGGTCAAGGGTAACAATTATGCACATGTTGGCGAAAACCCTGAGCGCTGCACACTGGGCAACAAAAAAACCGCCCGAGTGGGCGGCTGCTGTGCCTGGCTCAGGGATGGCGCATCAGGCGTGCATTTCGCGCTTGGCGGCTTCGTGGTGGTGGTCCTGGATGCGATCCTTGTGGCGCACCACCTGGCGGTCCATTTTGTCGACGAGGTCGTCGACGGCGGCGTACAGATCAGCGTGTGAGCTTTCGGCAAACAGATCGCTACCCTTGACGTGGATGTTGCATTCCGCTCGCTGCCTCTTCTCCTTCTCCTTCTGCTTCTCTACTGTCAGCAGTACCTTGACATCGACAACCTGGTCAAAGTGGCGGGTGATCCGGTCCAGCTTGGTGGTGACGTAGTTGCGCAAGGCAGGGGTAACTTCGAGGTGGTGACCGCTGATCGTCAAGTTCATAAATAAGTCTCCTTATGGCTCTCTGTGGAACAAAGGCCGCCCTGGATCAGAGGAGCGGCGCGGCGAACTTGCATGCATCCATCGACGTGAGTTCACTATGCCCCCGCCCCCACCGAAAAGCAATCCCATACCGACCCTGCCCGCTGGGTTATGCCGGGCAAGGTGCCAATCCACCCAAATGCGCGCACAATGCCTGAGTTGCCGCACAGCGCCCCGCGGCACCGGAAGATAAGCCTGCCCCAGTAGAGTTTTACTTAGAAGACGCCGTGGCGCCATGCAGATGCAAGCGGCCCACCACCGCAATCGATAGCAGGCTCGCCGCAATACCCACCACTGCTGACATCCAGTAGTTCTGCACCAGCCCCTGGGCATCGCGGCTGATCAGCATTCCGCCCACCAGGGACGCCACGCCCATAGAGGCCGACTGCACCGACGCATTGAGCGTCATGAACGTCCCGCGCAACGGCGCCTGCGCCGCCGAGGCCACGATGGCCATGCCCGGGATCATCCGCCCGCTCACAAACGCAAACATCAGCGTGGACACCAACAGCACACCCCATAGCGGCAGCCCCTGCACCAGCGTGATACCCAGCAAGCAGGGCGCCGCGGCCAGTGCCAGCCAACGAAACGTGGGCACCTTGCCGCGCCGGTCCGTCAAGCGGCCAAAAAGGCGGGCAGTGAACAACGTTGCCACCCCTCCGCACAGATACGCCCAAGGAATCTGGTCGGCCCGAACACCCGCGTTGGTCTGCATGTAAATGGTGATGTACGGGATGACCGTAAAACCCGTAAACATCAACAACGCCGAGAACAAAAAGGCCCAGCGGTGGTTGGGGTCTGCCAACACCTGCCCGATGCCGCCCAGCGCCGTTCTGCCGCTGGCCGCTTGCACATGGGCCGTCAGTACGGGCATGGTGCGCGCTGCCAGAACGGCCAGCACACCCACCATCACGGCAATAGCGATGAAGGGCATGTTCCATCCGCCGTGCTCGGCCAAAATCAGGCCGAGCGGCACCCCGGCGACAGTGGACACAGAGAACGATGTCATCACGATGCCCATGGCACGCCCGCGCCGCTCAAACGGCACCACATCGGCCACGATGGTTTGCGACAAAGCGGACAACACGCCCCCAAAGGCCCCGGCCAGAACGCGCGCCACCATCAGCGCCCCGTACGTCGGCGCGATTCCGCACGCCAACGTGGCCAATCCAAACAGGACATACAACACGAGCAACAGCCGCTTGCGCCCGAAACGATCAATGTACGTAGAGGCAAGCAAGCCCGACAACCCGGCCGATAGCGTGTACGCCGAGACCAGCAGGCCGAACTGTGCATCGCTGATGGAAAACAACTGCGTGAACCGAGGCCCGAGCGGCATCATGATCATGAAGTCGAGGATGTGCGTGAACTGAATGCCTGCCAGCGTGAACAGCAACCAGAGTTCGCGGCGCGGGGTGAGAGCGGGATTGGAGGGCAAAGGGAAGCGCCTGAGGCGGCCATGTCGGATGCGGGGCCGCACAGTGTGCCGCAATGCGGGCGAGTGCGCAGGGCGGCAGGGGACGTGGGTTGTAGCTTGTATTGCGCCACGGAGCCCCTACTTCCAAAAGACCTCGACCGGCTGCCCCCCACCCTGGGCAAGGGTTCCTGGCCCGGCGCGTAAAATCCGCCGGTTGCGCGGGATGACCGTTTCCGCGACGCCTCCCACGTTTTTCGGCCTGCCTGCAGCGGGTACTGACCGCCCATACCGACACCATGACCCAGCCCAGCTCCATCGCCCTGCATACCTCTGCCCTGAACTCGCTGCCCTTGCTGGCACGCGGCAAGGTGCGCGACAACTACGCCGTGGGCGATGACCGCATCCTGATGGTGGCCAGCGACCGTCTATCAGCGTTCGACGTGATCATGGGCGAGCCGATTCCCGGCAAGGGCGAATTGCTGACGCAGATGGCACTGTTCTGGTTCGACAAACTCGGCCACATCTGCCCCAACCACCTGACGGGCGATGCCCCTGAAAGCGTGGTCAGCCCTGAGGAAGCCCCCCAGATCCGTGGCCGGTCGATGCTGGTGCAGCGCCTCAAACCCATTCCGGTGGAAGCCGTGGTTCGCGGCTACCTGGCGGGCAGCGGCTGGAAGGAATACCAGGACTCCCAATCGGTGTGTGGTGTTCCCCTGCCTGCCGGGCTGACCAACGCCGCCAAGCTGCCCGAGCCCATCTACACACCCGCCGCCAAGGCTGCAGCGGGCGAGCATGACGAGAACATCACGTTCGAGCAGACCGTGGCCATCGTCGGCCCCGAGCTGGCGGCACAGATCCGGGACCTGAGCATTGCCATCTACAAGGCGGCTGCCGAGATTGCGTTGACCAAGGGCATGATCATTGCCGACACCAAATTCGAGTTCGGCCTGGCGCCCGATGGCACGCTGGTGCTGATGGACGAAGTGCTCACGCCCGACAGCTCGCGCTACTGGCCCGTGGAAGGCTACGAAGCTGCCTTGGCAGCGGGCCAAAACCCGCCCAGCTACGACAAGCAGTTTGTGCGCGACTGGCTGGAGCAGGCCCAGGTCAACGGCAAGCCCTGGGACAAGACCCCGCCCTCACCCCGCCTGCCCCAGGCGGTGATTGAAAAAACCGCCGCCAAGTACCGCGAGGCGCTGGAGCGGCTGACGTCGCACTAAAAGCAAAGCCAACAGCAAAAGCCGCGACCGTCAACTCAGCGGCGTTTCGGCGGCCTCAAAGCGCAACACGGGCTTGCCGTCAGCGTCGCGCAGCACCAGTTGCAGGCCCTGCTGCCGAAAACTCTCGACCAGGGCCAGGGCGCTGAAGAAACGCTCTTCCACGCCGCTCGAATCCAGGCACAGCGCAATGTTGGACACCACTCGGCCAAAGCGCAGCCGCCCTCCCTGCACGTCATAGTCGGCCAGAAACCGGTTGCACCCGCCCGATCCGGTGGCCCGTGGCTCGTCGGTTTGCAGCACCAAGTGCGGCCCCGGCGCACCCCCGGCGGGCCGGGGCACGGGTTCACCGTCGATCTCGATGAGCCGCCAGTGCGTCAAGCCAAGCGGCACGCTGGCCTCCACCCGGGCCAGTTGGGGCAGCAGGCGCAGCAGCTGAATGCTCACGTGGCGGTAGGCCGAGTCCTGGGGAACCGGGTTGCGTAGGTCCGTGGTCCACAGTACGCGCCCTTCCAGTGAAATCGTGGCGCGCACTTCATACCGGCCCTTGTGCACAAACCGCGACGACGGGTAGGGAATGCGGATGGCAAACGGCGGCTGTCCTGCAGGTTCGAGCCGTTGGCGGCCCAGAACAACAGGTGGCATGTCCGGGTTGGTCACGTCTAACAGCGTGGCTTCAAAGACTGCCTCTGGGGGCAGGACCACCCGTTCCCGGGTCAGCGCGATGCCTGTGACCACTGCATCCGGCTCCGGCGGGCGGGTGGCGCATCCTGCGAATAGCAGGCACAACACCATCACAGCACCAAGCCAGACCCTGCTGAGGAAGGGCGTGGATCTGGGCCTCATCGCGTCATCGCCTTGTGCGGGGAGAGGGTCATTCACCGCTCACTGTCCGCGCCGCGCCCGGAGGTGACACCAATGGCCCGTTGCGATCCAGCAGGTCAGCTCAACACCACGCTCGACAGGCGGCGACGGTAGGTGGCCACCACCGGGTCATCGGGCGGGATCTGTCCGTCGGCCACCTTCACTTTTGGGGGCTCGATGATTTCAAGAATGGACACGTAGGTCTTGCGCGCCAGCTCTTCGCCCCAGGCCTTGTCGCGCATGAGAATTTCGAGCAACTCGTCCATGGCGTCCGTCCAGCGCTGACCAGCCATGAGCCAGCGGGCGCGGGCGTAGCGGGTGTCAAAGTCACGCTTGTTGGCGGCAATTTTTGAGTCGAAATCGGCTCCAGCGCCTTCCCCATAAGCGCTAACAGCTACAAAATCAAGAGCATCCATCCACGCCTTCAGGGCGCCCAGCCTGCGCGAAGCGGGCGCCTTGGCAATCACGGGGGCAAAGGCCACCTTGGCATCGTCTTCGCGGCCCAGTTGCAGCAGCAGCTTGACGTAGTCAAAACGCACATCGTCGTTGGAAGGGTCGGTCACCACGGCGTGTTGCAGCTTTTCGAGCGCGGTGCCGGTGTCGCCTTCGGCCAGGGCTTCCAGTGCTTCTTCTTCCTCGGCTTCGGCCACCACCTCGTCAGCGGTGGGCACATGCTTGTCGAGAAACTCCCGGACCTGGCCTTCGGGCAGCGCGCCCATGAAACCGTCCACGGGCTGGCCATTCATGAGCAGCACACAGGTGGGAATGCTGCGGATGCCGAACATGCCTGCCAGTTGCTGCTCCTGGTCCGAATCGATCTTGACCAGCTTGAAACGGCCGTCGTAGGCGGTTTCCAGTTTTTCGAGGACCGGGCCCAGCGACTTGCAAGGACCGCACCAAGGCGCCCAGAAGTCCACCAGCACGGGGACATTCATCGAGGCGGCAACCACCTCGGTTTCAAAGTTCTCTACGGTGACATCAATCATGGTGGTGGGCCCGGGGCCGATGGTGCTTGTTCGCGCTATTTTGGCCCATCGAAATGTCCGGGTGCCGAGAAGGGGGGCGCAAAAAGTAAAATCGCGGGTTCTACCTACAGCGGTGCAGGCGGGTTAAACCGAGATTGTTCATTAGGACGCAGGTGGTTGGCGAGACGAGTTGCGAGGCAGTTTGGTCACTGGTGAGGAGCCGATAGCCCCGCTATCGGTGACGCAGCAGGGGCCAAAATGGCCGCAAATCGACCGCCAGACACTGCGTAGGCACGAAGTGCCGCCTAATGAACAATCTCGGTTCAACCCGCCACCTGACACCCCAACACCATGAAACCCATCCAGATCGGCGTGGTCATGGGTTCCAGCAGCGACTGGGACACCATGCAGCATGCAGTGCAAATTCTTGAGCAGTTCGGCATCGCCCACGAGGCCCGCGTGGTGTCGGCCCACCGCATGCCCGATGACATGTTTGCCTACGCCGAGGCCGCTGTTGGCAGGGGCCTCAAGGCCATCATCGCCGGGGCCGGGGGCGCCGCCCACCTGCCGGGCATGATCGCCGCCAAGACCCCCGTGCCCGTGCTGGGCGTGCCCGTGGCCAGCCGCCACCTGCAGGGCGTGGACTCGCTGCACAGCATCGTGCAGATGCCCAAGGGCATCCCCGTCGCCACATTTGCCATCGGCACGGCGGGCGCCGCCAACGCGGCCCTGTTTGCTGTGGCGCTGCTGGCCAACGAAAGCCCCGAACTGCGCCAGCGCCTCGAAGCCTTCCGTGCCGAGCAGACCGAGGTGGCCCGCAACATGACCCTGCCGCCTGCCGCATGAGCCAAGACGCTTCTCTTCACCGCTGCTGCCCGGATCGACGCTGGGTGTTCTCGGCGGCGGCCAGCTGGGCCGCATGTTTGTGCACCAGGCGCAGGCCATGGGTTACTTCACCGCCGTGCTCGACGCCGACCCGACCAGCCCGGCCGGGCTGGTGAGCCACCACCACATCCAGACCGGTTATGAAGACCCGCAGGGCCTGGCCGAGCTGGCGCGCCTGTCGGATGCCGTGACCACCGAGTTCGAGAACGTACCGGCCGCGGCGCTGGCCGCCTTGGCCGCGCAACGCCCCGTGTCGCCCGCCGCCAGCGCCGTGTCAGTGGCCCAGGACCGCGCGCGGGAAAAGGCCCACTTTGTGGCCTGCGGCGTGCCCTGCGCTCCGTATGCAGTGATCGAGACCGCCGAGCAGTTGGCTGCCGTGTCAACGGATCTTCTGCCTGGCATTCTCAAGACGGCCCGCATGGGCTACGACGGCAAGGGCCAGGTACGTGTGAAGACCGCTGCCGAACTGGCCACTGCCTGGGATTCAGTGGACAACGTACCCTGCGTGCTGGAGAAGATGCTGCCGCTCGCGCTGGAATGTTCGGTGATCGTGGCGCGGGGCGCTGACGGTGCCACCGTGCACCTGCCCGTTCAGCGCAACCTGCACCGCGACGGCATCCTGGCTGTCACGGAGGTTTTTGAACAAAATCTGCCTCTAACGCTTATCCAGCAAGCGGTAGCAGCTGCTATTTCCATAGCAAACGGTTTGCAATACGTGGGTGTGCTCTGCGTGGAGTTCTTTGTGCTGCAGGACGGCAGCCTGGTGGTCAACGAGATCGCACCGCGCCCGCACAACAGCGGCCACTACAGCCAGAACGCCTGCGACGTATCGCAATTCGAGCTGCAGGTGCGCACCATGGCAGGCCTGCCGCTGACGCAGCCGCGCCAGCACAGCCCAGCCGTCATGCTCAACCTGCTGGGCGATTTGTGGTTTGCAGAGGACGATGCCGAGCAGACGCCCCCGTGGGCCGAGGTGCTGGCCCTGCCCGGTACACACCTGCACCTGTATGGCAAGCGCGAAGCCAAGCGGGGCCGCAAGATGGGCCACCTCAACATCACCGCCGCCACCGCCGAAGCCGCCCGCGCCACCGCCCTGCAAGCCGCTGCGCTGCTGGGCATTGCGCCGTTCTGAAGACGGCGTTCGAACCATGATTCTTGACGGCACCCTGCCCGAATCCATTGCCACCGCAGCGCGGGCGGTGCGCAGTGGCGCCCTGCTGGGCCTGCCCACCGAAACCGTGTACGGCCTGGCCGCCGACGCCAGCAGCGATGCCGCCGTGGCGCAGATTTTTGCGGCCAAGGGGCGCCCCAGCGACCACCCGCTCATCGTGCATGTGGCCAACGCCGACGGCATTGCGCACTTTGCCAGCGAGGTGCCCGAATTTGCGCAAAAGCTGGTCGACGCCTTCTGGCCCGGCCCGCTCACCCTCATCCTGCCGCGCCTGCCCGGCATCGCCGCTGCCGCCACGGGCGGCCAAAACAGCGTGGGCCTGCGCTGCCCCGCGCACCCCGTAGCGCATGCCCTGTTGTTGGCCTGTGCGGCGCCCGGCGATGGGGAGAGCCAAGGTGGCCCACCCGTGTGGGGCGTGGCCGCGCCCAGTGCCAACCGCTTTGGCCGCGTGAGCCCCACCACCGCCCAGCATGTGCAGGACGAGCTGGGCGCTGATCTGCTGGTGCTGGACGGCGGGCCCTGCGCAGTGGGCATTGAATCAACCATTGTGGATTGCACCCGCGGCGTACCCGTGCTGCTGCGGCCCGGCGCCATCACGCGCGATCAAATCAAGGCGGCGTGTGGCGTGGCGCCCTTGTCCCAAGAAGACCTGCCCGCGCTCACACCCCGCGCCTCGGGCACGCTCGAAGCCCACTACGCGCCCCATGCCAAAGTCCGGCTGATGGACGCCAAGGCCCTGCAAACCGGCCTGGACCTGCTAGGGGCAGAAGCCGCCCACATCGCGGTCTATGCGCGTGCCGTGCTGCGCACCCAATCCTCCAAGCTCGTGATGCGCCGCATGCCCGACGACGCCGCCGCCACCGCGCAGCAGCTGTTTGCGGTGTTGCGCGGCTTTGACGATGTGGGTGCGAAACTGATCTGGATCGAAACCCCGCCCGCCAGTCCCGACTGGGAAGGCGTGCGCGACCGGCTGCAACGTGCGTCCGCTGCATGATCCCCGGCGCACAAGGCGCGCTTTACATGCGTTGACGTTGCACCGCTAAACTACCCCCCACTTTTCTGGAGAAATACATGGCAGCAAATTGGATGCGCCGCACCGTACTGGTCGCCGCATGTGCGTCGGCCGCGTTGCTTGCGGCCTGTGGTTCAAGCACCACCGAGTCAGCCATCACCCCCGAGCGCTTCATCGCGTTTGGCGATGCCAACAGCGACGTGGGGCAAAAGGGCTCGCTCTACACCGTCAACGACGGCAGTGTGAACAACTGGACGCTGCAGGTAGCAGCCAACTATGGCAAGTCCCTGACGCCCGCCGCAACCGGCGGCAAGAGCTACGCAGTCGGCAATGCACGTGTGGCTGCCAAGCCCGACGCGGCAGGCAACGCCAGCACACCCACCATCACCGAGCAGATCGACACCTTTTTGGCCAGCAACAGCTTCGGTGCCAATGATGTGGTGATCCTGAGTGGCGGCATCAGTGACGTGATCGCTGGTATGGCCGCCGTCAACGCAGGAACGCAGACCGAAGCCGCCATGGTGGCCGCCTCCCGCAAAGCCGGTGAAGACATGGCCGCACAGGTGCGACGCCTGGTGACGGCTGGCGCCAAGTACGTGGTGGTGGCAGGGACTTACAACCTGAGCAAGACCCCCTGGGCCAAGACCATCGGCCGCGAAGCCCTGCTGGCAGACGCCAGCAGCCGCTTCAACGACGGCCTGCTCGTGGGCATCGTGGACCTGGGCGCCAACGTGTTGTATGTGGACCTGGCCTACTACGTGAACCTGTACGCCGAAATACCCGCCAACTACGGCTTCAACAACTCAACAACCGCCGTGTGCACATCAGTGGACGCGACCAACGGCATCGGCATTGGTGCAGGCCAGGTCAATTCGGCCCTGTGCAACACGTCGACCCTGCTGTCGGGCGCCAATCAGGCTTCGTATGTTTTCGCTGATTCGGTCTACCTTACTCCGTCAGCGCAGCGCCAGTTTGGGACCTACGCCCATGACCGCCTGAAGGCACGCTGGTAAATCAGCCGCCGTGGTGTGACGGCGCGCGTGGAGCGCCGTCAAGGTGCACAAAAGCACAACACGCACAAAGAAAAAGCCGACCCCAGGGTCGGCTTTTTGCTGTGCGCCTGCCCTGCACGGGCAGGGCAGATGCCTTTTGCTTACTTGACAGTTTCAAACACGGCACGGGCCTGGGCATGGCAGAACGGAGGCTCATACGTACCGTGATAGTTGCCGTAATAGGCCGCAAACGCTGGCGAGGTGGGGTCGGTTGGGGCTTTGCCACCGGTGCCGAAGGTCGCCTGGATGGCAGCGTCCACGTCCACCGACGTCACATTGGTGAGGCCCCGGCTGTCGAAGTCGGCCTTCATCACCACCTGGTGAATGGCTGGCGGCACCGTAGGATCACCCGCGCCGCCGCACAGAAGCACACGGGCCTTGGGGTTCCAGCCCAGCAGGTCGTTCTTTTTAGCGGCGAGGAACAGAGGATGGGTGGTGCTGGTCTGCGAGCCCGTGATGAACTCTGACTGGAAGACCGCATCACGCGCTTGGTTGGGTGTACCGCCCGGCAGCGTGCCGGAGGTGACCAGCGTGGTGTAGTTCAACGTCGGGTTGGGCAGGAGGTTCTCGATATAGCCTGAGTAAGGCGCCTTGAACACCGTTTTCACGTCGCTGTACACGTCGCCATACACCTTCTGCCATGCAGTCACCAGGTAGGGCACGAAGAACTGCACACCGGCAATCGCGTCCGGAATGCGCAGCGAGCCCGACAGGTTGTAAGGGCCTGCCAAGTGGGCACCGGCAACCACATTGAACTCTGTGCCGTAGTCGCGTTCGGCCGCACGGTGTGCCGCCATCGAGGAATGCCCGCCCTGCGAGTAGCCCGTAAACATCACCTTGCCTGACAGATTGGCGCCCACGGTGCCCGCGGCATTGCGGGCGGCGCGCACCGAGTCGATGACCGAAGTGGCCTCGGAATCGGCATGCAGGTAGGGGTGGTAGCTGTAGCCCGACTTGGCAAAACCCAGGTAGTCGGTGGCCACCACGGCATACCCTTGGGCTGCGTACATGGCGGCCAGCAAGAAGGTCTCGCTGTCTTGCGGGTTGGCCAGGGTGCGCGGCTTTTGCACGTCGGTGCCCTTGGCATAGGCCACCAAGGGTGCAGCGGTGGTGCAACTGCCAGCAGGCACCAGCATCACGCCCGAGGCGTTGGTACTTTCGCCGCTTTTGACGCCTGCGGTGGCGTAGTTCAGCGCTACCACCTTCACATCGCATTTGGCCTTGCCGCTGATGGCCTGCAGGCCACTGGCAGCGGTGCCCGCGTCGATCTGGGCAGCGGTCAAAGTGGTCAGCGTGGCGGGCGGGTCGATCAGCGCCCCGCGCGCGGGATCGTCAGAGCCACCGCAGGCGACAAGCAGGACCGCAGCGGCGGCGACACAGGTAAGGCGGAAATACGTCATGGATGGAAACCTCGGTCAGTGAAGAACGACGCATCGTGCGCGCACCTGCACTGCAGCATCCATTGGGGATAACGCGGGCGACACCGCGTGACAGACGCCTAGGCGACAGGTTCGACGCCCGTCAGCGCCCCCAACACCCCAGCCTCGCGATCTTCCAGCGGTCAGCGGGGTCCACGCGCGCCATACACCAGCTTCATCCCCAGGATGGTGCTGGCCAACACCAAAGTGATGGCGTTGGCCGCCACGATGGGCCACGCCGCCAGCGCCAGCCCGTACACCAGCCACAGGGCAATGCCGACGGTGAACACGCTGTACATGCCCAGCGAGATGCCACTCACATCCCGCGTGCGGAAGGTGTGCAAAGCCTGGGGCACAAAGCTGCAGGTGGTAAGGGCAGCGGCCAGGTAGCCAATGAGTTCAGAGGATTGCATGGAAGAATGGGCAAAGCGCAACGCCGGCACAGCATCGCGCGGGGGGTGATTTACTGGTCGCGGGCGGCCCAGTCAGTGAGGGCATCCAAAACAGGGCGGGCGCCCCCCGCGTTGGCATGGTTGACCACGGCCACCAGCACATACCGGCGCCCGCTGGCGGCGTGCACATAGCCAGCCACCGCCATCACATCGCGCAGACTGCCCGTTTTGAGGTGGGCGGTGCCTGCGCGGCTCTGGCTGCGGCGCAGGGTGCCATCCACACCCGAGATGGGCAGCGAAGCCACCAGTTCCGGCATCACCGGCGACACCCAGGCCACCTGCAGCATGCGGGCAAGCGCCTGCGCTGTGATGCGCGCGTCGCGGCTCAGTCCTGCGCCGTTGTCGGCCAGCGGCAGCTCCGCGTCACCCATGCGCACTTGCCACCACTGGCGCAGGGCCTCCCGCGCACCGTCGAAGGTGGCGACGCCGTTCTTTTGCAGTGCTAGCGTCAGAAACACGTGCTGCGCCATCACGTTGTTGCTGTATTTGTTCACGTCCCGCACCACCTCGGCCAACGCTGGCGAAGTGACGGCAAACGTGGGCTTCAGACCCGCCGGCACCTTGCCCTCGCGCACACTGCCCGTGAGCTTGCCGCCGAGCTCGCGCCACATGCCCTCCACGGCGCGCGCCGCAAAACCGCGCGGGTCGGCTGCGGCCACGGGCCATACCCGCTCCCCGCAGGACGCGGGGTACACGCCCTGAAAACCCACCTTGGCCGGGTCGCCCAGTTCTGCCCGCAACGCCCCTCGCCAGTCGCCACATGCGGTCCCTGCCGCCGCCAGTGCCACCGTCGCCTGGCGCTGAACGCTCGCCAGCGGCGGGTCGTACTGGATGCGGGCCAGGCCTGCCGACACGTCAGGCACAAACGTCATCACCGACGATTTGTAGTTCAGCAGCAAAGCATCAGGCGCGGCGTTGTAGGGACGCAAAGGCTCACCGTCAAAACTGGCCGGATCGTGGTCGGGCACATCAAAGGCCGTGCGGTCCAGCACGATGTCGCCCACGATCACCTGAATGCCTTGGCCCTGCAAACGCCGCATCAACAACCACAGGCGTTCCATGACCAGCTTGGGATCGCCCTGCCCCTGGATGTAGACGTTGCCACGCAAACTGCCCTCCTGCACCGTGCCCTGCACATACACCGGGGTGTTCCACACATAGGCGGGGCCCAGTTGCTCCAGTGCGGCATAAGTGGTTACCAACTTCATCACCGACGCCGGATTGACGGGAACCTGCGCCCGGTAAGCCAGGCGTGCGGGGGTTGTGCGCCCGCCTTGGGCATCCACCACTACCACCGACAGGGCGTCCCGCGGCAGCCTGGCCTTGGCGAGCGCCGCTTCAACCTCTGCGGGCAGCGGACTGGGTGCAGGGGGGGCGGGCTGTGCACCCGCAGGGATGACAGGGAACGCCATGGCGGCCACGATGGCCGCTAAACCCATGGCGCTGCGCAAAGCAGCACGGTGCCAGATATCAGGAAAAGACAACATGGCGGGAGTCTAGCTTTCGGCGACCCGCCAACCCGAAGCAAGCCCGGCGGCCAGCGCAGCGGAACCCTCGCACCGATAATCCACTGGATGCGCTTTTCTCCTCGAACTTTGGGCCTGCTGGCGGCGGTGGTCACCGTCGTCATCTGGACGGGCTTTATCGTCATTGCCCGCGCTTCGGCCCAACGCACGCTCACCCCCTTCGACATTGCCCTGCTGCGCATCACCGGCGCCAGCCTGGTGCTGCTGCCCTGGGGATGGTGGATGGTGCGGCGGCGCCGCGCGGCGCTGGGTGCACACGGCGCCCAGGCGCCAGCGTCAAGCCTCTGGGGCGTCTCTCCCTTGCCCTTGCGCACCACGGCTTTGCTGGGCGTGTTTGGCGGATTGCTCTACGCCATGCTGGCTTACTCGGGGTTCTTTCATGCTCCGGCCACCCACGCCGCCGTGCTCATGCCCGGCAGCCTGCCGCTGTGGACGGCGATTCTGGCAGCCGTGCTGCTGCGCGACCACATCACCCCGCTGCGCGCCGCCGGACTGGCGCTGATCGTGGCCGGTGATTTGCTGGTGGGTGGACGCAGCCTGCTGGCGGCTTTTTCGGGCGGCGATGTGTGGAAGGGCGATGTGCTGTTCATGCTGGCCGCCTCGTGCTGGGCCACCTACAGCGTGCTGGCGCGGCGCCACGCGGTCGATGCGGTACAGGCCACCATAGCGATCACGGCCTTTGCCTGCATGGTCTATGTGCCTGCCTACGGACTGCTGGTGGCGCTGGGCGCGGTCACCAGCCATCTGTCCATTGCGCCGTGGAGCGAGATCGCCTTTCAGATGGTGTTCCAGGGCGGGGGCTCGGTGGTGATCTCGGGCATCAGCTTTACGCGCATGATCCAGCACTATGGCCCCGTGCGTTCCACCATGATCACGGCGCTGGTGCCCGGACTCTCGGCCATGGGCGCCGTGATCTTTCTGAACGAACCCATGTACTGGAACCTCATCGCCGGGTTGCTGCTGGTGACCGCCGGTATCCTGCTGGGCGTACTGCGCAAAAGCCAGGGTGCTGTGTCGGCGGCTCCCGCAAAGCCCCCCTCGGCAGCCGTGGGCAACTCCGCGCCTTGACCATTGACCACCGACTGTTTTCACCGCCCCCGGCCCCATGAACCTGCTTGCCTTTGACACCAGTACCGACACGCTTTCTATCGCCGTGCAGCATGGCGATTCCGTGTGGCAACACACGGGCCCGGGCGGTCCGCAGGCTTCGGCCACGCTGATCCCCACGGTGCGCCAGCTGCTTGCGCAGGCGGGCCTGTCGTTCGACACGCTGGACGCCATCGTGTTTGGCCGAGGCCCCGGCTCGTTCACCGGCCTGCGTACGGCCTGTGCGGTAGCGCAGGGGCTGGCCTTTGGCGCGCGCGGGGGCCAGGGTGTGCCCGTGTTGCCGGTAGATACCTTGCTGGCCGTGGCCGAAGAAGCCCGCCAGCAATATGGCTGCACCCAGGTGGTGGCTGTGCTGGACGCGCGCATGGACGAGGTCTACCACGCGCAGTGTGAATGGCTGGGTGGCGACAGTGGATGGCGCACCGACGCCGACTTTGGCCTGGGCGCGCCCGAAACCGTGTCGCCCCCCGCCGGGTGGACCGTGGCGGGCAACGCACGGGCGCCGTATGGTGACCGTTTGGCGCCCACTGCCTCCCATGTCATGGCCCTGCCCACTGCCACGGCCCTGTTGCGCCTGGCCCCTGCCCTGTTGGCCGCGGGCGGCGGCATGCCCGCCAGCGATGCGCTGCCCCGCTATATCCGCGATAAAGTGGCGCAAACCACGGCCGAACGCGCCGCCCTGCGCGCCAACCCGCCCGCAGCCCAACCCTGACCCGCATGAGCGCTTTACCCACGTCCTCTGATAACGACGCACCGAATTCGCGGCCTGAACTGCGCCTGGAAGCGCGCTTTGAAGCGCTGACGCTCGCGCAGCTCGACGCCGTTCTGGCGGTGGAGCTGCGCGCTTACACCCACCCCTGGACACGCGGCAACTTCACCGACGCGCTGGCGTCGGGCTACCAGGCCCAGGTGCTGATGGCCGGTGACCACCTGCTGGGCTACTTCGTGGCCATGATGGGCGTGGACGAAGTGCACTTGCTCAACATCACCGTCACGCCCGAGTTTCAACGCCAGGGCTGGGCACGGGTGCTGCTGGATGCGCTGGCCCTGTGGTCGCGCGGGCGCGGTGCCCAATGGCTGTGGCTGGAGGTGCGCGCCAGCAATCTGCGCGCCCAGCACATCTACCAGGTCCACGGTTTTCGCCGCGTGGGCGAGCGCAAGCGCTACTACCCCGCAGACCAGGGTCAGCGCGAAGACGCGGTGGTCATGAGCCTGCCGCTTTAATCCCGTCAAGATGCACAGCACACCCGTATGAGCCTTCACCTCGATGCGCGCCAACGCGCCATGCTGCAAGAAATGGGCGTCACCGTGTGGGCACCACCTGAACCCGTGGCCGCTGCACCGCTGGCCTCAAGTAATGCCCCCGTAGAACAGCTGCGGTCTCAAAATCCTGCCGCGGCGGCCCCTGTGCCCGCGCCGCGCCCACCCGCTCCGGTGGCCGCACGCACGGCTGCCACGGCGCCCACCCGCGCGAACAACCCCTCCCAGACCGCAGCCCCGGTATCAGCCTCTGCCTCTGTGGCCCCCGCGCTCAAGCTGCACCCCGCGCAGCCGCTGTACCCCAGTGCCGATCCGGCCCAGACCCCCACCGAGCTGGGCGCGGGTTGGCTCATCGTCACCGAAAGCATCACCCCCGCCGACCCGCTGGGAGGTGATGCCGGGCGCCTGCTGGACAACATGCTGCGCGCCATGCAGCTGCACCGCCACCCGCGGGTGTTTCTGGCGGCGCTGGAACGTACTGCCGCGCCCGGCACCGAGGCCCAGGTCGCCGACATCGTGACCACATTGGCGGACACCGTCGCCACCCTGCAGCCCGCCATGGTGCTGGTGCTGGGCCATGTAGCCGCCCGCGCAGCGCTGGGCCGCACCGAGCCCCTGGGCCGCCTGCGCGCCGGGCCCCACCAGTTGGCCGGTTGCCCGGCCGTGGTCACCTACGACCCGGCGTTTTTGCTGCGATCCCAAGACAACAAGGCCGCCGCCTGGGCGGACCTGTGCCGCGCGCTGGCCACGGTGCGCGGTGCACCTGCCGCCAGTAGCGCAGCCTGAGAACCGTACAGGCTCCAAGCGGTACGCCTTGTGCCACCGCCTTGCCACCCCGCGGTGCCATAATCCGCCGCTCGCATACTTTTACGGAGATAGCTCCTTGGAAACCTACCCCAGTTGGTAGCTTTCAGCTCCCTGGCCTGCTTGGCTGGTGTGGGGTTGAAAGCAACCCATGCCCCCATCGCAGACGACGCCACATAACAAGGGAGTGAGCCCATGCTCAACATCTTCACGCTCGCCAATGGCCGGCTGTTCCAGGAAGAAATCGAATCCCTGGAAGAACTGACCCGCTTCCAGCCCATCTGGGTCGACCTGGAAGCCCCCACCCTCGAAGAAAAGCGCTGGATCAAGCAGCACTACGGCCTGTCCATCCCCGAGGATGCGATGGACGAGGACATCGAGGAATCCGCCCGCTTCTACGAAGAAGACAACGGCGAACTGCACATCCGCAGCGACTTCTTGATCGACGACGACGAAGACCCCCGCTCGGTGCGCGTGGCCTTCATCCTGAACCAGCACAACGCCAACCTCAAAAGCCGGGGCGTGCTGTTTTCCATCCACGACGAAGACGTGCCCGTTTTCCGCCTGCTGCGCATGCGCGCGCGCCGGGCGCCGGGCCTCATCGAAGACGCCAAGGAAGTGCTGCTCAAGCTGTTTGACGCCGACGCCGAATACTCAGCCGACACGCTGGAAAACATCTACGACGAGCTGGAAGCCGTGAGCAAGCAGGTGCTGGCGGGCGACGTGACCGACACCCGCGCCGGTGAAGTGCTGGCCGCCATCGCCCGCCAGGAAGACTTGAACGGCCGCATTCGCCGCAACGTGATGGACACGCGCCGCGCGGTGAGCTTCATGATGCGCAGCAAGATGCTCAACTCCGAGCAGTTCGAGGAAGCCCGCCAGATCCTGCGCGACATCGAGTCGCTGGACAACCACACGGCATTTTTGTTCGACAAGATCAACTTCTTGATGGATGCCACGGTCGGTTTCATCAACATCAATCAGAACAAGATCATCAAGATCTTCTCGGTGGCCAGCGTGGCGCTGCTGCCGCCCACGCTGATCGCCAGTGTGTATGGCATGAACTTCAAGTTCATGCCCGAGCTGGACTGGGCCTACGGCTACCCCTACGTGGTGGCGCTGATGGTGGCCAGTGCGCTCGGGCCTATGTGGTACTTCCGCAAGCGCGGCTGGTTGAAATAGGTTTCCCCCTGTGGCGCTGCGCGCCTTCCCCCTGAGGGGGACGCCTCCAGCGGCCCGGCAAAGCCGGTTCCGCGGTGGCGCTGGTATTGGGGCGCGCCGGTTTCACGGCGTGGTGGGCGGAACTGGTAGTGGCGCTATGGCGGGGGCTCCTGAATCGACGTAGCCACCATCCGCTGCCCGTTACCCACAACCCCTCACCCCGACCGTTCGGGCTGAGCCTGTCGAAGCCTGGGCAAGGCGCGTGATCGTTTCGTCGGCTGTCTCAACGCAGAATACGAGTCAAATTGGCCTCTAGCGCTTACCCATCAAGCGCTAGTAGCTATCAATTTCGTAGTTTCTGCAGAAACGCAAGCACCATGTGCTCTGCGTAGCGGCTGGCTACGGTCTGCACGAAGAGCGGGAAGTCCACGTGTGCGGTGTCGTCGGCGCGGTCGGAGATGGTGCGGACGGCGGCGAAGGGGATTCCGTAGTCGTGGCACACCTGGGCGACGGCGGCGCCTTCCATTTCTACGGCCAGCACGTCGTGGCCCGCGTCACGCAGCGCGCTGCGCAGGCGCAGGGCTTCGTCGGCGGCGCACACAAAGCGGTCCCCGCTGGCGATCAGGCCGTGGTGTGCGCGGTGCAGGGCATCTTCCGATGTACTCTGCGGCGTCAGATTTCAAGCCAAACTGGCCGCCAGCGCTTGATAAACAAGCGCTGGCAGCTTCCAAAAGAAGAGCAGAAAGTGCCACATCACAGACCAGTCGGCTGCGCGCGTAGCCCGGCACCTCCCAGCGCGGGAACAGGGGCGAGGCGTCCATGTCGTGCTGGATGTAGTCCTGCGCCACCACCACGTCGCCCACGTTCACACCGTCGCCCAAGCCGCCTGCGACCCCGGTGAACACGATGCGCGCCACGCCAAACCGCTCGATGAGCGCAGTGGCTGTGGTGGCCGCAGCCACCTTGCCAATGCCCGACAGCGCCAGCACAACCCGGCGTCCTTGCAGGTCACCCAGCCAAAAAGCCCGACCCGCGTGCATCAGGCGCTGGGGCTGCGACAGGTACTGGACTAGCGAGCTTTGCTCTTCCGGCAAGGCGCTAAGGATCGCGGTGGTCATGGGCTCTCCGGCAAAAACAAAGGCGGCCGAAGCCGCCCGAGGGGTTTAACGTGCTGGGGCACACCCACCCCAGAGCGTCCATTTCTTATTCTTACTTCTTATCCCGCAGCTCGCGGCGCAGGATCTTGCCCACGGGGGTCTTGGGCAGCTCGGTGCGGAACTCGATCACGCGGGGCTGCTTGTACCCCGTGAGATTGGCCTTGCAGTATTCCTTCACCTGCGCTTCGGTCAGCGCCGGGTCCTTCTTCACGATCACGAGCTTGACGGCCTCGCCCGTCTTCTCGTCGGGCACGCCCACCACGGCACATTCCAGGACGCCGGGGCAGTTGGCCACTACTTCCTCGACCTCGTTCGGGTACACGTTGAAACCGCTGACCAGCACCATGTCCTTCTTGCGGTCCACGATCTTGAAGTAGCCGCGTTCGTCCATGATGCCGATGTCGCCCGACTTGAAGTAGCCGTCATCGGTCATGACCTTGGCGGTTTCGTCGGGACGCTGCCAGTAGCCGGCCATCACTTGCGGGCCCTTGATGGCGATCTCGCCGGGCTGGCCGAGGGTGGTGACTTCGTTGCCTTCGTCGTCCAGCAGTTTCATCCACGTGCCAGGGATTGGCACGCCGATGGTGCCGGTGAATTCTTTGGCAGTCACCGGGTTGCAGCTGGCCGAAGGGCTGGTCTCTGACAGGCCATAGCCTTCGCAGATGGGGCAGCCGGTCTTCTCCAACCACAACTTGGCCACGGCGCCCTGCACGGCCATGCCGCCGCCCACTGAGACCTTGAGGTTCTTCCAGTTCACGGTGTTGAAGTCGGGGTGGTTGGCCAGGCCGTTGAACAGCGTGTTCACGGCTGGGAAGCTGTGGAACGTATGCTTGGACAGCTCCTTGAGCACCGCTGGCAGGTCGCGCGGGTTGGGGATCAGAATGGTTTTGCCGCCGGTGCGCATGCTGAGCATCATGTTCACGGTGAACGCGAAGATGTGGTACAGCGGCAGCGCGCAGATACTGGTCTGCTGCTCGCCCGCTGGCAACTGCTTCATGACGGGATTGTTCCAGGCCTCGGACTGCAGCACATTGGCAATCACGTTGCGGTGCAGCAGCACAGCACCCTTGCTCACACCGGTGGTGCCGCCGGTGTACTGCAGCAGGGCAATGTCGTCGGGCTTGATGTCGGGTTTCTTGAGCGTGCCACGCGTGCCCTGGGCGACCGCGTCGTTGAAACGCACGGCGCCGGGCAGGTCGAACGTGGGCACCATCTTCTTGACGTTGCGCACCACGTAGTTGACCAGCGTACCCTTGAGCAGTCCCAGCTGGTCCCCCATGGCGGCCAAAACCACATGTTTCACGGGCGTGTTGGCAATGCAGCTTTGCAGCGTGGCGGCAAAGTTTTCGATGATGACGATGGCCTTGGCGCCCGAATCCTTGAGCTGGTGCTCCAGCTCGCGTGGCGTGTACAGCGGGTTCACGTTGACCACCACAAAGCCTGCGCGCAGGATGGCGGCCACGGTGACGGGGTACTGCGGCACGTTGGGCATCATGATGGCCACGCGGTCGCCTTTGACCAAGCCCAGGCCCTGCAGGTAGGCGGCAAACGCACTGGAGAGCGAGTCGGTCTGGCGATAGGTGACCTCTTTGCCCATGAAGCTGTACGCCACACGGTCTGCGTACTTGGTAAAGGCCTCGTCCATCAAGGCGACAAGGGATGGGTACTGCGAGGTGTCGATGTCGGCAGGGACACCTTGGGGATAGGCAGCCAGCCATGGGCGGTCGGTCATTTGCGTTGTCTCCTAGTTAGTTTTTTGGATGCGATGAAAACCGTGCTGTCATTTTCAGCACGGTCGTGCTTTTTTCGCAGGGGAATTATGCCTGTCAGCTCTTGAGGGTGGTCAGCACTTCGTCGAGCATTTTCTTGGCATCACCGAACAACATGCGGTTGTTGTCCTTATAGAACAAAGGGTTGTCCACCCCCGCATAGCCAGACGCCATGGAGCGTTTCATCACGATGGAAGTCTTGGCCTTCCACACTTCCAGCACGGGCATGCCTGCAATGGGGCTGGTGGGATCGTCCAGCGCGCTGGGGTTCACGATGTCGTTGGCACCAATGACCATGGCCACGTCGGTGTCCGGGAAGTCGTCGTTGATCTCGTCCATCTCCATCACGATGTCATACGGCACCTTGGCCTCGGCCAGCAACACGTTCATGTGGCCGGGCATGCGGCCCGCCACCGGGTGAATGCCAAAACGCACCGTGATGCCCTTGGCGCGCAGGGTCTGGGTGATTTCATTCACCGTGTGCTGCGCCTGTGCCACGGCCATTCCATAGCCGGGCACGATGATCACGCTCTTGGCATCGCGCAGCAGTTCGGCCGTCTCGGCGGCGCTCACGGGCACAGCCTCGCCCTGGGGCTCTGCCGCCTCGCCCTTCTTGGCTGGCGTGCCGGCACCTGAGCCAAAGCCACCGGCGATCACGCTGAGGAAATTGCGGTTCATGGCATTGCACATGATGTAGCTCAGGATGGCGCCAGAGGACCCCACCAGCGCCCCGGTGACGATGAGCAGGTCATTGCTGAGCATGAAGCCCGTGGCGGCCGCCGCCCAGCCCGAATAGCTGTTGAGCATGGACACCACCACCGGCATGTCCGCCCCACCAATCGCCATCACCATGTGAACTCCGAACAGCAGCGCAATCGCTGTCATCACCATCAGGGGCACCATGCCCTGCTCCACCGTTTCGGCGCGCAGAAATTCGCGTCCGAACCAGATCACGACCAGCAGCGCTGCAAGGTTGAGCCAGTGGCGGCCGGGCAGCAGCAGCGGCTTGCCGCCGATCTTGCCGTTGAGCTTGCCGAAGGCGATCAGCGAGCCGCTGAACGTGACGGCACCGATCAGGATGCCGACATAAATCTCCACCTCGTGGATGACCTTTTCTGCGCCCTGCAGCTGGATGGAGGTATCGACATAGCTGGCAAAACCTACCAGGCAGGCTGCCAGGCCCACCAGGCTGTGCATCAGCGCAACCAGCTCGGGCATCTGGGTCATCTTGACGACCTTGGCCGCATACAGGCCGATGCCGCCGCCGATCACCAGCGCGCCGACGATCCAGGCCACCCCTGCGGGACTCACGCGCGGGCCGAACACTGTGGCCAGCACAGCCAGCGCCATGCCGACCATGCCGAACAGGTTGCCGCGACGCGAGGTCTCGGGGTTGGAGAGCCCGCCCAGGCTCAGGATGAACAATATGGCCGCGCCCAGGTAGGCGACGGTAGCGAGACTTTGGGACATGTTCTGTGCTCCTCGTGTTCTTGTTGTTGTGGAGTTACTTGCGGAACATGGCCAGCATGCGGCGCGTGACCGCAAAGCCGCCGAACATGTTGACTGCCGTGAGCACCAGGGCCGCAAACGCCAGCCACAGGATGAGCCCGTCCGGCCGCCCATTCACCCCCGCATCGGGCGGCGCAATTTGCACCAGCGCACCGATGGCGATGATGCTGGAGATGGCGTTGGTCACGCTCATCAGCGGCGTGTGCAGCGCGGGCGTGACGTTCCACACCACCATGTAGCCGATGAAGCAGGCGAGCACAAACACCGTGAAATGCCCCAGGAAGGCCACAGGCGCATAGGCACCAATGGCCCAGAACAACACGGCCAGCACGGCGAACGTGATGGTGAGCGTTTTGGCGGACATGGGTGCACCGGGCCCATGGCTGGACTTCTTGGCGGCCACGGGTGCCGCTGCTGCCTTGGGAGCAGGCGGTGGGGCCTGCTTGAGTGGCGGTGCGGGCCAGGTGATGGCGCCATCCTTGACCACGGTGAGGCCTCGGATCGCGTCGTCCTCCATGTTGACCACGGCCATGCCGTCCTTGGCCTTGCACAACTCTTCGGTCAGGCGCAGCAGGTTGGTGGCGTACAGGGTAGAGGACTGCTTGGCCAGGCGCGAGGCCAGGTCGGTGTAGCCCACGATGGTCACACCATGGCGCACCACGGCTTCGCCGGGTACGGTCAGCTCGCAGTTGCCGCCCTGCTCGGCGGCCATGTCGACGATCACGCTGCCGGGCTTCATGCTCTGCACCATCTCGGCCGTGATGAGCTTGGGCGCAGGCTTGCCGGGGATCAGCGCGGTGGTGATGATGATGTCCACGTCCTTGGCCTGCTCCGCGTACATCTTGCGCTGCGCGGCCTGGAAACCCTCACTCATGACCTTGGCGTAGCCGCCGCCGCCCGAGCCTTCTTCCTCGTAGTCCACCTTGACGAATTCACCGCCCAGCGACTTGACCTGGTCGGCCACCTCGGCACGTGTGTCGTTGGCGCGCACGATGGCGCCCAGGTTGGCCGCCGTGCCAATGGCCGCAAGACCCGCCACACCAGCGCCTGCAATGAACACCTTGGCGGGCGGCACCTTGCCTGCGGCAGTGATCTGGCCGTTGAAGAAGCGACCAAAGGCGTTGGCGGCCTCGATGACGGCGCGGTAACCGCTGACCCCTGCAGTGGAGGTGAGCGCGTCCATCTTCTGCGCGCGGGAGAGCGTGCGTGGCAGGCAATCGATGGCGAGCACCGTGGCCTTCTTCGCGGCCAACAGCTGCATCAGATCCGGGTTCTGCGCGGGCCAGATGAAATCGATGAGCGTGGTGCCGTCACGCATCAAAGCGACCTCATCGGTGCTGGGCGGGCGCACCTTGAAGACGATGTCCGATGCCGACCACAGTGCCGCGGCGTCCGGCAGCACTTGCGCCCCTGCTGCACGATAGGCGTCATCGCTGAAGTTGGCAGCTTCGCCCGCCCCCGATTCGATCGCGACGCTGAAACCCAGCTTGATGAGTTTTTCCACCACGTCCGGGACCGTGGCAACGCGCTTTTCAAGCGGAAAGGTCTCCCGTGGCACGCCAATGCGCTGCGGGGGGTGGCTGGTCTGCATGAGAGGTCTCCTCTAGTGTCGTAATTGTTTTCCGCCATGCCGCCTGGGAGAACGCAGGCGCTAAGGGGTAGAAACGGGCGCAGGGAACGGAAACGGCGGAACGGCCAGAAAACCGTCCGCCATGCCAACGCTCAGCCGCGCGGCCTGGGCCAGGTTTTCACCCCAGGTCTGCGCGGGGCGGCCGGCGGTCAGGAATTCTTCGTTGTTCTGGGTCTTGGGACGCAGCAGCCGGTGGTCCACCAGGCCATCCAGTTGGACGAGCGCACCACCTTCAGTGGCATAGCGGTAGCTGAAATAGGAATACGGCTGCTTGAGTGTGATCTGCCGGCCATCGAGCCACGTCACCATTTCGGGATGGTTCTTGTCGAGCCATTGGGCGGTGCTGGCCCATCGTTTGAAGCGCAAGCAGTCCGCGCGCACCGGACTGCTGGCGGCAGCGTCGTCGACGATCACGTCCTTTTGCTGCGGGCAATAGCCCGACCACAGCACAGAGCGGGGCATATCGCCGCTGCGGTTGGTCTGCACACGCAGCACGGCCAGCCATTCACCTTGCGAGCCTTGCAGCCCTACGGCACGGGTCTGCAATGGCACCGTGGTGCCGGGGCCGGGCAGCAACGGTAAGGCGACATCGGTGGCGCCCAGGTCTTGCCAGGCACCCGCCGGCAACACTAGCCGAGAGCGGCCCACGGGGTATTCCGCCTTGGGGGGCACGGTCATGGGGGCGCATGCCACCAGCATCACGGCACAGGGCAGCGAGAACAGGAACCGAAACTTGGGAATCGTCAAAGTCATGAAGGGATAGGCCTTTGCACAGCTCGGCCAGCGCAAACTGACCGCGAGCTTACATGAAGATTTTCTTATGGCTGTCGCCTTTGTCTGATGTAGAGGGAGCTCTCCAGCCAGCGCAAGCAGCATGCCAACAAAAAAGCCCGGCGATGGGAATCGGCCGGGCTCAGTGTGCGCGCGAGGGATCAGGGCCTCGCAGGAAAGCCGCTCAGTTCACCACTTGGGCCAACTCGCCGCGCGCGTACTTGGCGGCCACCACCTGCAGGCTTTCGCCCTTGATCTTGGCGCCCTGGCCTTCGCAGCCGAACTCCAGGTAACGTTGCTTGCAAACGGCTTTGGCAGCTTCGCGTGCGGGCTTGAGCCACTCGCGCGCGTCGAACTTGTCGGGGTTCTCGGCCAGGAATTTGCGGACTGCACCCGTCATGGCCAGGCGGATATCTGTGTCGATGTTGATCTTGCGCACGCCGTACTTGATGGCTTCCTGGATCTCTTCCACCGGCACGCCATAGGTCTCCTTCATCTTGCCGCCGTACTGGTTGATGATGGCCAGCAATTCGGCAGGCACCGATGACGAACCGTGCATTACCAGGTGGGTGTTGGGAATGCGTTGGTGGATTTCTTTCACACGGCTGATGGCCAGGATGTCGCCTGTAGGCTTGCGGCTGAACTTGTAGGCTCCGTGGCTGGTGCCGATGGCAATCGCCAGGGCGTCGAGCTGGGTGGCTTTCACGAACACGGCAGCTTCCTCAGGGTCGGTGAGCATCTGGCTGTGGTCGAGCTTCACGTCAGCGCCGATGCCATCTTCTTCGCCCGCTTCGCCCGTTTCCAGGTTGCCCAGGCAGCCGAGTTCGCCCTCTACCGTGACGCCAACCTTGTGCGCCATGTCGACCACCTTGCGGGTCACATCCACGTTGTAGTCGAAAGATGCAGGCGTCTTGCCGTCTTCCATCAGCGAGCCATCCATCATCACCGAGCCAAAACCGAGGTCGATGGCGCCTTGGCAGATCTTGGGTGAGGAGCCGTGGTCCTGGTGCATCACGAGCGGGATATGCGGGAAGGCCTCCACAGCGGCCTGGATCAGGTGCTTGATAAACGGTTCACCCGCGTACTTGCGGGCGCCAGCGCTGGCCTGCAGGATGACGGGTGCGCCCACCTCGTCTGCTGCGGCCATCACGGCCTGGACCTGCTCCAGGTTGTTGACGTTGAAAGCGGGGATGCCGTAGCTGTGGGCGGCGGCATGGTCGAGCAGTTCGCGCATCGAAACGAGGGGCATGGTCGTGGTGTCCGTTCAGGGTTGATTGGGGAGGCGCTGTAAGCCCCGCAATGCGGTGGTAACCGCTTGGTAACCGGTAATTTTAACCGGCGTGCGCGTCAGGGGGCTGGGGCAAATCCAGCCGGTAGCAGGTGGTAAAGGGCGCTGGCGCGGGGGCAGAGCCAAAGTGCCCCCCGTGAATGTCGGCCACCCGGCGCAAAATTTCGTGCCCCAGGCGCAGGCTGTCCTCGTTATGGGCCATGGCCACGGAGGGCCCGTCAACCAACACGCGCGCACCGTCATCACACACCTGCAGCCAGGCGCCCCCAGCCTCCGAGCGACCCACCTGCACGGCGATGTGCGTGCCCTCCGGCGTGTGTTTCAGGGCGTTTTCCACCAGATTGCGGGCCGCTAGTTCCAGCAGCACCACGTGCCCGGGTACGCTGAGCGTTGGCGGTGCCGACAGTGCGATATCGTCCCTCCGCTGCCACGCAGCCTGCGCGTAATCAGCGCACACCGCGTGCGCCAGGGCACTCAGGTCGACCGGCGCTTTGACCTCATGCAGCTCAGCACGGCTTGCGCGCGCGAGGGCCAGCAATTGGTTAAGCACATGGCCTGCGCGCAGCGCGTCCTGTCCAATGCGGGCCACCGCCTTGGCGCGGGCCTCGCCGTCCATCTCGCCTCCCAACGCGCTGGCCTGTAGCGCGATGGACGACAGCGGCGTGCGCAGTTCATGCGCAACCTCGTTGGCCAGCCGACGCTCGCTCACCATCGCCGCCTGCTGGCGGTCCAGCAAGGTGTTGATGGCAGCAACGACGGACTCAAACTCATTCCACGCGTGGCGGGACGCCAGGCGCTGCGTACTCGCCGGATCAAGGGCGGCCACGTCGGCAGACAGCGCGTACAACGGCCGCAGCCCGCGCCACAGCGCCAGCCCCAGCGCAAGAGACACCACCGGCAGCAACCACAGGCCCGGCTCGATCATCTGCTCCGCAATGTCCTGAGCCAGTTCGTCGCGCTCACGCAGTTCCAGCAGCACCATGACCTTGCGGGACCGGGTCGCATCCCACTGCGAGAAGCTGCGCCACACTGCTGCCGGAGCCCCCAGCGTGAGATCGGCAAAACCCTCCGAGCCCGAGAACGGCGGCGTCGGGGACGTACCGCTGTGGGAAAGGAGCCTGCCTTGGGCATCCCACTGCGCCACACTGATCGACTGCTGGTAGTCATGCGTCTTGAGCCAGGGCGTAGGCGCCCGCTGCGTCACCTGCGCCCCGTCCACCGCCTCGGTGGCGCGCAGATTGAGCAGCAAAGCCGTCACGCTGGCCAAGTGTCCATCGGTCAGCTCATCGGCTTCGTGCACACCGGTCTGGTAGCCGATGAACACAAAACTGCCCCACACCAGGGCCAGCGCCCCCAGCGACCACAACAAGAGCTGCCGGGTGAGTGAAGGGCGACGCAGTTGCGCAAGCCCCGCCCGGGTAGGGGTTGCGCTCACGGGGAAACCTCTTGTGGCATGAAGTAGCCCACACCCCGCATGGTCTGGATGCAGGCACTGCCCAGCTTGCGGCGCAGATGGTGGATATGCACCTCCACTGCATTGCTCTCGATAGCCGCCTCCCAGCTGTAAAGCCGCTCTTCAATCTGCTGGCGCGACAACACGCGCCCGCGGGCTTCGAGCAACACCAGCAGCACGGAAAACTCCCGGGGCGACATCTCCACCGCACTGCCTCCCAGCCGCACGATGCGCGTGGCGGGGTCCAGTTCGATGTCGCCGTGGCGGATCGTCGGTGATGTGCGTCCGGCGGCGCGGCGCAACAGGGCCCGCAGTCGAGCGTCCAGTTCGTCCACATCAAAAGGCTTGGGCAAATAGTCGTCAGCGCCCAGGTCGAGCCCGGCAATGCGCTGATGCACTTGGTCGCGCGCAGTGACGATCAACACAGGCGTGGACGGATCGGGCAACGCTGTGGCCGAAGCCCCTGCCGCAGGCGGACTGAGCCGCAGCCTCCGCAACAGCTCGCCGCCATCGCCATCGGCCAAGCCCAGGTCCAGCAGCACCGCGTCGAACCGCTCAGCCCGCAGCGCGCTCCAGGCACTGGCCACGCCATCACAGACATCCACCGCATAGCCCCGTTGCTGGAGATTGGTTCGCAGGCCGCTGGCTATTCCTGCATCGTCTTCGACCACGAGTATTCGCATGGGACCATTGTCGCCGGGCTGCGCTTCCGTGCGGCACCCATTAAGACGGCGTTAAGTGCGCCGCGGCACCATCGGGCCATGCAACCTTTGCTCGCCCAGCCTTCTCGCTCCGACCACCGCAGCTTTCTCCTTTGGACCCTGGGCGCTCTGGCGTGTGTGGTGGCCTGGGATGCTGCCAGCCAGGATCTGGCTTTGGCCCGATTTTTCGGCACTGCAGCAGGCTTTCCGGTGCGGGACCACTGGTTCCTCGTGCACGTTATGCACGAAGGCGCGCGCCGCCTGGGATGGCTGGTGGCGCTGCTGCTGACCCTGGGTGTGTGGTGGCCGCGCGGTGTGCTGCGCCATCTAGATGCCCGCGACCGTCTGCAGATGGCCGTCAGCGCTTTGGTCGCGCTGGCGGTGGTGAGCATCACCAAAAACCTCAGCTCGACAAGCTGCCCCTGGGATCTGGCGGAGTTCGGGGGCGTGGCACGCTACGCATCGCACTGGGCGCTGGGCGTGCTGGACGGGGGCAGTGGCCGGTGTTTTCCGGCCGGTCATGCGTCTGCCGGGTTCGCCTTTGTGGGCGGGTATTTTGTGCTGCGCCGCCACCAGCCGCGTGCAGCGCGTTGGTGGCTGGCAGGGGCCCTGTTAGCCGGATTCACCCTGGGAGCAGCCCAGCAGGTGCGGGGTGCACATTTCATGAGCCACACGCTGTGGACCGGCTGGATCTGCTGGACCACCGGTTGGCTGTGCGACGGGCTCGCGTCGGCTCTGCGTGCGCGCTTTCGCGCGCCACCCTTTTTGAATCACGATCCCGCGTGAAGGCCTCAGCTTGCCACGCAGATTTTCAGCATGTTCGTCCCGCCAGGCGCGCCCATCGGCTCGCCGCAGGTGATGGCATAGACATCGCCCTTTTGCACGATGTTGCGGCTCTTGAGGTGGCCCTCGGCTTGCTCCAGAGCCGTGTCACGGTCAGCGCTGGTGTCCATGAGCAGCGGGCGTACGTTGCGGTACATGGCCATCTTGCGCTGTGTGGCTACCTTGGGCGTCAGCGCATAGATAGGGATGTGGATGCGGTGGCGACTCATCCACAAGGCGGTGGCTCCGCTATCGGTCATGGCCACGATGGCTTTGGCGCCCAGGTGATGGGCCGTGAACAGCGCGCCCATGGCGATGGACTGGTCAATGCGCCCGAAGGTCTGGCCGGTGAAGTCGGCATCGAGTTGAGGGTCTTCTGCCGCCTCGGCTGCGGCGCAGATGGTGGCCATTTCTTCCACGGTTTCAAGCGGGTAGCGGCCTGCGGCCGTTTCGGCGCTTAGCATCACGGCGTCGGTGCCGTCCAGCACGGCGTTGGCCACGTCACTCACCTCGGCACGTGTGGGCACGGGGTTGGTGATCATGCTTTCCATCATCTGGGTGGCAGTGATGACGACCTTGTCCAGGTCGCGCGCCATGCGGATCATCTTCTTTTGGAGGGCAGGCACGGCAGCGTTGCCCACTTCCACCGCCAGGTCGCCGCGCGCCACCATGATGCCGTCGCTTACGCGCAGGATGGCCTCAAGGTGCGGGATCGCCTCGGCTCGCTCGATCTTCGCGATCAGGCCCGGCTTGTGGCGGTACTCGGACGCGGCCACGTTGCACAACTGGCGGGCCATTTCCATGTCGGTCGCGTTCTTGGGAAAGCTCACCGCCACATAGTCGGCCTGAAAGCTCATGGCCGTGCGGATATCTTCCATGTCCTTGGCCGTGAGGGCCGGTGCCGTCAGCCCCCCGCCTTTTTTGTTGATGCCTTTGTTGTTGGACAACTCCCCGCCCAGCTTGACGGTGGTGTGCACCTCTTCGCCCCGCACTGCATCCACGATCAGCACGATCAGTCCGTCGTTGAGCAGCAGCAGGTCACCGGCCTTCACATCGCGCGGCAGCTCTTTGTAATCGAGGCCCACACCTTCAATATCACCGGGCTCGGTGCGCGACGCATCCAGAATGAACTTGGCTCCGGGCTCCAGATACACCTTGCCTTCGGCAAACTTGCCCACGCGGATCTTGGGGCCCTGCAGGTCGGCCATGATGGCCACTTCGCGGCCCGCACGCTGGGCAGCAGCCCGCACGCTGGCAGCGCGGTCGATATGGTCCTGCGCCTTGCCGTGGCTGAAGTTCAGCCGCACCACGTTCACCCCCGCACGGATCATCGCCTCCAGCAGGGCCGGGTCGCTCGATGCGGGGCCCAGGGTGGCAACAATCTTGGTGGCGCGGCGGGTAGGCATGGGTTTGTCTCTTTCTCTTGTTCGGGATGAATGCAATCGAATTTCGATTCTCACACGAAGCGGTTACATGCCAGTTACCCATTCGGTGTGGCAGCCCCGCGCGAAAAAATTCAAAGCATGGGAGACGACAGCAGATGCGCCAAAACGTGCGCAATGAGGGCCGCCTCCAGCCCATGGCGTGCGTAAAGCCAGCCAGCGACCAGGCCAAAGGCCGTGTTGCCCACCCGCACAAACTCCACGATCTGCGGCGTCAGCACCCCGGCCATGGCCTGCAGCGCAGTCCTTCGTCCCGGCCGTTTCCATCAGAGTCGGTGAAGTCGCTGACTCGGTGCGCACGCTCAGGCGCGCATCAGCGCTTCGATTTCATCGGCCTTGACCGGCACACCCCGCGTGATCAGCTCACAACCCGCTTCGGTCACGATGGCATCGTCCTCAATGCGGATGCCGATGTTGTGGAACTGCTCTGGCACGCCCTCGGCGGGGCGCACATAAATGCCCGGCTCGATGGTCAGCACCATGCCCGGGCGCAGCACGCGGCTGGGGCGGTTCGTGATGGTCTCGCCCGACAGCGGATCTTTGCGCTCGCTCACCTGGCCGACTTCGCCAGGTTCCACGTAGCTGCCGCAGTCGTGCACATCCATGCCCAGCCAGTGGCCGGTGCGGTGCATATAAAACTGGAAGTAGGCGCGCTTGTCGATCACGTCCTGTGCGGAGCCCACCTTGTTCTTGTCGAGCAGGCCCAAGTCCAGCATGCCCTGCGCCAGCACGGCCACAGTGGCGTCGTGCGGGTCGTTAAACCGGGCGCCTGCCTTGGTGGCTGCCACGGCTGCGTCCTGGCTGGCCAGCACCAGGTCATACAGGGCACGCTGAGGCCCGGTGAAGGTGCCGTTGGCAGGAAAGGTGCGCGTGATGTCGCTGGCGTAGCCATCGAGTTCACAGCCCGCGTCGATGAGCACCAGTTCACCGTTGCGCACTGGCGCTGCAGCGGCCTGGTAGTGCAACACGCAGGCATTGGCGCCTGCTGCAACGATGGAGCCGTAGGCGGGGTACTGCGAACCCGCCTCGCGGAATGCGTGCAGCAGTTCGGCGTCCAGGTGGTATTCGCGCACATCCTCACCCGCTCGCAGCATGCGGGCTGACCGCTGCATCGCGCGTATGTGCGCTTGGGCACTGATGGCACTGGCGCGGCGCATGATGTCCTGTTCATGCGCGTCCTTGACCAGGCGCATTTCATCGAGTGGCGTGCACAGGTCATTTTGCTGGGCGGGGCACAGTGCGCCGTAGCGCACGCGGGCACGCACAGTGTTGAGCCAGCCCTCTACCCGCGCGGCCAAGCCGCTGTGGATGGCGAACGGATACCACACGCAGCTGCGGTTCTCCAGAAGGCGCGGCAGTTTGGCGTCCAGCTCGGTGATGGAATGCGCCGCATCTATGCCCAGCGCAGCAGGTGCGGCGACGGGGCCCATGCGGTAGCCGTCCCAGATCTCCCGCTCCAGGTCCTTGGGCTGGCAAAACAATGTGCTGCGGCCATCGTGGCTGATCACAAGGCACGCGCCGGGCTCGGTAAACCCGGTCAAGTAATAGAAGTAGCTGTCGTGACGGTAAAGAAAGTCTGTATCGCGGTTGCGCGGGCGTTCGGGCGCAGTGGGAATGATGGCAATGCCGCCTTCGCCGAGTTGGGAGGCAAGGCGGGCACGGCGCTGGGCGTAGAGGGAGGTCTGTGGGCTCATCCGCGCATTTTGGGCCCATCCGGGCGCCGCTCCTCCATCTGCAGGGAATCTCCTTCTGGATTTCACTGCATTGCCCAGTACGCTGCTGCACCGCCCTGGGTCACCAAATCGGCCTGCGACCGCTACTTTTGCAGGGAGTTGCCGACCCATGGCAGACTGCAGACCAAGCCTTGGCTGCACCGCCCACCCTGCCGATCAAAGGGGTTGATCAGGGCGGGCGCCTCCACCTTGCTCGTAAGAACCATGCCTGTTTTGCTTTCTACCTTGCTGCATTTCTTCCTGGCCGTCTTCTTGCCCATGCTCGGGCTGGTGCTAGCAGGCGGGCTGTTGATTTACGGCGTGTACGTTCGCTGCATTGATATTCCACAGAAGTGGTTGCTCACCCCGCGCGTTCTGAGGGCCCTGATTGCCACCGCCGTGTTGTGCAACGCCTGGACGGGGGTTCGGATGTATCTGTCTCACAGCACTCAGCAGGCCCGGCAGGATGGCGCTGCCGTGCGTGCAAGCCGCGAGCGGTTTGTGCTGCCGCAGGACTATCAGTACGGCGAACTCACGATCCCGGCGGGCAGTCTCATCAACCGTACAGACCCCTTCGACAAGGGCGAGCCCAATCGCCCCATCGCAATGCATGGCCTGGAGGCCGTGCGGTTTGCGCAGCCTGTCGAAGTAGCCGGAGTGTGGGCCAGCGCGCTGCAAATCGTGCCCACGCGCGTGGAGCTGGCGCAGGACCAGCGCCTGGGGCCCCTGCACCGTTATGACACTGCCACGAAGAGCTGGGTGCCAAACACTGTCATTTCAGGGCTTGCCTGCAAGGCGGGCCAGATCGCCGTGTTCCAGGTGCCACCTATCGCCTACGACGTGCAAGCCGAGGTCGGCAAACCCGCACCCGACGGACCCGATGCGCGGTTCATGCCCAGCCAGTGGTTGTTCCGCGGTTGCGAGAACGGGCCGGCCATTACCCTGCAACCCGCCCACAGAACCACTGGCGCTCCGACCGGCGCTGCCGCTGCGCAGTAATGTGAGCGAGCCTCCACTCGGAGGCTCAGCGGTTGAGTTCTGCCAACCGCTCGGGGGTGCCCACATCTGTCCACCGCCCGGTGTACAGCGATGCGGACACCCTGCCCGCATCCATGGCCCGACGCAGCAGCGGGGCCAGCGGCGCCGGAACCCCACGGGGGTTGCCCGCCGGAATGTCGCACCACGGCGACGCAAACAACTCGGCGCGCAACAGGGCGATGGTGCTGTAGGTGTAACGCGGTGAAGGGTCATCGCCAGGCAGGTTCAGCGCCATGCCGCTGGCCGACAAACCAAAGTCGCCCCGCAGGTTGTGCGCCGGGTTGGGCACCAGCCACAGGTGGGCCAGATGGCCGCTGGCCACAAACGCCTGGACGGCAGCGCTGTCAAAAACGAAGTCCGGCGCAAACACGTCGCCCGCTGCCAGCCAGAACACGGGGCCCAGCTGGGGCAACGCGCGGGCGATGCCCCCTGCCGTTTCCAGCGCGCCACCAAAGTCCAAGCCTTCGCAGGAGTATGAAATTGATAGCTGCTTGCGCTTATCCATCAAGCGCTGGAGGCCAAAAACACTTAAAAAATGGTCGCTGATTTGCCCACCCAGCCAGGCGGTGTTGATCACCACCTGCTCCACACCCGCTTCCTGCAGCGCCTGCAGGTGCCATTGCAAGAGTGGCTGGCCCTGCACCTGCAGCAGCGGCTTGGGCGTGATGTCTGTGAGCGGTCGCATGCGCTCACCGCGGCCAGCCGCCAGCAGCATGGCGGGGACTTGCACTTGCTCGCAGGAGCGGGGCTTCCGCGCTCATGCCACCCCCTCTTGCACCGCGCCGCGCTGCAGCGCATTGCGCTCTACCTTTTCGGGCTCGAACAAGGCCAGCAGCGCATCCATCAAAGCACGGGCTTTGTGCGACTGGTCGGCATCGAAGTTGCAGACATAGACATCCAGCGTCACAGCGCACTGTTCAGGCCAGGTGTGCACACACAAGTGCGACTCTGCTAACAAAACAGTAGCAGTCACCCCACCGGGGCCATGCGCTGTGGCCGGAAACTCATGAAACAGCTGCCCCACGGCCTGCAGCCCGGCAGCGCGCACGGCGTCGGCACACGCACGGCCCAGTGCGGCAGCATCCAGCAACCAGGCGGGGGCACAGCGGCAGCCATGGAGATCGGCGGTGAGGTGCAGTCCTTGCATGGCCCGCACTGTAGTGCATTGCACGCCCCACACGCATCGGCGCAGACCGCGCAACGGCACTGTGGGGCCGGGCCGGTAAAATGCCAGGTTTCCCCCGAATCTTCCACCCCTGAACACTCCCCCCATGGCCAATACCCAGCAATCCCAACAGATGGCAAATGCAATCCGCGCATTGGCCATGGACGCAGTTCAACAAGCCAACTCTGGCCACCCCGGCGCCCCCATGGGCATGGCCGACATGGCCGTCGGCCTGTGGGCACGCCACCTCAAGCACAACCCGGCCAACCCCCAGTGGTTTGACCGCGACCGTTTTGTGCTGAGCAACGGCCACGGCTCGATGCTGCTGTACGCGTTGCTGCACCTCACCGGCTACGACCTGCCGATTGGCGAACTGAAGAACTTCCGCCAGCTGCACAGCAAGACGCCCGGCCACCCTGAAGTGGGCTACACCGCAGGCGTGGAAACCACCACCGGCCCACTGGGCCAGGGCATCACCAATGCCGTGGGTTTTGCACTGGCTGAAAAACTGCTGGCCAGCGAATTCAACCGCGAAGGCCATACCGTGGTGGACCACCACACCTATGCCTTCTTGGGCGACGGCTGCCTGATGGAAGGCATCAGCCAGGAGGCGATCTCGCTGGCCGGCGCTTGGAAGCTCAACAAGCTGATCGCTCTGTACGACGACAACGGCATCAGCATCGACGGCCAGGTCGCCCCCTGGTTTGCCGACAACACCCCCTTGCGTTTTGTGGCCAGCGGCTGGAACGTGATTGGCCCTATCGACGGCCATGACGCCGACAAAATCGATGCTGCCATTGAAGAGGCCAAGAAGCAGACCGAGCGCCCCACCGTCATCGTGTGCAAGACACACATCGGCAAGGGAAGCCCGAACCGCGCCAACACGGCCAAGGCGCACGGCGAGCCCCTGGGCGCCGAAGAAATCGCGCTGACCCGCGAAGCCCTGGGCTGGGCCAGCGAGCCCTTCGTGATCCCTGAAGACGTGTATGCAGACTGGGACGCCAAGGCCAACGGCCAAGCGTTCGAGTCGGTGTGGAACGAACGCTTTGCGGCCTACAGCCAGGCCTACCCCGAACTGGCGGCCGAGCTCACCCGCCGCATGGAAGGCAACCTGCCCGCCAACTTCGCGCAAGTGGCCGTGGACACCGTGGTAGCCGCACACACCAAGGGCGAAACCGTGGCCAGCCGCAAGGCCAGCCAACTGGCGCTGGAAGCCTTCACCGCAGCCCTGCCTGAAATGCTGGGTGGTAGCGCCGACCTGACCGGCTCCAACCTCACCAACACCAAGAGCACACCCAACCTGCGCTTTGACATGCAAGGCCGCGTGGTGCAGACCGAAGTGTCTGAGGGCCAGAAGATCGGCGGCCGCCACATCAACTACGGTGTGCGCGAATTCGGCATGGCCGCGATCATGAACGGCATCGCGCTGCACGGTGGTTTCATCCCCTACGGCGGCACGTTCCTCACGTTCAGCGACTACAGCCGCAACGCCATCCGCATGGCCGCGCTGATGAAGCAGCGCGTGATCCACGTGTTCACGCACGACTCGATTGGCCTGGGTGAAGACGGCCCCACCCACCAGTCCATCGAACACGTGGCCAGCCTGCGCCTGATCCCCAACCTGGACGTGTGGCGCCCCGGTGATACGGCAGAAACCGCCGTGGCCTGGAGCGTGGCGCTGTCCAACCGCGACAAGCCCACCGTGCTGGCCCTGTCTCGCCAGAACCTGCCCTACTGCACCCAAGCGCGACCTGGGCGATATCAGCCGTGGCGCCTATGTACTCTCCGAACCCGCTGACGTGGGCATCAAGAAGAAGCCCGTGGCCGTGATCATCGCCACAGGCTCTGAAGTGCAGCTGGCCCTCAAGGCCCAGCGCCTGCTGGCCGACCGCAAGATTCCTGTGCGCGTTGTCTCCATGCCCAGCACCACCACCTTTGATCGCGAAGATGCCAAGTACAAGAGCAGCGTGCTGCCCGCTGGCATCCCGCGCGTGGCGGTAGAAATGGGTGTGACCGACGGCTGGTGGAAATACGGCTGCGCTGCAGTAGTCGGCATCGACACCTACGGCGAATCCGCCCCTGCGCCCGTGCTGTTCAAGCACTTCGGCTTCACCGAAGAGAACGTGGCTGCGACCGTTCAGGCAGCGCTGAAGCGCAAGTGATTCAGCAAGGGGCCCTCCAGATGATGCGGGCCCCTTGTAATTTTGGGTTTTTGAACATCAACTTTGGAAAGACTCCACGCTATGACGATCAAGATTGGTATCAACGGTTTCGGCCGCATCGGCCGCAACGTGCTGCGCTCGGCCATCCAGAACTTCAGCGACATCGAAGTCGTTGGCATCAACGACCTGCTGGAGCCTGAGTACCTCGCGTACATGCTGCAGTACGACTCGGTGCACGGCCGCTTCAAGGGCGAAGTTTCGGTGGAAGGCAACACGCTGATCGTCAACGGCAAGAAGATTCGCCTGACGCAAGAGCGCGACCCCGCCAACCTCAAATGGAATGAGGTCGGCGCGGACGTGGTGATCGAATCCACGGGCCTGTTCCTGGACAAGGTCACCGCGCAAAAGCACCTGGATGCAGGCGCCAAGAAGGTCATTTTGTCGGCGCCGTCCAAGGACGACACGCCCATGTTCGTGTACGGCGTGAACCACACCAGCTACAAGGGCGAGGCCATTGTGTCCAACGCCTCGTGCACCACCAACTGCCTGGCCCCCGTGGCCAAGGTGCTGCATGACAAATGGGGCATCAAGCGCGGCCTGATGACCACCGTGCACGCCGCCACAGCCACGCAAAAGACCGTGGACGGCCCGTCGAACAAAGACTGGCGCGGCGGCCGCGGCATTTTGGAAAACATCATCCCCTCCAGCACGGGCGCTGCCAAGGCCGTGGGCGTGGTGATTCCCTCGCTGAACAAGAAGCTGACCGGCATGTCCTTCCGCGTGCCCACGTCCGATGTGTCGGTGGTGGACCTGACGGTGGAGCTGGAAAAGGCCGCCACTTACGACGAAATCAAGGCCGAGATGAAGGCCCAGTCCGAAGGGGCACTGAAGGGCGTGCTAGGCTATACCGAAGACAAGGTAGTCGCCACTGACTTCCGCGGCGACACCCGCACCTCGATTTTTGATGCGGATGCAGGCATTGCGCTCGATGGCACGTTTGTAAAAATCGTCAGCTGGTACGACAACGAATGGGGCTATTCGAACAAGTGCCTGGAGATGGTGCGCGTCGTTTCCCAGTAATGCCCCACAGAGTTCGAAGAAGAAGTTGAAGAAGCGCTAAGACTGCAACTACCCGTTCAGGCCGACTTCCCCACAAGGGCAGTCGGCCTTTTTTTGTCGATGGCCACTCCAAGAGCCATTTCAAACACCACGACCACACCATGACTCCACGACGCAAAACACTCGCTGTGGCTTCCGCGTTGGTTCTTACGCCGCTTTTGACCTTGGCCGCCGGGGTCGCAGCCGCGGTGATGTTGTTTGAGGCGGGCGAGGTCGAACAGGGTTCGCTTCAATACTTCCTTGGTGTGCCCAGCAGCATCCGGTCTGTGGTTCACACGGTTCAAGCGTGCAGCCCGCCGCGTTGGCAATGGAAGGGGCGCGATGGCGTGAGTTCGCCCTATGTCGCCATGCGCTACGACAGCACCGCCACGCTGGCTGAATTGCTGCAGCAACACACCTCTGCGCTGTTCCCCCTCCACTGCACAACGGATGGAGGCCTTCGCGTGCTGGGTGGCGTAGCGGAACATTCGGTGAACTGCAGCCACGACGATGTGGCAGCTGTCAGCATTTCCATCGAAGGCCGTGTGGATGGCAAAGACACGGGTTGCCGCGAAGTCACCCTCTACTTTGTGGAGAACTACTGAGCGCAGCAACCGCATCTGACGAAGGCGCAGCAACCCCGGCCGGTGCCACTGGCGCAGTGGCAATGTGCACGGTCCGGGTAGGGAACGCAAAATCAACGCCCATGGACGCAAACTCGCGCATCAGGCCCAGATTGATCGATTGCTGCAAGTCCATATAGACACCGAAGGCCGGGTCTTTGACGATGTACACCACCTCAAAGTCGAGCGAGCTGTCTCCGAAAGACTTGAAGTGCGCACGGTCGAAACGCGCCTGGGGTTCAGCCTCTACCAACCGCTTCACGATGCCGGGGATCGCTTCCACTTTGTCTATCGGTGTGTCGTACGTCAGGCCAAACGCGAACACGATGCGGCGCTCCGTCATCGGGCGGTAGTTGTTGATGGTCTGCTTCAAGAGGTCGGTGTTAGACATCACCACCTCTTCACCCTGCAAGCTTCGGATGCGGGTGGTCTTCAGACCAATCATCTGCACCGTGCCCGCCACGCCGCCCACCACCACAAAGTCGCCGACTTCAAACGGCTTGTCTACAGCAATCGCCAGCGATGCAAAGAGGTCACCCAGAATGTTCTGCATCGCCAACGCGACGGCAATGCCGCCCACCCCCAGGCTGGCGACAAAAGCCGTGATGTTGACCCCCAGGTTGGACAATACCGCCAGAAAAATGACGCTCCACAGCAGCGTGCGCAGCCCCCACGACATGAGGGTGGCCGACGCGCCCACTTGCGTCATGCCGGTGGAGCTGTGGCGCGCCAAATAGCGCTGCACACCAATCCCGATGGCACGCATGCCCCACAGGCCCATCTGCACCGCCACCGCAACAAACCAGAGCTGGCCCACGCGACTGGTCCAGCGACCGGGCAGCTCCAGAAAACTCGCACCCACGAGCACTGCCACCAGAAACATCAGCACGCGGCTGGTCCCTTCCAGCACCTGGACCACCGTCATGGCCGCTGCGCTTTCCGACTGTGTGGCCCAAACCTTGGCACGCCCGGTGATCAGGTGCAGCACGGCAAGAATGACCGCATAGGTAGCAGCCATCGCCGCGAGAGCGACCAACAGGCTCCACAGCGGGATACCCGCAAAAGTGGTCTCCTGGACCCAGGTCAGAAAGGTGGATGGCTGCATGCGGAAACTCTCCTCTTCGTTGTGTAGTGATGGGGTGTGAGCGAGGCGCCTTCGGCGACACGGGGGTTTGATGGCTTGGCCGCGATGTGGCGGACATCGATTTGCGAGCAATGTGTGACAACGCAAACGAATCTATGCCGCAAAAAGGGGGCAATCCAAAGGAGCGCCGTGGCTGCGCGCCCTTTGATCGAGACAGTGACGGGGTGAGAGTTCCCGCAAATTCATGTGGCCGTTGGAACTGCACTGGTCTTCAACCCTTTGGTGATTGCAAATGTTCGTAAGACATGCCCCACAGGAATACAGAGGCAGGGACTACGCCTCGGATTTGTGCGCGCCCCAACAATCGAGCGACACCAGAACACGCTCTGGTTACCCGCCCGAGTTCTCGGCGCGGCTCATCTCACAACCCCCAGAGGAGTCCACAACACCATGCATTCATCCGCACTGATCCGTACCGCTACAGCGGTCCTCGCACTGGGCGCACTGGCCGCCTGTTCCTCCACACCTGCCCCCACCGAACAGATGGCGGTGACCCGTACCACCGTCAACCGCGTGGCCGCAGCCCCCACCGTTGCCACCAGCGCACCCGTGCAGTTGCAACAGGCGCGGGAAAAGCTCGTTCAGGCAGAAAAAGCCATGACCGCAGAAGACTACGTATCGGCCCGCCGTCTGGCCGCTGAAGCCGAAGTGGACGCCCGCGTGGCGGAGACCCGCGCCGACGCCGCGAGCAACGCTGCCAATCTGGCGCAGGTGCAAGAAGGCATCCGCGCACTGCAAGACGAAATCAACCGCCGATCGCCCCGCTAAAGCTCAGGCCCTGGGCCTGAACGCCCGACCTGGCTCAGTTGCCTCACTTTCACTAGTTGCTGAGGCCTCGCGACTGCCCTGCCCCCCAATTCAAGGAACACCTGACCATGCATCCCTTTTTTCACCGAACCACTGCCCTTTGCTCCAGCCTGATTGCCGTAGGCCTGCTGGCCGCATGTGCCAGCACCACCCCATCGCCCGCGCTGGAAGAAGCCCGCACCGCAGTGAGCACCGCTGCCGGAAACCCTGTGGTCAACCAATACGCACAGCTGGAACTGAAGCAAGCCACCGACGCGCTTGCCAAGGCCGACCGCGTGTGGGCTGACGACCGCGACACGTCCGAGACCAATCACCTGGCCTACCTGGCACGCCAACGTGCAGAGATCGCCACCAACACGGCCCGTGCACGCCAGCTCGATGCCGACATCAAGCAGGCAGGCGGCGAAGCCGATCGCATTCGCCTGCAGGCACGCACGCAAGAGGCCGATGCCGCCCGCATGCGTGCCGACGCTCAAGCCCGCAATGCGCAACTCGCCCAGCAGCAAGCAATGAGCGCCGAGCAGCGCGCCGCGCAGCAGCAAGCCAATGCTGCAGCCGCCATGGCCCAGGCCAACGCCGCGCAAGACCGCGTGCGTGCGCTGGAGGCCCAGCTGCGCGACATGGAAGCCCAGCAAACCGAACGCGGCCTGCTGGTCACGCTGGGCGATGTGCTGTTTGCCTTCAACAAGGCCGAGCTGTCGACCCAGGCTGCACCCCGTCTGGACAAGCTGGCCAACTTCCTCAAGCAGTTCCCGGACCGCAAACTGCTGATTGAGGGTTACACCGACAGCGTCGGCGGTGACAGCTACAACCAGGAACTGTCAGACCGCCGAGCACAGGCTGTGCGCGACGCGCTGGTGCAGCGTGGCGTGGAAACCCGCCGCATCACCGCACGCGGCTATGGCAAGGCGTACCCCGTGGCCGACAACGCGTCGCCGGAAGGCCGCGCGATGAACCGCCGCGTAGAGATTGTGATTGCCGATGAAAAGGGCAACCTGCGCGGCCGGTGATCCCGAACCGCCCGACAGCGGGCGCCCAAAGCGTCTTCTGATCTCAGCCATCTAGCTCTGCACTATGCAGAGCCGAAGACCGCGCCGCTTACGCCGCGCGGTCTTCGAACGTTTCGGTATCGACTTCGCTCGCGCTCTGCGCCGTGTAGCGGTTGCCGACCACCGTGCGCTCGTTGATCAGTGCATCCAGACGCGCCATGGTGGCCACATCGAGCAGCACGTTGACGGCACCCAGGTCGTCGTGCAGATGCTGCACGCTGGTAGTGCCCGGGATGGGGATGATGTGCTCGCCTTTGTGCAACAGCCAGGCCAGCGCCAGCTGGGCGGGGGTGCAGCCCACGTCATGCGCAACCGCACGGTAGCCTTCCAGCAGTTTCAGGTTGGCCGAGTACGCCTCGGGCGCAAACCGCGGCATGGCGCGCCGGATGTCCTTGGCGTCAAGCGTCGTCACATCGGTCAGATCACCACACAAGAACCCGCGCGCCACCGGACTGAAGGCCACAAAGGCCGTACCCAGCTCGCGGCACGCCTCCAGCACGGCGATCTCGGGGTTGCGCGTCCACAGCGAATATTCGGTTTGCACTGCCGTGATCGGAAACTCGGCATGCGCGCGGCGCAGCGTGGCAGCAGACACTTCGGACAGACCCACCGTGCGGATGTGCCCGCGTCGCACCAGCTCACCCAAGGCGCCTACGCTTTCTTCGATGGGCACGCTCTTGTCCCAGCGGTGCAGGTAATACAAGTCGATCACATCGGTCTGCAAACGCCGCAGGCTGTCTTCGCAGGTCTTGCGCAAGGTGTCGGGGCGCCCGTCGATCACGCGCACCAGCTTACCGTCACCGTTCACGTCCACGCCTTGCAGGCCACATTTGCTGGCCAGCGTGAAGCGGCTGCGGTGCTGCTTCATCACACGCCCCACCAGCGTTTCGTTGGCGCCAAAGCCATATAGCGTCGCTGTGTCAAACAGCGTCACGCCGGCATCCAGCGCGGCCAGCAGGACACGCTCGCCTTGCTCGGCAGAGACGGGCGCGCCATAGGCGTGCGATAGATTCATGCAGCCCAGCCCGATGGCCGAGACGGAGAAAGGTCCGAGGGTTCTTTGTTGCATGGCGAGAGCTTACGTCAAGCACTGCAGCCTACACGGCCCGTCAGGCTTGAATCAGGTGACGCTTGGCGGCGGGACCATCGCGACACCCTTGGAAACCCGATGCGCGCGACTAGGTGATCTTGAAAACGATCAGAATCTTCTTGGATCCGGACTTTTCTTCAAAGGCTGCCCACTGCTTGATGCCTTTGACCAGCACCTGCGTGCTCACGTCCCGCACGGCTTTTTTCGCCTGCTGTTTGGCGGTGAGCCACTCCTGGATGTGTGCAAAGTAAGCGCCCTCTTGCCCGGTAGGGATCAGCATGTCCAGGCCTGCCACTTTGCCTGCGGCAGTCACTGCGATTTCGGTTGCGGGCATAGAGGGAGTTTGGAGTTGGGTTGGAGCGTTGCAACCAGCCAGCACGGGCAGGTGGATGCAGGGTGCGCGGCAAGTCGCCAGCAGGGCGCATTTTAGGTCCCACGGATATGGGGCCGATCGCCAAAGCTCCGGCGGTCGGCGATGGCCGCACCCACAGACTGGTGGCACCCAGTCGCCGCTGCGTCTCGAATGGCACCCAACACACAAGCCCCTTCGGACATTGCGTGGACAATCCTGGCATGTCCGGCGCACCTACTACGACTCCCCACACCTCTTCCCCCCGCCCCGTGCTGATTGCTGGCGGCGGCATCGGTGGCATGGCCACTGCCCTCACCCTGCACCAGATCGGCGTGCCCTGCATCGTCTTTGAATCGGTGCCAGAACTGCAGCCGCTGGGCGTGGGCATCAACCTGCAGCCCAATGCCGTGCGGGAGCTGCACGACCTGGGGTTTGGTAACGACGTGCTGGACACCATTGGCCTGCAGGCGCGCGAGTGGGCGCTGGTGGGCCGCAACGGGAACGAGGTGTATGCCGAGCCGCGCGGGCTGGAGGCGGGCTACCACTGGCCGCAGTATTCGGTGCACCGGGGGCAGCTGCAGATGATGCTGTACAACGCCGTGAGGAACGCGTCTGGGCGACGGAGCCGTGCAACTGGGGCAGCGTGTGGTGGGCTACCGGCAGGATGCCGAAAGCGTGATCGCGGTCGTCGAGGCGCGCAACGGTGAGCGGCAGGAGGTGGCAGGCTCGCTGCTGATTGCGGCCGATGGCCTGCACTCTGCCGTGCGGGCGCAGATGCACCCCACGCAGCCGCCCATTCAGTGGGGCGGCGCCATCATGTGGCGCGGCACCACGCCGGGGGTGCCGGTGCGCACGGGCGCTTCGTTCGTGGGTGTGGGGTCACAGCGGCACCGCGTGGTGTTCTACCCCATCACGCCGCCCGACCCGGCCACGGGCCTGGCCACCATCAACTGGATCGCCGAGATCACAGTAGACAACCAGGGCGGATGGCAGCAAGGCGACTGGAACCGGCGCGTGGCGCTGGAGGAATTCAGCCACCACTTCGACGGCTGGAACTACAGCTGGCTCGACGTGCCCGCCATGCTGCGCGGCGCCACGGACATTTTTGAGTACCCCATGATCGACCGCGACCCCGTGCCCACCTGGGTGGACGGCCGCGTGGCGCTGCTCGGCGATGCGGCGCACGTGATGTACCCCGTGGGCTCCAACGGAGCCAGTCAGGCCATCGTCGATGCGCGCGTGCTGGGGGCACAGCTCATTGCGCAGGGCGTGGGCCCCGAGGCGCTGCGCGCCTTTGACGAAAAGCTGTGCAAGGACATCTCGGCGCTGGTGCTGCGCAACCGGGGCGCTGGTCCCTTCGGCCTGCTGGGACTGGTGGACGAGCGCTGCGGTGGCGTGTTCGACCACATCGACGACGTGCTGCCGCGCGAGGAGCGCGAGGGCTTCATGGCCCGGTACAAAGCGGCGGCGGGGTTTGCGATCGAGACGCTCAATGCGGCGCCGCCCACCATTGCGCCGGGGCAACGTGTGACCGCAGGCTGAGCCACCCCAGAGGCGCGGACTATCGGGAACGAGGCGGAGTTGAGGGGGCGATGCCAGCCCCATCAATATTAAATTGATAGCTGCTAGCGCTTATTGGATAAGCGCTAGAGGCCAATTTGACTTAAAAATCAGGCCGCGTTCAGCTGCTGCTCCAACCGATGCAGCACTTGGTAGCACGCCAACACCCGGCCCACGCTGGCGTTGGGCTCACGCCCTTCCTTGATGGCGGCAAAGAATTCGCGGTCCTGCAGTTCGATGCCGTTCATCGACACATCCACCTGGCTCACGTCGATCTTCTCGTCCTTGCCGTTGAACAGGTCGTCATAACGCGCGAGGTAGGTGGCGGTGTCGCCGATGTAGCGGAAGTACGTGCCCAGCGGGCCGTCGTTGTTGAAGCTCAAAGACAACGTGCAGATGGCGCCGTTGGCGGCCTTGAGCTGGATGCTCATGTCCATCGCAATGCCCAGCGTGGGGTGGATGGGGCCCTGGATGGCGTTGGCTTGCACGACCGGGCTGTTGGCCTGGTAGGCGAACAGGTCCACCGTGTGCGCCGCGTGGTGCCACAGCAGGTGGTCCGTCCAGCTGCGAGCCTGGCCCAGCGCGTTGGTGTTGGTGCGGCGAAAGAAGTACGTTTGCACATCCATCTGCTGGATGTTGAACTCGCCCTTCTGAATGCGGTGGTGCACGTACTGGTGGCTGGGGTTGAAGCGGCGCGTGTGGCCGCACATCGCCACCAAGCCCGTTTGCTTTTGCATCGCCACAACCTCTTCCGCGCCTTTCAAACTGTCGGCCAGCGGAATCTCGACCTGCACATGCTTGCCCGCCTTCAGGCAGGCAATGGTCTGCTCGGCGTGCATTTGTGTGGGGGTGCACAGGATGACGGCGTCCACTTCCTTGATGGCGAGCGCGTCGGCCAGGTCCGTGGTGACGTGCTTGATGCCGTACTTGTCGGCCACTTCCTGGGTCTTGGCCAGGTCGCGGCTGATGAGGGAGACGACTTCAACGCCGTCAATATTCTGGATGCCGTCCAGGTGCTTGATGCCGAAGGCGCCAGCGCCTGCGAGTGCGACTTTGATGGTCATGGTGTGTCGGTCCTTATGTGTTCTTGAGGTGCGTTTTATGGAGTCGGAAATCCTGAACTGAAAACCCCCGTTCGGGCTGAGCTTGTCGAAGCCTTGCGCGGCGCTTCGACGGGCTCAGCGTGAACGGCTTCAGATGACTTGATGCCGAATCCATAGGTCTTCTTGAGGTGCGTTTCTAGGTGTTCTCCAGGATCAGGTGCCCCACCGCCGTGTTGCTGGCGGGCACGTGGAAGAAGCGGTGCGCCACATGGGGCGCGGGGCCGGTGCCCGCCACGTCGTTCATCGCACCGCGGGCGATGAACCACATGACCAGCTCGATGCCTTCGCTGCCCGCTTCGCGCACGTAATCGATGTGCGGCACCTTGGCCAGCTCGGCGGGCTCGGCAATCAGGCGGTCGAGGAACTTGTTGTCCCATTCCTTGTTGATGAGGCCTGCGCGCGGGCCTTGCAGCTGGTGGCTCATGCCGCCGGTGCCCCAGATTTGCACCTTCAGCGGCGCGTCGTACGACTCGATGGCGCGGCGGATGGCCTGGCCCAGCGCAAAGCAGCGCGCACCCGATGGCACGGGGTACTGCACCACGTTGACGGCAAACGGGATGACCTTGACGGGCCATGCTTCGGGGGAGCCGAACAGCAGGTTCATCGGCACGGTCAAGCCGTGGTCCACCTTGAGGTCGTTGACGATGGTGAGGTCAAAGTCCTGCTGGATGACGGACTGCGCAATGTGCGCGGCCAGGTCGGGGTGGCCGATGACTTTGGGCACGGGGCGCGGGCCATAGCCTTCGTCGGCGGGCTCGAATTCTGCGGCCGTGCCGATGGCAAAGGTGGGGATCATTCCCAGATCAAAACTGGTGGCGTGGTCGTTGTAGACCAAAAACACCACGTCGGGCTGGTTGTCGCGCATCCACTGCTTGGACGGCTCATAGCCCGCAAACAGTGGCTGCCAATAGGGCTCACCCGTCTTGCCCAGGTCAATGGCGGCGCCAATGGCGGGCACATGCGAGGTGTAGACCGATGCCGTGATGCGCGCATGGTCCACCGCACCCGTGGCGCTGCCAGCGGCGGTTTGCTGCGTGGCGTGGTCGCCCATGATCTGTGCGGCCAGGGCTTCCTGATGTGTCAGCTCCCATTGTTTCCAGGCGTCTGACTGGGCAGCGGGGCCTTGGGCGTTGCCGCCTTCACCGGTCACGCGGTTGCCCTCTGCACTGCGGCCACCGGCAATCATCATGTCGCGATAGGCGTGCTCGCTCATGCCCGTCATGCTGCCCGCCATCTGCTGGAACGACAGGCCGTCCGTCGCGCCCAGCTTGGCGAGAAAGTAGATGTTGCCGCCGGTGCGCATGGCCCAGTTCAGGTCGCGCGCGCGCACCGCCGCGCGCTGCTCGTCGGTCATGGGCCATTCGGCCAGGTAGGCGTCTTCGTCGGCCTTGAAACGGGTGCGGTTCTCGGCCTTCATCAGGCTCATGCAGAACTGGTTGAGCCAGTAGCCCTTGCGGCTTTGCTCTGCGTCGAAGATGGTCGTGCCGGGCACGTCCAGATAGGGTTTGTCGAGGGCCATGGTTATTTCACCTCCACTTCTTCGGGCCAGTACAGGCGCATCGGGTTGTCCACCAGCAGCTTGTGCTGCAGCTCGGCGGTGGGCGCAATGTGCGGTATGAAATCGACCAGCAGGCCATCGTCGGGCATGTGGTCCTTGAGGTTGGGGTGTGGCCAGTCGGTGCCCCACAGCACGCGGTCGGGGAACTCTGCAACCACCTTGCGCGCAAACGGCACCACGTCGGCATAGGCGTTCTGCTCGCCGTTCAGTGCCTTGGGGCCGGTGACCGAAAGGCGCTCGGGGCAGCTTACCTTGCTCCACACGTTGGGGTGCTGGCGCATGAATTTGAGGAACAGCGCGAACTCTTCGCTGTCCACGCCCTTGCTCACGTCGGGGCGGCCCATGTGGTCCACCACCACGGTGGTGGGCAAGGCGGTGAAGAAGTCCCACAGCTCGGGCAGGTCTACCGCCTCGAAGTAGATGACCACGTGCCAGCCTAGCTTGTCGATGCGCGCCGCGATCTCCATCAGCTCGTCCTTGGGCGTGAAGTCCACCAGGCGCTTGACGAAGTTGAAGCGCACGCCGCGCACACCGGCGTCGTGCATGGCCTGCAATTCGTCATCGGTGACTGTGCGCTTGACGGTGGCCACGCCGCGCGCCTTGCCGCCAGAGTGCACCAGCGCATCGACCATGGCGCGGTTGTCCGCCCCGTGGCAGGTGGCCTGCACGACCACGTTGCGCGCAAAGCCCAGGTGGTCGCGCAGCGCGTACAACTGCTGCCTTGCTGGCGTCACACGGCGTGTACTTGCGCTCAGGCGCGTAGGGGAACTCGGCGCCAGGTCCGAACACGTGGCAGTGCGCGTCCACCGCGCCTGCGGGCACCTGAAAGCGGGGTTGGCTGGGGCCGGCGTACCAGTCCAGCCAGCCGGGGGTTTTAGTGAATTCAGACATAGGCAACCAGTTGCTATACAAAAAATAGCTGCTAGCGCTTATGGAATAAGCGCTAGAGGCCAAAAAGACTCAAAATTTGCTCAATCGATGTACTTGAGGCCTGCCTTCTCCAGGCCAGGGCGCATGTTGTACATGTCCAGGCCCAGCACGCCGCTGGCCAGCTTGGCGCGCTTTTCGCCTTCAAAGCTCTCGCGCTTTTGCGCGGCGGCCAGCGTCTCGGCCGCGCGGGCGGCGGGCACACACACCACACCGTCGTCGTCGGCCACGATCACATCACCGGGCGTGACCAACATGCCCGGCGCACACCACGGGGATGTTGACCGAGCCCAGCGTGGCCTTGATGGTGCCCTTGCTGCTGATGGCGCGGCTCCACACGGGGAAGTTCATCTCCTGCAGCGTCTTCACGTCGCGCACACCGGCGTCGATGATGAGCGCGCGGGCGCCGCGCGACTGGAAGCTGGTGGCCAGCAGGTCGCCAAAGTAGCCGTCGGTGCATTCCGACGTGACGGCCGCCACCACGATGTCGCCGGGCTGGATCTGCTCGGCCGCCACATGCATCATCCAGTTGTCGCCGGGCTGCAGCAGCACGGTGACGGCCGTGCCGCTGACCTGCTGGCCGCTGTAGATGGGGCGCATGTAGGGCTTGAGCAGGCCCACGCGGCCCATGGCCTCGTGCACGGTGGCCGAGCCCAGGGCCGCCAGACCGTCGGCGGCTGCGCGGTCGGCGCGGGTGATGTTGCGGTAGACAACGCCTAGTTCAAACATGTCAGAGCCCCTTTGCCTTCAGGCGTGAATCGAGTCGGGAGAACACGCGGCGCACATTGCCTTCGTAGACCTGGTGCTTGTCTTCGGCGCTCAGGATCTTGGAGGCCTCGATGTAGCGCTTGGTGTCGTCGTAGTAGTTGCCGGTGGTGGGGTCGATGCCGCGGACCGCGCCGATCATCTCGCTGGCGAACAGCACGTTCTTCACCGGGATCACGGTGTTCAGCAAATCAATGCCGGGCTGGTGGTACACGCAGGTGTCAAAGAACACGTTGTTCATCAGATGGTCGTCGAGCAGCGGCTTTTTCATCTCTTGCGCCAGCCCGCGGAAGCGGCCCCAGTGGTAGGGCACCGCGCCGCCGCCGTGCGGGATCAAAAACTTGAGTGTGGGGAAGTCCTTGAACAGGTCGCCCTGGATCAGCTGCATGAAGGCCGTGGTGTCGGCATTGAGGTAGTGCGCGCCTGTGGTGTGAAAGCACGCGTTGCAGCTGGTGCTCACGTGGATCATGGCGGGCAGGTCGTACTCCACCATCTTTTCGTAGATGGGGTACCAGTGCTTGTCGGTCAGCGGCGGGCTCGTCCAGTGGCCGCCCGAGGGGTCGGGGTTCAGGTTGATGCCGACAGCGCCGTATTCCTTGACGCACTTCTCAAGCTCGGGGATGCAGGTTGCCGGGTCCACGCCAGGGCTTTGCGGCAGCATGGCCACGGGCACGAAGTGGTCGGGGAACAGCGTGGAGACGCGGTAGCAGAGCTCGTTGCAGATGGCGGCCCAGGTGCTGGACACATTGAAGTCGCCGATGTGGTGGGCCATGAAGCTGGCGCGCGGGCTGAACAGTGTGATGTCGCTGCCGCGCTCTTTCATCAGCTTGAGCTGGTTGGTCTCGATGGACTCGCGCAGCTCGTCGTCGCTGATTTTGAGGTCAGCCACTTTGGGCATGGCCGCCGGGTCTTTGATGCCGGCGATCTGCGCGTTGCGCCAGTTCTCCAGCGCCTTGGGGGCCGTGGTGTAGTGGCCGTGGCAGTCGATGATGAGGCTCATGTGTTGGTGCTCCTGGAAGGTGTTCTTGTGATCGGTCAGGCGGGTTCCATGCCCTGCTTGCGTTTGGCGTCTGCGGCAGCGGGAGAGGCCAGGTAGGCCAGCAGCGAACGCGCGGCATCCACCTGTTGCGACATGCACGCCGACGCCTGCTGAAAACGTCGTGGTGATCTGGATGGCCGCTGGCAGCGGGCCCACGATCTGGATGCCCTGCACATGCAGCAGCTCGCTCAGTTGCTGAAAGCCCAGCGCCACCTCGCCCTTGGCCACCAGCGAGCCCACGGGTACGCCCGGAGGTGCCTGCACCATGCGTGGGGCGATCTGATCGGCAATGCCCCAGTGCTCGAACAATTTGGCAATGGCCACCCCGCTCGGGCCGGTGGACAGGCTGATGCTGCGAGCGGTCAGCACGGCATTGCGCACCGCGTCTTCGGTACGGATGTCGGGCAGCGGCGCGCCCGCAGGCACGGCCACGGCCACGCCAGAGTGCACCCAGTCCACCTTGCTGCCGGGCAGCAGGTGACCCGCAGCCAAAAGCTTGTCGATGGCGTCGGAGGCGAGGATGACGACGTCGAACGCCTCACCCGCTGCCACGCGCTTGGCAGCGTCCACACCGCCCACCGACTCGATGGCGGCCTGCTGGCCTGTCTGCTGCGCGAAACCGGCCACCAGGTCTGCCAGCACCTGGCGCGTGGCCATCGATGAGATGCCACGAAGGGGAGCGGTGGTCATGGTGTGCCTGTCTCCAGCAGGGCTCTGCGCGGCCCCGTCGTTGCTTATGGTGGATTCCATGGCACTGATTGTGGTCAGCAGCGGGCCAAACCAGAAGGCGGCACCCGCACTACCAGATATATCATTCCGTGATCGTCGACTTGGAGCTATTGCAAATAGCAGAGAACATTCCCCATGGACCTCAAGCAGATCGAATACTTTGTGCGCGTGGCCGAGCTGGGTAGTTTTACCCGGGCTTCGGTGGTGCTGGACATTGCCCAGCCCGCCCTGAGCCGCCAGGTGCGCCTGCTGGAGGTGGAGCTGCGCCAGAACCTGCTGGTGCGCAATGGCCGGGGCGCCACGCCCACCGAGGCGGGCAAGCTGCTGCTGGAGCACGGCCGCGGCATCCTGCACCAGGTGGAACGCGCCCGCGAGGAACTGGGCCGGGTGCGCGGCGGCTTGGCCGGCCGTGTGGCCATTGGCCTGCCGCCCAGCATTGCCAAGGTGCTGACGGTGCCGCTGACCCGCGCCTTCCGGGTCAAGCTGCCCGACGCCGCATTGGCCATCAGCGAAGGGCTGTCGGTGGCCATGCGCGAGTCGCTGACCACCGGCCTGCTCGACATTGCGCTGCTGTACAACACCGCTCCTGCGCCGGGCATCGAGATCACTGCGTTGCTGGAGGAAGACCTGTTTCTGGTACAGCGCCGTCCTGCAGGCCAGACGGACGCCGAAGCCGATGCACTGGCGCGCGAGCCCCTGTCGATGGACGAGCTGACGCGGTTTCCGCTGGTGATCCCCACCCGCCCCAACTCGATTCGCATGCTGGTCGAGTCGGAACTGGCCGTGCGCGGCAAGCGCCCGCAGATCAGCCTGGAGATCGACGGCGTGGCTGCCATCCTGGACCTGGTGGCCGATGGCGCGGGGTGCGCGGTGCTGCCGATGAACGCGGTCACCACGTCGGGCAAGCCCGAGGTGTTCAGCACCCGGCCTTTGCAAGGCGTCAGCAGCGGTGAGGATGACGGCAGCACCCGGTTGCGCAGCAAGCTGTTCCTGGCGGTGAGTTCGCAGCGCCCGGCCACGCTCACGCAGCAAGCCATGGCGGAGCTGATCCGCACCACGCTGCAGGCGTTGTACTAGCGGGCTGTGGCACGCCTGTCTGACGACACCCGAGCCCCCCCGCCGCGTCCACCTTGTCACTGCCTGGGAATGCCTGCGCGTTCGATCACCGCGCGCCAGCGGTCGATATCGGCCTTGAGCAAGGCTGAAGCCTGCTGGGGTGTTGACGCGCTCGGCTCCACATTGAGTGAGCGCAGTTGCTGTTGCACGGCGGGTATCGCCAGCACACCCACCAGCTCGCGCTGCAGCCGGTCCACGACCGGGCGCGGCGTGCGTGCGGGCACGGCCAGCGCGTTCCACGACGACGCCACAAACCCCTGAACACCTGTTTCCACCGCCGTGGGCACATCGGGCAACACAGCGGAACGCCGCTCGCCCGTCACAGCCAGTACCCGCAGCGCCCCGGCGCGCACCTGGGGCAATGCAGGGCCCAAGATTTCGACACCCACATCGACCTGGCGGCCCCGCAGCGCCGTGATGAGTGCGGGCGTGCCGTTGAACGGCACCACCTGCGCGTCGATGGCTGCACTGCTTTTGAACAGCTCCGCCGCGAGGTGCTGCGTGCTGCCCACGTTGATGCTGCCGATGTTGAGCTGGCCTGGGTGGGCACGCGCATGCGCGAGCAGCTGGGCCAGCGTGTGGTGGGGCGAATCGGCAGGCACCAGCACGGCGATGTCGAAAGTGCCCAGCGTGCTGACGGGCGTGAAATCGGCCACCGTGTCGTATGGCAGCGTTTTGAAGAGACTCGCCGTCACCGCCGTGCCGTTGGACATGAGGAACAGCGTGTGCCCGTCTGGCACCGCACGCGCCACGGTATCTGCAGCCACCACACCACCGGCACCCGGGCGGTTGTCGATGACCACCGGCTGACCCAGGCGCTCGGCCAGCCCTGCCGCCACAGCGCGCGCTGTGAGGTCGCCGACGCCACCGGCGGCAAAGGGCACAACGATACGCAGCGCCTTGTTTGGAAACGCGGGCTGCGCGTGGCCTCGCAGCGAAGTCACCGCCACCGATGCCGCCGCCGCGATGACCAAGGCGCTGCGGCGGTGCATGTCAAAACCGCAATACGAAGATCACGATGCTGGGGAACGCCACCAGGATCGCGGTGCGGATGAAGTCGCTGGCGACAAACGGCATGATGGCGCGGTAGGTGGCCGTGATGGGCACGTCCTTGGCCATGCTGTTGATCACGAACAGGTTCATGCCCACGGGCGGCGTGATGAGGCCGACCTCGACCACGATGAGCACCAGAATGCCGAACCAGATGGCGAACTCTTCGGGCGTGAGACCAAAGTCCAGCGCCGTGACGATGGGGAAGAACACCGGAATGGTCAGCAGGATCATGGACAACGAATCCATGAAGCAGCCCAGCACCACATAGATCACCAGGATGGAAACGAGCACCACCATCGGGCTCAGGCCCGATCCGGCCACCATCTGCGCGGCCTCTTGCGGCAATTGCGAGAGTGCCAGGAAGGTGTTGTAGACACCCGCACCCAGCACGATCATGAAGATCATGCCGGTGGCCACGGCGGTGCCCATCACGGCGCCTACCAACGTCTTGCGGTTCAGCCCGCCCGACATCCAGGCTGCCACCCCGGTGCCAAAGGCTCCTACTGCAGCGCCTTCGGTGGGCGTAAAGAAGCCGAGGTAGATACCACCGACCACCCCCACAAAAATCAGCATCACGGGCCAGACCTTGGCTGTGGCCTTCCACCGCTCGGCCATGGGCATCGGGGGCTTGGAGCCCATCTCCTTGGGGCGCAGCCGGGCGTAGAGCGCGATCACGATGACGTAGCCAATCGCGGCCATGATGCCCGGCACAAACGCGGCCAGAAAGAGCTTGGCAATGTTCTGCTCGGTCAGGATGGCGTAGATCACCAGTACCACAGACGGCGGAATCAGGATGCCCAGCGTGCCGCCGGCTGCCAGCGTGGCGGTGGAGATTCCGCCTGCGTAGCCCGCCTTTTTCAGCTCGGGCAGCGCCACCTGGCCCATCGTGGCAGCAGTGGCCAGCGATGAGCCGCAGATAGCCCCAAAGCCCGCACAGGCACCCACCGCTGCCATGGCCACACCGCCTTTGCGGTGGCCGATCCAGGCTTCAGCCGCCTTGAACAGCGCCTGTGACAACCCCCCCAGCGCCGCAAATTGCCCCATCAGCAGGAACAGCGGGATGACCGACAACGAGTAACTGGAAAACGTGCTGTACGTAACCTGCTTGAGCTGGTTCAGCACAGGTGCCGTGGTGCCATAGACCAGCCATGCACCCACCAGGCCACAGACCAGCATGGCCAGGCCGATGGGGATGCGAACAAAGATAAGGAGCAGCAGGATCGGGAACGACCAGGCCGCAAGTTCAACGCCGCTCATCAGTGCACCCCCGCTTCGGTGGTCCAGCCCGCAGGCTCTTTGCCCATACCGAACAACGTGGCGGTGCGTGCCACATACGCCAGGCAGCCAATGACAGCACCCACACAACAGGCCGCGTACGCCCACCACAGAGGCATTTGCAGGATGAAGGTGGTCTCCGCGTATTGCTTCTTTTCCAGCATGCCTTCAAACAACTTCCAAGTCAGCACCAGCCAGACTGCCAGCATCAGCAGGTCGCTGATCACCACCACAGCGCGCTGGGCCCACGTGGGGAGGTGCATGTACAGCAGGTCCACGGTGGCATGACCGCCTTTGAGATAGGTCCAGGGCAGGAAGAACAGCACCGCCACGGCAGTCCCCATCTCCACCAGTTCAAAGTCGCCAGGCACCGGGCCCAGGCCGAGGCCAATCAATGCCCGGCCCGAGATGCTGGCCACGATCATGACGGTGAGCGCGACCAGCACGATGCCGCCCACAATGGCCGACCAGCGGGCCAGGCGGTAGATGAATGCAATCATGCGAAATTCTTCCTGCAAGGAGCCGAGGTGGGGGACATTTTCAGTCAATCCCTGCACGGTCGGCGCAATAAAAAGCCGCCCCTGAAACCATGTTCACAAGGACGGCCGGGGGCCACAAGGGACCGATTTACTTGCTGTGCTTGGCGATCAGTGCGCGGGCTTCAGCAGCCAGCTTGGCACCATCGATGCCCTTGGCCTTGACTTCGTTGATCCAGTCAGTCTCGACCGTAGCGGCCGTACGGCGCCAGCGTTGTGTCTCGACCAGGTCCAGCGCCACGATGTTGTTCTTGGCGCGCTCGGCAATAGCGCGGCCTACCTTGTCGCCCTCGTCCATGGCGCGGCCAAACATGGCGGCGGCTTCCACACCAGAGTTCTTGTCGATCACGGCCTTGAGGTCGGCGGGCAGCTTGTCGTAGCTGGCCTTGTTCATCGAGAACGCAAAGGTCTGCGTGTACAGGCCTTCGTTACCAGCAAAGGTGGTGTGGTTCTTGACTAGCTCAGTCACCTTGAGCGACGGCGTGACTTCCCACGGGATGGTGGTGCCGTCGATCACGCCCTTGGACAGTGCCTCTGTCACTGCTGGCACCGGCATGCCGACGGGGGTGGCGCCCAGCTTGGTCAACATGTTGTTGATGATGCGCGAGCCGCCGCGCACCTTCATGCCGCGCAGGCTTTCCAGACCCGTCACCGGCGTCTTGGTGTGGAACAGGCCTGGGCCGTGGGTGTGCACGGCGATCAGCTTGACGTCCTTGAACTCGTCGGCGGCGAACTTCTCGACGTATTCGTGAATAGCGCGGGACGAGGCTTCGGCACTGCCGCTCATGAAGGGCAGCTCAAACACTTCGGTCTTGGGGAAGCGGCCCGGCGTGTAACCCAGCACGGTCCACGTGAAGTCCACCACACCGTCCTTGGCCTGGTCAAACAGCTGCGGGGGGGCGCCGCCCAGTTGCATGGCGTGGAACAGTTGCACCTTGATCTTGCCGCCCGACTCGGCTTCGACCTTCTGAGCCCAAGGCACCAGCGCCTTGGCGGGAATGGTGGCCTGCGGCGGCAGCATCTGGTGCAGTCGCAGCGTCACGGTCTGGGCCGTGGCGGTGGTGGCCAGGGTGGCCAGTGCCACCGCCCCCATCACCGTCATGGCGGTGCGTCGCTTGAGGAAGGTCATTTTTTTGTCTCCGATCTATCTGTATGGATCCGTGCCGCGGTTCGCGGGGTGCCTGCGGGCACGGCGGTAGGCATCAGGCCCCCACACTGTGCATGGGGTGGCGCCCACATGCCAGTTCTATGACGGACTTTCAGCTATGCCGTAATGTTATGAAACCGGTGAAACCCTCAGAATCCGCGGCAACAGCCCGCGCCGACAGCGATTCGACAGGTTTTAAAACCGGAAAGAGCGCTGCTCAGCCACGGCGAATCAACGTCAGCGCGGGCATGTCGGCATGCACCCGCTCGCTGGCATGGCCCGACAGAGCTGCGCGCAGGTTGCGCTGCGCCAAGCGCGAGTGCTCCCGCATGATGGCCTCGGCCCGCGCGCCTTCGTGGTGTTCGATGGCATCGAGCACCTGGCGGTGCTGGTCTTGCGCCACCACCAGCAGGTCGCGCGCCTGGGCGGATTGGGTCTGGACCATCACAAACGCCGATGGCGACGCAAACGGCAGGCCCTTGACGCGCTCCAGCTCGCGCGCGACCACCTCGCTGCCCACCATGCGGCCCAGCAGCACGTGAAACCGCGCGTTCAGCTCCACGTACTGCGAAAAGCCCTCGTCATCCAGCGCAGGCGGCGCCAGCGTGGCGTCAATCGCCGCGAGGCAGACACGCGCTTCGGCCAACACATCGGGGTCTACGCCCCGCTCTGCCGCCAGCCGGGCCGCCAGGCCCTCCAGCGTGCCACGCAGTGCAATGGCATCGGCGACATCGGCCTCTGAAAACGTGCGGACGGCATAACCGCCGCCCGCCAGGCGTTGCAGCAGCCCCTCTTGTTCCAGCCGCATGAGCGCGGCGCGAATCGGTGTGCGCGACACCCCAAGCTTCTCGACGATGACGAGTTCGGCAATGCGCGCACCGCCCGCCAGCTCGCCCGCCAGGATCATTTCGCGCAAGCGCAACTGCGCCTTGACGGACTGTGAAGCGCCGGCTTCTGATGTGTCGACGGGGTGGGCGTCGGCCAGGGTGGATTCAAGTGGCATGGGACGAATGTATACATAAATTTCTGCAAGCGCCACTCACGTTGGTTGAAATTCGATGTAAAACAGCTACTTGCGCGCTATGCCATCATGCGATATCTGGTTTATCTGAATTTTCTGTATACATTGATGGGCGCTTTTAGCAAAATGGGATCAACACACGATTGCAAGCCGCCACGCCCGCGAGCCTGCAGCGACCATCCACCCCACGGAGAGAGACAACACCATGTATCCCAAGAACGCCTGGTACGTAGCCTGCACGCCCGACGAGATCGCCGACAAGCCACTGGGGCGCATGGTGTGCGGCGAGAAAATGGTTTTCTACCGCCCCGCCCCTGATCAGGTGGCAGCGCTGGAGGATTTTTGCCCCCACCGGGGCGCACCGCTGTCGCTGGGCACGGTGTGTGAAGGTCATCTGCAGTGCGGCTACCATGGCCTGCGCGTGGAGTGCACGGGCAAGGCGGTGTCCATGCCAGGCCAGCGGGTGCAGGGGTTTCCCAAAACGCGCAGCTTTCCGGTGGTGGAGCGCTACGGCTTCATCTGGGTGTGGCCGGGCGATGCCGCGCAGGCTGACCCCGCCACGATTCACCACCTGCCCTGGGCCGAGAACCCCGAGTGGGCCTACGGCGGCGGGCTGTACCACATTGCGTGCGACTACCGCCTGATGATCGACAACCTGATGGACCTGACGCACGAAACCTATGTGCACTCCACCAGCATCGGCCAAAAGGAAATTGACGAAGTGCCGTGCAAGACGCGGGTGGAAGGCGACGAGGTCATCACCAGCCGCTTCATGGAAGGCATCGAAGCGCCCCCGTTCTGGCAAATGGCGCTGCGCATGAACGGCCTGCCGGACGACCAGCTGGTGGATCGCTGGCAGATCTGCCACTTCACGCCGCCCAGCCATGTGCTGATCGAAGTGGGCGTGGCGCTGGCCGGCCATGGCGGCTATGACGCGCCAGCCGACAAGAAGGCATCGAGCATCGTGGTGGACTTCATCACGCCCGAGACCGACACCTCCATCCACTACTTCTGGGGCATGGCGCGCCACTTCAAGCCGCAAGACCCGTCGCTGACCGCGCAGATCCGCGAAGGCCAGGGCAAAATTTTTGCCGAAGACCAGGACATGCTGGAAATGCAGCAACAAAACCTGCTGCGCTACCCCGACCGCAAACTGCTCATGCTCAACATCGACGCGGGCGGCGTGCAGTCGCGCAAGGTGCTCGACCGCGTACTGGCGGCCGAACGCGCCCCGGCGGCGCCACAGGGAGTGGCCGCATGACCGCGCAAGAAACCCTCAACGTCCGCGTTGTCAAAAAGCAGGCCGAGGCCGAAGGCATCGCCAGCTTTGAGCTGGCGCGCGTGGATGGCACCGCGCTGCCGCCCTTCAGCGCGGGATCGCACATCGATGTGCACTTGCCCGGTGGCCTCACCCGCCAATATTCGCTGTGCAACGCCTCGCACGAATCCCACCGCTACCGCATCGCCGTGCTGCGCGACCCTGCCTCGCGCGGAGGCTCTATCGACATGCATGACAACGTGCACGAAGGCGATGTGATCACCATCAGCACGCCCCGCAACCACTTTGCATTGCACCCGGCACAGCACAGCGTGCTGATGGCTGGCGGCATCGGCGTGACGCCGCTCTTGTGCATGGCCGACCGGCTGGCGCGCACCGGGGCCGACTTTGAACTGCACTACAGCACCCGCTCGGCCGAGCGCACGGCGTTTGCCAGCGAGATTGCGGCATCGCCCATGGCGCCGCGCGTGCACTTTCACTTTGACGCAGGCACACCGGAACAGAAGCTGGACCTGGCCGCTGTGCTGGCAACCCCTGGCCCGGAAAAGCGCCTGTATGTGTGTGGCCCGGCAGGCTACATCGACCACGTGGTGAGCACCGCCAAGGCCATGGGATGGGCGCAAGACCATATTCACCTCGAATACTTTGGCGCCCCCGCGCAAGACACGTCGGGCGACCAGGGCTTTGACGTGCGCATCGCCAGCACTGGCAAGGTCTACGCCATTGCACCCGACGTGTCGGTGGTGGAGGCCCTGCGCAATGAAGGCATCGACATCCTCACATCGTGCGAACAGGGTGTGTGCGGCACTTGCCTCACGCGCGTGCTGGAGGGCGAGGTGGACCACCGCGACATGTACCTGACCGACGAAGAAAAGGCGGCCAACGAGCAGTTCATGCCCTGTTGCTCGCGCGCCCGCAGCAAGCTGCTTGTCCTGGATCTCTGAAGAAAGAGGCCTTGCAGCCACCACAGCGGCAAGGCCTTTTCACGTAGAACGATAAATTACTACGAAATTTATAGCTTCTAGCGCTTATGTATCAAGCGCTAGAGTCCAATTTCACTATAAATTTACTCCTCCTCAGCCGCAGCTGCCGCCGTGCGGATCGTGTCGCGGCCGTGGCGGTCTTTGACACGGCCGAGGTCGGTGTCCAGGGCGCGGGCCAGTTTGTCGGAAGCACCGATAAAAGCGTTGGCCATCTTGTCGGCTTCATCGGTCACGGTGATGGGCTGGCGGCCCGTGACGCGGGCTTCAATGCGGCAACGTTTGTCGTTGGCGCCCGACTTGCCTGCATCCAGATCCGACAGAAACACCTCCAACCGCGTGATGTGATCCTGAAAGCGCGACAGGCGGCTTTTGGATTCGTCCGTGATCCATTGCGCCAGCGACTCGCCGCCGTGGATGTGGTCGTCAGTGTTGACTTGTACTTGCATGGAGGTGCTCCTTGATAAGGGTTCCGAGAGGGGCCACCGCATGCCTGCAAGGCAGAGGGCGGCAGTCCCGCGAACCCCCATGGTCGCACCTTTGGCAAATCCACCGGTAAGAACCTGTTAGTGGACGGGTCTTGCCAAGGCCACGCGCAGGCACCGCGACGTTGTGTTGGGGCGCCGGGAAAGACCGTGGGTGTCAGTGGCCCACAACGCCCGGTCAGAGCTTGTCCAGAGACACCGCGGGCGACCAGTTGGCGCCCTCAGGAAGCATGCGCGCGGCCGCCACGCGCTCTTGCAATCGCTGTGCCGCTGCATCACCCGGGAGCAGGCGCAGCAACTGCGCCAGATGCCGCTCGGCACCGTCCCAGTCGCGCGCATGGAACGCGTCCAGCGCAGCCTGGCTGGCATCGCGCACAGCCGCGTCTTCGCAAGGTGTGAAGACCCGCACCGGCTCGGTCTTGCCTTTGACCACCACGTCATCCAGCGCCCGCAACGCCAAGGTCCGCGGCAGTTGGGTCGCCGTGGCAGCCGACAGGAGGATGCCCGTGCCAAACGCCTTGTTGGCGCCCTCCAGCCGGGCGGCCAGGTTTACCGCGTCGCCAATGGCGGTGTACGAGAAGCGCTGCTCAGATCCCACATTGCCCACCACTACCCGCCCCGTGTGCAGACCGATGCGCATGTGAATCGGCGGCAGGCCGCGAGCTTGCAGGTCGGCCACCAGCGGCTGCATGGCCTGCTGCATGGCGATGGCGGCGCGCACCGCGTTTTCGGCATGCTGCGCGTCATCCAGCGGCGCGCCCCAAAAGGCCATCACCGCGTCGCCGATGAACTTGTCCACCGTGCCGCCTGTGGCATGCACGATGGGCGTCATCGCATTGAAGTAGCCCGTGAGGACTTCGACCGTCTGTTCGGCACTGAGCTGTTCGGACAGGGTGGTGAAGTTGGCCAGGTCGGTGAACATGAGCGTGACCTCACGCGCCTCGCCGCCCAGGCGCATCAGATCGGGCTGCGCCACCAGGCGCGCCACCACCGCAGGCGGCACATACTGCGCAAACATCGAACGCGTCTGGCGGGCGCGTTGCCGCACGGCGGCATAGGCCACGAGCGCGGTGGCCGCATACAGCGACACCGCAGCCACCGTCGGCAGCAGCGGCGGCCACCAAACCCGAAACCGTACAAACAGCCCCCATGACAGCGCCGCCATCGCTACGACCAACGCGCCGGTGAGCGCAGCCACAGCCGCCGGGTGCCATCGGCGGCTGGCCCACAGCAACACAGGCAGCAGCAGCGCGGTGAGCGCCAGTGTCCAGCTGTCTGACACGCTGCGCAGCCCGCCCCCGGTGAGGTAGTTGTCCACCAGCGTGGCCTGCAGTTCCACGCCCGGAAACAGGCGCTCGCCCCCTGCCGTACCAAAAGGCGAATTGAACAGATCGGCCTGCGAGCGGGAGAGCTCGGTCGCAGTGCGCGCGGAGCGCCCCACCAGCACGATCTTGCCTTTGAAGAATCCCGCGGGCAGCAAGCCCGGCTCCAGCGCCTGGTAGTACGAGCGCGTGTCGAACGTGCCACGTGGCCCGCGGTAACCGATCCAGTCGAAGTGACGCAGCACCGGAGCCTGACCACGCGCCTCGGTCGCACGTTGCGCCAGCCGCAAGGCAAAACTTTCGGGAGCCACCGGGGTGCGGCGCACGACAAAATCGTCGTCCGGCTCCACCCCGGCATCGCCAGCGTCGGCGCCCGCATCCAGAAACCGCTGCAGCGGCAGAACGTCCAGCCACAGCGCGGCATTGGCGCTGTCGATCTTCTCGCGGGTCGAGGCCAGCACCACGGGACCTGTGTCAGCAATGGCACGCGCCAGCGCGGCGTCCTCGGCGTCTGAGGACGGGTCGGCAAACACCACATCCAGCCCCACCGCCGCCGCGCCGTCCTCCTTCAGACGCCGCAGCAGTTGCGCATGCAAGCTGCGCGGGAACGGCCACGGCTGTTGCAACTCTTGAAACGTGGGCTCGTCAATGGCCAGGATCACCACCGGCAATGTGCTGCGATGGGGTGCAGCCAGCGCCGTCCACACGTCGAAGGTCTTGAACTCCAGCGCATGCCAGGGCCGTGTGAACGTGGCAGAACCCACCAGCAGCAGCGCCAGCGCACACGCCGCCAGTGACACCAGTTGTTGACGCCGTGCCAACGGGCGCAGCGCCTTAGAACCGGTACCGCGCATCCAGAACATAGCGGGTCTTCTGGCGGTCTGACTTGGGGCCGAACAGGTTCAGTGCGGCCACGCCCAGCACCCAATGTTTGTCCTGCGATTCCCAGAAACCCATGAGGTCCAGGCTCCAGCCGGGTGGGCGGCGGGTGAGGTTTTCCTTGTCTTCGAAGCGCTCGGAACGGTACACCGCGCGGCCGCTCAGATAAACCCGCTGCGCGCTGGCCCAGGTGGCACCCAGCACGGCGGTGTGGCGCGGGATGTAGGGAATCATGCGGCCCGTGATGGCGGGGTCGCCGTCACTACCCGCGTACTGGCTGGTGCTGTGCTGGTACAGGTACTTGGCGTAGCCGGACCAACGGCGCGTGAACATGTGATTGACACCTGCGGCCAGCGCTTGCAGCGTGCCAGCCTCGTAGCTGGGCGTGTCTTCCAGCACGTCAGTGGTCGACAGGTTGACCAGTTGCGCATTGCGCATCTCCTCCAGAAACGGCAGGCTGGGCGTGCGCAGGTCCACCCCCAGTGTGCCCGGGTTGCGCACGCGCAGGTGGTCCACGCGCACGCTCACGAAGGTGCGCGCGCCCAGCTCCATGCCCAGCTGGGCCACGGTGCGTTTGTGGCGTCCACCGGCCTCCACCAGGCGGTCCTCCACAGGAATGCCGGCAGTCTCCACGTCGGCCAGGGTCGATACGCTCGGAGGCCTCAGCCAGTCCTGGTAGGCCAGCCGCAAGGTAGTGCCGGCTGCGGGCTTGATGACCAGCCCCACGCGCGGCGTTGCCATGCGTTCGGTGTCCGCACGTGCCGCCTCCGTGATATCGGCGAAATCCAGCTGCTCCAGCACTACATAGTTGATGCCGTTCACGCGGTGGCGAATCTGCTGCATAGCCAGCGCGCCATCGATCTGCACGGCAGGGTTCCATTGGTGCGAACCTGCCAACGTGAGTGCCGTGTACCGGCGGTCGATCGCGTTCGCGCCTCCATACAGATAGCGAAGACCTCCGACGGAGCCGTCCGGAAGATCGGTCAGCAATGCTCCGTCCGCCACCGTTTCGCTCAGCTGCTTTTCCTTCACATGCTCCAGCGTGGCGGACAGGCGCGTGCCCGGCTGTGGGTCAACGCTGTGCCGCAACTGAAAGTCTGAAAACAGCTTGCGCGGCTGCGATGCCATTCCCAGGATGCCCACGAACGGTGGTGCCTCAAACACAGCGGGATAGCTGAGCGCCAGCGTGTTCTCCACACTGCGCCCCATCTTGAACCACGTCTGTTCAGACGGCCCCCAGCGGTACGAAGCGCCCACCACCCCCTGGCTCAGGGTGTTGCTCAGCTGGGTCTGAAAGTTGTTGCTGCCGCGCAGGTCCATGTCGAACTGGTTGGCATACGCAAACAGACTGACACGTTCGATAGGCTGCATCCCCATGCCCAGCGTCAACGCATGGCCACGCACCTTGCCCGCGCCCGTACCATCAAAGACGGCGGGGGCATTGACCACACCGACGTCGATAGGAAACCGGCTGGCAGACAGATGTTGCGCCTTGACGAACCAGGACACCGGCACCCGGCTGTTGTCCATGCCATTCAGGGTGACGGACGGTGAGCCGAGCTTGTAGAACTCCTGGTCGAGCGTGACGCCAAGCGCGCCATGGCTACCTGGTCGCTGCAGCAGCGACGAATACCGCTGGCTGGCGCCAAACGACATGGGATCGGTCAGAAAGCCCCGAAACAGCGCCGAGTTCTTGTTGAACTCGCCCGGATAACGGTCTGCCAGAAACAGGTGGCTGCCGCCCCAATACGGATAAAAGCTCTGCTGCGCCAGCTCCAGCGCCCAGTCCTCCATGCCAAAAAACGCGAGCGACGCGCCCAGGTTAGCGCTGCCCTTCTGGTCGTTAGCGACCTGATTGAGCGACTTGAGGTAGGGCATGCGCTGCACGGCGGCGCGGGCGGCCTCCACGGCCTCGCCGGGCTCGAACAGATCGGTGTGGATCTGCGCCAGCAGCATGTGGGGCACGGGGTCCTTGTCGTCCAGCGCGATGGCCTGGCGCAGCGTGGCGAGTGCGTCCTGGTGGCGCCCCAGCTGGTAGTACGCGACTGCGGTCCAGGTCTTGGCGCGGGCGTAGCGGGGCTCCATCACACCGGCTCGCAAAAACGCATCCAGCGCTGCCTGCGGGTCGCCTTGCTTGAGATGCAGCAGCCCCTGGCCAGTCAATGCCACGTAGTCGGCGGGGTTGTCGCCCAACGCCAGAGCAAACGCCTGGCCTGCCTCGGTGAACTGATTCACAAAGGTTTCGAGCGTGCCCAGCTCTCCATAGGCGCCGGGGGCTTGCGGGGACAACGCCAGCGCGCGCCGCAGGTTCTCTCGCGCCGGGCCGGTGTCTTCGCGCTCGGTGTGCGCGCTGCCCAGGCCCTGCCAGCCGCGCGCGTCGCCGGCGGCCAGCTGGGTGGCCTGGGTGTAGGCCGCCAGCGTGCCGGGGGCGTCGCCCTGGCGCCGGGCCAGCTCTGCGCGCACCAGCGCAAGGTCTGCATGCGCAGCGCCTTGGGCTTGCGCCAGCGTAGCCGTGGCCTCGTCCACGCGGTCCGTCAGCATCTGCACCCGGGCCAGTTGCGCCAGGACGGCCGGGTGCGCAGGCCAGCGGGCGAGCGCGCCGCGCAGGGTACTGACGGCTGCCGCTCCCTCGCCATCCATGAGTTGCAGGTCTGACTGCATAAGCCACACCGCCAACGGCGGCAGCGCAGTGGTGGCGCCCGCAGACGCCGTAGCGTTCATCTGAACCGCCAGCTGTTCACGCGCCAACCGCAGATCTCCCGCCTGCAGCGCAATGGCCGATTCAAATGCGGCGACCCACGCGGGCGAAACGCTGCTGCGCGCCTGTGCCAGCGTGGCACGGGCGCCAGCAACATCCCGCGCAGCCAGGGCGGTGCGAACAGGGTCCAGCGCTGGCGGCAGGGGCTCGGCTGCCAGATGTGGCACGGGGTCGGCTCCCAGCGCGTTGACCCATTGGATGCGGTCGCGCGGATGGCTCAGCACGAGCTTGACCGGGGCCTTGCCCACCTCGGCCAATGCCGCCTCGTTGGCACCCACCGACACAAGCCCTTGCGCGTTGGAAAACTCCACCGTGCCCGACAGCACCGTGAGCACCGAGCGGCCGTCGTCTTCCACGCTCATGTGCCAGTCGGTGCCACGAATCGCCGCAGTGGCCGCTGGGGTTTCCAGGTTCAAGCGCGTGCCATCGGCGCGGCGCGTCTGCGTCCAGGCGCGGCCAGCGCTCAGCAACAAGGTGGTAACGGGCTGGGCGGGCGTGGCCACGCCTTTGACCTGCAGCACGGTGTTCTGGTGCAGGCGCAGCTGCGTGTCGTCGGCAAACAGGAGGGCCATCTTGGCGGCCTCCCGCGTGCGCACAAAGTCACCGGTGGCGAGGGCTTGCGCGGGGCGCGCCGGTTGCCACCCAGTCATGCTGGCTGCGCGCTGGTCGCCCGCACCTTGCAGGCTGATGATCTCGGCCGCAGCGCCAGCGGGCACTGCGGCCTGAGCGTGGAGCGGCCAGGCCAGCGCAATCAGTGCGGCCAGGGCGCTGACCGAGGGCAGGCGAATTTTCTTGTGGGGCATGTCTTGTGCTTTCGCGGAAGGCAAACAACGTCGCACCCAGTGCCCCTCCCTGGCACCCGGCGAGCAGAAATTATGGGGAGCCAGCTGGCAAAACCATCCCCATCACCTCCGTGCGACAAACACATTTCATGAAGAAAGCCACGTTTTGTTGCACTGCGCAACGTCAACTGCAATGTTGCGTGGGCCGCACGGCCCTTTCCTACACGCGGTTAAAGGGTGAAGTGCTACAACATGGCATACCCCTTGCATTGCAACTCTGGCGCCTTCTTTGCGCCCATGGAGCCACCCCCACATGCCCGCAGCACGCCGCCTCAAGATTGGTTTGTCCGCCTGTTTTCAACATGCAGACCCCACCCGCCCGCTGTTCACGGGCAAAACCCTGCAATACGTGGAACAGTCCATTGCGCACTGGATCATGTCCGCCGGAGCCATGGTGGTGATGGTGCCCTGCCCCACCGGCGAGACCGCCAAAGGCGATGTGACGCTGGCGCACTATGCGGACTGGCTCGATGGCGTCGTGATGCACGGTGGCGCCGACGTGTGGCCGGGCAACTATGGTGAAGAGCCCATGCGCGACGAGTGGGTGGGCGACCGGGTGCGCGATCTGTACGACTTGGCTGTGGTCAAAGCCTTTGCCGAAGTGGGCAAGCCCATTTTTGGCGTCTGCCGCGGCCTGCAGCTCATCAACGTGGCGTTTGGCGGAGCGCTGTACCAAGACATCGAGACGCAGCACCCTGGCGCGCAACAGCACCGCAATGCCAGCACCTACGACCAGCATTTCCACGACATCCAGATCGTGCCGGGCTCGCACATGGCCAAGCTGTATCCCGACACGCCCCGCGCTCGCGTCAACAGCATCCACCACCAGGGCATCAAGCGCGTGGCGCCGGATTTTGTGGTCGAAGCGCTGAGCGAACCCGATGGCGTCCCCGAGGCCATTCGCCTGCAACCTGCCCCGGGGCGCGGCTACATCGCCGCCACGCAGTGGCACCCAGAGTTTCACAAAACCGGCTCGGACACGCTGGACGACACTGCCATCCTGGAAGACTTTTTGACCGCCTGCGAACTGGCCAAAGCCCACCCACGGCCACCCATGCACCAGCCGGCCTCGCCGTTGCGCGAGCGCGCATCGCGGCTGCTGCGCCGGGCGCTGGCAAAGCAGAAATAAGCCCGCCCAACACGCGCGCGTGACCCACCGGGCAAGAGACGCAGAGCGGGTTGAGTGGCGAGCACTCTCGCCGCCGGTTGCGCGCCTGGATAAGCAGAGTTTGAGTGTTTTTGGCCTCTAGCGCTTATCTATAAAGCGCTAGCAGCTATTATTTTTGCAGCGAACACCGCCGCTCGATTGACCCTGGTTTTGACCCTTGGTCGGAGTCAGGCACCCAAAATACTGTAAATTCATCCAGTGAATTTACAGTCCAAACTCGCCATCCTGGCCGACGCCGCCAAGTACGACGCCTCCTGCGCATCGAGCGGCGCCGCGCCGCGCGACTCGGTCGGCGGGACGCGGCATCGGCTCCACCGAGGGCATGGGCATCTGCCACAGCTATGCGCCGGACGGCCGCTGCATCTCGCTGCTGAAGATCCTGCTCACCAACTTCTGCCAGTACGACTGCCTGTACTGCGTCAACCGCGTCACCAGCAACGTCGCCGCGCGCGCGCTTCACGGTCGACGAGGTGGTGCAGCTCACGCTCGACTTCTACCGGCGCAACTGCATCGAGGGGCTGTTCCTGTCGAGCGGCATCATCCAGAGCCCCGACTACACGATGGAGCAGGTGGTCGAGGTGGCGCGCGTGCTGCGCGAGGAGCACGACTTTCGCGGCTACATCCACCTGAAGACGATTCCCGACGCATCGCCCGAACTGCTGGCAGCGCGCCGGCCGCTATGCCGACCGGCTGTCAGCATCAACGTCGAGCTGCCCACCGCCGAGGGCCTGCAAGGCGCTGGCGCCCGAAAAGGACAGCGCCGCCATCGACCGCTCGATGGCGCGCATGCGCGTCCACATCGACGAGGCGCAAGGCGCCGCGCGCAAGCACAGGCCGCGCCGGCGATCGTGTCGCATGCCGCGGTCGCCGCACCACGCCGCCGCGCCAGCGCGCCGCGCTTTGCGCCCGGCCGGGCAGAGCACGCAGATGATCGTCGGCGCCGATGCCACCGACGACCGCACCATCCTGGCCACCAGCGCGCGGCTGTACGGCGCCTACCGGCTGCGGCGCGTCTACTACTCGGCCTTCAGCCCCATCCCCGACGCGGCGCGCGCGCTGCCGCTGCATTGCGCCGCCCGCTGGTGCGCGAGCATCGGCTCTACCAGGCCGACTGGCTGATGCGCTTCTACGGCTTCGCCCACGACGAGATCGTGCCGCCGCAGCCAGGGCGGCATGCTGGCGCTGGACATGGACCCCAAGCTCGCCTGGGCGCTTGCGCACCGCGAGCGCTTCCCGGTCGACCTGAACACCGCGCCGCGCGAGATGCTGCTGCGCGTGCCCGGTCTTGGCGTGCAGACGGTGGACCGCCTGCTGGCCGCGCGCCGCATGCGCCGCCTGCAGCATGCTGATCTGGCGCGGCTGCATCTGCCGCTTAAAAAAGTGCTGCCCTTTGTGGAGGCCGCCGACTACCGCCCCGGCCGCGCGCTGGATGCGGCGGACCTTGCGGCCCAGCTGGTGCCGCCGCCCGTGCAGCGCAGCTTGTTTTGAGGGGGCGACGTCCCGCATGCAGCGCCACACCGTCACCCTCGACCACCCTACCGACTGGCCCGGCTTTCGCCACGCTGCACGCGCGTTGGTGCACGCCAACGTCACCCCGCTGGCCGTGGACTGGCGCTGCCAGGCCGATGCCGCCGAGGACCTGTTCGCCATCGAATCAGCCGCCAGCCACCCACTCCCCAGCCCGGCACCGCTCGCGCCGCAGCTGCGCGTGTCGCCCGACTTTGTGCGCCTGTGCGAACAGCTCATCCTGCACCGCGACCCCGCGCGATTTGCGCTGATGTACCGGCTGCTGTGGCGCATGGCACAGGGCGGCGACGACGCCGAAGCCGCGCGCCACGACCCGCTGGACGCCGACCGCATGCTGGCCCACCACATGGCCCGCGCGGTGGCGCGCGACAAACACAAGATGCATGCCTTTGTGCGCTTTCGGCCCGTGGTTCAGCCCCACGGGGAGACGGTGCACATGGCCTGGTTCGAGCCCGACCACTTCATCACCGAGGCCAACGCGGGCTTCTTCATCCGCCGCTTCACGCAGATGCAGCTGGGCCATCCTCACACCCGACGCGTGCATCCGGTGGGACGGCCAGGTCCTGCACACCAGCCCCGGCGCGCAGCGCAGCGATGCGCCGCCGCCCGATGCGGGCGAGGCGCTGTGGCTCACCTACTACCGCCACATCTTCAACCCCGCACGGCTCAAGCTGAACATGATGAAAAAGGAGATGCCCACGCGCTACTGGCACAACCTGCCCGAGGCGGCACTCATCACCGAGCTGTCGCAGACGGCGCACGAACGCAGCGCCCGCATGGTGCAGGCCGAGGCCACCCTCCCGCGCCGCCGCATCAGTCCGGCAGCGCAGCCTGCCCGGCACGACGCAGCGCGCTGAACTGCGGCGCGGCCACGGGCGGCGTCCACCGCCACGGCAACACACCCGGCCGCCACAGCGCGTTTTGCACCGAGAGCTGCAGCACCCGCTGCGCACCCGGCCAGGGCACGCGCGACGCGTCATCCCACAGCAGCTCGGCGCGCGCGGCGATGTGCAGCAGGCCACCGCCTTCGTAGTCCACCACCAGCAGGCCCGCCAGCGGATGTTGCGCCAAGTTGCCCAGCGTGTTGAAGAACTGGTTGCCCGGGTAATCGGGCAGCCGCAGCACCACGCCCTGCGCAGTGGGCTCGGCGTGCACAAAACCCGGCTCGCCGCCGCGGTGCGACACGTCCACGCCTTCGCTCTGCGCACCGCCCGGCTGCGCGGCCGAGGCGCTGGCGATGAACAGCGTGTCGGCCTGCTGGACGCGGGCCAGCGCCTGGGCATCGAGCGCCGGGCCCAGCACCTGCACCAATCCGGGCGGGGTGACTGCAGCGCGCAGGCCCGGCTCGCGTGCCTGGATGTACTTGGGGCAATTGCCAAAGCTTTGCACCACGGCAATCGACAAACCTGTATCGCTGAAAGCGGCAACGCGCCCATTCATCCGGTTGCGGCGGCGCGTGTGGGGCTCCAGCCCCAGCACGCCCACGGGGGCGCCAGGCGACAACCGATTCAACACGGGGTCAGCGGGGTTAGGCGCAGTGGTGATGTCCATCTGCTGCGCATCGGGCGTGTACACAAACCCGGGCGGGCCGGCCAGCATGGTCGCCCAGGGCTGGCCCTGGTCGTCCAGCGCGCCCAGCAGCAAGGTGGGCAGCTTCTCGAACAGCTCGCGGTGCTGGTCGGGCATGTGGTCGCGCATCACCAGCGGACCGATGGCGGCCATGCGATCGCGCAAGCCCACACGCTGCTGCAGCGCCTGTTCGCCCGTGTGGAAGGCCTCGGTGGTGGCGGTCATGCGGCCACCGGGGTGGGTGGTGCCAGGGTGTCGGCCAGCGGCACATAGCCGGGCAGCGCCTGCAAGCGCGCCACCCAGGCCGCAATGCGGGGGTAGGCGGCCAGCGGCAGCCCGGCGATGTGCGCCTGCGAGGTGTAGCTGAACATGGCGATGTCGGCCAGGCTGGGCTCGTCGCCGCCCAGCAGCCACACGCGGCCCTGCAGCTCGCCCTCCATGTAGTCGAGCAGGCGCTTGCCGGTGGCCAGGGCGCCCTCGCCGGTCGTTGACGGCGCGCCCCGCCAGCGTGGCGTAACGCGGGTTGGCCACACCAGGCACCAGCAGGCCCGCGGCCAGGCTGAACCAGCGCTGCAACTGCGCCTGGCCCAGCGCGTCTTGCGGCATCCAGGCGCTGCCCGGCGCGTAACGCTGCACCAGGTAAACCAGGATGCCGTTGCTGTCGCTGATGCGCTGTGCCCGCGTCCACCAGCACCGGCACCTGGCCGAGCGGATTGAGTGCGCAGGTGCTGCGGGCTGCGGTGCTCGCCGCGCTGCAAGTCCACGTTGATGAGCTGGTGCGGCAGGCCCAGCAGCGACAGCATCAGCTCCACGCGGTGGCAGTGGCCCGACACGGGCATGCGGTAGAGCTGGAGAGGGGTGGTGGGGGCCATGGTGAACGTCCTTTAACGGTGGTGCTGGTGGTTTTGAAGCAGGCCTCAACCTTATCTATTGCGTGATCGTGGCGTTAATAGCCATAGTGCAGCTTTCAAAATTGCACTAATCGAAACAATGGACCACCTTGAGACACCTTCGCTGCTTCGTCGCGGTGGCCGATGCAGGCGGCTTTGCGGTGGCGGCGCGGCGCCTTGGCTGCTCGGCAGCGGCCGTCACCCGCGCCATTGCGGCGCTGGAGGCGCGTCTGGGCGTGCTGCTGTTTCAGCGCAGCACGCGCCTGGTGCGGCTGACCGAGGCGGGCGAGCGGTTTCTGGCCGACTGCCGCCCCATCCTGAGCGACCTGCAAGAGGCCGAGCAAGCAGCCAGAGGCGCGCAGGCCGAGGCGCAGGGGCTGCTGTCCATCACCGCGCCGCAGATGTTCGGCATGGTGCATGTGGCGCCCATCGTGCAGGGCTTTTTGCAGGCGCAGCCGCGCGTGCAGGTGCGCACGCTGTTCGTCAACCGGCTGGTGCATTTGCTGGACGAAGGCATGGACGTGGCGCATTCGCATTGCGCACCTGCCGGACTCGGGCCTGACCGCGGTGCAGGTGGGCGCGCTGCGGCGGCTGGTGGTGGCCTCGCCCGCCTACCTGGCGCAGCACGGCGAGCCGCAACACCCGGATGATTTGAGCGCGCACCGGGCCATCGGCTTCTCGTTCGACGCGCGCGCCGTGACGCCCTGGAAGTTCAAGGATGGCGCCACCGGACAGCCGCAGTTTGCGTGGATCAGCAACAGCAACGAGGTCGACATCGCCGCCGCCGAGGCCGGTCTGGGCCTGACGCGCTGCCTGGCCTATCAGGCCGCTGCCAGCCTGCGCGCGGGGCGGCTGCGCATTGTGCTGGCCGACCACGAACTGCCGCCTGTGCCGGTGCACATCGTGTACCCCGCCGGGCGGCGGGCGCCAGCGAAAGTACGGGCGTTTGTGGAGTTTGCGCGCGAGCAGTTAGCGGCAGAGCCCGTGCTGCGCGGGAGGGGCCTGGTGCGCGGCGGTCGGCGTTGAAGTGCTACTTTTGAGTGTTTTTGGCCTCTAGCGCTTATCCAGCAAGCGCTAGTAGCTATGCATTTTGCATGGCTTGCAGCGGGCAGGACTGCGGCATCTGGGATACTTGCAACCCGGTGAATAGACGCCGACAAGAAACGAGACAGCACCATGAGCATCTTCGACCGGCTTCTGGCCAGTGTGCGCAAGCCAACGGACAGGGCCGACGCCGCGCCTGACCAGCCGCTGGCGCCTGTGGAGCGGCGCCAGCGCCGACGCGTCGATGCGCGCAAGGGCACCACGGTGCTGATCATTGATGACTCGCCGACCGTGGTGGCCGTGCTGCGCAAGGCGCTGCGCTCGGCAGGCTATGACACCCGCGAGGCCCTGGACGCCGAGCAGGGCCTCGCGCTGATTGCCCAGGACCCGCCCGAACTGATCTTTCTGGACATCATCCTGCCGGGCATGAACGGGTTCAACGCGCTGCGCGCCATCCGCAAGTTGCCCGCGTCGCAGCACATCCCGGTGATCATGATCAGCGGCAACGAGCATGCCACCGAGCAGTTCTACGCCAACCGCATCGGTGCCGACGACTTCATGAAGAAGCCGTTTTCGCGCCACGAGATTTTTGCGCGTATCGAGGCATTGCTCGACGACCAGTTCATTCCTCGGCGCAAAGCTGCCGACACAGGGGCTCCCTCGACGTCGGCGATGGCGCCGCTGTAGCGGTCAACACGCCTCGCCGACCTCACGCCGGCGTTCGCAGAGTGGGCAAAACCCCGCTGCCTCGCCTCGCCCCACCTCGCCTTTGGCTCAATGCTGGTGCCCATGCGCCCCGTGCACATGCCGGTGCGCAATTTCTTCTGCACTGGCCGCGCGCACTTCGGTGACTTTGCAGCTGAACTTCAGCGCCTGCCCGGCCAGCGGGTGGTTGCCGTCCAGATGCACTTCGGGGCCCTTGATCTTGACCACGTTGAACACTGCGGGCTGGCCATCGTTGCCCACGCCCTGCAGCTGGCCGCCCACCTTCACGCCCGGGGGGAACTCGGTTTTGGGGATGGTGCGCACCAGGCTTTCGTCGCGCGCGCCAAACGCGTCCTCCACAGCCAGGTCCAGCGCGGTGCTGAAGCCGACGGCCTGGCCTTCCAGCGCGGTTTCGACCTTGGGGAAGATGTTTTCATAACCACCGTGCAGGTACGACAGGCTGCCGCCGTCCAGCGGTTTGCCTTCGGGCGTGGTGACTTTGTAGGTGATGGTGACGGCGGAGTCTTTGGTGATGGTGGCCATGGTGCTGCTTGCGCTTTCAGACGGTGAAAGAAACGGCACAGCTTGGCGGGCATTGCCACCCGCTGCTGCGCGATCAAAACCCCGAATTGTCCACGAGGCGAGGGGCGCGTGCCGATCGCCGAGCGCCTCGTGGATGGTGAGCGCCTTGACTTATGCGCCAGCAGCAGCTTCTGCCGGGCGCTCTTCCTCTGCCTGCCCCGGATACCGCGCAAACCGCCGTGCCTCGGTGCCATGCACCGGGTCCTGGTCCGGCCAGGGCCAGCCGCCGAACTGGGTGCGGCGGTAGTCGTTCATGGCCTGCATGATCTCGGCTTGCGTGTTCATCACAAACGGGCCGTACTGGGCCACGGGCTCGCCCATGGGGCGGCCCTGCAGCACCAGGCATTCCACGGAGGTGGGGCCGGTGTTGGTCAGTTGCCAGTCCTGGCCCGCGACCAGCTCCAGGGCGGCGTGGCGGTCTACGTCTTGAGGCCCCACGCGCAGGCTGTCGCCCACGAAGAAGTACAGCATGCGCTGCGTGTTCTCCCCCTTGGCGGCAGGCAACGTCCATTCTGCGCCGGGCTCCAGGTGCAGCGTCCAAATGGCTACATCGCCCTCGGGTTGGGAGGCCCAGGATTCGGGCGGCGGAGCCAGGGGCTCGGGCGCGCCGGGCAGCGCACCAGCAACCACCGTCACCGTGGTGGCGCGGCCTGCAGCGTCGTGGTGCACCAGGCGCGGGATGCGCTCGTTCCACAACATGGTGAAGTGCGGCTCCACCATCTTGTTGCGTGCGGGCAGGTTCAGCCAGATCTGGAAGAGTTCGAGCGGGTTGGGCTCGGTGGCGTTGAGCAAGGGGAACATCTCGGAATGCACGATGCCCTTGCCGGCCGTGACCCACTGCACATCGCCGCCGCCAAAACGCGCGGCGGCGCCCAGCGAGTCGGAATGGTCAATCAGGCCTTTGCGCACCAGCGTCACCGTTTCAAAGCCGCGGTGCGGGTGGCCCGGAAAGCCGGGCACGGTGTCGCCGTGGTACATGCTCCAGCCGTCCTTGCCGCTGAAGTCGCTGCCGATCTGGCGGTCTTCAATGGGTACGGCCGGGCCGAACGCGGTGTTGCCCGCAGGGTAGGCATCGTCGTGGTGCGCGCAGAAAAGAAACGGGTCCAGCGTGGGCCACTGCGGGCCGAGCAGCTGGGCGCGCACGATGGGCACCAGAGCGGTGGTGGCATTGGAAGCAGGTGTGGACGACGACATACAAGGGCTCCTCGTGTTGTGCACCGCCACTATCGGGCGGCATGCCTTGCGAATATGGAGCCAATGGTGCCTGAGCAAAAGTGCTATGGGTAGAACAGTGCGGTGCGGCGGACAGGACAGTGGCGGCCTTGCGCCGCACGCTCCCGCGCCACACCAGCCAAATCAGGCCCCGGCGCTTTTCTACCAAGCGCCAATTGCTATCATTTTTATACTGCTTCTCAAGCCTTCACCTCGACCACCTGTTCGAAGCCACCGAAGATCATGCGTTTGCCATCAAAGGGCATGGGCGGATTGCCGGGTGTGGAGGGATCCATGCGGGGGTCTTCCATCATCTTCTTCATGCCCGCGTCGCGCGTGGCTTTGTCCGGCCATTCGACCCACGAAAAAGCCACCGTCTCCTCTGCCGTGGCCTGGACCGCACGTCGGAAATCGGTGACTTTGCCGTCGGGGACGTCATCGCCCCAGCCCTCGATCACACGGATGGCGCCCAGCTCCAGGAAGATCGGGTCGAGCTGGCGCGCGTGCTCAATGAACTTTTGCTTGTTGGCGGTGGGGACCGCAATCACGAAACCGTCGATGTAAGACATGTCTTGACTCCTGTGAAGTTGACTACGCGTTGGGTTGGCTATCTGTTGGGTTGGGTTGGCTATGCCTTAGGTTGCCTGTTCGACCTGCCCGCTGTGGGCACTTCGCATCACGCTAAAACACGGACCGCCGCCCGGCCCGATCACTTGCGCCGATAAGTCGCCTGCATCATCTGGGACCAGCTGCCATCCGGCTGCAGGCCGAACGATGTGAGGGTCCGCTCGTTCGCGCTCACCAGCGTGATCACGTCGCGGTAGCGGGCGGTCTTGCCGTCGTCCTTGAAGCTGGGGCCTTCGGTTTCGAGCGTTAGCTCCTTTTGATCGGCGTCGAGCGTGCCTTCGTACACAAACATGTGGGTCATCATCGACCCGACCCAGGTGCCGCGGAACACGTTCTTCTCGGGGTCGTAGCCCAGCGTCATCAGCATGTGGGCGTCGCCACCGCCGGGCATGGTGCCCGTGCCTTCGCACAGCACCCACAGGTCGCCCAGGGCGCGCACGTGCTCGGAGCCGACAGATTGCTCTTGAGCGGGCGCGCCGGACTCGCTGGGCGGGGCGTCGCAGTTGGCGTTGCTGGTCCAGTCGCCAATCAGCTGTTGCAGCCAGCGGTGCATGGCGTGGGGTTCGGGATTCATCATGTCGGTCTCCTTGGTGGTGGGTTGGTGGGTGGTCAATCAATCTCAGTCGGGGGGCGGCGTTGTGTCGAGTCAATCGCGGTCGGGCGCCTCCAGCGGAAAGTAGTGGCGGTAGGGGCGGCCGCCTTCCAACGCGTGCGCAACGCTCATTCCGGCGCCACCACCATCCACGGCACGCCGAAGCGGTCGGCCACCATGCCAAAGGCTTGCGAGAAGAAGGTCTTGGCCAGCGGCATCTGCACCTGACCGCCGTCGGCCAATGCCGCGAACAGACGCTGGGCCTCGGCTTCGTTCGCGGGGCTCAGCGCCAGCGAGATACCCTGGAAGCTGGCCTTGCCCGACCCCATGCCGTCCGACGCCATGAGCGTTGTCTCGCCCACGGTGAACTCGGCATGCATGACCATCTCGGGCGTCGGCCCCAGGCCACTGCCTTCTGCGCAGCCGGATGCCGCAGCGGGCTCGGGGTTGTCCTTGTAGCGCATGAGGGTGCCGACCTTGGCACCCAGGGCGCTGCGATAAAAGTCCAGCGCTTCTTCGCAGCGGCCTTCAAACATCAGGTACGACTCGACTTTCATGGGGTCTCCTTGCAAACCAGGCGATGGGGTTCATGGGGGCCTGGGAGGGGCATCAAAAGAAAGTGCCCACCCAATTGTGAACACCGTCCACAAACAATAGCAAAGATAATGGACAGTGTCCACATCGAAGTCACCCATGCCCGTAACCAATCGCAACGCCCCCCCCGCCAGCACTGCCAGGACCACCAGCGCCGCCCCCACCCCGCGCGCCACCTACCGCCATGGCGACCTGCGCCGCGCCCTGCTGGACGCCGGCATTGAACTGGCCCGCCAGGGCGGGCCCGATGCCGTGGTGCTGCGCGAGGCCACACGCCGCGCGGGTGTGGCGCCCAACGCGGCCTACCGCCACTTTGCCAATCGCGACGACCTGCTGGACGCAGTGCGCGCCGCCGCCGTGGCCGCTGCCGCGCACTTCATGGAGGCCGAACTGGCCCAGGTGCCCGCCACGGGCACACCCACCGAGCAGGCGCACGCCAAGGTGCGTGCCGTGGGTGCGGGCTATATGCGTTTTGCGCACGCCGAAACGGGCCTGTTCCGCACCGCGTTTGGTGGCCGCTTTACCGTGCAGACCCATCCCGACCCGGCCATGGGCGGCGCCACGGGCCTCAATCCCTTTCAGCACCTGAGCGCCGCGCTGGATGACCTGGTGACCGCCGGTGCCCTGCCGCCCGAGCGCCGCCAGGGCGCCGAATACCTGGCCTGGTCCACCGTGCACGGCATGGCACTGCTCAGCATCGACGGCCCGCTGCGCGGCACGCCCGCAGACACGGTGGAGCTGCTGGGCCAGCGACTGCTGGACATGGTGGAGCGGGGTCTATAGATAAAAATTGAAGCCTTTTTGGCTTCTAGCGCTTATTCAACAAGCGCCAACAGCTATATTTTCAATAGCATTTCAACGGATATCCGCCTACGGCAAGCCGTACAGCTGCGCCGTGGCTTGCACGCGCTGGACCAGAGCGCGGCGCAGCGCCGCCGGCTGCAGCACCTCCACCTGCGGTGACAGCCGCATGAGCTGCCCGCAGGCATGCTCAACAGATTCGATGGGCATGTGGACGGCCACGCGCCCGTCCTTGCGGCGCGAGGGTGCGGCGGCGGCCACCGCACGCGCGACGGCACTGCTCAGCATGCGCAGCCCTTTCAGGCCCGTGGGCGTGGCCAGCACCGTCGCCTTGCCGGTGTACAGGCTGGCCTCAAACCGCTGGATGGACTGGGCCCAATAGCCCGGCAAATCAAACGTGGCAGGGCGGCGCACGGCCGTGGTGAGCATGTGGGCCGCCAGAATGTTGGAGACGCGGTAGGTGCGCGGCCCGCGGTCGCCCGTTGCGACTACTGCGCCCGCAGGCACAGCCACCAGGTACCAAACCCCGGCTTTGAGCACCAGCCCCAGCGGGTTCACCGTGCGCTCCACGGTGTCGGACCAGCTTTCGTAGCGCATGGTGATCTGCTGGCCCGCCCACACGGCGGCAGCCACGGTGGCGAGATGGGGCGTGGGGTCGCTCTCGCGGTACCAGTCGACCGGGTCCAGGTGCAGGCGGGCGCTCACGCGCTGCGCGTCTTCGCGCCAGGACGCGGGCAGCGAGGCCAGCAGCTTCAGGCGCGCGCCCTCCACATCGCCGCCCAGGCCCAGGTCGTGTGCGGGGCCGGGCAGGCCGCTCAAAAACACGGCCTGCGCTTCGGACGGCGTGAGCCCCGTGAGCGTGGTCTTCCAGCCCGGCAGCAGCGCAAAGCCGCCGTTGCGCCCGCGCTCGGCGTAGATGGGCACCCCGGCGGCGCTGAGCTGGTCCACGTCGCGGTACAGCGTGCGCACCGAGATCTCCAGCGCGTCGGCCAACGCGGTGGCGCTCATGCGGCCCTGGGTTTCGAGCAGCATCTGAAGCGAAAGCAAACGGCTGGCGCGCATAGATGAAAGCGTTGGGGGCTGAGTGAAACGAAGCGGAGCGGAACAGAGCGAAAGGAACGTGGAGATGCACTGACTGGCCGAAAGATAACGCAAATACCTGCCATGGGTTGGCAGGTATAGCGGCGCAGACTGCAGGCCTGAATTCATTTATTGATCCCCGTCCTCTTCCTCCACAAGGATTCGCATGCCGCCCATCGCCACCGCCACCACCGCACCGCCCACCCCGGCCCCATCGTCGAACTGCGCCAGTACACCCTGCACCCGCAGCAGCGCGACGTGCTCATCGACCTGTTCGACCGCGAGTTCGTCGAAACGCAGGAGGCCCACGGCATGCGCGTGCTGGGCCAGTTTCGTGACCTGGACCGGCCCGACCTGTTTGTCTGGCTGCGCGGTTTCGCCGATATGGAAGCACGCCGCGCTGCGCTCGAAGGCTTCTACGGCGGCCCCGTGTGGGCTGCGCACCGCGCGGCGGCCAACGCCACCATGATCGACTCGGACAACGTGCTGCTGCTGCGCCCCGCCTGGCCCGGTGCTGACGCCGACCTGCCAGCGCATGTGCGCCCCGCGCCCAACACGCAGGCCACACCCCCCGGTGTGGTGGATGCCACGGTGTTCCCGCTGCGCGCGCCTGCCACCCCGGCACTGCTGGACTTTTGCCGCCACCGCATGACCCCCACGCTGCAGCGCGGCGGCGCGCGCCAGGTGGCGTGGTACTGCACCGAGCCCAGCGCCAACACCTTTCCCGGCCTGCCCGTGCGCGAAGGCGAGTCTGTGCTGGTAGGGCTGGCCGTGTTTGGCGATGAGTCCGCGTTGCAGTCGTTTGCCCACAGCGGTGCCTGGGCGCGCGACGTGGCCCCTGAACTGGCGCCCTGGCTGGCGGGTGCGCCCGAAACCCACCGGCTGCAGCCCACGGCACGCTCGGCCTTGCACGCCTGAAGTCTTGCCGTTCCGCTTCACTTTTTGAACGAATTCACCATGACCACACCCCACCTCATCACCATCCCGTCGCCCGCAGCTCCCTCCAGCGCGGCACGCGACTTCGACTTTTTGATGGGCCCCTGGCGCATCCGCAACACACGCCTGGTGCAGCGCCTCGCAGGCTGCAACGACTGGGAAGTGTTCGACGCCACCGGCACCGCGCGCCCGCTGCCGGGAGACATCGGCAACTGCGACGATTTCACACCCCTGGCGTGGAAACCGGGCTTTGTGGGCATGGCGCTGCGTGTGTTCAGCCCCATCACCCAGCGCTGGAGCATCTACTGGCTCGACAACGCCACGGGCGGGCTGGACGCCGCCACCGGCCTGCTGCAGCCGCCGGTGGTGGGCGGCTTTCACAACGGCGTAGGCCTGTTCTACGGCGAAGACATGCTGGACGGCCGCCCGGTGCGCGTGCGCTTCGAGTGGTCGCAGATGCACACCGGCGCACCCGCGTTGGGAACAGGCGTTTTCTGGCGACGGCGGCGCCACCTGGGAGGTCAACTGGGTCATGGAGTTTGCGCGCCCGGTGTGAGGCGTGGTGCCGCTGCGCTATCGCTCCACCAGGCGACCATACCGGGACCACATCACGTCCACACCTCGACCATTACACGGCCCACCACGGGGCCGTTCTCCGCAGCGAACAGTCCCGCGATATTGAATCAAATTGGCCTCTAGCGCTTTACCAATAAGCGCTAACAGCTATCAAAAAGGGAGTTTACGCAGCCTGCTGCAATGCCGCCTCCTGCGCTTGCGCGGGAAAGTCCGTGGACGCAGCCACCGCCCGCCATTGCGCCGTTTCACGCTCTACAAACGCGTGTTTTGCGGCAATGGTCTGCAGCGTGTCGGTGCCCAACGGCAGGCGAAGGGGCGGTGTGGGGCTGGCCACCAGTTGCATCACCGCCTGCGCCAGTCGCACAGGGTCGCCGGGCTGGTTCAGATTGATGCGGCGGGCGGCCTCGCGCACAGCACCTGCGCTCTGGGCGTAGTCGTCCAGCACCCGGGGCGACACGGCCAGCGAGGCACCGTCCAGGAATTCGGTGCGAAAGTAGCCCGGCTCCACCACCGTGGCATGGATGCCAAGCGGCGCCAGCTCGGCATGCAGCGCCTCGGTAATGCCTTCGACTGCAAATTTGGTGGAGCAGTACAGGCCAAATCCCGCGCTCGACTGCACACCGCCGAGCGACGAGATGTTGATCACGTGCCCCGCGCGGCGCACTCGCATGCCGGGCAACACGGCGCGCGTCACGTGCAGCAGGCCGAAGACATTGGTGTCGTACAGGCGCAGCACTTCGTCGGCGGTGGACTCTTCTACCGCGCCCAGCAGGCCATAGCCCGCGTTGTTGACCAGCACATCAATGCGCCCAAAACGCTCCAGCGCGGCGCCCACGGCGTGGCGCGCCTGGGCTTCGTCGGTCACGTCGAGCGGCAAGGGCAGCAAGGCCTCGCTCTGACCGAGGCGCTTTTCCACCGACGCAGCCGTGCGGGCGGTGGCCACCACGGCATCGCCCTGGGCCAACGCGGCCTCCGCAATGCGGGCACCGATGCCACGCGAGGCGCCGGTGATCATCCAGACACGGGGAAAGGGGAGGGAATGGTTCGTTGTCATGCGACATCCTTGAGAGCAAACAATGAGGAAGGGGGAAGGCTGAGCTGCTGCACACCGGAGAAGAAAAGCCGGTAGCGGCCCGCACACTGCCTGGGGTCGAACTGTAGGCAACGCATTGCCACGCGACTAGCCCATAATTTGTGGATTCATTCACAACGTTTGCTTGCCAATCAAGGCAGCCCTGTCTTCCGCTAACTTATGGCCATCAACGAACTACGCGCCATCGCCAACTTTGTGAAGGCGGCCGAGCTGGGCAGCCTGCGCCAGGCCGCCGCCACGCAAGGCATCACGCCCCAGGCATCCAGCCAGTTGCTGGTGCAGCTCGAAGCGCACCTGGGCGTGCGCCTGTTTCACCGCACCACCCGCAGCCTGAGCCTGACGGAAGAAGGGCGCCAGTTTCTGGCCTCTGCGCAGCCCGGCCTGGTCACGCTGCAGCACGCGGTGCAGGGCGCTCGGCGCGGGCGCGAGGAGATGGCAGGGCCGCTGCGCATCGTGGCGCCGCGGTCCATCCTGCTCGAAGTGGTCTGGCCAGTGATCGATGCGTTCTGCCGCCGCTACCCGCTGGTAGAGCCCGATGTGCAACTGGACGACCGGATCGGCAACTGGGTAGAAGACCGCGTGGACGTGGGCTTTCGGTCGGGCTATCCGCCCGAAGGCGGCGTGGTGGCGCGGCGGCTGCTGACCCTGCAGCTCATCGTGTGCGCGGCGCCGTCATACATCGCCCAACACGGCGCGCCCACCAGCATTGACGAGCTCGCGCAGCACCGCTGCAGCGGGTTTCGCCACCCCGCCACCGGCAAACCCATGCCCTGGGAGTTTCAGGTGGGCAACGACATCGTCTCGCGCGCCATTCCCGGCGCGTTCTGCACCAACGACATCGAGGTGGAGGCCCGCGCCGTGCTGGGCGGCCACGCTATCGGGCAGCTGGTGGGCGCCACGGCCGCTCCGCTGGTGCGCAGCGGGCAGTTGGTGCCGCTGCTGACAGCGCATGTGGCCGAACACCTGGGCCTGTTTGTGTACTACGGCAGCCGCACGGCGTTGCCCGCGCGTGTGCGCGCCTTCATCGATCTGGCGGTGGAGATGGTGGCCGACAACCCGGCGTTTGGCCTGACAGCGCAAGAGCTGACGGCGCCCGCGGCAAAGCCCCGACGGCGCAAGCAGGCTGCGGCCTGAACACTCCCGCGGGGCCTGGACACGGCGCGATTGATAGCAATTGCGCAAACAGTCCGTTCTGAAGAACAGTATTTATCGTTTCTGCGGCGCGCCCTACAGTCGGTTCACCGTCCGAAAAGCCGGACCCCACTGATTGCACTCCCGCCCATGACCACCTTCTCCGCCACGGTCCAGACGCGCATCAATGCCCCCCCTGCGCTCGCGTTCCAACACATTGCGCCCATGGACCCGCGCGCCCTGTTCACCGGCTACGGACCCTTGCCTGCAGTGACCGGCACCCCGACCAGACGGGTGCTTGGGACACGCCGGGACAGACGCGCACGGTGGCCCTGTCAGACGGTAGTAGCGCGCTGGAGGGGCTCAAGCACTACCACCCCGCGCAGTATTTCAGCTACACCGTCAGCGGCTTCACAGGCGCGTTGCGCTGGCTGGCCACGGGTGCCAATGGGGCCTGGTGGTTCGATCCGCAGGCTGGCGGCACACAGACCACCGTGCGCTGGCGCCATGCCTTCCACGCCCGCTCTAAATGGGCAGCCCCGGTGCTGTGGTTACTGGCCAGCGTGCTGTGGCGGGGCTACATGCGCAAGGCGCTGCGGCTGGCCAAAATGCAGATCGAGAGCCCAGCGCGCGCACCCGCAGGCTCGGCACTGTCAGCCTGATGGGGTGATGCCGCCGCAGCGGTTATGGCCAGACGCTGCAGCGCATTCGGAACGAGGAGGACGCGCCGAACAAGACGCAGCGAGGGTGCCCGAAGTGCTGCACTCGCCGGTCTCACCTGGTTTTGGCTTCGAAAAAGGGCTTACCCGCTATCGCTGACACGCTGACGGTGAACGTCTTCAGCGGCTCCAAGGGCTTGGACTGGCCCTTCTTCAGCGCAGGACGCGGGCTGTCAGGGTTCAGCGCAGGCACGATGCAGCCAGTGCGCACCGCTTGCTCTACTTCGGGGCTGAGGGCCCGGCGTTTGCCCAAACGACTGCCAGACAGGAACAACATGTCGCCTTTCAGCTCGGCGCGCTGGTCCATCAGGGGCATGGCCTGCAGCTGATCAAAACCCACCCGAACAGAGTTGGCTCCGTCCAGCCGGTACTGCACCACCTTGACGACGGGCGGTTTGCCCGGAGCCTCTTCCACCACGTCACCCAAATAAAAGTAGCGCACCGACTCTGCAGGCAACGCGGGCAGTGGGTAGCTTTCCGACCAGGTGTTGTGGTCCTCACCGAACAGCGGACGCAGGGTCGTCGGAGGCGTGTCATCTACAGAAACGGCAAACACCGGGGCGCGGGCGTGGGACAGCGTTTGACCATGAAAGTCAAACTCCACCGTGGTTCCAAGAGTGCTCGCCTTCCGGGCAAAAACCGGAAACAGGGTCTGATCCTGCCGCACCTGCTGCAAACGGACTCCGGTGCCTTCTGCCTTCCAACGACCCGCCATCACCATGTCCAACGACCCACCAGAAAATGCAAAGCAGAAGGTGTTGTCGCCCAGTAGCGCCAGTTGCGAGACGGAGTCCACCGACCCGCCCCGGTATTCCCCCACGTAGCTGGCCTCTGCCGACGTGGCGGCGTGGGAGTTGACGCTGACCGTCAGAGCGAGCAGAACAACCGCAGTGGAGCAGGCGTTGCGAAAAGGGCGAAGGGTGTGGTGCACAGCAGTGTCCCAAGTGGAAGGGTAGACCACTATATCGACTGGCTTGAAAACAGTCGCCGCGCTGTAGCCCGCGGGCACCTGGGCAGGGGTGACGTCGGTAATGGGACGGTTACGCCGCAAACCCGCCATCAATCAACAGACTCGCCCCCGTCACCATGCCCGACTCCGGCCCCGCCAGGTAAGCCACCATGCCTGCGATCTCGTCGGGGTGCGCGTGGCGGGCCACCGCCATCAAGCCGTGCATCGCGCTGGCCATGGGGCCGTCGGCGGGGTTCATGTCGGTGTTGACCGGGCCGGGCTGCACGTTGTTCACGGTGATGCCACGCGGCCCCAGGTCACGGGCCAGGCCTTTGGTCAGGCCCACGATGGCGGCCTTGCTCATGCCATACGCGCTGAAGCCCGCCCATGGCACGCGGTCCGAATTGGTGCTGCCGATGGTGATGACGCGGCCATAGGCGCCGCCCTGGCCCATGTGGCGCACGGCGGCCTGGGTGGCCACGAACACGGCGCGCACGTTCACGTTGAGCGTGTGGTCAAAGTCGGCCAGCGCAAAGCTGTCAATCTCCCCCATCACCGCCACGCCCGCGTTGTTGACGAGGATGTCGAGGCGGCCCAGCGTATGCGCGGCCCGTCAACGGCCTGCGTGAGGGCGGCGGCATCGGCACTGTCAACCTTCAGCGCCATCGCTTTGCCACCGCCCGCTTCAATGGCCGCCACCAGCGCACGTGCGGGGGCTTCGGAGCTGCTGTAGGTAAATGCCACGGCTGCCCCGTCGCGCACCAAGCGCTGGACGATGGCGGCGCCGATGCCGCGCGTGCCGCCGGTGACAAAGGCGACCTTACCCGCCAGCACTTGCGAAGCGGGGGTGGAGAGCGGGGTGAAAGCGGGTGTGCCAGGCACAGAAGACATGGTGTTTCTCCAAATATCAGGGGATTGAAAAGGTTCTACAAAGAACCCGAAGCCCCTGCAGTGTCAGAAATTCATTGCCATGTCGGTAGCCACGAATGGGCTGGATCTATTTCAACCCACAGTTGAAAATGCAGCCCATGCAACCGCTCAGCCATCTCGAATCGTTTGTCAAATCTGCCGAGTCCGGCAGCTTCTCGGCCGCTGCGCGCTTGATGGGCCTCACGCCCGCTGCGGTGAGCAAGAACGTGGCGCGGCTGGAGGCCGGGCTGGGCGTGCGGCTGTTCCAGCGCAGTACGCGGCGCCTCACGCTGACCGAGGGCGGTCAGCGCCTGCTGGCGCAGATCAGCCAGCCGCTGACCGCGCTGGCCGACGCGGTCGATCACGCGGCCGAGGCCGAGCAGCAACCTGCGGGCACGCTCAAGGTCAGCATGGGCCAGGCCTTTGGCCGCGCGTACCTGGTGCCGCTGCTCACCGAGTTTCTGCAGCGCTACCCCGCCATCCAGCCCGATTGGCGTTTTGAAAACCGCCAGGTTGATCTGATCGGCGAGGGTTTTGACGCAGGCATCGGCGGCGGCCTGAACCTGAACCCCGACATGGTGGCGCGCACGCTGGGGCCGATCCACCTTGTGGTGGTGGCAGCCCCTGCGCTGCTGCAGGGCCGCAGGGCGCCGCGCCATCCGTCCGATCTGGCGCAGTGGGACGGCATTGCGCGGCGCACCATCCGCACCGGGCGCGTTGCGGTGACCACGCTGCGCAACAAGGCGGGCGACGCAGCGGCGGCAGAGTTGCGCCCACGCATCGTGTTTGACGACCCCGAGGCCATGTGCCAGGCGGCGCTGATGGGACTGGGTCTGGCGGTGCTGCCCATGCCGTTCGCGCAACCCTGGCTGGCCCGGGGCGATCTGGTACGCGTGTTGCCAGGCTGGTGGGCCGACGCAGGGCCCACATCGCTGTACTACCCCAGCAAGAAGCTGCTGCCTGCGCGCACCCGGGTGTTTGTGGACTTTGTGGTGGAGCAGTTCAGCGAGCGGGGTTTTGCGCAGCGTGTGCGCGGGGATTGAGCATCCGCATCGGTGCTTGATCGCCGAGAGCGTTGTGATCAGCTGGCAATAATGGTCGCTCGCTCACTGTCTTGTTTTTCTTCTCACGGTTCACACCATGCCCCAACACATCGGCATCGTGGGCTGCTCCGCCGAAGGTGCAGCCCTTTGCTACCGCACGCTCTGCACCGAAGGCCCCGCTCTGCTGGGCCGCCCGCACGCCCACCCCGAGGTGTCGATGCACACGCCGCCCCTGGCAGACTACGTGGACTGCCTGGACCGGGGCGACCTGCAGGGCGTGGCCGACCTCATGCTGGCGTCGGCCCACAAGCTTGCGCGCGCAGGCGCGGACTTTCTGATCTGCCCCGACAACACCATCCACCAGGCGTTGGACCGGGTGCTGCCGTATTCGCCATTGCCCTGGCTGCACATTGCCGAGGTGGTCGCCGCCGAGGCCGCCGCACGGGGCTACCGGCGCCTGGCGTTGACTGGCACACGCTGGCTGGTAGACAGCAGCGTATACCCCGACAAGCTGGGCGCGCTGGGGTTGTCCTATGTACGCCCCACCGAGGCCGAGCGCACCGAGATCAACCGGATCATCATGGACGAGCTGGTGCCTGGCGTGATCCGGGCCGAGGCCGCAGCCACCTTTCAGCAGATCATTGCCCGCATGCAGCAGGACGATGGCTGCGATGCCGTGGTTCTGGGTTGCACCGAGATCCCGCTCATCCTCAGCGACGCCAACTCACCCCTGCCCACGCTGGACTCCACCCGACTGCTGGCGCGCGCGGCGCTGCGCAGGGCAGTGGTTGGTGGCGCCTGAACGCGAAAGGCAGCGCGCAGGCAAAGCGCTGCGCCTTCACCTTTGGCTGGTGCAAAGGTCCGCGCTTCTACACTGCACGCACCATCCGCCCACCGCTTGAAGGAGTCTGTATGCGTGCAAACTGGCTTATCCGCTCGACCTGGATCACGCTCAGTCTGATGGCCTGCTTGTCCACCGGAGCCGTGCAGGCCCAGCACACACAACCCCTCAATACGTCCTGGCGCGAAACCTCCACTCCCGCCGAACAAGCGCTGGATACCGCTGCCTTCCAGGGCCTGGATGCCACGTTGTCCGCCCAGCTCACCGACGTGCAAAGCGCCGTGGTGGTATTGCGCGGCCGGGTGGTGTACCGCTACTACCGCGATGGCGCGCCGGACAAGCTGCGCGACACGCAGTCTGCCTCCAAAAGCGCGCTGTCGGCCCTGCTGGGCACGGCCATGGCGCAGGGCCGCATCACCAGCGTGGACCAGCGCGTGGTGGACCTGGTGCCGGAGTGGGCGCCGCTCAACAGCGACCCGCGCGCCGCCACCATCACGCTGCGGCATCTGCTGACCCTGACGGCGGGGTTTTCACTGGCCAGAGGCCCGCGCACCAGCGCTGGCACGGCGGCGCCCCTGCCCGTGCGAGAGGCCTGGGCACGGCCCCTGGCCGCAGACCCGGGCCAGACATTTGGCTACGACAACTCCGTGACGCCGCTGCTGGTAGCCATATTGGAGAAAGCCACCGGCATGCCCCTGGCTGACTACGCGCGCCAGCAGCTGGTGGGCCCACTGGGTTTTGCCGAGCCCAACTACCGGGGCAGCATCGTGCACCTGCGCACGCTGGACATGGCCAAGCTCGGCCAGCTGTACCTGCAGCGCGGCCAGTGGGACGGCAAGCCGCTGGTGCCCGAGGCGTTTGCGGATGCCTCGACGCAGGCGCAGAACGCGGGTGGCCCGCCGGTGGGGCTGTCCTATGGCTACCTGTGGTGGGTGGTGCCCGGCAGGGTGCCGCGGCCCACCTTCATGGCCAGCGGGTATGGCGGTCAGTTCATCTGGGTGTATCCGCCGCTGGATCTGGTCGTGGCCACCACGTCCACCGTGTCGACGGAAAGCGGCCAACGCGGTCAGGCCCTGCAGTGGATTCGCAACCATGTCTTTGCAGCGGCACAGCGCCGGGTGGCGAGTGAGGGCAAGTAGGCGCTACCTCGGCCTCACCGCTCAATTTCAAGCCTTTTTGGCCTCTAGCGCTTATCCATCAAGCGCTGACAGCTATATTTTTTGAAGTTCGAGAAGCTATCCGTGGTCAAGGCTGCTTGTTCACAAACGCCACCGTCAGCCCCTGGGCCGTCACGGTGATGGGCCCCGGCTGCAGGCCCATGCCGTCAAACAGGGCGGTGTCCTGCGGGCGCAGCTGGTGCAGGGTGACTTCGCGCAGGGATTGCTCGGCCAGCACGGGGCCATAGGCATTGAGAAGATCGTTAACCGCGGGTTTGAGCGTGGGGAAATCCAGCCGCCCCAGCCGGATCTGGTGGGCGCGCAGCGCTGCGGTCGCTGGCCTCATAGCGCAGCGCAAACTCCACATCGAACGTGCCCGCGTGACTGCGCCGCAGCGCAGCGCCCGCGGCGTCCACCACCATGGCCGCACCAACGCGGTTCACCTCAGGAAGCAGGCGCAGGCGGGGCGCCTGCAAGGTCAGGTCGAACAGGCCCTGTACCGGCACACTGCGCGGAAATTTGGTTGCTGTCATCTCCTGGAGCAGCACCAGCGGCACGGTGTAGCTGGGCTGGGCCCACGCGGTACGCCCGGCCAGCAACACCGCAGCGCCGCCCAGGGCAAGGCGGCTGGAGGTGGTGGTCAGAAATCGTCTGCGGTGCAGCATGCGGCTATCTCCTTGAAGGCCTGTGGGACACGCACGAAAAGAAAAGGTGCCCCGTCGGCGGAACCTTGCTGTGTGCGTATTCACGCAGACGTGTAAGCCGTTGAATTCATGCGTGATTTCGTGAATCTACCGATCCATTCATTCCCCCCCGCGTCATCGGCTTGCTGGCAGAGCCGCCGGAGTGACGGCCTGCCACCGCCGTGAGGCGCGCGTGCCCCAGCAGCTTGCGCGGCCATTGGTTGCAACAAACAATGGCCGGTGGAGATTGCTTATCAAGCGCTGTCCCCTTTGGCTGAGTTGCGACGGATGCGATTGCCTAGCGCCCCACCACCGACCAACCGGCCTTCTGGTTGTTCTTGTCGTTTTCATACTCCCACCCGGTGCCACAGCGGTCACACACGTAGCGGGTGATGGTGACGGTGCCATCCTCACGCTCTTCCTTGCGGTTGCCGCGCTGCACCAGTTCGGCGTGACCGGGGGCCTTGCGCCAGTTGCGTTGAATGCCCTGGCAGGGCTCGCACAGCACCATGGGTTTGAGATCGTTCAGTCGGGCCAGGTCTTTGGTCATGTGGGGGCAGCCATCGTGGGCTGGTGTGTGGGTGCGTTTGTGTGCAGCGGGGCGGCTACTGTAAGGCACCAGCGCAGACCGATGCAACGCGGCGCGCCAAGAATTCAAGTAAAAACAGGCTCTGGCGCTTTATAAACAAGCGCCAGCAGCTATCAAATCAGGATTCATCTACGCGGACCCGTGCCATGGCCATGCCCGCATTGCGGCGCCCCAACGTCGCTCTACGGCATCCAAGCCGCTACTCTTTGGCCCTTTACCGTCAAAACAAACGCGGCGCCTCTAGCTCCGCGCGTGGATCCTGCGCTGCGACCCGCCCGATGTAACCCCGCTGTTCGAACCAGGCTTCGAATGCGGGCAGTGGCAACGGCCGGCTGAACAAGTAGCCCTGGAAGGCATGGCATCCCTGGGTGGCCAGCATGGCTTGCTGGGCTTCGGTTTCTACTCCTTCGGCGATGACCGACAAGCCCAGACTGTCGGCGAGAACGATCACCATCTGGGCGATCGCGGCATCGTTGGGGTCCACCAGGATATCGCGCACAAACCCCTGATCGATCTTGAGTTGATGCAAAGGCAAACGCTTGAGGTAGGACAGCGACGAATAGCCGGTACCAAAGTCATCCAGAGAAAACCGCACCCCCCGCGCCTGGAGGGCGGTCATCTTGGCGATCACGTCCTCCACCTCAGACACCAGCAGGCCTTCTGTCAGCTCCAGCTTGAGGTGACTGGCGCGCGCTCCGGTGTACGCAAGCACCCCCAGCACCTGTTCTACAAAGTCGGGCTGCCGAAACTGCCGCTCGCTGACGTTGACCGATATCGACAGTGCCGACAGATGCGGCTGCTCAGGTTGGCTGGCCCACCGCGCCAGTTGCTCGCAGGCCGTCTGGAGCACCCACTGGCCCAAGGGCAAAATCAAACCGGTTTCTTCGGCCAGCGGGATAAAGTCTGCGGGCGACACCATCCCGCGCTCGGGATGCAGCCAGCGAACCAGCACTTCCGCACCGGTCACGCGGCCTGTCCCTTCGATCTGAGGCTGGTAGTGCAGCACAAACTGCTGGCGCTGCACCGCGTCGCGCAAATGCATCTCCAACGCCGCGCGGGCAGATACGGCGGCCTGAATCTGCGGGTCAAAAAATCGCAGCGTATGGCGTCCAGCCGCTTTGGCCTGGTACATGGCCAGGTCGGCGCGCTTGAGCGGTTCGTGCAGGTCTTCGTCCGCACCAGCACCAAACAGGGTGATACCGATACTGGCCGTACTGTGGTGGTGTGCGCTTGAGAGCGGATAGCTTTGACTGAGCGACGCCAGCACGTGGTGGCCTACGCTGCGCACCTGGTTTGCAGCATCCAGAGGGTTGGTGCTCAGGTCTTCCAGCATCACCACGAACTCATCACCACCCAGACGGGCGCAGGTATCGCCCTCTCGCAAACAGCCCGTCAGTCGCTGAGCAACCTGCTGGAGCAATAGATCGCCCTGGTGGTGGCCCAAGGTGTCGTTGAGGGTTTTGAAATTGTCCAGATCAATAAACAGCAGCGCAGCATGTCGCCGATGCCGGTTGCTGCTGACCAGTGCCATCTTCAGGCGGTCCATCAGCAGACGACGGTTGGGCAAACCCGTCAACGGGTCGTAAAACGCCAGGGTCTTGATTTGGTCTTCCGCTTGTTTTCGATCGGTGATATCGCGCACGATCATGCTGTAGGTGGCATCTCCATCGAGGCTGCGGGTCGCACTCGCCTCTACCTCCAACACCGAACCGTCGGTACGCACCATGCGCAAAGGCCCATGGCCAGTGCCCTCGGCACCCACTTGCTCCAGCAATTGTGCTGCGCGAGGGTCCGCGGGGTCGATCAAATCCGTCATCCCGATCTCGCCCAGGGCTTGCGGCTCCAAGCCCAACAAGCGGCATGCAGCCGGGTTGGCGCTGACCACGCGGTGATCGGCACGGAGGCTGAACACCGCATCCAGGCTGCTTTCAAACAGCATGCGATAGCGCCGCTCACTGTCCCGAACGATGGACAACGCTCGCTGGCGCCGCAGCACCACCCAGAGCAGCAAGCCCGCCAGCGTGACCACAAGCAAGGTCCCCGCCGCCGCGACGCCGACATACAGGCGCTCACGCTGCTGCGTGATGGCATCCAAATCCCGCAGAGATGAGGCCACCACCGTCACCATGGGGTAAGTCTCCATCACGCGGTAACTGACCATCCGCCGTTCGCCGTCAGACGCCGACACCCCCACGTAATGACTTACCGGTGCGCGCGGGATCTCTTTGAACAGCTGCGAGGCACTGACGTTGTCACCCAAACTGATCTTGTCGGCGTTGCGTCGCACTCGGGTGATACCGTCGAGACCGATCAACGCCATCGAACCGTTTTGAAGCTGCTCCGCATCTTGGTAAGCCTTGGCCAAAAACGACGGATTGAGCGCCAGCAAGATCACGCCGCCAAAACTGCCATCCGGCAAGGTGATGCGACGGGTGAGCGGAATTACCCATTGACCGATGAGACGCCCCAAAATGGGCTCCCCAATGCGCAGGTGGTCGTTTGGGTTTGCAGCGTGCGACTTAAAGTAATCACGATCGGAAAAGGTCAGCGGACGCTCTCCAACCGTACTCGCCCGCAACAACCCGTCCGGCCCAATGACCAAAAGCGCCTCCACGTCAGCGCGGTCAATTTGCAAAGACGCCAGGCGCGCTTTCAGAGCGTCGGAGGTCATCTCACGCGCTAGGTGATCGGCCCGCACGAACAGCATGATCTGGTCGAGCAGTTGAAACGAGCGGTGGGCACGCTCGTCGTGGGACTGGGCCAGGTTGTTATTTTTGGCCAACTCACTCTGCAACGCCCGCGTTTGCTCGGTGCGCAATTGCAACTGCGCCGCCGTCCAGATGACCGCAGTCAGCACCACGCCCACCAGGCTCACGGCCAACGTTGCGGGGGTGATAACGGACTTGAGTCGCTGGCGAAACGTCATCAGGGTCCCGAGGGTTGGTGGGTGGGGCTAACGCTGAACGCACCCTTGCGTCCTTAAATTCTGTAAGAAAACGGACAGTGACGCATGTTACCTGCCATATTTGTTTGAATTGCGCAGTGGGTTATTCAATGCCTGTTGCTCGGCAACCCACTGGAAAACCCCCTTGGCGGGCCTATCCAGGTTTTTTCAGATAGTCCCCCCGCCCTCGCCGCGTATCCCTCACACAGGGTCAGCCCACAGCCATGCGCAGCCTGCGCGCCGCGTCTTCATCGCGCGCATCGTCGATCTCTCGCAGCACGGCCTGCATGTCCACGTCGACGCGGTCTGGTGCGTAAGTACCAGTGAGCTGCGTTTCATTGCTGAGCAGTCCACCCTGGTACAAGCTCCAGATCTCGGGCCCGTATTGCGTGGTGCGCAGCTCGGGCGCGTACTGACCAAAGAAATCGCGCAAATTGGCCACGTCGCGCATCAGCATCCGCTGGGCGTGGTTGTTGCCCGCGGCGTCCACGGCCTGGGGCAGGTCGATGATGACCGGGCCGTCCGCAGCGGTCTGGCCGTCTTCGCCGGGCAGGTGCGCCAGCAAGATGTTGAACTCGGACAAATCCCCATGCACCACGCCCGCACACAGCATGCGCACCACCTCGGCCACCAGCGTGGCATGGTGGGTGCGCGCGTCTTCGGGCGAAAAGCTCACATCGTTCAAGCGCGGGGCGGCATCGCCGTTCGCATCCGTCACCAGCTCCATCAGCAGCACGCCGTCGTGAAAGTTGATGGGCTGCGGTACGCGCACGCCCGCAGCGGCCAGGCGGTACAGCGCATCGACCTCGGCGCTTTGCCAGGCGGCCTCTTGTTCTTGGCGGCCAAACTTGCTGCCCTTGGCCATGGCGCGGGCCGAACGCGAGTTCTTGACCTTGCGGTTTTCGGTGTAGTCCACGGCTTGGCGAAAGCTGCGGTTGTTGGCCTCTTTGTAGATCTTGGCGCACAGCGTGTCGTCGCCACTGCGCACCACAAAAACCATGGCTTCCTTGCCACTCATGAGCTGTCGGACCACGGTGTCGATCAGGCCTTCCTCGATGAGGGACTGCAGGCGGGGGGGTGCTTTCATGGGTGCATTTTGCGCTCTGTGCGCAATCCCCTCAGTCCGCAGCGGTCAGCTGGCGCAGCCGTTCGTGCGCCTCGCCCGCGCAGTCGGGCGGCAACTGGTGCTTGGCCTGCAGGTAGTGGTGCGTGAACACGTCCAGGTAGGCCTCCAGCACCTGCGCGGCGTGGGTATCGCCGGCCAGGTCCAGGCACAGCGAGGCCACCTCGGAGGTGCAGAAGTGGTCGTCCCGGCGCGAGCGGCGCAGCTGGTAGCGCGAGATCTGATCGGGCTGCAGGCTCAGCACCGGCAAAGCGGTCGAGGTACGGGCTTTTGCGGAACATCTTGCGCGCCTCGGGCCAGGTGGCGTCGAGCAGGATGAACAGCGGGCGCTTGGCCACCGCCACCTGCGCACTCGCACAGAGGGCTCGGGTACGACGACATGCGTCACCACCCGTTCGGGCGCCACATACTCCCCGGGAAACACCACATACGGCTGCCACTGCGGATCGGCCAGCAGCGCCAGCAGCGCGGGGTCGACCTCGGTGCGGGCCCAGCCGAAGGCGAAGGTGTCGGGCACCACGTCGGCGATCAGCCAGCCGGTGTTGCTGGGCTTGAGCGGCTCGATGTCGGCCATCAGCAGGCACACCCCGGCGCGGGTCGGCACCACCGGGCGCAGCGCACACAGGCAGTGGCTGGGCACCAGGCGGCAACCGGCGCAGCGCTCGCCCTTGATGCCGCCCCGGGCCAGAAAGGGCTTGGCGCTGCGGGCCAGACGCGCGGTGCGCAGGCGGGAGACGGCGTGGGGCGCCGCAGGCGCGGAAGGCTGCGCGACCGTCAACTCAGTGCCCGCCAACGTGTTCCAGCGCAAACAGCGGCACTTCTGCCTTGCGGCTCAGCCACACGCCGCCGCCCAGCTCCATGGCGCCCTCTTGCAGGCCGCGCCGGTACAGCTCGGCGCGGTGGCGGAACACGCGGCTGTCGGTGATCTCTTCGTCGATGATGTCGCGCTCGAAATCCTCGCGCGACACGGCTTCGACATACAGCGCGCCTTTGGACAGGCGGCCCAGGTTGAGCAGCGCGGCCTTCAAGTCCGGCGGGCTCAGGTAGGGCAGCACACCCTGGCAGATCACCAGGTCAAAAGGCTTGGTGGCCGCGTAGTCCACCACCGAGCCCTGCTGCCACCCGTAGCGCTCGCACAGGTAGGGGCTGAACTCCACGCCCTGGTAGCTAGCCTCTGGAAAATGCTGCGCCACGATGCCCTTCCACAGCCCGATGCCGCAGCCCACGTCCAGCACGCGCAGCACCGGCACGCGCAGGTATTTGAGGTAGCTGCACACAAAGGTGCCCAGGCGTTCCATGTGCGCCGGGTCCACCACGCTGGTCTTCTTGTCGAAGTAAAAGCGCTGGTAGTACGCCTCGTCAAAGATCACTGCACTTGCTGATTTCACGCACCACATCCTTTTGCTTGCACCGGGGCGTGCCATCCGCAGCCCCCTCGCTGTCGGAGCGCATGCCCCGCAGGCGCCCGAGTATGACCCAGCGTCGGCCGCTCAGGCACCACCGCCGGACGTGTCCGCGGCGAGAAAGGCCTCAGGGTCTGGCAGTGCGGTGACCGGCACCAGCATGTCGCCAGGGCGCAGCTGTTCGGTAAACCCTTCGAGGGGCCCCATGGACCTGCGGTCGCGCGCCGCGACGGGGTCAGACAGCATGTAGGCCGCACTCAGCTGGGCCAGGGCCATCAGCGCGTCACGGTGCGTGCGCTCGTGGGCGTGCGAGGCGTCCGCGCCAAAGCCGATGAGCGCGGTGCGGATGTCATTGCCTGCCTCCACCGCGGCGGCTGAATCCGACCGGTAGAACTTGAACACGTCCCGGCGGTGGGCAATGCCATGCAGGTTGGCCAGGCCCACGAGCTTGTGGGTGAGGTGATAGTCGAACGGGCCCGACATGTCCTGAAAACAGATGGTGGCGGCATGCTCATCGGTGTTCTGGCCCGGCGCGGCAATCGCTATGTCCAGGCTCACCATCTCGGCAATGTCCCCGTGCAGGGCGGCTGATGAGCCCGACCCCACCTCTTCGGTGATGGTGAAGAGCGGATGTGCGTCGACCGGCAGCGACAGCCCGCTGTCCACCAGCGCCTTGCACGAAGCCAGCAGCGCCGCCACCGCAGCCTTGTCGTCCAGGTAGCGGGACGTCATGTACCCGTTGGGCAGGATCTCCAGCTGGGGGTCAAACGCAATCCAGTCGCCCACATGGATGCCCGCGTCCTGCAGGTCTTGGGCGTTGCGCGACTCCACGTCCACCCGCACCTCGACATGCTCCCAGTCCGAAGGCTGCGTGTCCACCTCCGCACCAAACGCATGGCCCGAGGTCTTGAGCGGCAGGCACGTGCCGCGCAGCTGGCCGGTGTCCGTGAACACCGTGAGCCGACCGCCCTCGGCAAACCGGGACGACCAGTGCCCGATGGGCACCACGCCCAGGCGGCCGTTGGGTTTGATCTCGCGCACCATGGCGCCCAGGGTGTCCAAGTGGGCCACGATAGCGCGCGCAGGCCGGGCTTCGCGGCCCCGCAGCGTGGCGCGAATGGCGCCCCGCCGCGTGATCTCGTACGGTATGCCAATGGCGTCGAGGCGCCCGGCCACGTAGCGCACCACGCCGTCGGTCAGGCCCACGGGGCTGGGGATTGCCATCAACTGCAGCAGCGTCTCCTCCAGGAAGGCGGGGTCAATCGGTGGCAGCGGCGCGACAGGGTGGTTCGGGTCTTGAACGGCGGGTACTTTCTGGCTTTGGGTGGCGATCAGGTCGAGGTCAATGGTCATGGCGAGGGCTCCTCCAGACGGGTGCGGGGAAACAGCAGGTCGATAAACCGCTGCACGGTAGGCTGTGGCTCGTGGTTGGCCAGGCCGGGGCGCTCGTTCGCTTCGATGATCACGTAGTCGGGGCCATCCACGGCGGGCACCAGAAAATCCAGCCCCGTGACGGGTATGTCCAGCACGCGGCTGGCGTGTTCCGCCGCCGAGCGCAGCGCGGGGTGCAGCTGTGCGGTCACATCGTGGATGGTGCCGCCGGTGTGCAGGTTGGCCGTCTTGCGCACGGCCAGCACCTGGTCTCCGGGCAGCACATCGCCGAGGGCGAAACCCTGCGATGCAAGGCAGCGCCGGGTCTCCGCATCGACCGGAATGCGCGACTCACCGCCTGTGGCAGCGGCGCGCCTGCGGCTCTGCTTTTCGATCAGGCTGGCGATGGTGGAATGGCCGTCGCCCACCACCTGCGCGGGGCGCCTGATGGCGGCTGCCACCACCTGGTGGTTGATCACCACAATCCGCAGGTCCTGACCTTCGCAGAACTGCTCCAGCAGCACGCGGTCGTCGTGCTGGTGGGCCGCCTCGATGGCCGCCTCCATCTCGTCGGCCGAGGTGATGTTGACGCTGATGCCCTTGCCTTGTTCGCCGTCCACCGGCTTGACGACGATGGCCCCGTGCGCCCGCAGGAAGGCCGTGTTGTGCTCGGCGTCGCCCGCCAGGGTCTGCTGCGGCACCCGCAGCCCAGCACGGTCCAGCAGGCGCACGGTCACATGCTTGTCAGCGCAGCGGCTCATCGCGACGGCGCTGGTCAGCTCGGTCAACGACTCCCGACACGTCACGCTGCGCCCGCCGTGGCTGAGCTTGAAGTAACCGTTGGGCGCGTCGATCACATCCACCAGAATGCCGCGACGCTGGGCCTCGTCCAGGATGATGCGGGCATAGGGATTCAGGCCCTCTTCGTCGCTGTGCGGCGGGCCGGTGAACAGCGGCTGGTTGATGGCGTTGCGGTGCTTGACGGCAAACACCTGGATGTTCTGAAACCCGAGCTTGGTGTACAGCGCGATGGCGGACTGGTTGTCGTGCATCACGGACAGGTCCATGTAGGCACGGCCCCGCGCCTGGAAATACTCGGCCAGATACCGCGTCAGCGCCTCGCCAATGCCCGGATGCGGGGCCTGTGGCGCCACCGCCAGCGCCCACAGGCTGGCGCCCGGGTTGGCATCGCCAAACGCCTCGGCATGGTCGAGCCCCATGGCGACGCCCAGCACCTCGCCGCTGACCCGGTCCTCGGCCAGCACGTAAACGGTCTTGCGGTCGGCGCGCAGGCCCCACACGCGCTTCGGGTCCACGGGCACCATGCGGCGGCTGCGGTAGATGGCATTGACCGCCGCCAGATCCGACCGCGTGCGCAGCCGGCGCACGGTGAATCCGCGCCGCACGGCCCGCGCAGGCTGGTAGCTGTTGAGCGTGAGGCGGAAGGCCTCCGAAGGGTCCACGAACAGCTGCTGCGGCGCCTGCGCCACCACCACGTGGGGTTTGTCGAGATAGAAGGCGATGTCCCGGTCGCCTGGGTGCTCCTGCAGCAGCTGCGCGGCGATGTCGGCGGGCGTCGGCAAAGGTGTGCCCGGCAATCAGGCGGCCCCAGCCGCAGTCCACCACCAGGTTGGCGGATACGGCAGGCCTTGCAGGGGTGCGCGCGCCTTCGGCCTGGGGAATGGGGTTGCGGTCCAGGCGCATGGCGCGTTGGGCGTGCTTGCGGCTCATGGCAACGTCCTCCCTCATGCGGGCACGTGGGTTTGCAGCCATTGCTCCAGCAGGCCCAGTTGCCACAGCTTGGAGCCGCGCAGGGGCGTGATGTGGCCGCCCGGGTCGGCCAGCAGCTGGTCCACGTAGTCCTGCCGGAACAGGCCGCGCTCGCGGGCGGCGCGTCCACACAATGCGTCGCGCACATTGGCCAGCACATCGCCCTGCAGGTACTTGAGGCCGGGCACCGGGAAGTAGCCCTTCGGCCGGTCGATCACGTCGTCCGGAATCACCTGGCGCGCAGCCTCCTTCAGGATGCCCTTGCCGCCCCCGGCCAGCTTGTGGCGCGCCGGGATGCGTGCGGCCAGCTCGACCAGTTCGTGGTCCAGGAAGGGCACACGCGCCTCCAGCCCGAAGGCCATGGTCATGTTGTCCACCCGCTTCACCGGGTCGTCCACCAGCATCACCGTGGTGTCCATGCGCAAGGCCTTGTCCACCGGATGCTGGCGCACCCGGCGCCGCGAACTGCGCGTCCACGAAGGCGGCCGAAGCGTCGCCGGTGAGGTAGCGGTCCTGCACCGTGCGGCGCGTACTCGGCGTGGTCGCGGTCGCAGAAAGGCGGCCAGGTAGTCCGGCACCGGCTGGGCGCTGCCCTGCAGCTTGGGGTACCAGTGGTAGCCGCCGAACACCTCGTCGGCGCCCTGGCCGCTTTGCACCACCTTGCTGTGGCGCGACACCGCCTCGGACAACAGATAGAAGCCGATGCAGTCGTGGCTGACCATGGGCTCGCTCATGGCGCGGATCGCCTCTGGCAGGCGGCGCAGCAATTGCGCCTCGGGCACAAAGATGCGTTCGTGCACCGTGCCAAATCGCTGCGCGACGATGTCGGCGTACTCGAACTCGTTGCCCTTTTCTCCGCCCACGTCTTCAAAGCCCACGTTGTAGGTGCGCAGCCCCTGCACGCCCGCCTCCACCATCAGGCCCACGATCAGGCTCGAATCCACCCCGCCAGACAACAGCGCGCCCACCGGCACATCGCCCACCAGGCGGCGCCGCACCGCCAGGCGCAGGCTGTCCAGCAAGATCTCTTTCCAGTCGTCGAACGAGCGGCTTTCTGCCTCGGCGCTGCGCGCATAGTCGAGCGACCAGTACGTGGATTCCGAGCGCTGGCCGTCCGGCGCGATGTGCATGAGCGTGCCCGGCGCCAGCTTGCGCACGCCGTTGAGCAACGTGTAGGGCGCTGGCACCACCGCATGAAACGACAGGTAGTGGTGCAGACCCACCGGGTCGATGGAGGTGTCGATACCGCCGCCCGCCAGCAGGGCGGGCAGGGTGGACGCAAACCGCAGCCCCCCTGGCACCTCGGCGTAGTACAGCGGCTTGATGCCCAGGCGGTCACGCCCCAGCAGCACACGGCCTGAATCGCGTGACCACAAGGCAAACGCGAACATGCCGTTGAGCCGCTCTACAAAGCTGGCGCCCCAGGCGTGGTAGGCCTTCAGAAGCACCTCGGTATCGCCCTGCGAATAGAACACGTAGCCCAAGGCTTGCAGCTCGCGCCGCAGGTCCGCGTGGTTGTAGATGGCGCCGTTGAACACCACGCCCAGGCCCAGCTGGGGGTCCACCATGGGCTGCTGGGCAGCGTCTGACAGGTCCATGATCTTCAGGCGCCGGTGGCCGAAACCCCGCTCTGGCGTCACAGCCATGCCGAAACTGTCCGGCCCCCGGTCGCTTTGTTGTTGCGTCATCCGCTCCAAAGCGGCAATATCTACCGCGACGCCGTCAAAACGAATTTCTCCCGCCAGACCACACATGGGCGATTTCCTCCAGTGAATGCCGCATCGCCATGCAGGTAATGCTCCAGACGTGAAATGGCATGCCCGATGAAAATCAGACAAAACAAACGACTGGCGGGGAAGCGGCAGGTGCACAACCGCGGGAGCAAATGACTGGCAAGGGCCAGTCATACAGGGCAAGACGCCCTGCAAAACTTCAAAACCGGGCGCGTGATACGCTGCGGCCGTTTTAAGCTCGTGGCAGCAAAATAGTGCACACAGGGGTTAAAAGAAGCAGCGATTGTAACGCGATGCTTATCTCGCGTCAACCCCGGGAAAATTGCCCGCTCTTCGGTTGAATATTATCTTCAATATTGAATGGGAGATTTTTTATATGGCGCAAAGGCCTGCATTCATTATCTCGAACCGTAGTGTCAATAACCCACTAAGACCGGCATCGGGGCCTTCGCCAGCGCGGTCCAGTCCATCCGAGGCGCCGTTTCGGCAGTCCGGTGCTCAGCGCAACTGCCGCTGGGTGGCATGGATTCACTGATCTCTGCCGCCGCCCGCGCGCTTGCCGCAAACGCTCAATGTGATCTGCGATGCAGGCACCGCGTTTGACGGCATGCACCTCTACCAGATCGCCGAGTCGCGCATCGACAAGATCGACCCGGCCACGGGCGCCATCCGCCGCACCATTGAATCCAACCGTTTGTGACCGGTGTGACCTGGGTGGACGGCGAGCTGTGGCACGGCACCTGGGAGGGCGATGAAAGCACCCTCCGCCATCTCGACCCCGCCAGCGGCTCCGTGCTGCAGCAGCTCGATATGCCGCAAGGCGTGGGTGTGAGCGGGCTCGAATCCGACGGCGCGGGCCTGTTCTACGCAGGTGGCGGCAGCAGCGGAAAGGTGCGCGCCGTGCGCCGGCCGTAAGCCTCGCGCGCCTGAGGTCCTAGCGGCCGTTCGCCACGCTGCTGCCCTCCGTTTTACTCCAAGCGCCTTCATCCCCCACGCCACTCACCAGCCGGGCGCGAGCCGCCGCCCGGTGTAATGTCTCAGGCCTTTGGGGGGCGGTGCAGCGCGCAGATCTTGTTGCCGTCCGGGTCGCGCAGATAAGCCAGGTACAGGTTGCCCGTGGGGCCTTCGCGGTAGCCCGGTGGGTCTTCGCAGGTGGTGCCGCCATTGGCTATGCCCGCGGCATGAAACGCATCGGCCTGCTCGGGCGACTGCATGGCAAAGCCGATGGTGCCGCCATTGCCGAAGGTGGCGGGCTCGCCGTTGATGGGGGTGCTGATGCAGAAGGTGCCGGTGGGGCCGCGATAGAAATAGCGATTCTTGTTGGCCACACCGGGCGGCACGCCAAGGGTGCCGAGCAGCGCGTCGTAAAACTTCTTCGACACTTCCAGGTCGTTCACACCGACCATCACATGACTGAACATATCGCTTGTCTCCGTTGTGCCCCGGTGGGGCGGGTTGTGGGTGAGCGGGATGTTACTTGCTGGTAGATACCCTGTGCTGGCCGTCAACCAGCATGCCGACCGCAGCCCTCGGTTTCAGTCCGATTTTTTGAGCCAAAATGGCCTCTAGCGCTTATTCCATTAAGCGCCAGAAGCTATTATTTTTATAGCTCAAACAGCATGCACCGTGCCATCACACATGCACTCCCTGGTGTTACGGCGAGACCGCACCGTGCTGGCTAACGCCTCTTTGCGAGGCGCGCAGCCCGCGTATTTCCGGCCTGCGAGGCACCCTTCGGCGCCCTCTCTTTACATAGATAATATGCATACATAGCGAAAAGGAGCGCCGCTGAAATCGATGGCTCTCCAGGCCACTGACACGTGGACCCGGGCGCGCTTCGGCGCAGTGTTCAACGGCTCCTTGCCGCATGTCCTGTCCCGTTTCGCTTTCTGTGTTTCTCTCCCTTGGTTGACAAAAGGAATCTGAAATGAATGTTGGTATCCGAAAGACCGTGCTCGCCCTCGCGGGTGGCGTGGCAGTGTCGATGGGCGCGGTGGGCCTGGCCCACGCACAGTCGCTCACCATCGCGTTGGCTGCAGAGCCCACAGCGGCCGATCCGCACTATCACAAGATGACGGCCAACGACGCTTTTTCGGCCCACGTGTACGACTCGCTCGTCGCGCGCAACGCCAAGATGGACCTGGTGCCTTCGCTGGCGACATCCTGGAAGAACGTGGACGACCTGACCTGGGAGTTCAAGCTGCGTCCCGGCGTCAAGTTCTCCAACGGCCAGCCGTTCACGTCCAAGGACGTGCTGTTCACCATCTGCCGCACGCTGAACAACGAGACCAACGTGTCGGAGTCGTACACCGACACCACAAAGCGCATCGCCGACGTGAAGACGCCAGACGACCTGACCGTCATCATCAAGACCATTGCCCCGCTGCCGCTGCTGCCCGCTGAAATGGCGCGTTCGCTGCCCATCCTGTGGAGCGGCATCGCCAAGGCCGACAAGATCGCATTCACACCCAACAAGGGCAACTGCGGCGTGACGGGCTACCCCACGGTGACGGACTTCAACACCGGCAAGACGGCCATCGGCACCGGCCCGTTCCTGATGAAGTCCTACGTCAAGGGCACCGGCATCCAGCTGGAGCGCAACGAAGCCTACTGGGGCGAGAAGCCGCACTGGAAGACCGTGAAGATGGTGCCCGTGCCCAGCGCCGGCCCGCGCCTGACGGGCCTGCTGTCCGGCGACTACGACGTGATCGAAAACCCCGCCGCGCGCGACCTGACGCGCGTGAAGGACAGTGCCAAGTTCGACTTCGTGGCCACGCCGTCGACCCGCCTGGTGTTCCTGCAGCCCGACATCGGCCGCAACCCCAGCCCCTTCGTGAAGGCCGCTGACGGCAAGAACCCGCTGCAGGATGTGCGCGTGCGCCAGGCCATGAACATGGCCATCGACCGCAAGGCCATCGTGCAACGCATCATGGACGGCATGGCCACGCCCGCCTACCAGTACATGCCCGACGGCATGTTCGGCGCGCTGCCCCAGGCCCCCGAGATCAAGTTCGACCCCGAAGGCGCCAAGAAGCTGCTGGCCGAAGCCGGTTACCCCAATGGCTTCGAGCTGACGCTGTCGTCCACCAACGACCGCTATGTGAACGACGCGCAGGTGGCCCAGGCCGTGGCGCAGTACTTCACGCGCGTCGGCATCAAGACCAGCGTGGACGCCATGACCGCGTCGATCTACTTCCCCAAGCGCGCCAAGCGCGAGTTCAGCCTGCCCATGGGCGGCTGGCCTGCAGAAACGGGCGAAGCCTCGGCACTGTTCCAGCTGTGGGTGGCATCGCTGGATGCGCCCAAGGGCCAGGGCACCAGCAACTACGGCGCCAACTACAACCCCGAGTTCGACAAGCTGTACCTGCCTGCCGCCGACATGGTGGACCCCGTCAAGCGCAAGGCAGGCGCTGGAAGCCGCCACCAAGTTCGCGCTGGACAACGTGGCGCTGATCCCGCTGCACTTTGAAAGCAGCATCTGGGCCTTCAAGAAGGGCCTGAGCTACGAAGGCCGCCGCGACCAGTACACGCTGGCCACCTCGGTCAAGGCCAAGTAAGCCACCGCCCGCAGCCATGGATACGGGGTGCGCATTGCGCACTCCGTATTTTTGTTTTCCACGCCGCCCGACGCCGGTCCCCATCCCTTACGCAAAGAGGCGCCTGAGTGCTCATCTTCATCCTGCGAAGGCTCATGCAGAGCCTTTTTGTCTTGCTGGCGGTGTCGCTGGTGGTGTTCTTCGCGGTGTATGCCGTGGGCGACCCCATCGAGCTGCTGGTCAACGCCGAAGCCAGCGAGGCCGACCGGCTGGCGATGATCAAACGCCTGGGCCTGGACCTGCCCATCTGGCAGCAATACACGAGCTTCCTGTTTCGCGCGCTGCAGGGCGACCTGGGCACCTCGTTCGTGCACGGCATTCCGGCCATCGAACTGATCGTGCAGCGCATACCCGCCACGCTGGAACTGGTGCTGCGTGGCCATCACGCTGACCATCGTCATCGGCATTCCGCTGGGGCTGATTGCGGGCCTCGAAGAACGACAAGCCCACCGGGCGCGGGCTGATGGCCGGCTCGGTGCTGGGCTTTTCGCTGCCCAGCTTCTGGCAGGGCATGGTGCTGATCCTGTGTTTTGCCGTGTGGCTGCAATGGCTGCCCGCGGCAGGGCGTGGTGACACGGTGGCCGTGTTCGGCGTAGCCGCTGTCGCTGCTGACGGCGGATGGCTGGTCGCACCGTGATGCTGCCGGCCGCTGAACCTGGCGCTGGCCAACATTGCGCTGGTGCTGCGGCTCACCGCCACCGGCGTGGTGGACGCCAAGACGCAGGAATACGTGAAGTTCGCGCGTGCCAAGGGCCTGAAGCCCCGGCGCATCCTCACGCGGCACATCCTGCGCAACATTCTGATCCCCGTGGTCACCGTGATCGGCATGGAGTTCGGCTCGCCTGATCGCTTACTCCACCATCACCGAAACCGTGTTCGCCTGGCCCGGCATGGGCAAGCTGCTGATCGACAGCATCTACCAGCTCGACCGCCCCGTGGTCGTGGCCTATGTCATGCTGGTGACCTTCCTCTTCGTGATCGATCAACCTGCTGGTGGACATGCTGTATGCGGCGCTCGACCCGCGCGTGCAGCTGCAGGAATCCGAATAAATGCGGGCACAGCCAACCATGCACACCCCTGAATCTCCCCCCACACCCGAGCGTCTGCAGCACCTGCAACGCCTGCGACATCCGCCACCCCGCTGACGGACACGCCGCGCCGCCGTGCCATCCTCCAGCAGCTGCGCGGCCGCCCGTCCGTCAGGGCTCGGTGATTGCGCTCGTCGTGCTGCTGCTGGTCGTCATGCTGGCCCCCTTCCTCGCGCCGCAGAACCCGTACGACCTCGCCGCGCTCAACGTCATGGACAACCGGCTGACGCCGGGCGCCGAAAGCATGGCCGGCCTCACCTACTGGCTGGGCACCGACGCGCAGGGCCGCGACATGCTCAGCGCCATCCTCTACGGGCTGCGCACCAGCCTGACCGTGGGGCTCTCGGCCGCCGTGGCGCGGCCACTGTTGATCGGCAGCCTCATCGGGCCTGGTCGCGGCGTAGTTCGGCGGCGCGTCGACGCGGTGCTCATGCGCATCGTCGACTTCATCCTCGGCTTTCCGTCGATCCTGGTGGCGCTGGTGCTGCTGGCCACGCTCGGGCGCGGGGTGGACAAGGTGATCCTCGCGATCGTGCTGGTGCAGTGGGCGCAATACGCGCGGCTGATGCGCGCCGCCGCGCTGGTCGAGCGGCGCAAGGAATACATCGAGGCGGCGGTGAATCTCGGCCTGCCGACCCGGCGCATCATGCTGAGGCACCTGCTGCCCAACTGCGATCGGCTCGGTGCTGGTCGTCGCCACCATCAGCATCGCCGGCGCGATCACGCTCGAGGCCACGCTGTCCTTCCTCGGCGTCGGCGTGCCGATCACCGAGCCCTCGCTCGGGCTGCTGATCGCCAACGGCTTCGAGTTCCTGCTGTCGGGCGAATACTGGATCGCGGTGTTCCCCGGCCTGGCGCTGGTGCTGCTGATCATGTCCTTCAACGTGGTCGGCGACCGGCTGCGCCGCAGCCTGAACGTCGCGCTCATGAGACGCGCCGCTCCTGCTGAGGTGCGCGGCCTGCGCACCGTCTTTCACGCCGCCGACGGCGCCTGGGCGGCGGTCGACGGTGTCGATCTCGACATCGACCGCGGCGAGGTGCTGGGGCTGGTCGGCGAATCCGGCTCGGGCAAGATCGGTGACCGGCTTTTCGATGATCGGCCTGGTCGATCCGCCCGGAGAGATCATCGCCGGCGAGGTGCGCTTCAAGGGCGAGGACCTGCGCAGCGCTACGCCCGAGCGGCTGCGCGCGCTGCGCGGCGACCGCATCGCGATGATCTTCCAGGACCCGCTGATGACGCTGAACCCGGTGCTCAGCATCGGCGAGCAGATGGCGGAGGCGGTGCTGGAGCATCGCAGACTGGCACGCGGCCGCGGCCCTCGCGCTGGCGGCGCAGGCGCTCGGCCGGGTCGGCATCTCCTCGCCGGAGACACGCGCCTGAAGCAGTATCCGCACGAATTCTCCGGCGGCATGCGCCAGCGCGTGGCCATCGCCACCGCGCTGCTCAACGAGCCCGACCTGATCATCGCCGACGAGCCGACCACGGCGCTCGACGTGACCATCCAGGGCCAGATCCTCTACGAGATGCAGAAGCTCTGCCGCGCGAGACGGGCACGGCGGTGATCTGGATCACGCACGACCTCGCGCGTGGTCGCCGAACTCGCCGACCGGGTCGCGGTGATGTACGCCGGGCGCGATCGTCGAGACCGGGCCCGGTCGCGCGAGGTGCTCGACGCGCCGCGCCACCCCTACACGCGCGGCCTGCTCGACTCGCTGCCCGGCGCCGTCGAGCCCGGCGAGCGCCTGCGCCAGATCGACGGCATGGCGCCCGCGCCTGAGCAACCGCCCGGCCGGTTGCGCCTTTGCGCCGCGCTGCGCGCGCGCCTGCCGGCACCTGCCGCTCGAGCCGATCCGCAGGCAGTCGGCGAGGGCGCCGCCGCTTCCGCTGCCACCATCCGCTTGTCGCCCGGGAGCCGCCGCATGAGCGCGCCGCGTCTCGAACTGCGCGGCGTGCGCAAGCATTTCGCGCAAGCAGCCCGACGCTCGCCGAGCGGATCGCTGCGAGCGGCAGGGCGCGCAAGCCCCGCCGGCACCGTGCACGCGGTCGACGGCGTCGATCTCGCCGTGCTCCGGGGCGAGGTGCTCGGGCCTCGTCGGCGAATCCGGCTGCGGCAAGTCCACGCTCGGCGCGCATCGTGGCCGGCCTGCATCCGCCAGACCGAAGGCGAGGTGCTCTATCGAGGGCGCCCGCGTGGCGGGGCTGAGCCGCGCCGACGAGCGGCTCGACTTCCTGCTCGGCGTGCAGATGATCTTCCAGGACCCGTACGCCTCGCTCAACCCGCGCATGCGCGTGCACCACATCGTCGGCGAGGCGCTGCGTGTGCACAAGCTCGTGCCCGCCGGCGAGATCGATGCCGCGATCGACCAGGCGCTGGCCGAGGTGGGCCTCGACCGCGCCTACCGCGACCGGCTACCCGCACCAGTTCTCCGGCGGGCAGCGCCAGCGCATCGGCATCGCCCGGGCGCTGGCGGTGAAGCCCGAGTTTCTGGTGTGCGACGAACCGGTCGCGGCGCTCGACGTGTCGATCCAGGCGCAGGTCCTGAACCTGTTCATGGACCTGCGCGCGCAGCCACGGCCTGACCTACCTGTTCATCAGCCACGACCTCGGGCGTGGTGCGCCACATCTCGCGACCGCGTCGCGATCATGTACCTGGGCCGCATCGTCGAAATCGCGCCCACCGCCGAGCTCTTCGCCGCGCCGAGCCACCCCTACACGCAGGCGCTGCTCGCCGAGGTGCCGCGCCTCGAGCGCCGCAAGCGCGTCTTCGAGCCGATCGCAGGGCGAGATCCCCTCGCCGCTGCACCCGCCGCCGGGCTGCCACCTTCCACCCGCGCTGCCCCCACGCCATGGCGCGCTGCCGCGAGAAGTGCCTGCGCTGGACGCCATCGCGCCCGGCCGCTGGTCGGCCTGCCACCTGAACCGCGCTACCGCCTGAACACGCCTGAACGTACTGACCTCACCCGACATGCCCCCCGACAACGCCTTCAAACCCTGCGCGACGCAGTGATGCGCTTAGGCCGCCACGCTGTCGACTACGGACGGCATCGCGCCCGATGCGCGCACCATCACCCTCAATACCTACCGGCCCCACACGCCACTGCCCACAGCCCCATCGTGCTGGTGCAACACGGCGTGATGCGCAACGGCGACGACTACCGCGACTTCTGGATCCCCGCCGCCGACGAGCATGGCCTGGTCATCATCGCGCCCACGTTCTCCAACGAACAATGGCCCGACGTGGTGAGCTACAACAACGGCCACCTGCTGGCCACCACCGACCGCGCCGCGCTGGCCGATACTGCCCCCATCACGGCGCCCGAGACCTGGTCATACACCGTGGTCACGCGGCTGGTGGAGGAGCTGAAGGCCGCGGGCTGCTGACGGACCAGCCTCTGTACCTGTTCGGCCATTCGGCGGGCGGGCAGTTTGTGCACCGCCTGCTGAGCGTGCTCACCCCCAGCGTGTTCACCCAGGTCGCCGCGGGCAACCCGGGCTGGTACACGCTGCCGCTGCTCGACCTGCCTTTCCCCGAAGGCCTGTTGGGCACCCCGGCCGATGCAGAGGCCTTGGCCCGCTTGTTTGCCTCCCCGCTGACCATCCTGGCCGGCGACCAGGACACCGAGACCAACGACCCGCACCTGCCGTCCGAACCCGCTGCACTGCGCCAGGGCCCACACCGCTATGCGCGCGCGCTGAACTACTTCGCCACGGCCCAGGCCGAGGCCGCACGCCGGGGCCTGCCGTTTGCCTGGCAGCTGCACACCGTGGCAGGCATCGGCCACGACGGTGAAGCCATGTCGGCCGTGTGCGCCCACCTGTGGTTCCACCACCGCCTACCCGACGCGGCGCAACTGGCCGCATTGGCAGGCAGACACACGGCCTGACCACACGGCCATTGAGACACCCCTTCATTTCAGCCGGACTGCCCATGAACTCACCCACCACCCAATCCCTTGTTGACGGCATCACCGCGTGGATGCAATGCGAATCCCCCACCAGCAGCCCCGAAGGCCTGGCGCGCATGGTGTCGATCATGGAACGCTACGCAGCCGACGCGGGCCTGCAAGCCACCGTCACGCCGCTGGGCGCCACCGTGGGGCCGCTGCTGCACATCACCAACCGGGCTGCGGGCGATGCGCGGCCGGGCCTCTTGATCCTGGGCCACTCAGACACAGTGCACCCCATCGGCACGCTGCAGGCCAACCCCTGTCGCATCGAAGGCGACCGCTTCTACGGCCCCGGTGGCTATGACATGAAGGCCGGAATTTATCTGGCGCTGACCGCGCTGCGCGACGTGGCCGCTGCGGGCGCTACCGCACTGCCGGTGGACTTTGTGGTGGTGCCCGATGAGGAAACCGGCAGCCACGCCTCGCGCGCACACATCGAGGCGTTTGCGCGCAACGCGCGCTACACGCTGGTGTGCGAACCCGCGCGCGCCAACGGCGGCAAGTGCGTGACGGCGCGCAAAGGCACCGGCATGCTGCGCCTGGGCGTGAAGGGCCGCGCCGCGCACGCGGGCGTGCAGCACGAAAAAGGCCGCAGCGCCATCCGCGAAATGGCGCACCAGATTTTGGCGCTGGAAGCCATGACCGACTACGCGCGCGGCGTGACCGTGAGCGTGGGCACCATCGAAGGCGGCACCGCCACCAACACCGTGCCCGACCGCTGCCGCTGCGTGGTGGACTTTCGCCTGCCCGACCTGAGCGCCGCCGATGAACTGGTGGACAAGATGCAAGCGCTGCGCCCCGTCGGTGCCGACATGGAACTGGAAATTGACGTAGAGGTGAACCGCCCGCCCATGGTCAAGAGCGAAGCCGTGGAGGCACTGCTGGCCCGCGCGCAAGACTCCGCCCGCCACGCGGGCTTCACACTCGAAGACGCGCCCATGACGGGCGGCGGCAGCGACGCCAACTTCACCTCGGCCCTGGGCGTGCCCACCCTGGACGGCCTGGGCGCAGACGGCGACGGCGCACACACGCTGCACGAACACATCCTGGTGTCCACGCTCGAAGCCCGGCTCCACTTCTGGCGCCATCTGCTGGCGCATCTGGCGTAAGCGCGAATATGGCGTAGGCTTGGGGCAACCCTCACTGCCACCCCGCAACGCCCCATGCCCACCATCGCCCCAGAGCACTTCACCCCCGTCCCGCTCAACAAGGCCTACCGCCTGCTCAACCACGGCCCCACGGTGCTGGTGTCGGCCGAACACGCCGGTCACCACAACGTAATGGCCGCATCGTGGGCCTGCGCGCTGGACTTTGCGCCGCCCAAGGTGACGGTGGTGATCGACAAGGCGACCCGCACGCGCGAGCTGGTGGAGGGCAGCGGCGTGTTCGTGCTGCAGCTGCCCACCTTGCCCATGGCCGCGATGACCGTGGCGCATTGGCACCGACAGCGCCAAGACCCACCCAGACAAACTGCAGCAACACCGTGTGGAGCTGTTCTACGCACCAGACCACCCCACCGCCCCGCTGGTGCAAGGCTGCGCCGCCTGGCTGGTGTGCCGCGTCATCCCCGAGCCCCACAACCAGCAGACCTACGACCTGTTCATTGGCGAAGTGGTGGCCGCCTGGGCCGACGAACGCGTGTTCCGCAACGGGCACTGGGAGTTCGACACCGCGCCCGACGAACTGCGCACGCTGCACTATGTGGCTGGCGGGCAGTTTTATGCCACTGGCGCTTCAGTGACGGTATGAGCCTGGTGCCCGTGCGCGTCGCCAGGTGTTGCTCCCTCGCCCCTTGTGGGAGAGGGCGGGGGGAGACGGGTTTGCAAAGGGACGATGGTGGTTCAAGAGCCCCCTCTCCCCAACCCACTCCCACGAGGGGCGAGGGAGCGCAAAACAGCAGAGGGCGGCGGCTGGTTTGAGAAACTCGGGCATTGTTTCTACCGGGTTGCGATCTCAGCCCCCCGCCTTCCCCGCATCACTCCCCATCCGAAATCCCCAGCTGCTTGAGGTCTGCAAACTTCGCAGCCATCGTCGGGTTGCCGCGTGTCAGCTTTTTGATCGTGAGGTCTTCGGCCTTGTCGTTGGCCAGGCGCAAATTGTTGGCCGACTTGTGCAGCGCCTCCTTGGTCTTCTCCAGGTCTTTGATGGCCTCGTCAATGCGCTTGATGGCCTCTTCGAACCCGTCTGATGCCAGGCGCCAGTTGCGTCCAAACGCACCCTTGAACTCCTCCAGCTGCGATTCAAACTTGGTGATGTCCAGGTTCTGCGCCTTCACCAGCGCCAGCTCTGACTTGTACTGCAGCGACTTCATCGCAGCGTTGCGCAGCAGCGTAATGATGGGGATGAAGAACTGCGGCCGCACCACATACATCTTGGGGTAGCGGTAGAACATGTCCACGATGCCGGTGTTGTACAGCTCGCTCTCGGGCTCCAGCAGCGACACCATCACGGCGTACTCGCAGCCCTTCTCAAGGCGGTCCTTGTCCAGCTCTTTCAAGAAGTCTTCATTGCGCTTTTTGGTGGCGGTCTCGTCGCTCTCGTTCTTCATCTCGAACATGATCGAGACGATCTCGTTGCCCGCACTCATCCAGGTCACGAAAGATGTAGTCGCCCTTGCTGCCGCTGCGCGCGTCGTTGTCCTTCTCGAAATACGCGCGCGGAAACGCCGTGGCGCGGATGCGGTTGAACTCCGTCTCGCAGTGCTGCTCCAGCGTCTCGCCCACCATCTTGGTCGACAGGCGCGCCTTCATGTCCCTGAGGCGCGCAATCTCGCCGTCGCGGTCACGCAGCTGCAGCGCGTACTGCTCCTTGATGGCGTTTTCTTCCAGCTGCTTTTTCACCACCACCAGGTTCAGGTCGTTCTTGAGCTCGTCACGCTCGCGCGCCACCACCGTCACCGCCTCAGACACCGCCAGCCTGCGCACCACCTCGCCCGCCTCCAGCTGCGATTTCAGCTGCTGGATCTCGGCGTCTTTTTTAGCCGCCACGCCTTGCAGCTCCTGCGACAGCCGGGCTTCGGCCAGCTGGGCCGCTGTTTGCTGCGCTTGCCGCACGCGATCCAGCTCGTTCGCCATGGCATCGCGCTGCTTTTCCACCGCGCTCAGCGCCTGCGCCACCGCCAAGTCGCGCTCCACCGCGCCCGCACCCAGCTGGGCCTTCAGGGCTTGAATCTCGGTGTCTTTGGCGGCCGCCGACTTCTGCAGCTCATTGGCCACCTGGGCTTGCGCCAGCGCCACCGCATTGCGCTTGTCCTGCTCGGCCAGCTCCAGCCGCTCATGCAACTGCGCGCTGAAATCCGCGTCGCGCACCTGCTTGAGGATGTCGGCGTACCCGGTTTCGTCGACCTTGAAGGCTTTGTTGCAATGGGGGCAGATGATGTCGTGCATGGCGGCTACCGTGTGTCGTGTTTGGTTGGTGGGGGAGCATAGCGGGCACCAGGCAAAGCGACGTGGCGCCGGACACGCTCACGCCCTCGGGCGATGACGCTTTCCGGTCAGCCTACTCTGTGGCACCGCGTAAAGCGGTGAAAGGCACGCCTATTCGCCGCACAATTTGCGGCGAATAACCATCATAATCGCCGCATGTGGACCGACAAAGCCCCCCGCCGCCGCACCTACCTGTGGCAACGCCCCGACTGGCCGCAGTGGCGTTTTGACGCGGCAGCGCTGGCCGCCCCGCTGGCCGAAGTGCACCGCGCCCAAGGCCACCTGGCAGGGCGCATGGCCGACGTGGGGCTGGCGCAGCGCGACCAGGCCACGCTGCAAGCCCTGACGCAAGAGGTCATCACCACCAGCGCCATCGAAGGCGAGGCGCTCAACCTAGACGCCGTGCGCTCCTCCATCGCCCGCAGGCTGGGTGTGGACATAGGCGCGCTGGCCCCTGCAGACCGGCATGTGGACGGCGTGGTGGACATGGTGCTCGACGCCACCCAGCACTACTCCCAGCCCCTGACCGCCGAGCGCCTGTTTGGCTGGCACGCCGCCTTGTTCCCCACCGGCTACAGCGGCCGCACGCGCATCCAGGTGGGCGCGTGGCGCAACGATGCAGCGGGCCCCATGCAGGTGGTCTCTGGCCCCGTGGGCCGAGAAAGGGTGCACTACGAAGCCCCACCCGCTGCGCAACTGCCCGCAGAGACCGCCGCCTTTTTTCAATGGTTCAACGCCGCGCCCACCGGCGACCCGCTGATTCACGCCGGTCTGGCCCACCTGTGGCTCGTCACCCTGCACCCCTTTGACGACGGCAACGGCCGCATCAGCCGCGCCGTGGGCGACATGGCACTGGCGCGCGCCGAAGGGACTGCACAGCGCTTTTACAGCCTGAGCGCCCAGATCCAGCGCGAGCGCAAGCACTACTACGACCAACTCGAAACCACCCAGCACGGCCCGCTGGATGTAACGCCCTGGCTGAGCTGGTTTCTGGGCTGCCTGCTGCGCGCCGTACAAGGTGCAGAAGGCTTGCTGGCCGGAGTGCTCGGCAAAGCGCAGTTCTGGCAACGCTGGGCCGACGTGCCGATGAACGCCCGGCAGACGCTGGTGCTGAACCGCGTGCTCGATGGCATGGAGGGCAAGCTGACCAATGCCAAGTGGGCGGCGATTGGCAAATGCTCATCGGATACGGCGCTGCGGGATATCAACGACCTGTTGTCGCAAGGTGTGTTGGCGCGGCTGGAGGGTGGTGGACGAAATACCGCCTATATCTTGGTCAAATAGGCCTCTAGCGCTTATACAGAAAGCGCTAGCAGCTATCAAAATGATATTCGGCGTGCTGCCTGCGCCTTCCACGCCGCAAACCCCGATGGCCGCAGGCCGTAGCGCGCCAACACCCCTTCATGCAAGCGACGCAGTTCATCCACGATGAGCGACTGCACGGCAGCGCCGCCGGGCTCGGGCACCCGCGCGGCTACGGCGTGGGCGATGGCGTGCAAGGCGTCTTCTCCTGGGCGCGTCACCACCGCGTGGATGGTCTGCTTGACCAGATCGGGGTAGGCCAGTCGCAACGCTCGGCCGGAGTCAAATTTATCGGCTGCCTTGGCTGGTTTGCACTAACTGTCGGTTAGCAGGCTGGCTGCTGCATGTGGCGCGATTTCTGACGTCGTGGCGCGATTCGGCGAATTGCGCCATTGGCAGCTCTGCGGAGGCGGAGGCTCACAGATACGGCCGCATGACATTGGCCACGCGGCACACGTTAGCAAACCGCCACAGCTCGTTTGGCGGTCGCCGAGCGGGCGCTCAAGCTCTATTTCAAGGCCTCTAGCGCCACATCCAGCCCCACCGTTTGCGGTGCTAAAGAATCGGCCACCGTATTGGCCACGCCGTACACGCGCAGAGCCACCTCCTCCGCCTGATTGCCAAATTGGCCTCGGACCTTTGTGTGATTTACGTAAGCAGCTATCAATACTGAAGCAAATCAACAGTCAAATGCCATCCCATACCGTTTGCGACTCCACCACCTCAATGAATCGTTTGGCGGTAAAGCCTTCGAGGTAGAAGCTTCGCAGCTCCGCACTGGCATCGGGCGCTCTTTGCGCGAACAGGCCATCCGGGTCGCGAAGCAAATGCCGGTCGTCGTTTAGAGCAATCAGCAGTTCTTCCAAAGACACTTTCAAGAAACCGCCAAACCGCTGGTGGTCACACTCAATACTGGTGTCCACAATCCAGGCACTGATGGTTGTGCCTATTGCCTCCGTCTGTAGCCCAAGGCGTTGCGCCAATTCGGGCTGACCCATCAAGGCTTGCTGTACTGCCGCCACCTTGCGCTGAAGTTGCCGCCCCGCCTTGCGCAGCGTGGTGGTTTCGTGTTGCCAGGCATCCTGCTGAGAGCGGCGTAGGTAGGTTGACTTTACCTCCAGCACCAGCACCGCGCCATCGCGTGCACAAATCACATCCACCTCACCGGCGTTGCCGTCTGGCTCTAAGGGCGGGCACCAGTTCAACACTACTTTGAAACCACGCTTTTCCAGCTTGGCACCGATCTGCGTCTCTATGCGCTGCGCTTCGGCGCGGGCTTCATTGCGCCGCGCACCCAAGCGCCGCAGGTTGTTGATGGCCGCGGTGCTGTTGTTTTGCAGGCCAACCACCCAAGGCAACTGCACCAGCGTCTGGCCCATTTTCAGAATGGGGCGTTCCAGCAATTCAGGTGTTTGGCCCGGCGCGCTGCTCTTCAATTGGGCCGCAAGCTTGCTCCAGTCGCTGGTCCAGAAGTCAACTATCGCCGCCGCATGGTGTGGGTTTCCATTTGGAAACTCTGGCGTGACCGTCCAGCCAACCATGTTGGCAATCTTGGCTTCGCGCTCGGACCATGTGAACGGGAAGCGATTTTGATTGCCATCCCGCAAGCCTTTCATCGCCAACACGCTTAGCGCCATGGCCCAGTTGCCAGAAGTGCGCAGATGCTGCATATAGGCTTCCAGAAAATCGCGCTGAAAATGCACGTTCATTAACTCCAGCGAGAGCAACGCTTGAAACAACGGAACAGTGTCCCCCGCATCGGTGGTGACTGTGTCGCTCACGCCATACACCTCGGTTAACTGAAGTTGCGTGCGCAGCGCCTTGATGTAGGCCATCTGGTTGAGTGCGTGGTTTTCAGCGCTGCCAATCTGCTGCGTTGCCATGCCGGATTCCACAAACGCTTCCACGGCGCGGTAGTACCAGTAGCTATGCAGAGCGTTCAGTTTACGGCCGTTGCGCTCCCAAGCGGCGCGAGCGGCAGCATCCAGTACGTTGATTTCAAGCCGCTCGCCCACCCGAACAAACTCAATGCCGTGGTTGTAGCTAAACGCGTTGGCGGATTGGGCCAGCAAAGCTGTTCAACTCCATCTGTGCTGCCAGCAAATTGGCAAACGCCTCTCTCAAGTCGCGTCGTGGGGGTTGACCGTCGGAAGATGGAAACAGGAAGGGAGACAAATGCTTTGCGAGTGACTTTCCGATGACTGAATCGGTAAGTCGGTTCGCATTGTCTGCGCATGTCGATAGCTTCCAGATCAAGATGTCGTTGACTGCATCCCAATCAGTCCCGTCATTCACAGGGTCAGATTGATTGGCTGCCGCAAACCTTTGCGGTATCCAGTGTTCGAACGCGTGCAGGCTGGCATAGAGCAGCAACTCCAAGAGGCGATAACTCAGCTAGCTGGGTTTGCCACATGAATACTTCGCTTGTTCGCTGACGATATGCCACATCAAAGATGTCCAGCACCTTGCACAGTTCGGCAATGCGCCGGTGCTCCATTGCAAGCTGATCCAGCTCAGTGCGCCTGGGCGAATGCTGGGTGAGCACCAGGCCAGAACATCGCACCGCGCGGATCAACACGTCGGGGGCAACGCTAGCGACGTTGGCCAACATTTCCATGTTGGAGACGCGCTCTTGCCCCATGTACTGCGCCAAAGCAAGCGTCATCGTTTGAGATTGCCAAGCAGCCGATGGCAGATTGCTCAGGAAGTTGCTCGACCAGAAGGCGGCATGGCGCTGCGCCCTAGTGACTTTGTACTTGCCTTGCATTGCAGGCTTGCCTTCAAGGTAGTCCGTCGCTGTGTGTTCCGCGGCCGCCAAAAGGTCTGCGTTAACTTGGACGTCAGAATGAAAGCGTGCTTCGTAGTAATTACTGGTCAACCGAGATCCCCAAAGAAATCTGCAATAGCGCTAGATATGTTTTGAAATTACCTACTCAGTAGATGATGCCTTTGAGGGCTGTGTGCCTTTGCCATCTGGTCGTAGAGCGGCGAGGCCATCTTTGGCCAGTTGGGTAACCGAAGCCGCGAACTCTGGTACAGATTCTGCTGCCTTTCGCACAAGCTCAGAGGATGCCAATTCGTGCCATGGGCTGCCGTGCGTGGCAGTTTCGACTAACCGAAGTGGTTGTTCATCAAGGCGACTGAGTGCCGATGAAAACAGTCTCGACACGAATGCCTCGTCAATGTTGGCGGCCTCACGCCGATAGCCTTCGTAGGCCCTGGAGACTGATGCCTTAAACGCGTAATCTTCAGCCAGGCGAAAGCGCTGTCCGATCTGCTTTGTAGCCAGCCATGCAAACCAAACTGACGCACCCACCGACAGCAACGACAGGACAAGGTTGATAGCAACGACTGTGGAGTTTGCATCCGGTTGCTTTATTGCTTCCGAAAAATTGCGCAGTTGTGTTGATCCAATTAAAGAGCCAAGTCCAAAGCACCCACGATCCGCCGACCCAAACCCACATGGATTTCTACGAAGATGAGCGTTCAGTGAATGCTGCGGCCAAGCCGTGACTTGTTGAAGCGGCATAGGCAGCACTGCACCTTGCGACAATATCCTCGGCTTCTTTGACACTTGCGGCCAAACTTGCTTTGTCAATATTCGCCGCAATGGAAAAACCGCCAATCGCCTGTCTGTCGAGAACGACTTCAGCCAATAATTTTGCAATCGTGTCTCGGGCTTCTTCCAACGCTTCAAGATCAACAGGCAACTGATCAGCTGCCGTGTATGCTTTTTCAATTCGGGTGACCATTTCGTCGAGCGTATTAGATCGAGGCTCTAAGCTGGCAAGTCGCGCTTCAAGTGAGCGTAGGCGAGTCGCAGCTAACTTGGCTTTCGCAATATCGTTCGACAGCTGGAGTGCAACTTCCTTGGCGTGACTCTTATTTTCTGGCAATGCGTTTTCAAGGGCTTTTTGCAGACTCTTCAACGTAATGAGAAAAACAGAAACAGCTTGACCG
>CAWATB010000009.1:0-144835 GCA_963784815.1 uncultured Gammaproteobacteria bacterium | reverse complement strand
TTGGCGGTGCCTGGTGCAATACCGATCCTGCCGGCGGTCATCGTCACGCAGACACTGGTGGAGTTGTTGGGCGAACTTGTCTACGTACGGCTGATACCGGCCTGGGGGCACAAGACTGCAGCCATCGAAACGACTGCCGCATCGCCAGCGCCACCAGAGCGCCGATCAAAGCCAGCACCGTGATGGCGGCCCCCAACCGGAAGTAGGCCCATGCGGATGCGGATGCCTTTGCCCTACAACCTGGGCTGGCAGCAGCCTGTCCGTCCAAAGCCGAACTGAGGCTCGTCAGCGCATGGCCTCTGCTTTTGACTGCACTGCACTTAGACACAGTGCTGTCAAAACTGTAATGCAGCGGTCACCGGCACGTGGGGGCCGGATTTTTAGACTTGTCTCCGAGGTGCAAGAAGGTTGTGCCTCCTGAATCCCCTCCTGGGAGTTCAGTGCTCAAGGAGATCCCATGAAAGCTCGTTTCGCCCTTGTCGCATGCAGCTTAGCCTCTGCTACGGCGTCTTTCGCTTCGACTGCGTTTCACACCAGCCCTATCCATGAAGAAAGTGTCGCTTTCGTGCCATCTCACGTGGGCGGCACCGTCAGCCGGGAAGACGTCCAACAAACCGTGCTCGTTGCGCAGCCAGTTGTGCAAAATATTCTAAAAGGCACTGCGTTGGGAAATATCTTCCTGTAGTGCAATTTTTTGTCTGCACCCCCGATGTCACCTAACCGTCAGGTCGGAGACCAGGCGAGCCTTGTAAGCCCGATCCCGAATAGCGTCTTCGCCGTCAGTCGCCCATACAAACGTGCTCTTCCACGCCCAAACTGTTCCATCGATACGCAGAAATCGTAGGTCGCCAGCCTTGCCGTCGACGGTTGCGACTTGACGCTCTCCTTCGAAATCCAAAGTGAACGTATGCGTTCCCGGCTTCAACTTGAAGCGCACCATCGTGTTGGGGAGGGTCTCGGCGGCCATTGCGTTATCCGCGCTGATTTTCACAAAGTGCCCGCCATCTCCCCAGTTGCGCCGTACGACGTAGACGGTGAACGCATTCGGATCAGGAGTAAAGCGCTTCGCCTGCGCGTCGGCATTCAGGCTGGGGGCGGGTACCCGAGTGCACGCGATTGCTCGACCCTTACTGGTTTTGTAGCAGTATGGCGCTTCGACGGAGGAATCGGCCCCAGTAGGGGTAGCACAACCCGCCAGCAGGCCAGTGGCCAGCACAGAGGTCAGGATCACGCAGAGGCGGCGGGTGCCTGAATATGCAGGATATTTTTGTCATGGATCTGATTCTTTTGCTGTGGAGGTTGTTGAGTAGCGGCTGAAGGTTCGTCAGCGACTCCGGCACTTTTACCCCACGGTCTGCCTCCTTGGACTGCATCTGGCGATGCCGCGATTTCGGTGTTTTTCGGTATTTCAAACGCATTGCCTGTCGATCCCTCAGTCTCTTGGCCAAGCGTCGGCTGTACTTGATTCTCATGTCCATTGGCGGATGGCGTTTGAGCCAGATACGCCGCAGCCTCCAAAACACAAACACGGAGGTCAACAAGCCGATCCAAATCCAGAACAGCTTGGCAAAGAGCGCGACCTGTGCCGCCTGCATTGACATGGATCGCTCCTTTTTGCCTCCAGCAACAGGCATATTGCCGATGGGCGGTCCGAACTCGCCGCTATGTAGTCAGTTGCTTTGACGTGAACGGACTGCTGAAAGTGGATCAACACTGGGGCGTCGCGAGGGCGATCCCCCCAGCCAGGCTTCGTGTTACTTCAGCGTGAAACGGACAGAGGCAACCGACTTGCCGGCCTTCGAGACAGCGACGACGGCTTTGGTACCGGCGGGGACTTTGAAGCTGCCCGTGGCTTCCAGCTTGCCGTCACCGGCTTGGAGCTGGACATCCTGTTTCTCGCTGCCTGCCAGCAGCGTGACCTTGGCGGTCATTCCCGCCACGGCAACTGGCTTTCCATGGTCGCGCATATAGAGCTGCAGCTTGTCGGCGCTGGCGACGAGTTCGTACTCGACCTCCTTGGCTTCGGCGACAGCACCACCGTGCATCGGTTTGATGTCGTGACCATGGTTGTCAGCAGCGAACGCCGTGCCGCAGGCCGACACCGCCACTGCGAGAATGAGTTGGGAGAGTTTCATGAAAGTTCCTTTGGGGTTGGAGAAATGGGAAGGTCCCGCGATCAGCGAGCGGGACCGTTTCAACTACACGGGAGCGGACACGTCCGGGGGATGCGAGGGCTCAGCAGACACGTCCTCATCTTCCTCGTCGGGCCGGTGGGCCAGACGATAAAGAATCGGCAGCACGAGAAGCGTGAGCAGCGTGGACGAAAGAATTCCGCCGATCACTACGGTGGCCAGGGGACGCTGGACTTCAGCGCCGGTGCCCGTCGCAATGGCCATGGGAATGAAGCCCAGCGAGGCCACCAGGGCAGTCATCAGCACGGGGCGCAACCGGGTCAACGCGCCATCCCGGATCGCTTCGTCAAGTCCAACACCGCCCTCCCTCAAGCTGCGGATATAGGAAATCATCACCAGCCCGTTGAGCACCGCCACCCCAGAGAGCGCAATGAAGCCAACGGCCGCGGAGATTGACATCGGGATATCCCGAAGCCAAAGCGCCAGAATGCCCCCCGTCAAAGCGAACGGGATGCCTGTGAAGACCAGCAAACCGTCCTTGGCATTGCCGAACATTGCGAACAGCAGCACGAAAACCAGCAGCAGAGACACCGGCACAACGATCTGCAGGCGCTTCGTGGCCGATTGCAGGTTCTCGAAGGTTCCACCCCAGCTCGTCCAGTAGCCGGTAGGAATCTTGATCTGGGCCAGGCCTTGCTCGGCCTCTGCCACAAAGGAACCCACATCGCGCCCGCGCACGTTGGTGCTTACGACGATGCGCCGCTTGCCGTTTTCGCGGCTTACCTGGTTGGGGCCGGGTGCAAGTTCGAAAGTCGCCACCTCGCCCAAGGGGATGAAGTTCGTCTTGGCCTCCGTGCCACTGGCAGAACGCGGCAGCGGAATAGGGAGCCGTTTCATCCCTTCCAGGTCGTTACGCAGGGCCTCAGGCAAGCGAACCAGGATGTCAAACCGGCGGTCTCCCTCGAACATGGTGCCGGCCTCGCGACCACCGATGGCCGTGGCCACGGTGTCTTGGATGTCGGCGACGTTCAGACCATAGCGTGCAGCCTTCTGGCGGTCAATGTTCACCGTGAGCATCGGAAGGCCCGTTGTCTGCTCGACCTTCACCTCTGAGGAGCCCTGGATCTTCTGCAGCATTGCGGAGACCTCTTCTGCGGACTTGTTCAACACGTCCATGTCGTCACCGAAAATCTTCACCGCGACGTCGCTTCGCACCCCCGAGATCAGCTCGTTGAAGCGCAGCTGAATGGGCTGGGAGAACTCATAGTTGTTGCCAGGAATTTTCCCGAGGACTTCCTGAATCGCGGCGAGCAATTCGTCTCGGGTCTTGCGAGGCTCCGGCCATTCGTCCACAGGCTTGAGCATGATGTACCCGTCCGAAATGTTCGGCGGCATGGGGTCCGAGGCAATCTCCGCAGTACCGGTTCTGGCGAAGATGCGCTCGATCTCGGGGAATTTCTCTTTCAAGGTCCTTTCAATCTGCTGCTGCATTTGGACTGACTGGGAAAGGCTGGTACCTGGGATGCGCAGCGCCTGGATCGCAAAGTCGCCTTCATTTAGATTGGGCACAAACTCGCTGCCCATGCGGGTCGCGATCAACCCGCACAGGACTACTGCAACAGCGGCAATGGTGAGAACCAGCGTTTTGGCACCCATCACGCGATCAAGCAGCGGGGCATAGAGGCGTTTGGCGTAGCCAAGGAGAAAATTCTCCTTCTCGCTGACCCGATTGCCGATGAAAAGGGCCACCGCTGCCGGGATGAATGTCACCGACAGAATCATCGCGCCCAGCAGTGCGGCGACCACCGTGAATGCCATCGGGTGAAACATCTTTCCTTCGACGCCCGTGAGCGCGAAGATCGGCAGATACACAACCATGATGATGAGCTGTCCGAACAGCAATGGGCGGCGTGACTCCTGGGAGGCCAGAAACACTTCATGGAAGCGCTCGGCCCGCGTCAGTGGCCGACCGTGGTGCGCCTGTGCGTGGGCAAGTCGCCGCACGCAGTTCTCCACGATCACGACAGCACCGTCGATGATGATGCCGAAGTCCAGGGCTCCCAGGCTCATCAGGTTGGCACTCACCTTGTAGTGAACCATCCCGGTGAACGTGAAGAGCATCGACAAGGGGATGACCATCGCGGTAATGATTGCGGCCCTAATGTTGCCCAGGAAGAGGAACAGGATCACGATCACCAGAACCGCGCCTTCCAGCAGGTTCTTCCTCACCGTACTGATGGCTTTGTCAACAAGCACGGTACGGTCGTAGACTGTCACCGCGTGTACCCCCTCTGGGAGGCTCTTGTTGACTTCCAACATCTTCTTGTCCACCGCCTGCGAGACAGTCCGGCTGTTCTCGCCGATCAGCATGAACACCGTGCCGAGGACCACTTCGCGTCCGTTGTCTGTTGCAGCACCTGTGCGCAGTTCCCGGCCAATGCCAACTTCTGCCACGTCGCGAACGCGCACAGGAACACCGTTGGCGCTGCTGAGGATCACGTTACCGATGTCTTCCAGCGACTTCACCTGACCAGGTGCACGAATCAGATACTGCTCGCCACGCTTTTCGATATAGCCCGCGCCCACATTGCCGTTGTTGCGGTCCAGCGCAGTGACCACATCCTGCAGTGTCACGCCCAGAGAAGCCAGGCGTTCAGGGATGGGCGCGATCTGGTATTCCTTGGCAAAGCCGCCAATGGAATTGATCTCGGTCACGCCAGGAACATTTCGCAGCTGTGGCTTGATGATCCAGTCCTGAATCTCGCGCAGGTCTGTTGCGGTATAGGGTGAGCCATCGGGCTTCTTCGCCCCGTCCTTGGTTTCGACAGTCCAGAGATAGATTTCGCCCAGCCCGGTCGAGATGGGCCCCAGCGCTGGCGTGATGCCGGCAGGCAGCTTGTCGCGCGCCTCCTGGATACGCTCGTTGACGAGCTGGCGAGCAAAATAGATGTCGGTTCCGTCTTTAAAAATGACGGTCACCTGCGACAGACCGTACCGCGAAAGCGACCTGGTCTGCTCCAGGTTTGGCAGGCCAGCCATGACCGTCTCAATGGGGTATGTAACCCGCTGCTCAGTCTCCAAAGGCGAGTAGCCTGCGGCCTGGGTGTTGATCTGAACCTGGACGTTCGTGATGTCAGGGACCGCATCGATAGGCAGCTTTTGGTAGCTGAAGACGCCAAGCGCCGCCATGCCCAGGGCCGCTAGAAGCACCAACCATCGCTGCTCGATCGAGAATCGAATGAGTTTTTCAAACATGTATGCGCTCCGCGATCAGTGCGTGTGTTCGGCAGATCCCTTGCCGAGTTCAGACTTCACGACGAAGCTGCCGGTCGAGGCGTAGGGCATACCGGCTTTGAGACCCGAGAGGACTTCGACCCGCTTGCCATCGCTTCGGCCCAGCTTCACGGGTTGAGCGATAAAGCCTCCATCAACCTTGAGGAAGACCACCGGCTTTTCCCCGACGTTTTGGACGGCGTCGGCCGAGATGGTTACAGGCGCTGCCGTTTCTTCGGACACCACCTCAACATTGACGAACAGGCCGGGGCGCCAAGCGCCCTTGGGGTTGTCAAGAACCACGCGGGCTTTTGCCGTGCGGGTTTGCTCGCCAATGAGCGCTCCTACAAAAGCGACAGTGCCTGTAGCGGAGGCGTCAAAGGCGGTGGCCTTGATCGTGACCTTTTCGCCCACGCGCACCGATGGCAGATCCTTCGCCGGAACGTTGATCTCAGCCCACACCTGAGAAAGGTCCGAGATGGTGAAAACCGCAGCATCTTCCTTCACGGCTTCGCCGAGACTAAGGTGCTTCTCGATGACAATGCCATCAAAGGGCGCTCGCAACTCGATACGGTTCAGTCCTGCTACCGACGAGGCGGACAGGCCCATCGCGCTCAGTTTCTGATTGGCGTTGGCTACTGCGACCTCTGCTTCGCTCAAGGCCTGCTTGGCCTGCAGGTAGTCCTGCTCGGCAGACACCTTCTGCTCCCACAGCTTTTTTTCTCGCTCGTAGGTGGTCTTTGCCAGCGTTAAGCGCTTTTGGGCCGTCTGCAGCTCGCTGCGTTGCTCGGAAGCAGTCGGGCTCGCGATCACCGCCAAAACTTGCCCTTTCTTGACCACTTGGCCCAAGCTGGCATTGACGCTTTCCACGACTCCCGCAAGCCGGGGAACAACGTGAGACGTGCGATCTTCGTTCAAGCGTATCTCCCCGGGAAGGAGCAACGCCGTCTTGATGTTGGCTTTCACAGCAGCGTCCAGGCTGATGGATGCAGCCTTTATCTGGGCATCGGTCAGTTCGATCTTTCCTTCTTCCTTGCTCATCACGAACATGAAAGGCTCTGTGGCAGTCTGCGCAATGATCTCGATGTCGAACGCATGGGGTTCAGCAACGATCTCTCGGCTGACAAGACTGTCTTTTTCAGCGGCAAACGTCAGTTTCTGCTTTTCATCTGTCGGGCGGGTCACAGTTGCCGTGACCGTTGCAGCATTCAGGGGCAGCGGTTTATCTTTGTCGGACAGCCAGATTCGCAGTCGAGGCTCGCCACCGTCTTCAGACAACAATGCTTCCAAGCTGAAGTCGCCTTCCTTGAACACGGTACCGCCATGTGGTCCCTTGGCTTCGCTCTTTTCATGGTGTTCACCATCGGCATGCCCCTTGTCATCGTCGTGGCCCTTTTCGCTACCCTTGCCATGGTGCTCGCCGTCGCCGTGTCCCTTGGCCTCGGTATGGCCGCCGTGACCGTGGCCATCGTCCTCGGTGGCTGCGGCTTTGGGCTTGCCGCCACCTTGCAAGATGAAGGTTCCCGCGCCGACCCCTATTGCGAGGACTACTGCAATGGCGATCAGGTGTTTTTTACTGATGGTGGATTTGCTGGAGTTCGTGTTCATGGTCATGCTCAGTGTTGCGTTGCGATCAGGCCGGGAACCATGCTGGCCCCGAGCAGGCGGTCGATATCAGCCGCTGCACGGTGTGCTTCGCCAAGGGCTTTGAGGTACTGGGATTTGGCTGTGAAGTAAGTGCGTTGGGCATCGAGCACTTCCAGGAAATTGAACTTACCGTTCTCGAACCCAATGGTGGCGGCGTCATAGGCCGACTTCGCACCGGGCAGAACTTCCTGCTGCAGTGACTGAACCTCTGCGGTGATCGTGGAAAGGCGCTCTCGTGCCTGCGCCACTTCGCTGTGCAGGCGCACGGTGGCTGCTTGCAGCTCATCGCGGGCCTTGTCCTCAAGTTTCAGCGCCTCCAGGAGGTTGCCTTGGTTGCGGTCGAAGACGGGAAGAGGCAAAGAGACCCCGAAAAGAAGGACGTTGCGCTGCGTCTCGTTGCTGCGCTGCATGCCGACGCTGACGGTGACATCGGGGACGCGTTTGCTTTGTTCCAGGTCGGTCAAGGCCTTGCGCCGATCCACCTCGATTCGCGCAAGTACCACGCCTGGCGAAGAAGAAATCAGGGGCTGGAGATCGACGAGGCTCGGGACCGAGGGCAGGTTCTCGGCCTTGCCCTCCAGGACGGTGTAAGGCGCATCGATCCGTCCCAACAGCGCGAAAAGGCGGGACAGTGCATTGCGTTGTTCGCTTGCGGCCTGGGCGAGTTCGACGCGAACGCCGGCTTCGGCAACCCGGGCCTTGGACTCTTCCACTGGGGATACTTTGCCAGCGGCTACACGCTTTGAGACGGTATCCGTTGAAGATTTGGCCAGCGCTGCGCTGTCTCTGGCCAGTACCAATCGTTCCTGCGCAGTCAGAACATCAAAGTAAGCGGCAGCGACATTGGCCCGCACGGTGGCTTGCAGCTCGGCGAGTTGGGCCTGTGCTTGCTCGCGCGATTTTTCGGCCGCCTTAGTGCGTGCCGCACGCTTTCCACCCAGTTCCACGGGAAGATTGAGTTGCCAGCTTTGCGTACGTGTTTTGGAGCGTGTGTCTTCCAGCGAGTACGCGAGCTCTGGATTGGGGCGCGAGCGTCCTTGAAGAACCTGTCCTTCGGTTGCCTCCCATTGGCGCTTTGCCGCAGCCACCTCCGGATTTCCCTCCAGGGCCAGTTCGATGGCCTTGGCCAGCGACAAAGGCTCAGCTGCGGCCGCTGCAGCGGACTGAGGTGCTCGTTCGCCAACGGCTGGCCCTGGTGGCAGGCCCTGGGAAAAGGCACCGCCCGAGGCGCTCAGCCATATAGCTGCGGCGCCTGCCGCGAGCTTGATCTTTCTACCGCCGCGCCATGCGTGCGGCATCTCTTGAAGGTAAGTACCCTTGAACATCCGATTCTCCAGTGATTTCAAAACACGAGGGAATCGGCGGACTGGCAACCGTGCAGCTGCCTGGCAACTCGTCAGTCACTTCAGCTGCAACACACGCAACTGCTTCCGCCGCGATGGCGGACAAGACTGAAAAAGAAAAGTGAGATGCCCCCGCCGATCAGGCGAGGACGGACCACTGAGGGCGGTCAGGGGGCGTGGGCGTTACAGCCAGCAGGCGCTGGCCTGGGGAAGACTCCACACGGCTGTCATGGGAAAAGGCTGGCTTTGCATCTGACCAGCTCAAGGCCCCGATACCCGCGCCATGGCAAACTGAACAGTCAACATCAAATGCAACTGCACCCTGGCTGGACTTTTCGGCCTGACCATTCCCGCCTTTGGCTTCATGCTTGTGTTCGTGATGCCCCAAATGCTGCGACTGCGAGGTTGAGCTCTCATGCATGCAATAAGCAGCCACCGCAGACCAGCTGAACTGGAACGGAAGCAATGCAAGCATAAGAACGGCGATCAAGCGGCGCATTTTTGAAGTCTAGCATGCGTCATGAAGGGCGCGCTCGGGCGTGGATGGCCGCTGCGGAGCGCTGGGTTTAGAAATCAGCGAGCGCCGCCGTTCAGGTCCTGAAGAGCCTTCTTTTCAGCTGCAGACATGTTGAGAAATTCCTGTTGAACTTGCTCACGGGTCTTCGTTGCGCCCGTTGCTTTGACAGGCAACGCCCCCCCGCGTGAAAGGGTCGCCAGCGTGCCATCCCGGCGCGCTACTTCGACAGCCTGAAGCACATCGCCACGGGACATTGTGCTCTGCATGTGGTCGGGATGGGTGGTCATGCCCACTTCGCCGTCGGCGGGATGGTACAGCGACGAGGCAGATGCCAATCCTGGAGCCGCGATAGCGAAGGCAATCAAAGTGAGCGTGAGGGGTTTGCGAACGGTCATGGTGTTGTCCCTTGATTTAAATCAGCCCTCGGCGATCTGCCGGGACTATGCCTTTCGACACAGGGATACTTTAAAAAACCGAGTGCGACAAGGCGCCAACAGCCAGATAACAAAGTCGTAAACTACGAACAGGCCGGATTCTTCGAGAATGGCAGCATGAAAATTTTGCTCATCGAAGACGAAGTCAAGCTGGCCGAGTATCTGCGCAAGGGCCTGGGAGAGGCCGGCTACGTGGTGGACGTTGCACACAACGGGGTGGATGGCCTTCACATGGCTCTGGAAGGCGTGCACGATCTGCTGGTCTTGGACGCGATGCTTCCAGGGATCGACGGCTTCAGCCTTTTAACAGCCTTTCGCAAGACCAAGCAGACGCCGGTCTTGATGTTGACAGCAAGGGTCAGCGTCGAGGATCGGGTATTGGGACTCAAGACGGGTGCCGACGACTATCTGGTCAAGCCCTTTGCGTTTTCCGAACTGAGCGCCCGCATTCAGGTGCTGCTCCGGCGGACCCATGGTGCGAGGGATGCCGCAGAGCCCACGCAACTGCGTTTGGCGGACCTTGAATTGGACCTTGTACGGCGCAAAGCGTCCCGGCGTGGTCAGCGTTTGGAGTTGACTGCCAAGGAATTTCTGCTCCTGACTCTGTTTCTGAGAAGAAAAGGGGAAGTGCTTTCTCGCACTGAGATCGCTGAGCAGGTGTGGGATATGAACTTCGACAGCGATACCAGCGTGGTGGAGGTCGCGATCCGGCGCCTCCGTACCAAGATCGATGTGCCGTTTGACACTACGCTGCTCCACACCATTCGCGGCATGGGATATGTCATGGAGGACCGCAACGGATGAAGGCGTTGGCCCAACATCGCTCATTGCGCCAGCGGTTGTCGTGGTGGCTGGCGCTGCAGAGCTTTGCCGGACTCGGGGTGGTCTGTCTGATGGTTTATCTGGTGACCGAGTTCAATTTTCGTGATCGGCAAGAGGAAACGCTGGCACAAAAAGAAACCGTCATTCGGCACTTGCTGCAGGATGGCAAGGAGCATGGGGATTCGGAAGACCTTGCGCACAAACTCGATGACTTCCTTGTTGGGCACGGAGATCTGTCGCTCGAAGTCGCGCAGGCGGACGGGATGGTTATCTACGCCCACGCCCGCAACCAGAGTGCCAAGACGGTATGGCGCCAACGGCAGTTCGAAGTCGCACAGACTGCGGACCAGACTCCCTCAAAGAACTTGCGCGTTCAGCTGTCGCTGGACATCCGAACCGACCACCAGTTGTTGCACCGACTTGCTCTTACCTTGCTGGTCGCAGCCATCGGTGGGGCCATCGTTGTATCGCTGGGCGGATTCTCCCTGGTCAACTTGGGCCTGGCGCCCGTCCGAAGACTGGCCAGTCAGACGCGCGCAGTGTCGGCTGACAATCTGCATCAACGTCTCGACAGCGCCGAGCAGCCCCTTGAGCTCGTGCCTCTGATCGACCAGTTCAACGCGCTTCTGGCGCGCATTGAGAAGGCGTATTTACAAATGGAGGGCTTCAATGCGGACGTGGCGCATGAGTTGTGCACGCCTTTGGCCACGCTCATTGCCAACAATGAATTGGCTTTGCTGCGCCCTGAGCGGGCGGATATGCGCGAGGTGCTGGCGTCCAACTTGGAGGAGTTGCACCGCCTGACCGGCATCGTCAATGACATGCTGTTCCTGTCCCAGGCGGATCGGGGTGTGGGAGCGCGCCGCGCGCCCGTGGCGAGCCTTGCATCAGTGGCTGCTGACGTACTGGACTACCACGAGGCCGCACTGTCCGAGGCAGCTCTCACAGCTAAAGTGGTTGGTGATGCGCATGGCGCCTTCGACGTGCCGTTGCTGCGCCGGGCCCTGTCGAACTTGCTCGGCAACGCCACTCGATACGCGAGCTCTGGCTCAATCGTCCAGATCAACCTCAGAACCACCGATGAGGGTCGTGTGCTGATCAGTGTCACCAACTACGGCAGCACGATCGATCCCGAGATACTTCCGCAGCTGTTTGATCGATTTTTCCGCGCAGATCCTGCGCGCAGCCATGGGCAGAGCAACCATGGCCTCGGTTTGGCCATAGTAGGCGGTATTGCACGCATGCATCAGGGCAAGCCATTCGCATCGTCAGAAAATGGGGTAACGAATGTGGGAATCGAAATTCGCCCGAATTGATGGTGGTTTTCAACGGGGTGGGGTCGATCCTGTGCCCCTGCGACTGGGTACGGACCGTTCAGAAATCCGATTTACCCAGGACAGAAGCAGTCATATTCTTTTTGCTGCTTGACTTTAAAGCCACTTCAAGGTTTCCAATTGGGCTATGAAATCAGAAACAAGCACACCTCCCACCACTGTTGACACCTGCTGCTCCTCGGGCTGTTCCAGTTCCGCAGCAGCGGTCCCTGCAGCCGCAAGCAGCCCGGGCCAAGGCAAGCTGTTCCGAATCGCCACCATGGACTGCAGTGCCGAAGAGTCGGAGATCCGGCGGGCTCTGGAACCTGCTTGAGGGAATCCGCTCGTTGGGCTTCCAGCTCGGCGCGCGCACGCTGAAGATCGATGCGGAGGATCGCGCCTTGCCCCTTGCGCTCGATGCCATCCGCAAGGCGGGTTTCGATCCACAGCCCGTGGTCACTGCGGCAAACACCCAGGGTAGCCAAGGCCGGGTGTTTCGCATTGCGACCATGGACTGTAGCGCCGAGGAGGCGGAGATTCGTCGGGCGCTGGAGCCTCTGGATGGGATCCGCTCTCTGGGTTTTCAGCTCGGCGCGCGGACGCTGAAGATCGATGCCGACGAAGGCACCTACCCGTTGGCACTCGACGCCATCCGCAAAGCGGGCTTCGATCCGCAGCCAGTTGCAGGCGCCGGCGAAACTGAGGGCGGACACGCGGCTGGATCCGCCGAAGGCGACGACCATGGGCATGGTTTTGCAGGCGGCATCTCCCGTTTGGTGGCCGCGCTGGTGTTCGCCACAGGGGCTGAGGTACTTTCGTTCTTCGCGCCCGACCAGATGGCCTGGAAAGTGGCGCGGCATGGCGATTGCCGCTCTGGCTATCTGGCTGGCCGGCATCGACACCTACAAAAAAGGCCTTGCGGCGCTGCTGCGCGGCAAGCTGAACATCAATGCGCTGATGTCGGTGGCCGTCACCGGCGCATTCCTCATTGGTCAGTGGCCAGAAGCCGCGATGGTGATGGCTCTGTACGCGATTGCGGAGCTCATCGAAGCCAAGGCAGTGGACCGGGCCCGAAACGCTATCAAGGGCTTGCTGGAACTGGCGCCCGAAGAGGCTTTGGTACTGGGCACCAACGGAGCATGGACCGCTACACCGGTGGCTTCGGTGGCCATTGGAGCGACCGTGCGCATCAAGCCGGGCGAACGCGTGCCGCTGGACGGTAAGGTGACCAAGGGCAATGGCGCCATCAACCAGGCCCCCGTGACTGGCGAGAGCATCCCCGTGGACAAGGCACCTGGCGACCAGGTGTTTGCCGGCACGATCAACGAGACTGGTGAGCTGGAGTTCGAGGTCACAGCCTTGTCGAGCAACACCACCCTGGCCAGGATCATCCAAGCCGTTGAGCAGGCGCAAGGCACGCGCGCACCGACGCAGCGCTTTGTTGATCGGTTCGCCTCCATCTACACCCCCGCAGTCTTCGCCATTGCCGTGGCGGTGGCGGTCCTCACTCCTTTCCTGATGGGACTTACCTGGCTGGAGGCGCTCTACAAGGCCCTGGTTCTGCTGGTGATCGCCTGCCCATGCGCTCTGGTCATTTCCACGCCGGTCACGGTGGTCAGCGGATTGGCCGCGGGAGCGCGCCGTGGGATCTTGATCAAGGGCGGAACCTACTTGGAAGATGCCCGGCTTCTGAAGGCGGTGGCGCTGGACAAGACCGGCACCATCACCGAAGGCAAACCCAAGCTGGTGAAGTGGCAGGTGTGGGGTGCCGGTGACGAGGCAGCAGTCCAGCAGATGGCTGCCAGCCTGGCGGCTCGTTCCGACCACCCGGTTTCCAAGGCGATTGTCCAGGGCTTGGATGTAAAGGGTCCAGAAGCAGAAAGCTTCAAGGCCTTGCCTGGGCGCGGCGTCGAAGGCATGGTCAATGGTGTGCGCTTGATGCTGGGCAATCACCGACTGATACATGAGCTAGGACTGTGCGGTCCGGAGCTGGAGGCGGAGCTGGCCACCCATGAAAAACAAGGCCGCACGGTCACCCTCCTGGCGGACGAATCGCGCGTCCTGGCGCTGTTTGCGGTAGCGGACACCATTCGCGAGACGTCGAAGCAGGCCATCGTCGACCTCAAGGCGCTGGGAGTGACGTCGGTGATGCTGACGGGTGACAACACTGCCACGGCAAAGGCCATCGCTGCCCAGGCCGGCATTGACGATGCCCGTGGCGATCTGCTGCCCGAAGCCAAACTCGATGCCATCAAGGAAATGCAAAAGCGCTATGGCGCCACCGGCATGACCGGCGACGGCATCAACGATGCGCCGGCGCTAGCGCAGGCCGACATAGGTTTTGCCATGGGTGCGGCGGGAACCGACACGGCCATGGAAGCAGCCGATGTGGTCATCATGAACGATGACCTGCAGCGCGTCGCCGAGACAGTGCGTCTATCCAAGCGCACCCACGCCATTCTCTGGCAGAACATCACCCTGGCGCTGGGCATCAAGAGCGTCTTCCTGGTGATGGCGGTCGTTGGCACGGCCACCATGTGGATGGCGGTCTTCGCGGACATGGGAGCGAGCTTGCTGGTGGTAGCCAACGGACTGCGTCTGCTTCGCGGTACACGGGTGGAGCCAGCCGCCAAGCCAAGCCGCTCAGAAACCAAGGAGCATGCGCATTCCCACTGAGCGTTCGTCAGCGCGCGCCAAGTCCACCGGTGGGCTTGCGGAGCGCTTACTTGAATGTCCCGCTTTCATTTCTTGGTTTTGGAGACCTCTTGCGCCACCAGTTCGGCCAGCTGTGTGTGGCCAAAACTGGGCAGCGGGCGCCCGTTGACAAAGAAGGTCGGCGTCTTCTCGACCTTGAGGGCGGTCAGGTCCTGCACGTCCTGTAGCACCACGGCGTCCAATGCAGGGGCTGCGATGTCCGCCCGCGCCCGTTGCATGTCCAGCCCCGCCTGTTCAGCCGCCTTGTAGGCCAACTCCAGGTTGGGGGTTCCATGGTCCGCCCACTGCGGCTGTGCGGCCAGCACCGACTCCAGCACGGCCAGGTACTTGTCCTGCCGCCGGGCCGATTCCAGTAGCTTGACCACCTGCTCCGAGCCTTGGTGGAAAGGCGCGTAGCGGATGACCAGCCGCACTTCGGTGGGGTACTGCTGCATCAGTTCCTTCACCACCGGATAAAAGGCGCGGCAGGTCTCGCAGGCGGGATCGAAGAACTCGACGATGGTCACGGGTGCCTCACGGGGCCCGATCACGGGTGAATGCATGCGGACCAGGCGTTCGGCTTGTCCTGCCACCTGCAGCTCCTGTGCACTTTGCACGCGGCTCTGGTACAGATTCACGCCGACAAGGAAGGCCACAAAGGCCATGCCCAGCACGAGGAAGATGATGAGTTTTCGGTGTTTCATTTGTCTGTTTTTCGCAGATAGAGGGAGAGCGAGACGGCGATGGCAATGAACGCCGCCAGTGAAAGCCAGGGCAACTCAATGCCGTAGAGGATGTCGAGCTTCTGATCGGCGCATGACACGCCGGCGCCGCAGGGGACCCAAGCCTTGGGCACCAGGCCTGCCGCCAAGAGGCTGTGGTAACCAGCCACGACCGCACCCGCCAGCGCCAGAGGCAAGGCATAGACAGCGCCCCGGCGGTCGTCGCTGTAAAAGGCCATTCCAAGAAGCAAGGCCAGCGGGAACATGGCAATGCGCTGGTACCAGCACAAGACGCAAGGAGCCATGCCCATGACTTCGCCGATGAACAACGCACTGCCGGTGGCGGACACAGCCAGCAGCCAGGCGATCAGGAGCAGCACCGAGGGCCGGCTCATCGACGCCTCCTTGAACAACGGTTCTGGCAGGAGGCACCGATCAAGGCACAACTGCGTGTGTAGATTCCAGAGCCATTCGACCCGACAGTGGAGGACATGGAAAGATCCCGAAGGCATGCTAATGAGGCCAGCACACGCTGTGCTGGCACGCTTGGCGGGGATCGGAGACGGTGGTGACCGATGCCCTGGTCAGGCCAGGGCGGGCCACTGCGGGCGTTCGGGGCGACTGACGGACTCTGAAGACGGCCACCCGCGCGTGTCGGTGTAAAAGCGCCCCAGGGGAAAGGCCGGCAGTAGATCGCGTTGCGCCTGAAAGGCTTCGGTGCCCTGCAGATGGCAGGAACCACAGTCCACGCTGGGCGCTGCATCGCCAGCTCGGGTGGATTCATCCATTGCTCCGTCCCGCAGCTGTGCGTGCTCGCAGCAATGCATTGCCACAGGAGGCAAGGAGCCCGGTCCTTCATCTTTGCAGTACGCGCCCACTGCCGCCCAGCACAGTTGCAGCGGCAACAGTACCAAGAGGAAAACAAGCAGTCGGGTGCGGGAGTGCATCCGGAAAATTGTAGTGGCATCCCAGGCGGAACGACCACTTTGGAGCGCCGGCCGATGCCATGCCCGGCAGTGTCGAATCGATCACACAGCCAGGCGCGACAACATAACAAACTTGTAATCCTGCGGTGCGCAAGCTGTCGGCATACGGTCAGCAAACTGTCACACGTGACCCGTCGGCTGGCTAGGCGTTGGTGCAGTTTCCGGGTCACGTGCATTCAAACCCAAGGAGATACACATGACACTGTCAAGATTCATCGGCGCCAACATCAATGTGGGCAAAGCCCAGTGTCAGCACATAAACAGAGTAGCAGTCAGCAGTATGCCAATTACCACGGGCTGCAAAGTGTCTGCTCTCGCCGCCCGTCCCTCGTCAGCTGATTGTTTATAGAAACTACAAGTGGTTGTCGGACAGAGCCGAAAAGCAGCAGCGCAACTTCTCCCCCAGCTCCTGTTGGACTCCGGTGTCTGACAAGCCCGTTGTTCCATCGCATGCGACCAGGTTTTGCCAACAAGAGTCAGGCCAATCCTCCAGATCGTCATCAAGAGCTATCCACTGCCGGGGTTTTCTGCGCTGAGCGTCCTCTTGAACTTGCACGCCCCGGGGGGTGGTGCGGAACATGGAAAGGTTCCAGGGATCCACGCCATGCACACGCCTGTGGTACGTCCCACCAATAAATCGAGCACGCAAGGAGACAGGAAGGCGTTTGAGGGTTGCGCGGTATCCGGGACGGATGCACCAGGTGCTGCTCAGTACCAAGGCAACGGCTGGGTAGGGTTCAAGCACCGACTCCAGGACAGAGATCCATTCGAACAAGGAATGTCCTGCAGCCTCATACGGACTCATGTGGATGCCTTTGCGGGGATGCCAGAGCACCTTCTCATGGTGGACAACACCATCGAGGTCCAGGTACAGAACGACGTCCGCGCTGCGTGGAGTGGACGCGGGGAGATAAGGGGAATTCTGGTTAGTGGACATAACCGTATGTCGGGATTCTGTTTGGTGGCAATTTGCCCAGCGGGGATGAAGGCAGGTCCAGATCGGACTCAGAACTTACCAACACCCTTCGTACACCTACGAAAACGCGCCGTACTGGGCCTGCAAGAGCAAGCTTCTCAGAACCTCCAGGCCACCGGGCTCATTTAGCACATCGAGAGGCCTCCGATCACCCAATGCCGGGACCACCCCCACGAGCCAGTGATCAAGCCAGGCCTGTGCGTCGAAACCAGTTGGGTCGCCAGACTCATCAACCATGCGCCGCACAAGCATAGTGAGAATAGCGATATGGTCTTCTAGGGCGGTGAGGGCAGAATTCGTGTCCACGAGTTATCGATCAGTCCCGTTAACAATGGCGTAGCGGCGTCGTCATTCTTGATGCCCGCGATCGTGTGCGCGCTTTCGCGCGTTTCTGCGTGTCCGAGTTGTGCGCTGCGCCACCCTGCGTAGCCTCAGACGCTCAGCCAGTCTTCGGCTGTACTTGATGCGAATGTCCTGCTCTGGATGGTGCATGAGCCACCAATGCCGCAGCTTCCAGACCACGAACGCTGCCACCAGCATTCCGACCATGACCCATACCAGCTTGCCTGGCACGCCACCAATTATGCGAACCAACATAGGCAAACCCGCTCTTTGGCGGTGACTGCGGCCCAGGCACGAACAGGGTAGACAAAGTCCCCCATTCGCGCCGCCATGGACGCAGATGTGCCGCACGGTGAACCCGTGCGGCAGCAACGCAGTCCGAGTTCAAATTGGTGCCTGGACATGTCGAATATTCAGAACACCCGGTGAACCCGGGCGCGTGCATGGCATGCGGCGCGCATGCCAGCGCTGGCGCAGCATCAATCTTCCTCCAGCCCCCAGACCAAATGGGCGTCGATCATCAGCCGGCCCTGCGCACGCAGGGCTTCGATGCGGGCCTGCTCGGCTGCCATGGTGGCATCCAGGCCTTGCTTACGGGCCAGCAGCAGGCCTTGTAAGTCCACCTCTCCAAGGCTGTAGGCACGCTGGGTCAAACGGGCGCTGCTCTGGGTCGCCGACAGCCCTTGCGAGGTCAGGCGCCAGCGCTCGAAGCTGCCCATGGCATCGATGTAGGTCTCAGCGACCTCCATCTCCATCTCGCGACGCTTGCCATCTAGCCGTGCGCGGGCGGCTTCCGCCTCCTGCAGGGCCTGCAGCATGCGTTCGTTGCGGTAGGTGCCGGCCAAGGGGATGCTGACACTCACGCCGTAGATGCGCTCGCTGCGCCTGGCCTCCGAAGCGACAAAGACCCCCACGGTGGGATCGGGCGTTCGGTCGGCTCGCATGCGGTCCGCTGACAGGGCGGCTTTGCGGGCCTGGCCTTCAGCAATGCGGATCGGGTCGCTCTCGGCCAGAATGCGCTCACGCCATTGTGCTTGCCCAGTCTCCAGCGGCCTGGGATCAACAGTGAGTTTCGGAAGCTCGGTGATCAGAGGAAACCGCGAGTTCAGCTTGGCATGGGCCTTTGCCTCGGCTGTCCCTGCAGCACTGAGCTGACGGTCCATCTCAACCAGATCGGTCGTGGCCAGGTTGACGTCCAGCACCGAGGCATCCCCCGCTTTGCGGCGGCTTTCCACGGCCTTGAGGCTTTCCTGTGCAAAGCCCCTTTGCTCACCGATCACCTCCTTGAGCCGGCGAGCGGCGATAACATCCATCCACAGGTCGGCAAGCGCCCTCGCGGACTCATGGATCGCTTCGCCCAATTTTGCCTGCGCAATTGCGATCTCTACTTCGCCGATGTCGCCGTCCAGCCTGGCTTTGCCGCCTATCCGCAAAGCACGCTCAAGGCCGGCCTCCCATTCGTTGGAGCGCCCGCCGGCGTCATACCGTCGGCTTTGCACGATGGCCCGGGTAGTCCACTCGTGCGAGCCGGACCGCAACGCCGCGGCGCCATGCCCAGCCGCGGCGAGGGCACGGCGCGCTTCGACTACGTAAGGGTCCTGGTCAATCGCCTGGCGGACCAGGGGTGTTGGCAGCAACTCGGGCGCGGAGTCGGTCACCCACGCACCGGCAGGTACGCTCAGAATCATCAGTACGGCCGTTCCCGCAATAGTAATCCACTGTTTCATTCCACTACCCCTTCAGCGCTCAGTTCATAAGCCCAGTAGCACAACCCCGTGCCCTTGAATTTCAGGTGCACCGTTACCAGCGTGTTGTTCAATTGCTCCTCCGTGACGATGAGCTGGATCTGCACGGAACTGCTGCGTCCCATGACCTGTTCCACCCCAGAAAGGCGGCCGTGCGGCGTGCCATGACTGAAGGTGGGGGTGCTCGTGAAGACCTGGTCTGACACAGCCGTCAGCAAAGCATCGAGCAGCTTCTCGGCAATATCCGGGCTGCATACCAGTGAAAGACAATGCTTAGGCATGTACGGCCTCCTGTGCAGGCGCTTCGTTTGGCCTCTTGGGATGGGCGAAGCGCAGGTAAAGAATCGGTAAGAGAATCAGCGTCAGCGCGGTGGCGGTGATGAGGCCTCCGATCACCACGATGGCCAGCGGCCGCTGGATCTCGGAGCCGGGGCCCGATGCGAACAACAAGGGGATGAGCCCAAACGCTGTAATCGCTGCGGTCATTAGCACCGGCCTCAGTCTTCGGCGTGAGCCCTGGGTCACGCACTCCACAAGCGACAAGCCTTCCGCATGCAGCTGATTGAAGTAGCTGACCAGCACCACGCCGTTGAGCACTGCGATGCCCAGCAGTGCAATGAAGCCCACGGATGCCGGCACTGAAAGGTACTCGCCCGTCAGCCACAACGCGAAAATGCCACCGACCAACGCGAACGGGATGTTGCTGAGCACCAGCAAGGCCTGTCGCACCGACCCGAAGGTGGAGAACAGCACCAGAAAGATCACTCCGAGCGACAGCGGAATCACCAGCGTCAGTCGTTCGGCCGCGCGCTGCTGGTTCTCGAACTGGCCGCCCCAGGCAATGCGGTAACCGGTGGGCAACTGCACTGCCTGACCGATCTTCGCCTTGGCTTCTTCGACGAAGCCGACCAGGTCGCGCCCCGTTACGTTGGCGATCACGACGCTGTAGCGGCTGCCCATCTCCCGGTCGATCTTGACTGGGCCGCTGTCGCGCTCCAGTTTCGCCAGCTCCTGAAGAGGTACGTTGACGCCGTCCGGCGTGGTGATCGTGAGGGCCGCGAACTCGGATGGCGAGATCTTCACGCCATCGGCTCCGCGCAGGACGATGGGAATGCGCTGGTTCCCGTCAATCACCGTGCCCGCGCGCTGGCCTTCGACCTGCACCCTGAGCGCGTCCTGGACATCCTCGATGGACAGGCCATAGCGCCCCACGGCCACGCGATCCACGATGACACGCAGGTACTGCACGCCATCGTTCTCCACGGTGTAAACGTCCTGGTTGCCCGGCACCTGCTTCATGAGGCCTTCGATCTGCCCAGCCAGCTCATTGAGTTTGTCCAGATCGGGGCCGAACACCTTGATGGCGATGTCGCCACGCACGCCGATGATCATCTCCGAGACGCGCATGTCGATGGGCTGCGTGAAGCTGTAGCTGATTCCGGGAAGCTGGTCCAGGACGCCGCGAATTTTCTCGATCAGCGCCTCCTTGTTCGCAACCTTCCATTCCGAACGTGGCTTGAGCACCAGGAAGGTATCGGTCTGGTTCAGGCCCATCGGGTCGAGCCCGATTTCGTCGGATCCCGCACGCGCCACCACGCCCGTGATCTCGGGAATGTCTTTCATCAGCGCCTGGTGGATCTTGAGGTCCAGCGCGGCCGTTTCTTCCAGACTCACCGAAGGAAGCTTCTCAATCCCCACGATGATGTCGCCCTCGTCCATCGGCGGCATGAAGGTCTTGCCCACGAACGAGTACACCACCGCAGCGGCCACCAGCATCAGGCATGCCACCACGTACACGACCCGCTCACGGCGCAACGCGAACGACAGCGTCGGCTCATAGGCCCTGAGCAACTGGCGCGGCAGCCATGGCTCGTGGTGGGCCACCTTGGTCAGCAAGAAGGAAGAAAGCACCGGAATGATGGTCAGCGACAGCACCAATGAGCTGGCCAGCGCAAAGACGATGGTCATGGCCACGGGAACGAAGAACTTGCCTTCCAGGCCTTGCAGCGTGAGCAGCGGCAGGAACACCAGCACGATGATCAGGATGCCCGCAGCAACCGGAGCCGCCACTTCACGCACGGCACGGAAAACGATATGCAGCCGGGGTAGCTTGCCCTTGGATTCGTCTGCGGCCTGGTGCTGAACGATGTTCTCGACCACTACGACGGCAGCGTCCACCAGCATGCCCAGCGCAATGGCGAGGCCCCCCAGGCTCATGAGATTGGCGGACATGCCGGCGGCACGCATCAGCAGGAAGGTGGCCAGCGCGGAGAGCGGAAGTACAACGGCGACCGACACGGCTGCCCGGATGTTCCCAAGGAATGCGCCCAGAAGCACCAGCACCAACGCGGTAGCCTCCAGCAGTGCGCGCGATACGGTGCCCACGGCCTTCTCGACCAACTGTGCGCGGTTGTAGAAGACCTTGAGCTCAACGCCTGCGGGCAGGGTCGGCTTGATCTCCTCGATCTTGCGGGTAACGCCTTCCACCACCTTTTGCGCGTTCGCACCGGCCAAGCCCAGCACAAGGCCCTGCACGGCCTCGGCCTTGCCGTCCATGGTCACCACACCATAGCGCGTGACGCTGCCGTCCCGCACCTGCGCCACGTCCTGCAGCCGTATGCTGCCATTCTTGTCGTACTTGACGACGATGGCCATCAGGTCGTCCTTGGTGCGGATGCTGCCTTCGCTGCGCACCAGCAGCACCTCGTCGCCTTCTCCAAGCCGGCCAGCGCCATCGTTGCGGTTGTTGGCCTCTATGGACGCCTTGATCTTCGCGGCGGACAGGCCAAGCGCGGACATTTTCACCGGGTCAAGGACCACCTCGAAACTGTGGACCTTTCCGCCCAGCGCGTTCACATCGGCGACGCCGGGGACCGAGCGCAGCGCGGGCCGGATCACCCAATCGAGCAGACTACGCCGCTCTTCCAGCGTCATGTTGGGGGCCTCGATGGTGAACATGAACATCTCGCCCAGCGGCGTCGTCACGGGGGCCATGCCGCCGGTGATGCCAGGCGGCAGGTCGGCGCTGATGTTGGCCAAGCGTTCGGACACTTGCTGGCGGGCCCAGTAGATGTCAGTCCCGTCCTCGAAATCGACGGTCACATCGACCAGGCCGTACTTGGTGACGGAGCGCAAGATGCGCTGTTTGGGGATGCCCAGCATCTCCACTTCGATCGGTATGGCCACGCGGCTTTCGATCTCTCCCGGCGTCATGCCGGGCGCTTTCATGATGATCTTCACCTGCGTGCTGGACACGTCGGGAAAGGCGTCGATGGGCAGGTTCTTGAAGGCGAACCAGCCCGCTCCAGCCAGGAGGGCCCCTGCCAGCAGCACGAAAAGCCGCTGTGCAAGGGCAAATTGAACGAGGCGTGTCAGCATCTCAGTTGCTCCCGCCCTTGCCTTGCCACGCCGCCTTGAGCGCGATCACGGACGCGGTAGCGATCTCCTGGCCAACCTGCAGCCCACCCGTCACGCGCATCGTCTGCCCGGCGCTGGCCAGCACGGTGACTGGCGTTGCCACGAAGCCCTTGTCCGTGCGCACGAAAACATAGGCCTTGTCTCCCTGGCGCACTACCGACTGCAGGGGAACTGACCAGCCTTCGCCAGCGCCAGCGAACGGTACCTGCACCTGCACGATCTCCCCGGGCCGAAGCTGCTCAGATCCCTTGGTGATCGCCGCCTTCAGGGTCAGTACCTGGTTGTCGCTGACCATAGGGCTCACGCTGAGCGCCTCGCCTTGCACTCCGGTTCGCCCCATCACAGTGATCGGGGCGCCCTTCACCGTTGTCACCTGGGCATTGCGGGCCGATGGAATCTGGATTTCCAACCCCAGCTTGCTGGTATTGGCGATGCGCAAAAGCATGTCCGCTTGCTGTACGCGCTGGCCAGGCTTGACGGACACGTCTCCCACCAGACCCGCAGCCTTGGCGCGAACGGTAATGGTCGACTCGACGTTGCCCCCTTCAGCAATGCTGCGGATCCGCCCGCTGTCCAGGCCCGCCAGCCGAAGCGCTGCCTCGGCCTGGCGCTTGCGCGCTGCGTCCTGTGCTGCGGTGGCTTCTGCCTCCTGCACACGCCTCTCGGGAATGATGCCTTCCGAGAAGAGCTGGCGCTCGCGCTGCAAGGCCTTTTGCGACAGCCGGCTGCTCGAATTGACCTCCATCAGCTTGAGTTGCAACTCGCCGAGCTCAGGGCTGATCAGGCGCATCAGCGGCTGTCCGGCCTTGACGGCATCGTTCTCGGCGACCAGCAACTGGTCGACCACGCCGGCCAGGGGGGCGCTGACTACCTGTTCCTGGCCTGGTGCCAGAACCACACGGGCGGAATAGGCCTGCCCCGACGAGTCGCCGGACTTTTCGAGGCGTTGCACTTGCACGCCCAGGGACTGCATCTGGGCGGCGCTGACGGGAAACTCGTCAGCCGCGAGGGCCGCCAGCGGCGCAGCGATCAGACAAGGGAAGACGAAAACGGCCAGGCGGCCAAGCGCCAGCCGGGAAAAACGGTACAGCATCGGAAAACTCCACAAACGACCACAGCCTTGGAACCAGGCGCGCGGTCAGGAAAAGCAAAAGAAAGGGCTTTTCAGGTGTGGAGCGGGGGCGCACGACCCCCTGGAGGCAGACTTCGGAAGGATGGGTAGATCGGCGCGACGTAGGTCGGCCAAACGTCCGGTTCCCGCACCTGACCGGAGTCGAAGACCTCGGCGAAGGCAAAGAACAGAGCGACCGGTTCGCTGGCGGTGCTCAGTTGGCCGGAAGCGGCCTGCAACTGCACGGCCATGGTGGCGTGAGCGAAGAGCGCCAGGTTGTCGCCATCGTCCACATGCAGCGCCTCGGCGCCGGCGCCATCCTGCATCGCACCGATCCAGGAACCGTCGATTCCTGAGTCGTGATGGTGCTGGTGCAGGGGCGAGGCAATCTGGTCCCAGGCCAGAACCAGCACCAGGAGCCACTTGGCAATCCACAATGCGCGCGCCAGCGAGACCGGGGACCGGCTCTTCTGGAGGGGGATTTGGCGCAGAGGGGTAGACATAAGGAGCCGTGTTTAGCAGCGGCAACCATTGTGCCCCAGCTGGTGAATTTTCGATCCTGCTTGCAGGACAAATATGTGGGGCCTGGACGCCTGCAGCACCTGCTCCCGCGTCTCGCCCGGCCACGCCATCGGAAAAACGCGCTGGCAGTTGGCATCACCACCCACTGATTTGCGCCCCTTCCCTCGCTTGCACGGGCGGCTACTGCGGCCAGCGCTGGTGCTCGTCATCAATGACATATGCATGAGAGTGTTTTCGCCCTCCGGTTTGCCCCGCCCCGGCAAGGTGCGGATGGTCTGGCGGCAAGTCATCGTGTGCATGCGACAGCTCAGAGGGCTCCCGGTCGGGCCATAGCCAGGCAGAAACGGCGATGGCGGCCACCGCGACGATCCCCAGCGATGCAAAGCTTGCGTCCACACCAAATCGGGCGCCCACCCATCCCGCCAGCGGGTAGGTGATGAGCCAGCAGGCGTGCGAGAGCGCAAACTGGGCGGCAAACAGCGCAGGCCGGTCTTCTTCGCTTGACGAGCGGCGCAACAGGCGCCCCGAGGGAGTCTGGGCCAGGGAGTAGCCCAGGCCCATCACAAACCACAGAGGCAGCAACACCTCGTACCGGTTCGCAAGCGCCCAACCGAGCATGAGACCCGCCGCGACCACCGATGCGCCGGCGAGCATGGCCGGACGTTCGCGCACGCGGTCGAGAAGCCGGGGCAACAGCAAGGCCATGATCATGGACCCGGCGCCAAAGCAAGCGAGCGCGATGGCAGTGGAGGTCTGCGTCATTCCCATCTGCGACTGCACCAGAACCACAGTGTTCACGATGACCATCGCGCTGCCTGCGGCCACGGCGAGATTGAGTGCAAGGAGCCCACGCAGGCGCGGCGTCGCCAGATAGATCCGCAGGCCCCGCGTAGTGCGCTCATAAATGCTGCGCTTTGGTGGCAGTTTGGCCTTCGGCAGCACGGCCGATATCACCAGGGCGGCCGATGCGATGAAGCCAACGACCGTGCCACCAAACAGGCTGTGGTAGCTCACGAAGGTCAGCAACAATGCCGCCAGGATAGGGCTGGCCAGCGATTCGAGGTCGTAGGCCAGTCGGGACAGTGAAAGCGCCTTCGTGTAGTCGTTCTCTTCGGGCAGCACGTCCGGAATGGTTGCCTGGAAGGTGGGCGTGAATGCGGCGGATGCAGACTGCAGCACGAAGATCAGCACGTATACCTGCCAGATCTGGGTCACGAATGGAAGCATGAGGGCCACGCCTGCCCGGATCAGATCGAGCGCAACCAGAACCGCGCGGCGGGGCAAGCGTTCTGCCATGGCCGACGCGACCGGCGCGACGCCGATATAAGCCAGCATCTTGATGGCGAGTGCCGTACCCAGCACCGCGCCCGCATTTGCTCCTGCCAGATCGAAGGCGAGCAGGCCGAGCGCCACGGTCGCCAGCCCAGTGCCGAGCAAGGCGATCACCTGCGCGAAGAACAGGTGCCGATAGGTTCTGTTTGCAAGCACTTCCAACATGGGGGACCTTTCTGGGGAAGTCGTTGGCCACCAATCCTCCAGCGAATCGGTGGAATGGAGAAATATTGACCGTATCGTATCCTGGGGGATAGGATATGGCATGACAGAGAAACACCTACATGCCAGTCATCCCGACGTGGTCAAGCGATTGAAGCGGGCCAACGGCCACTTGGCGAATGTCATCGCCATGATCGAGAGCCACCGGCCGTGCAACGAAATCGCCCAGCAGCTGCACGCGGTGGAACGCGCAATCAGCGCCGCCAAGAAGGTGGTGATCCATGACCATCTCGACAACTGCCTGGACCAGGTCGTGGGCGCAAGTGCAGCTTCCGCGCGGGCATCGATAGCCGAATTCAAGGATTTGACCAAGTACCTTTGATCCCGCGAGAACGCCTGGAAGATTTCACCCCTGAGGGTGTTTTCGTTCCAGGCATCCCCTGGGAGGGCCCCCGCATCTGCTGCAGGGGCGGCCATGCGTTACTGGCCAGTGAAGTTCGACGCTATGAAGTTGCCTGCCGGCGTGAAGAACATGTAGAGCGTTGCCTTGCTCTTGTCCTGTTCCGCGGGGTTGCTAAACGTCACACGCCATTCCTTGCCCTTTTTTCCGTCGACCATCTCGACCTTGTCGTGTTTCACGGCCTGCCACGGCTTGTTCAGCTTGCCGCTGCCTACCAGCGCGTCCCTGCGCTGATTGGCGCATCCCACCACAACCGTGTCGGTGGTGGGCTTGTTGCCATGGAAGTGGCAACTGCCCCCCTCGGAGGCTAGCGCGGGGGTCGCAAAGGTGAAGCCAGAGACGATGGTTGCGGCGGCGATCAGGTATTTCATGGTGCTGTCTTTCGGTTGGTAAAGCGGGTCAAAGGGTGTTGCGACTGTCATCAGTCGATTTCTGAATGTCCATGTCTTCATGGACGTGCTGGTGCTCGGCGGCGGGGAATCGGAAACTGTCTGGATCGACGTCATGCTGGTAGCCGTGCAACTGCATGAAAAGCAGGTACACCCCGGCATAGAAAAGTCCCAGGTTGGCCATGTAGCTGAACCGCTTGAATGACGGTCGATGGCGCCACAGTGCGAGCAAGGCAACCATGCCGGTGAGAGCCGCGATCTGGCCCAGCTCCACGCCCAGGTTGAAGCTGAGGATACGAAGCAGCATGGAGCCGCTGTCGTCGCCCAGCGGCAACTGCTGCAAGCGCGTTGACAGCCCGAAACCATGCAGCAGGCCGAATCCGAACACTGCTGCAAGAAGGTTCGGCGACTTGATATCAAAGTGCTTCTGGAACCCGCCGTTGTTGTCGAACGCCTTGTACATCACGCTCAGCGCGATGATGGCGTCGATCAGGTAGTAGTTCCAGGTGATCTTGAAATACGTGGCGAAGATCAGCGTGATGCAGTGCCCGATCGTGAACACGGTGACGAATTTCGCTACGTCCTTGAAGGACGAGAGAAAAAACACCACCCCGAAGAGAAAGAGCAAGTGGTCGTAGCCCGTGAGCATGTGGCTTGCGCCAAGACCGATGTACTGAAGATAGCCACCGTCCAGCATGCGCTGTCGATCCTCCTCGGAGATGCCATGCGCGACGGCCACCAGGGGAATCAACAGGAGCAAGGCCGGAGCGAGCCGCTTCAACCAGAGCGGTAGGTTCATGAAGTGCCTTCCAAAATATGAGCGAACGAGTGCCCGATGTCGCGCGTTGCCGCGACATTGAAAAGGCCCAGGCGAACGCAAGCGGGCGCGCTGCGCCTGATGCCATTGGGCGAAAGAAGTCAGGGAGGGAATGGATGAACGCTCAGCGCGCCTTCATGCGCGGCAGACGTTCACGCTCAGGCGAGCGCTGTGGGAGGGCGTAAAAGCCCGTCCAAGGAGGGAGGGATGTACCGCTGCAATATGAGCGCGGCAGGGCTTGCAGGGGGAAGGCTGGGAACTTTCAACGAGGCACTAGGCAACAGACCGGCCGGGGTGACCCCCGTGTCTGCGTGCTCGTGGCTGTCGAGCCCACCAGATGCCTCCACATGCGCTGAGAGATCCTCGTGGTGGTGATGGTCGACATCCTGGGTATGGACCACCATGTGGGCCATCTGGTCCGCGCGCTGTGCTACCGCAAATGGAGTGACCATGCCGATGGATTGCCATAACAAGGCAATTACCAGCAGCAATGATCGCAAGCGATGGGGCATGCTATCAATTGTAGATCACAGCCTATGGGGTCGAGAGTTCCCTGCTGGACCCAGTGGCATATTCGTACCCGACAACCGCTGATAGACCCATCATGCAAGCGGTGAAGGTGAGGAGAGAGCAATACTGGCGACCCCTCAGTCCCACGCTGCGCCCTGGATGGACGCAGACGTTGGCAACTCACCGCACACGCCTCAGCGCCAGCGTACCCATGGCCATCAGCACGGGCGCCAACCCAAAGGCAAGCAAAGGCGACATTGCCGTCCACAACAAGCCCACGGCCGAGGTGGAAATCAGCTGGCGATGCCGTTGACTGTGCCCAGCGCGCCATAGCCGGTGGCCAGCTTGTCCTGCGCCACCATGTCAGCCGTCACCGTCGATTCCAGCGCCTCCTGAACGGTCATATAGAGCCCAGCGGCCAGGAAAACCAACGCCAACACGGGAATGCTGTCGACTTGCCACCAGAAGGCAGCCACCGCTCCCAGCGCCGTCAGCGCGCCCAGCGCATAGCCGATCACCAGTACTTGCAGCGAGCCGATGCGGTCGGCCCGCGCGCGCACCGGATAGGAGGCCAGGAGCTGCACGACATTTCGCCATACATAGAGCAGCCCGGCTACCTGGGCGGCGTGAACGATGCCAAGGCGCGCTGTCAGCAGTTGGGTGGCCGCCAGAATGAGCAGGCTGTGTGAGAAGTCTCCCAGTCCGAAAACTCCTACCGCGGCCAAATATTTCTTGAAGCGAGATGGCAGGCCGCGCAGGGTGTTGAAAAGGCGCAGGCCGGGATTGGGTGAGTGCGCAGGATCCTGCACCAGGGTCAGGAACGCGATGACTGCAAGCACGCCCTGGATGACGCTGAGCCATAGCACCAGCCGGAACGGGCCAGCAGCATCTGCCCAGTGCAGGTCTTGTGCCCAGCCCAGCAGGGTTACCCCCAACAATGGGCCGACGACGGCGCCGATCGTATACATTGCCCGGTGGAAACCGGAGGCCCGTTCACGCGCTTCGGGATGGATGGCCTGGATCACGATGGCATCGCGCAACGGGCCACGCAACCCTTGCCGAACCAGGACAACAGCCGCCCCGCCAGCAGAAGTGGCCAGCCTGCGGCCAATGCGATCAGGGCTTGGCCCACAGGGGTCAATGCATAGCCCAGAAGCACCAGCAGCTTGCGATGCCCTAACTTGTCGGCGATGTAACCAGACACTATCTTGGTGAAGCTGGCCATCGCATCGGCGGCGCCTTCGATCAAACCCAGGGCTGCCGCCGGCACGCCCAACACCGCCAGAAATCCCGGCAGGATCACGGTCGTGGTCTCGTAGCAAAAGTCGCCCAGTGCGATGGTCAGACCGACACCGCCGACGGTGCGGTTCAGCCAAGGCTGGAGAGGCACGGCGGTGTCTTATGGGCGGGGAGCAACTTCGGGACTCATGGGTGGACTCCTTAAAGTTCGTGGGCTCGTTGACAGCCATGACGCCGGTCCACGATGGGAGGTATCAAGAAGCCTTGCCCGCGCGCTTGCGGGGCACTGATTTGGCTGCTTGTGTGTTTTCCCCTGCGCCGGCCTTTGTCGCCGTTCGCTTGGCCGCTGCCGGCTTGTTGGGCAAGCCCTTGCCGCTTTGCTCGCGCTCAAACACCTCGTTGGCATAGTTTTCCAGCAGCACTTCGCACTCAGCCAACTGCTGTTCGGCGGTGGCTCGCGCGGGGGCACCGAAAAAGTCCAGCGCCTTGATGCGGTCCAGCCATCCCTTGAGTTTCTTCAGGTCCTCGTCGTTTTCCTTGACCTCGGCAAAGGTGTAATGGTCGGCAAGAAACTCTTTGGCGATCTCGCCCTTGTAGTCCTCACATTTGTCGAGGAACTCTTCGTAGTCCTGATCGCGGTCCTGCTTGAAGCGACCGACCACGAGTTCCTGCTGCTTCGCGTCCATGGCCTGGGTCTCAAAGATCATGGCTTCGCCGCCGGCCTGTTCGATGTCGGACTGCACCATGCGCATCTGGCGCTGGTGTTCGCTGCGGCCAGGCAATACGCACAGGCCGCTCTGGAGGTAGACCGCCCCCAGGCTTCGGATGCGACGCCATATCGCCACCCTCAACTTGGATGGCTCGGTTGGCACCTTGTAGGTCAGGAGCAACCAGCTACTGAACGCACTGCGTGATTCTTGATTCACAAATAATGTAGCGGTAGTTACAATGAATATGTGCCAATACTAGATCAATCTTGCAAAATGTGCATAGCGAACGTGGAAAAAGGAAATTCCGATGTCAGTTCTGAATGACTTGCCCCAATGGGCGCGGCGCGTCAAACGCGATGGCGTCACGCTGTGGTTTGCCTTGCGCCACGCGGGCACCCCCTGGGCCGCCAAGACACTCGCTGCCGTGGTGGTGGCCTATGCGCTGAGTCCCATCGACCTGATTCCTGACTTCATCCCGGTGCTGGGCTATATGGACGATGTGCTGCTGCTGCCGGTGTTGATCTGGCTGGCCATCCGTCTGATTCCAGTGGAAGTGCGCCTTGATTGTCAGAACCAAGGGGACGAATGGATGGCACGCAATGGCGTCAAGCCCTCGACCCTTTGGGGCGTGGCGTTTGTGGCGCTGGTTTGGCTGGCAGTCGCGTGGGCTTTTTGGGTGTGGTGGCAGGGCTGAGTGCCCAACCCAATCTCACACGCAGATGGCACTCCTCCGCGAACAGCAACGCTGCATGAAATACCCAGTTTGGGCTCGGCTTGGTTTTCAAAATCTTGGTGTTGCGCACCGCATGCGCATGACGGGAGCACTGGCCCATGTGCAAGCGATGGGGTATAGCCCTGCTCGACTATGAACTGAGCGATCTAACTACTTTGACCTTGCCCCTGAAAAGTGGAGTTCTTAGCCTTGTTGAAAATACCGACAAGGAGTCAAGAGATGGCAGCAAAGCAGCTGCGTGCGCAGTACACGCAGGAGTTCAAACTGGAGGCGGTGCGTCAGGTGGGCGCTGGTCAGGCTATTGCGGTGGTGGCCAAGGTGCTGGGTATCCCCAAGACCAGTCTAGGCAACTGGGGGAGGCTGGCGGCCAAGGGGCCATTGAGCGGCGCTGGTGACGCTGACAAGGCCGCGCGGGTCTCGCCCGAGCAGATGGAGATAGCGCGCTTGCGCGCTGAGGTTGCCCGGCTTCGCATGGAGCGTGACATCGCAAAAAAAGCTGCGGCGTACTTCGCGCAGGACACGCTGCGAGGTACGACTGGATTCACCAAATGAGGAGCCAGTACCCGTTGTGCATCTCGTGTGGCGTGCTGGAGGTCAGCGCCAGCGGCTACTTCAACTGGCTGCACCGCCCACAGGACATGACTGGCAGAGCCGGCGGGCGCCACAGCGACGAGGCTGTGCTGGCCCACAAGCGCAACCTTGCGCTGTTCAGCGATGGATTGCGTATGAGCGCGCTGGGTGTACCAGATGCGACGCAGAAAGTCCTGCTGGAACATGTGCCCCACACTGAAGTTGTCATGCCTGAAGACGCAAAACGCCTCTGGGAGGGGCGACGGGGTTTATTCTTCAAGCCAGTCGCTGGGTTTGGCAGCCGCGCTGCCTATCGTGGTGACAAGCTTACCAAGCGCGTCTGGGGGGAGATCTTGGCCGGGGAGTATGTTGCGCAGTCGTTGGTGGCACCAGGTGAGCGCAAGGTCAACGCGGATGGTGCCGGACAGACTATGAAGTTTGATATGCGGGCGTACACATATGAGGGATCTGTCATGTGGTTGGCCGCTCGCTTGTATCAAGGACAGACCACCAACTTCCGTACAGTGGACGGGGGCTTTGCACCCGTGTACAGCGGGCCAATAGTGAGTGGCGTCAGCGCATCATTGCCTTCAGGCGTCAGCAGCGATGATTCGGGTCAAATAGAGAACCCAATTTGCAGGTGCTGATGCTTGACTGAAAAACAAATGAGGTTTCAATAGCTCCGGAGTTTTCGCTCACCGAAACACTTAGCAGGCCTACCACGGAGTCGACTGGTGAGCGAATCGCTGCCGTTACTTGGGAGTGGTCCCTTGGCTCGTTTCCTTGTGAGGCTTGGCTTCACGCTCGTTAGCCTTGTCTTGCCCGCGCGATTCGGACTTGCTCATCGTGGCCATTCCAGAGCCTTCTCCCCGGGCGGTGCTGCCGTCATTGGCGCGCTTGACGGGGGTCGCGGGGCGGGCTTTCTTATGTTCCTCTCCATGCGCTTGCGCCTTGGAGTTGGTATTAGGCGTTGCTTCCTGGGTATCACCGGCTGCAAAAGCGGACGACGCGGCTGTCAGTGCGAGGGCAATAAGAAGAGTTTTCATGGTTTTCTTTCGCGGCAATGCCGCACGAGTGAGTAAATCCCTCTGATTGAGGGCTGTGTCTCTGAATTGCTTGGCTTACTTGGCTGGCTCGATGGCTGTCACGACCATCTTTCCGCCCTCGCTGACCACCATAAAGCTGACCTTGTCGCCGACCTGTACCTTGTCGAGCAGGGCTTTGTCTTTGGCGTTGAACACCATGGTCATGCCCGGCATCTCCAGATGCTTGATCTCCCCGTGCTTGATGGTGATCTTGCTGGTGTCCTTATCGATCTTGCGAACCTCGCCATCGGTCATGGAGGCTGCGGCGGTGGACGACTTGGCGGCATCCGCTGCAACCTGCGCCATGGTCGAGACCGGCAGCAGCGCGGCCATCGCTAGCAGTACGGTGGCGATAGTAGTGTTGGTTTTCTTCATAAATGCTCCTTGTTCAGTGGGTTGGCACAGCAACCCGGGATTTACTTCTTGGAGACCTTGACCTGGCCCTTCATGCCAGCGTCGTAGTGGCCTGGGTACAGGCACGCAAAATTCACATCACCGGCTTTGGTGAATTGCCAGATGATTTCGCCCTGTTTGCCTGGTGCGAGGGAGATCTTGCTGGGCTCGTCATGCTCCATCTCGGGAAACTTCTTCATGGTCTCGTAGTGTTCCTTGAGCTCGGCCTCGGTACCCAGGCTGAACTCGTGCTTGACCTGGCCACTGTTCTTGATCACGAACTTGATGGTTTCGCCCTGCTTGACGGAGATTGCTGCCGGCGTGAAGCGCATGGTGTCAGCCATGTCCACGTTGATCGTGCGGGTCACCTTGGCAGCCTTGCCGGGTTGACCGATGGCTGACTCCTCGCTTGCGTGGCCGTGACCACCGCTGTGAGTGCCACCTGCAAAGCTGTTGAAGGACAGAGCCACCAGGGCGGAGGCTGCGATCAGGGAAAGAGTGCGTTTCATAGTTGCCTTGGGTTGTGAAGGTGATGGGGAACGTGGCAATTAGTGGCCGCTGTGCGAAGACGGCTTTTTGACCTTGACGACAGTGTCTGAGCTGGACTTCTCTTTGCGAGGCATGGACTGCCCGCCCTCGGCCTTGAAGCGGGCCGGTTCAGCCATCGGACCGGTGTACTCGTAGGCCACCGTGCCCTCAGGGTTCTTGTACCAACCCGGGTTCTTGTAGTCGCCCGGTTTCTGGTCGCGGCGCACCTTGAGGACACTGAACATCCCGCCCATTTCGACCGAGCCGAACGGGCCTTCTCCAGTCATCATGGGAATGGTGTTGTCCGGAATGGGCATCTCCATTTCCGTCATGTCTGCCATGCCGCGCTCGCCCATGACCATGTAGTCGGGAATCAGGTTGTTGATCTTCTTGGCAACGCCCCGGTGGTCCACACCAATCATGGTGGGAATGTCGTGCCCCATTGCATTCATGGTGTGGTGACTCTTGTGGCAGTGGAACGCCCAGTCGCCTTCTTCGTCCGCGAGGAACTCGATCTGGCGCATCTGGCCGACGGCCACGTCGGTGGTCACTTCATACAGACGCGTGCTCTTGGGTGTGGGACCGCCATCCGTGCCCGTGACCAAAAACTCATGACCGTGCAAATGCATCGGGTGGTTGGTCATGGTGAGGTTGCCGATGCGAATGCGCACCTTGTCGTTAAGCCGGACGTTCAAGGAGTCGATGCCGGGAAAGATGCGGCTGTTCCATGTCCACAGATTGAAGTTCAGCATCTCCGCGACCTTGGGCGTAGCGGCGCCGGGCTCAATGTCGTAGGCACTGAGCAGGAAGCAGAAAGTCTCGATTCACTTCATCGATCAGCGGATGCTTGGTCTTCGGATGCGTGATCCAAAAGCCCATCATGCCCATGGCCATCTGGGTCATCTCATCGGCATGCGGGTGGTACATGAAGGTACCTGGACGACGTGCCACGAATTCGTAGACAAAGGTCTTGCCCGACTGAATCGCGGGCTGGTTCAGCCCTGCCACACCGTCCATGCCGTTGGGCAAACGCTGTCCATGCCAGTGGATGCTGGTGTGCTCAGGCAGCTTGTTGGTCACAAAAATGCGAACGCGGTCGCCTTCCACCACTTCAATGGTGGGGCCCGGACTCTGGCCGTTGTACCCCCAAAGGTGCGCCTTGAAGCCTGGGGCCATCTCGCGCACCACCGGTTCTGCCACCAAGTGAAACTCCTTGACCCCCTGATTCATGCGCCAGGGCAGCGTCCAGCCGTTCAGCGTGACCACCGGGTTGTAGGGGCGCCCAGAGTTGGGCACCAAAGGCGCCATGGTGTCTGGGCTTGACTGGAACACGGGTTCCGGCAGTGCCGCCATCGCCACTCGGCTCACACTCGCTGCGGCCACGGCCCCTCCGGCAATGCCCGCAAATCGGAAAAAATCTCTTCTTGAATTCATGTTGGTTTCCTTGACGGGATCAGTGGCCTGCACCAGCTTCGGCAGCGGCTGCGCCACCGCCCGAGACGCCAGCACTGGTGGGCTTGCCGATGAGAGAGGCCTGAAGGGCGGCATCCGCCTGCCAGAACTGCTGTTCGGCGTTCAGGGCCGCCATCACCGAGTTCACCTGGTCACGGGAGTCAGCGAGCAACTCGAAAACGCTGATCAGCATCCCGTTGTAGCGAAGCTGGTTTTCTTCGGAGATGGTTTTTCGCAGAGGGATCACCTCGTCGCGGTGGTGGCGCGCGATGTCATACGCCGTGCGGTACGCGGAATAGCTCTCGCGCAAGTTCGAGCCTGCCGCGCGAGCTGTGGCCTCCAGGCGGTTGGCAGCGGCCAGGGTTTGCGCGTTCATGGCATCGCGTCGCATGCCACCCCAATCGAAGATCGGCAGCTGCAGACTGATCTCGAAGCCGCGCCGTGTGGAGTGGGTGTTCTCGGCTGCATCGAAGACAGAGTCGCGCCGTACACCCAGTTCTATGTCAGTGAAGGTCGTGATCGTGTTCCAGCCTTGCGTGCGTGCGGCTGCGTCGTAGTCAGCCTTCGCGATCTGCAGATCCAGCCGACCCTTGGACGCTTGGCGGCCAGCGTCCGATGGGGACAGCGGCTCCTTGGGCAGTGTGGGCAGGCGCTCAGGCAACTTGAGCTGCTGGGCTTGGTTGTCGTCCAGGCCCAGCAACCGCACCAGCTCCTCACGGGCTGCGGTGACTTGGTGCTGGGCGGTGGCCAGCTGGGTCGCTGTGTCGGCATAGAACGCTTGCTGGCGTGCACGGTCAAGCTTGTTGAAATTGCCCACCGACTGCATGCGCTTGGCCAGTTCAGCACTGGCCTGAGCACTGGCGAACACTTGCTGTGTGTAGGTGAAAGTCTGTTGTGCGGCCACGGCGCGTACCCAAGCCTGACGCACCTGCGTCACTTGGTCCACTACGTCGCTGCTCAGGCGCAACTGGGTCTGCTCGATGCGTCGCTCGGCAATGCCCTTGCGCGTTGGCAAGGTCAGCAGATCCAGCAGGCCGAAGGACAGGAGGCGACCGATTTCCGTCTCGCTACCCAGGCGAGCCCGCTCCAGGCTCAAAATGGGGTTGGCGATGCGGCCGGACTGGGCTGCAGTGGAAGCGTCCGCCCAGTTTTGGGCCACGAGGGCCTGCATGGATGGGCTATTGACCAATGCAAGTTGTACGGCATCCTTTTGGCTCAGCGGTTTGGACAGCAAATCAGAAGCGCGCTGTCGCAACGTATCTCGCTCGCTCTGGTCCCGGGCCAAGGTGAGCTGGCCGTCCGTGAAGCTGCTTGCCGCCGCGTTGGCGCTGGAGAGGTTTTGCTCCAGATTCACGCTGGCGCAGCCAGACAAGACCGCCACTGCGGCCACGGCGATCACGAGTTTGGCGCGGGGCATGCGCAAGGGGCGGTTCATTGTTTGCCCCCGTGGTGTGCGTCATGGCCCTGCGCGGGTTGTTCCTGCCCGGTTGCAGGTGGCGTCTGGCGCATTTCCTTGGCATAGGCCCGCCATCCTCCGATTTCACCCACCTTGTCGTTGGCGGCCTTCCACGGCTGGACGGATTGCTCCTTGTAGACCTCATAGCCCGTGAGAGCTGATCGGTACGAAAGTTGGTAGTCCACCTTCGCGGGGGCAGCGTCCGGCATCTGAGCAAGTGTCAGAGAGGGTGCCAGCAGAGCTGCAGCCAGCCAAGGGATTGAGTTAAGTCGTGAAAGCCAAGAATTTCTCATAGATTCACCATGCGTTTTGATGCAACGCATTGTGCGAGTTATTGGCTTCCAAAGACATAACGGCTTGATTACATATTTGTCATGTTCAAGAAAGGCAGAAATCTGCAGGCACACTGGCGGCCTCTTGCAGAGCCAAGGAGGTCGCGTGAAGATACTGATCGTTGAGGATGAAATCAAAACCGGGGAATACCTGCGCCAAGGCTTGCGTGAAGCGGGATTCAACGCTGATCTGGTTCACAACGGTGTCGATGGCCTGCGTCTGGTTCAAGAGGAGGACTACGATCTGGTGATCCTGGATGTGATGCTTCCTCGGATGGACGGCTGGCAGGTCCTCACCAATATGCGTCGCCGTGGCCTTGAGATGCCCGTGTTATTTCTCACGGCAAAGGACCAGGTTCAGGATCGCGTCAAAGGCCTAGAGTTGGGCGCAGACGACTATCTGGTCAAGCCGTTTTCTTTTGCCGAATTGCTGGCAAGGGCACGGACCATACTGAGGCGCGGCCGCAGTGGCGCCGAGGTGACCATTCTGCAGGTGGCAGATCTTGAACTGGACCTTCTGCGGCGTCGAGTCAGCAGGTCCGGCAAACGCATCGACCTCACGCCCAAGGAATTCGGGCTGCTGGAACTGCTGATGCGTCGCCAAGGGGAGGTTTTGCCTCGCTCTCTGATTGCGTCGCAGGTGTGGGACATGAATTTCGACAGCGATTCCAACGTGGTTGAGGTGGCAATGCGTAGGCTTCGGGCGAAGATCGATGATGCCTACGACACCAAGCTGATCCAGACGGTGCGGGGAATGGGGTATGTGCTTGAGGCACCGCAGGAGAGTGTGTGAAAGCCCGTTACTCGCTCACGACGCGGCTGACGGTCTTTTTTACGCTGGCTTCCGGGCTCGTCCTCGTTGGCTTGGGGACACTTGTCGCTATTTCCATTGACCGGCATTTTGTGGAACTTGACCGCGATGCCCTGCGCGACAAAATTCACCTCACGCGTGAGGTGATAGGAAAATCCACGTCACCGCAGGACCTCAAAATTCGGCTGGACGACGTTTTGCACAGCCACGAGGGCCTTTTTGTCAGCGTTTTCCGTGACAAGGACCCGCTTTACGCGACCACGGGTTTCCAGTTTCCACAGGACCTCATCGCCCAAACCCAGAAAGCCCGCTTGGGGGTCGCATCCTGGCAGACCAAGGACCGCGAGTACCGAGGGATGTCCGAATCCATGTCGATGCCGGGCGCCTCTCAAGCACCGCTCCAGATCTGGGTCGCGTTGGACATTGCACACCACAAACATTTCATGCAAGGCCTGATTCGGGTGCTGTTGGGTTACGTGGTATTGGCAACGCTGGTGGCCGGAATCCTGGGCTGGTGGGCCGCAAAGAATGGTTTGGCACCCCTTCGAGCAATGCGGTCGCGCGCAATGGCCATTACGGCACAGCGACTGGACGAGCGGATGCCAACCCAGGAGTTTCCTGTGGAGATGGCAGACTTGGCGACAACCCTCAATGAAATGTTGCGGCGCCTGAAGGAGGAGTTTGATCGCCTGTCCGAGTTTTCTTCGGATCTGGCCCACGAGTTGCGTACGCCGATCAACAACCTGATGACACAGACACAGGTCACGCTCAGCCAGCCTCGCTCCTGCGGGGAGTATCAAGACATACTGGCCTCTAACGCCGAGGAGTACCAGCGTCTGGCCCGCATGGTGGCTGATATGTTGTTCCTGGCCAAGGCTGACCACGGGCTCATTCTGCCCAGCACAGAGAGAATCGCGGTCCATGATGAAGCACAGGCATTGTTTGATTTCTATGAGGCCCTTGCCGAAGATAAGCAGGTCCGGCTGCAATTGTTCGGGACGGCGGAGATCACTGGCGATCGGTTGATGCTGCGCCGGGCGCTGAGCAATCTCCTGTCCAACGCCGTTCGCTATACCCCCGCTGGAGAACAGGTGGTCGTTGACATTCAAGGGGACGTTCACGGAACCACCGTGGATGTAGTCAACACTGGACCTTCCATCGATGCGCAGATGATCCCCCGCCTTTTCGACCGCTTCTTTCGGGCAGACAAGTCGCGCAAGCAACTGGACTCCGACGGTGCGGGCTTGGGCTTGTCTATCACCCAGGCGATTGTTCATGCGCACCGGGGCCGCATCTCTGTGAGTTCGGCCGATGGCAGGACTTGTTTTTCGATGTATTTCCCCAGTACGAGCAGTGCTGGCAAGCACCTCACCACCGATGCATGACCCCCTGGCCACCCTCATTGACTGCTGGAAGGCAGATCCCAGCAGCACCTACAACACCTGGTTCCTGTGGGATCAGCGGATCAAAAACTTCCGCTCCATTCGCCGAGGCATTGCGCAAGTGGTGGAGGACATCCGAGCGGGAACGTTTGGCAACGCCTACCGAGGATCCTCGTTAGAGACAATCGTTGGCTCCGTGGCGGAGCAGCGCCAGATCTTCAAGGGTGCGGACCACGCGTTCCTCTGGAAACCCAAGCTGCGCATTCCGGACATCTACGAGAACCCGAGCAACCAGCGCGCTTTTGCGGACCTCCTGCACACCTGCGATCACTGCGATTGCGCAGAAGACGTAGTGGCCGCCATACAGCGCATGGATGCGATTGGCATCAAAGGCCTGGGCCCAGCAGTCGCTAACTTGCTGTACTTCATCCACCCGACACTGGTATCTCCTTTCAACACAGCCATCGTCGCCGGGTTCAACGCCGCGACCGGGGGGCGCATGAAGCTTGGGCGCTGGGACCACTATCTCTCGATGCGCGAGGGATTGCTTCGCCTGAACGCGCAGTACCGGCTGAAACTATCGAACGATCTGGGCGCGATCGCGGGACTCATGTTTGATATCGGCAGTGGCCGATATGCCGCACCCCCTCCGGCAACGGACGCTGCAGCCGCTGCTTTGTGGCAAGAGGATCTAGAACGCGTACGTCAGGAATCCACCGCATTGCAACGGGAACTGTCCCAAGCTAGCGAGAGCGATGCGACGCACACGGGTGTCCAGGCATCGCTGCGCGACCTGGGCAAGGCCCTCGGCTTTGATGTCTGGATCGCGTCCAACGACCGGGGGCGCTCCTGCGGCAGCGGCCTGCTGGGAGACGGATGCCTGGCGCAGTTGCCTGCCAGCGTGGACAGGGGGCTGGAGTCGATTCGACTGATTGATGTCGTATGGATTGATAGCCAGACTTCGCAGGTCGTGGCTGCATTTGAAGTCGAGCACACCACATCTATCTATTCGGGGATCGTGCGAATGCTCGACCTGGCCCTGGGTACCCCGGTTGCGGGCAACTGTGCGCTGTTTCTGGTGGCGCCAGACAATCGCCGAGACAAGGTCGCAGAGCAACTTCAAAGGCCCGCCTTCTCCAGGGTGTCTGAATTGGGAGTCCGGTATCTGCCCTATAGCCAGCTGGAGCAGAACCACGCCTCCATGAGCCGTTTTGGCTCCAGCATCAAGCCGCTGCTAGAGATTTCGCAGCGGCTGTGAGCCACTGCTCATCGGCGCGGCACGGTCCCTTTGGGTTTGGCTCCTCGGGCCCAGGGGGAGGTAATCCTCGGGGATGTCGGCAAGATGAAGTTCCTGTTATCCCAAACGGAGGGATTGAGGGGCAGAGCCTTGCGTCGCAAAAGCTACAGGTCTGGCGCCATTAGCTACGATGAGCCATCACCTTGGTAGAGATCTCCGAGGCGGCACTTCGCAAATTCTTCGCCCAAAACAAGAAGTCCTCGACATGAACGTCACTACCAAGCCATTGAATGCTCTATCGCCAGTCGGTTTGTTGGGAAACTCTGTGCACAAAGCGCCGAGCATCCAGGGAGGCGGTTTTGTGGACGCGATGAAGCAGGCGCTGACAACCACCAGCCAATTGCAAAGTGAGTCGGGTCGGCTGAGTCGTGAGGTCACACTCGGCAATCCCACGGTCAGCTTGGAAGAAACGATGCTCGCCGGAGTCAAGTCGAACATTGCGTTTCAGGCTACCCTGCAAAGTCGTAACCGAATTGTTCAAGCCTACACCGATGTGATGAATATGCAGGTGTGACTTGCCCTGGGCACAAGCCACGTAGTCGGAGCACAGATCGGCGGGGACGCTTCCCAGCGAAGTCGGTATATTCCTGCGACAGCATAGACGCGCGTACTTTCATCGGAGATTTACATGCAGTCCAAAGATCATTGGGAGCAGGTCTACACGACAAAGCCCACCTCTGGGGTGAGTTGGTTTCAGGAACACGCTCAGCAATCCACCCAGCTCATTCGGCAGACCTCAGTCGCCCGTGATGCGAGCATCATTGATATTGGAGGGGGTGCTTCAACTTTGGTCGATGATTTGCTTGATGAGGGGTACATGAAGGTCGCGGTTCTTGACTTGTCCGAGGCTGCTTTGTCGGCGTCACGGTCTCGACTGGGGGCGCGTGCGGACACCGTAACCTGGCTTGTGGGCGACATTACGCGCGTGGACCTTCCACGGCATGCCTACGACGTTTGGCATGACAGGGCCGTTTTTCATTTCCTTACCTCGTCGCACGAGCGGGAGGCCTACGTTCAGGCGGTTCTGCGCGCTGTCAAGCCTGGCGGTCACGTCATCGTGGCGACGTTTGCAGAAGACGGACCAGAGAGGTGCAGCGGTTTGCCCGTCATGCGCTACAGCGCCGACGGCTTGCACGCGCAATTCGGGGCCCCATTCACGCTCTTGCAGCAAGCGCGCGAAGAGCACCATACGCCACTCGGCACCGTCCAGAAGTTCATCTACTGTCTGTGCCGCAAAGAGCCAAGCTGAGGTTCGCATCGCGCCGATGCCTCCGATGCCCCTACAGACATATTTTCCTTGGGCCTATGGTTCGCTATGCAGGCGCTCTTGCCAGGCATCGACGTCCTCACGTGGACCGGACCGATTTAGAAGCGAGGAGCCTTGGTGGACTCATCCGATGTGGCGGCGACGGCAGCATGCTGCGCTGCGTGGTATCGGTCCGGATAGATTTCGTTGAGTTTGCGGCCGTCTTCGCCCACAGCGACGACTTCGCCCTCGCGGATGGCACGTGCCAGCTCGCTCTTGACCTGGTCGCGTGTCTTCAGCGATTTGCTCGCCACGGTGGGATAGCGGCCTGACATCAGTTCATTGCGTTTGACCCCGAACTCGCCGGCCACCATGATGTCGCCTGTGCGGATAGCCTGCTCCAACTCGTCCCGCACTTGCTCCCGGGATTTGCCGACCTGAGTCGAAGTAGCCACGGGATAGGCGCCAGGATTGATCTGTTTGAGCGTAAGACCCGATTCGCCAAAGGCGAGCATGTCGCCGCTTCGCTGAGCCTGCGCCAATTCAGCCCGCACTTGTTCGCGCGTCTTGCTGACCGCTTGGTCCGAAGCAAATGCGGGGGCGGCGACGAGGGAAAGGACGATGAGGGTGGACTTGAGTTTCATGATGGGATTTCCTTGTTGAGTAAATGATGGTGGTTTGAGTGCAACCGCAGGCCGGTCTTGAAGGGGCACACGATTGCAGGTAGTCGTTGAGACAGCTCAGGGGAGTTGGCGGGCGTTGACCCAACCTGCCTCGCCGCCCAGGTCGCGCATGCCATCGCTGGTCACAGGGTTGCGCTTGGCGGCCTGCAACTCATCCAGAACTTGCTGGCGGGTCTTGGTGAGCTTGGGACCGGGGACGAGCGGATAGGTAGCGGGGTAGCCACGGCTGATCCAGTACAGCGAACCGTCCTTTTGAGCGGCCAGAACGGTGTTTTCGACAGCTTGGCGGCTGACCGCGTTGCCCAGGTGGTCGGGGGCCAGACTCACGCCTTCTTCCTGGCTTGGGCTTGCGTGGTACACCGAAGTGGCAAAGGACGCTGTAGCGGATGCAGCGAGGCTGGCGACGAGGATGGCGGTACGAACTTTCATGATGGTCTCCTGTGGCGCCGGATGCCCGATATGGTCCATCCAGGTGGCGTTTTTCTGCGCCACGGAGAGAAGTCTAGAAGCCGCACCCCTACGAAGCGGTGACCTTCCGATTACGATTTTGAAAGCCACAGGCCGCATGGGGGTGCGGGCATGCTCTGAAAAGCGCATGAGCGAAGGATGGACCTTCGCTCGAAGGCGATTTCCTAAGGGCCTGCACTCTTCTTGACATTCACACAGGGACAAGGTCTAAGCTGCCAGTTTAGGCAAAAGCGACGCATGGAGGTGATGCTATGACCTACAAGATTGGTGATGCCCGTCGAATGCTCAGCTACGCACTTTTGCGCGTTTTTGAGCAAGCGCGCAGGCAGCGGGAACTCGCTGTAGCCGATCTCGTGCTGTGTGCGCTTGAAGAACTTGCACGCAAAGACACCAACTGCCAGGGAACGCTTGATCGGGCGTACTTGCAATCGGTGGCTGTTGGCACGATTGTCGATGTCCCGACATCTTCATCAAGATGATTTTGCCGTACGCTTATGTTGCATTGATCACGCTCTTCATCGATGAACGTAGTGCGCTGCGCGGTCGTTGCCTCAGCAACTCAACTGTACGAGCAAACGACCGGCATGCAGATATGAATAGCAACTGGCCGTTGCGGCGACCCTTGCGCGAATGTGATGCGTAAATTACAGCCCTGAAATCTCCTCGTAATCTATGGCCCATAACGACGGCAAATCGCTCGAAAGCCGCGTCAATTGGCGATGCCAGCCTACAGCGCCGATCACCCCACGCGGCAAAAGATGGACGCTCCTCGCAGCCAACTGCGCAGGTTCCCGCTCATCTTTCGAGCTACTTATCAGGAGATTTTGATGAACCACACCCCGAACCAATACATGTCTTGCATCGAGGCTTGCCAGGAGTGCGCCACGGCCTGCCATCAGTGCTTTGCAGCTTGTCTGAAAGAAGACGACGTGAAAATGATGGCGCGCTGTATTGCCCTGGACACGGACTGCGCGGCAGCGTGCAGCTTTGCGGCCGACGCCATGGCGCGCAACAGCGAGCATGCAGCTGCGATTTGCGCGCTGTGTGCTCAGATCTGCAAGGCCTGCGCCGATGAATGCGCCAAGCATGAGGCTGACCACTGCAAGACCTGTGCGCAGGCTTGTCTCAAGTGCGCCCAAGAGTGCGACGCCATGGCGCGTGCAGCTTGATCACGTAGGTCAATACCTGGAGAACATCATGAAAAAATTCCCCGCTTCTCAGTCGAGGTGTGCTGCCGCTGTCATTGCTTGCGCCTTGTTGTCGCCTCTGGCGCTGCAAGCCCAGCCCGCCCCCCACTCGGGCATGAAGGGCGCAGGCATGGATCAGTCGCTGCCTCAAGGCAAGATGGACATGAAGGCGATGATGAAAGAGAACAACGACAGGATGGCATCCGTGCCGATGTCGGGCAACCCTGATGTGGATTTCGCCCAGATGATGCGGATCCACCACCAGGGTGCGATTGACATGGCTCAGACCCTGCTGCGCGATGGCAAGGATCCTCAGATGCTCAAGATGGCCAAGAACATCATTTCAGCGCAGAAAAAGGAAATCGCTGAACTGGAGGCATTTCTGGCCCGCAGCGGCAAGACACCGGCCGCTTCAGCCAAATAGCCCTATGTCTCTCACAGTCACTGCCTTGGGTGTTTGGATCATCGCCGGAAATCCAGGGCAGGGCTCTTGGGCAACGCGTCTCACGCTTGTTGCAGTACAGGCCCTTGATTGAGGTCAAGGACGGCGGATGTTCATGCTTGACACTCTCACCGTGTTAAGCCTTATTGTTCCCACGAGGCCTATCAATTTTTGATGTCCTCTTGGAGAACACCATGAACCACGACAACACCACAGAGCATTCGGACACTAAAAATCCTACTGGTAACAGCAAAAAGTTGATCGGTGCAGTGATCATGTTTGGCTTGATCGGCGGCTTCTTCTTGCTCAGAGAGCACTGGTCGCATATCGCGGGCTATTGGCCCTACCTGCTGTTGTTGGCCTGCCCGTTACTGCACGTCTTCCATGGGCATGGGGGCCACGGTTCGCATGGCGGCGGATCAGGCCGCGATTAATCCCGCGCAGGACACGACTCCCATCTACAGGAATTACAACCATGACTACAGCCGCGCCGCACGATCATGCTCACCACGGGCACCAGCCTCATGAAGGCCATGAAGGTCACGCACCTCCGTCCATGGCGGCGTTGAAGGACCCCGTCTGCGGTATGCCGGTGACGGCCCAGTCCCAATACACCGCGCTCCACGAAGGCCACAATTACTACTTTTGCAGTGCGAAGTGCCAGGGGCGCTTTGTAGAGGCGCCGCAGAAGTACGCTCCGGGATTTGAAGACGCTTCTGGGTCTGAGCCCGAAGGTGCTCCGCCCGGAGCGATCTATACATGCCCCATGCATCCGGAGGTACAGCAGGATCATCCTGGAAACTGCCCCAAATGCGGCATGACATTGGAACCCATACTCCCCACGCTGGATGAGGGAGAAAACGCCGAGCTCGTGGATTTCCGGCATCGCTTCTGGTGGACGCTGCCCCTCACCGTCGTGGTCACTTTTCTGGCCATGGTGGGGCACCGGCTGCAGTGGTTCGAAATGGCCACCCAGAGCTGGATTGAGCTGGTGCTGACGGTTCCCATCGTGCTGTGGGCTGGCTGGCCCTTCTTTGTGCGTGGCGCCCAGTCCATCGCCAACCGCAGTCCCAACATGTGGACGCTGATCGGTCTGGGCACCGGTGCCGCTTTTGTCTACAGCGTAGTCGCCACCGTGGCGCCTGGGGTATTTCCAGCCTCGTTCCAGGCCATGGGCCGCGTGGCGGTGTACTTCGAAGCGGCAGCCGTCATCATCTCGCTCACGCTGCTCGGGCAGATGCTGGAGCTCAAGGCACGCTCGCAGACCTCGGCCGCCATCAAATCGTTGCTGGGCCTGGCCCCCAAGACCGCGCGGCGCATCGACGCCAACGGCCAGGAGAGCGACGTCCTGCTGTCCCACGTCCATGTTGGTGACCTGCTGCGCGTACGCCCCGGGGAGAAGGTGCCGGTGGATGGCGTAGTGGTCGAGGGGAACAGCGCGGTAGACGAAGCCATGCTCACTGGCGAGCCGCTTCCCATCGTCAAAGGACCTGGTGATGCAGTCATTGGTGCCACGCTCAATACCAACGGTGCGCTGGTGATCCGGTCAGAGCGGGTGGGTTCTGCCACCATGCTCTCGCAGATCGTTCAAATGGTTGCTCAGGCACAGCGCTCACGCGCTCCAATGCAGCGGATGGCGGACCAGGTGGCGGGGTACTTCGTGATGGCCGTGGTCGGTATCGCGCTGCTCACACTGTTTGCGTGGGGCCTGTTCGGTCCGGAGCCACGCTGGGTCTACGGCCTGGTCAACGCCGTGGCGGTGCTGATCATCGCGTGTCCTTGTGCGTTGGGCCTGGCAACTCCCATGTCCATCATGGTGGCCACTGGCCGGGGAGCGACCAGCGGCGTGCTGTTCAGGGACGCCGCAGCCATCGAGAACCTGCGCAAGGTGGACACGCTCATTGTGGACAAAACCGGCACGCTCACCGAAGGCAAACCCTCCTTCGAACGTGTAGTGGCCATGCCCGGTCATGTCCGAGCGATGAAGTTCTGCGCCTGGCGGCCAGCCTGGACCAAGGCAGCGAGCATCCGCTGGCCGACGCCATTGTCCAGGCGGCCCGCGCGAAGGGCCTGGCTCTGGACAAGCCCGAAGACTTTGAGTCCGGGTCGGGGATCGGCGTAAGCGGTCAGGTCGCCGGGCGCCAGCTCGCCTTGGGCAACACGGTCCTCATGGAGCAGGTGGGCGTTTCTGCGGATCCGTTGCTTGCGCAGGCAGAGGCCTTGCGCGCCACAGGTGCCAGCGTGATGTACCTGGCGGCCGATGGCCAGCTTCAAGGTCTTTTGGCGGTCTCGGACGCCATCAAGGCCAGCACGCCGGAAGCTCTGGCGACCTTGCATGCTGCGGGACTGCGCATTGTCATGGCCACAGGCGACGGCATGACCACCGCCAAGGCGGTGGGGGCAAAGCTGGGGATTGATGAGGTCTATGGTGAAGTCAAGCCTGCGGACAAGCTGGCTCTGGTGTCGCGACTGCAGGCCGAAGGCCGTGTCGTTGCCATGGCGGGGGACGGAATCAACGACGCGCCCGCCCTTGCCAAGGCGGACGTGGGGATCGCGATGGGTACCGGCACCGACGTGGCGATGAACAGCGCCCAGGTCACCCTGGTCAAGGGCGACCTGCGAGGCATCTCCACAGCGCGGGAACTGTCCGAGGCGACGGTGGGCAACATGAAGCAAAACCTGATGTTTGCCTTCCTCTACAACGCGCTGGGCATCCCGATTGCCGCAGGGCTGCTGTATCCCTTCACCGGATGGCTGCTGTCACCGATGATCGCGGCCTTGGCGATGAGCCTGAGTTCGGCGTCTGTGATCGCCAACGCCCTGCGACTTCGCAAAGGCTGAGTTAGCTCTGCAGGCCCGGATTTGATCTAGGTTAAGTCCGTGACCACCGCTGGGGATACCATTCGCACCATGATCTTCGCCAAAAGCACGGTATCGCGCCAAGGACGCTGGATAACCAGCGTTCTGGTCGCGGCGTTGCTTCTGATGCAGTTCGCGTTGGCCGCCTATGCCTGTCCCAAGCTGGACTCCGCCGCCCATGCGGCGTCGATGCAAAAAGTGGGCATGGCCATGGAAGACTCAGTCGGCATGCCCTCCATGCCCGATTGCCATGCTATGGCGGGCACCATGGATGAGCAAGATCCCCAGCTGTGCCGAGCCCATTGTGATGGCGACAGCTTGTCCTCCCCCTCGCTCCAAGGTCTCGATCTGCAGGCGCTCGCGGCGCACGCCATCTGGGTCGCGTATGTGCTGCCTGTAATCCTGGACTCCGAGAGCCATATTGACCCTCGGGCTGTCTACGCAGAGCTGGACAGTCGAGCTGGATCTCCCCCCATCTATCTGACCCATCAGGTCTTTCGGAATTGATCGTGCACGTCTTGCGCGCTGCCTTGCAGCGTATGCGCAGGTCTGACTTCGTGCCCCTTCATTTCGAGGACCATCATGCCCAACATCTCCTTCGGCGCTCCCTGCGAGCGCCTGCCTGCGCAACTGCGCATTCATCCTCTCTCGCCGCGCATCCGTGTGCGCAACCTCAACCATCTGCGCCTTTGCGCTCTCGGATTCCTGCTGGCCGGCATCGGCCTTGCTGGCAACCAGGCCCACGCCCTGGGCTTTGCCGAAGCCTTGGATCTGGCGGAGCAGCACAGCCCTCGTATCACGGCCCAGCGGCTGCAGATTGACGCAGCCAGCAGTACCCAGAAGTCGGCGGGAACTCTGCCGGATCCAAAGCTCTCGGTCGGTGTCGAAAACTTTCCCATCAGCGGCATGGATCGCTTCAGCCTTACGCGCGAGTCCATGACCATGCAACGCCTGGCGCTGATGCAGGAGGTTCCCAACCGTGCCAAACGAGATGCGCAGATCGCCAGCGCCCAGGCCAAGGTGGAGCGCGAACGCGCCACTCTGGGGGTCCAGCGTCTGCAGATCCGCCAGGAGCTGAGCCAAGCCTGGATCATGGCCCAGGCCATTGAACAGCGCGACCAGGTGCTTGCCGGTCTACTGAGTGAGAACCAGCGCCTGCAGGACAGCCTGCCTGCCCGCATCGCAGGGGGGACGGCCCAGGCGGGCGATCTTCTGATGGCCAAGCAGGAGGCTCTTGCGCTGTCGGACCGCAGGGACGATCTGCAGCGGGACCGATCCAAGGCCAGGGCGATGTTGCGGCGCTGGGTTGGCGCCCGCGCCGACGAGGCGCTGCAGGGAACTCCCGGGCCGCTGAGCCGCCCCTTGGAGCAACTGCGGTCAGAGGTACACCGCCACGCGGAACTCGCACAGTACCCAGCCATGCAAGCCATGGCCTTGGCGGAAACGCACGAAGCCCTGGCAGAAGCCAAGGGTGATTGGTCCTGGGAACTCGCCTACAGCCGCCGCGACCGCCGCTGGGGCGACATGGTGTCGTTCCAGGTGACCTTTGATCTTCCCTGGCAACAGGAGCGGCGCCAGGGACCCCAGATCAAGGCCAAGCAGCTGGAGCTGCAGCGCCTGGAAGCCGAGCAGGAAGACGTGACCCGCAGGCACCTGCAGGAGCTGGAGGACAGCGCCTCAGAGCTGGCGGCGCTGAACAGCCAGATCGAGCGGCTGCAATCGGCTGGCATGGGCCTGGCCCAGGGGCGCGCCGAACTAGCGTTGGCCAACTACCAGTCTGCCAAGGGCGATTTGAGCGCCGTGCTGGCTGCAAGGGCCCAGGTGCGGGAGACGCACTGGCGACTCATTGAGCTGCAGGCACAGCGGGACACCGTGATTGCCCGCCTGAACAGCCTGATCGCGGACTGAAGGGAGAACAACATGACCAATACCATTTTCAAGAAGACCGCTGTGGCCGTAGCACTGGTGGCTGCCGGCATCGCCCTCGGCTGGGGCGTCTCCCAATGGCGCACCGCGAGCAGCCACGCCTCTGGCACTGCTCCTACCTCGGCCGAAACTGCGAAGGCCGACCGCAAGGTGCTGTACTGGTACGACCCCATGGTACCGACGCAGAAGTTCGACAAGCCCGGCAAGTCGCCCTACATGGACATGGCGCTGGTTCCCAAGTACGCCGATGAGGACGCACAACAAGGCTCCGGCCTGAACGTCTCCGCGCAGGCGGTGCAAGCCCTCGGCCTGCGCACGGCCACGGTGGAGCAGCGCGACATTGGGGCCGATGTGGACGTGCTGGGCACGGTCCAGCTGAATGACCGGGATGTGAGCATCGTCCAGGCGCGCTCTGCTGGGTTTGTGGAGCGTGTCTACGCCCGGGCCCCGGGCGACGTGGTGGCCGCAGGCGCGCCATTGGCCGATCTACTGCTGCCAGAGTGGGTGGCTGCGCAGCGCGAGTTCCTCGCGGTCCGGGCGCTCAAGGACGAGTCGCTGACGGCAGCAGCGCGCCAGCGGCTGTCGCTGCTGGGCATGCCTGCCTCGCTCGTGGCCCAGGTGGAGCGCACGGGCGAACCTCAGGGCCGCTACACGGTGACCTTCCCACAGGCCGGGATGGTGGCCGAACTGATGGTGCGCCAGGGCATGACGGTCTCTGCGGGTGCCAGCCTGGTGCGCGTAAACGGCCTGGCCAGCGTCTGGATCGAAGCGGCCGTTCCCGAAGCGCAAAGCGGTCCCTTGCAACTGGGGCAGGACGCCCAGGTCCGATTGGCCGCGTTTCCGGGCGAAACCCTCAAGGCCCGTGTCGTGAGCATCCTCCCAGAGGCCAACCGGGACACCCGCACGGTGCGCGTGCGCCTGGAGCTTCCCAACCCCACCCAGCGCCTGAAGGCGGGCATGTCCGGGCAAATCGTCCTGGCTGGACGCACACAGCCAGCGCTGCTCGTCCCCAGCGAAGCGGTGATCCGTACCGGCAAGCGGGCCCTGGTCTACGTGGTGGACGGCCCCGGCAAGTACCACCCCGTCCAGGTACAACTTGGCGCGGAAATCGATGACCGCCTCGTCGTTCAAGGCGGACTGACCGCAGGGCAACAGGTGGTCGCCTCGGCACAGTTCCTGATCGACTCGGAAGCCAGCCTGCGAGGCATCATGCCCGCACAACCTCCCGGCAGCAGTGCACAGCCGATCGCGAACAGGGTTCCTCGACCTCTAGTGCTCCTGCGTCCAAGAGCTTTACGGTGCGAGGGGTGGTCGATGAGGTCACGCCCACCGAGCTGACCCTGACCCATGAGGCGGTCCCTGACCTGAAGTGGCCCGGCATGACCATGCCATTCAAGCTGGCAAACCCGGAGCTGGCAAAGGCCCTCAAACCCGAGCAGCAGGTGCAAGTTCACCTTCCAGCAGCAAGGCAAGGACTTTGTGATCACCGCCGTGGAAAGGATCAAGCCATGATCGCGCGTCTGATCCGCTGGTCGGTGGCGAACCGATTCCTGGTTCTGCTGGCGACCGTGATGCTGACCGCCTGGGGCGTGTGGGGCGTGCGCAGCACCCCCGTGGATGCGCTTCCCGGACCTGTCGGATGTCCAGGTCATCATCCGCACCTCCTATCCCGGTCAGGCGCCGCAGATTGTGGAGAACCAGGTCACCTACCCGTTGTCCACCACCATGCTGTCCGTCCCGGGCGCCAAGACGGTGCGCGGCTTCTCGTTCTTTGGCGACTCTTTCGTCTACATCCTGTTTGAGGATGGCACGGACCTGTACTGGGCGCGCTCTCGCGTGCTGGAGTACATGAACCAGGTGCAGGGACGACTACCCGCCACGGCCAAGTCGTCACTGGGCCCCGATGCCACCGGGGTCGGCTGGATCTACCAATACGCGCTGGTGGACCGCACCGGCAAGAACGATCTGGCCCAGCTGCGTGCCCTGCAGGACTGGTTTCTGAAGTTCGAGCTCAAGAGCCTGCCCAACGTCGCGGAAGTGGCGTCGGTGGGCGGCATGGTCAAGCAGTACCAGGTCGTGCTCGATCCGATCAAGCTCGCGGCCCAAGGGCTGACTCAGGGGCAGGTGCGCGAGGCCATCATGGGTGCCAACCAGGAAACGGGTGGATCGGTGCTGGAATTGTCCGGGGCCGAGTACATGGTGCGCGCCAGCGGCTACCTCAAGACGCTGGACGATTTCCGGGCCATCCCGCTGGTGTCGCGCGCCGGAATTGCCTGTTCGCCTGGGCGATGTCGCGACGCTACAAATCGGGCCGGAAATGCGGCGCGGCATCGCCGAACTCGACGGCGAGGGGGAAGTGGCCGGGGGCGTGGTCGTGCTGCGCTCGGGCAAGAATGCCCAGGAAACCATACAAGCCGTCAAGGCCAAGCTCAGCGAGCTGCAAAGCAGCCTGCCCCAGGGCGTGGAGATCGTCACCACCTACGACCGCAGTGCACTCATCGAGCGGGCGATCCAGAACCTCACCACCAAACTCGTAGAGGAGTTCATCGTGGTGGCGGTGGTCTGTGTCTTGTTCCTCTGGCACCTGCGTTCTGCGCTGGTCGCCATCATTTCTCTGCCGCTGGGGATCATGGCGGCGTTTCTGGTGATGCGCTACCAGGGCATCAACGCCAACATCATGTCCCTGGGCGGGATTGCAATCGCCGTGGGCGCCATGGTCGATGCAGCGGTCGTGATGATCGAGAACGCCCACAAGAAGCTGGAGGCCTGGCAGCACAAGCATCCCGACCAGCAGTTGGTCGGTGAAGAGCGCTGGAAAGTGATCACCGAAGCTGCCGAGGAAGTTGGGCCCGCGCTTTTCTTCTCGCTGCTCATCATCACGTTGTCCTTTGTGCCCGTTTTTACGCTGGAAGCACAGGAAGGCCGCTTGTTCGGACCGCTGGCGTTCACAAAGACCTACGCGATGGCCGCAGCTGCGGCCCTCTCGGTCACGTTGATCCCTGTCCTGATGGGCTACTGGATCCGGGGCCGTATCCCCGATGAGCAGAAGAACCCGATCACGCGCGCGCTGATCGCCGTGTACCGACCTTGCCTAGAGTGGGTGCTGCACCGCCCAAAATCCACCCTGGTCATCGCCGTGCTGGCGCTGGCGACCACGATCTGGCCGCTGTCCCGGCTAGGCGGCGAGTTCCTGCCCAGGCTGGACGAAGGCGATCTGCTGTACATGCCTTCGGCGCTGCCGGGTCTCTCAGCGCAGCGGGCGACGGAGCTTCTGCAATTGAGCAACCGGATGATCAAGACGGTGCCCGAGGTCGAGCGCGTCTTCGGCAAGGCCGGCCGCGCTGAGACCGCCACCGATCCGGCCCCGCTGGAAATGTTCGAGACCACGGTGAAGCTCAAGCCCAGAGACCAATGGCGTCCAGGAATGACGCCCGAGGGCCTGATCGAAGAGTTGGACAAGGCCGTCAAGATTCCCGGTCTGTCCAATATCTGGATTCCACCGATTCGTAACCGCATCGACATGCTGGCCACGGGCATCAAGAGTCCCATCGGGGTCAAGGTGACGGGCAACGACCTGCAGGTGATCGATGGAATTGCGGCACGGGTCGAGCAAGTCGCCAAAGGCATTCCAGGCGTGACTTCGTCTCTGGCGGAACGCCTGACGGGCGGGCGGTATGTCGATGTCCGCATTGATCGCACGGCCGCAGGGCGCTACGGGCTGAATGTGAGCGAAATCCAGGCCGTTGTCTCCGGGGCCATCGGTGGTGAAAACGTTTCGGAAACCGTCGAGGGCTTGGCCCGCTTCCCCATCAACCTGCGCTATCCGCGTGAGTGGAGAGACTCGCCAGAACGCTTGGCCCAATTGCCCATCTCCACCCCCATGGGGCAGCAGATCACGCTGGGCACGGTGGCCAGCATCGCGATCACCGATGGCCCCCCCATGCTCAAGAGCGAGAACGCCCGCCCATCGGGCTGGGTGTATGTCGATGTGCGGGGGCGCGATCTGGCATCGGTGGCCAATGACCTGCGCGATGCGGTGAGCCGACAGATCAAGCTGCAGCCAGGAGTCAGCATCACGTACTCAGGCCAGTTCGAGTACCTGGAGCGGGCCAATGCCCGCCTGAAAGTGGTGGTACCAGCCACCTTGCTGATCATTTTTGTGCTGTTGTACTTGACCTTCTCGCGCATGGGTGAGGCGGGACTGATCATGGCGACGTTGCCATTCGCGTTGACCGGGGGCATCTGGTTCCTCTACCTGATGAACTACAACCTGTCCATCGCCACCGGTGTGGGCTTCATCGCCCTGGCGGGGGTCGCGGCAGAGTTCGGGGTGGTCATGCTCATCTACCTCAAGCAGGCACTCGCCGAGAGATGTCCAGACGGCAGGCAGCCCACGCTGGAAGAGCTGCTGGACGCGATTCGGGAAGGTGCCGTGCTGCGCGTGCGACCCAAGGCAATGACCGTGGCCGTCATCCTGGCGGGACTGGTGCCCATCGTGTGGAGCAGTGGGACGGGCTCTGAGGTCATGAGCCGCATCGCTGCACCCATGCTGGGCGGTATGGTGACAGCGCCTCTGCTGTCCTTGTTCGTGATTCCTGCGGCCTATGTGCTGATGAGAAAGCCGAGATAACGAGATCTGCTGGACACTGAGGCTTCGTGAGGCTGGCAGGGTGCCCCCTTTAGGGGCATCGAGTTTGCTGATCGAGAGGCTGCGTGGATACGCCAGGCAATGCAGCCTCAATCGGACTGGCCCCATGGCCTGGGTGCCGCTCAAAACGTCGCCACCGCGTCAGCGGCGCACCCCTGTCGCTGTCGCTGAAAACTGAAGACCCAATATGAGCACCGTCGCCCCCATCAACGGCACCTAGTTGAGCGATCGATCAAGCATGGAGGCAAAGGAATCAAATGCATTCCCATACCTGAAATGCGTCGTGCTTGGGTTGCGGCAGTAATGGGGTCAGGGACAACCCGCCTTGCGCTGGTCGATTCAGGAAGGCAATCTACAGAAGTATCTCAATGAGATTTTGTGGCGAGCGCCCCTCAGGACGCTCGTGCGGGTCTACTTGGATGGCATCGCCGCTTGGCGGTCCACCATCATTTGCATCATCTGTTCCATCATGGCCATACGGCGCTCCATTTGAGCGTGCATGCTCATCATGCCTCCCATACCGGAGTTTCCAGAGGCTGCAGGCATGGCAGGTTTGGCCTGCGCCCCTTGCTGCATCATTCCCATCCCCATGCCACCAGAACTACCCGCGCCCATCATGGCCATGCCTGACTGCATGAGCTTCATGTGTTCCTCCATCAGCGCTGATCGTTCGGCGGGAGTCTTGGCCGCCTGCATTTTTTTGTGCATTTCCTGCATCGCCTTCATCTGACGATCAAAGGCGTCCGGTGCAGGCGCGGCAGTGGCTGCCGGGGCAGACTGGGTGGTGACGCCGCCGCTCTGTGCATCACCGGGGTGGTGGCCTGCGTGTTCGTCCTCAGGTTTTGGAGATTGCGCGACGGCACAGCCTGCCACGAATAGGGTTGTCAACAGCCCAGCGACGATGTTCAGACGCATGATGGTCTCCTTGGTAGTTCAACTGCAGCATGACGACGTCTGCCTTGCAGCGTCTTGATCCACGTCAACAGAGGTTGCGGGTCGAGACGCACAGCAGCAGCCACCGGTTACTTGGCGCGATGAAGAACCTACCACTGGATGTGCTTTGTATCCAGCACGCTCAATTGCTGAGCGGACAAGCTCCACAGTGTCGTCTTCGGCTTGCCCAGGAATGCGTGACCTGCCGTGCTGCCACATCGATTTCTACGTCGACGCCACTCGGCAATTGGGCCTGAGCTATTGCTCGACGAATGCGCTGGGCGCAAGTCGCCGCACGTCATATCAGGAACATTGAAATGGACCATGTGAGCCTCCTTCGGTTGATTCACGTTTTGACTATGAACCTTGTCACGGTGGGAAGGTCAAGCTCATTCGCAAAGATCAACCGGGCATCAAGATCGAGAGCGGCCATCGCTTAGGCAGATAAGGCTATGCCGAGTCGATCATGCTTGGCGATCTGCATGCTGAGAGGTACTTAACGTCTTACCGAGTCGGCTGCGAAGCTCGCAACCTGCTTGAACTGCCTTCAAGGCGCAACCCGTTTCAGGAGCCAACAGATTGGTGTTCTCCACCGTCATTCAAAAATATGGCCCACCGCTCGGAACGTCCGATGAGAGATCGCCAGTGGACTTCCATGGCGGCTGGACAAGCGACCGCAACCCTGCAGAGCTGACCTTGGCCCCGCTCGGCTGGCAGTGTCGTCCATATTTAGATTTGACTGAGCAGCGGGTCAGAAACGAACCATTAACCAATCATGGCCTCTGATCGTGTGACAGGTTCGAAGCGCTTTGACTCAAAATAAATATACTAGCGTCCAAGCCTCCGACCTTTCGGTGATTCAAACCTACGGCACCACCCCCTGGCTCCTTCATTCCCCAACGCGGAAAGTCGTGGACGCTTTAGATCAACTCCGGCGTGAAGACGGTTTAGCTTGAACGTGGTCTGTGGCGCAAGGTGCTGCACCCGCATGCGAGTCTTGCAGTTTGCTCGCCACGGGAGCCTTTGACGACTTTCGGTTTTGTGCAAGCGACGCAACGACCGCAGGCTGTGCACCGTCTTCGGGCACCTTGTGCCCCGAGGAGTTTTGGCCATCTATCTGGACTTCTTGTCCTGGCACGACGACTTCCTCCTTCAGCTCCTTTGCAGGGGTTTCTTGCACCCCCACTTCACTCTTTTCGGCTGTGGCGGAAATTTGTGGCTCAGCCTGCGCCAGGAGCACTGCCGGATCAACGAACGACTTTACGGAACGCATGATCGAAATCAAGCGCGTATGTTTTTCAGTGTCCACATTTGCAAAACATGTCCTCCCGTAGTTGCCATGGACCACACGGAATTCGTGCACCCCTTCGAGCGAATGCGCGTTTGCGCTGTTGGGCAGGAGTTCATATACCTGCCTTCCGTCGTCTTGGCTGACTGCTTGACCTGGTTGGTATTTACGCAGAATGCCGACGTAGTGCAACCGTGCTTGGTTGAGGCTGGGAAATTCGCGTTCAGATATGCGGACAGGGATTCTTGAGGGCATGACTGCTCCTTTGGGGGTTGGTGAATGAGCAGGCCACCAACTGCGAACTGCTCACACTATTAACAGTGCGTTCAATTCGTTCCATCGAGTCCTCAGTCCCAAATGCGCAGCTACCAAAAAGTGAATGAATTCTGTTTGCCTCCCAGCCTGACCATTCGTGCCGACCACGCAGCGCTTGGGACTGCCCGAACGCGCGCCTACGCCTAAATGGTATGCACGCCGACGCTCAAGGCTTCGACGTGCGTGGTTCAAAAAATCTTCAAATACTGTCCCCTGGCGGGGCGTTTGGGACCGCGCGCTCTCCGCGGCTCCCCAAATCACGCGTGCGCTCTCCACGCAAGATGTGTCGACCCCGCCAGGGTTTGCGAACGCGAAAGACATCTCACTGATCGGTACGGCTGGCTAGCCCAGCGCAAAGTAATTTGGTCCTTGCAGTGCCTATCGAAGCGGTTTGCCATTGAGGGTCACTTTGCCGTCCGCGAAAACAAAGTCCAGCCGGGTGCGCTTGGCCTGCTCTTTCTCCCGACTCGACTGAAGCGGCCCGGCGAAACCCGGCATCGATACGGTGACCTGTGCCCCTTTGAAACGTGGATAGATCACATCCGAGCACGATCCAAACGAGTCGGTCGTATTCACGCCCTGTGCCGTGACTGTCACAAACCAGAACAGGGCAGGGCAGGCGACGCCACCCGTTTCCTGTAGCAGCACAACATCCCTGGCACCCACCTCGTACTTCGCAACGATGGTCAGCGGGTTTGCGTCCGCAAGGGCTGGTGCAACTGCCGCGCCCCGGAACATGACGCGGTTGTCACTCTCCCGGATACTCACCTTGCCGAAGCGCGTGGACTCTGTTTTTTCGTGGCCAAACACCACCGTTTCCATGGCTACGCCTTTTGCGGATGTGATTTCCACCCAGCCTTGGGGCTCGTCTTCAAACTTCAAATGGCGGGTATCCGTAAGGTCCTTCGTGGTTCCTTGAGCAATCTTGCAGAACATCTCTGGAAGGCAATGGTCCAGGATCTCTTTGCCCACCGCAGACTGGTTGCGAAATGCCTGGCCGATCAAATCGCCTGAACCCTGACTGGCAGTGAACAGCGCAGAGTAGACAAGTCCTTTTTCCAGGACGCCTTCGATCACTTCTGCCGATGCGAGACTGGCCACAAGCGAAGCACTGGCAATGATGACTGTGGTGATGTGTTTCAGGGAGTTCATCGGCATTCCGTTGGCGGTGCTGGTACAGCAAAAAAATTGGGTTGGAAGTGAGGCCGTGCCTTGACCCCCGGAAAGGGTCAAGGCACGGCTTTATGGGGCGATCCCGTCACCATTGCGAAGTGGTGATTCGGCCAGTGCGTGAAACCGAACGGGCCTCCGGCTGTCGGCGTGCAACGTCGGGCTTGACTTTAGGGGGCTTGTAAAAAACAGCTTCGACTATTGAGCTGGCAACTCGTAACTACTCCACAGGGCGTCGATCTGCATACGGAAGTACCCATGCAGATCATCAACGGTCCCAGCGTCGTTGGCTGCGTGGTCGAACACATACTCCGCCTTCAACGGTTCTTTCAACGAGCGGTCAGAAAACTCCAGTTCAATCTGCGAGCCTAGATAGACAGGTTCCCCATCTTGCACAGTCCATTGCGAGACCTCGCGGGCAGTCTTGAAGCTGGCAAGCTTGCGATTGAGCTTGTCGACGTTCGATTGAATCCGGCTGAGCGATGAGTCATTGGGCGCTTGCTCTGCCTTGGCTTGAGCGGCTTCCAACTGCACCTGCGATTTCCGAACGCTCTCTTCTGTCACCGCCAGGTATTCCAGTTCCGACCGAAGTTTGTCGCCACCGGATTTTTCAGCGCTTTGGACCATTCTTTGAATTGTGCTCAGAGCGTTCCCAAACGTTTCGTCAGTGGGAGTGAGCCCCCCATTGCCGCCATATTTCTGGGCACAAAACAGATAGCGCGCTCGATCCGCTTTTAGCGTGTCTGGGCAAGCTGCCTCAAAACGCAGTTTGGCTCTGCAATCGCTCGCCATACTGTCAACGATACGTTGAACATCGGGGTGGGTGAATTGCTTGGGATCTGCTTGCCCGCAGGTACTCGCATTGACGCGCTGGAGCAGACCGTAGTCAGCGCGAAGTGCTTGCGCTTTTCCGTCGCCGCTACCTTGCTGCAACTGCGCCACCTTGTCTTGCTGCCGCTGGTAATTCTCCGCAGCCGTCTCGACATACCGCTGCGCATGTTCGAGGCCTTTCTTCGCTGACTCGATGAAGAGTCTGCGCTCCATGTCCTCCCTCTCGATACCACGCTCGTGCAAGACCTTCGTGAAGGAGCCGATCAATTCATTTTCACAGGTGTACTGCACGATCTTGCGGTCGCGCGTATCGGTAAAGCTCTCCCATTCGATGTTTGAACAGGCTTTGCGCTTGTCCAGCAACTGCCCAACGGTGTACTGCGGCCACCCCTTGAGCTTCGAATCCTTGACCCGGCTCACATCTCCCCCCAAACACCCTGTCAGCAGCACTGCAAGCGCCAACGGCACGAAACGAAAAACACGCATATGGACTCCAATTTCTTGTGGGCTAAACCCAGCCCGTGATCAGAAAAAAGGGCGCCGCATCGGTCCCCAAAGGAACACCCGCAACGCCCTTCATAGACCTGCCGTGATGACACGGCAGTAGCGTTTACATCCATCAAGACTGCTCACAAATTGAATTCATATGTGATGCAAACTCCGTAGATGCAAATGTATCAGACACGCATTCTCTTGCCGTGTCTGCCAAGCCCACTCCCGCCCACCGAACTGCCCGATCCTGAGAACGTCCGAGACGTGCTCGGCTACTGGATTCGGCTGCTTCGGGTAGAAAAAGGCTGGTCGCAAGAAAGGCTCGCGCTCGAGTGCGAACTCGATCGGACCTATGTCTCTGCGGTAGAGCGTTCGCGCTGGAATATCTCTTTGGCCAACATCGAGCGAATCGCGTTAGCCCTGGGGGTCGAACCCTGGCGGCTGCTGTGCCCTCCACCGGCACCAGCGCCCACACCGCCTCGGTCCCGGACGCCCCGCGCCCCCGCAACCCCTTGATCTGACGAGAAGGCCCTCGCCAGAAACGCCTGGTTCAGGAGCGGCCTCGACGTGGCTCCACGGTGAGAAGTGCACCGGGGCTGACTGCAATGCTGCCGCCATCGAGTGTTTCAAGTGCCAGTGACGGGCGGCGTTCAATACCTTCTGCGTGATAACCCGGACCCGCTGGTGCAAGTCGCGCGTTGTGGCCCACACCCCAGACAGGATCTCGACCCACGTCCAGCAGCAAAAGAGCAGGGCGCTGCGTGATCGGAAATCCATACGCTGTGCACCATTGCGAACCGACCACCAGCGACCACCGCACCTGAGACTTCACCACCAACTGCGCGAGCGCAATGCCCTTGCCCGCCAGTGTGCTGTGCGCAATCCCTCCCCAATAGGGAAGCAGCTGAGGCCCGTGCACCTGCATCCGATAGTCCGGTAGAAGCCGAGACAGAACGCCTGCAATCTGCTCGACCCCTTGCTCTTCTTGTGCCTCTTGCGCAGCCAGGCCATCAAGCGGTTCCACTTCGGCTTCCAACAAAACCGCAACCCCCAGTGCGGCGCAGGTCCAGCCACCCCCGACATCCCCCTGATGAGGAACCAGCGGCGAGGGCTCATCCAACAGCCGCCGGTACTTGCGCCGACCGTTGGCCCCCTTCACCCGGTATTCCAGCTCCGTCACGAACCGAAGGCCATACGCAAACCGCTGGTGGATCGATTCCGGCGGAAACGGCTCAGCCATGACCGTTCCCCAAGGTGGGAGAGGTCGGACCTCCACCGGCACGTCCAGAAAAACCGGCAACACCGGCATCCTCCAGCTTTCGGCGCAGCTTGCTGACCAGCGGCGTCTTGCGGGCACTCAAAGCTGGAGGAGACGACTGGGCGTCTGGTGTTGGTGGTGCTGATGCGTTCTCTGGGCGCGAGCCCGTGGAACAACCGTCACCTTCGTCCGGATAGAACTCTTGGACCACGTCCACCCCTTCTTCCTCCGACTCCTCAAACTCCCCCAAGGCCAATCCTTGCCGGGCCGCTTCGTCCAAGGCAGCCTGGTCGAACCCCAGCGCAAACTGCTGCTCCCGCTCCTTTCGGGTCAGTGCCACCGCCTGCGTCAGCGATGTCCCCGGGCGTGTCGTCAGATCCACGTAGTAGATGGGCGTCCCGTGTGACATCGTGGTCGACTTGCCCCGCAGCCGGAGCTCCAGCGGCAGTGATGCCAACACGCCCCCTGTAGCCGCATGCAGATACCGCAGCCTCGCCGACAGCGTTCGAATGCTGTTGAACCCGGTTGTTCTGAACACAAAGCTACCCAGCTCGTCCACGACCGAACCCTCGACATCAATGCGCACATGCAGCCGCCCATAGGGCTTGCAGTGCCCTGCAGCACCCACCGCACAGCTTTGCGGGCTGGGGCAGGGAAGGCTTTGCATCCCCTCGGGGGACACACGCTTGCAGCTCACCCCATCGCCCACACACAGCGGTCGGCCGGTAGAGCGTTCGAACATGGTGTACGAGGCGCGCAACGTGAGATCGGGATCGTCAAACAGCAAACGCACGGGAATCGCGTGCAACTTGGCATCCGGCTCCTTGCGCAAGAGCTCGTCCACCGGATGCAGCACCCATCCCTCCATGTTCTGCACCTGGCTGGTCACCGTGAAGCTGTCGTCCTTCTCGGGAAGACGGCGATCATTCTTCAGCACCATCCGCCCGATAGAAATCCGCCCGATGACCGGCGGCGTCAAAGCCAAACCTTTGAGCATCAAAATCTCCTTGTTGAGTTAAAAACACACGCACCAACAAAAACGGACCTCACCGTTGCCGATGAAGCCCGCCTGTCGTGTGATGAATAAAGTCGCTGCCTACGTTTGCACCAGAAACCTCCGGCTCCCAGGTTTGGGGACCATGTAGGCCTGAACGATCTCTGGCCGTTCCTTGGCCAGCCGCGCCGTATCCAGCGTGCTGCCGTCCTTGCTGCGCTTGAAGCTCACCTCCCCACCGTCGAACAAGGCCCGAGAGGCATCTCCCATGCGTTGCTGGATCGCTTGCTTGAGCTGCGCCTCCAGGGCGGTGTTCGTGGTCAGCACCTCCCGCACCGCCAGCAGGTCCGAGAACACCGCCCCCATCACCAGGTCCTGCTTGAGGTTCAGGGTGAACCCACTGTCCCGGGGATACAGCGCCCGCAACGCACGGTCTGCCGAATCCGACCCATCGGCTGGAGGCTGCTGGTCCCGTTCCACATAGCCCCAGAACTCCCGTTCCAGGGTGATGAGCTGGGCAATCAGCTCGTCATCCCGTTCAATCCGAAAGATCTGCAGCTCCTGCCCACCGAGCAGTACCGCCACATCCGCAGCCTGCTTGCCCGTCACAGCCAACTGGTGCTGGACCTGCAGCTGCACATACTCCGGAACCCCATCGCGCCACAGCCAGACCCCCTGAATGCCAGCGGTCTTGCACTCCAGCAACTGGACATCCGGAGCGCCCATCACCTCCCGGTCGATGTTGGCCAGCATCCAGGGATGGTCAGGGTGCTGCAGCACCGCATTGATGCGGCGCACCCGGTTGCCGGTCCGGCGCGTGTAGTGCGCCGCCACGATGGGCTCCAGAAGGGATCCCCAGTACATGGGACTCAGATCGTCCGCACCCCCGTCGCCCGGTGGGGCAGTGGGGGCACGTCCGGTCTTCTCCATCCACAGCTCCAGCTGCGACTGGTACGGGTTGAGCCCGACGGCCGCAGCCGCATCGGAACTGCCAATGCCTCCCTTGCGGACCTGCAACCACTGATCGCGGCCCAGATCCTGGGTCTTGACCAGCTTGAGGGCAGGGCGGGGTTTGGTGGAAGACGGCACCCCCGCTGGAATAACGGAATGAACCATGGTGACTCCTTGAAGATGTAAAACACCACGCCGCACCGCACCGCGCCGTCGCCACAAAACAAAAAGACCCCGGTTCCCATAAGGAGCCGGGGCCTATGCCGTGGAGGGCGGTGAAGGTAGGGGTGAAGGTGATTGGATAAAACGCAAAGAACGGCAGACACCGTCACGAAGCCAACTGCAACGCTTGCTCCAGCGCCCGCTGCTTCAGTGCGGCCCCTTGCCCAAACCAGGCACTGTCCAGTCGGAACTCCTGATTGCGTGCCCGGCGCTCGTGGTCCACGAACTCGGTCACAGCGCACAGCAGGCCCCAGGCAGTTCCCTTGGCCGCCGCTAACTCCGCACCGCGGCCCTGGCCTTCGTACATGGCCTGCACCTTCTTGAGTGCACGTTCGTTCGTCAGGCCTGCGGACACATCCGCATGCCCATCGGTCTGGCACAGCACCTTGAGGAAGTAGTTCATGGACTCATGGCTCTTGACCTTGCGCTCGGACAGGGTCTTCATGCGGTACATGAAACCGTCCCACTGGGACACGGCAATCCCCAGTTGCTTCTTGACCGCCTGCGCATTGAAGCTGGTGCTGTGGGGCACCTTGATCGCACTGGATGTTCCCGACAAGGCAATCGACAGGGTGTTGTTGCAGACCACGCGCACGGTGGTCGGGGTGGCGGTGGTCGCCAGGGTCCCGTCGCAGGAAGTAGCCAGCAGCAGGTAGCCATTGACCACATCGTTGCCCTTGAGAGCCGAGGACTTGCCAGTCCGTGCCAAAGCCCAGAACTTGCGTCCGGCCTTGAGAACCCCGGCGGTCTCCAGCTCATAACCGGAGACTTCCGTCAGATCCCGGTAGAACTCCAGCACCTGTTGGGGCTGCACGACCTGGTAGCGGGAGCTGACCACCGACAGAGGCGCCTTGGTGTCGCTGCGGTACAGCACCTTCTGGTCGGGAAACTCCATGGGTTCGCCATACAGGTCGGAGACGGCTGGTGATGCAGCCAACGCCCGGACCCGATTCCGTGGCCATGTAGCGCACGGGGGTCTCGCGGATGGTCCAGTCCATACCGGCTTTGCGGGCCCAGACGTCGATGGGTTGCTTGGCAGGCAGTTGCTGACCCAGGTTGTGCCAGGGGGTCTCGCCGACATAGGCCATGGTTTGCACAAGGTGTGCCATAGAAAAACTCCTTGAAGAAAAGGGGAAGACAAACAAAAAAGCCCCGGTGCATGAGCACACGGGGCCTGTGGGTTGGTGGTGAGAGAAGATCTGAGGCGCGGGGGTGGGGCGGGTCAGCCCATCCTGCGCTGAAACCGCATCCACATGCCAGACAACGGTGGTTGTCGAGCACATTGGCATCGATGGCATTGCCCAAGGCCGCGCCGACAGCGCAACCGGCAGCAGCGCCGACCATGGATCCAAGGACCGCCCCAGCGATGGCACCAATGCTGGCGCCGCCAGGACCGGCCACAAAGCCCAGGGTTGCCCCGAACTCCGCGCCCAGCTTGGCGGCCCCGGCTATGCGTGCGGTTCCGGCAGCCGCACCGGCCAGCGTGCCAATGGCACTGCCGAGTTTGCGGGCACGGTAGCGGGGCGTCACGCGGGAAGATCGGCACTGGGGACAGTGCGCAACGCCAGGGTTCATGTGGATGCCAGGGGAGAAGTCCGTGTCGGGGTCTTGTGGATCCCACACGGGTCAGCCCTCCGGTGGAAGGGGAAAGACGCGGGGTCGGCGGTCGCTGGTGACAGCGGCGTCGATGTAGCTGATGAGCACGAGGGTAAACAGGATGCCGGCCAGGTAGGAAACGGCGCAGGCACAGAGGTTTTCTAGGGGGGAGGGGGTTTCAATCACGGGTTCTCCTTGAGGGCTTTGAGCAATGTCGACAGCCGAAAAAAAGTCAGATTGCACGGCTGTAGACGCAAAAAAGCCTGTGCAAGCGGGGGCTCGCACAGGCTCAAGGGGGTGATATGTGGTTGAAATTTTCTTGAATCAACTATCCAGCACTACTGATGGTCAGGGACAGAGGCAGTGGCAATGGCAATGGCAATGGTCTTGGCACGGCGATATTGTTACTGCACCTTCTCTTTCGGCCCAGTTTTTTTACCCCTGCAACTACCGGCAGATTCGAATGCGTGATCGTAGCGATTCGTTTGATCGGCGTGACCAGAACCATTTGCGGTTCTTTCGCCAGATAGGGAAGCACCGTGTATTTAAGCTCGTCAATTCGATTGGTCTCATCGTGGCTCATCATCCCAATACCCCTGTTTTTATTGGGATTGGCGTTGTTTTGATGGCAGTTGTGATACCGGCCTTTTTTCTCCGTAATGGTGTTTAGCCAGTACTCACCAATCTCCTTGGCATAATAGAAGTCAGACTTTACATATGAACCATCGAAGAAGAAGATGGTGTGCAGGTGACTGTTGCCGAGTTGGCCTTGCTCGAGTTTGGTGATGTAACCGACGCAGTGCTCAAACACCTTCGTTTTGTGCCGCATGGCGTTCATGAGCCGCTGCCGGTGCTCCAGGGCCATCTCGACGTCTGCACCTGGATTCTGCTCAGATTTGGCACTGTTTTCAGCATGCGCCTCGGCACCGTAAGCCAGATCCACGCGCACCACCAACAGACGCGCATATTTTTCAAACAGCGTATCCACTAGAAGCTGCATTCCCAGCAACTGACGCTTGCGCTTTTCTGTGCCCCGGGCAATGAGTTTGCGAAACTCGGGCGCTTTGGCGCGCTTGCGGATTTCCTGAATGACCGCGTTCACTCCATCAATGTAGGGACCATTCAATGAGTTGTTGTAGGGAATCCAGCGCCCAAGGCCTGCCCCTGTATTTTGAAGCATTTGGATGTGTTCACTCACCACATCAAAAAATAGCTCAACACGCTGGCTATATCTGTTTCTACGGGGAATGGTAGGAATAAACTCAAAAATCTTATGGCTGAAATGCTTTTCAAGTAGACGCGTTTTATCGAATCCTTTTCTATCAAACTTGGAAATCCTTTTATGTGGAAGGAGTAAGGTGTCGTCAGTATTTTCCAGCAAGCGGACAAAATCCTCAATTTGCCGTAAATATCCAATATTTCCAAAAATTACAGGATCGCGATATCCAGTGGTATGCACTTGATCACGAAAATCTTTGACGTTGTCGCAGAATCGTTGCTCATCAAGTCCAGGTGGCTGCGAGTAAACGAGTGGTTGAATCTTCGGGCTAAACATAAAAACATCCTTAAGTATTGAAATCACTCCATATGCATCCAGATGCTATTAGTAAATAATTCATAATTAATATAAATTTGGTCATCGCTACAGCTGTTGTATATATATATTTATATAATACTAAAACCAGAAATCTATGGGCCGAAATTTTGTAATAAAAGAAAGGGCTAAGGCTGCACATCCACTCGCTTTCCATCACTTGGGGGAACACCGTCATGCGCGGTCTAAAGCGAAATAAGTAGATAAAAATATCAATGCCAATAAGGCAACCTCATCAATAATGAATGCTTCAAAACTCATCTGCATCAAAAGAAGGGCAGAATCCGAGCTGCCTCATATCGGTGATCGATATGGAGACAGCTATCGATGAGTTGCGTTAAACAGTACCGGGCAACATCAACACACAGCCCAACGGCGGCGGCGGCTGAAAAAAGGAAGTGAAAGGAACGAGTGCATCGCCGAGCTTCCGATCAGGTACGAAGGTGGCAAGGCAGTGCTGGCTCAGGTACTTGACACACTCCATAACTCGTGATTTGGGCCGCACCGGGCCGTCGCGGCCTACGTCCGAAATACGCGCCGGAGACCCCTGACTCCAGTGAGTACGCTGGACGTACTTGAGCAGTTTTTGTGAATCAGCAGCCAGCGCGGAAAGCGGGCCTTCCAGTCCAAAAACCTTCTCAAACTCACCACCAAACCAGCTGGTAATCACTATGGCGCGCTGGATCGTGTCTTCTGAAATCTCCAGGCCTGGATTCGTGTGGGTGAACACATGAAGCGCCGCAGCGATACGACACACATGTTCAGCGTACTTGGACGCAAAGTCCCGGCTGTCGTAAAGGTTCCCACCGACAGCCAGGCTCGGCTCGATCGCCGCGACCTTTTTGCTGAGTGCGTACTTTGCCCCCAGAGACAACTCAAGGATATCCAGAGCTACTGGTACTAGCGACTTCATACGGGCCAGATGGGTCTGGGCAAGATGGTCGACACGCTCGTAGAACTGACTGGGACCTTCATAGTCGGTCATTGGGGAAGGGGTGCGATGACCCTGGTTCGAGTCGATCAACGCCACCAGCATTCGCGCGCAGAACCCGTTGTCTCGCATGGCCTGACCACGTTTGCCAGCCATCACCTTGCTCCAGACTGCCGGCTGGATCTTCATGATCACAGAGACCCGGGGAGAGCGCGCAACCACCTGGTCCTCGTTTGCGCGATTCATGGAAATCTTGGGGTTGCCATCCCACGCCTGGTTAAGGACCGCGGAAGAAGCAAACAGGGGGCTGTGAATTAGCGTTGCACCTTCATCACTGATCAAGGTCACGATCTGACCGTCGCCTTCTATCGCGTCGATAAATGCCCGCTCCGATGCGTTCGCCAGCATGAGCGTGGCTGCGCGGGCAGTTGCGGGCTTTTTTGCATCGTGTTCTCTGAGCCTTGTTCGGCATTCGTCAACGTTATCGTAGGTGAGCTCAAGCTTGGTGATCTCTTTAATCAGCCGCTTGCGCAGCGCAAGCCACAGTTCAAGGTCGGTCTTGCTCGTCTGGTTGCGTGCTGCAGCCAGTTGCTCGATCTGCTTTTCCAGCGCGTAGTGCTGTTTGAACACGAGGCGGTCAACTGTGGATTTGCGATCGCCACTGTCGGCAAGTGCCACGACGATCAGGCTGGTAGGACGCACTGCACCGTGAAGGAGGCGCACGTCATATCGCCATTGCGTTGCGGTGGACATCGCCCCAAGCAACGACACGGCGATGAGTGCCGCCGGCGCACCCGTTTGGTGCTGGATCTCAGCAATGGCGTGCTGAACTGTGTCGGGATAAGCCCCAATGGGCGGCGGGTTGTATTGTGGATTGGGGTACATGGATCGTCTCTTGTGTAGGTTGAGACGGCCCCCGTGGGCAACACTGCATCAAGGGGGCCGCAGTGGAACGGTTAAACGCGGGACTTGTACGCAGCCTCGTTGGCTGCTAACTCGGCACTGTGGTGATCCTGTGCAAGGCTGGACACCCAAGCAACAATTGCGGCTCGAATGAACAAAACGGGACCTTTGGGCGTGATACGCCGGACCGGTTTGGGGAAAGTTGGGTCGAAGTTGCGATGCAGGGGGTTGCCGAGTTCGTTGAACTTCGTGATACCGAAGCCAACGAGCTTGACCGCGGCCACGCGTTTGATCAAAAGGGGCGTTATAGCGCCGTCTTTTGTGACTTTCTTGGCTCGCTTCCGTGAGGGCACGACCGCCTGAGTAGCGTCTGACTGATTGCTGGGAATTGTGGAGTCCATTTTTAACCTTACTTGCGGGCACGAATCGGGGAATTCGTGTGCGAAAGGTCTGGATGGATCTACGAGTAAATCTAGCGAGTCCGGACCTTAATTGCACACGAAGGCTTTCCTCACAACTAAAACGCTGTGATGAGCTTCTAAGAACAATTTAGACTCCGTGAACTGCCAGTTGAAGAAAGCCAGAAGTTCTTCAAAAGTACTGCGGGGGGTTTGACACATTGAATACCTGCTGGTGCTCATGTGTCACAGAATTCCCGTGGGGTAACTCCGTCATAGTTGCTTCGTCGGTGGTCGTATTTCAGACAGCAAACGCAGCAACCGAAAAATTCATCTTCAGTCTCACCCTCGGGGAAATTAAGCGCTCAATCTCGATCACACGAAATTGTTTCCGCTTGCAGAGGGAACACTGGAACTACACAGTGTGCAACATAAGTTCTAACGAACATACATGATGCCCTGGCAGGAATGTGTCACTGGTTCGTATGCCTATTCCTTTTCTAATGTCTAACACCAACTTGATCCTCCGTGTCCCATGAACTGTAGGGAGGCATCTTTAATGTACGCCACTGCTATTCAAACCTCAAGCTTTTCAGGTGTCTTGCAAGTGAAAAATTAGCAGGTCAATCTACCACGCTGCAATTGTTAAAGTTTAGTTGTGACGATAGGGGGATCAATTCTCACAATGGCCAACTTTTTCATCTCCCAAGTCCGACTGGTTTCGAACGATTTCGATGAACTATGAATGCTCATGTCTGGGTTGCGGCTTTCAGAGGCTGTCAGTTCTGCGATGAGCGGAAGACGAAACACAGTCAGTTCTTGTGAGCCAAGAAAAAATGACGCTGTGGTTAAAGATAGACACTAGGACCGCTGCCTGAGCTACAACCGACCAGGGCTTAGTCGCTAATTGCGGGGTTAACGATGACGCGGCTCTTGAGCGGTGTCGTGGCATCCGTCCAACTTCTGGGGGGCAGTTCAAACCGGGGCGATTCAGCCGGGCTACCGAGCCTGTTGCAACTCATCAAGTGAAGAGCTCTTCGGAGAGCGCCTGTCGGGCGTTGTACGCAAAACGCTGTCGAGTGGATGTGGAACTGAGTTTGTCTGGTACCGACATGCTGACTGGCAACCGCCAGACGGGCGGAAATCGGAGAACGGGGACACGGTCGCGGAATCGCCGACGGTGGCGGCTATTACCAATTCCCAAAGCGAGCGCCCGGCTTAGTCCAGCCGACGGGGAAGCTCTTTTCTTCACTGCAGAACTTGCTCCAGTCTTCCATCATCACGCGCCGTTTTTCCAACGCGTCCCCTCTGCGATAAGCTGCCTCGACTTTATTGGCAAGCACATGGGCCAGCGCCAACTCTGCAAGTTCGCCCGGGTGCTTTGTGGAGTCGCCGACCCAGTCGCGGAATGTGGAGCGAAAGCCGTGCGGCACGGCATCTATCTCCATCCGTCGGACTACGGCAAGCAATGACATATCCGACAAAGGCTTGAATGTTGAGCTGGGGAAAACAAGATCAGTGCCTTCTATCTTCTGCTGCGCTTTCAGTAATTTCAGCGCAGCTTGGCTAAGGGGAACCAAATGCTCCTTGCGTGCCTTCATGCGCTCTGCGGGAACGGTCCAGACGGAAGCCTTGAGATCGATCTCAGACCAAGTGGCACCACGCACTTCACCACTTCGCGCTGCGCACAGAATGGCAAATTCCAGCGCCTGCGCAGCAACACCGGGACGCTTGCGAAGCTGGGTCATGAATTCGGGCATCTGGCTGTACGGAAGTGCCTTGTGGTGTTCGACCTTCGCCACCTTGGAGGGAGCCAGTAGTAGCTGATCGAGGCGGCCCTTCCACTCCGCAGGATTGTCCCCGGACCGGTAATTCCTCACTTTGCACCAGTCCAGGATCACCTTAATGCGCGAGCGCACACGCTTCGCCGTCTCGTTCTTGGTCTTCCAGATGGGTTCCAGCACCGACATGACCCCTTCCTGGTTGACATCCTGAACCATGAGGTTTCCGATAAAGGGGAACACGTAGGTTTCCAGGGTGCTGATCCATTGGCCGCGGTGCTTGGCATTTTCCCATCCATCTTCGTTTGCAGTGATGTATGCCCGCGCGGCTTCTTCAAACGTCTTGAGCATTGCCTGCTTTGCCCTGCGCTCACTCTCCAGCTCCTTGCGCTGGACCTTGGGATTAATGCCTTTATCAAAAAGAGCCTTCATCTCGCGGGCCTTGTCACGGGCCGCCGCCAGTCCCACTTCAGGGTACGGTCCCAGACCCATGACTTCACGCTTGCCCTGGAAGGTTATGCGCAGCACCCAGGAACTACCGTTGCCTTCATTCACGGCGAGATAGAGGCCAGCGACGCCGCCAACCGGATGGCGGCCTGGCGTTATCAGCCGTTTGACTTCCAGCGCCATTAGTTCTTTTGCTTTGCGGACCACGAAAACACCTTGTGAAAATGGCGGACGGGACGGAAGTCAGTCCTAAGAATTTACGTCATCGTAGCAGTCCGTCGAAGTGATGTTTGTACCTTTGTTTGTACCTTTGTAGAAATGGTTGGATTGATTTAATTCGAGGGATATCGAACTATGTATTTAAGATAAAGCATTAAAAATCAATGGCTTAAGTGCTATTTTCGGGAGGCTTCAAGTGCCTTCGAGACATAAAAAGGCGGACACCCTCTCCGCCAGCATCAAGGCCCTGCAGCTATCTAATCAGTAGCGCAGGGCCTTTTTCTTTTGGGGTCGTTGTTTCGGTTTTGGCAACTGGCCGAACTTGCGTACAGCCCTGGTCACGCCTCCACCGTGTTCAGCGCCGCAACCCGAAGCGGTAGCAGCAAGCGAAATTCCGCTCCCCGACCCACATCGCTGTCCACTTCCAGCTTTCCCCCATGCCGTTGCACCACCGTGTGCACCAGCGCCAGCCCCAGGCCCACGCCGCTGATGGCAGGGTGGCTGCGGTCGTGAAGTCGCTGGAACGGAGCAAACAACTGGCCCTGCAGTTCGGGAGCGATGCCTGGCCCTTGGTCGCGCACTGACACTACCCAGTGGCGGTCGCGTTGCGTGATGGCGCACACCACCAAGCTCCCGGCGGGGCTGAACTTGACGGCGTTGTGGAGCACGTTGGCCAGCGCGCGGCACAGCAGCGACCGATCGCCCAGTGCGGGAGCCGTGTCGGGTGTGGTGGCGATGGTGACTTCCACCTCGCCTTCACGCGCCAGCGCCCAGACGTCGTCCACGGTCTCCGCCAGCACAGCCACCAGGTCCAGGGGCGCCATGCGGTATTCCTGTGTTTGTGCGCTGGCCAGCTTGACGAAGTTCTCAGCCATGCCCAGAGAGTTTTGTGCGTACCGTTCGATGCGCTGCATCAGCTCTTCGTGGGGCATGCGGCCCGGGTAGGCGCGTTGCATTTCCAGCAGGGTGAGAATGGACGCATTGGGTGCGCGAATGTCGTGCGAGATGAAGTTCATCGCCTGATCGCGCTGCTGCAGCGCGCGGCGCATGTCGGTGATGTCCACCAGGGTCAACAACCATCCTGCCTGCGCAAGGTCGGTGAATGGCTTGCATTGCACCAGCATGCTGCGGTCCTTGGCGTCGCGGCCTTCGGCCTGTGCGGCCATGCTGCCGCTGCGCAGCTTGTCTTGGGTGATGAGCGGCAGGTTGGTGCCGGTTTGCACCAGATCGCGCAGCAGCTCTACGGCTGACAGGCCCTGCAAAGACACGTCTGCGTCGCCACCCACATGCAGGCGTGCGGCCACGTTGGTCAGCAGGATTCGTCCTTGCGGGTCGCACACCAGTGTGGGTGAGGGCAGTTGCTGCAGGCTTTCGCTCACAAAGTGGTGCAGGTCGCGCAGTTGCCGAGAGGCGCGTTCCACGGCGTTGATGCGCCGTTCCAGAAAATCGCTGGTATCGCCCGGGCGTTCCCGCAACCGCATCGAAAGCCCGTCCTTTTGCAGGCGCTCCATCTCCAGCCGCAGAAAGTGCGCCGCTGCGCTCAGTCGCCGCCAGCTCCACAGGGGGTAGGCCAGCACCAGGCCCACCAAGGCTGCAGCAGGAGCAAACTGCAAACCGACCCAGCCGGTCAGCGCCACGCTGAGCACAACGGTGGCCGCCGCCAGCGCGGCGCTGGTGAGTAGCGCCACAAACGGGCCCAGCAGCAGCAACGCCACCAGAGCACCCGCCACGGGTAGCAGGTTGAATACGAGGTTGAGCGCCGGTGCCGCGGGCCGTATTTGCACGCCCGATAGGCTCCCGTCCAGCACATGGCTCACCACTTCGACGCCCGGCATCAGGCGCGATTGCCGGCTGACCGGTGTAGCAAACATGTCGCCCAGGCCCGAAGCTGCTGCGCCCACCAGCACGTATTTGCCTTGGAAGGCGTCACCGGGCACCTGACCGCGTAAAACGTCGATGTACGAATAGGTGGTGAAGTGCCCGGGGCCTCCTGCGTAGGCGATCAACGCGGGGTCCGAGCGTTGCCAGGCGTTGCCCTGTTCCTGCGCGTGGTCAGCTGTTTGAGAGCTGGGCGGAGCACCGCACGGTCGCTTGCCTGCATTTGCTACGCACTGCATGGCCGTGCTGAAGTGGGGCCAGGGGGCGGTGGCGGGGCCTTCCTGAAGGTACAGGCCGCGCACCACGCCATCGTTGTCGGGCGCTACATGCACGTGGCCCAGACCGGCCGCTGCGGAGGCAAATGCAGGCCAGGGCAGGTCGGCGGCATTGGCGGCGGGCCCATGGCCGCGCCGCAGTACGGGCAGCACCACGCGGCCGCTGCGTGCCAGGGCATCTGCCAGCAACAGGTCGTCTGCGGGGTAGTCCAGATCTTCTTCGTTGAACAACACATCCATGCCGATGACGCGGGGGTTTTGCGCCGAGATGCGGTTGATCAGCTCGGCGTGCAGGGCACGCCGCCAGGGCCAACGGCCAATGGCAGCGATGCTGCGGTCGTCAATGGCGACGATGACGATGTCGGGGTGTGCGGGGCGCTGCCGCTACCAGGCGCAGACCCGCGTCTTGCACCAGGTGGTTCGCGCCGCCCAGGTTTGTCGACACGCTGAGCCAGGCCACCAGGGCGAGCAAGGCGATGGCCAGCAGGCTCCACTCCAGCCGCCGCCGTTGCCCGCGGGTGCGCGCAATGGTCAAGGCCGTCCCACGGGTTGGCCGCTGGAGGTGGACACCGGCAAGCCAGTGCCGGTACTGATGCCGGATCCGACCCGGATCTGGCGAGGAGGCGAGAACTCACTTTGCAGGCCTGATGGGTCCAGCACCTGGATGCGCACCAGGTATTCCCCGGCGGGCAAGTCGCTGGCGGTCCATTCCGGGCGGTCCAGAACGGTGTCCTGCGTGATCTTCTCGAACGCCACATCGCTGGCGCTGGCCAATTGCAGGCGGAACCGCTGGCCGGGCTGGCCCTGCCAGTTCAGGCGCACGGTGGTGTCGCCGTCCTGCGCCTGCAGGGATTGCGCCGACAGGGTGGCAGGGCGGTCTGCCACAGCAAATGCCTGCGGTGGCGCAAACGGGCCTTGGTCGGCCTGGCCGTCTGGCATTTGCAGCAGGCTGGCCATGCGCCAGAAGTAGCTGCCCGCAGGCAGGTCGGCAACGGGCAGTCGGCACTCGGACAACCGCTGCTCGTCTTTGATGGGTGCCGTGAACTGTGCATCGGTCGCCACCTGCACGCGGTACCAGCGCACACCGGGAACGGACGTGCACCGCAGCTCGCCCACGCCGGTGGCCACCACGGTGCCGGGGGCGGGCAGCTGATGCAGCGGCGCCACAGGCCGGGTCTTGATGGTGAAGGGCTGCACGGCGGGCAGGCCTTCAATGCCCGCGTCGTCCACCGCCCGCACCGAGACGTAGTAGCGGCCGTCGTCCAGCGCCCTCCAGCGCAGCTGGCCGTCGGCAAAGCTACCGTGGCGCAATACCTGGGTGAAGTCCGCGTCCTGCGCCACCTGGGCCACGTAGCGCGTGGCGCCCGTCTGGGTGGGAATGTTGAGGGCCAGGATGCTGGCGTCGCCCAGTGTGGCGGGAATGCCGGAGGTGTCCGGTGCTGCAATCAGTGCGCGAGGCACTCCGACGATGCCATCGGTTGCGACCGCTAACCCCTGGCCCGGGGCCAGCATGGAGATTGCAGATGCGTATGCGGAGGGGGAAGCGGAGGAGGTGCTGGCGCCCACGCCTTCATCCCTGCGCGATTGCACAGCCACCGATCCGTTGAGCACCGAGGCCGTGGTTTGGCCGGATTCGGCCAGCGCTACGCTGAAACGTGTGCCGCGCACGCTCGTCACCGCCAGAGGCGTGCGAATCTCCATGCGGCGAAACGCTTCCGCGCTGGGTGGCACGCTAGCCTCTACCGCGCCGCTGCGCATTTCCAGCACCGACTGCACGCTGCCTGCGCGGCCGCGTCGGCGCAACTGCCGCAGCTGCAGCTCGGACTGGGCCTGCACGCGCACTACCGTGCCATCGGCCAATCTGACGGCCACAAATGCATCGGGCCCGACCTGCAGCGCAGTACCTTCATCAAGCTTGCCGCCTTTGGCAACCGGTACTGGTACGTCGCTCGCGCGCGCCTGTGCTGTCACGGCCCCGTGCACAAACTCCACCGTGGCAGATTCGGCAGGCTGGAGGCGGACCGGAATCCATATGATCGAGCCCGGCTGCAGCCGCCGCGGGTTGGCCACCTTGTTGCGCGCCTGCAGCAGGGGCCATTGGCGTGGCGCCGCCAGATACGCTTTGGCCAGGCCTTCGAGGGTGTCGCCGTCCTGCACCGTATGGGCGATTTCATCGGCCTGCGAGGGGGTATCTGCAGCTGCTGGGTCGGCATGGGCGCTGGTGCCCGACAAAGCTGCGAAGGCACCGAGGGTCAGGGCCGCCAGGGCGCAAAGTGGCCAGGGTGCGTGATGAGAGGGCATTGCCAAGTCGTATCTCCGTTTGCCAAAGAAGGCGGTAAAGGTCGGGTGGCGTGGGGACGACCTCAGAAGGTGTGAAGGGGTCCGGCGTGTCCGATCGGAACAAGCGCAGGAGGGGTTCTTTCACACGTTTTCAGGCCTTGGGTGGTGTGTCAACGGCTTCAAACCGGTAGCCGACACCGTAGATGGCGCTGACGATGAAACCGTTCGCGGGCCGCAGGTCCAGCAGCGTGCGCAGGCGCGAGATGTGGGTGTCCAGCGAGCGTGACATTACCTCGGCCACCTGGCCCCAGACAATCTCTTTGAGGTGGTCGCGTGACAGCAGGCGGCCCATGTTCTGAAACAGAAACAGGGCCAGGTCGTACTCACGGGTTTTCAGCTCTACCGGCACGCCATCCATTTCAATAGACCGGGTTTCGGGCAGAAACCGGTAGCGGCCAAACTCCATGACGCCCGCCGAGTTGTCGGGGTAGGCCCGGCGCAACAAGGCGGCCACGCGGGCGTTGAGTTCGCCAATGCGAACGGGCTTCACCATGAAGTCGTCGGCGCCGCTTGCCAAGCCCTCCACAATGTCGCGCTCTTCCTGGCGGTTGGTGACAAACAGGATGGGCAACTGGGCCGCCACGTTCTTGCGCACCCAGCGCACCACTTCGGGTCCCGTGGTGTCGGGCAGGTGCCAGTCCACGATCAGCAGGTCAAAGGTTTCGCGTCGCAACGTACGCAGCAGTTCTGCGCCAGTCAGATGGGTGTGGCAGACATGGCCCATCGCCTCCGTGGCCTGTTTGAACAGGTCCAGCTGAAGCGCATCGTCGTCCAGAGCGGCTATGCGCATGGTTCCCCCAACAAAGGACAAACGCGCATTATTTGCGATATCGCGCCCGTTGCGCGGCTCACCCCGGCGCATGCCGAAGGCGGTTGACATTTGTTATTGATTGGTTTTTTGCGACTTTGGGGCAACCTCGCGCAGCAGCCGCATGCCGACCAAGGTGTAGCGCGTCTGGGGGCTGTTCCAGTTGCGGTACCCGCATCGCGCATAAAACGACCAGGTGTGCCAGGAGCCTCCGCGCCGCACCCGCACCGATCCCTCTGACGGGCCCTGCGGGTCACTGCGGGGTGACTGGGCATAGTAGGTATCGCCGTGCCAGTCCGACACCCATTCCCACGCATTGCCCAGCATGTCGTGCAGGCCAAAGGCATTGGGTGCATAGCTGCCTACGGGGGCGGTGAAAGCATGGCCGTCGCTGCCCGCCAGTGCATGCTGCTGCCAGCGGGGCCACAAAGGCGCCGCATCTTGGTCGAACGTGTTGGCGGTCTGCAGCAGGCCCTGCGGGTCGTCGCCATGGGGGTAGCGGGTGCGGGTGCCCGCGCGGCAGGTGTATTCCCATTCGGCCTCGGTGGGCAGGCGGTAGGTGTGGCCCTCGGTGCGGCTCAGCCACTGCGCGAGCGCCTGGGCGTCGTTCCAGGTCACGTTCACCACGGGGTGGTCGTCCCCTTGCGCAAAACCAGGGTTGCGCCACGAGTAGCGCGGGTCGCGCCCCTCGAACGCGTCGCCACGCCGGGTGGTGGCAGGGTCGTAGTCGGCGTTGTAGCCATAGCCGCCGGTGCCATCGGCTTCCGACTCGGGTTGGTAGCCGGAGGCTTCCAGAAACCGGCGGAACTGCCCCACCGTCACCTCGTGCTGGCCCATATAAAACGCGCGGCGGATGTGCACCCGGTGCGCGGGGCCTTCGTCGGCCAGTTCCGTAAAACGTTTGGGTTCCAGCAATGGGTAGGCGCGCGCCAGGGTATCGGCGGGCTCCACACCCCCCATCCAGAAGCTGCCTGCGGGCACGCGCACAAAGATCATGCCCAGGCTGTTGGTCCACACCGGCGGGGCGGAGCGCGCGGCAGGTGCCAGTGAGGGCGCCGCCACCGCGCACGCAGCCGTGAGAAAGGATGTGAGCGTGGCCTGCAGGCCCAGCCAGGCCAGCGATTTCAGGGCCTGCCCGGTGGTACGGTTCAAGGCTGGCGATCGGGGGCTTCGCTCACGCATTCAAAGACCATGCGGGAACCGTCATTGCGCAAAAGCTTGGGAAACAGCATGAGTTTTTGGCATTCGCGCGTAGCGGCTGCCTGGGCAGGGGCCGTGTCGACCCCATACACCGGCACGCTGAAGGTGCGGTCGCGGCCCGAGGCCATGGGGCCGGACGGGCGCTGGGACGATGTGGCGTTGCAGCCCGCCAGTACGGCGAGCACGGTGACAGTGGCGATCAGCGATTTCATAGGGACTCCGGTGGGTGAAAGCAGTGGGGCAGTTTAAGCACGATCGTGGGCGCTCGGTGCGCGTGTTGGAGCCTTCGCAGCGGTCCGCATCGACTGGAGGGGGTTGTCCCTTGCTGGGCAGCGTGGGTGGATCGAGATACAGTGCGTTACACGTAAAAGCGCCGAGCTTGGCGTATGTGGGTCGTGAAACCAACATGCGCCCGCATCATTTTGTCGGCGCTCTACCCAGTTGCTCACACCCTTGGGAGGGTTCGGGATGGCAAGCAGTCTGGCACCGGGGGTGAAAGATGGCTGGCAGGCCTGGGCGCTGCGGGTGTTGCTTGCGCTGGCACTGTTGGCCTTGCTGCACGCATTGCCCGTGTGGACGCCATTGCAGCGCCTGGAATACGACCTGCTCAGCAGCCTGACCGCGCCCGTGCGTCCCGACGCGCGTGTGCTGGTGGTGGGCCTGGACGAGCCCAGCCTGGCGGCGCTGAACCAGGCGCCGCCGTTGCCCCGCCGCCTGCATGCCCAATTGATCGACGCAGTGGCCGCGGCAGGCGCTGCAGCGCTGGGCATCGACATGCTGTTTGGCGCCCCACAGACACCGTTGGACGACGCGGCACTTGCGCGGGCCTTGCAGGGCCGCATGCCCGTGGTGCTGGCCAGCGCCGAGGTGGCGGTGCAAAGCTCCCAAGTGGCGCAATACACGCAGACCGTACCCAGCGTGTTCCCAGAGGCACGCCAGGGCAGCGTGGCGGTGGACGTTGACGACGACGGCGTGATGCGCCGTGCTCCGGCGCAGGACGATGCCCTGTGGCGGGTGCTGGCGCACGCAGCCGGGCGCGCGGTAACCCCGCCGCCGCCCGGCGCATTGCTGCGCTACTACGCCCCCGAAGTGCCCTTGCCCTACGCCCACTACACCCAGGCGCTGGACCCGGCCGCCCATTTGCCCGCGGGGGCGCTGCAAGGGCGGCTGGTGTTGCTGGGGCAGAACACCCCCGTGGCAGGCGTGGACCAGTTCGTGACGCCTTTGCGTGCGCTGGGGGGCTTGGGCGGGCGCGGTGGCGGCACACAGTCGGGCGTGTTTGTGCATGCCACGGCCTTGATCAACGGGTTGACGGGCGACTGGGTGGTGCCTGCGCACCCCGCAGGCCCGCTGCTGCAAGCGCTGCTGGCCGTGGCCTTTGTGGCCGCAATGACGCGGCGCTGGCGCGGGTGGCGGGCGGTGTGGCTCAGCGTGGCACTGGCGTTGCTCGCGTTGCTGGGCGGGTTGTGGGCGTTTCTGGTGGGCGTGTGGTGGAGCGCGCTGCCCACACTGGCAGCGTTGGCGCTGCACCTGAACGTGGGCGCCGCAGACAGCTACCTGCGCGAGCGCCGCCGCCGCGAGCAGCTGCGCAATGAATTTGCGCGCTACGTGCCCCCGGCGGTGGTGGACGCACTGGCTGCTGCCGGTGCCACCCCGGCGCTGCAGGGCGAGCGGCGCGTGCTCACGCTGCTGTTTTCTGATCTCGCAGGGTTCACCTCTGCCAGCGAACACCTGCCGCCCGAGGCCGTGGCCCAGGCGCTCAACGCCTATTTTTCTCGCATGACCCACACCGTGCACCAGCACGGCGGCACGCTGGACAAGTTCATTGGCGACGCGGTGATGGCGTTCTGGAACGCACCGCTGCCAGAGCCCGCCCATGCCGCCCGCGCGCTGGCCTGCGCACAGGCCATGCAGGTCGACATGAAGGCGCTGCGTGCCCTGTGGCAGGGCACGCCGTTTGCCGACGTGCAGTTGCGCATCGGCCTGCACACGGGCGAAGCCGCGGTGGGGCACCTGGGTTCGCACGAACGCTTCACCTACACCGCCGTGGGCGATGCGGTGAACACCGCCGCGCGGCTGGAGGGCGCCAACAAGGCGTTTGGCACCGGCGTGCTGCTGTCCGATGCCACCCGCGCAGCCCTGCCCGGTGACGACCCGCGCCGTGCACACCTGCTCTGGCTCGACACCGTGGTGCTCTCGGGGCGCAGCACGGGGCTGGATGTGTACACGCTGTGCGACGACGCCGCGCTGGTCACCACCAGCCTCGCGCTTCAGCGCCACCTGCACGCAGGCGAGTGGGCGCTGGCCCTGCGGCGCTGTGCGGACTGGCAGGCCCATGCACGCCTGCTGGCCCCGCACTGGGCCGCGCATGCCGATCTGCTGTTTGCCAGGGTGAACGCCCTGGCCGAAGCCGCGGTGCAGGCGCCGGACGTGCCCGTGGATGCGCCCGTGGCTTTTGGTGCCCGCGCGCTCGACAAATCCTGACTTCAACACCCCGGACCCTGCTTACGAAAGGCCACCCATGTCTGCACACCGCCTGTCCTGGTTGCCCCCCGTGGGACTTGTTGCTTTGGGAATCCTGGGCGCCCCGGCTGCCTGGGCGCAGTGCGCGGGTGCCACGCTCGCCCCCGGCGCTGCGGCGGCGCAGATCGTCGCTCTGGCAGGCCAGGGGCAGACGCGCGCGCCGGGTGTGGAGCCCTGGTCGTCCGCAGCCCTGGCCCAGCAACTGGGGGCCGGGGCCGACATGCGCACGCTGGCGCTGTCGTCGGCTGCGCTGCTGCTGGCAGACCGCACGCAAATTCGCATGTCGGCCAACGCGCAGCTGCGCTTGTGCGAATCGCAGCCCACCCGCACGCTGCTTGAGCTGGCAGCCGGCCGCCTGTGGGCACGCACCAAAAAAACGCCCGCCACGCTGCAACTGCAAACCCCGGCTGCGCTGGCCGTGGTGCGGGGCACCGATTGGGATGTGGAGGTGGATGCCGCCGGGCGCACCACGCTCACCGTGTTGTCCGGGCTGGTGGAGCTGTCCAACGCCCAGGGCAGCGTGCAACTGGGCCCGGCCGAGCAGGGTTTTGTAGAGCCCGGCCGTGCACCCGTCAAACGGGTGCTGGTGAACCCGCGTGAACGTGTGCAGTGGGTGGCGGCTTACCCCGGGGACGCTACCCGCTGGGCGGAGTTTCAGCGGACGGACATTGCGGCCCCACTGGCTGCGGTGCGTGCCGATTTGCGGTCTGGCAACTGGGGTGGCGCACAAACACGGCTCCAGGCCTTGTCCGGCGGGAGTGACGTCCCGGCTGTGGTGGACTTGGCGCTGGCGGACCTGGAGGTGTTCGCAGGCCAGCTGGAGGCTGCCCAGGCGCGCCTGGCGCGCGCCTGGCAGCGCACCCAAGACCCGCGCACCGCCGCACGCCGGGCCGAGCTGCTCCTGGCGCTGGACCGCCCCGCCGAGGCGCGTGCCTGGATTGACAGCAGCCGTGCAGTGGCCCCCACCTCGGTCGACTTGCTGCTGGCCGATGCCGACGCGCACCGGCTGGAAGGCCAGGGTGATGCCGCACTGGCCTTGTACCGGCAGGCTGTGGACCGCGCCGAAACCGAGGCGCAGCAGGCAGCGGCTTCGGACCCCGCCACCGCGCGTCTGGCCGCCGCACAGGATCCGTCAACAGCACGTCTGGCCGCCGCGCTGTGGGGCCTGGGCCGTGCGCTGCAGGAGCGCGGCGATCTGTACGCCGCCCGCGCCACCCTGGCGCGTGCGGTGCAACTGGCGCCCGACCACCCCGGCTACCGCGCCGAGCAGGCCACCGCAGACACCGAGGCAATGCGTCTGGGTGAGGCGCGCACGGGCTTTGACGCCGCCCTGGCGCTCGCGGGCGACGACTACACCAGCCTTGCGGGCGCCGGTTTGCTGGCTTTGCAGCAGGGCGATGCAGAAACGGCGCGCAAAGAGCTGCTCAAGGCGCTGGTGATCGAGCCGCGTTATGCGCGGGCCCAGGTATGGCTGGCCGTGGCCGAATACCAGCTGGGCGAACGCGCTGCAGCGCTGGACTCGCTGGACCGCGCGCGCCTGGCCGACCCCAACGACCCGCTGCCGTGGCAGATTGAATCCATCTTGCGCAACGACAGCGGCGAACCCGAGGCCGCCATCGCCGCGGCGCGCCAGGCGCTGGTGCGGCTGCCCTACCTCAAGTCGCTGAACCCGCTGGTGTCTGACAGCCAAGGCTCGGCCAACCTGGGCAAGGCGCTGGGGGACTTTGGCCTGGAGCACTGGGCGCGCGCCTATGCGCAGCAGTCGTATTACCCGCTGTGGGCGGGCAGCCATTTTTTCATGGCCAACCGGTATGAAAGCAGCTTCAGCCGCAGCTCCGAGCTGTACCAGGGTTATCTGGCCGACCCGCTGGCGTTTGGCGCCAGCGAAAAGCAGCCGCCCTTGTTGCGCACCACGGGCAGCGAATGGCTGGCGGGTGCCAGCGCGCAGCGCGGGCCGGTGCACGACGCGGGCGTGTTCGATGTGGGCCATCGCGGTCTGGCAGCTGCCCCCATGCCCATCGCCTGGCGCGTTGGCATCGAAGGCCAGCAGCAGGACCCGCGTGACGGCACGGGCAGCTACCGCTTGTTGTCCTCAGGGGTGCGTCTGGGCGTGGGCATCAAACCCACGGACCGGCTTAGCCTGTTGCTGCTGCACTTCGAGGACCGCACCCGCTACTCCGTACCGGGCGGGCTGGTCGATATCGACGGCGTCGTGTTCAACACCCAGGCGCGCAGCCCCACGCGTCGCACGGACGTGGGCGGCGCGTGGCGCTGGTCGGCCGACGAGCAAACCTGGTTCAAGGTCGGGCGCGCCAGCTACGGTGACCGCAAGGCGCTGCAGCAAGACCCGGTCGGTGCGTACGACGAGCGAAGCGCCGATACGGCTGACAGCCTGATGCTGCGCCACACGGTGCAGCACGGCGCCCAGCGCTGGAGCGCGGGCTGGGAGCGCAGCCGGGTGCGTCTGGGTTTCCAACGCGCATATTCGCTCGTCACGAGCACCGAGAACTCCGATTTGCGCTTCGACATGCCGTGGCTCGCGCTGGAGAGCACCCACGGACCGTGGACCTGGCATGCCCAGGCCTCCTGGCCGCACTTTGACATGCGCTACCGCTCCCGCGTGTTTGCAGGTGCCACCGGCGAAGACCTGCGAGCGCCTTTGCTGGACGAGGGCGGCCACCCTCGCCGCTTGTTGCCGCGCCTGGGCGTGTCATACCGCTTCGCCCCCGGGCGCGCACTGCACGCGGCCTACATCGAGAGCCTGCATGCGCCAGCGGCCAACACGCTGGCGCCCGTGTCTGTGGGCGCCATTCCCATCGACCACCAGTACCAGATGCCGGGCAGCTTGGTGCGCAAGACCGCCGTGCAACTGGACTGGGAAATCAACGCGCGCACTTTTGGCTATGCCAGCCTGTCGCAGCAGACCATCGCCAACGCCATGTACTCGGACGGCAGCCTGCTGTACATGCCCAGCGTGCTGGTGGGCGAGCGGGTGGAGTCGCTGGGCCCGCTGATCCAGACCGCCGAAACCGCCGTGGATGCCTACAACGGCACCCCCCTGTTCGACAAGGGCAAGCTTCGGCAGGCGGGCGTGGCACTCAACCGCATCCTCACGCCGCGCTGGAGCCTGCTGGCGGGCTACACCTGGGCCCAGACCCGCAACACCGGCGACTGGGTGCCCGGCAACGCGCTGCCCGGTTTTCCGCGCCACACGCTGGTGCTGGTGAATGTGTGGAAACACGGCGGGCGCGACTACACCTATGGATCGCTGGTGTACCGCAGCGCACGGTTCACCACCGCGCTCAACGGCCGCAGCGAGGCGCCGGGCTGGAGCCTTGCGCTGGCGCAGTCCATGGATTTTGCGGACCGGCGCTGGTCGCTCATCGGGTCGGTGCAGACACCGCTGGATGGCCGGGAGAAGCCCACGCTGTGGCTGCGCGTGCGCTTTCGGGAATAAATTTTGAGTGTTTTTGGCCTCTAGCGCTTATCCAGTAAGCGCTAGTAGCTATTAAAACAGGAGTATTCGGCGGGGTGCCAGTTATGCCGCTGCGTCGGCCAGCGCCTTCAGCGCGGTGGCCACGTCGGCATCTGTCACGCCATCCACGGGTGCAAGTTGCCCGGCCAGCGTTTCCAGTCCCTCGCGCTGCAACCGCGCTATCGCCTGGCCTGCATCCTTGGGCGCGTCAAAGCCGGTGCTCTGCAGCAGCAGGCGGGCATCGGCATCCACCAGCTTGAAATAAAACTTGCCGTCCGCCTCGCGGTATTGCTTGAACGAGGGCAGCGCGGTCTTGGCGGCCTTGGCAGGCTTGGCCGTCGCGGCGCCCTGCACCAGGCTGCGCAAGCCCACGGCCGAGCGCAGTTCGCGGATGAACGGCGTGGCCAGCGCGCGGGCACGTTCGGCGCCGGCCAGCAGGGTCTGCTCGATGCGGGCGGGGTTGTTGATCAGCGCTTCGTACTCGGCACGCATCGGCGCAATCACTTGGTCCACACGTTCCAGCAGCACCTGCTTGGCGTCGCCCCAGGCAATGCCGTCGGCATAGGCGCGGCGCAGCGCGTCGGTTTCATCGGGCGTGGCAAACGCCTGGTAGATCTGGAACAGGGCAGAGCCTTCGACGTCCTTGGCCTCGCCGGGCGCGCGCGAGTCGGTCAGGATGCCGCCGATCAGCTTTTTCAGCTGGTCGCGCGAGCTGAACAACGGGATGGTGTTGTCGTAGCTCTTGCTCATCTTGCGGCCGTCCAGCCCGGGCAGCGTGGCCACGTGGTCGTCAATGGCGGCCTCGGGCAGCACAAAGTGCTCGCCGTACAGGTGGTTGAAGCTCGCTGCCATGTCGCGCGCCATCTCGATGTGCTGGATCTGGTCGCGGCCCACCGGCACCTTGTGCGCCTTGAACATCAAGATGTCGGCGCCCATCAGCACCGGGTACATGAACAGGCCCGCCGTCACGCCGTCGTCGGCATCGCGCTCGGCGGCCGTGTTCTTGTCCACGCTGGCCTTGTAGGCGTGCGCGCGGTTGAGCACGCCCTTGCCGGTCACGCAGGTCAGCAGCCAGGTCAGCTCGGGGATTTCGGGGATGTCGGACTGGCGGTAGAACGTGACCTTCTCGGGGTTCAGGCCCGCAGCCAGCCAGCTGGCGGCGATCTCCAGCGTGGAGCGCTGGATGCGCGCCGGGTCCTCACACTTGATGAGCGCGTGGTAGTCGGCCAGAAAATAGAAACTCTGCACATTCGGCGTCAGGCTGGCCGCCACCGAGGGGCGGATGGACCCCACAAAGTTGCCCAGGTGCGGGGTGCCCGTGGTGGTGATGCCGGTGAGAAAACGCGTAGTGCTCATGGGACGAAGTCAGCAAAAAAAGAGGAGAGAAAACGGCTTACCGCAACATTGCGGTAAGAGGTGTGAGCAGCAGATTGATGGCGCCGTAGCCCAGCGACATCAACGGGCGCAGCCACAGCGAGCCCAGCACCCCGGCCACCACCAGGCCCAGCACGATGAAAAAGCCGTAGGGCTCGATGCGCGAAACCAGGTTCGCCTGCTTCCACGGCAGCAAGCCGACCAGAATGCGCCCGCCATCCAGCGGCGGCAGCGGAAACAGGTTGAAGGCCCACATCACCAGGTTGACCAGCACACCGGCACGCGCCATCTCGATGAAAAAGCGCTCTTCCACGCCCGAGCCCACCAGCGCCACCAGCAAGATCGCCCAGCCAATGGCCTGAACGAAGTTGGACGCCGGGCCCGCCAGCGCCACCCACACCATGTGTTTTTTGGGATTGCGCAGGTTGCCGAAGTTGACGGGCACCGGCTTGGCATAACCAAACAGGAAGGCGCCGGACGTCGCAAAGTACAGCATCAGCGGCATCAGGATGGTGCCGATGGGGTCAATGTGCTTGATCGGGTTGAGGGTGATGCGGCCCATCATGTACGCGGTGTTGTCGCCAAAGTGGCGCGCGGCGTAGCCATGGGCTGCCTCGTGCACGGTGATGGCAAACAACACCGGCAGGGCGTAGATGAGAACGGTTTGGATGATGTTTTCCACCGGGGGATTGTCTCAGGCTGTAAATTGCTGCAAAAAAGAGAGCTGCTAGCGCTTGTTGGATAAGCGCTAGAGGGTGATTTGGCTTGAAATCGCAGGTGGGCTCAAAGCCCCAGCGCCTGCAGGCTGCCGCGGCCTTCGCGCACCACTTCGGGCTCGCCACCCGAGCCCATGGGCGTCAGGTCGACCACGGTGGTGGGCTCCAGCGGGCAGGCGCCCGCGTCCACGATGGCGTCCAGCAGTTTTTCGTAGCGGTCGCGGATCTCTTGCGGGTCGTTCAGGGGCTCGGTTTCGCCCGCAGGGATCAGCGTGGTGGCCAGCAGCGGGGCGCCGTGCAGTTCCAGCAGCAACTGCAGGCCCTTGCGATCGGGCACGCGCAGGCCGATGGTCTTGCGCGACGGGTGGCTCACCCGGCGCGGCACTTCCTTGGTCGCTTCGAGGATGAAGGTGTAAGGCCCGGGCGTACCCAGCTTGAGCAACCGGTACTGCCGGTTGTCCACGCGGGCGTAGTTGGCCAATTCGGACAGGTCGCGGCACAGCAGGGTCAGGTGGTGCTTGTCGTCCACCTGGCGGATGCGGCGCATGCGGTCTACGGCGTCCTTGTCGTCCAGGTGGCACACCAGCGCGTAGCTGGAGTCGGTCGGCACGGCCAGAATGCCGCCTTTTTGCAGCAGCATGGCGCCTTGCTTGAGCAAGCGTGGCTGCGGGTTGTCGGGGTGAACTTCGAAATACTGGGCCATGGCAATCGCTGAAAAGGTCGAACGGACGCGGTCAGTGCGCGGCGGGCTGGATGCGGTGGGCCAGCAGCTCCCACACGGGAGTGAGTGCGCCAGGCAGCAATGGCAGGGTGCCGAGGTCGGTGTGCGATTCGTCAGGGCTGTGAAAGTCGCTGCCGCGCGAGGCAGCCAGATCAAACTCTTTGGCCATGGCCGCGTAGGTCACGTATTCGGCCGCGCTGTGGCTGCCGGTGACCACCTCTACGCCGCGTCCGCCATGGGCCTTGAACTCGGAGAACAGCGCAAATTCTTCGTTGGCGCTGAACTTGTAGCGCGCCGGGTGGGCAATCACGGCCATGCCGCCCGCCTCGGTAATCCAGCGCACTGCGTTGCCCAGCGTCGCCCAGCGGTGGGGCACGTAGCCGGGTTTGCCTTCGGTGAGGTATTTGCGAAACACCTCAGAAGTCTCTTTGCACACGCCGGTTTCCACCAGAAACCGCGCGAAGTGGGTGCGAGAGATCAGCGCCGGGTTGCCCACAAACTTCAGGGCACCTTCATAGGCGTCTTTGATGCCCACCTGGGCCAGTTGCTCGGCCATGTCCTTGGCGCGCTCGCCGCGCCCGCCGCGCGTGGCGGCCAGGCCTTCGGCCAGCTGGGCGTTGTCGGGGTCAAACCCCAGGCCCACGATGTGCACCGTGGTGTCGGCAAACGTCACCGAAATTTCGACGCCCGTGAGGTAGGCCATGCCCTGGGCGCGGGCGGCAGCCGCGGCGCGGCGCTGGCCCCCGATTTCGTCATGGTCGGTCAGGGCCCACAGCTCGACCCCGTTGGCTTTGGCGCGCGCCGCCAGTTCTTCGGGCGACAAAGTCCCGTCGGAAACCACGGAGTGGCAGTGCAGGTCGGCGTTAAGTATGGATGTCACCGTTTCATTTTAGGGCTTGTACTGATACGCGCGCTGCCTCGCGCGGCAACACTGGCTGCAGGGGATGGGCAAATTCCGGGCTGTAACGCCCCCCAACGCAGCAGGTGGCATCGGCTACGATCGCCCACCGATGTAATCAAATGTTGCGCGCGGGGCGTTGACGGCAAACGTCCGCCCGAGTACGCACCGCGAGAAAGAAACAATAAACATGCAAATCGACAATATCCGCGTTTCCCGCAAGCTGTGGGGGGCGTTCCTGCTGCTCATGGTGTTCATGTTGGTGATATCCGGGTTTCAGCAGTACCGCGCCAACACGTCCATGTCGGGCGCGATGAACAGTGTGATCGAGATTGAAGAACGGATCTCTGCCGCCGTGCGCTGGCGCGGCGCCACGGAAACCGCCGTCAACATGGTGATGGGGGCTGCCGTCACTACCGACGCGGTACTGGCCCAGCAGTACGACGCCAAGGTCAAGGAGATCATTGGCAATATCAACAAGGTCCAGGAGGGCATCGTTGCCCGTGCGACGGCGCCGGAGGAAAAAGCGGCGCTCGACAAGGTGCTGGCCGAGCGCAAGGTGGTATTGGCTGCCACCGCCAAGGCCTGGGAGCTCAAAAGCGCGGGCGACGGCGTGGCCACCCAGCAGTTTGCCGACAACGAATTCGCACCGATGGTGGAGCGCTATCTCAAGGCGCAGGACGACTTTGTCGTAATCCTGCAAAAGCAGCGGGACGAGATCCGCGCCGAGGCCACCCAGCGCCGTGTTGCCTATGCCATCCAGGGTCTGGTGGCATCGGCCGTGCTGATTGTGGTGATGCTGCTGCTGGCCTGGAAGCTGGTGCGCTCCATCACTGTGCCGCTGGACGAGGCGGTGTCCACCCTGGACGCCATTGCTGCAGGCGACCTGACCCGTGAGCTGCAATCGACCCGCAAGGATGAGTTTGGCCACATGCTGCGCTCGCTGTCGGCCATGACGTTGCGGCTGCGGGGTGTGGTGAGCGAAGTGCGCTCCGGGGTGGACTCGGTGTCCTCCGCGTCGATAGAAATTGCCAACGGCAACCACGACCTCTCGGCGCGCACCGAGCAGACCGCCTCCAACCTGGAGGAAACCGCGGCCAGCATGGAAGAACTCACCGCCACGGTAAGCCAGTCGGCCGACACGGCCCGCCAGGCCAATCAGCTCGCGGGCACGGCAGCCCAGGCGGCGGCACGCGGTGGCGAGGTGGTGGGCCAGGTGGTCAACAGCATGCAGCAGATCACCGACAGCTCGCGCAAGATCAGCGACATCATTGGCGTGATCGATGGCATTGCCTTTCAGACCAACATCCTGGCCCTGAACGCCGCGGTCGAGGCCGCCCGCGCGGGCGAGCAAGGTCGTGGCTTTGCCGTGGTAGCCACCGAGGTGCGCAGCCTGGCCGGACGCAGCGCCGAGGCCGCCAAGGAGATCAAACGGCTCATCAGCGCCTCGGTGGAGAACGTCGAGTCCGGCTCAGCCCAGGTCGCCCAGGCTGGTCAGACGATGGATGAGATCGTGTCCAGCGTGCAGCGGGTCAGTGACCTGATCGGCGAGATCACGGCATCTGCCACCGAACAGCGCGATGGCATTGCCCAGGTCAACCAGGCCGTGACGCACCTGGACCAGATGACGCAGCAGAACGCGGCGCTGGTGGAGGAATCCACCGCCGCCGCCGCCTCCATGCGCGACCAGGCCCAGCGCCTGGCCGAAGTCGTGTCGGTGTTCAATGTGGGGGCGGTGGCGGTTCGCGCGCCGTCAGCGCCTCGCCAGGCACCGGCGGCAGCGCCCCGGCCAGCGCCAGCGGCCCGCTCGGCCCTGGGCAACAAGCCTGCGGCAGCCAAAGCCCCAGCGGCCGCGCGCCTGGGTTCAGCCGCTGCGCCCGCAGAGCCGGCCCGCACCCGCACCCACCCCACCGGCCCCACGTGCTGCCGCCAAAGGCAGCGACGAAGACTGGGAAAGCTTCTAAATCGATAGCTGGTAGCGCTTGCCTGTAAAGCGCAAGATGGGAAAAACATCCCTAATCAGAAACACCCCACGCAAAGGCAGCCTCGGCTGCCTTTGTCTTTTTTCTCTGCCGAAAGGACCTGCCCATGCCCCTGGTCAACATCCGCCTCGCGCGCCGCGACCTGCCAACCACCGCTGCACAAAAGGCCGCCCTCATCGCTGGTGTCACCCAGCTCATGCAGCAGGTACTGGACAAACAGCCTGAGAGCGTGACCGTCATCATTGACGAGGTGGACCCTGAAAACTGGGGCCAAGGCGGCGAACCAGTGACAGTGATTCGCCAGCGTCGCAAGGGCCCCACCCAGGCCTGAGATCCGCCGCTCAGAGCTGCGCCCCCTCCACCAAAAACTGCACCTTCCGCTCGCCCTTCCACTCGTTCACATCCAGCCGAAAAGCCAGCATCACCCGCGCAGGCAGTTGCTCGGTGTGGCCGAACCAGATGGCGTCCACCGGGTTGCCCTGGTGCAGCAGTTTGATGGACAGGTGGTTCTTGGCCTCGCCCACCAGGCGCTGGCTCAGCACCTGCACTTCTTCGCTGAAGGTGGGCGGCAAAAAGCCCTGGCCCCAGACCTCGTGGTGCAGGGTGTCCACCATGTCGGCGCGGCAGTATTCGGGGGCCAGGGGGCCGTCGGTCTCGATGCGGCGGGTGAGGGTGGCGGCGTCCAGCCATTCCTGTGCCACCTGGGCCAGCGCCTGCTCGAAGGTGTCGAACGAGTCTGCGTCTACCGTGCAGCCTGCGGCCATGGCGTGGCCGCCAAATTTGAGCAACACGCCGGGGTGGCGCTTGGCCACCAGGTCCAGCGCGTCGCGCAGATGAAAGCCGGGGATGGAGCGGCCCGAGCCCTTGAGTTCATGCTCCTTGCCCGGCGCGCTGCTGGCCGCAAACACAAAGGTGGGGCGGTGCAGCTTGTCCTTGATGCGGCTGGCCACGATGCCGACCACGCCTTCGTGAAAGTCGGGGTCGAACACGCTGATGGCCGGGGGCGGCTCTTCGTCTTCCTGGAACAGGCTCTCGGCCATCAGCATGGCCTGGTCGCGCATGCCGCCTTCGATCTCGCGGCGCTCGCGGTTGATGCCGTCGAGCGTGCCCGCCAGTTCGGCGGCGCGGCCTGCGTCGTCGGTCAGCAGGCATTCGATGCCCAGCGTCATGTCGGCCAGACGCCCTGCGGCGTTGATGCGCGGGCCCAGGGCAAAGCCAAAGTCGAACGTGGTGGCCACGGGCGCCTTGCGGCCTGCGGCGTGGAACAGCGCGGCCACGCCCGGCGGCATCTGCCCTGCGCGGATGCGCCTCAGGCCCTGCGCGACCAGGCGGCGGTTGTTGGCGTCGAGCTTGACCACGTCGGCCACGGTGCCCAGCGCCACCAGGGTGAGCAGCGGGTCGAGCTTGGGTTGGGTGGCCGCGTCGAAGATGCCGCGCGCCCGCAGCTCGGCCCGCAGCGCCAGCAGCACGTAGAACATCACGCCCACACCGGCCATGGACTTGCTCTCGAACGTGCAGCCGGGCTGGTTGGGGTTGACGATGGCGTCGGCCGCGGGCAGCTCGGGGCCGGGCAGGTGGTGGTCGGTGACGACGACCGTGCAGGCCCAGCGCCTTGGCTTCGGCCACGCCCTCCACGCTGGCGATGCCGTTGTCCACGGTGATGAGCACGTCGGCGCCGCGCTCGGCCACGCGGCGGGCGATGGATGCGGTGAGGCCGTAACCGTCCGTCACGCGGTCGGGCACCAGGTAGTCCACGTTGCTGGGCGCCCAGCAGGCGCAGGCCGCGCACGCCCACGGCGCAGGCGGTGGCGCCGTCGCAGTCGTAGTCGGCCACGATGATGAGCCGCTTGTGCGGCAGCCATGGCGTCGGCCAGAAGGCGGGCTGCGGTGTCAATGCCCTTCAGGCCTGAGGGTGGTAGCAGGCGACCCAGGCCGTCGTCCAGTTCGTCCTTGGTACGCACGCCGCGCGCGGCGTACAGGCGGGCCAGCAGGGGGTGCACACCGGCTTGCTCCAGCGCCCAGGCGGCGCGAGGGGGGATGTCTCTAGCTATTATTTTCATAGCTGATTGCGCACGTCCATAAAGCGCTGGGGCCTGAAAATGCTTTGAAAACGCTGGGCCAGGGTGCGGGGCGTGGTATGGAAGGCCAGCGTGTTGCGTTCGCCGCACAGGGTCAGTTGCACGGGTGTGCCGCCTTCGGACTGGCGCAGCAGGTCGGCTACCGGGCCTGCGTCCAGCGCGGCCCAGGCGGCGGCCCAGGCGCGCCAGTCTTCGTTGAGCGCGGCGTCGCGCAGCGTGGTCGGGACGGTTGGCGTGCTGGAAGGCAGACGGAGCGGGAGCAGGGAAGGACGCCCGTGCCATGCACCCAGAACGAGTTGATCACCGGCAGCCCGCGCTCCGAGCGCTCGTCGTTGAAGGCGTGCGTGTACAGCAGCATCTGCATCTCGCTGTGCAAGCGGTGCAGGGTGCGGGCCGCTTTTGCGTCTGGCATCCAGGCGCGCACATCGCGCTGCAGCACGCGTTCCAGCGAGGCGGTCGCCAGGTCGGCAAACAGCGGGCTGCTGGCCAGCCAGCGTGTGGGCTGGTCGTAGTGCAGGGTGATGCCGTCTTCGGCAAACCAGGGGGAAACGATGGCGAGCAGAGCGCGCGATGCGGCTTCATGGAGCGCCAACTGCTCGGGGCCGCGCAGCGTGACGTGGTCGGTGCTGACCTGCCACTGGCAGGGGGTGACAAACGCCCAGGCGTTGCCATCGGTTGGCAGACCCTGTTGCTGGCAGTGCCAGGCGGCCCAGGGGATGCGGCCGTCCTCTGCCGGAAGGCCCAGAGCGCGGGCCAATGCGCGTTCGTGGGGGGCGGAGAAGCTGGTTTCCTCGCCGCTGTCGCTGTGGGCGGGGTAGGGGCTGAGCCGTGCCAGAAGCCGGTCCAGGTGGGGCAAGGCCAGGCCCTGCAGGGCTTGCTGGCATCCCTCGGAGGCGCTGGCAGCGTAGGGAATGAGCAAATGGGTGGTGTCCGACATGGCTAGAGCGAGTGGAACACTTTTACGTGCCCACGAAAGCCGGGGAAAGGCCCGGCAACAAGGCGCAGGACGCGCAGCGGTTGGGATACCGCAAGCGGACTGCAACGCAGTGGCCGGGCCTTTCCCCGGCTTTCCCGAAGGGTTGGTCCTCCAGGCCAGCGCTCGCGGCGTTGCGGACCTTGCCAAGGCATCCAGCCTTGGCAGCGGTCCGCGCCTTGCGATCACTGGCCTGGAGGCCCAACGTGGGTATGTAAAAGTGTTTCACTCGCTCTATTGTCCGGGATGCCACAATCTGCCCCGGCCCGCGGTATGCATCCGCACCGTGTGGGCCCATCTTTCCAATTCCATGCAAATCCCCTACGAACTGGCCCTGGGCTGGCGCTACACGCGCGCGGGCCGCGCTACGCGGCGCAATGGCTTTATCTCGTTCATCTCAGGCGTGTCCATGCTGGGCATTGCGCTCGGGGTGGCGGCGCTGATCATCGTGTTGTCGGTGATGAACGGCTTTCAAAAAGAAGTGCGCGACCGCATGCTCAGCGTGGTCTCGCACATCGAAATCTTTGCGCCCCAGGGTGCTGCGTTGGCTGACCCAGCGCTCACGCTGGCCGAGGCCAAGGCGAACCCCAATGTCGTTGGCGCGGCGCCCTTTGTAGCCGCGCAGGCTTTGCTAGCGCGCGGCGAGGACATGAAGGGCGCGCTGGTGCGCGGCATCGACCCGGCGCTGGAAGGCTCGGTGACGGATTTGGCCGCCACCAACGAAAAAACGCTCAACCTGCTCGTGCCCGGCGAATTCCGCGTGGTGCTGGGCGGCGAGCTGGCCCGTGCCCTGGGTGTGCGCGCTGGCGATGTGGTCACGCTGATCGCCCCCGCAGGCCAGGTCACCCCCGCCGGTGTGGTGCCGCGCCTCAAGCAGATGACGGTGGCAGGCACGTTCGATTCGGGCCACTACGAATACGACTCGGCCCTGGTGCTGCTGCACCACGAAGATGCGCAGCGCATCTTTCGCCTGGAAGGCCCCACGGGCGTGCGGCTGAAGCTCAAGGACCTGCACCAGGCGCGCGAGGTGGCCCAGCAACTGGCAGGCTCGTTGAGCGGCCAACTGCTGATCCGCGACTGGACGCAGCAGAACCGCACCTGGTTTGCGGCCGTGCAGCTCGAAAAACGCATGATGTTCATCATCCTCACGCTGATCGTTGCGGTGGCCGCGTTCAACCTGGTGTCCACCCTGGTGATGACGGTGACCGACAAACGCGCCGACATCGCCATCCTGCGCACGCTGGGCGCCAGCCCCAAAAGCATCATGGGCATCTTTGTGGTGCAGGGCGCCATGGTCGGCGTCATCGGCACGGCCGTGGGCCTGCTGCTGGGCCTGGGCATCGCGTTCAACATCGACGTGATCGTGCCCGCCATCGAGAAGGCGCTGAACGCGAGCTTCTTGCCCAAGGACATCTACCTCATCAGCAAGATGCCGAGTGAACCCCAGAGCAGCGACATCATGCCGATCGGCATCATCTCGCTGGTCCTGGCTTTTGTCGCCACCCTGTACCCCAGCTGGCGCGCCAGCCGTGTGAACCCTGCCGAGGCTCTTCGCTATGAATAATGTAGCTACTAGCGCAATACCATCAAGCACTGAAGGCCAAAAAGGCTTAAAAAATCAGGTCGTGCTGGAAGCCCGTGGCCTTACCAAGCGCTTTACCGAAGGCCGGCTGGATGTGACCGTGCTGCAGGGCGTGGACCTGCAGATCCATGCTGGCGAAACGCTGGCCATCGTCGGCGCATCGGGTTCGGGCAAGAGCACGTTGCTGCATTTGCTGGGCGGGCTGGATGCGCCCACGTCGGGCACGGTGCGCCTCAAGGGCGACGAGATGTCGTCCCTGTCGGCAGAACGCCAGGGCCAGCTGCGCAACCAGCACCTGGGTTTTATCTACCAGTTTCACCACCTGCTGCCCGAGTTCAGCGCGCTGGACAACGTGGCCATGCCGCTGCGCATCCGCCGCCTGCCGCTGGCGCAGTGCCACGCCGAGGCTGAGCGGGTGCTCACCTCCGTCGGTTTGAAAGAGCGCCTGATGCACCGCCCCGCCGAGCTGTCGGGCGGCGAGCGCCAGCGCGTGGCGATTGCGCGTGCGCTGGTCACGCGGCCCGCCTGCGTGCTGGCCGACGAGCCCACGGGCAACCTTGACCGCACCACTGCCGATGGCGTGTTCGATTTGATGCTGCAGCTTGCGCGCGACCAAGGCACCGCGTTTGTGATGGTCACGCACGATGAATCGTTGGCTGCCCGGTGCGACCGCGTGGTGCGGCTGGTGCTGGGCAAGTTGAGCTAGGCAACCATCGCCGTGGCGGCACGGCGATGTGACCATGCGGCGGGTCAGATGCCGAGAATCTTCTTGGCGTCGGCCAGTGACTTCATCGAGTCGTCGTGTTTGCCCGCCTTGTGGTGCATCTCGCCGTCGGCGCGCAGTTGTTTGACCTTGGCCGCGTTGTCGGCTGTCAGCGTGGGGCTGGTGGCCAGCTTGGCATCGATGGCCTTCATTTCATTGGGGCAGTTGTGGGCCAGGCGGCGCCTGCGGCCATCGAAAGCAGCACAAGGGCCGAGGCCCGGATCAGAGAACGCATGAATATCTCCTGGTTGGAACATGTGTTGATGACATTGCTACATCACCCTCCCATACCACCACACCGACAGCGCCGCCGCCAGCAAGGCCAGCGCCGCGCCTGCCAGTGCCAGCAGCGCGGAGATCTCGGTCTCCTTTTTCTCGACCGTCAGCCGTGAGCTGAGCGTTTCGTACACCTTCTTCAAGTCGGCCGCCGTGGCCGCATGAAAGTATTCGGCATTGGTGCGTGTGGCCACGGCCTTCAGTGTTTCTTCGTCCAGCCGCACCCGCATCGACCAGCCTTCGAATCCAATGGTTTCGCCCTGCAGCGTGCCCACGCCCACCGTATACACCCGCACGCCCCGGTCGGCCGCCCACTTGGCGGCTTCTAGCGGGTCGACACCCGTGGTGCGCTGACCATCGGTCAGCATGATGATGGCGGCCGAGTTGTAGGAGCCGGGTGCCACCGGTGTAAAGGCCTTGGCTGGGTCTTGCTGTTTGCCGATTTCTTCAATGGGCCGGGGGCGCATGGCCTGGCGTCCGCCCAGGGCGGAGATGTCGATGCCCGCATCTGGAAAGATGGTGGCCAGCGACAGCATGATGCCGTTGCCCGTGGCAGTGCCGCGCTGCAGCTGAAAGCTGTCGATGGCCTTGACCAGGTCTTCGCGGCTTTGGGTGGGCAACTGGGCCAGTTGCGCACTGCCCGCAAACGCCACGATGCCCACGCGCACATGGCGCGGCAGTTCGGTGATGAACGCCTTGGCGGCGTTCTGGGCGGCGGTCAGGCGGTCGGGCTCCACGTCGGTGGCGCGCATGCTGCCCGAAACATCCATGGCCAGCATGATGGTCTGGTCCTGCGAGGGCAGGGTGATGACGGCCAGCGGGCGGGCGGCGGCCAGCAGCAAGGCGATCAGCGCCAGCAGAAACAGGGCGGGCGGGATGTGGCGGCGCAGGTGCTGGCCGGGGCCCATGGCCTCGCGCACCAGTGAGAGGCTGGAATAGCTGAGCGCCGTTTTTTTGCGTCGGTGCAGCAGCCACCAGTACAGCAGCACCAGCACGGGGACTACCAGCATCAGCCAGAGCAGGGTGGGCCAGAGAAAAACCATGGTGGTGTGTCCTTGGGGCGAGGGTTCGGTGGTAGGTGGCGCGGGTGGGTGATTTAGGCCGCCACCGGTTCGGCAGGCCGCGCCAGCGACATCGCTAGAGGGCGGCGCACCCGGCGCTGGCGCATGTCCATAAAACGCAGCAAGGCATCGACCAGATCGTCGTCGGTGCACAGCTCCAGCGTGTCGGCGCCCGCTTTGGTCAGGCCTTCGCGCAGCACGGCCTCGCGCTGGGCGGCCAGGCGGGCGAAGCGGTGTCGAAAGCCCGCATCGTGGGTGTCCACCTGCAGTTGTTCACCACTTTCGGCGTCGCGCAGGGTCACCATGCCCACATCGGGCAGCTCCAGCTCCAGCGGGTCGAGCAGGCGCACCGCCACCACGTCGTGGCGTTGGGCCAGCTGCGCCAAGGGCTTTTCCCAGCCGGGTGCGCTGATGAAGTCGGACACCACAAACACCGTGGACCGGCGGCGCACGTTGGCCAGGCCTGTTTGCAGCAACCGATGCAGTTCGGTGGCGCCGCCTTTTTGTTTGGATGGGCTTGCCGCCTTTGCAGGCGGCGTCAGCAACTGGTGCACCAGATGCAGCACATGCGCGCGGCTGCTGCGGGGGGGCAAAACGGTGTCCACTGCACGTGCTGCGGTATCGCCTGCGCCATAGAGCATGGCGCCCACGCGGTTGCCATGGCGTGTCAACAGGCGTGCCAACACCGCCACAAAGCCGGTCAGGATGTCGCGCTTGGCGTTGCCTTGTGGCCCGAAGTTGATGGAAGGGCTCAGGTCCAGCAGAAACCAGGCCGATATCTCGCGGTCTTCGGTGAACACCCGCACATGGGGGACGTTCAGGCGTGCGGTCACGTTCCAGTCGATGTGGCGCACGTCGTCATGGGGCTGGTATTCGCGCAGGTCGGCCAGGTCCAGGCCACCGCCACGCATCAGCGTGCGGTAGTCGCCTTGCAGCAGGCCGTCCAGGCGGCGGATCACCTTCCATTCCAGTTCGCGCAGCAAGCGGTCGGCCTGCCCGGGCAGTGTGGGCAGGGCGCGCGGCGCGGCGGCGGGAGGGTTGGCGGACGGGGTGGGGCTCATGGTGCGGGCACTCTGCGGGTGATCAGGCGGCCTTTTGCTCGTGGTGCAGCGGTCGCGCAGGCGCGGGGACCTTGGCCATGATGCGGGAGATCAGTGCATCGGCGTCCAGCCCTTCAGACAAGGCCTCGTACGACAGTGCCACGCGGTGGCGCAAAACGTCGGCGGCCAGGTCGGTCATGTCCTCGGGCAACACGTAATTGCGCCCCCGCAGCATGGCCAGCGCCTGGGCGCCTTCGGCCAGCGCAATGGTGGCGCGCGGGCTGGCGCCGCAGCTGATGTAGCCCGCCAGTTCCTTCAACCCGTGTTTGGCAGGCACGCGGGTGGCGGCCACCAGTTTCACGGCGTACTGCAGCATCGACGGGTCGACATATACGGTGCGGCATTCGGCCTGCAACGCGGCCAGCTGGGCCGTGGTGGCCACGGGCAGCACCTGCACAGGCAGGTCCAGCGCGCGCTGCGCGATCACAAACTCTTCTTCCTCGGTGGGGTAGCCCAGCAGCACCTTCATCATGAACCGGTCCACCTGGGCCTCGGGCAGGGCGTAGGTGCCTTCGGTCTCGATGGGGTTTTGAGTGGCCATGACCAAAAAGGGCTCGGGCACCTTGTGCGTCTCGCCCGCAATCGTCACCTGGCGCTCCTGCATCACTTCGAGCAGTGCACTTTGCACCTTGGCGGGCGCGCGGTTGATTTCGTCGGCCAGCAGCAGGTGGGTGAACACGGGGCCCAGCGTGGTGCTGAACTCGCCGGTCTTCTGGTTGTACATGCGGGTGCCCACCAGGTCGGCGGGCACCAGGTCGGGCGTGAACTGGATGCGTTTGAAGCTGCCCTGAATGGTGCTGGCCAGCGTTTTCACCGTGAGCGTCTTGGCCAGCCCCGGTACGCCTTCCACCAACAGGTGGCCCTGCGCCAGGATGGCCACCATGACGCGCTCCAGAAAGCGGTCCTGGCCGACCACTACGCGTTTGACTTCGTACAGCACCTGTTCCATCAGCGTGGCGGTAGATGCGTGGGTTCCGATGGGCAATGGGGTGGCTTCCATGGGGTTCCTTGGGAGGGTAAATCGCAAAAACGGGCTAAATTGATCAGAAAGGAGGCATACCTACCGCCGAGGCGGCGTTCTCGATGGGCACCGCAAATCCAATGCCGATGAAGGTGCGGGCCGGGGTCGGGTTGAGGATGGCGGTGACGATGCCGACCACCTCGCCATCCATGGTGACCAACGGCCCCCCGGAGTTGCCCGGGTTGGCGGCGGCGTCGAACTGAATCAGATTGCTGAGCTGGCGTTTGCCTTCGGGCGAGGTGAATTCGCGCTTGAGGCCGGACACCACGCCCGCTGATGCCGACGGCCCGATGCCAAAGGGGAATCCCACGGCCACCACCTGATCGCCTGCGCGCAGGTCCTGGGTGGACCGCATGGGTGCTGCCTCCAGATCGTCGGGCACCTTGTGGGCCTGCAGCACGGCCAGGTCGTTTTCAGGCTGTGCACCGGTGATGCTGGCGGTGGTCTCCAGCCCATCATGGAAGGTGATCGCGATGCGGTCTGAGCCCAGTACCACATGCAGGTTGGTCAGGATGATTCCTTTGTCGACAATGACCACGCCGGTGCCCACGCCGCGCTCCACCTCTTCCTTGCCATTTTTGCTGCGGCCGTAACCCACCACGCGCACCACCGACGGTGCAATCGCATCCACAGCCCGCGCTGCGGCTGAGGGCAGGGTGGTGGTCTCCAGCGTGCGCAGCACGGCGGCGTCGATGTCTTCCTGGGTGATCTTGCGGTCGGTGGGGCGCTGGTGCAGCCACAGGCTGGTGACCAGTAAGGCAGTAAGCAGCAACACCACCGACCACAAGGTGCGCAGGTGGCGCTTGGAGATGCTGGTCGCACCGGTCGGCGTCGCGGGCAAGGCGGTTGGCGAGGCGTCGGCAGAAGAATCTGCAGAGGCCTGTGCATTGGGGGCGCCCATCGGTGCGGCCACGTCCGGTGCCGGGCGGCGCGCATTGCGGGAGCTGCTGTAGAGGGCGGGCCGGGGCATCCTGTCACCTTTACTTACGCCGCAAACGGGCGCACGGTTTTCACAGTAGCACGGATCGATGCCGAATGCACATGCAGGGATTCATCGGGCATCATCCCTGCATGACTGTATGGATTGACACCCACTGCCACTTGGATGCGCCCGAGTTTGATGCCGACCGCGATGCCGTGCGCGGCGCGGCCACGGACCAAGGTGTGGGCCATTGTGTGATTCCTGCTGTGGAGCGCAGCAACTGGGACACGGTTCGGTTGATGGCGCACCAGTATGGGGACAGTTACGCGCTGGGGATCCATCCGCTGTACACCGGGCGTGCCGACGATGGGGATGTCACGTTGCTCACCGAAATGCTGGAGCAACACAGCGCCGACCCGCGCCTCGTGGCCATTGGTGAGATCGGGCTTGACTACTTTGTGCCGGGCCTTGACCCGGTGCGGCAAGAGCGCTTTTATCGTGCCCAGTTGCAGCTGGCCCGCCGTTTTGACCTGCCTGTGATCCTGCACGTGCGGCGCTCTGCGGACAAGTTGCTCAAGGGGCTGCGTGATTTGCCGGTGCAAGGTGGTATTGCCCATGCGTTCAACGGTAGCCTGCAGCAGGCGCAAGCGTTTGTGGCCCTGGGCTTCAAGCTCGGGTTCGGGGGCGCGGTGACCTATGACCGCGCTTTGCAGTTGCGCCGTCTGGCTGCTGAACTACCCGCCGATGCCTTGGTGCTGGAAACCGACGCGCCTGACATTCCGCCTCATTGGTTGTATGTCACGGCGGCCGAGCGCTCTGCAGGGCATCCACAGGGGCGCAACGCGCCTGGAGAGGTACCGCGCATCGCGGAGCAGGTGGCGCAGCTGCGCGGGGAGACCTTGCAGCAGTTGGCCCAGACCACCACACGCAACGCGGTGTCGGCCCTGCCCCGGCTGGCGGCGCTGGGGCTGTAATGGGCCAGTGCGAATCATCGCCGCGTGTGTTTGCCGTGGCATCGGCAGCCATTGGCAAGTGGGTGGAAGGGACAATACGGGGTCGGTAACATTTGGAAGGCGCGCGTTGCAAGCCGCGTACCCGTGGATGGCCCTTGGTAGACCTGTGAAGACCCCATGAAAAGACGCCTGCTTGGCTTGATGCCCACTCCTGAAGCGTTGCGCAGCAACCGCTGGCTGCGCTGGTTGGGCCCCGCTTTGCACCACCCCCGGCTGTGGCACATGAGCCGCCGTGGCATTGCAATGGGGATGGCGCTGGGCGTGTTTTTCGGTCTGCTCATCCCCATTGCCCAGATCCCCTTTGCTGCTGGGGCTGCCGTGGTGCTGCGTGCCAACGTACCAGCGGCCGTGGCCAGCACGCTGGTGACGAATCCCGTTACGTTTGGCCCCGTCTACTACGCTGCGTGGCGGTTGGGCAGCGCCATTTTGGGCGAGCCCGTTCGCCCCGATGAAGAGCCCCCGTTGCCCGACGCCGAACTGGAAGAAGTGCCTGAGCGTGGGTGGTGGGAGACCGTGGTTCAGCGCCTGCGCAGTGTGGGCAAACCGTTGATGCTGGGGCTTGCGCTGGTGGCCACCGGTGTGGGCTTGCTCACCTACATGCTGGTGACGTGGATCTGGTTTGCGAAAGTGAAGTGGTCGCGCCGCAAACGTCGCACACGCATCGGGTTGGGTGCGGACAGTCCATAACACGGGGTTGTCAGAACGACCCCAGCGCCGTGCCCAGCGACACCACGGCCGCCAACGCCAGCAGCGGTATGGCCACAGCCACCACAAAAATGTCGAGATAGGACTGGCGATGGCTGAGCTTGCAGATCGACAGCAAGCGTGATCACTGCGCCGTTGTGGGGCAGCGCGTCAAGCCCGCCAGTGGCGATGGCGGTGACCCGGTGCAGTAGCTCGGGCGAGATCCCTGCTGCATCACCCATGGCCAGCCAGGTGGCCCCCAGCGTTTGCAGTGCAATGCTCATACCGCCCGAGGCCGACCCGGTAATGCCCGCCAGCACATTGACCGCGATGGACAGTGAAATCAGTGGATTGCCTGGCGCGATGCCCAGCACGGCATCCCGGATCAGCGCAAATCCGGCCAGCGATGCGATGACAGCGCCATAGCCGACCTGCGAGGCGGTGTTCATCAACGGCAGCACTGCTGCGCTGGCCCCGTCGCCGAGCGTGTCTTTGAGCCGGGGCAGTCGAGACCGCTCTAGTGCTACCAACAACACGATGGCTGCAAACAGGGCCACGCTGACGGCCCACAGCCCGCGCACCGCCTGGATGTTGGTGCTGCCGAACCTAGCTTGCGCCAGATAGTGCGTATCCATCGCCTGAAACAGCCAGGTTGACAGCGCGTAGTTGAGCACTATCACCAGGACGATGGGCGCCATGGCCCTTGCAAAGCGCGGTGTGCCAGGGCTGGTTGCTGCAGGCAGCGTGTTGGTCCAAGGGGTGTCATCGGCTTCATAACCTTCGCCCCGTGCCTGGGCCGATGCGGCGCGCGCCAGCAGCCACCAACCACCCAATCCCGCCATCACAGTGCCCGCAATGAGACCCAGACCCGGTGCGGCAAATGGGGTGGTGCCAAAGAACGGCATGGGAATCGCGTTTTGAATAGCAGGCGTACCCGGCAAGGCGGTCATCGTGAACGTGAAGGCCCCCAGCGCAATGGTGGCGGGCATCAGGCGCCGTGGGAGGTTAGCCTGCCGGAACAAGGCCGCCGCAATGGGATACACCGCAAACGCCACAACAAACAACGACACCCCGCCAAACGTCAGCACCGCACAAGCCGCCACAATGGCCACCAGGGCCCGTTGGGTGCCCAGCACTTCCACAATGCCCTGCGCGATGGCGCTGGCAGACCCGGAGGCTTCCATCAGCTTGCCAAACACCGCGCCCAGCAGAAACAGTGGGAAGAATGCCACTACGAAACCGCCGAGTGCAGGCATGAACACCTGGGTGTAGCTGGCCATGAGGGGTGCTTCGGCGCTGAACAGGGTGGCGACCAGCGCCATCAGCGGAGCCAACAGCAACACGCTCACCCCCCGATAGGCCAGCGCGATCAGCAGGCTGAGAGAAACAAGAATGCCAAGGATGCTGGTCATGAGGGGGCTGGTCAGGGCGTGTTGGGCGTGCAGGGGGAGTGTTTCATCCTACGGGCCACAAGGCGCGCCCGCTTGATGCACATCAAGAGCCGGGTTTGCAGCCCTTTTCGTTCCGACCCTGGCCTGACGCATTAGCAGTGATCGTGTCTTCTACCGGCCTTGTTCGTCAAAGCACCATCGTGCGATGCGATTTGTCGCTCATCGCCGCGTGCGTTGTCACAATCCTGCCCATGGCTTTGTGGGGTTGGACATGAGTTTGTGGGGAATTCTCGCCAGTGTGGTGGGAGGGCTGGGCCTGTTTCTCTTGGGCATGACGATGATGACCGACGGCCTGCGCCTGACGGCAGGCCCGGCGCTGGAGCGCATTCTGGCCGGGGCCACCCGAACCCGTATGCATGCCCTGGGCTCAGGGGTGCTGGTCACCTCGCTGGTCCAGTCCTCCAGTGCAGTCACGGTGGCCACCATCGGGTTTGTCAACGCGGGCCTTCTGCCACTAGGGCCCGCGCTGTGGGTGCTGTTTGGCGCCAATGTCGGCACCACCATGACAGGCTGGATCGTGGCACTGGTGGGGCTCAAGTTCAAGATCGAAGCGCTGGCCCTGCCGCTACTGGGGCTGGGTGTGGTGATACAGCTCACGGGGCAGGGGCATCGGCGCGGTGCGCTGGGCTCAGCGTTGGCCGGGTTTGGGCTGCTGTTCATGGGCATCGCGATGTTGCAGCAGTCTTTCACCAGTCTTGCGGGCGAGGTCACCTTGCCGCAGGGCGAGGGTGTGTTGGTGGTTGCTGCGCAGGTGGGCGTTGGCGTGTTGATGACGGTGCTGATGCAGTCGTCCAGTGCCTCGATGGCGATTGCCTTGACGGCAGCGCAGGAAGGCTTGCTGACCCCGCAGGGCGCTGCGGCGGTGGTGATTGGCTCCAACTTGGGCACTACGGTCACCGCCGTGCTGGCGACGCTGGGGGCTACCGCCAACGCACGCCGCGCGGCTGCTGCGCATGTGCTGTTCAACGGCATCACCGGTGCAGTGGCTTTGCTGCTGCTGCCGTGGCTTGTGCCCGCCATCGCCACAGCGCGCGAGGCGTTGGACCTGCCTGTCGACCCTGCCGCCAAGCTGGCCCTGTTTCATACCATCTTCAATGTGATGGGGGTTCTGCTGATGTGGCCGATTGCGTCGCACCTGGCTCTATGGCTGCAGCAGCGGTTTCGTGCACGCGAGGAGGACGAGGCGCAGCCGCAGCACCTGGACGATAACGTGCTGGCGGTGCCGTCGCTGGCGCTGGATGCGCTGGATCTTGAAGTGGCACGCATGGGGCATGTCGGGGTGCGCCTGGTGCGCGCTGCATTGCATGCTGCACCGGTGGAGGCCCTGGCGCGCGACAAGTACATCGTGGCTCAACTCGATGCTGCCGCTGAGTCCTTCGTGGAGCGCATGAACCGAACCGCGATGTCCCAAAGTACCAGCGAGCGCCTGGCACTGGTGTTGCGCGTGCAGCGTTACCACCAGACCATAGCGCAGAGGGCGATGGATGCGGCGCCACTGGTGGCGGAGGGGGGGCTGGCGGACTCCCGAATCGTCGCCTTCCATGCCGCCTTTGTGCAGCAGACTGATGCATTGCTGGCCCTTTGCGACCCGCTGGACAACGCCCCGAGCCCGGCACTGCTCTTGGCCCACGCGCAAGCTATGGAGCTGGCGTACCAGGATCTCAAGGCTGCGTTGCTGGCCGCAGGGGCGCAAGGGCAGTTGCGCCTTGTAGCGATGGAGGACATCCTGCGTCGCCTCAGTGCGCTGCGGCATGCCGCCCAGCAGGCGGTGAAGGCGCGTACCCGCAAGGCACAAGGTAGTGGCGTTGTCAACGATGACGCCGCACTCGCCCCGAAGGAGGATTCGCATCCATGACACCAAAGACTCCGCGTGCCGAGCGCCTGACGGGGCTGCCACCTGTGGTGTCCAGCGATATGGCGGTGTTGTTGCTGGGCAGTTTTCCAGGCGTGGCTTCTTTGCGTGCGCGGCAGTACTACGGCCACCCGCAGAACCACTTTTGGCGCATCTTGCAGGCGATGTGGCCGCAGCACCCGTTGCCCGCAGGCCCCAACGGCTATGCCGACAGGTGCCATTGGTTGCTGGACAGACGCCTGGGGGTGTGGGATGTGTACGCCAGTTGTGTGCGTGAAGGCAGTCTGGACACCTCCATCCGTGATGCCGTGGTCAACGACTTTGCTCTGCTGCGTGCCCATTGCCCTCGGTTGACGGCCATCGCCCACAATGGCGCCGAAAGCTACAAACATGCGCCGCAGGTGCTGCGCAGTCTGCAGGCACACGCTGGGGCAGCGCGCGGTGCGCCCATCGAATCCATTAAGCTGCCCTCCACCAGCCCGGCAAATGCCTCCTGGAGTTTTGAACGTAAATTGGCTGCCTGGTCCGATCTGATGGCCCGGCACGGATTGTTGTGAATGACCCGAAAAAAAGAGAAATCGATAGAACTGCCGGAAGTCAGCGTGTCGGACGATGGCGAGGTGCGCCATCTGCATCTGGGAACACCATGGATTCAAGGCTCCATGCGTGTCGATCAGCCCTTCGAGATTGAGCTGGAATACGTGCAGCGCATGATGGCTTGGTTGCTGTTTGCCGATCTGGCCCAGGTGTCCAAGGGACACGCGATGCAACTGGGCCTCGGGGCAGGGGCCATCACCAAGTTTTGCCACAAAAAGCTGCGCGTGTGCACCACCACGATCGAACTGAACCCTCAGGTGCTGACCGTGTGCCGCCAATGGTTCAAGCTGCCGCCTGATGGACCCAAACTGCGCGTGGTGGTGGCCGACGCGGCACAAGAAATCAAGAACCCGATGTGGCTGGGCACCGTGGATGCTCTGGCCGTGGATCTGTATGACCATGAAGCCGCAGCACCGGTGCTCGACAGCCCTGACTTCTATGCCGACTGCCGGGCCCTGCTGACCGACACCGGCAACATGACCGTCAACCTGTTTGGCCGCGCATCCAGCTTTGATCGCAGCTTGAAAAGCATGGCCGAGGCTTTTGGTGAAGACGCATTGTGGGCGTTCAAGCCCACGCGCGAAGGCAATACCGTGGTGTTGGCCCAACGGACGCCCCTGCGGCCCAAACGCACCGAGCTTGCAGCCCAGGCCGAGGCCATTCAGGCCCGATGGGGCCTTGCCCACTAGCAAATGGCTGCGGGTGTTCAAACCCGTGGCCGCCTGAGCGGCGACGCTGCACCGGGGCGCACGCCAACCAAGGATTGAGATGAAAACAGATTCAGTGTCCATCCCGCTTGCAACACCGACGCGCTACGTGGGCCCTGTGGACTGGCGCCGCATGGTCGGCTGGCTCAGTGATGACGGAGTGATCTCTCAAGAAGAGGCCCAACGCACCATCGCGCGCTGCTCGCAGGCCGAAAGCTCGCAGCATGCCTTGGTGCGCCTGGCCAACGTGGCCATGGCGCGCGCCAGTGATGACAAGCCGCTGGACATCGAGGCGCTGTCCGAGTACCTCGCCAAACGTGCGGGTCTGCCGTATTTGCGCATTGACCCTTTGAAAGTGGATGTGGGGCGTGTGTCGGACACCATGAGCGCCACGTATGCCGAGCGCCACAAGGTGCTGCCTGTGCAGGTGACCACCAAAGAGGTGGTGGTGGCCACTGCCGAGCCGTTCATCGACGACTGGGTGGCCGAGGTGGAGCGCCAGTCCCGGCGCACCGTGCGCCGCGTGGTGGCCAGCCCCTTGGATATCCACCGGTTCACCGCAGAGTTTTTTGCGCTGGCCAAATCGGTGCGCGCTGCACAAAAGGCCGGGGGCGCATCGGGCGGCAGCAGCTTTGAGCAGTTGGTAGAGCTGGGCAAAAGCAACAAGCAACTCGACGCCAACGACCAGGGTGTGGTCAAGGTGGTGGACTGGCTCTGGCAGTACGCGTTTGATCAGCGTGCCAGCGACATTCACCTAGAGCCACGGCGCGAACAGGGCGTGATCCGGTTCCGTATCGACGGGGTGCTGCACCCCGTCTACCAGATGCCCATGGGCGTGCACAACGCCATGGTGTCGCGCATCAAGCTGCTGGGCCGCATCGACGTGGTGGAAAAACGCCGCCCGCAGGATGGCCGCATCAAGACACGCAACCAGCGCGGGGACGAGGTGGAAATGCGCCTGTCCACGCTGCCCACCGCATTTGGCGAAAAGATGGTGATGCGGATTTTTGACCCAGACAACGCCGTCAAAGATCTGGATGCGCTCGGTTTTGCCCAGCACGATGCGCAGCGCTGGGAAGCGCTGGTCAAGCGCCCGCACGGCATCATTTTGGTGACGGGGCCCACCGGCTCGGGCAAGACCACCACGCTGTACTCCACCCTGAAACGGGTGGCGACCGAAGAGGTCAACGTCAGCACCGTCGAAGACCCCATCGAAATGATCGAGCCCAGCTTCAACCAGACGCAGGTGCAGCCCCAGCTCGATTTCAACTTTGCCGAAGGCCTGCGCGCGTTGATGCGGCAGGACCCGGACATCATCATGGTCGGCGAAATCCGCGATCTGGAAACCGCTGAAATGGCCATTCAGGCGGCACTGACGGGGCATTTGGTGTTCTCAACCCTGCACACCAATGACGCGCCTTCGGCCATCACCCGCATGATGGAGCTCGGGGTGCCGTCGTACCTCATCAATGCTACTTTGCTGGGTGTGCTGGCGCAGCGGCTGGTGCGCACGCTGTGCAAGCAGTGCAAACAAAAGGACGAGGCGGCGGCCCGCGAGACGCTGACCGAAGTGGTCAAGCCCTGGAAGATCAACGGCGCTTACCAGCCCTACAAACCTGTCGGCTGCGTGGACTGCCGCATGAGCGGTTTCCGGGGCCGCATGGGCCTGTACGAATTGCTCACGGTGAGTGAGGCGCTCAAGGACAAGATTACCCAGGCGCCGTCCATCGACGTACTGCGCCGCCAGGCCGTTGCCGACGGCATGCGCCCTCTGCGTCTCGCGGGGGCTCTGCGGGTGGCCGAAGGACTGACAACGCTGGAAGAGGTGGTGGCTGCCACGCCACCCATGGAGCACACATAGAGGTCTCTTATGCGTAGGGCGCCTGCCGATTTGGCTTTGGGCAGGCAGTTGAGGCGTTACCGTATGTAGGTGGAATCCACATCCGCAAAGGGGGTGCTTGCCCGCACAATCGCCCAGTTGAGATTTCCCCCAAAGGAGACAATTCGTGAAAATCAAGAGTCAAAAAGACTTTTTTGCCGGTCTCATGTTCATGAGCATCGGCGTAGCGTTTGCGTGGGGAGCCACCACGTACAACGTTGGCAACGGCGCCCGCATGGGCCCGGGCTACTTCCCGCTGATGCTCGGTATCTTGCTGGCCTTCATCGGTAGCGTGATCACCTTCAAGGCCACCACCGTGGAAACCCAGGACGGCGACAAGATCGGCAAATGGGCCTGGAAGCCGCTGTTCTTCATCTTGGCCGCCAACTTTGCCTTCGGCATTTTGCTGGGCGGTTTGCCCAGCATGGGCATCCCAGCCATGGGCCTGATCGTGGGCATCTACGCGCTGACTTTCATTTCCAGCCTGGCGGGCAATGAGTTCAATGCCAAGGCCGTGTTCGTTCTTGCCACCGTGCTGGCCATCGGCAGTTATGTGGCCTTTGTCTGGGCGCTCAAGCTGCAGTTCCCTGTGTGGCCGAGTTTCATCACCGGTTAAGCAGGAGCACCGACCATGGAATCTGTTTGACAACCTGTCGCTTGGTTTTGGCGTCGCGTTCACCTTTCAGAACCTGATTTACTGCTTTGTCGGCTGTCTGCTGGGCACGCTGATTGGCGTGCTTCCCGGCATCGGCCCCGTGGCGACCATCGCCATGCTGCTGCCCGCCACCTATGCGCTGCCGCCGGTGGCCGCGCTGATCATGCTGGCCGGTATCTACTACGGTGCACAGTACGGTGGTTCGACCACCGCCATTTTGGTCAACCTGCCTGGCGAGTCATCGTCGGTGGTGACCGTGATCGACGGCTACCAGATGGCGCGCAAGGGGCGAGCCGGGCCGGCGCTGGCGGCCGCCGGTCTGGGTTCGTTCTTCGCAGGTTGCGTGGGTACGCTGATCCTGGCGGCCTTCGCGCCGCCGCTGACCGAAGTGGCCTTCAAGTTCGGCCCTGCCGAATATTTCTCGCTGATGGTCCTGGGCCTGATCGGTGCCGTGGTGCTGGCCTCGGGCTCGTTGCTCAAGGCGGTCGCCATGATCGTGCTGGGCCTGCTGATGGGCCTGGTGGGAACCGACGTGAATTCGGGCGTCGCCCGCTTCAGCTTCGACATCCCTGAGTTGACCGACGGTATCGGCTTTGTGACCATCGCCATGGGTGTGTTTGGTTACGGCGAAATCATTGCCAACCTCTCGCGTCCCGACGATGAGCGCGAAGTGTTCACTGCCAAGGTCGAAGGCCTGTTCCCCACGAAGGAAGACTTCAAGCGCATGATCCCGGCCGTGCTGCGCGGCACGGCGCTGGGCTGTGCGCTGGGTATCTTGCCCGGTGGTGGCGCTTTGCTGTCGGCCTTTGCTGCATACACCATCGAAAAGAAGACCAAGCTGCACCCCGGCGAAGTTCCTTTCGGACAAGGCAACATTCGTGGCGTGGCCGCTCCTGAAGCTGCCAACAACGCAGGTTCGCAAACTTCCTTCATTCCGCTGCTGACGCTGGGCATCCCGCCCAACGCCGTGATGGCGCTGATGGTGGGTGCCATGACCATCCACAACATCCAGCCTGGCCCTCAGGTGATGACGAGCAACCCCGAACTGTTCTGGGGTCTGATTGCATCGATGTGGATTGGCAATGCCATGCTGGTGGTCCTGAACCTGCCGCTGATCGGGATCTGGATCAAGCTGCTGACCGTGCCTTACCGTTGGTTGTTCCCGTCCATCGTGTTGTTCTGTGCCGTGGGTGTGTACTCCACCAACAACAACACCTGGGACATCTGGATGGTGGGTCTGTTTGGCCTGGTGGGTTATATCTTCCACAAGCTGGGCACCGAACCCGCTCCGCTGCTGCTCGGGTTCATCCTGGGTCCGATGATGGAAGAAAACCTGCGCCGGGCGCTGCTGCTGTCACGCGGTGACTGGAGCGTGTTTGTAACGCGTCCTTTGTCTGCTGGCCTGCTGGCTGCTGCAGCCCTGTTGCTCATCATCGTGTTGCTGCCTGCTGTGAAGAACAAGCGCGAAGAGGCTTTTGTCGAAGACTGATGGACTCCGTTTGGTTTTGACCCCATCACAACGGCACCTTCGGGTGCCGTTGTTTTTTGAGTGGTCTGCCTGCTCGTGTGCCAGTTTGTATGGCGGCGCGTCTCCAGGGCCGGTACACAATCGCGGAAAAAGGTCTTTCCGCATGCCCATTCCTGTTCATCCTGCGCAGCATCCCCACCGGGCGATGCTGCACAACGAAATCCACGCCCGCCCGCCCGAGGCGATGACGGCCCCCCTGGCCATTGCCCACATCGTGATGCTGGCCGATGCGGCGGGGCGCGAAGCCAGCCGCGCCCACGTGGCGGCCCTCTTGCGCAACCACCACATGGCGCTGCCCGACGCCCATACCACTCACCTGCGCATGGACCTGGGCGCGTACCGCATCCGCTGGGAGATGCACACCGAATTTGTGTCCTGGACTTTCACCGTACCGACCGCCGTGGAGGCCTTTGGCGAGCGCGAGCCCGCCAGCGCCGTTGATGCGGTTCCGCGCGACTGGCTGGCCGCCTTGCCTGGCCAATGCCTGTGTAGCCTGAACTTGTGGGTGTTGCCAACGCACACGTTTGGCTCTGGCTCGCTCGTCAAGCATGTGCTGCATGAAGACACGCTGGTGGCCTCGACCGTGGCCGACGGGCACGGCGAGGTGTACACCGACTTTGCCATCCATGCCGATGGGTTCTCTCGCATGGTGCTGCTGGCGGGTGGCATGACGCCGCGCCGCCTGGGCCGGCTGGTGCAGCGCTTGCTGGAGATCGAAACCTACCGCATGGCGGCCTTGCTGGGTTTGCCCGCCGCCCGCGAAGCCGCCAGTGAACTGGCCTTTGCCGAGCGTGAACTGGCCGCGCTGGCCGATGCCATCCGCACCGCCAATCGCGATGCGGAGCCGGCGCTGCTCGACCGCCTGACGCGTCTGGCAGGGCAGGTGGAGAGCCAGTACGCGGCTACCCACTCGCGCTTTTCTGCCAGCAGCGCCTATTTTGAGCTGCTGGACAAACGCATTCAGGACATCGCCGAGTCTCGCCTCGCGGGCATGCAGACGATTCGTGAGTTCATGGACCGGCGCCTGACCCCCGCGCGCAGCACCTGCGAATGGGCCGCGCGACGGCAGGATGCGCTCTCTCAGCGCGTCTCGCGCATGAGCAACCTGCTGCGCACGCGGGTGGAGATCGAGCAGCAGCAAAGCAGCCAGGCGCTATTGACAACGATGAACCACCGGCAGGATTTGCAGCTCAAGATGCAATCCACGGTGGAGGGCCTGTCGGTGGCCGCCATCACCTACTACATCGTTGGGCTGGTGAGCTACCTGGCCAAAGGGGCGCAAAAACTGGGCTGGCCCTTGTCGCCCGAAAGCACCGCCGCCCTGGCCATTCCGGTGGTGGCAGTGGGCGTGTGGTGGTCGCTGCGGCGGCTGCACCACCGGGTGTTTTCCAGGCCCCACTGATTCCATTTCTCGATCAAACGCCCACTCGCCGGGTTCTCTTGGTGAACAGGGCCTGGCGCCCAAACCATCGTCGATTGCGGGGGCACCAACACAGAGGGTAGATGGCATCTGCTTGGCGTCCCGTGCCAAACTCGTCTACACAGACTGTGGACTTTGCGCGCGCGGGTTCCTCTGGCGACTAGGCGGCCTCAAGCTGCACGGGCTAGTGGTCGCCCGCCACGCGCGCTGGTATGCCCCAACGGCCGGTTTTTGACGAAATTTGAGTAAAAAGTGCCTCCAGCCCAATCACCGCAAGCGCTAGCAGCTAGAAAAAACGTAGCAACTGGTCTTTTGCTGGCCTTGTTTGGCTCCATTGCGTTCAGCGGCAAGGCCATCATCGTCAAGCTCGCGTACCGCTACGGCGTGGATGCGGTCACGCTCATCATGTACCGCATGCTGTTTGCGCTGCCCATCTTTGCCGTGATGGCCTGGTGGGCCAGCCGCGGCAAGCCACCGCTGACCCGCAAGGACTGGCTGGGGGTGCTGGGGCTGGGCTTTACCGGCTACTACCTGGCCAGCTTTCTGGACTTTGCCGGGCTGGCGTACATCAGTGCCAGCCTGGAGCGGCTGATCCTGTACCTCAACCCCACGCTGGTCGTGATGCTGGGCTGGGCCTTGTACGGGCGCGGTATCCGCTGGGGGCAGGCGGTGGGCATGCTGATCAGTTACTGCGGGGTGCTGCTGGTGTTTGGGCATGAGGCCAATTTGCAGGGCACGCAACGCAGCGCTCGGAACGCTGCTGGTGTTCATGAGCGCCGTCAGCTACGCCATCTACCTCGTCTACAGCGGCGAGATGGTGCAGCGGCTGGGCGCGTTGCGCCTGGTGGGGTTGGCCACCACGGTGGCCTGCCTGTGTTGCCTGTTGCAGTTTGTGGTGCTGCGGCCCATGAGCGCTGCCGTGGTGGCGCCCGAGGTGATCTGGTTGTCTGTGCTCAACGCCACGCTGTGCACGGCGGTGCCGGTGCTGATGGTGATGATGGCCATTGAGCGCATTGGCGCGGGCATGACCGCGCAGACCGGCATGGTGGGGCCGCTGTCCACCATCCTCATGGGCGTGTGGATTCTGGGCGAGCCCTTTACCGTGTGGGTGGCTGCGGGCACGGTGCTGGTGATCACCGGGATCTTTGTGTTCACCCGCATGGCGCGTCGGCCGTCGGCTTGACGGTTGGGTTTTCCAGAGCCAAAAACAAGGGCGGCCAAAAAGCCGCCCTTGAGGGTTGGGATTTCACCGGCTTGGCCGTGCTACGACGTCTTTTCTTTCTTCTTGGGCGGCGGCGGTTTGCGCGCTGGGGCTGCTGCTGGTGGTGTGGCGGCCTTTGCCGCGGGTGCGGCGGCCGCTGTGGGGGCGCGGGTGTTCATGCGCTGGGCCACGGTGATCGGTGCGGCTCCGGTGAAGCCATCCAGGTTTTTGCCCATGGACAGCTCCAGCTGATCCAGCCGGGTCTGTGCCGGGGGGTGGGTGGCCAGGGCCAGCGTAAACATGGGGTTGTCCGGCGTGGCGGTGCGCAATTGCTGCAGCACGGCCACCAGGCCATACGGGTCAAACCCAGCCCGCGTGGCCAGGGCCACGCCCGATCGGTCCGCATCGTATTCGTCGGTCTGGTCCAGGCCACGCGCATACAGGTTGCGGCCCAGCGCCAGAAACTGTGATGCCACCATGTTGCCGACCGCGTTGGTCTTGATCTGCGAAGCCACCAGTTGCGTCAGCAGGCCGGACTGCGCGGTTTTGCGCATGGCGTGCAGATGGTGTTTGGCGGTGACGTGGATGATTTCATGCGCCAGGATGCCCGCCAGTTCGGCCTCGTCCGCGCAGCGGTCGATCAGCCCCTTGGTCACAAACACGTAACCCCCGGGCGCTGCAAAAGCGTTGTAGCCCGCGTCGTCCAGCACCACAAAGGTCCAGGGCAGGTTGGGGCGCTCGGACTGCAGGCTGATCCAGCGGCCCAATTGGTTCACGTAGCGCTGAAGCGCCATGTCGGGGTGCAGGGGCTTGCTGCCCAGCAGCACGGCGGCCAACTGGCGGCCGATCTGAGCCTCGCGGGGCTCGTCAATGCTGTCGACCGAGCGGCTGAGCATGCTGATGAGGTCATCCCCCTGGGCGGCACCACCGCCGCCCGTGACGGCGCCCAGAATGCCACCCCCACTGCTTCCCCCACCCAGCGAGTTCAGCAAGTTCATCACGTTCTGGCTGTGCCCCTGGCTGGGCAACAACGCCAGTGCCAGTGCAGCGCAGGCGGTGGCAAGGGCACGCGTGCGTGCTATAGAAGAAAAAGGCAGTCGCATGGCAACTCTCCTTAGTTGGGGCTGAAGTTGGGGTCAGACGGGTTGTTGGACGACCCTGTGGCCCCCGAGCCGCCACTGGTTGTGGGTCGAGGTGGTTCGGCCAGCGGCGGCACCGTGCGGGACTGCAGCGATGCCGTGGTGGCGAACTTGCGGGCTTGGTCGGCATTCACCCGCAGACCTTCGGCCTGGGTCACAGCCTCTGGGTTGGGCTGTGCGTTGGCAATGTCCTCGGCCCCCAGACCGCGGATCCCCACGGTCGATGTGGCCGTGGTGGTCGACCCGCTGTTGCCGCCGAACAGGCCGCCCAGGCCGCGCAGGCCCCCTGTGGCGGCATTGCCGGTGCCCGATGCCGATCCAGCCTGTGGCCCCAGGTCAAACATGTGCACCCAGCCCGTAGCGCCTTGGGCCGTGCTGACCTTGGCCCACGGCCCCTTGCGTTCGCTGCTGCGCGTGACCACGGTGTTGGCCGCCAGGGGCGCCACGCTGGCTCCACTCTCGGCGGGGGTGTCACGCAACTGGGTGGCGCGCTTGACGACGGCCGCATCCTGGGCGTGTGTGGCGCCTGCAAAGGTCACCAATGCGGCCAATGCCAGCCAGGGGGCAAGGGCTCCGCGGTGCAGCCAGTTCATGGTGGTGCTCTCCATTTATGATTTGCCGACGCGACATGTATCAGTGTGCAACTAGGGAGATTGTTATGGATTTGGGTATTGCAGGCAAATGGGCGCTGGTGTGCGGCGCCAGCAAGGGCTTGGGCTACGGATGCGCACAGGCGCTGGTGCGCGAGGGGGTCAACGTGGTCATCAATGCCCGCAATGCCGATGCGCTGAATGCAGCTGCTACTCGATTGATAGCTGATGGCGCTTATCCATCAAGCGCTAGCGGCCAAAATAGCATCAAACCTCAGGTGCTGGCTGTTGCCGCCGACATCACCACCCCCGAAGGCCGCGCCGCCGTGTTTTCAGTGGCCGGAGGCCCCGGGCGCGACTTCGACATGGTGGTCACCAACGCAGGCGGCCCACCCACCGGCGACTTCCGCGACTGGGACCGTGATGCCTGGATCAAGGCGGTGGACGCCAACATGCTCACCCCCATCGAACTCATCAAGGCCACCGTAGACGGCATGGCCGAACGGGGGTTTGGCCGTATCGTCAACATCACCTCCAGCGCGGTCAAGGCACCCATCGACATCCTGGGCCTGTCCAACGGCGCACGCAGCGGCCTGACCGGGTTTGTGGCGGGTGTGTCGCGCAGCAAGATCGCCGCGCGCGGCGTCACCATCAACAACCTTTTGCCTGGCAAGTTCGACACCGACCGCCTGGCCGCCACCGTCAATGCAGCCGCCAGCAAGGCTGGCAAAAGCGTCGACGACTTCCGTACCATTCAACAGGCGCAGATCCCTGCAGGGCGCTACGGCACGGCTGACGAGTTTGGTGCCATCTGCGCGTTTTTGTGCAGCGTGCATGCGGGTTACATGACCGGGCAAAACGTGTTGGCAGACGGCGGCGCGTATGCAGGCACGTTCTGACGGGCCCCACGCATTGAGAAGCGCCCACTGAGGCGGACCGCGGTGCGCAGGCGGCCTTGGCACCTGCTGGGCTGCGGTTGCTGCGGCGCCTTCGGGATACTCCCCGTTTTTTGAGCGTTCCAATCGGGGGCTTAGTCGGCACAATGGACTGACCGCAGCCGGGTGTGCGCAAGCGATACTCACGGCGCGCAGGCACTGCCTCCCCAGTGGTGTTTTGCCGACAGCTTTTCCGATTTGCGGAAAAACTTGGTGAAGAATGGGGCCGGAGAACTCCGCCATGCACATCTTGTCCGCCTTTTTCCCCGCCATGCGCCGAGGCGCAGTGGTGTGGTGCGTGGCGTTTGCCGCCACCGGTGGCCTCCAGGCGCAGACGGCGCCGGCGTCCCCGCCTTCCTCTTCGTCTCCTTCTTCCGCGCCCGGCGGTCAGGCACCGTACAAGCTGCGCATCGTCGGGGGACTTGCGGGCCTGAACCAATACACGCGCCGGGAGGAGCCTTTCTGGAACAAGGAGCTCTCGCGCCTGAGCGGCGGCCGGTTTGAGGCCGAGATTGTTCCTTTCGATCGAGCCGGGGTGCCTGGCTCCGAAATGCTGCGGCTGCTGCAACTGGGGGTCGTGCCGTTTGGCACCACGCTCATGAGCTCGTTCACCGCGCAATACCCCGAATACACCGCGCCCGACCTGGCCGGGCTGAACCCCGACATCGCCACGCTCAAGACCACCTTGGCCGCTTTTCGCCCCTATCTGGAAAAGGCCCTGCGCGACCAGCACGGGGTGGAGGCTTTGGCGATCTACGTGTACCCCGCGCAGGTGGTGTTCTGCAAAAAGCCGCTGCGCTCGCTGGCTGAATTGTCGGGGCGGCGGGTCCGGGTTTCCTCGTCCACGCAGGCCGACTTTGTCGGCGCGTTGGGGGGTGTTCCGGTGCTCACCGGTTTTGCGCAGATCGTGCCTGGCCTTACCGCTGGCAATGTCGAATGCGCCATCACCGGAACCATGTCCGGCAACACACTGGGCCTGCCCACGCTCACCTCGCATGTCCACGCCTTGCCGGTCACCTGGGGCCTTGCGGTGTTTGGGGCCAACCGGACAGCCTGGACAGCCTTGCCGCCCGACCTTCGGGCGCTTTTGGGGCGCGAACTGCCCAAGCTGGAAGCCGCTATCTGGGAAGAGTCCGAACGTGAGACCGCCGATGGCACGGCCTGCAACCGCGGTGCGGCCAGCTGTGTGGCCGGCCGCAAGGGAAACATGGTGCTGGTGCCTGTGTCAGCGCAGGATGAGCGCAGCCGCCAGGACATCCTGTCCGCCACCGTATTGCCCCGTTGGGTACAGCGCTGCGGAGCGCGTTGTGCCCAGATATGGAATCAGACCATCGGGCCCGTGCGTGGGCTGGTGGCGGTGCCTCCCAGCAAATGAGTGAGCGGACCACACCATTGCGCATCAGGGCATTTGTCGGGTCCGGTGTGGTGATGTTTGTGGTGGCGGTAGTGCTGGTGGCGGCGACCCTGGCTTGGAACGCCCGAAAGGTGGCGCTGGCAGACAGCGAGGCGCAGGGCACCCGGTTTGTGGCGGGGGCTGAAGCGGCGCTCAACCGGTCTTTGCTGGCGGTGGATGTGCTGCTGGCGAGCACTGACGAAATGTTGGGCCTGTCCACGGCCATGACCGACTGGATTGACCCTGAAGTCGCCAGCCAGCGCTTGCGCAGTTCGGCCCGGCAAAACCTCATGGTGCGTTACGTGGCCGTGCTCGACGGCACGGGCAAGGCCCTCGCCTCTTCAGATGCTTCGGGCGGGGAGGTGCAAGTGCAATTGCCACTTGGGTTTCTGGCGGCGGTGATGGGGCAACCGGTGTCCACCCTCATGATCAGTGCGCCCGTGATCAGCTTCGCCAGCTCGGAGCGGGTGCTGTATGTGGCGCGCTCCCTGCGCATGGCTGATAGCTCGACGGTGGTAGCAGTGGCCGAGTTGCCGGTGGCGGCGCTCAGTTCCGTGCTGGTGCAGGGCGTGGCCATCAATGGCCTGCAGGTCACGCTGGAGCGGGCAGGGGGGCAATTGCTTTTGAGCGTGCCCAATCGCGAAGAGACCCTGGCCCCCACCCTCACGCCCAGACTGGTGGACCTGACTGAATCCGGCCAAAACTGGGACGCGCCCGCGCGGCTCAGTCGCGAGTCTGGGTCTGGTGGTGTACCGGCCCATCCTGTACCAGGACCTGCGCATTGCCGCCAGCATTCCGCGGGTGGCCGCGCTGGAAGGCTGGCGTGATCAGCGCAACGCCATTGCGCTGACCGCCGCATTGTTTGTGGCGATGATTCTGGCGGCAGGGGGCTTGGCGCTGCGTTATCTCAGCAGCCTTGCGCAGGCCCGCATGGCCATTGCGCAGTCCAAAGCCACGTTGGACCAGGCGCTCGAATCCATGGTCAGCGGTTTCATGGTGTTGGACCGCGACCACCGCGTGGTGCAGTGGAACAGCCAGTTCGAGCAGATCTACCCCTGGCTCAAGGACGTGATGGTGCCCCTGGTGCCGTTTCGGCGGGTGATGGAAGAAACATCGCGGCACCACCTGCCGCGCGGCACCCACGACGAGCGCATGCTCTGGGTAGAGCAGCGCCTGCTCAAGCAAAAACAGCATGAGGCGGCGCACGAACAGACGCTGCCCAGCGGCCGCACCATCCAGATCATTGAGCGTCCCACACCCGACGGCGGCCTGGTCATCACCTACCACGACGTCACGGCGCTGCGGCAGGCCAGTGCCGAGATCGAGAGCCTGGCGTTTTATGACCCGCTCACCAACCTGCCCAACCGCCGTTTGCTCATGGACCGCATGCAGCAGGCAGTGGCCGCCAGCGTGCGCAGTGGGCAATACGGCGCCTTGTTGTTTCTGGACCTGGACCATTTCAAGACCTTGAACGACACCCTGGGCCATGAGGTGGGTGACATGCTGCTGCGCCAAGTGGCTCAGCGCCTGAAAACCTGTGTGCGGCGCGAGGACACCGTGGCCCGCCTGGGCGGTGACGAGTTTGTCGTCATGCTGCACGAGTTGTCCATCAGCAGCGACGAGGCCGCGGCCTATGCACGCCGGGTGGGCGAAAAGATCCTGCGCAAGCTCAACGTGCCTTACACACTGGGCACCAACACCCACCACAGCACGCCCAGCATTGGCGCCACGCTGATGGGCGGGGCGCTGCAGCCCACGGTCGATCTGCTCAAGCAGGCCGACATTGCGATGTACCAGGTCAAGTCGCAGGGGCGCAACGCGCTGTGCTTTTTTGACCCGCAGATGCAGATCGCCATCAGCGCGCGCGCCCAGCTGGAGGGCGACTTGCAGCAGGCGCTTACGGGGCGGCAGTTTGTGCTGCACTACCAGCCGCAATTTCATCTGGACGGTCGCGTTGTGGGTGCCGAGGCCCTCATCCGCTGGCACCACCCCGAGCGGGGGCTCATCGCCCCCGGCGCCTTCATCAGTGTGGCCGAAGAGAGCGAACTCATCGTGCCCATGGGCCACTGGGTGCTGCGCACCGCCTGTGAACAACTGGCCGCGTGGGAGAACGACGCCCGCTACCGGCACGTGCAGCTGTCCGTCAACGTGAGTGCCCGGCAGTTTCGCCAGCGCGATTTTGTGGCCCGCGTGGTCGAGGTGCTGCGCGAAACCGGCGCACGGCCGCACCTGCTCAAGCTGGAACTTACCGAGTCGCTGGTGCTGGACAACGTGGACGACACCGTGGCCAAGATGGGCATGCTCAAGACCAAAGGCGTGCGGTTTTCGGTGGACGACTTTGGCACCGGCTACTCGTCGCTGGCCTACCTCACGCGGCTGCCGCTGGACCAGCTCAAGATCGACCAGTCGTTTGTGCACAACCTGGGCGTGCGCCACACCGACGATGTGATCGTGCAGACCATCATCGGCATGGCGCGCAACCTGCAGCTGGACGTGATTGCCGAAGGCGTGGAAACGCAGGCACAGAAAGACTTCCTGGCCCTGCACGGTTGCCAGCTCTTCCAGGGCTACCTGATGGGCAGGCCCACGCCCGTGGCGGCACTCGAAGCCCTGCTGGACAACTCCGTGCCCGTGCAAGGCTGATCGAATTTAGTCCTGTTTTGATAGCTGCTAGCGCTTACTGGATAAGCGCTAGAGGCCAATTTGGCTTAAATTTTGAACTGTCGCGTCAACGCCAACGAACGTCAACGTCAACGCCGGGACGACACCACGATGCCGCCCACAATCAATGCAAACGCCACCCCGTGGAACAGCTGCGGCGTTTCGCCCAGAAACGCCGTGGACAGCACCCCCGCAAACAGCGGCGTGAGGTTGACAAAAAACCCCGCCACCGCAGGCCCCGCGCGCTGCACGCCCACGCCCCAGCAGCGGTAGGCCAGCACGGCCGGGCCCACGGCAATGAACACCAGCGCGGCCATCAGCGGCCAGCCCCAGGCGATGTGGCTGTAACCCGTGGCCCATTCCACCCCGGCAAAGCTGCCGGACCACGCCAGTCCAAACACCATTTGCGCCATCAAAAACGCCGCCCAGTCGTTGCGGATGCTGCTGGGCTCGCGCGTAGCGGACAACAGCCAGCTGTAGAACGCCCACGACACCGTGGCCAGCAGCATGAACAAATCGCCGGGCACAAGGCGAAACGCCATCAGTTGCGACCACTCGCCCCGGCTGAGCACCAGCAGCACCCCACATATCGACAACAAAGCACCCAACAACTGGCGCCGCGTGATGGCTGCCTTGAAAAACAGCGCGCCCACGGCCAGCATCCACACCGGCATGCTGGAGCCCACCAGCGTCGCGTTGATGGGCGTGGAGGTTTGCAGCGCCATGTACTGCAGCGCGTTGTACAGCCCGATGCCCAGCAGCCCCAGCAAGGCATAGCGGCGCCAGTGTGGCCACAGCGGGCTGTTGGTGCGCAACACACCGTGGGCCAGGGGCAGCAGGATGGCAAAGGCCAGCACCCAGCGGATGAAATTGAGCGCGGACGGGGAAATCAGGTCGTGCACCAGCCGCCCCACAACGGCATTGCCCGCCCACAGCAAGGGCGGAATCACCAGCAGCACGGCCGTGCCGGGTGTTAGTTTTTGTGTCATGGGGCTGCACTGTAACGGTGCGCGCCGTGGTTTGCAGGCCGCGGCGACATGGCCTTGGTGCGGATCGGCAGCGCTTGTGTTGACCACGCCCTCCTGGAATTCGTGGCAGGATGGCCGCCGTTTGTCGCGTTCCTTTTTTTTCGATGGAACGTCCCGCCACCCCCCGTTTTCCAGGAGCGTTTTGCCATGAGCCTTGCCGTCCAGATCCGCCAGCACGGTGGTCCCGAAGAACTCCATCTCGTCGACGTCACCGTGGGCGAGCCCGGCCCCGGAGAGATCCGCATCCGCCACCACGCCATTGGCCTGAACTTCATCGACGTGTACCACCGCACCGGCCTGTATCCGCTCAGCATGCCTGCCACCGTCGGCATGGAAGGCGCGGGCGTGGTGGAAGCCGTGGGCGAGGGCGTGACGCACCTCCAGGTGGGTGACCGCGCCGCCTACGCCAGCCAACCCCCCGGCAGCTACTGCGAAGTGCGCGTGATGCCCGCCAAGTGCGTGTGCAAGCTGCCCGACGCGATCAGCTTTGAAACCGGCGCGGCCATGATGCTCAAGGGCCTTACCGCGCAATACCTGCTCAAAAAGACGCTGCCCGTAGAAGGCCTGCAGCCTGGCGACCATGTGCTGTTCCACGCTGCCGCAGGCGGTGTGGGGCTCATTGCCTGCCAATGGGCCAAGGCGCTGGGCCTGCAGCTCATCGGCACCGCGGGCACCGATGCCAAGTGCCAGCTGGCCCTGGCCAACGGCGCGTCGCACGCCATCAACTACAACACCGAAGACTTTGCAGCCCGGGTGAAAGAGATCACCGGCGGCAAGGGCGTGAAGGTGGTGTACGACTCGGTGGGCAAAGACACCTGGGACAAGTCGCTGGATTGCCTGCGCCCCTTTGGCCTGATGGCCAGCTTTGGCAATGCCTCTGGTCCAGTCGCACCGTTCGCTACAGGCTCGCTGGGCCCCAAGGGGTCGCTGTACGTTACACGCCAGACGCTCTTTACCCACATTGCGACGCGCGAGAGCACCCAGGCCATGGCCGACGAGCTGTTTGCCGTGGTGGCCAGCGGGCAAGTCAAGATCCACATCGAACAGCGCTTTGCACTGGCCGACGTGCAAGAGGCGCACCGCGCGCTCGAAGCACGCAAGACCACGGGTTGCACCATCCTCACGCTGTGACGCTCATCGTTCAGCCCCCGTCGTTCGACCAGTGGCTAGCGGACGCCCGGCACAGAGCGCACCAGCCTGCGCGCCAGCCGCGGCAACCGCTGGTGGTGGCGGGCCAGGTGGTGGGGTCGGTGGAGGACGGGTTTTTAAGCCAAATTGGCCTCCAGCGCTTATGGAATAAGCGCTACAAGCTATCAATTGGAGAGCATTCTGGCGCTGCAGCGTGGCACCTGGAGGTGCCCGCCCGACGCCCCCTCGGGCGCAATCACCGACGCCCTCAACACCCTTGCCGCCGCGCTGCGCGACGCCAATCTGTGCGGCCCCTGGCGCAACGAGCAACTGGCGGTGACCAACCCGCAGGGCGAGCAAGTCGGCACCGTGGAACGCGGCGCTGTGCGGGTGCTGGGCATTACCACCTGCGCCGTGCACCTGGTGGGCTTGGCGCCCGATGGCCGCATGTGGGTGCAAAAGCGCGCCATGACCAAGCCCAACAACCCCGGCCAGTGGGACACGCTGATGGGCGGCATGGTCTCTGCCGCCGATTCCCTGCCCCAGGCTTTGGCCCGCGAAACCTGGGAAGAGGCCGGGCTGCAGGTGGACGCTCTGGTCGACGTGGTGCAAGGCGGCCATGTCCTGTTCAGCCGCCCCAGCAGCGAAGGCGGCGGCGCGGGCTACATGGTCGAGCGCATCGACTGGTTCAGGGCCGTGGTACCCGAAGGCATGGCACCCAACAACCAGGACGGCGAGGTGGACGAGTTCGCGCTGCTGCCGCTGGCAGAGGTGCAGGCGCAGGTGGCGCAAGGCCTGTTCACGCTGGAAGCGGGTCTGGTGATTGCGGGGTTTCTGGGGCAGTGAGCGGTACCGCGGTGTGCCACCTCGGGTGCGGCCAATGGGAGCGCTCATCAGCGAGCCATCGGCATCCCGGTGACCGGCACGGTGAAAGCGCGCAAACGCTGGCAGCGTGGCGCAGCACTCCAGTAACTGCGCCGTGTTGCGTGGCAAAGTTGGCGTTCATTCGCGAGGCCGGCATCGGCATCTGCCTTGTGGCTCTGGCTCGCTGCAGCCCCCCGCGCTGGTGCACCTGCTGCGCCACCAGCTGGAATGCTGCCTGGAAACCTGGGTGGGAATGCGCGAAGACCTGCGGGCCAGCTGGTCCGCGCTGCCAAGTCATGATGGTTGCGTTTTGAACCGGGCTGCAGCGCTATGGGGCGCAAGCTGAGTGACGGCTATTGCCACGCCGTACGGGGCTCAGTAGCAATGGTTTGCTATCAATTTATAGCCAATAGCGCTTGTGGATAAAGCGCTAGAAGCCAAAAAGGCTTGAAATTTCGCGGAAAACAGCCTCAGGCCTGGTCAGCCATCGCCCGCAGCCGGTTGGGTGCCAGTGCCCCGGCAGACTCCAGAATCGGATAGGCCACCGAGCACAGCAGCGAGTTGATGCGCTTGAGTTCGCTGATCAAATCGATGTGCAGCGAGCTGGTCTCGATGCTCTGCACCGTGTTGTCAGACAGGCGTGCCAGGTGGGTGGCCGAGTACGCGTGCTCCAGGTCGCGAAAGCGCGCTTTTTCTTCCAGCAACTTATGCGCATCGCGCACGCTGCCGTTCAAAAACACGCTCATCGCCAGTCGCAGGTTGTCGATCAGGCGGGCGTGCAGTTCGTTGATTTCTTCCATGCCGGCTTCAGAGAACTGGCGGCCCTTCTTGATTTTCTTGTCCTCGATGTCGATCAGCACGCGCTCGATGATGTCGCCGATCTGCTCCATGTTGATCGTGAAGCTGATGATGTCGGCCCAGCGGCGCCCCTCGCGCTCGTCCAGTGCCTCGCGCGAGATCTTGGTCATGTAGTACTTGATGGCCGAATACAGCCCGTCCACCTCGTCGTCGAGCTTGCGCAGCTCTTCGGCCAGCTTGAGGTCGTCGGTGCGTATGACGGTGTGCAGGCCCAGCAGCATTGACTCGACCACATCGGCCTGGTGCAGCGCCTCGCGCGCAGCACACGAAATGGCGAGCGACGGTGTGGCAAGGGCCGAGGGGTCCAGATGCTGGGGTCGCGTGCCTGCGGTGGACTGCTGGGTGTTTTCTGGCGGCAACAGGCGCTGCACGGCGCGCGACACGGTGCCAGTCAGGCCAATGCAGACAATGCCCACCACGATGTTGAAGGCCAGGTGGAACAGCACCACCAGCGTGGCCGTCTCGGGCACGTAGGGGCGCACGTGCTGCAGCCACAGGCCGGTGAGTGGCGTCATGATGATCACGCCGATAATCTTGAAGAACAGGTTGCCCAGGGGCACCTGACGGGTCTGCACATTGGCCTTGAGCGTGGTCAGCACCGCCAGCACCCCGCTGCCCAGGTTGGCGCCCAGCACCAGTCCCAGCGCCACATCGGCCGGAATGCCGCCCGAGCCTGCCAGCGCCGCGGTCAGCAGCACGGTGGCCAGGCTGGAATACGACACGATAGCCAGCACGGCCCCGGTAAAGATCTCCAGTAGCAAGTCGCTGGTCAGCGCGCCCAGCAGCGTGCGCACGGTGGGCGACTGGGTGAGCACGGTGGTGGATTCGGTGATCAGGCGCAGCGCCAGCAACATCAGCCCCAGCCCGATGAGCACCCGACCCACGCGCCCCACGGTCGTGTCCTTGCGCGAGATGAACAGCACCACGCCCACAAAGATGAACAGCGGCGACAGCCACGACAGGTCCATCGAGAACACCACCGCCATCACGCTGGTGCCCACGTCGGCCCCCAGCATCACCGCCAACGCAGCGGGCAGGCCCACCAGCCCCTGGCCTACAAACGACGACACGATGAGCGCCGTGGCCGTGCTGGACTGCACCACCGCCGTCACCCCGATGCCCGAGAGCACCGCCGTGAACCGGCTGCTGACGCTGTGCGCAATCAACTGCCGCAAATTGGCGCCAAACACCCGCAGGATGCCGGTGCGCACCAAGTGGGTGCCCCAGATCAGCAGCGCCACCGCTGCCAACAAATTCAAAAGATGCTTCATGAAAAACCGTATTTCTTCTTCTTGTGTCAACGCAAACAAGCATGCGCCATGCCATGCGCCGACGCAAGCGGCTAGCGCTGGCGCCCGTGCAAGGAGGCGGGTTCATTCATTTTTGTGCCCGTAGGCGGCGGCGGACGAGGCGGCGGGACCAGGCTGCGCGGCTTCCGGGATGAAGAGCACACAGATAAAAATCTGCGGCACCCGGATCATTTGTCACAAAATTGACACATAAGCATACTCCTGATTCTGCCCAGCCGCAGGGATGCCCATGCCGCCAATGGGTGCGCTCGGGCGTTTTACCGCTGTTTGCGCGGCACTCCAAAAACAAACAGCCCGCACGGGGCGGGCTGTTGGAGGGGGCTGGGTGCCAGCAACAAGTGGCCGTCAGCGCTCGCGCCGCACGCGCAGCAGCTCGTCGAGGATCAGGCAGACCGCCCCCAGCGTGATGGCCGAGTCCGCCACGTTGAAGGCCGGAAAGTGCCATCCACCGGCATGGAAGTCCAGAAAGTCCACTACGTAGCCGTGCATCAACCGGTCCACCACGTTGCCGATGGCGCCGCCCAGAATGCTGGCCAGCGAAAAGCAGAACAGCTTTTGCCCTGGGTGGGCGCGCAGCTGCCACACGATAAATATCGTGGCCACTGCACCGATGCCGGTGAACAGCCAGCGCTGCCAGCCGCCCGCGTCCGACAGGAACGAAAACGCCGCGCCCGTGTTGTGCGCCCGCACAATGTTGAAGAAGCTGGTGATGAACGTGGAGTCGCCCAGCCGGTAGTGGTTGAGGATCAGGGTCTTGGTGATCTGGTCGGCGATCAGGATGACCACCGCCCACGCCAGCCAAGGCCACATGCTGGCGCCCGAGCGCCCAAACGCGGAGGAAGACGAGCGCGCCATTTATGCAAACGCCCGTTGTTCGCCTGTGCCATGCAGGTTGCTGGTGCAGCGGCCACAAATGGTGGGGTGCGCGGCATCATGGCCCACATCGCTGCGATAGTGCCAGCAGCGTTCACATTTAGTGTCGGAACTGGCCTTGACGCTTGTCTGTAAAGCGCTACCCGCTACCAATTCAATAGCGGAAGTGATGAACACGAACTTGAGGTCGTCGCCCAGGCTGGCCAACAGAGCGTGGTCCTCGGGGGCTGCCGTGAGGGTGACGGCCGCCTGCAACGACGAGCCCACCTGACCGGCCGCACGCAGCACTTCGATCTCCTTGTTCACCACATCGCGGATCTCGCGCAGGCGCGACCACTTGGCCAGCAGGCCTTCGTCCGCACCCGCCATGGAGCCATAGGTTTCCAGGAAGATCGAGTCCGAGTTGCCAAACACTTTCCAGGCTTCTTCGGCCGTGAAAGAGAGGAACGGCGCCATCCAGCGCAGCATGCCGTGGGTGATCTGGTACAGCGCAGTCTGTGCACTGCGGCGCGCCAGGCTCTTGGGCGCCGTGGTGTAAAGGCGGTCCTTCAGCACATCCAGATAAAAGCCGCCCAGGTCTTCCGAACAGTACAACTGCAGCTTGGCCACCACGGGGTGGAACTCGTACACCTTGTAATGCGCCAGCACCTCGGCCTGGAACTCAGCGGCACGCGTGAGCGCGTAGCGGTCGATCTCCAGCATCTGCTCAAACGGCACGGTGTCGGTGGCCGGGTCGAAATCACTCACGTTGGCCAGCAAGAAGCGCAGCGTGTTGCGGATGCGGCGGTAGGCATCTACCACGCGCGCCAGGATCTTCTCGTCACCGGCGATGTCGCCCGAGTAGTCACTGGCGGCGACCCACAGGCGGATGATCTCGGCGCCGAGCTTCTTGTTGATCTCCTGTGGATCAATGCCGTTGCCCAGCGATTTGCTCATCTTGCGGCCCTGGCTGTCCACGGTGAAGCCGTGGGTCAGCAGACCGCGGTAGGGCGCGCGGCCTTCCAGCGCCGATGCCAGCAGCAGCGAGCTGTGGAACCAGCCGCGGTGCTGGTCATGGCCTTCCAGGTACAGATCGGCCTCGGGGCCGGTATCGTGGTGCACGGTGGGGTGTGTGCCGCGCAGCACATGGCTGAAGGTGGAGCCCGAGTCGAACCACACTTCCAGGATGTCGGTGCTTTTGGTGTAGCAGGCTGCGTCGTCGGCTCCCAGGATTTCTTCGGGGGTCACGCGGCTCCAGGCCTCGATGCCGCCCTTTTCGACGATATCTGCCGCCTGGTCCATGATTTCCATGGTGCGCGGATGCAGCTCGCCCGAATCCTTGTGCAGGAAGAACGGGATCGGCACGCCCCAGCTGCGCTGGCGCGAGATGCACCAGTCGGGTCGCCCGGCGATCATGTCGTGCAGGCGGGTCTTGCCGTTTTCGGGGTAAAAGCTGGTGTGTTCGATGGCTTCCAGCGCGATCTGGCGCAGCGTTTGGGCGGGCTTTTCACCGGCCTTGGTGAACACGCCTTCGCCTTCGTCCATGCGGATGAACCACTGCGCGGCTGCGCGGTAGATCACCGGCGTCTTGTGGCGCCAGCAGTGCGGGTAGCTGTGCGTGATGTCCTTGGTGGTCATCAGGCGGCCCGCATTGCGCAGGGCTTCGATGATGACGGGGATCGCCTTCCAGATGTGCTGGCCACCGAACAGGGGGAAGTCGGCTGCATAGGTGCCGTTGCCTTGCACGGGGTTCAGGATGTCGTCCAGCGCCATGCCGTGCGCAACGCAGGAGTTGAAATCCTCCAGCCCGTAGGCGGGCGACGAGTGCACGATACCGGTGCCGTCGTCGGCCGTGGCGTAGTCGGCCAGGTACACGGGCGACAGGCGCCGGTAGCCAAGGCTGCCGTCTTCGCTGGCTACGTCGTATAGCGGGTGTTCAAATTCCAGCCCGCCCAGGTTTTTACCCAGGGTGGTGGCGATCACGCTGCCGGTCAGGCTGTAGCGCTCCAGGCACGAGGCGACCAGTGGCTCGGCCACGAGCAGAATGCGCTCGCCGGTGTCCACAAGCGCGTAGCTGATCTCAGGGTTCAGGTTCAGCGCCTGGTTGGCAGGGATAGTCCAGGCCGTGGTGGTCCAGATGACCACAAAGGCTTCTTTGTTCAGCGCGGGCAGGCCAAAGGCGGCTGCCAGCTTGGCGGGCTCATGTGATTTGAACGCCACGTCCAGCGTCGTGCTGCCTTTGTCCTGGTACTCAATCTCAAACTCGGCCAGCGACGAGCCGCAGTCGAAGCACCAGTACACGGGCTTGAGGCCCCGGTACACAAAACCGCGCTCCATCACGCGTTTGAAGGCGCGGATCTCGCCCGCCTCGTTGGCGGGGTTCATGGTCTTGTATGGGTTGTCCCATTCGCCCAGCACGCCCAGGCGCTGAAAGTCACCCATTTGCTGCGCGATCTGTTCGGTCGCAAAGGCCCGGCTCTTGGCCTGCATGTCGTCGCGCGACAGTTTGCGGCCGTGCTTCTTTTCGATGGCGTTTTCGATGGGCAGGCCGTGGCAGTCCCAGCCCGGCACGTACAGCGCGTCAAAGCCTTCGAGCTGGCGCGCCTTGGTGATCATGTCCTTCAGGATCTTGTTGACCGCGTGGCCCATGTGGATCTGGCCGTTGGCGTAGGGCGGGCCGTCGTGCAGGATGAACTTGGGGGCACCCCGGCGGGCGTCGCGCAGGCGTTTGTAGATGCCTTTGTCGTCCCACTCCTTGACCCAGCCCGGCTCGCGCTTGGGCAGGTCGCCGCGCATGGGGAAGGGGGTGTCGGGCAGGTTCAGCGTGCTGCGGTAGTCCTTTGCGGTGGAGGCCGCGGAAGCTGTGGAGGGGGTGCTGGCGTTGTCGTCGGACATGAGGGAGCCTTAAAAACAGGGCATTCCGGGGCAAGGCCCAGAGCAAGAGCAGGGTAGGAGCGCGAAAGATGACGGGCCCGCCAGGCGGGCGCTGCGAAAAGCAGCCCCCCTCAAATTCGGTCGCGGGTGGTCTGGCGCCGGGTTTCGGTGTGGTTGGGTGCCTGGGCCGAAGCAAAGTAGGCACGCGCATCGGCGCAGTCTTTGGCAATGCCCACCGTCAGGGCATCCAGACCGTCGTATTTCAGCTCGTCGTGCAGTTTGTGCAGTAGTTCCACGCGCACGATTTTACCGTACGCCCCTTCGGGCCCCAGTTCGGCCGGCCACTGCAGGCAATGGGTCTCCAGCAGCACCCGGCCCCCGTTGACATCACTCGGGTCGAGCGAGGGGCGTACCCCCAGGTTGGCCACGCCGGGCAGCGGGGTGTCAGAGAGACCATGCACCAGCACCGCAAAAATGCCGCTGGCGGCGGGCTTCCAGTGCGCAAAACGCAGGTTCAGGGTGCGAAAGCCGTTGCCTGCGCCTGCTTGGGTCGCCCCCAACTCACGCCCCAGCTTGCGGCCATGAACGACGTGACCGCTGATGGTGTAAGGGCGCCCCAGCAGGCGCGCTGCGGCTTCCATATCGCCCGCCGCCAGGGCTTGGCGCACGGCAGAGCTGGAAACTCTGAGGCCGTGCACCTCGTAGCTGTTCATGCGCGCTACGTCAAAGCCCTTGGCCTGCCCGGCCGCGTCCAGCATCGCGTAGTCGCCCGCGCGCTGGCGGCCAAAGCGGAAGTCGTCGCCCACCAGCACATACTTTGCGCCAAGCCCCTGGAGCAGCACCTCGTCGATGAACGCTTCAGGCGGTTGAGCAGCCAACTTGGCGTCAAAGGGCAGTACCACGGTCTGCTGCACGCCGCAGCGCGCCAGTTCGGTCAGCTTGTCCCGCAGGGTGCCTATGCGTGCGGGTGCGAGGTCAGGCTTGTGGTGCACGCCTGCAAAGTAGTCCCGGGGGTGGGGCTCAAAAGTTAGCACGCAGCTTTCTACCCCCCGGTGCGCCGCCTCGCTGTTCAAAAGGGCCAACATGGCCTGGTGGCCCCGGTGCACGCCGTCGAAATTGCCGATGGTCAGCGCACACGCGCCAGCGATGCCGGGGTGGTGGAATCCGCGAAAGATCTTCATCGGTTTGTTATCTTTTTGATAGCAGCATGCGCAGGTACATCAAGCGCGATACGCCAATTTGTCATGAAAACGGAGTATATTGTGACCCACGGAAGGCCCAGCGCAGGGCTACCCGCGAGACATCTGCGTTCCGATTCCTTGTGTACTTTGTGTTCCAGGAGGCGTGTTTTGATGAAGGTCTTGAAGCTGTCGGCCCAAGGGCTGCCCCAATCGTGGATTACGCTGGAGCAAGCGGTCATTCATTACGCCGCGGATGAAGTGCGCTGGGAATCCGGCGGCCATATTGCCCGGTTTCGCGGCGGGCACAACGCGATCACGGGTGAACAATCGGTGATTGCCATCAACAGCATCATCGGCACCAAGGGTGTTCCCAGCATCAACCCGTTTGAGCTGAAACCCAGCCTCACCAACAGCAAACTCTTTGCGCGCGACCGCAATGTCTGCGCCTACTGCGGCGGGCATTTTCATGAAGAAGACCTGACGCGTGAACACATCGTGCCCTTTGCCCGCAACGGCCAGGACCACTGGATGAACGTGGTCACCGCCTGCCGCCCCTGCAACCACCGCAAGGGGCCCCGCACGCCCGAGCAGGCGCACATGCCGCTGCTCTACACCCCGTATGTGCCTAGCTTGTGGGAAGACTTCATTTTGCGCAACCGGCGGATATTGGCCGATCAGATGGATTTTTTGATGGCCCACGTGCCGAAGTCGTCGCGCTTGGTGGCATGAGGTGGCCGCCGAGGCAGGGGTTCTGAAAGTGCTCCTCGCCGAGGAGCACCTTTCAATTTGAACAATGCACGGAGGTCTCGGTAAGAGAGCCGCGCCGTGCTTGTGCGGTTGATTACGCAGGCTTGTGGGCTGTGACCACAAAGCCATGCACTGGCAGGTTGTTTTCGTGGCGCAGCACGGTTTCCTCAACCTCCACGGAATCAAAACCCGCAGCCTTGCAAAGCGCTTCGATGTGGCTGCGTTTGTGTGCGTAGCGCCCTGCGGGCAGAAGCACCAGATCTGGTCCTGCTTCGCTGGCAGTCTCACAGGAGAAGATCAGCCACCCGTCCGCAGCAAGAACCCGGTACGCGTTAGGCGCGGACTCGGTCAGATCGCCTGCGTAGATGAACACGTCCAGCGCAGCGATCACTTGATAGAGCCCATCGGGCGTTTCGCGCAGTGCGTCATGCAGGTTGACAGTGTGGAAGCGGTCGTAGACGTTGTGGCGGGCAGCCTGCTCCACCATCTTCATGGACAGGTCGACGCCGATCAGCGCGCCATCCAAGCGGCCCAGGCAAACCCCCAACAGTCCGGTGCCACAACCCAGGTCCAGCACATTGATTTTCTTGTCGGGATGGCGGGCAATGATCTTGTCGGCGACTTGCTTGGGCAGCTGGTACTTCAGGCTGCGCACCATGTGCATGTCGTAAAACTCGGCCATTCCGTCGAACAGCGGGCGCATCAGCTCGGCGGGCTGCTGCACTGGTGTTTCGCCGCGCGCAAGCTGTGCGTAATATTGGTAGACCGCATCGTCGGGCGCCAGTTGCAGCAGGGCTGTGGTGTGCTTCTCAGCGGCGGCGGGTTTGCCTGCAGCAATACAGGCCTGTACATAGCCCGTCAGCGATTGGGAATCAGACGGGTTTTCTTCGATCAGCGCGGCCCACAGTGCCAGCGACTCTTCATGGTGACCCAGCTCGCTCAGATCGCGTGCCAGCAGGCGTCGCAGCATCACATCGCCGGGCACCAGCAGGAGTCCGCGGCGCAGGTGGCGTATGGCCATCTCAGAATGTCCTGCGCGGTGGGCGATGTCCACCACACCGGCCAATACTTGAAGGTTCTGCGGCTCGATCAACGCCACTTTTTCAGCAGTTTCGACTGCTTCCTTGAACTGGTTCTGGCGGGCCAGCAGCAAAGCCAGTTCCAGCAGACCCGGGCCCCAGGCGGGAGCCAGGGAGACGGCTTTGCGCAAGGATTCGAATGCACCCTTTACATTGCCCGCCTTTTCAGCCAACAGTCCACCCAACATGAAAACGCGGGCGTCTTGCGGCCACGCTGCATTGGCTTTATTCAGTGTCAGCGCAGCATTTTTGAGATCACCTTTGGCAATTTGCTCGCGGGCTTTGGTCAGGTGCTTGAGGTTGGGGTCGGTCGCAGTGGCGCTCATGGGTGCAGGGTGTTTGCGAACAGGCCGCAGTGCGGTCCGTCGGGCTCAACGAGTCCGGTTCGCTAGGGAAGGAAAAGGAAGCACGATTATCCTGGATTCAGGAAACGCCCAAGAATTGAGCGAACCCGCTGCATCGTGTTTTTCGTCAAGGGCACGCCCTACAGAGTTTTCTTGCCTGTAGGGGCCACTGCGCTGGGCGAAGGGACATTCACCGGCAGGCTAAACAACTCCGCTCGCTCGCTGAATCGCTGTGATTCGGCCAGCCTGGCGAAGCGTTCACAGGCCCGCCAGTGCTTGCCTGAATCAAGGGTGTTTCCCATCGTTATTGGCTGATCTCCAACATCACCACCCGCCCTTGTGCCGCTGGCCAGGTCTGGCCGGTGACGCGTTCACCGTTGAACTCCGCCGCAATGGGGCGCACGCCGCCCATGGGCTTGATCTTGGCGCTGGCAGCGCCTGCACCTGCGGGCACTCCAACGGGCGCCGCGCCATCCAGCAGCATCTTGTCGCGCGCTGGGTCCAGATAGCCGCGCGGGCGGGTCAGGGTCACCACGCTGTCGGCGTCTTTGTCGGCATCGGCGATGCGCTCGGCGCGCAGGTGGATGAGGTTGCTGCTGCGCGGGAAGCCGCTGCGGTAGATGTGGGTGGTGGCGTAGCCGGGTGCGCTGATCACGAACTCGTACGGGCGACGCCGGCTAGGCCGGTCAACGGTCCCCATTGACCATCCGCGCCCACGGTCTTGCGCACCGGCATTGCCCGTGCGGGCGCCGGTGGCTGGGTCGGTGGCGTACACCTCCAGTTGTGCGCCTGGCAGGGGCAGGTTGTTGGTGAAGTTGCCGGTCTTGGGGTCGGTCGGGTCGACGCCCAGGCCGGTGACCTTGCCGTTGAGCACGACCGTGCTTTTCAGCCGCGATGGTGGTGACCTGTGGCGCCTTGCCGGTGATGAAGCGGTAGGTGGCGTCGAACGCGGCGGGCGAGAACGAGGTCTCGCGGTGGTCGACGCGCGGCATCACCACGTTGGTAGCGCCCTTGAGCTCGGGGCCCGCTAGGGTGACGTTGGTGGGCGTGCCTTTGGCGCCGATCCACAGGCCGTCGGGCTGCGCGAACTTGTCGTTGTTGTCCGAGCGGATGGTCATCCATTTGCACCGGGCCGGTCACTTCGTCGCCTGCGGCGTTCTTGGGCGCGTTCAGGGCCGTGAGGAACGGCCCGGTGCCCGAGAACTCGTTGCCTTCGCGAAAGCCCTGGATGGCCCACACGCCGTGGTTGGGCGTGCCGCCCAGCACCGCGTGGCTCACGGTCTTGTCGCCGCCGCCGTTCTGGATGTAGTTGCGCACGGCGTTGCCGCCGCGCGAGTTGGCCACCAGCACCACCTGGCTGGCGCCGGTGGCCTTGAGCACCTTGTCCACCTCGGCCTTGAGGTACGCCATGTGCTCGCGATGTCGAGGTGCGGCCCGGCTGGGCCTTGCCGTCGTCGTCGCGCGCCAGCGGGTAGGGCAGGTCGATGGCGTGCAGGCGTTCGCGCGGCCAGCCGTTGGACTCGAAGCGCCACACCGTGGTCTGCCAGAGGGCGGCGGTGTCGCCGTTGCCGTGCACGAAGACGATGGGCGGGGCCTCGGCCAGGCTGGGGCGCGGGTGGCGCAGCCGGCCAGGGCCAGCGTGGCCGCCGCGGCGGTTGCCAGCAGGAGGGATCGGCGTTGCAGCCAGAATTGGTTGTTCATGAGGTGTCTCCAAAAAGTAAAAATGCTCGTGGATCAGTGAATCCACGAGCATGGCCCGCGAGGGTTACACGCGCTGCGTCAGGCAAACACGCCTGCGGTGTCCTGCATGCGGCTGGACACTTCGCCCAGGTGGTGCAGCGTGTCGCCAAAGGTCATTTCCAGTTGCGTGAGCTTCTTGAAGTAGTGGCTCACGATGTACTCGTCGGTCACGCCGATGCCGCCGTGCAGTTGCACGGCCTGCTGGCCGACAAAGCGCATGGACTGGCCCAGTTGCACCTTGGCGCGGGCCATGGCGGCGCGGCGTTCGGCGGCGGGGGCGTCGAGCTTGAGGCTGGCGTAGTAGCTCATCGAGCGGGCCAGCTCCAGCTGCATCTTCATGTCGGCCACACGGTGGCGCAGCGCCTGGAAGCTGGCAATGAACACGCCAAACTGCTTGCGCTGGTTCATGTATTCGACGGTGATGGCCACAGTCTTGTCCATCACGCCCACGGCCTCGGCGCAGGTGGCGGCGATGCCGGTGTCCACGGCCAGCTCCAGCGCGGCCAGGCCGTCGGTGGTGATGAGCGTGGCGGGGGCGTTGGTGAGCTTCACCTCGGCGGCTCGGCTGCCGTCCTGGGTGACGTAGCCTTGCGTGGTCACGCCAGCTGGCGGTGCGCTCGACCAGGAAGAGGGCGATCTTGCCGTCCAGCTGTGCGGGCACGATGAAGGCGTCGGCCTTGTCACCGGCAGCCACTACGCTTTTGATAGCTGTCAGCGCATATCCATCTTGCGCTGGGGCCGCTTTTGCCTCGCAAACATCCAGGCGGTAGCGTGCCTTGCGCTCCTGCTGGGCCAGCACCACCAGGGCTTCGCCGCTGGCCACGCGGGGCAGCCAGGCGCGCTTGCACGTCGGCCGGTGCGTAGTGCGACAGCACGCTGCTGGCCATGAAGGCCTGGGCGATGGGCTCCAGCACCATGCCGCGGCCCAGTTCCTCGGCCACCACCATGGCGTCGATGGCGCCCTGGCCCATGCCGTCGTGCGCTTCGGGCACGGTGAGTGCGGTCAGGCCCAGCTCGGCCAGTTCGCTCCAGGCGGCGCGGTCGAAGCCGCCGGCAGCCACGGCGGCGCGGCGGCGCTCGAACGTGTAGCCCTTGTCCACCCACTTGCGCACGGCGTCGCGCAGTTGTTCCTGGTCGTCAGAAAAATCAAAATCCATGTTCTTGTCTCCTGGAACTTGGGTTCAGCCGAGGACGGTCTGAGCCACGATGTTGCGTTGGACCTCGTTCGAACCGCCGTAGATGGTGGTCTTGCGCAGGTTGAAGTAGGTGGATGCCAGCGGTGCGTTGGCGGTGACACCGCCCGGGAAGTCTCCCTGCCAGCCAGCTTCCATGGCCTCTTCGATGAAGGGCATGGCAAAGGGGCCTGCGGCCAGCGTCATCAGCTCGGCGTAGCGCTGCTGGATCTCGCTGCCCTTGATCTTCAGCAGACCCGCGATGTCGAGCGAGTTCTTGCCCGTTTTTTCGGCCGACAAAACGCGCAGCACCATCATCTCCAGTGCCACGATGTCCACTTCCAGCAATGCGATCTGGTCGCGGAAGCGCAGGTCATCCCACACGCCTTCGGTCTTGGCGATGCGCTTCAAGCGCTCCAGTTCGCGCTTGCTGCGGTTCACGTCGGCGATGTTGGTGCGCTCGTGGCTGAGCAGGTGCTTGGCGTAGGTCCAGCCCTTGTTCTCTTCGCCGATCAGGTTTTCAGCCGGCACTTCGACGTTGTCGAAGAACACTTCGTTGACCTCGCACTCGCCGTCGAGCAGCTTGATGGGGCGCACGGTGACGCCCTTGGACTTCATGTCCAGCAGCAGGAAGGAGATGCCCGTCTGCGGCTTGCCCTCGGTGCTGGTGCGCACCAGGTTGAACATCCAGTCGCCGTGCTGGCCCAGCGTGGTCCAGGTCTTCTGGCCGTTGACGATGTACTTGTCGCCCACGCGTTCGGCGCGGGTCTTGACGGAGGCCAAGTCCGAGCCCGAGCCGGGTTCGGAGTAGCCCTGGCTCCACCACACTTCGCCGCTGGCGATGCCGGGCAAAAAGCGCTTTTGCTGCTCGGCATTGCCAAACGCCATGATTACCGGGGCCACCATCACGGGGCCGAACGGGATGATGCGCGGTGCGCCAGCGAGCGCGCATTCTTCTTCAAACAGGTGCTTTTGCACGGCCGTCCAGCCGGGGCCGCCAAACTCTTTGGGCCAGCCAAAACCCAGCCATCCCTTTTTGCCCAGGATCTTGGCCCAGCCCTGCATGTCCTCGCGGGTCAGGCGCAGGGCGTTGTGCACCTTGTGCGAAATTTCCTTGGGAAGGTTGGCGTGAACCCATGCGCGAACTTCTTCGCGGAAGGCCTGTTCTTCGGGGGTGAATGCGAGATCCATGCGGTTTGTCTCCAAGTGATCCCGCATTTGTAGCACGGTCGTTCGTTTTATTCCTGTCCGGGTGGCGACATCGGTGCGCTATCCGGGGGAATTCCCAGTTCTGAACACAGCCGCTGCACGGTGGCTCGCAGGCTGGCCACGTCTGCCTCCAGCGCTTCTACCCGGGCCTGCATCGCAGCAGATGCGCCCGAGTTTCCCGGCGCCTGCCCGCTGCCGACGGGGGAAGTCACATCCACCGGCCCGCACATCAGGTGCGCCCAGCGCTGCTCGCGCGCGCCGGGTGCGCGGGGCAGCTGCATCACCAGCGGGCCGCCTTTTTCGGCGCTGCGCTCCTGCAACTCGTCCAGAAACGCCTCGACCGAGGAAATGTCGGCAAAACGGTACCAGCGCTCGGAGTTGATGCGCAACTCGCCCGCTGTTTGCGGGCCGCGCAAGATCAGCAGGCCCAGCAACACAGCGGATTGCTCGGGCACACCCACGCCGCGCTGAAAGTTGTGCTCCCAGCGGGTGGTGCGGCTGCCGCTGCTCTCAAACGCCAGGGTCAGCAGCTTGAGCGAATCCAGCGCCTCCTGCGCCTCGGCGTCGCTGAGGTTCATCACCGGGTCGCGGCTGGTTTTTTGGTTGCAACCGGTCAGCAGGCCGTTGAGCGACATGGGGTAGCTGTCGGGCACCGTGCGGGCCTTCTCCATGAGGGTGGCGAGCACGCGGGCTTCGTTGGGGGTGAGGGGGCGGGTGGCAGGATCGAAGGGCATGGCTGGGATAATCCGGTGCAAATGAAGAACATCGTGATTTTGATCTCTGGCGGCGGTTCCAACATGGCGACCATCGTGCGGACGGCACAACAAGAAAATTGGGAGCAGCGCTACGGCGCCCGTGTGGCGGCTGTGGTCAGCAACAAGCCCGATGCCGCCGGACTGGTGTTTGCACGGGAGCAGGGCATTGCCGCCGAGGCGCTGGACCACAGGGCGTTTGCCAGCCGCGAAGCGTTTGACGCGGAACTGGCCGCGACCATCGACCGCCACCAGCCTGCGCTGGTGGTACTGGCGGGGTTCATGCGCATCCTCACGCCGGGTTTTGTAGCGCACTACGCCGGGCGGCTCATCAACATCCACCCTTCGCTGCTGCCCGCGTTCACCGGGCTGCACACCCACCAGCGGGCCATTGATGCGGGCTGCAAGTTTGCGGGTGTGACGGTGCACCAGGTGACGGCCGAGCTGGACGTAGGCCCCATCCTGGACCAGGCGGTGGTGCCCGTGCTGCCGGGCGACACGGCAGACACTCTGGCCGCCCGCGTGCTCACGCAAGAGCATGTGATCTACCCGCGTGCCGTCCGCGCGCTGGTGCAGACGCTCTAGGCCAGAGCACCCTGCAGCGCCCTGCGGGACGTTTGCTACAGAATATATAGCTATAAGCGCTTGATAGGTAAGCGCTAGGTCCTATTTTTAATTGATTTTTGGAGCTGCGACGTCCTCGGCGCATTTCTCAAACCGTGGCTGCAGCACGCCGTCGATGACCACCTGTTCTTCAAACATGGCGGCCGGACGCACCCACAGGCCCCGCTGGCCATAAAGCGCGCGGTACAGCGTCATGGGCTCCAGTGTTTCGCTGTGGCGCACGGTGTCGATCACCTCGTAGAGCATGCCCTTGTAATGTCGGTACAGGCCGGGTGGGGTGAGGATGAGGGCGGGCAGGTCATCGTCGGTCATGGGGGCAGCGGGGTGTGAGTGGTTAGGATGGCGGCTGATAAAAATCAACCAAGAGGGAGGGGCGCCCGTGGATCAGGCAGATTTTGTGCACATGGTGCGCATGAGCGAGCATGCCAGTGCCGACAACAGCCGTGCGTACCGCCGCAGTGTCGCCGCGTTTGCGGCGCTGGGCTATGCGTGGGTGCTGGGCTGTCTGGGGCTCGCTGTGGGTTTGTTGCTGTGGGTGGTGCCGCAATTGCTGCAGGGGCGCTTTCGGTTTGCCATGGTGTGGCTGCTGCTGGGCGCGGCGGGCTTGTTGTGGGTGAGCCTGCGGGCGCTTTGGGTTCGGTTTGAAGAGCCAGACGAGATAGAGATCACGGCCCTGGAAGCGCCTGAACTTTTTGAGGCGCTGGAGCGCATCCGCCGCAAGATTAAGGGCCCGCCGATCCATAAAGTCACGCTGAACGACGAGTTCAATGCCAGCATTCAGCAGACGCCCAAATTCGGCCTGCTGGGCGGTGCTGTCAACCACTTGAGCATTGGCCTGCCGCTGTTGATGGCGCTAGACCGGCCGCGCTTTCTGGCCGTGCTGGCCCACGAGTACGGGCACTTGCGCGGCGACCACGGCCAGTTTGCCGCCTGGATCTACCGCACGCGTCTGTCGTGGATGCGCCTGAATCACAGCCTGGCCGACGACGAAGGCCCGGTGGCTGCCGCCACGCAGGCTTTCATGCGGTGGTACTTCCCGCGCTTTGCTGCCAAGACCTTTGCGCTGGCCCGCCAGGATGAGTACGAGGCCGACCGCATTGCGGGCAAGCTGCTGGGCCGCGAGGTGATGGCCGCTGCGCTGGCCGAGATCGAGATCCGGGGCGCCTCGCTGCACGCGGAGTTCTGGGGCAATCACTGGTGTGCGGCCGCGGGCAATCCACTGCCCGTGGGCCCATATCGCAGCATGCGGCGGTATTTGGCCGTTGCCCCGGACGCAGCGTTTGCCAACGATGCGCTGCGGCAGGCGCTCAAACGTCTGAGCAGTGTGGACGATACCCATCCGGGCTTGCGCGACCGCATTGAGGCGCTGGACGCCACGCCCACCTTGCCCGAGTGGTCGCGCGGCAATGCCTTGGCCCTGTTGGGCGATGAGGCCAAGCGCTGGGTCAAACATTTCGACAAACAATGGTGCCGCGACAACGCCTCGGAGTGGAAGCAGCACCATGCATGGTTGGTCCGGGTGCGTGCACGGGCTGAAGCCCTGGCTGCATCGACCGCCCAGAGCAATGCGGCCGAGCTGGTCGAGCTGGCCCGCCTCAAACGCCACCTCGACCCCCACGCTGATGTGCGTGCGCTTTACGCACTGGCGCTGGAGCGCAGTCCTGAGCACCCTGAAGCCCTGCGCGGGCTTGTGACCTGCCTGCCGGAGGAGGATCGTGATGGCAAGCTCTTGCTGCTGCACAGGGTGTGGGATGCGGGAAGCAACGACCGCTACTGGGCGGCGCGCACCGCACTGGCCGAGCTGGAGACACCCCGCATGGGGATGGACCACGATGCGGCCGCTTTCAAGCAGTGGCGCAAGCGACTGGAGCGCGCGCAAGAGTCCGAAGAGCGGGCGTGGGAAGAGTTGTCGGGCACCTCATTCTTCAGCCAGATCGCGCGGCACGATCTGAGTGCCTTCGAACTGGCCGAGCTGCAGTCAGAGCTGGCCCGTTGTGCGCCTCTGACCCGATGCTGGCTGGTGCGCAAGAATCTGCGAGAGCATCCGCAGCGGCGCGCGTATCTGGTGTTTGTGGAGCTGCCCGGCCTCGACGATGAAAGCCGCTACCACCTGTGTCGCTCCATGGAGCGCAATCTGAGCCTGCCAGGCCCCGCGCTCGCTTTGTGGGCAGGCGAATCCCCCACTCTGAAAGAGATTCAGCGCTATGCGTTTGAGCCGGTCTACACGCGTTGATTGACAGCTTTTTTGCTCGTCCCTTTCTCGTCTGCATGGTGAGTTGCACACGATGGGGGACACTGGCGCAGGCCCGGCCCAGCGCCACCGTGGAACTGGCTTCGCCAGGCCGCCGGTGGCGTCACCCTCCGGGGGATGACGCGAAGCGGCTCAGGGGGTGGACAATACGCGGATGCATCCCAAAGTTCTTCTCGACGCCTGCGCCGAACTCGTCAGGCTCACTCTCACGTTTGAACACCCCGCCGACGCGGTGGTGTCACGTTTCTTCCGCGACAACCGGGGCCTTGGCCCCCGCGAGCGCGCCACGCTGGCCGAAACGGTTTACACCGTGCTGCGCAAAAAACTGTTGTTTGACCACATGGCCCCCTCGGGCTCGGGCCCCAAAGAGCGCCGACTGGCCATTCTGGGCTTTTATGGCCCGCGCGATTTTCTGAACGGTGCCCTTACGGATCAGGAGAAAAACTGGCTGGACCAGTGCGACGCCGTAAAGCCGGATGACCTGATGGAGCGCCACCGCCACAACCTGCCTGAATGGCTGGTCAAACCCCTCAAGGACCAACTGGGCACAGGTTTTTGGCCCCTGGTGGAGAGTCTGGCCCAGAGCGCCCCGCTGGACCTGCGCGTCAATGCCCTCAAAGACAAGCGCGCCGATGTGCAAAAAGAACTGGCCAAGGCCGGCATCAAGGCCAGCCCCACGCCCTATTCGCCCTGGGGGCTGCGGATCGACGACAAGCCCGCACTGACCAAGCTGGATGCGTTCACACGTGGCTCCATCGAGGTGCAAGACGAAGGCTCGCAACTGCTGGCACTGCTGCTCGACGCCAAGCGCGGGGAGATGGTGGTGGACTTCTGTGCGGGTGCGGGTGGCAAAACATTGGCCATCGGGGCCGGCATGCGCAGCACGGGGCGTCTTTATGCCTTCGACGTGTCAGCTCATCGTCTGGATGCATTGAAACCTCGCCTGGCCCGCAGTGGCTTGTCGAACGTGCACCCCGCCGCCATTGCACATGAGCGCGACGAACGCGTGAAGCGCTTGGCGGGCAAGATCGATCGCGTGCTGGTGGACTCGCCTTGCTCGGGCTTGGGCACGCTGCGGCGCAATCCCGACCTCAAGTGGCGCCAATCGGCCAAAGCGGTAGAAGAGCTGGTCGCGAAACAAACCGCCATCCTCGACAGCGCGGCACGTCTGCTCAAGCCGGGTGGTCGCTTGGTGTACGCCACGTGCAGCATCTTGCCGCAGGAAAACGAGGCCATCGCCGAGGCCTTTAGCGCGGCTCACCCCGATTTTGAATGGGTGGACGCAGGCGAACTGCTGGAGCAGCTCAAGGTGGAGGGCGCGAAGGGCCTGTGCAGCGGCGGCGAGTCTGGCAGTGGATATCTGCGCCTTTGGCCGCATATCCACCAGACAGATGGGTTTTTTGCCGCTGTTTGGAGTAAAAAGAGCTGAGTTACTGATTTAAAGACGCTAAATCAATGTAACAACTGTGGATGCTGCTGAACCGTTTCAGCGGGCGCCCCTCTAAAATCATGTGCCCGGTCTGTTGGTGAGCGGGTTCTCTGTGACGTAAGGTTTTCTGACTATGCTGTTACCCGATTGGGCTGTGTTGAACGCTGCCATTGACTGGATGGGCCATGGGTTGTGGAACTTGGCTTGGTGGCAGGTGATTCTGTACACCTTGGCGACGACCCATATCACCATCGCTGCGGTCACGATTTTTCTGCACCGCGCGCAGGCGCATCGTTCGCTGGACCTCCACGCCATCCCTTCGCATTTTTTCCGTTTCTGGTTGTGGCTCAGCACTGGAATGGTCACCAAGGAATGGGTGGCCATCCACCGCAAGCACCACGCCAAGTGCGAAACCGCGGACGACCCCCACAGCCCCCAGACCCGGGGTCTGGACACGGTGATGTGGCGTGGCGCTGAGTTGTACCGCGCTGAGTCCCAGAACATGGAAACCATGAAGAAGTTCGGCCACGGTACGCCCGATGACTGGATGGAGCGCAACGTCTACACCCGCTTTGGCTGGCAAGGCGTGGGCCTGATGCTGATCCTGAATCTGGCGCTGTTCGGCGCTCTGGGAGCCGCTGTGTGGGCCGTGCAAATGCTGTGGATTCCCTTCTGGGCGGCGGGTGTGGTCAACGGCATCGGGCACTACTGGGGCTATCGCAACTTTGAAGCGCAGGATGCCAGTACCAATCTGTCGCCCTGGGGCATCATCATTGGTGGCGAAGAGCTGCACAACAACCACCACACGTACCCGACATCGGCCAAGTTCTCGGTCAAGCCGTATGAGTTTGACATTGGCTGGGCCTACATCAGCCTGATGAAGAAAATCGGCTGGGCCACGGTCAAGAAGGTGCCGCCCAAGCTGCAATTGGGCGATGTGAAACCCGTGGCCGATGAGAAAACGCTGGAAGCCCTGATCGCCAATCGCTACGAAGTGATGGCGGGATACGCACGGGGTGTGCGCCAGGCCTGCAGGGAAGAGATTGCCGCGTTGCAGGCGCGTCAGGCAGATGTATCGGTGCTGAAGGCGGCCAAGCGCTGGTTACACCGTGACGCCGAAAAGGTGCCTGCAGTGGCCCTGCCGCAACTCGCACAGGTTCGCGCTGCGCACCCGGCTCTGGACAAGATGGTGACCATGCGTGAAGAGCTGCGGCAGTTGTGGCTCAACACGTCCCAGTCCCGGGAGCAACTCACGGCCGATTTGCAGGCATGGTGCCGTAGGGCTGAAGAAAGCGGGATTGCTGCGCTGAGGGATTTCTCGATCAGTCTGCGTGCCGCGCGCGCCTGACGAGCTGATTCGCTGTAGACGCAACCTCCAAAAAGCCGCTGCGGGCGTATGGCCTGCAGCGGCTTTTTTGTGCCAGCACGATGGGGCCGCCACATTTTCTGGCGATATTCCCTCGTTGGCCGGGGGTGGGTCTTTTTGTTGCAGGGGCAATGTCGAAGGTCTTTGCCTCACAGCTGTCGGAGCTGAACCAACAAAAAAGCCGCCAGACTTAGCGTCGGGCGGCTTTTTCAGGGACAGAGACTGAATTACTTCAGCTTCATTTCCTTGTATTCCACATGCTTGCGAGCTTTTGGATCAAATTTCATGATCAGCATTTTCTCGGGCATGGTCTTCTTGTTCTTGGTCGTGGTGTAGAAGTGACCGGTACCCGCAGTGGATTCCAGCTTGATCTTGTCGCGTCCGCCTTTGCTTGCCATGGTGCTTCTCCTTAAGCCTGACCACGTGCGCGCAGGTCTGCGAGCACCGAGTCGATACCGTTCTTGTCGATCAAACGCAGGGCAGCGCTCGAAACACGCAGGCGAACCCAGCGGTTTTCGGTCTCGACCCAGAAACGGCGGTATTGCAGGTTCGGCAGGAACCGGCGCTTGGTTTTGTTGTTGGCGTGGGAAACATTGTTCCCCGTCATGGGCTTCTTGCCCGTTACGTCGCAGACGCGTGCCATGAGGACACTCCGATACTTTTAACGGCCGTTCGCTGAGCCCTGAGGCGTAATCCCCAGGTTGGCTTGCGGCCTCACCTCGCCAGAAAGGGTGGCGGTAACCCGATTTGCCTATTTCGACGGGTCCGAAAATACGGGTCGAATTCAGCAAAGCCGCAGATTATAGCCTGCGGCCTACTTTTTGATCAACTCTCTTGTTCCAGGAAGCGCTGGGCGTCGAGCGCTGCCATGCAGCCCGTGCCTGCGCTGGTGATGGCCTGGCGGTACACATGGTCCTGTACGTCGCCCGCCGCAAACACACCAGGCACGCTGGTCTGGGTGGCAAAACCCTTGAGGCCACCCTGCGTGATGATGTAGCCGTTTTCCATCTCCAGCTGGCCCTGGAAGATCTCGGTGTTGGGCGCGTGGCCGATGGCGATGAAGCAGCCTTGCAGCTTGATGTCTTCGGTGCTGCCGTCCTTGGTGCTCTTGATGCGGATGCCCGTCACGCCGGTGTTGTCGCCCAGCACTTCGTCGAGCGTATTGAACAGCTTGAGTTCGATCTTGCCAGCCGCGACCTTGTCATTGAGCTTGTCCACCAGGATGGGCTCCGCCTTGAACTTGTCGCGGCGGTGCACCAGGGTGACTTTGCGGGCGATGTTCGACAGGTACAGCGCTTCTTCCACCGCCGTATTGCCGCCGCCCACCACGCAGACGTCCTGCTCGCGGTAAAAGAAACCATCGCAGGTCGCGCAGCCCGACACGCCCTTGCCCATGAAGGCTTCTTCCGAAGGAAGGCCCAGGTATTTGGCCGATGCGCCGGTGGCCAGGATCAGCGCGTCGCAGGTATAGGTGCCGCTATCGCCAGTGAGCGTGAAGGGACGCTGGCTGAAATCGACCTTGTTGATGTGGTCGAAGATGACCTGCGTCTTGAAACGCTCGGCGTGCTCCAGAAAACGCTGCATCAGGTCCGGCCCCTGCACGCCATGCACGTCTGCGGGCCAGTTATCTACCTCGGTGGTGGTCATCAGCTGGCCGCCCTGGGCCATACCGGTGATGAGCACAGGGTTCAGGTTGGCGCGGGCGGCGTAGACCGCAGCGGTGTAGCCCGCAGGGCCCGAGCCGAGGATCAGAACTTTCGCGTGTTGGGTGGTGGACATGGTAAAAGCCTGTGTTTTGCGCTCGCTACATGGGGCGCTGTTGGGAAAGCTGGGGGTTGACCTGCCGAGTATCAACCGGTGGCCGCTCGGGCGAGAGGCCCCTTTTTCAATCACGGTGATTGTAAGAACCCATTGATAACCCGTTGCGGCTCCGGTTGGGTCGCACCCCTGTGAGAGGAGATGTTTGCATGTCGACGATGTTGTCCAATCTGGACCTGTTGCGCCGGGTGCCCTTGTTTTCGCTGCTGACGGTAGCCCAGGCCGAGGTGATCAGTGGTGCGGTGATCAAGCGCCGTTTCAAGCGTGGTGAAGCCTTGGTGGAGCAGGGGCAAAAATCCAATGCCCTGTTCATTCTGCTCACGGGCCGTGCTCGCGTGATGACCTCGGACAGCCGGGGGCGCGAAGTGATCCTGGCCACGTTGGCGCAGGGTGACTACCTGGGCGAGATGAGCATCATCGACAACGAACCCCATTCGGCCACCGTGCGGGCCGAGGTGCAGACCGATGTGCTGATGCTGGGGCGTGCCGAGTTTGCCCGTTGCCTGACGGAGAACGCGTCCATGGCACTGGTGGTGATGCGTGGCCTGGTCAAGCGACTGCGTCACGCGGATCGCAAGATCGAGTCGCTCGCGCTGCTGGATGTTTATGGGCGCGTCGCGCATGCGCTCCTGGACTTTGCTGCTCCTGATGTGCAAGGCCAGCTCATCATCAAAGAAAAGATCTCCCGGCAGGACGTGGCCAAGATGGTGGGGGCATCCCGCGAAATGGTCAGCCGGGTGATGAAGGACCTGGAGGAGCGCGGCTTTATTGAACTGCTTCCTTCTGGCGCCACGTTGTTGAAAGACCGGTTGAACGCGCTGAGCTGACGAGGCCTTGCCCAACGGTGCTACCTTGCTCAAGGATCGATTCGACGCTCTGGGTTGACTGTGCCCTCAACACGCAACGGCTTACTCAGCGCCGTCAAACGAAAGTTTTCAGGTGGGTTTCTTTTGTTCCCACATTCCCCACAAGGCTGACTCAAGGTTTTTGGCGAACCTTGTGGAATCAAATATTGGCGATGACAAAGCTTTGGCACGCAGGTGTTGGCGAAGTGCTGCCAGTGCTGGGATGTTGTCAGCGAGATTGACAGCACGTTGATGGTACTCATCGGGGGTAGCCGCTATCCAATCCGCAAGTCCAACGCCAGCCAAGAGTCCGGCGCCTTGTCGGCCGACAAAGGTTTTACCTTCAAGCGTGAGCACCGGAACGCCCATCCACAGGCTTTCCGCTGTGGTTGTACCACCGGGAAATGGAAACGGGTCTAGGCAAATATCTACTTGGTGATAAGCCTTCAAGTAGTTGCTTCGTGCCATTGGGCCTTCCAATATCAATTGCTCTGGGCGTATGTCGTGGATAGCAAATCGGTCGATGAGTAAGTTCCTCATCTCAGTAGATCGCAGCTGTTTTGCCTGGATGAGCAAGCGGCTGGTCGGGAGGCTACGAAGTATGCGACTCCATAGGCGGATGACATCGTCGTTCAGCTTGATCAGGTTGCTGAAACTGCCAAAAGTGATGCCTGAATTTGACATCGCTGGCAGGGGATTGGTTTCGATTTTCTCTTTGGGTGCGGTGAAGCAAAGCCGCGTTTCGGGTAGCCGCCAAATTTCCTCGGTGAAGTCGCGCTCGCAGGTTTCGGGCAATGTCACAGTGTCCGCAATCAAATAGTCCATTTCTGCTACCCCCGTGGTTGCGAAGTAGCCCAGCCACGAGGCTTGGACGGGTGCGAGTCTGTGGGCAAATAGCGGAAGCCGGTTCCCTGCTGTATGGCCCGATAGATCCAGTAGAACGTGGAGCCCCAGCTCGTTCACGACTTGGGCAGCAACTGCATCAGTCATCCCCGCAATCGAATGCCATTCGCGAAACCGGGGGCGGATGCGTTGTGTCAGCTCATCTTCAAAGGTCTGTGTGTTGAGTGCAACCAATTCCACCCGGCTGTTGTCAATGCTGTGAAGAACGGCTTCCAGAAAGTATCCAACAGGATGATTCCTAAAATCGGCAGAAACCATACCAACCCGTAACCTGCGCGGAGCGGTTTCACCACGCCAAGGATAGGATTTTCCCTCCGTCCGTGCTTTCACTGAGTGCCCAAAAGAGAGAGCTTCTTTGAGGGGATTTTCGCCTTCACGTAAAGGAAGGTAATTCAGGGTGAAGAGCAGGTTGCTCCGGATGGCTGAATTGTCTGGCGCAAGCGCGAGTGCAGTGCGGTACGCGTCGATCGAAGAACTAAACTGGCCGAATTCTTTGAGTACATCGCCCAGCTGGGCGTGGGCTTCTGGCATGAGTGGGGCCAATCGAATAGCTGTTCTCGCGGCCTCTTCGGCCTCCTTCCATTCCCCCAGTTCTTGTAGAACATCACCCCTGTTGTAGTGAAGTAGGGCGTTGGTAGGCTGTAAAGATAAAGCGCGGTCATACAACTCTAAGGCTTGTCGTGGTTGCCCCATATCCTGCAACACGTGCGCAAGGTTGCTCAGCGTTTCGACATGTTCAGGGGAAAGCTTCAGTGCTCGTCGCAGGCTTCGTTCAGCAGCGGGCAACAGTCCTGCTTCGTGTTGCATGTTCCCCAAGTGGAAGAAACCGTAGGGAATATCTGGCTTCAATTTCAGCGCTCGCCGATAATTTTCAATTGCTTCTGTCGTCTTCCCCAAGTCTCTGTACGTATTTGCCAGATTGAAATGTCCATTGGGGTCACTTGGTGCCAGCTCAGCAACCTTGATGAGGCAAGGTAGCGCTTCGGTATTGTTGTGCCCGGTCCTGTAAATCGCTCCCAGGATCGTCCAACCAAAAGGATGTTTGGGAAATCTGGTGACCAGCGATTGAGCTTTTTGCATTGCATCCTGCGTCCTTGCCTGCTGATACAAGGTCACAAGCTCTCTGATTTCAATTGGACTTGGTGCTGATATGGGGCGGGTAAATATATTGACTGCCATCACAGTGATTCGGTTGCTTGCGAGCCATGTCAGATGTGCCCGTCGTTCGACGAAATGCACTAGGGGCACTCATGCTGTAGTGCCCGGGCTCATTATCCAGAGATATAGGGCTTCAAATGCTTGTTGGTGTGTACAGCGCCAATTGTCAGTGACAGCAATTCACGGCGAGTCTCGC